>NZ_CP035806.1:1200000-2400000 GCF_004208635.1 Leucobacter triazinivorans | reverse complement strand
CCGACCCCGATGCCGCGGTAGTCGCCCGGCACGTCGGCGAACTTCACCGCGTCCTCGGCCGCCGCGAACACCCACCGCACCCGCCCGCGCTCCACGCGATCCTCGAGCTCATGCGCACCGAGCACCACGGAGGTGGGCAGGATCACGACGCCGAGCTTCATCGCGGCGAGCATGATCTCCCAGAGCTCGACGCGGTTGCCGAGCATGAGCATGGCGACGTCTCCCGGCCGCGCGCCAACGCTGCGGAACCAGTTCGCCACCTGGTCGGAGCGCTGCTTCATCTGCGAGAAGCTGCGCTGCAGCTCGCTGCCGTCTGCTTCGGCGATGCGGAGCGCCGTGTCGTCGTTGCCCTCGGCGATGCGGTCGAAGACGTCGTGCGCCCAGTTGAACTCTGAGCCCACGTCGGGCCAGCGGAACTCGGCTCGCGCGCGAGCGGGATCTCCCGCGGCGGCGAGCAGCTGGTCCCGAGCGGCGAAGAAAGCGGCGGTCGGGTCGGTGTGCGTCATGGGTCCCATTCTGTCGTAGCGATCGAGTCGGTCGATACCCGCCCGCGCGGGCGGAGCCGGCGCCCTACGCCGTCCGCTTCCGTGCTCGGCGCCCGCCGGCAGGGTCGTTGCGCTCGCCCCGGTCGTCCCGGCGGCGCCCGCCGCCCCGGGCGCCCCGGGCGTTCCCGCCGCCCCGGGCGCCCACCACGATCGCTTGCGCCACCACTGCGGCGAGCATGAGCGTGCCGAGCACGATCGCACCCCAGCCGCGGTTGTCGCTGCCGGGCATCGACATCACCGCCCACCAGAAGAGCACGCTCTGAGCCGCCGCCGCGAGCGGGATCGCGGCGAAGGACACGGTGCGGAGCGAGGCGCTCGCGCGTCGACGCGTGCGCCGGGCGAACAGGAGGATGCTCGTCGAGGCCGCCCCGATGAGCACGGCAAGACCGAGCACCGCGGTGTAGGGCAGGTCTCTGGCCGCCCGATAGCGCTCATACGCCTGGTCGTCGACGCCCGCGAAGGCTCCGGCGGGGAAGTTGAGCACGACACCGAGGTCGTTGGTCGTACCGAGCTCGTACTTCTCGAGCGCGGCATTCAGTTCCTCCGAGACCCGCCAGGGCCCGGCCGGCGTCTCCTCGATGCGGTCCTCGCCCTCGCGGGATTCGACGGCCTCCGCGTCCAGCGAGACGACGAGGGAGCCGTCGTCCAGAGTTCGCTCGTCGCCGACCCGCAGATCGTAGTGTGTGGAGACTCCGAGTTCGTCGTCGAGCGAGATGCCGGTCTCGTACTCCCACGGCTGATACCAGTTGCCGTTCTCGTAGGGAACCCGGTCGCGCTCGTGGTCGGAGTCGATCCACCCGCCGGAGCGTATCTCCTCCGCGATGTCGGGCGAGACGGTGAGACCGATGCGCAACGGCCGCACCGGCGCGGTGCCGTCGAACGGATTCGCCGCATCGGTGTAGTAGGTGTCCTCCCAGAAGTCGAGTACTGCCGTCCATCGCAGCTGCTGCTGGGAGTCCGGGCCGTCCGGCGCATCGACGATCGGGGTCGAGAGCCTGTAGCGGATCTCGACGTCGTGCACCCCGTCGAGCACGTCCGACATGCGAGTGGCGACCGCCAGGCTCTGCGGACCGAGGAGCTCCTGGAACGGCACCTCCTCGCCGCCGAGGCGCACGCTCTCGACGTCGAGGCCGAGATCCTGGCCGAGCCGCTCCCGCGGCCACTCCCGGGCGAACTGGGGCACTGACCCGCCGCCGGGGGTGAAGCGCACCGTGTTCCGCTCTACGACGCTGAGCTGGGCGCGGCCCTGCTCGTCGCGCTCGAGTTCGGCGTCGATCTCGAACCCCTCGACCTGCGACCAGATCGCCCCGGGGGTCGCAGATCCCGGCCAGGTGACGAAGTCCTGGTCGGCGTAGGGTGCGGGCTGCGTCGAGACGGTGACGATCGATCCGGCGAGCAGGCCGGCGGCCGCGAGCACCGCCAGCACCGCCGGCAGCGAGACGAAGTGCTCGGTGCGCCATCCGCGGCCGAGCCATCGGTCGCCCGACTCGCGCGCCGCGTGCCCGGCGACGGCGCGCCCCGCGCGCCGCGGCCCCTCGAAGAGCGCGGCGTAGGGCAGCAGCTCGTCGTCGACCGGACCGCGATCGAGCAGACGCGTGGCCCGCGCGTAGGCGTCGACGCCCTTGAGCTGCTGCACGGCGAGCGCTCCAGCGCGTGTGAGAGGACGCGGCCGGCGCACCGCACCGACGATGACGAGCGCGAGCACGGTCGAGGCGAGCACGAAGAGCCCCGGCCACCAGACGACGCTCAGGATCACCTGGTGCGAGAGCTGGCGCAGCAGGCCCCACTGCACGAGCACGATCGCGAGCGATCCGAGGATGAAGGTGTCGCGCACGTAGCTGTCGGGCGCCCAGCGCAGCCGATCCTCGACCGGACGGTCGTGCGCGCGCCAGCGCGCTCGCCGGCGCGCGACGCTCGGGAAGTTGCCGAACCTGCCGGCGCGCATGCCGGCGCGCGCCACCGCCGCCAGCCACAGCTCACGGCCGCGGCCGCCGGTGTCGACGGGCTTCCGCTTCGACTGCTTCGACTGCTTCGCAGCTCCCGTCTCCTGCGTCAGCTCCGAGATCAGTTCGGCGTGCCAGGGGCGGTCGAGCAGCTGGGCGGCCCTCGCCGGGGTGAGGTCGTCGGGGGGATCGGATCGCGTCAGGTACCAGGGTTCGCCCGCACTGTCCGCCCACACCACGCGTCGAGCGGCGAGGGCGAACAGCAGGAGAATGACGAGCAGAGCGAGCGGGAGCAGCGGCCCCCAGGTCTGCAGCCAGAAGAGGGGCGTGGTGGGTGGCTGATCGAAGGTGCCGGCCTCGAAGCTGGCGACGATGCTCAGATCGGCATGCGGCGGCAGGGTGTCGTCGTTGCTGAAGGCGTACCGCACGCCCTGAGCGGTCTGCGCCTCGGGCGTCAGCCACTCGGTTCCGTTGAGCAGCAGCCACCCGACGTAGGCGCGAGGCGCGCGCACGAGCGCCTCGTCCAGGTCGTGCGGCAGCGTCAGCGACACCTCGACGCCCTGGGTGGCCTGCGGCCAGCTGGGGCCGAGCAGCGGCCAGGACCAGCTGTCGACCGGCTGCCCCGTGGCAGCGTCGGTCTCGGCGGTGACCAGATCGTGCAGCTCGTAGGCGAGCGCGATCTCCCGCTCACCCTCGAGGCGGGTTCCGTCCGGAGAGGAGATCAGCACTCGGGTGACCGTGGCTCCGCGGCGCACCTCGACCTCTGCCGGCTCGCCGTCGATCGTGGCCGCGTGCACCTCGAACCGGGTGTCGTGTCCGTTGAACTCGGTGGCGAAGACCCGTTCGACGGCAGCTTCGGGGCCGTTCGTGAAGCGGGCGGTGTACTGCTCGGACACATCGGCGAGGAAACCCCCGTCGCCCCCGCGCTCGAGCGCGTAGTCGATCTGCGCGTCGGTGGCGACCCAGTCGACCTCGCTCAGCTTCGCGGAGTCGAGCACATCGTCGAAATCGAGCGGCTTGTTGATGACGGGGCCGACGAGCAGGAATACGCCGATGATCGCCACGAAGGCCCAGAAGAACCTGATGGCATTGCGCATCGAGGTATCGCCTCGAGCTCGCAGCCGCGCCTCGATCGTTGTGAAGATCCGGGCCAGCCAGCGGAAGAACGGCGTGTGCTCGGGCTGCGGGTCGGGGATGCGGCCGGAGTTGAGCAGTTCGGGGTCGGTCCCGGCGAGGTCGAAGACATCGGTGCGATCGGATGGGTCGCCCCGATGCCCCGACGTGCTGCGCTTCTCGCTCATGAGTCGACCCTAACCGCGTCCTCCGACATCCGGGTTCGCATCGTCCTCGCCCCGATCAGCTGCGGAACACCGTGTGCAGCGTCGGATCCCCCACCGCTTCTCGGCCGCCGAGTCCCGCGATCTCGAACAGCACGGCGGTGCCCGCCGCGGCGTAGCCGAGCTCGCCCAGCAGCGTATGGGCAGCGACGAGCGTTCCGCCGGTCGCGAGCACGTCGTCGATCAGCAGGACTCGTGATCCCCGGGGGAAATCCGCATGGGCCTCGACCTCGGCGTCGCCGTACTCCAGCGCGTACTCGACGTGCGCGGCCGGGCGCGGCAGCTTACCCGCCTTGCGGATCGGCATGAGCCCCGCCCCGCTCGCATATGCGGCCGCACTCGCGAGCAGGAATCCGCGCGCTTCGAGCCCGGCGACGACGTCGAACGCGCCCCGGAACGGAGCGATGAGCGCGTCGACCGTCTCTCGGAACGCGCGGCCGTCGGCGAGCAGAGGGGTGATGTCGCGAAACAGGATCCCCGCGGACGGATAGTCGGGGACCTCGCGGATCAGCGACTCGGCGCGCGTCAGCTCGGCTCTCGGCGCGGTGGGGGCGATCGACTGGGGGCTCTGCTCTGGCACGGGTTCAAGGGTACCCCGCGGGACGCACGCCGGCCGGACGCCCGCGTGGACGGTTCGTGGGGACCCCCGCTGCGCGGCCGCGCCCTCCGCAGGGCCGGCACCCGTGCAGCGCCGCACACGCCCGGACTGCAGTGATTTTTCTTTTCACAGGGAGTCGTGTAATGTCTTTCTGGTTGGGAAACCAACGGGCGCCCCTAGCTCAGCTGGATAGAGCATCTGACTACGGATCAGAAGGTCGGGGGTTCGAATCCCTCGGGGCGCGCCATACACGAATAACCCCCGTCGCGGAAGCGGCGGGGGTTATTTCGTGTTCCGGCGACGGATCGCGAGCGGCATCCGATACCGCGGAGCGCTGGGGGCCGCGCTCCAGTGAGCACACAGGACGGGGCCGGGATCGGAAGTGACGCCCCACCCCCGAGTCCAGCCCCGTCGTTTCCGGCTCGTGCCTACTCTGCGCGACGTGCGCGCGACAAACGGCCGAGCACCAGAACCGCTCCGATGAGCAGCATCGCGAACGCACCGCCCACGGCCCCGGGTGCCTGCGCATCGCCGGTCCTGGCCAGGACGTGCGTCCCTCCGGACGCCCCGCTCCCGCTGCCCCCGCGATCTGCGTCGGTCTCGCCGCCACCGTCACCGCCGTCACCGCCACCGTCACCGTCACCGCCGTCACCGTCACCGTCACCGTCGCCGCCGTCACCGTCACCATCACCATCGCCACCGTCACCGTCACCGTCGCCGCCGTCACCGCCACCATCGCCGCCGTCACCGCCGCCGTCACCGCCGCCGTCACCGTCGCCGCCGTCACCGCCGCCGCCACTGCCACCGTCGCCGCCGTCACCGTCGCCGCCGTCACCGCCGCCGCCACCGCCACCGTCACCGCCGTCACCATCGCCGCCGCCGGTCCCATCATCGGGCTCGTCGATCGTGATGCGCACATCAGCGAGCGTCGCCTCACCCGCGCGATTCGTCGCGACCACCGAGAATGCGAACACACCCGCCACCATCGGCGTCCCCGCGATCTCACCAGCACCGCTCAAGGAGAGCCCCTCCGGCAGCGCCCCCGCGGCCACCTCCACCGTCGGCGCCGGGTCTCCGGTCACCTCGAACGCGAAGCCATAGGCAGCACCCACGACCCCGTGACCCGGGACACCAGAAATCGTCGGCAGCTCGGCGAACGGCTCGATCGCGTAGTCCACGGTGCCCGAGAACAGCACCGTGTTGCCGGGATCCAGATCCAGGGTCTCCCACGTGAGGCTTCCGGCGCCGTCCTCGGTCCAGGTCACCTCGTCGCCGACGACCGCACCAACGCCGCTCGCCACCGTCACGGGAACCGAGACGCCGGCGATGTCGGTAAGGCCTACCGCTTGTGCGACGTCGACCATCGCCGAGCGCATCACCCGCTGCTCACCGACGAAGACGCCGCCGGGAAAGGGACCGGGGTCTCTCAGCGGAGACAGGTCGGTGATGCGATTGTTCATAGCCGAAAGGGCCTTCAGCTCGGTGAGGCCGGAGAGCGGCTCGAGATCGGCGACCAGGTTGTCGTCCAGGTACAAGATCTCCAGCATCGGCATGTGAGCGACTGCAGAGATATCCGTGACCCGATTGTCTCTGAGCTCCAGGAACTTCATCTCGGAGAGGCTTGCCAGCGGCCCGATGTCCGTGATCTGGTTGCCATCCAGGGTCAGCGCCTCGAGGGCGGTCAGGCTCCCCAGCGGTTCGAGGCTCTCGATCTGGTTGCCGGGAAGGAAGACGCGCTGCAGGTTCGGGAGATCGGAGAGCGGCGACAGGTCTTCGATCCGATTGCCGTCGAGCGACAGCCGATAGAGGTTCTGCAGGCCGGAGAGCGGCGACAGATCTTCGACGTGATTCCACGCAAGCTCCACGACCGTCGCGCCGGTGGCGAATCGAAGCGGATCGATGTCGGTAATCCCTCGGAGCGAGCAGTTGACCGTCGTCATGCCCGCCATATCACCCTCGGTGACCGGCGTCGGTGCAGCGATCACGAGTGTGTCGCGAATACACGCCTCCATAGCCGGATCGGCGAAGAACACGCTGTCCTCCGGCACCGCCTGCGCCGGCACGACGGCACCCAGCACGGCAACGATCGCGACGACCGCGCCGATGACGCTGCGCTGAACGAGCCCGCGCACGCGCGACGAACTGCCGCCACCCGCACGAGCCAGACGTGGTGACCAAGACATATCGCATCGCTTTCTCTTCGCGCATGAGGACATCCGCCTCGTCCGCGCCGGCCCCGTGCACGACGTCAGACGCTCAGCACCACCCAGCAGAACAGGAGAAGCCACAGTGGCGTGACATAAGAGTTCTGCATTCCAGCCTCCTTCGTCTTGCCAAGCGATGCGCAGGATGTGACGACGATGAGTATGAAGTCGCTTCACATGGAGTGCTGAAGTCAGTCGAATTGAGAATCAGGCGCGCAAGACTGCGAATTCGGCGCCCCCGCTCCGCGGCCGTTTGGAGCCCCGCTGCACCGGGTGCGCTGCTTCCTCTCCGGCAGATGACTTACTATGACACATAGTAAGTCATCGGCGGGCGAACCCCCTCGTCCTCGATCCCGAGCTCGCGAAGGAGAACCGTGCCCCGCACCCCCGTCCAGAGGCTTCGCTCCTGGTCCGTCCCCGTCGGCATCATCGTCATCGCCGGCCTGCTCATCGCGATCCTCGTCACGCAGGGCGAGCGCGGTTCGACGGGAGCCGCGGAGACGGACCCGGCGACGACGCAGCAAGCGCCACCGGATCTCACGTTCGTCGAGACCCGCGATCCCGACGATGTGCAGTCCGCCGGCCCCGCGGACGCGCCGGTGGCGCTCGTGATCTACTCCGACTATCAATGCCCGTACTGCGCGAAATGGTCGAACGAGACGCTGCCGGCCATGATGGACTACGCCGAGTTGGGCGATCTGCGCATCGAGTGGCGCGATGTGAATCAGTACGGAGCAGACTCCGAACGCGGGGCTCGCGCCGCGCACGCCGCGGGGATCCAGGGCCGCTTCTGGGAGTTTCACGACGCACTGTTCCCGAACGGCGCTCATCTCGGGCCGGATCGGCTGACCGAGGAGGCGCTCGTCTCGATCGCCGGCGACCTCGGGCTCGACACCGGGCGGTTCCTCGCAGATATGAACTCCGATGAAACTCTGGCGGCGGTGCAGCGGTACGCCGCCGAGGGCAGGCGACTCGGCGTGTCCGGCACCCCGACCTTCGTCCTGGGAGGTGAGCCGATCGTCGGCGCCCAGCCCCGGAGCGTGTTCACCGAGACGCTGACGAGAAAACTGGCCGAGGCGCGCGACTGATCATGGAGATCGGCTTCGTCACCGCGTTCATCGGAGGCGCTCTCGCGCTCCTCAGCCCGTGCAGCGCACTCCTGCTCCCGGCCTTCTTCGCATCGACCATCGGCACCCGGCTCTCGCTCCTGGCGCACGGCGCAGTGTTCTTCCTCGGCCTGCTCATCACTCTCGTGCCACTCGGCCTGGGGCTGGGCGCCGTGGGCACGTTCTTTCTCCAGCAGCGCGGGCTCGTCGTCGCCGGCACCTCGCTCGTCCTCGTCCTGCTCGGCATCGCGCAGGTGCTCGGAATCGGGTTCGACGTCTCCAGAGCCCTGCCCGGGACCACGAGGATCCGCCAGGAGGCAGCCGCACGGACCGGCTTCATCCGCACTTTCCTGCTCGGAGCGGCGAGTGGCGTCGCAGGGTTCTGCGCCGGCCCGATCCTCGGCGCGGTGCTCACCCTGGCGCTGGGGCAGGGGAGCGCATGGTCGGCTGGTGCGCTGCTCGCCGTCTACGGCGCCGGCATGGTCGCACCGCTGGTGCTCATCGCGGCGCTCTGGGATCGACTGGGCGCGCGCGGGCAGCGTCTGCTCCGAGGCCGCACGCTCTCGCTCTTCGGCCGTCGCCTGCACTCCACCTCGCTCGTCACAGGCCTGGTGATCATCGCCGTGGGAGTGGTCTTCTGGCTCACCAACGGCCTGGTGGCCATGCCGGCCGTCGTGCCGACGTCCGTGCAGGTCTGGGCTCAAGAGCAGAGCGGCAGACTCTCGAGCGCGATCGTCGACGGCGCCGTGATCATGGTGCTCGCGATCGCCGCGCTCGGCGCGTGGGCCTCCGCCCGCCGCCGGGCGGCACGCCGGGAGGAGACGCGCTCCGCCGGAAACCGCGGGCGCACTCCGGCGAGCGGTGCCGACTGATGCCCGCTCAGCGGCGCATGGCACCAGCGACTGCAGGATCGCGTCGTCGGGAGCGGGATCCGCGGCCCAGGCGGGATCCGCACGCACAGGCGGGATCCGCGCATCGCACGAGCGGGATCCGCGCGCACCTTGTTACTATGATCCGTAGTAAGACTCCTGCAGACAGTGCTCGACACGGGAAGGCGACCGTATGACCCAGCGATCCACCCGGGCCCGATCCCGCGTACTGCTGGGCTCAGCGGGACGCGCCCTCCGCATGTGGACGGCGCGGCAGTGGCAGGTCGCCCTGGTGGCGAGCGCCGGTTTCGCGGTGATCGTCGGCACGGTCACCGTTCTGATCCCGAACCCCGTGTTCACGAGGGAGATCGACACCGTGTGGTGGAACTACCCGGTGTGGCTGCTCACCTCCCTCGGAGCCGGGATGCTGACCGCCACCTATCTCAGACCGCAGGGCGTCGACCCGAGCGACATCGAGAACTCGCCGGGCGAGCGACGCACGACGCGCATGGGGATCGCCGGGGGCCTGCTCGCATGGTTCGCGGTCGGCTGCCCGGTCTGCAACAAGATCGCGGTGCTCGCCCTCGGCTATTCGGGGGCGATCACCTGGTTCGCGCCGCTGCAGCCCGTCCTGGCGATCACCTCGATGCTGCTCACCGGGATCGCGCTGCTGTGGCGCCTGCGCGGCCAGGTCTCCTGCCCCGTGCTGCCCGCCGCAGGCCCGCACCCCGCCCCCCGGCAGACGGAGGCGCTCCGATGAACCGGGAAGCACCCCGAGATGGCGGCGCCGAGCCCGTGCGTCTCGGCGCCCTCGAAGCGCAGGTCATGGATCTGCTCTGGCGGGGCGATCCCCTGACCGTGCGCCGGATCATCGAGCGGCTCCCCTCCGAGCCGGCCTACACGACCATCGCCACCGTGCTCTCCCATCTGCGCAGGAAGGGACTCGTCTGCGCCGGCAAGGAGGGGCACCGCACCCTCTACGGCGCCTGCGTCAGCCGCGAGGAGCACACCGCACGCATCATGGAACGCGCACTGGACGACAGCGGGGATCGGGCCGCGTCGATCCTCCGATTCGTCGACGGCATGGCCGAGGACGACCTGCGCCTGCTGCGCCAGCACCTGCTCGGATCACACGACGAACGATGACCGCCGCGTTCTCGACCCTGCTGCTGAGCGGTGTGCTGCTGCTCGCCGCGTTCGGCGGGCCCTGGCTGCTGCGGCACGCGGCGCCCGCGCTCGCCTCCGCGCCTCGACTCGCGGCGGCCGCGCTCTCGGCGGCCGCGATGCTCTGGATCGCCGCGCTGCTCGCCATCGGGCCGATCGTCGCCTGGATGAGCGGCGGGCCGGCGTGGCTGCCCGCGAGCGCCGCCGAGGTCTGCGCGCGCTGCCTGAGCGCGGCGAGTCCGTTCGGGGACAGCGCCAGATCGCTCGGCCTCCCGGCGATCCTGCCGCTCGCGCTGCCCGCGGTCGGGGCCGTCGCGATCCTCGTCGGCCTGCTCCAGGAGTTCGCGCGAGTGCGGCGGGCGCAGCGCGGGATCGGCCAGAGCGTGCGGCGAGAGGGCACACCGATGACGCTGCTTGGGCACCCGGTACGGGTGACGCGGCACGCTGACGCGCGCGCCTTCAGCCTGCCCCGCCGCCACGGAGGGATCGTGCTGTCCAGGGGTGCGATCGCCGCGCTCTCGACCCCCGAACTCGCGGCCGTCCTCGAGCACGAACGCGCGCATCTGGCGCAGCGCCACCACCTCGGACTCGCGCTCCTGAACGGCGCGACCCGGTACTTCCGGTGGGTGCCGCTCATCCGCGTCATGCGCAGCACCGTGCCGCAGGTCCTGGAAATCGCCGCCGATCAGTCCGCGAGACAGCACACGGGAACCACCGCGCTGGCAGGAGCACTCCTCAAGCTCGGCGCGCCCGCGACCGGGGCCGGAACGACGGCCGCCATCGCCCACGCCGCGCTGCACGCCGCGCCGCACGCCGCGGGATCCGAGCGCATCCGACTCCTCATCGGCGCGCCGCGCCCTCCCGCGAGCATGGCGCTGGCCGCGGCTGCGGGCGCCTACGCGATCATGCTCGCCGCGGCGATCGCCGCCGTGCACTGGCCTTATCTGAACGCAGTGCTCTCCGGCTGCTGACGCCGGTTCACCCCTCCCCAGAAAAGGAAGCACCATGACGACGCGCACACGGATCCCGACGACGCCCCGCACCGCGGAGGTGGCGTTCCTGCTGCTCGGCGCAGGCGTCTTCGCCATCGGGCTGAGCGCCGTCGCCGCGGTGTGCGTCGCGTGCGCGCACCCCGCGACGGTCGCGCTGGGCTGAGCCGGCACGGGTCGGGCGCTCACGGGGGCGACCGCGGGGGCCCGGTTCGTGTGCTATTCGTTCGGGGTCGGCACCCGATGGGTCTGCACGTCGAGGAACCCGCGCCGCGCGACGTACGCGCCCACGAGCACGACACCACCTGACCCGAGTACCGCCCACCAGGGAAACCCCGGCACTCTCGGGGACTTACCGGCGTCTTCGAGGGCCGCCGCCGGAGTGGGTGTGACGCGCTCGCCCGTTACGACGATGCGGTGCGAGTTGATTCCCAGCGGCGTGCAGGTGATCAGCGTCGCGAGGTCTGCTCCGGGGACCGCACGCAGGGTGCCGCTGTCGTCGGGATCGATGACCTGCACGTCGAAGACGCGGTACACCAGCGTCTCGCCGAGCACCTCGATCGAGAACGTGTCTCCGGGCTCCACCCGATCGAGGTGCGTGAACATCGTCGAGTTCGCGAGCCCGCGATGGGCGGTGACCACGGTTCTTGTGCCGACCCCGCCGACCGGCAGATGCGATCCTTCGAGATGACCGGCGCCGCGCAGCAGCGTCGCCTCGTCGGTGCCGTGATAGATCGGTAGATCCACATCGATGGCCGGGATCTTCACCCGCCCCATCAGACCATTGCCATCGGCCCTGAGCATATCGGCGTAGACGAGTTCGGTGTCGGTCACGTTTCCAGCCCCGATCGGCACATTCGCTCCAGCCTGCAGCTCCACACCCGCGGTGAGCGCACTGTTGTACTCGCGGGCGAGATCGAGTTGTTCCGTCGCGCTGGGCTGCAAGCGCTCGAGCTGCCCGTGGGATCTCTCGATGACACGGGACTGGTTGTACGACGAGATCCACGCCGCCGTCATCGGGTACAAGCCGGCGACCAATCCCGCGAGCGCCAGGACCGCAATCGCGGAGGTCAGCACGCCCGGACGCCAGCGACGCCTCACCGGGGTCTCACGCACACTGCGCATGATCCAACCTCTGCTCTCGCCATGATGGATGCCGGACAGGCCGACGGGGCGGTGATGCTCCGGCAATGCGCCGGAACCACCGCCCCGAGGGCCTGGAGACTATCGAGTCGTCTGCGCCTGGCGCCGGCGCATCAGCATGAGCCCGGCCGCGACGGCCAGGGCCGCAGCGCCACCGGCGATGAGAAGCACCTGTCCGGCCGCACCCGTCAGCGGCAGCTCGGGCACCTCCTGCTGGGTGTTCTCGATCTCGACATCGTCCGAGACGGTGTCGCCGATCAGCACGGCGACCGGGGTGAACACATCAGCAGGGAGCACGTACCCGGCCGGGGCCGCGGTCTCCTTCAGCACGTAGCAGCGCTGAGGATTGTCGATCACCGGGTTGACGCTGTCGCTGACGAAGAGCCCCGAAAGCGAGATCACACCGGACGCATCCGAGGTGAAGCTGGTCGCGCCATCGACCACGACCGGGTCACCCGTCGCAACCGCGGTCGAGCAGTCAGCAGCATACGGATCCTCCGCCGCATAGATCTCGAACACAGCGCCCTCCAGCGTGCCCTCAGCACCAGTGGTCCCGGCTGCACGCTTCACGATCTCCAGATCACCCCAGTTGGTGCGCACCTCGGGCGACGGCAGCGGCGGCTGCGTGTTCGCATCAAACCCCGGATTGTTCGGCCAGAACTGTGCGGTGTTCGGAATGACCCCATCACCGACCTCGATCACGGTGCCGGCGAAGACCACCTGGATCTCCGTGCCGACATGCGCATTCGGACCCTCGTTGAGCCAGGCAAGACCCGCCGCGGTGAATTCCATCGTGATCTGCTGACCGACGATCTCGATCTCGTAGAAAGCCGGATCGAGCGCGGCACCATCAGCAGTCACGACGATGTCACCGGCCGCCACCGGAACAAGCCGATCATCCAGGGTGTCCCTGATCGCGAACCCGATCCACTCCTGCGCCATCCGCGACACCGGAACCGTCACGGGAAACTCAACCACCGAGCCAAGACCGAAATCCTCCTGCGGAGTGATGGTCTTATCGATCGAACCCGCACCGTTCTTCGGGTACGCGTGGGCGTCATACACCCAACCGCCCTCATGCGGCATCGGGATCGTCAGAATGAACGGAAGCGCCCGCTCGATGATATTCGCCGGAGCCGCCGTCTCACACACCTGGTACAGACCAACCGGCAGAGCAACAGTCGACGAACCATCGGCAACCGTCAACGGCATCTCGACCGGCGCACCCAACGTGAACCCGCTCGGAGCGGTGCAACCGGCACCCGGGACCAGAGCATCGAGCCCGTCCCAGTTCTCCGGCACAGTCAGATCGAGCGGCGAACCCGACTCGAGCAGCGGATAGACGGTGAACTCGACGTCCGCCACCGGATCAGCGAAGTCGCCCGCAGCAGGCGCCTCGCTGATGTCCCCCGACGCCGTCCCCGACTGATTGAGGAACTTATGCACCGTCACAGACCCCGTACGGTCCGGATCGATATTCCCGAAATCCTGCGGCGCCGCGATCGCAGCAGCCGAGGAACCGACGAGTACAGTAAGGCCGAGCGCCGCCGCGCTCACCATAGTGGCGATACGACGCCTAGTCGTGCTTGCCTGCATGAGGTCAAGCCCCTTTCTCTTATGAACTACAAAACCAGTGATCAAGAACCAAACACCCGGATGAACCGCGCTACACCGCAACCCTCCTCCGCCGAACCAGCACGAGCAGCAACGCAACAGCACCAGCAACCACGCCACCCAACACGATCGGGACAGTGCCGACCCCGCCGGTCAACGGGATGTTCAACCCCGGCTGCTGCTCGTTGACGATTCCGTCCATCACGGTGATTGCTGTGCTGGACAGCACGTCGACGGAGTGCGGGGAGCTATCGAGCACATAGCCGAAGGGCGCACGAGTCTCGATCAGCTGGTACGTGCCCGGGTCGAGACCGACGATCAGGAACGTCCCGGGCTCGGGATCCTGGTCGGGGCCTGCACAGGTGGCTTCTTCGCAGTCGGTGATTGCGATCAGGTCTCCGGTAGGTTCTCCCGCGCCGTCGATCTGCTGCAGGGTCCACTCGGAACCGGCGAGGAGCGCACCGGTAGTGGTGACCTTCGACCATTGCAGAGCGCCGAGAATCTCCGTTGTCGCGCACGACTCGTTCGCGTCGTTCGGCTCGGGGCATGGATTCAACGGGGTGACCGGAGTCGGGCCGTCAACACCCCAGCGGTTCACGAGAACCACACCGTCTTCGCCTTCGGGCACGGTGTTGCCTTCAGCGATCGTGACAGTGACGGTGAAGGCGAACACCTGACCGAGCGGCATCGCGGCGAGCTGCCAGGTGACGACCCCGGCGGCATGCGTGCCTCCATCGCTCGCACCCACGAAATCGACTCCGTCGGGCAGCGTGTCTCGGAGCGTGATGTTCGAGAGGTCTCGACCGCCATCGTTGACAGCGGTCACCGTGTACGTGAGCTCCTCGCCGACGTGCGCCTGCGCCTGGTCGACGACCTTATCGATGGTGATATGGGAGTAGTCCTTATGCGCCACGCCCACTCGAGCGGCCTCCACCGCAGGGAGTACCTGACCGCTGTCCGCGTTCGTCTGCGATGCTGCGAACGTATTCCAGGCGATGTCGGAATCGGTGATGCCACTGGGCGTGGTCATATTGATCTCGATGCGGAACCCGGTGTTGAACGCATAGGTCTGACTCGAAACGAATTTCAGCGCCGTGATCTGCTGCAAGAGCGCCGCAGACGGGCTCGCCGGCATCGCTGTCCAGTCGTCGACGCAGCCAGGATTATCGGCATTGGGCAGCACCTCCGGGCGACACGGATTGTCCGAGACGGAATAGTAGGCGGAGATCCCTGCCGGGAGCGGAGCGATGCTCGCCAATGTCGGTTCGAACGTGCTGCCGCGCTGCTGGTCGACCGTCGTCGGTATCGTGCCCGTGTCTCCGGGTGTCGGCAGCAGGTCGTAGACGACCACGTCGGTCATCGATGCGATGCTCTTGTTCGTCCAGTCCAGACGGAATGTCGCGGTACCGCCGGTGCCCTCGACGTACCCGATCGCCGGGAACGTCTTGAACGAGGTGTCATTGCTGCCCCGCACAGACTTGACGACCTGCACGGCCTCCGAGGTCGGGTCTGGATTCACGACGAACGACGTCGTGGCACGGCAGGTGAAGTCAGCACCGCTCAGCCCGGACACTGCGGTCCCCTGGAGACACATGCTCTGGGTCCCGGGGTCCGACAGGTTCACCGAAACCGTGTTGCTGTAGCTTCCGGGCGACGGGGCCTTCGAGGGCACATTCACCTCGAATCGGAACCGTTCGCCGAGACCCGAATCCAAGAGCGAATTGATCGTCTCCGCGGTCACGACGACGGTCAGCGTCGTACGCCCTGTGCTGGGGTCCGCGGCGACCGAGGTCGTCGTGTCGATGTCATTGACGTATCCGAGCGGAGTGTACTGCGCCACGTCCACGCTGATCGGCCCATCGACGGCCCATCCCGCCGGGAGGGTATCGGTGAACGTCAAGTCGCCGGTCGTCTCACCGGAGAGGAAGACCTCCGAGGTGAGCGTGAACGATTTGCTCGTCGTCGAGTACGCCTTCTTGGCACCGATCTGGGGGCCTTCCTTGACGTAGATGGTGCCGATGGAGGTCAGTGATGCCGCGTATGGCGAGGACTCCTCCGGGACGAAGGACTCGACCGTTCCCTGATTGCGGATCAGATCACCGGCATTCCGGTCTTCGTCGACGTAGCCGCCGATCAAGACCTGTGTCCTGGTGTTGGTCATCCCCGCGGTACGCGGGATGGAGATCTCCGCGACCTGACCCACCACGCTGTCGGGCACACGATAGGTGCGAACAGTTGCACCGTTCGGCGCCGACCCCGAGGAGGCTTGCAGCGTCAGTGCGACGACCGTGCCGTCGGTGAGGCGAGCATTGACCACGAGACTCTCAGGAATGCCTACTCGACCGACATCGGCCGGGGTCCTCACGGTGACGAGCGTCGGGTGGAAGGCGGGATCCGTGCAGAGAGCTCCGCCGGCGGGGTAGCTCGAATACGCAGCACCCGACACGTTCGTGGTGCAGGGCATGGGGTCGGTCAGGGTCAACTCGACGCCCGGCTGGCCCTGCTGGATATCGAGCTGATACATCGCTTCGATTCGAAACATGAGCGCATCATTGGTTCCGTTCGGAAGTGGCGTCAGATGGAAGCTGCTCGACGGCTGAGCTGCCGCACCGAGCCCGAGCCACGGGCCGGGGTAGGTCGCGGATCGATACCCGTTCAGGTTGTAGTCCTTCTGGTAATCCCCCACCGAGTTCAGCAGGGGCCCGATGCCGAGTTTCGATGTCGTCGCACCAGGAATCGTGTCAACCACGGTGATGTCGTCGCTGCTCGAATCGGTGACGGTGGCACCGCTCAGAGACGTCCCCGTAGCCGTCGCCGTATTCTCGATCACCGTCGCGTCGGGAATGCTCGCGTCGACTTGGGCGCTGATCGTGACCGGCGCAGCGGTTCCGGATCCCTTCGAGCAACGGTCGCCGAGTTGCGCCGCGGAGAACGTGAAGGTCACCGTCTGTCCGGATACGACCGCACCGCTCGGCGAGCTCGACACGTAGGTGAGCCCGGCGGGAAGCGTATCTGAGAGAACCAACTGCGTGAGGTCTTCAGCACCGTACCCCCAACCGGCAGTCGGGCAGTCCCACGCGAGAGAGTAGACGACCACGTCTCCGGGGTGGAAGTACCCGACGTTCGCGGTCTTCGTCAGATCCAGCGAGGCGGCGGCGGTGGCGGTGGAGGTCACACCCGGTGCGTTCACCGTCGGCGTGTCGTCGCTGAAGGTCATGGTCGGCGCAAGCGTCCAGCTCGTACCATCGGGCGTGGTCTGGTTCGGCGGGGTGATGGTGAACCCGATCACGCCGGACGTGCCCTGCACGAGGTCATCGAGTCGAATGATCAGATTTCCGGCGCTGTCGACTTCCCAGTCCACGATCATCGGGTTCGCGCCGACCTGGATCGGCAGATCGGCGGCATCGCCGAGCGGAATCGTAATGACTGGATCGGTGGCGCACGGATCGGCGTTCACATTGCTGCAGCCGTAGGAGATGCTGTAATTGAACGCGACACCGGAGGCTTGCGTGGCGGGCGTGAGCGCGGCAATGCTCAGCGTCGGTTGCGAACTCGCATCTGCATGCGCCTGCGCGGGAGAGAGGAGCCCGATCGCCAGCATCACAACGGCGACAATCGCCACCCAGATCCGATTCTTGGAGACATGCCGATAGCCCCCGGTATGGGATAGGCGATGTACCGCACGTGTCATCGTGGAAATGACCTTCCAGTCTCGAATGTGTTTTCTTCGTGATCCCTCTGCGTCATGCGGCGTCGTGCATTGCAAAGCCTTCACCCAGAGTGATCCGCGGCCCCGATGGGCCGACAACCTCAGCAAGTCTGCGCGAGCCGGCGCTCGACATCGAGCGTTCTCCAGACATTCCCCCACTTATAGGGGGGTGCTGCGTGAGAGCAGAAGTTACGTGCAACGCACTTGGGTTCCCGCTCTTGCGAAGCCATCGCGAGGACAGGATGAGCCGGTCGCTGCGGAGGCCACCCGCCTCGTCGGTTCAGGAGACGCTGGATCTTCCGGCATCTCTCAGGTCCGCAGTTCTTCGCACGCGAGATGGGGCGTGGGCACCCCTGGTTCTGGGGGAGCGCCTGGCGCGGGGTCCAGTCGACTGATTCAATCGTGAATGCGCGTCTGGAGCCGCACCTTCGGGGAACTCCGGCTCGCACCGGCGATGCCTTCTATCCCCTCACCCCGAAGGCGCCGCAGGTCGTCCGCCGGGCCCTCTCCCTCGTAACATCCGCCCGGCGGTCCAGACAGCGCCGGGATGCTGTGCCGCACGCAGAGCATCCCGGCGCTGCCGACGGGGAGCCTTCCCAAGGCTACGAACGGCTCACTATGATGAGGGCAGCTCTCCCTGGCTCGAGTCTCGGGCTCGGGCCGCCCGACGCGCCGGGGGGACGCGCTGCTGCTCGAAGAAGACACTCCGTGGGTAAGGGGCCCACCGCTGTCGAAGGGGACACGTATGAGCGCACGAATCGGTATGGTCGACGACCATCCTGCCGTGGTATTCGGCACGACCGCCATCATCAATTCGCACCCGGGACTCAGGCTCGTGAGATCGGCCCGGACAGCCCGAGACCTGGTCGAGGCCGAAGTCCGCTTCGATCTCGTACTGCTCGATCTGCAGCTCGCCGATGACTCGACGCCTGCGGACAATGTCAAAGTGCTGCGCAGACTCGGCGTGCCCATCATCGCGTACACAGGGGGCGACCGACCCGAACTGGTCCGTGCGGCAGCCCGGGCCGGGGTGTCCGGAATGATCAGAAAGTCGGAGACGCCCACGGTCATCGTGTCGACAGTGCTCTCGGTGCTGCAGGGCAAGCCCATTGCCACACCGGACTGGGCCGCCGCGCTCAACGAAGATCGGGATTTCGTGAGCGCACAGCTGACCGACCGGGAGGCAGAGGTGCTCGGCCTCTACGCATCCGGTGAGACCGCGGATCGCGTGGGCTCGGCCCTGCACATCTCGCGTGAGACCGTTCTCGATCACATCCGCCGCATCCGTGGAAAATATGCCTCGGTCGACCGTCCCGCCCCGACCAAGGTCGACCTGTTCCGCCGCGCCGTCGAAGACGGGCTCGTGGAGCAGCACGACTGATGCGCCCGGACCGTCATGCTACCGAACGGGCAGATCGACAGACCGGCTGGCTGATCGCCCTGTGCGCACTCGTATTCCTCAGTGCGCGAGCCGGCCTGGCGGTCGCGCAGGCGGACGACTTCGCGCCGTGGTGGACGGTCGCGGCGGGCACGGCGGCGTGCGCCTTCATCGGACTGGCCGTATTCGGCCGTCGCATACCGATGCGATTCCTGACGTTTCTCTGGCTGGCGGTCCCCGCACTCGTGCTGACTCTGCAATTCCTCTCCTACGGCGCGTACCGAGTTCCGGGAGGATCCGCACTCCCCTGGGTCTGGTCTCTCGAAGCCGCAGCGGTGAGCCTCCTGGTACTCGTTCTCCGCACCCCCTTCGTCTTCGCCATCACCGTGCTCTCGGGTCTCAGCGTGGCCCTGTCCGCCTGGGTGTTCACAGGCTCCGTTCCGACGGCCGTCGCCGAAGCCACACCTCCTCACGTGAGCAATGTGGCCTTCGTGGCCATATTCCTCGGCATCCGAGGCCGACTCGCCGCCCTCCATGAGAGCGAGGCCCGGACTCGTGAGGCCGCGGCGAGAAGCGCTCAGGTCGATGCCGAGAACATGCGCCGCACGAGACTCGGACGGGTCGTCCACGACGAGGTGCTCTCCGTGCTCACCGCCGCGACGATGCTCCGCGGGTCCATCCCAGACGTGCTGCGCGACGAGGCGAAGCGCGCCCTGGTGGTCCTCGATGCAGCCCGAACCGAACCGGAAGGCGGTCTTCTCGAAACCGAGCCGGCGCTCGCGCAGCTGCAGCAGCACCTCGCCCGTGTGGCTCCGGAGGCCGCCTTCGCAGCTCGAGGAGATGGTTCCCCCATGCCGGCCTCGGTGTTCGTCCAGGTCTCCTCGGCCATCGTCGAAGCGCTCAGGAACGCGAAGCACCACTCGGGCGCCGAGCGCATCGCGATCGAAGTGAGCATCAGCGATGGCGGGATCGAAGCGGTCGTGCGGGACGATGGCATCGGGCTCAGCCCCGCTGTCATCGAAAACGCAGCTGTGCGCGGGCGCATGGGAGTCGCTCACAGCATCGTCGGGCGCATGAGCGAGATCGGGGGCCGAGCCGAGGTGCAGTCCAGTCCGGGAACCGGCACGGAGGTACAACTGACGTGGAGACCATGAATCGGCCCCCCGCACGGGCCGAGAAGACCGGAGCCCCAGTCCAAGGCTCAGGCGCAGCCGTGGAAACGGCACGCGGTACCGGCGCGTCCGGCCTTGCCACACCGGCGGCGCGGTGGACGATCGTTCTCGCATGGGTCTGCGTCACCGCATCCTGGCTGATCGATTCGTCATTCACCGCGCCACCGCCGTTGGCGGTTCTCGCCCATCTGTTCGCACTCGGTGGCGTCTTCGCTCTGACCGACCCGCGCGATACTCCCCTTACCGGCGCCCGCGCACTGGCGGTGCCGATCCTCGCGATCTCTGCCACTGCGTTGATCCTCGTGTCGTCCGACGGAAGCGAGAGCACCTGGCTCGTCAACTTTGCGAGCTATCTGACCGCGCTGCAGGTGGCTCGGGGGAACACGATCGTCGGCCTCTGCGCCAGCATCGTGCAGGCCCTCTGCGTCATCGTCTGGGCCGTGTCCACGTCGCAACCGCACGACGCGGTGATCCCGATGCTCACCATTCCCACAACTGCACTGATACTCAGCTTCATCTGGCGGTGGGCGCTCCGCGGGATCGTAGCGCGCGAACGCCGGCATCGTTCGGCGACCGCGGAATCCGAGCGCCGCATCGCCGCCGTCAACGCCGCCGCAATCCGATACCAGAACGAACTCGATGCGATCGGGAGGCAGGTCCGCCCTTCCCTTCTTCGGCTGCGCGACAGCGCCGCGTTGGACGAGGCATCACTCACCGAAGCGATGCTCGTCGAATCCGCCGTGCGCGACCGCATTCGCGCGCACCGCCTGCAGCATCCGCGGCTGATCAGCGCCGTCGAGCGAGCCCGATCACGAGGGGTGACGGTGACCATGCTCTCAGATCTCGCGGACCAGGCGGTGATCGGGAACGACGCAGCTGAACGGATCGCCGATGCGCTCGAAGCGACAGAGGCGCCGGCCGCGGTCACCATATCCACGAGCTTGCGCGCTCGCTCGCACATCGTCTTCGTCGCCGAGGGAATCCAGGGACATCGCCGGATGCAGATACACGATGCGAGCACAGTCCGGTCTGCCCCGGACGATGCGCTAGCAAACTCAGTCCCGACCGACAACCCCGGCGCGCGAGGCGACGCGCTCGGGTAGCTTCGGGAGCGATGAGGAGGTGCCCACCATGAATTCGCACCGCACGCAGGAGGATCCCGACCGCCTTGGCGGCGGAAGTGAACCGAACCGGGACGCGAGCACGCCGACCGCGACCGCCCCGGACTCCGTCGACGAGTCCGTGCCGACCGCCGGCGACGCCGGCCAGGAGGGCCCGGACGCCGCGGATCCGCCTCGCGCGGCCGGCAAGCACGCGGCGGAGGATCCGGGCGATCCCGATCTCGCACCCGAGGAGGGCGCCGACGCCTTCGAGACGCAGGCCGACGCTCGCGCGGCCGGCCGCACGAGCGACCCGGATCCCGACGACGAGGATCACGTGTCGATCGATCCCCCGGACTGATCCTCGGAGCTCCACTCGGCGGCGCTGCACGCCCGCGTCGCCCGCGCTCGCCGCCTGACGCCCGCGTCGCCAAACGCCCGCGTCGCCCGCGCTCCGATCCCGCCTACCCCGATCCCGACCTGATGCCGAGCCGCGGCACGATCGCCCAGAGCAGCACGACCACGACGGCCGTGCCCCCCAGCGCTGCAAAGCCCGCAGCTCGTCCGACCGTGAAGTCGAAGATGAGGCTCGTCACTCCCACCGCGAGCATCGCCAGCACCACCAGATCGGCGGCGAGCAGGCGACTGCCGAGTCGCACGACGTTCGCCTTGCGGCGCCTGCCGAAGTGGGCGCGATGCAGGCTGACGGGGGCGAGCCCGAGTGCCGCGGCGACACCCGCGAGCGCCACGAGGATCAGGTAGAGCGTCAGCTGATACCGGTCGAGCTCGGTGAAGCGCGGCTGGAAGGCCACCGCGAGGAGAAACGCGCCGAGGATCTGCGCGCCCGTCTGCGCGACGCGCAGTTCCTGCAGGATCTCGTTCCAATTGCGATCGGCGCGCTCATTGGGACTCTCCCGGCGCCCATCGTCGACCCCGTCGGGCTCGTCGACCTCTTCTTCGCCGCTCGCGCGGCCCGTCTCGTCCGCCCGCATCTCGATCCTCCTCCCTCCCGGCGCCCGCACGGCCTCCCTCCCGGCGCCCGCACGGCCTCTCGCAGCCGCCGGGTCTACCCGTCAGCCCACCGCAGCACCGCGATCGGCGCCCGCGCGTCCCGTTCCGGGCGCTCCACGCCGGGTGCCGGATCCGGCTCCTCGACGATGCGCACCTCAGCGCCCGTCAGCACCGCGGCGCGGGCGAGCGCCTCGACGAACGGCGCGCGCCCGAGCGACGCCGCCGCGCCCGGCGCGCCGCCGGCCCGGGCCACCCAGGGCTCGCCGCCGAGCACCTCGAGGGTCTCGCCGCGGGCCGCCGGGCTCGCCCCCGCGGAATCGTCGTCGAGCCAGCGCGCGTCGAGTAGCAGGGTCTCGACGCGCGCCTGCTGCAGCGCATCGACGACCTCTGCGATCCCCTCGGCGCGGCGCGCACCGCCCTCGGCGTCGGCCTGGTCGAGGGCTTCCTCGATCTGGCGCCTGCTCAGCGCGTCGAGCGCGTCGGCGATGGCGCGATCGAGCTGCGCGCCATCCGCGCCGTCCGCGCGGGTGTTCGCCTCGACCTCCACGAGCAAACCGGCGCTCTCGGGCGCCAGGCGTTCGCGGAGCAGCTGGCGGGCGCGCAGGTCTCCGGCCATCGCGATGAAGGTGGGACGATGCTCGCGCACGAGCGCGTCGACCGCCGTCGCGATCTCGCTCTGATTATGCTTCCACACCTCCTCGGAGTGCCGCTGCCACCTCGCGTGCGACCACCCGCCGGCCTGCACCTTGGGCAGGGCGTCGGTGCTCCCCGCGATGCTCTCCTCCTGCTCGGCGTCCGCTCGCCCGGCTCGCTCGAGGCGAAGGTCGGCTCCGTCGCGCGTGGTCTCCACCACGAGAAAGCGAGGAGCCCGCCCCCGGTGGCGCAGCAGGGGGCTGATCACGGGCACCGAGCCGTGGGCGAACACCTCCGGCCCCCGTCGCGGCGCCGCGATCCACTCGTCGATCACCACCGTGCCGTCGCGCACCAGCAGGTAGCGCGCCGACGGGCTCGGCACTCCGGCCGCGTCGCGCAGCGCGCGCTCGACGGCCCGACGATCGTTCTCGGGAGCGCCGGCGTCGTCGAGACGCCGCACGGCGCGCTCCTGCCTCGCCTCCTCCACCGTCTGGGGCTCTCCGCCCGTTCCGTCGACATAGGCGACGGTCCACGGGCCCGGCTGGGCGAGCAGCTCGGCGAGTCCTCGGTCGCCGCTCATGCCTGCTCCTCCCCTCGATCGCCGCGGAAGGCGCGTTCGACCTCCTCGGGGTCGGTGTCATCGGGCAACGGCTCCGTCTCCCGGAAGGGTTCGGCGTGCGGGGCGCCGTGCCCCTGCACCATGCCGCGGCTCTCCTGCTCCATCTCCTCGTCGAGCCGGGGCCCGTGCGTCGTGTTGCCTCGCTCGGATCCAGTCATGCGTTCGTTCCTCCTCCTGGCTCGTGTCACCTGGCGCGTTCCACCATCGGGTGCCAGCCACGATAGGCCGGATGCGCGGAGAGGACGATCGCCTTGACGAGGCGGAGCAGAAGCGCTACGGAGCGATCCGAGCGCCGACCGCGGGGCGCGTCAGACCGTGAAGTCGGTGGCCGTGCGTCCCGCGGTGATGCGCTTCATGAGCGCGGTCACCGGCAGGTGCAGCGGATGAGCGGCGTACGCGGCGAGCCCCTCGGCGTCGTCGAAATCGGCGATGAGCGTGAGGTCGAAGTTCTCGCCGTCGAAGAGCTCGTTGCGGTGCAGCGAGAGCGCGCGCACGGAGGGCACCGAGTCGCGCAGCGGGGCGATCGCGGCGACGGCCTCGGCCGCGTGCGCGTCGCGCTCCTGCGGCGTCTCGCCGACGAACTTCCAGCTGACGATGTGGCGCAGGGTCATGAGCGCGTCCTCCAGGGGATGATTCGAGGTGGGGCGGCGGCCTTCTCGATCGCCGCGGACAGGCGCTCGGGATCGACGCGCCAGATGGCGTGCCTGCGCCCATCGATCTGCACCACGGGGATGTCCTCCGCGTGGCGACGTGCGAGCTGCGCATCGGCGAGGATGTCGAGCTCGCGCAGCTCGGTCGCGACTCCCCGCTCGGCGAGTTCGGCACGCACGCGGGCGATGGTCTCGCGCGCGTCATCGCAGAGATGGCATCCCGGCTTGCCGATGAGGGTGAGTTGCACGACCGTCACGATCGATCAGTGTAGCGCGCTGCGCCGCCCCGGATCCCTCGCGCCCTCCAAACTCCGAATCCGTCGCGCGTCACAAGTTGCTGCCAAAAGTCGCACGAGGCCGCACCTACTGGCGCGCGAACTCAGCGTTGCGAGAAACGGGGCGGGACGGGAGCGGAGCGGGCGCCCCGAAGCTGTCGCAGGCACAAGAAAAGGCGCCAGGCTCACGCCCGACGCCCGACTCGATCGCGGTGACCCGCGTCGACTACTTCTTGTTGCGACGCTGGTGACGCGTCTTCCGAAGCAGCTTACGGTGCTTCTTCTTCGACATGCGCTTGCGGCGCTTCTTAATAACTGAACCCACGGTCACCTCACAACGTCTCTCGGGCCGAACGGGATCGTGGCCCACAAAACACTGATTTTACACCGTATCGAGCGCTGCAGGAAATCGCGTCTTCGCGCGCCGCTCAGCCTTTCAGCCGAAACCGGGCGACCAGCTCCTTGACCCGGTGCTCGGCGCGGGCCGCAGCGCGGCCGATGCGCTCGGCCGCCGCCGCCGCCTCCTCCGAGAGCACCTCCTCGTCGTCGAACGAGTCATCGCCGTCGGGGCCGGGCACGCGCTCGCCCTCCTCGGAGAGATACTCCACGGTCACCTCGGTGTCGAAACCGGCCGAGAGGAACGGGATCACGAAGTCCTCCACCATCTCGAGCGGCTCGGGATCGAGGGTGTAATAGCGGTGCTGACCCTCCTCGCGCACGCTCACCAGTTCGGCTTCGCGCAGCACCTTGAGATGCTTGGAGACGGTGGGCTGGCTGATCTCCAACTGCCCGACGATCTCGGACACGCTGATCTCGGCGTCCTGTTGAAAGCGCTCGAGCAGCACTCGCAAGATGTCGCGCCGGGTGGCGTCGGCGATGACTCCGAAAATATCTGGCATGATCTCAAGGTTAGCCGCAGCGGCCGCTCTTTTCCCACCGCCGACGGCAACAGCGCCGCGGGGCGGGCCGAGAACCGGGCCGAGGATCGGGCCGAGGATCGGGCCGAGGGTCGCCGAACCGGCCTCCGTGCCGATGCACCATCCGGAACGCGACCATCGCACGCACCGCGCCCGCCGCGCCCGCCGCGCCCGCCGCGCGTCAATCGCACTGCCGCGGCTCGCCGGCGCCTCGCCGGACGTGATACTCTTCGAGGTCATCTCGGCGTTCGACATCTGCGGACTCTCGACGAAGTTCTCTGCGGAGCAGTCGGACCCGGGCACGCGCATCGCCGCCGCCAACCGCCCCAGTCGATTCGGATACTCAGAGGAAAGGCCGATCATTGGTCGATATTCGCAGTGACGCCCCGGTTCTCGTCATCGGACTCGGACGCTTCGGCGCCGCGACCGCGGGGCAATTGGACCGCCAGGATCGTGAGGTGCTGGTGGTGGACACCGATGCGCAGCTCGTGCAGAAGTGGGCCGACCGCGTGACCCACGCGGTGCAGGCCGACGCGCGCTCCATGAACGCGCTCAAGCAGATCGGCGCGGAGGAGTTCCAGATCGCGGTGGTGGCGACGGGCGCGTCGATCGAGGCGAGTGTGCTCATCGCCGCGAACCTCGTCGATCTCGGAATCCCCCAGATCTGGGCGAAGGCGATCTCGAGCTCGCACGGCAAGATCCTCGAGCGCATCGGGGTCAACCACGTGATCTACCCGGAGCGGGAGGCCGGCGAGCGCGTCGCCCACCTGCTGAGCGGCAGCATGCTCGACTTCATCCAGTTCGACAACAACTACGTGATCGCGAAGATGTACCCGCCGCGCTCCATCCGCGGCCGGTCGCTCCGCGAGAGCGGCGTACGCACCCGCTACCGGGTGACCGTGGTCGGGGTGAAGACGCCGGGCCAGCCGTTCACGCACGCCACCGAGGAGACGGTGATCTCACCGCACGATCTCATCATCGTGAGCGGCACCGCCACCGACGTCGAGCGGTTCGCCGCGATCGGGTAGACGCGGGCTTCGGTCCGCTCGACCGCTCCCTCGCCGCCGCTCAGACGGGCGATCCGCCTCCAGGAGGACAAGGGCCGAGGATCTCGTCCTCCTGAGCATGGATCGCCTGCGCGCCGCGGGCCCCGCAGCCCCCGCAGCGACGGCTACCGCCCGACCGTCGCGGCCGACACCTCTGCGAAGACCCCCGCAGCCCAGTCCCGCGCCGCGTCAGCGGCGGAAATGGACCCGCCCGCGTCGTGCCGCCCGTACTCCCCCAGCCGTGAGGCGCCGCAGGCCTGCAGCGCCTCGTCGACCAGCTCGCTGCCGCGCGAGTACGTGCGGTCGTAGCTGCGGTCGCCCATCCCGAACACGGCATAGCGCACGCCGCTCAGGTCGGGCCGCTCCACGCACAGTTCCCGGTGGAAGGGCTGCGCCGCGCCCGGCACTTCGCCGTCGCCGTAGGTCGCGCAGACGAGCAGGTGCAGGCGGGCGGGATCGAGCCCGGCCGCAGTCGTCTCGGCGAGATCGCGCACCTCGACATCGGCGTCTGCTCCCAGCATCCGCGCGAGCTCGTCGGCGACCAGCTCGGCGCCGCCCGACTCGGTGCCGAAGAGGATGGTCGTCGGCACCCCCGCCCCGATCTCCGCGGATGCCGCCGTCCGTAGCGGCGGCAGCTCGAGGTGCTCGTCTCGCGCCGCCGCGAGTTGCGCTTCTCGGCTCGGCAGCTTCGCACGCTCGCGGCCCGGAGCCGCCGTGAGCCGCTCTCGCATGTCGATGCGGCGCCAGCCGTCGAAGTCGGTCTCGCCCTCCACCCCGGGCAGCCCCGGAGCCCCCACCGTGACGGCGCCGGACTGCAGATCCGCCGCGACGATGCGGGCGAGCTCGCGCGCATCGGCGCGCTGGTCGGGGATCGTCCCGCGAGGCCCACGGCGCAGCCACCCGGCAGTGTAGAGCCCGGGCGAAACGCGACCGTCAGGGTGCGAGCCCGGCTCGACCGGGCTGCCCTCGTCGGCTGTGAAGCCGATCGCCGTCACGACGTCCGACGCGGGGATCCGCACCTCGCCGTCCGGACCGCGGAACACCGCGGCTTCCACCCGCTCGTCACCCTCGAGGCGCTCCGGCGCCAGTCCGAACCACCACTCGACGCTGACGCGAGGCTCGTCGGTGGCGTCTCCCCCCGCGATGAGCGCCCGAACGGCGTCGATGCGGGCGTCGCGGCCGTCATCGGAGAGCTCGCCCGCGCCGTGCACCACGTGGCGCACACCCTGCAGGCCGGCGAGCTCACGCACCATCACCGGGTCGAACTTCGCATCTGCCGGGGCGCTCCGCCCGACGAGGTGCACGGTGCGCACGCCGTCGGTGAAGCGCCCGTGCGCGGCGTCGTCGATGTCCGAGCCCTCGAGCCCGGCGGCGTCCCGCGCGACGAGTCGCGCGAGATCCATCGCCACATTGCCGTGCCCCACCACGACGACCTGCTCGCCCAGGGGGTCGGGCGCAGCCTCATCGGGGTGACCGTTGAGGAATCGGGTGACGGCGCCGGCCCCGCGCACACGAGCGAGCGTCGCCCCGGGTACGGGCAGGCGGGCATCGCAGTGCATGCCCGTGGCGAGCACCACCACGTCGTACGCCCGCTCGAGTTCTTCGAGCGCGACGTCGACGCCGAGCCGGCAGTTGCCGCGGAACCGCACTCCCTCCTCGCTGAAGAGCCGGTCGAACTGGCGCGCCACGGCCTTCGTGCCCTGATGGTCGGCCGCGACACCGTAGCGCACGAGCCCGTAGGGGGTGGGAAGCTCGTCGAACACGTCGATCGGCGCGGCGGGGAACGTGCGGCGCAGCGCTTGCGCTGTGAAACTCCCGGCGGGGCCGGAACCCACGACGGCGACGCGGGGCGCGGCGGCGTCGCGATCGCGAGCCTCGGGTGCGACGGTTCTGCGGCCGTTCCACGTCACGGGCAGCTTCAGCATGCCCCGGAACACCCACCCGCCGATCTCCGCGGGATCCTCGTCGACGAGCGAGAGCCCCTCGAGCGACGAGAAGAGCAGCGGAAGTGCGACCTCGGCGACCTCGGCGCGGGCGGCCCATGCCCCGAGGCAGACGTGCACGCCCTTCCCGAACGCGAGATGCGGTTTCGCCTCGCGGCGAATGTCGAAGTCCGCGGGCCGCGCCCAGACGCGCTCGTCGCGATTGGCCGAGAGAATGCAGATGCCCAGCCGGGCTCCGGCGGGCAGCCGCACCCCGGCGAGCTCGGTATCCCGCGTCGCCTGGCGCGAGTAGAGCCCGATGGGCGCCACCCAGCGAATCGTCTCGTCGAAGACCGCGTGCCAGAGCGACGGATCCCGATCGACGGCGGCCCGCTGCTCCGGGTGGGTCAGGAGGCCCCAGGCCGCCACGCCGAGTGCGTCGCGCGGCTCGTTGAGCCCGCCGCCGATCGTCATCTTGACGTTGGCCCGGATGCGGTCGAGGGGCATCCGGTAGTCGGGGATCTGCAGCAGCTGCGACAGCAGCGACTCATTCGGGTTCGCGGCGTGCCACACGAGCATCTCGTCGAGCGCGGCGTCGACCTCGTCGAAGGACTGCTTGCCGAGTGCCCACACCTCGGGATCGTCGGCATAGTTGCCGGTGGCGTCGATCATGGTCTGCGACCACCGCTGCAGGTCCTGCTGCGTGGCGTTGTGCAGGCCGATGAGCTCGCGCAGGCTCTCCGCGGCGAACGGGGCGGCGAAGTCCCAGATCAGGTCGGCGCCCGGCCCCCTCGCGACGAGCTCCTCCAGGTAGCGCTCGGCGTTACGCTCGAACTTCGACTTCCAGATGCGCTGCACCGCTCCCGGCCTGAGCGCGGGCTGCCAGGCCTTTCGCTCGACGTAGTGCTCGGGATCGTCGCGGCGCAGCATCGAGTGCCCCATGGCTCGGATCTGCAGCGACCCCTGCTCATCGGCGGAGAAGACCTCTTGATCGAGCTCGGTCTCGTGCACCGCCTCGTACGAGGTGATCAGGTAGCGGCCCACCTGCGGAACCCAGTGCACGCCGCCCTCCGCGCGCAGCCGCTCGTAGATGGGAAAGGGGTCGCGGTAGAGGTCGGGGATGGTCACCCAGTCCGCGACCGGAGCCTCGTTGCTCGTCATTGCACACCTCGTCGTTCTGAACAGCCGGACGCCTCCGAGTATGCGTGCCGCATAACGGAAGGAAAAGCGGAATTATCTGCATTGATAATTCGATTAGATGGGATAATGGAGCGCATGAAGCTAGACCGCGTCTTTCGGCGCACCCGATCGGCGAGGCCGCCGCAGCAGTGCGACGCAGGGTCGGCATGACCGATCCGCTCAGCACGCCGCTTCCGGCGTTCACGCTGCGGCAGCTCGCATACTTCGTCGCCGCAGCCGACGAGGGCACGATCACGGGGGCCTCCGCGGCGCTGCGCATCTCCCCCTCCGCGATGTCCGACGCCATCACCGAGCTCGAGTCGGCGCTGCGCGAACGCCTCTGCGTGCGACGCCGCGCCCACGGGCTCACGCTCACGCCGGCGGGCGAGCAGCTCGTCCTCACCGCACGGCGCATGCTCGCGGAGGCAGAGGAACTGCATCGATCGGTCGGCGGCGGCGGGCGGCTGTCGGGTCCGGTGGTGATCGGCTGCTACCCCACGCTCGCACCCGCGATCCTGCCACCGCTGCTGCAGGACTTCGCGGCACTGCACCCGGAGGTCGAGCTCTCGATCCGAGAGGCGACGCAGGACCGGCTGGCCGAGGATCTCGCCTCCGGCCGCATCGACGTCGCCTTCGTGTACGACATGCTCGTGCCCGGCGACACCGAACGCGTCCGGCTGTACGAGCTGCAGGCGCACGCACTGCTCGCGGCCGACCATCCGCTGGCCGGCCGCACGACGGTTCGGCTCGAAGAACTGGTGGACGACGACCTGATCCTGCTCGACGCCCCGCCCTCCAGCGAGCACACGCTCTCGGTGTTCGCCGAGCACGGCCTCCGTCCGCGCATCCGGCACCGCACCGCAGGCTACGAGGTGGTACGCACGCTCGTCGCGCGTGGGCTCGGCTACGGAATCCTGGTCTCCCGCGTCGCGAATCCGAACAGCTACGAGGGGCTGCCCCTCGTCGCGAAGACGATCGTGCCGGCGGTACGACCCGTCGCGATCGATATGATCTGGGCGCCCGACCGGCCGGTCCCCGCGCGGACCCGCGCCCTCATCGAATTCGCGCGGGGCGTCGCCTGGCCTGTGTGACGCGCGCCGCTCAGTGCGCAGCGACGGGCTCCCGGGGCGCGGAGTCCTCGCGCTCGATGAGCGGTGCCCCCCAGCGGTCCTTGATCACGAGCACAGCGGCGATCGATACCGCGGCCATGAGCGCGAGATAGATCGAGACCGAACCGATCCAGCCGGTGCTCTGCTGCAGCCAGGTGGCGATCGTGGGCGCGAACGCACCGCCGAGGATCGCGCCGAGCGCGTACGAGAGCGAGACGCCGGAATAGCGTACACGCGATGGGAAGATCTCGGCGAAGTACGCGGCCTGCGGGCCGTAGGTGAGTCCGGTGGAGACCATCCATGCGGAGAGCGAGATCGCGATCATCACGACGATCTGCGTATCGACCAGCAAGAAGAGCGGGAACGCCCACAGGATCTGCAGCGCGTAGCCGACCAGGTACACCTTGCGGCGGCTGCGCCAGCGGTCGGACAGCCAGCCGCCGAAGAGCGTGGTGCAGGCCCATACCGCAGAGGCCAGCGTCACGCACCACAGGATCTGGGTGCGATCCATGCCGTGCACGGTCGTGGCGTAGGAGAGCACATAGCCGCCGGTCGACATGTAGCCCGCCGCGTTGTTGCCGGCGAAGGTGAGGGCCACGAGGATGACGAGCCACCAGTGCTTCCTCAGCAGTTCCACGAGCGGCATCTTGGAGCGGGCCTTGCTCTCGCGCAGTTCCAGGAAGACCGGGCTCTCCTCGACCGAGCGGCGGATGATGAAGCCGACGACCAGCAGCACGACGCCGACGAGGAATGGGATCCGCCAGCCGAACTCGAGGAACCCATCCGGGCCGAATACCGCGGTGGTGATCGCCAGCACGCCCGAGGCGAGCAGCATGCCGAAGGGCACACCGAGTTGGGGCGCCGAGCCGAACAGCCCGCGCTTTCCGTCGGGGGCGTGTTCGACGGCCATCAGCGCGGCGCCGCCCCACTCTCCACCTGCGGAGAAGCCCTGCACGATGCGCAGGAGCACGAGCAGGATCGGGGCGACGATGCCCGCGGCCGCGTACGTCGGCAGCAGCCCGATCAGCGTCGTCGCAGCACCCATGAGCACGAGCGTCATCACCAGCATGGCCCGGCGACCGACGCGGTCGCCGAGGTGCCCGGCGACGATGGCTCCGAGCGGGCGGAACAGGAAGCTGATGCCGACCGTCGCGAACGAGACCAGCAGCGCCGCCTGAGCCCCGAGCGGCTCGAAGAAGAGCTGAGCGAACACGAGCGCCGCCGTGTTCGCGTAGATGAAGAAGTCGTACCACTCGATGGTGGTGCCGACCATGGTCGCGATCGCGACGCGCCGGCCTTCGCGGCGAGGGCGGATCGGTGCCGTCGTGGACATTGCAGACTCCCTTGTCCGTTGTGACGCCCTCTGCACGACTGCGCGAGGACCACACACATCATCGGCGGGTGTCAATGCACGAGTCAAACGGATTGAGTTGCAGATCAAATGCGGCTGATCCGAATAAGTAGAGGAGCGCGCGGCGGCAGGGCAGCGCCCCGCCGCCGCGCACGGTCGAAGCTCACACGGTGATGACCTTGGGTGCGGCCACCGCCTGCAATCCGTGCGCACCGAACTCCAGCCCGTAGCCGGAGGCCTTCACTCCTCCGAAGGGCACCATCGGGTTGAGCGTGCCGTGCTGATTGATCCACACGGTCCCCGCCTCGATGCGCTCGGCCACCTCGCGCGCCTGAACAGGGTCCCCCCAAACCGACGCCCCGAGGCCCTGCTCCGACGCGTTCGCCCGAGCGATCGCATCCTCCAGGTCCGAGTACCGGATCACCGGGATGACCGGCCCGAACTGCTCCTCATCGACCAGCGCCGCCCCGTCCTCGATATCCGTCACGATCGTGGTGCGATAGAAGTGCGCGCCGAGTTCCGGAGCCGGCTCGCCCCCCGTGACGATCTTCGCGCCACGAGCCCGGGCGTCGTCCACGAGGCGCGCGACGATCTCGAACTGCTGCGGCGTCGTCAGCGGGCCGAGCAGGTTCTCCTCCCCGGTGCCGGGACCCATCGGGGTCGACTCGGCGAGCGCCTGGAGTTCCGCAACCACAGCGTCGTGCACCGAGTCGTGCACGTACAACCGCTTCAGCGCCGCGCATGTCTGCCCCGTGTTGATGAAGATCCCCCAGAAGAGGCTCTCCGCGATCGCTCGCGCATCTGCACCGGGCAGCACGATTCCCGGATCATTGCCGCCGAGCTCCAGTGTCAGTCGCGCCAGATTCTCCGCAGAACTCCGCACGATCTCCCGCCCGGTCTCCGTGGACCCCGTGAACATCACCTTGTCGATCCCCGGATGCCGCGCAATGGCGGCACCCACCTCACGGCTGCCCGACACCACCGCGAGTAGCCCGTCCGGCAGGTGCCGGTTCATGAGCTCGACCACCGCGAGCACACTCAACGGCGTATAGCTGCTCGGCTTTACGACCACTGCGTTGCCCATCCGCAATGCCGGAGCGATCTGCCAGATCCCAATCAGTGCCGGCCAGTTCCAGGGTCCTATGGCCGCAACCACACCCAACGGCACGTAGTGCATCTCCGAGCGCGTGCCCTCGGCCTCGAACAGCACCTCGGGCTCGATCACCGTATCCGCCGCGTTCCGCACCCACACCGCGCATCCGGCGGCCTCGAACCGGGCACCCGCGCCGTTCAGCGGCTTGCCCTGCTCACGCGCGATCACTCCAGCGAGTTCCTCGGCATGCGTCTCGATCTCTTCTGCCGCGAGGCGCAGGACCCGAGACCGCTCCTCGTGTCCCAGGCGCGCCCATTCGATCTGTGCCGCCCGGGCCGCATCCACGGCCTCGTCGAGGTCCGCCACCGACTGCACCGGCGCAAATCCGATCGTCTCACCCGTCGCAGCATCCGGGATCGGACGTCCCGAATCCGCATCCACCGTGACCGCGTCCAACAGCGCGTTCTCCGTCATCTCATCACTCCTATCGACTCGTTCGCGGATCAGCGGTTCTCGAACGACGCCACGCAGGCGACCGTCGCGTCGTCGTAGGCCGCGTCGTCGTACGTCTCGAGCCCGGCGATGTACCGCTCGAGCACGCCCTCCGCGTCCTCGAGGCCCTGCTCCGTGGCGAGCTCGATCCACATCTCCTGGCCGGAATCACCGAGCGCGTCCTGCCACGCCTGCGTGTCCGCCTCGTCCCACGCGTTCAGCGACTCGACCGTCGGGGCGTCCTGCATCTGCTGGCACTGGCCTGCCGCGACCTCGTTGAACGCGGCGATGCCCGCGCCGGTGTTCAGCTCTTCGGCGATCTGGTCGAACTGCTCGCGCAGGTCATCGGGAAGCGCATCGTAGGCCTCGGCATTCACCCACATGCCGAACGTCGAGTACTGGCCGATCCCGGGGTCGGTCCAGTCGGGCAGCAGTTCCATGAGCCCATAGTTCACCGGGAAGTCGATGGCGCCGCCGATGGTCGACACGACTCCGCGCTCGACCGCCTCGTACGTTTCGGGAGCCGTGACCGCCACGATGTTCGCGCCCTGGTCGCCGATCGCCTGCTGGATGATGGGCCCGGAGACCCGCACCTGGGCGCCCTGGAACTGCGCGACGCTCTCGATCGGCTCGTGACCGCCGAGCAGGAAGCGGCCGACCGGCCAGGTCGCCACGTGGTGCAGGCCGTTGCGCTCCATGATCGCCTGCGCCGGCGCGTAGTCCTCGTGCAGGTCGTAGATCGACTGCATCGCGGCCTGCGCATTCTGGCTCAGGAACGGAATGCTCACCATGCTGGTGGAGGGGAAGTACTGCGGGGTGTAGTCGGGCACCGTCACGCCGATCTGCGCGCGACCGTCGCGCACGCAGTCGGCGACCTCCGGGGCCTTGCAGAGCGCCTCGGTCGCCGTGCGCTCGAAGCTGATCCGGCCGTCGGTCGCCTCTTCGACCCGGTCGAGGAACCAGTTCTGCACGGCCGCGTTCGGGGTGTCGGCCTGCGCTCCGGTGACGAGCGTCCAGGTGACCGTTTCACCGGAGCCGTCGCCCTCGCCCGCGGCAGAGCTGTTGATGCCCGAGCATCCTGCCAGCGCAAGGCCCGCGACCGCGGCGAGCGCAACGGCGCCGGTCATGCGGCTGAACCGCCCGGGGTGGTGTGGTGTGGAGAACATCGTCGTCCTTTCTCGGTTTCCCGCTGCCGTGCGGCGCGAGTATGTGTTCATTGTTCAGCGGCGCCCGAGCGGTGTCGTTGGCGAGCGGCGCAGGCGGGTGAGGCGTTCGCGCAGGAACCGTCAACCGGCTCCCTGCGCGACGAGCGCGGGGAGGAACAGGGTGATCGCGGGCACGAAGAAGAGGATCGCCGACACCACGACGTCCATGAGCATCAGCGGCAGCACCCCCTTGAAGACGGTCTCCGTGCGGATCCCGGTCGCGCCCGACACCACGAAGCAGGTCATGCCGACCGGTGGCGTCACCATGCCGATCGCCGTGAGCTTGACGATCATCAGACCGAGCCAGATCCCGTGGAATCCGAGCTCCATCGCGATCGGATAGATGATCGGGATCGTGATGATCAGGACCGATATCTCATCGAGGGCGGCGCCGAGCGGCAGCAGCAGCAGGAGCAGCAGCCCGATCGTGAGGAGCGGAGGCACGTCGAGCCCCGCCACCCAGGCGGTGACGGTGTCGGGCACGTGGGCGGCAATGAGGAACGTGGAGAACACGCTCGACCCGACGAGGATCATGAATACCATGGACGTGGTCTGCGCCGTGTCGAGCAACGCGCCCTTCACGTTGCCCCACATCGTCGACCACCCATCGCGGCGGAACTCCCAGAGCAGGATCACTAGAGCGACGAACGCGGCGATCGCGGCCGACTCGGTCGACGTGAACACTCCGGAGAACATTCCCCCGAGGATGATCAGGAAGATCACGCACAGGCGCACGAGGCCGCGCCACGGGAGGGTGCGCAGTGTGCGCCCGTAGACCTGCTGCACCGCCTCGGTGTCGGGCGTGCCGGGAGGCAGCTGCGCCTCGCCCGCTCCGGCGCCTGCCGAGCCGCCGGAGCTCTTCCGGGCGGCCCCTGCGGCATCGGCTCGGGCCCCGGCGACCGCATCGGCGAGCGTGGCGTCCGGACGCACGATCTGCCGATGACCCACGACCAGGATGTACACGATGTAGCCGAGAGCCGAGAGCAGGCCCGGAATGATGCCTGCGGCGAGGATCTGGGCGACCGATTCGCCCGTCATGATGGCGTAGAGCACGAGGAAGGTGCTCGGAGGGATCACGACCCCGAGCGTGCCTGCGATGGCCACGATGCCGGTGGCGAGCGCGGCCGGATACCCGTACGCCCGCATCTGGCCGACCGACAGCTTCGACATGGTGGCGGCCGTCCCGATGCTCGAGCCTGAGACCGCCGAGAAGCCCGCGCAGGCCATGACCGTGGCGACGCCGAGGCCGCCGGGGAACCGGCTCACCATGTGGTTCGCGACGGCGAACACGTGCTCCGCGATCCGGGCCCGCATCGCGAACATGCCCATGAGGATGAACATGGGGATGATCGTCAGCGAGAAGCTCGCCGTGGCGCTGAACGGCACCGATCCGAGCACGTTCGTGGTGTAGCCGGTGCCCTGCAGGATCCCGAGTCCCAGCGCGCCCGAGAGGGCGAGCGAGAGCGCGACCGGCATGCGCAGCATGAGGAGCACGATGAGCAGGACGACGATCGTGAGCACGATCAGCGTGACGAGCATGAGGACCTCCTGGTCTGCGAGACGGACGGGAAGCGGGCGCTACGCATCCGACGCCCCCTCCACGGACTCTCCGTAGGCCGTTCGGCCCCGGACCACCCGGACGAGGTTGACGATCGCCACGAACGCCCAGAACAGCACCCCGATCGCGATGATCCAGCGCAGCGGCCAGATCGGCCACTGCACGAGACCGAATCGGGTCTCGTTCATGCTCGTCGACTGCGCGGCCCGCAGGATGAGCGCCGCGGACATCCAGCCGAGGATCACGGTGTTCAGCGCCCAGATGAGCACCGATGCGAGCCGAGCGATGCCGGGCTTCAGCCGATCGGTGACGATGGTGACCGCGACATGGCCGCCCTGGATCGAAGTCCACGCGAGACCGAGGAAGACCGAGGCGACGAGCGCGGTCTCCGCGATCTCCATCATGCCCGGGAGACTCGCCCGGGTGATCCAGCGCACGAGCACGTCGATCACCGTCGCGAGCATGAGCACCACGAGCGCGCCCGCTGCGATGACGCCGAGTACCGCGCCGCACTGCGTGAGCCGGCGGTCGAAGACCGATGCTCCTGATTCTGCCGAGACTCCCACGGCTGCTCCTACCGGTCCCGCCAGAAGTCGAGGGCGCGGGTGTGGTCCACGTCGCCGAGCGCGTCGAGGGCGTCGCCCATCGTCGCCGCCACGGCATCGCAGACGGGCGCGTCGTGGCCCGCGGCCCGCTGCACCCGCTGCGCGATCCGCACATCCTTCGTGAAGAGCGGCAGGGCGAATCCGCTGGCGTATCGTCCCTCCACGATATGGTCCGGCAGGACGTGCGTCGTGACGAAGCTCTGGCCCGTCGAGGCGTCGAGCACCTCGACCATGACCGCCGGGTCGAGACCGAAGCGCCCGCCCGCGACGAGGGCCTCGGCCGACGCGGTGAACGCGGCCGCCGCGACGAAGTTGTTCAAGGCTTTCATCGCATGACCGGTTCCGAGCCGGCCGGTGCGGAAGATGCGCGAGCTCATCGCCTCGATCACCGGGATCGCCCGCTCCGCGGCCCCCTCGTCGTCGGCGCCGAGCATGATCGACAGCGTCCCCTGCACCGCGCGCTCCCGGGCGCCGGAGACCGGCGCATCGACCATGGCGTACCCAGCCCGGCTCAGCGCTTCACCCGTCTCCACCGTCTCCGTGGGGTCCGAAGAGCTCATGTCGACGAACACGGTCCCGGGCCGGGCGGGGATGCGCGGTCGGCCGGAGTCGTCGATGAGGGCCCGGTGCACGATCGCGCTCGTCGGCAGCATCGTCACGATCACCTCGCGGTCCGAGAGCTCCGCGATGTCGTCGACGGCGACGGCGCCGATGCGGTCGGCGAGAGTCCGCGCACGCGCATGATCCACGTCGAAGAGCGCGAGATCGAAGTGCTCCGAGGCCGCGATGTTGCTCGACATGGGGTCGCCCATGGTGCCCAGGCCGATGAAGCCGACCCGAGTGACACGCTCGTTCATCCCATCACTCCGTTCCCGGCGCGACGCGCTGCGCGCGGTCGGACTCGCCGTCCAGCTGCTGGGGAATGCCCTGCTCGGCGAGGATCTCCTCAACCGCTCGCAATCCCTCGACCGCCGCGGGAATGCCGCAGTAGAGGATCGAGTGGACGACCACCTCGCGCAGTTCCAGCGGAGTGACGCCGTTCTCGAGCGCCCCGCGGGCATGAACCCGGAGCTCGTGCGCCTTCCCCTGTGCGATCAGCATCGCGAAGGTGATCCGGCTGCGCTCGGCGTACGAGAGTCCGTCGCGCTGCCAGATGTCGCCGAAGCAGTATCGGGTCACGAAGTCCTGCAGTTTGTCGTTGAGGTCCGAGGTGTGCTCCACCTGCCCCTCCGCTCCCTGCGGCCCGAACATCGTGCGACGCTGGCCGAGGCCCACGTCGTACAGCTCGTCTTGGATCACGATCGACTCCTTTGCAGATTCCCCGTCGCGGCAGCTTCGCCGCGAACGCTCTTCAGTGTGCCCGAGCGCCGGACCGGAGCACTTGTCCGAAGCCGCATGCGCCCTGGCAGATCGCGCACGCGTGTGTCGGTACGGCCGATATCAGGTGGATGAGTCGCACGGATCACCGTATTGTGAAGAACGGACGACGATGTTCGACGGGCAAGGAGGCCATCCGATGTCGCCATACTCGATGGAGTCGCACGTGTCGGTCGGATTCGACGAGTGGGTGCGCCTCGTCGGCAATCGATTCGTGCCGCTCGCGTTGACCACGGGATCCCCCGAGACGTTCATCGGCACGATCCGCAGCCGTACCATCGGGGGCATCTGCGTCACCGACATCGCGGCCTCGTCGCACAGCGTGCACCGGCTCTCCCAGGCGATCCGCCGGGACAGGAACGACCATCTCAAGCTGAGTCTGCAGCTCGAGGGGGCCGGACTGGTGATGCAGGATGGGCGCAGCGCGCAGCTGAACCCCGGCGATGCCGCGATCTACGACACCTCCCGCCCGTACACGCTCGAGTACGGCGGCCCCATGCGATCGCTCGTCATGCTCTTCCCGCACGCGATGCTCGGCCTCTCATCGAGCCTGGTGCACACCGTCACCGCGACCCGCCTCGCGGGCGATTCCGGGATCGGGCGAGTCATCTGCCCCTTCATGCAGCACATGGCCGAGAACCTCGACCTGCTCGAGGGCGCAGGCGGATCGCGCATCATGCACAGCGCGTTCGAGCTCATCACGGCGCTGCTCTCCGCCGAGATCCACGCCTCGGCGCCGAACGACGAGCACGGCGTGGCCTTCGAGTCGGTGCGGATGTACATCGACTCGCATCTCTCCGACCCCGATCTCAACACCGATGCGATCGCGAGAGCCCACTTCGTCTCCACCCGCCAGCTGCAGTACCTCTTCCAGGAGGAGGGGCTCACCGTCTCCGGCTACATCCGCTCGCAGCGTCTCGAACGCTGCCGGATGGACCTGGAAGACTCTGCGCTGCAGGAGCGCACGGTGCTGCAGATCGCGCAGGCCGGCGGCTTCGTTGATCTCAGTCACTTCAGCAAGCTCTTCAAATCGACCTACGGCCGCAGCCCCCGCGAGCACCGCCTCGCGCACGCCTGACTGGAGGCTCGGGCCCCGCGCCCGCGCCTGTACCTGCGCCGTCACCCGCGCCCGCGCCCGTACCCGCGCCGTCACCCGCACCCGCGCCCGCGCCTGACTCGCCGGAACCGCTCAGGGTCGGTTCACTGCACGTTCATGGACTGTTCCATATTCAGTCCACCGGTCTCGTAATTGCCGGTCACCTCTCTGCCGTGGAATGGTGTGCGTCCCCCGATCGGGAGGCCCCGAGAGTCCCTCAGAAAGGTCACCATGCGTCGTTCCACCCTGTCCGCGATCAGCCTCCTCGGCATCGCCGCACTCGCGCTCACCGCGTGCGCGAGCCCCGATGCCGACGCCGCCGAGCGCGACCCGAACGCCCCCATCACGATCGCGACCCTGCCGCTCGGCGACGACCCGACGGCGGTCAACCCGATCGACGTCTTCGCCGAGCTCTTCGAGGAGGCCACCGGCCGCGAGGTCGAGGTCACCGACGTGCCCGACTATCTGAGCGTGGTGGAGGCCATCCGAGCCGAGCACGTCGATATCGGGATCATGAGCGGCTTCCCCTCCGCCCTGGCGGTGAACACCGGCGAGGTGGATCCGCTCGTCGCCTTCGAGGGCATCGACGAACCGGTCTCGACGTGCATCGTGCTGAACGACTCCCCGGTCGAGGAGCTCGGCGATCTCGCGGGCACGACGGTCGCCTTCGCCGATCAGGCCTCGAGTTCGGGCTTCTTCATGCCCAACTACATGCTCCACGAGGCCGGTCTCGAGCGCGACGTCGACTACGAGGCCGTTTTCGCGGGTGGCCATGAGGGCAGCTTCGCCGCTCTGCAGCAGGGCCAGGTCGATGCCGCGTGCACGGCCATCATGCTCACCGAGATGGGCGCGCCCATGTTCCCCTTCGCAGACGGCGAGTGGCGCGCGATCGGCGAGAGCCCGTCGATGGCCGTGCAGGGCGCCGTGCTCGGGCGCACCTCGCTCGACGACGAGACCCGCGCGATCATCGAGCAGGGCATCGCCGCAGTCTTCTCCGAGGAGAACGCCGAGGCGCTGGGCGCGATGGGCTCCTTCGCCGGCCTCGCGCAGACCGCGGCGCCCGCCCCATCGACCTTCGCCCCCTTCGCCGAGATCGCGGAGGTCGCCGGCGTGCAGCTCGAGGACCTCGAATGAGCGCGGTCGTCGAGCACGGTCCACGCCGACTCGCCGGCCCCGCCGCCCCGCGGGGCACCGGAGCGGCCCCGCGGCCCGCCGGAGCCGCGTCACCCGCCGGAGCCGCGTCACCCGCCAGAACCCCGTCCCTGTCTCCCTCCCCCGCTCCCGGGGCACGGCCCCTCGTGTCGGTGCAGGGCCTCGAGGTGAGCTACGCGGCCGGCGGACCGCGCGTCCTCGCCGGCGTCGATCTCGACCTGCACGCGGGTGAGATCGTCGCGCTGCTGGGATCGTCCGGGTCGGGCAAGTCGACGCTCATGCGAAGCCTCACCGGCTTCGCCCCCATCAGTGCGGGATCGGTGCAGGTCGTGGGCACCGATATGTCCCGGGTCGGCCGGGGCCAGTTGCGCGAGGTGCGGGCGTCGGTCGGCCAGGTGTTTCAGCAGTTCAACCTCGTCGGCCGACTGAGCGTGCTCACGAACGTGCTCACCGGGGCGCTCCGCAGCGCGGGCCCGGTCAACCTCGTCGGCGGCTTCTCGTCGGCCCACCGGCGGCGAGCGCTCGCGCTGCTCGACCGCGTGGGGATCGCCCACAAGGCCGCGACGCAGGCGCGCGAGCTCTCCGGCGGGCAGCAGCAGCGCGTCGCCATCGCACGCGCGCTGATGCAGTCCCCGAAGCTGATCCTCGCCGACGAACCGGTGGCCTCGCTCGACCCGAAGATGTCGCACGCGGTGCTCTCCCTGCTGCAGGAGATCGCCCGCGAAGACGGCATCCCGGTGCTCGTGAGCCTGCACGTGCTCCCCCTCGCGCTCGAGCACAGCGACCGCATCGTGGGGCTGCGGCACGGCCGGGTGCTGGTCGCCGACCGCACCGACCGCCTCGACGCCGACCGGCTCGCCCCGCTCTACGACGACCGCCCGGGAGCGCTCCTCGACGGCGCCGAGGGGAGGACGGCCGCGTGAGCACGACGCACACCGAACGCGCATCGCACGAGGCGGCGATCGGGCACGAGCTTCCGGCGGCCGAGCGCGCCCGCCTCGAGCGGGCGTTCGCGATGCCGCGGCGGCGCTTCCTGCTCGGCCTGCCGATCGCGGCGCTCCTGCTGGTCTGGTCGTTCAACGGGGCCCAGTTCAACTTCGCCAAGCTCGGCGAGGGGTCCGTCAACATGGTCGAGTTCATCGGTCGCCTCTTCCCGCCCGACTTCTCGAAGATCGGCACGATCCTCTCCCTGCTGCTCGAGACGTTCCAGATGGCGGTCGTCGGCACGGTGCTCGGCGCGGTGCTCTCGCTCTTCGTGGCGTTCGCGGCGTCTTCCAACATCGCGCCGCGCTGGATGTACTTCACCGCCCGCTGGATCATGAACATCATCCGGTCGGTGCCCGACCTCGTGTTCGCGCTGATGTTCGTCTCAGCGGTCGGCCTCGGACCGTTCGCCGGCATCCTCGCGATGACCCTCGGCTCGCTCGGCTCGATCGGCAAGGTCTTCGCCGAGGCGATGGAGTCCGTCGATCGCGGGCCGCTGACGGCGATGGAGGCGGTGGGCGCCTCCCGCCGCCAGATCGTGCAGTACGGGGTGCTGCCCCAGGCGGCGCCGCTGCTCGTGTCGTACACGCTGCTGCTCTTCGAGGGCAATGTGCGCGGCGCGACGATCCTCGGGCTCGTCGGAGCGGGCGGGATCGGGCTCGAGCTCACCACCGCGATGCGCATGTACGACTACGGACACCTCAGCGCCATCATCATCTGCATCATCGTGCTCGTCACGGTCATCGACCAGGGCAGCGCACTCATTCGGAAGAGGATCACATGACCGCCACCACGACCACCGCCCCGCGCACCGCATCGGCCCCGACCCCGGATCCGAGCCCGGCCTCGGGCCCGGAGTCGAACCCGCCCCGGACCACGGATCCGAGCCCGAGCCCGATCCCGACCCCCGCGTTCGAGATCGAGCTCAGCGCCCCGGTCAACCTCCGAGACCTCGGCGGCATCCCGATCGCCGGCGGTCTGCTGCGCGAGGGCCTCGCGATCCGCACCGACGACCTCGCATACGTGACGCACGACGTCGCGTCGGCGCTCGTCGCCGAGGGGCTCACCGCCATCATCGACCTGCGCTCCCCGCTCGAGGCAGCGGTGACCGGCCGGGGGCCGCTCGGCCGGTTCCCCGTCGCGTACCACCACCTGCCCCTCCTCGCCGACGTCGCAGAGCCGCTGCGAGAAGACGGCCCGGCGCCGAGGCGCGCCCCCGATCTCGGGCACGCGGCCATGGGCGCGATGTACGTGCGCATGATGGAGAACGCCGCCCCGCAGCTCGTCACAGCGCTCAACGTGATCGCCTGCACGCCGGGGGCCACCGCGTTCCACTGCGCCGCCGGGCGCGACCGCACGGGAGTGCTCGCCGCGGCGCTGCTGCTCACACTCGGCGCCGACGAGGAGCACATCGTGGCCGACTACGCGCGCACCGGGGCCAACATGGGGGCGATCATACGACGCACCCGCCCCGTGCTCGGCGCGATGTGGCGCGCGCTCGGCTTCGACCCGGACGCCCACGACGCCTCGGCACTGCTCGAGGGGTCGATGGAGGTGTCGATGCGGATCCTGCTCGACACCCTGCGCGAGCGGCACGGCGACGCCCTGGCACCGCTGCGCCGATCGGGGCTGAGCGAGGACACGATCGTCCGGCTGCGGCGGCGGGCGCTGCAGGGATGACGGCCCTCGCGCAGGCGGCCTGGCCGGCGACCGGACCGGCGACGACCGGTTCGGCTGCCGTCCGCGGCCCCGGCCGGCCGCGGACGGCAGCGCTCGACGTGCGCATCATCGAGGCGACGCTCGCCCTGATCGACGCCGGTGAGGAGATCACCGTGGCACGGGTGGTGTCGCGCAGCGGCGTGAGCCGCGCAGCGCTGTATCGGCGCTGGCCCTCGATGCACGCCCTGGTCGCGCGAGCGCTCGACGTCGGAAGGACGCTGCCGCCCGCGTATCCCGAGCGCCCCGATCAGGGGGAGCTGCTCGAACTGATCCTCGACGCCGCCGGCGTCGGATCTGGCGGCGCGACGCCGACGGCCGAGCGGTACCCGGAGGCCAGGTTCCGGCAGCGGATGCGCCTGGTAATGACGGACCGGGATCTGCAGCGGGACTACTGGGCGTATGTCGCGGAGCGCCGGGCTCCCACCGAGGATCTGCTGCGCTCGGCCGTGGCCCGAGGTCTGCTGCGCGCCGACCTCGACGTCGAGGCCTGCTGGGACGCGATCGCCGGCGTCGCCTACTATCAGGCGGCCGTGCGCGGCGACTCGATGCACGATCCGGCTGCGGTGCGCCGCGTGCGGGCCGCGATCGAGACGATCTGGCGGGGCATGGCGGCCGGTTGACCGGCCGCGCTCGGCTACTCCCCGCGTTCCAGCTCCTCCGAACGCTGCACGTTCGCGGCGAGCGCGCGGTCGAACAGTGCGCCCCACCCCGCATCCTGCAGCACGGCGATCGCGCGCTCGGTGGTGCCCTTCGGGCTCGTGACGTTGCGGCGGAGCCGGGCGGGATCCTCGCCCGTGGAGCGCATGAGCTCGGCGGCGCCCACGATGGTCTGCAGCACGAGCCGGCGCGCCTGATCCTCGTCGAAGCCCAGGCGCGCCGCAGCCGCCGTCATCTCCTCCGCGTAGAGGAAGAGGTAGGCGGGACCCGATCCGGACACGGCGGCGACGTCGTTGATCTGGTCCTCGTGCACCACCAGCACGATGCCCACGGTCTCGAACAGCCGGCGCACGGTGTCGACCGCTGCGGCATCCGCCGAGGCTCCGGGAGCGACCCCCGTGGCTCCCAGCCCGAGATGCGAGGGCGTGTTGGGCATGGCGCGCACCACGGAGATGCCCGCCGGGACCAGCGCCTCGATGGCCGCGCTCGGCACCCCCGCCGCGACACTCACCACGATCGCACCGGGTTCGAGGGCGTCGGCGATCTCGCGCACCGCATCGGCGATCATCCAGGGCTTCACGCCGAGGATCACGAGTCGGGCGCCGCGCACCGCGCGGCGGTTGGCCTCCGGGTCGCTCTCCGAGGCGAAAGCGACGACATCCTCGGCGCCCGCGAACTGCTCCGCGCTCGCGAGAGAGCGGGTGGTCACGGCGATGGGCCCGTCGATGCGCACCCCCGGGGCGCGCAGACCGGCGAGGATCGCGCCCCCCATCGATCCCACGCCGATCATGGCGGTGCGGGGCAGGGGATCGCTCTCGGCCGGTCGCGTCGTCTCGTTCATGCCGCCAGTCTAGAAGCGCGCCGCGTAGAATGTCGCAGAACAGGCACACGAGCCAGCGTCCGGGAGGCAATCGAGTCATGAGCGAACAGCACGAGCACACCGCGGAGATCACAGCAGCGCTGCTGGAGAGCGCCCACGTTCGGCGTGTGCTCGATCTCGACATCCAGGGTGCCGACGATGCGCTGTTCGTGGGCGCGAAGATCGACATCGAGCCCGACGCGACCATGCGCGAGGTGTCGGTGATCCTCTACCAGGCCAAGCGGCGCGCTCTCGCCGCGGTGCCCGCGATCGAGTCGATCTACATCGAGCCCGATGTCTACCTCGACCCCAACGCAAAGACGCCGTCGACCAGCTCGATCGTGATGCTCTCGGAGGACTGAGCGAGCCGCTCTCCCGGCCGGGGTTGCGCACCCCCGGTCATCCTGCGCGCCCCATCCGTCATCCTGTGCGCAGTCGCAGGATCCTCCCCTACCGCCGTGCCCCGAAGAACTCCCGCAGCAGCGCCGCGCACTCCTCGGCCCGCACACCGGCGACGACCTCGGGCACGGGGTGCGGCAAGCGGCCGTCGCGCAGCAGGTCGTAGACGCTGCCGACGGCGCCGGCCTTCTCGTCCCACGCGCCGAACACCACGCGCGGCACCCGCGCGGCGAGGATCACCCCCGCGCACATCGCGCACGGCTCGAGCGTCACCACGAGCGTGCACCCGTCGAGCACGCGGTCGCCCCGGCGACGCGCGGCCGCCCGGATCGCGACGACCTCGGCGTGCGCGGTGGGATCCGGATCCGCCTCGCGGGCGTTGCGGCCCGACCCGATCGCCTCGCCCGCGGCGTCGAGCAGGATCGCGCCGACGGGGACCTCTCCCGCCTCGGCTGCGCACCGCGCCTCTTCGAGGGCGCGCCCCATCGCCGCGAGCTCGGCCTGAGACGGGGGAATCGGGGTCACGGCAATAGGATAGGCCCATGCGAGTCTTCGTTGCGGATCACCCCCTCATCACCCACAAGCTCACGGTGCTGCGCGATGCCAAGACGCCGCAGCCGACGTTCCGGCTGCTCATCGAGGAGATCATGACGCTGCTGGCCTACGAGGCCACGCGCGAGGTGCGCGTCGAGCCGCACGAGATCCTCACCCCGGTGGCCCCGACCACGGGGGTGCGCCTCAGCGAGCCGCTGCCGCTCATTGTGCCGATCCTGCGCGCGGGGCTCGGCATGCTCGAGGGCATGGTCAAGCTGGTGCCGACGGCCGAGGTCGGCTTCCTCGGCATGGTGCGCGACGAGCAGACGCTGCAGCCCACCACCTACGCCGAGCGCCTGCCCGATTCGCTCGCCGGACGGCAGTGCTTCGTGCTCGACCCGATGCTCGCCACGGGGGGCTCGCTGGCGGCGGCGATCCGGTTCCTCTTCGACCGCGGCGCCGACGACGTCACCGCCATCTGCGTGCTCGGCACGCCCGAGGGCGTCGAGGTGATCCGCGAGGCCGCGGGAGACCGCAATGTGACGCTGGTGCTCGGCGCGATCGACGAGGGCCTGAACGATCAGGCCTACATCGTGCCGGGTCTCGGCGACGCCGGCGACCGGCTCTACGGCACCGTCGACCACTGAGCGGGCCCGTCCGGGCGCCCTGCGGCCCGGGGTCGGCGCCGGCGCCGCGCGTCGAACTCACCACCACCGCGCGCGCAACGCGCGTCAGTAGTCGTGGTCAAAACGCGCGCGAGGCAGCATCTTGTGGCGCGCGATCGTCGAGAGTGCGGCGTCAGGCGGCATCTTGTGGCGCGCGATCGTCGAGGGGTCCGTGCGCGGTCAGGCTACGCGAGCGGGTGCGGAGCCATCCCGGCCTCGTCCGGGTACTCGTCCTCCTCAGGCTTCGGGTCGCGGGCGTCTGCGTACGCGAACCCGAGCGCTGCAATCGCGCAGGCGAAGGCGAGAATGCCGAGCGGATTGCACAGCGCGATCGACATCTCGGCTGAAAAGGCCGATCCCGAGGCGAGACTGAGGATCGAGACGAGGCCGTCAGGGGTGAGATCCGGCACGGTCAGTCCGAAGCCGAGGGCGCTCAGCCAGGCCAGCACGAGGGTGACGACGGTGCTGCGGCTCGTGCGACGCCCGCGATCCCGGGTGACGCGCAGTCGCCGAGCCAACCAGAGCTGCAACCCGACGAACAGCACGCCGATGGTCGGCACATACCACCACGTCAGCGAGCCTCCGATGCCGAACAGCCACCGCCCCGCTGCCATCCACAGCGCCAGCACCACCCCGACGATCGCCACGATCCGGCTCACGCGCACCCCTCTCCTCGATACCCCCAGCCTAGGCCCAGAGGCGGACATGCCCGGAGCCCGCGAATTTCGCATCGCTCCGCAAAGAGTGCTATTCTCTAACGGTTGTCACCGCAGCGTGGCCGCGCCCCGATAGCTCAGTGGTAGAGCACTTCCATGGTAAGGAAGGGGTCGCCAGTTCAATCCTGGCTCGGGGCTCTGACTCTGCTTGGTTCGCCAAGAGTTTGGCTGAGTAGCTCAGCTGGTTAGAGCGCACGACTCATAATCGTGAGGTCGCGGGATCGAGCCCCGCCTCAGCTACCAGAGTCAGGCAAAACCCCTGCTGAATGCGGGGGTTTTGCTGTACCGGCGGGCCCGGCCCCCGGCCCCCGACCCCCGAAACGGAGTCGATTGTCCGAACCCGCGCGGTTCTGCCTCGACAAAGCCCTCGGTCTCGAGCACTCGCCTCAGTTTCGCGGTTGCTCCCGAAGGCACGTGACGCGGGCCCGCCCGCCCCTCCCCCGGACGCCCGCGCGATTCGCGGTAGCCTGAGCCCATGGACAGCGCTGGGCCCGTGATCGTAATCGCCGGGCTATCGGCCAAAAAGAGTGGATGGTGTTGGGTGTGTCAGGCGTTGCCCGCGGTACCGGCGCGTAGCCAGAGTCCTTCCTCGGCGCTGAGCCCGGTGTCGTAGAGCGGGGGTCCCGGGTCTGGTTCACTGAGCGCTGGGCGTGCTGGCTTCGGAGGCTGGGCCACGTGCTCAGCGAGCACCTTGGCGGGGTCGGGGTGCTCGGTGTGCAGGTACAGCCACCACTCGATCAGGCGGCGCTGATGTTCCTCGGTCATGCCGCGGTGGTGGAGCAGCAGGAGCCGCATGGGCGAGTTCGTACCACCCTCGATCCCGTTCGTTGTCGACGGCACCTTCAAATGAGTGAGTTCCTTGTCGAGGAACGTGAACAGGTGCCCCCGATCGCTCACCCGGCGAATCGCTTGGTAGCCCGAACGGAGCCGCTGATGGGTGTACCACCACTGCTGCGTCGCCCGCACCCAGGAGGGCACCTCGGCTGCGGTCTTGCGGTAGCTGCGCTCTTTCGTGAGGTGCAGAAACGCGCCCTCCCACTCGATGAGCAGCTTCGACCAGGCTGCCGCGTCCGCATTCGTTTTCACCCGGGTGAGTTTCAAGGCGAGGCCCCATAACGCCTTCCCCGCAACCGTTTTTGATCGGGTAGTGACGTATTTTCGGACGTTGCGTTGGAGGTGCACAAGGCAGCGTTGCACCCGCGCGTTCGGCCAGTGCTCCTTGAGAGCGGCGTGCATGCCCGGGCCGCCGTCGCACACCACCACGATGGGTTCGGGGAGGCGTTTGAACAGTTCGCTCCACGCTGCTTGTGACTCTCGGGCGCACCACTGCGCGGCGACCACGTTCCCGGCTGATCTGGCGGTAAGGATGCACCAGCCAGTTCTGAGGTTGAACCCGTCGATCTCGACCACGTCATGCACGACCCCGGTGAATGGGATCTTGGGTCGTAGTTCCCAGCACCAAGCGATGCGACGCCGGAACGAGCGCCCCGACTGAGTACCGTCAGCGTCGGCTTGAGAGTTCTTGCCGAGCAGCCAGTCGATAAACCTGAGCAGTGTGAAGATCTTGGAGCGGTCGGCGCGTTTACGCACCGAGGAGGCTCCGCACGACGGGCACTTCCAGCGCTGATTCCCGGCCTTGTTGCGACCGTTCTTCACGAGCTTGGTCTCGCATACCACGCAAGCCGAGGGAGGGGTGCTGTGTGCCACAACTAATCGTTGCGGACATTAACGATCCCTGTTTTGCCGCGTGATCACGCGGTTAGATCGGGCTTCCATCCACTCTTTTTGGCCGATAGCCCTAATCGCCCCCGACTCGCTGAAGGGCAGCTGCTCGTCTCCCGAGGCCGCGCGAGCGCTCGCAGCGGGGGTGCGCGCGGCGCTCGGGCCCGGAGCCGAGGTGCGCGAGATCCCCCTCGCCGACGGCGGAGAAGGCACGCTCGACGCGCTCGTCTCGACCTGGGGCGCGAGCGTCTCCGAGGTCGCGACGACCGACGCCCTCGGTCGTCCGCGCACCGGTCGGGTGGGCTTCTCGGCAGGGAGCGACGGCGACGCCGCCCGCGCCGTTACCGCCATCATCGAGACCGCCGACGCCAACGGACTCCCGCTCGTCTCAGACCGCCCGCTGCAGGCGCTCGACGCCGATTCCGAGGGCGTCGGCTCGCTGATCCTCGCGGCGCTCGACGCGGGAGCGACGCAGGTGCTCCTGTGCCTGGGCGGATCGGCCACCAGCGACGGCGGGGCCGGCATGCTGCGCGCGCTCGGCGCGCGACTGCTGGACGCGGCGGGCAAGCCGATCGCCCCGGGAGCACGCGGGCTCGCGGACCTCGCCCGGATCGACCTCGCCGGGCTGGATCCGCGCACGCGGAAGGTCAGCTGGCGCGTGGCCTGCGACGTCGACAACCCGCTCACCGGTCCACGCGGCGCGGCTGCCGTGTTCGGGCCGCAGAAGGGCGCCACCGCTGCCGAGGTCGCGCGCATCGACGCCGGCCTCGCGCGTCTCGCGGCAGCGCTCTCCACAGCGGCGCTCTCCACAGCGGCGCTCTCCACAGCGGCGCTGTCCACGACGGCGCGCGACGACGAGCGTGCGGCCGGAGCGTCGGATCTGACCGCACGCGACGGGCTCGGCGCCGCCGGCGGTCTCGCGCTCGGGCTCGTCGCGCTGTTCGGGGCCGAACTGCTGCCGGGCGCCAAGCTCGTGAGCGACGCCGTGGGGCTCCCCGCGGCCCTCGCCGACGCGACGCTCGTCCTCACCGGCGAGGGGCGCTTCGACGCGCAATCGCTCGACGGGAAGGTCGTCTCGCAGGTGCTGTCCGAAGCCGGAGGAACACCGGTCGTCGTGATCGCGGGATCGGTCGGCCTGTCGTGCGACGCGGCCCGGGCGGCGGGCGTGACGGCAGCGGTCTCGATCGCGCAGGGGCCTGCGTCGCTCGAACAGCTGCAGGCCGACAGTCTCGCGCTGCTCACCGAGGCTGCCGCGCACGCGTGCGCGCTGTTCGCCGCGGGTCGATCGCCCCAGCGCGAGCCGCAGCAGGTCCCGGCCGCGGGCACGGCGAAGCTCTGAGAGCCGGCTGCCCGGTCGAGTCCATGTCTAGCGGGCACGCCGATGCTGCGCGATGCCGGATCCCGATGCTGCGCGATCCCGAGCGATGCCGGATCCGGATGCCGGATCCCGAAGCCGGATCCGGATGCCGGATCCCGATGCCGGATCCCGATGCCGCGCGATGCCCGGCTCCCGGAGCCGGCACTCGGAACCCGTTCACTCGCTCCGGGTGGCGCTCCCCCGGCCCGACGAATCCGCCGCGTCTGGGAAGGGGCGCCCGATCTCCGCGCTCTCCGGCGCGGTTCCGTCGATGCGCGGAGTCCGGGTTCGCCCGAGATACACCTGGTTCATCTCGTCGAAGGCGTCGAGCGGCGCCGTCTTCCGGCCGCGTCCTCTCAGAATCCGCACCACGAGGCCCACGCCGATCGTCGTCCACAGCGCGATCGTGAACCACGGCGTCCACGGCGCAGTAATCGCGAGCGAGCCAGCCCAGGCGAGAAGCAGCAGGATCAGAGCCGTCCAGGTCACCGCCCGGATCACACGCCGACGCACCACGTCCCCACCTCCCGAGGCGCACACTACCCGGGGTCGCCCGGCCGGGCAAGCGCACCCTGCCGACGCCCCGCGCGGCGTGTCGCCGAGAGGCGCTCCCGGTGCGAGAGGCATCATGGTGCGCATGCACGCCGAAGATCTCCGCCGCCCAGCCCAGCCGCTCGATCTCGAGGCCGCGGCGAGCATGTGGCGAGCGTACTGCGGCGCCTTCCCCGAGGCCGTCGCAGCGGCGCCCGAGTACACCGTCGACCGCTTCGGCGACCATGCGCAGCTCGCCGACGAGCTCCTCGACCTCGTGCTGTTCGGCGCGAAGCGCGCGACGGCGGATCTCGTCGACGAGTTCGTGTCGCGCGGCGATGCGCTTCCGCGCATCGGCGAACATTGGATCGCCTGCGACGGATCCGGGGCACCCCGGGCGATCCTGCGCAGCACGGATCTGCGCGTCGGCCCGTTCTCGCACGGCGATGCCTCGTTCGCCGCTGCGGAGGCCGAGGGCGACGGTTCGCTGGAGAGCTGGCAGCGCGAGCACCGCCGCTACTGGACGCGCGTGTGCGCCGCGCGCGGCGCGAGCTGGTCGGAATCCCAGGAGATCGTGTTCGAGCACTTCAGCGTCGTCTGGCCGCCGGAGCATCGGGATGAGGCGCCGTCCGCTCCGCACGGTCGTTGAGCCGCACCCGGATCCTGCGCGCCCACCCGGCCGCCGATCGAGCACGCGCCGCGCGCCCGGGACGAGCGGCGCCTACACTGGACGCATCCGTCTCGCAGGCGCGGCACGAACCCCGCCGCGCACGACGAGCGGGTGAGGATCCGCTCGCCGCGCGGCGCTCGAGCGGTTCTCCCGTCTCACCGTCGAGAAGGAGCAGGCACATGCGGAAGACCACCGGTGGCTCGATCCTCGCCCTCGCCTGCGCAGCCGCGCTGATGCTCGCGGGCTGCGGGACGCAGACCGATGCCGGGTCCGCCGCCGGGCCCGGCGATCCGGACTCCGCCACGACGCAGCCCCTCGCCCCCACCGACGACGCAGCGAACGACGCAGCCGACGACGACGCCGTGGGCGACGCGGCGGGCGACGGCCCGGGTGACGACTCCCCGGCATCCGAGAGCGACGACGACTCGGGCGCCTACCTCGCGTACACCGACGGGATCATCGAGCGGACGGACGGGCCGAAGGCGCTGTTCTTCCACGCGAGCTGGTGCCCGCAGTGCCGCGCGCTCGACGAGGATCTGCGCGCGAACGGCGCACCGGACGGCCTCACCGTGTTCCAGGTGGACTACGACGGCCGCACCGATCTGCGGCAGCGATACGGCGTCACCCTGCAGACGACGATCGTCTTCGTCGACGACGACGGGCGGGAGATCTCGAAGGCGGTGCTCTACGACGACCCCTCGGTCGCGTCGCTGCGCGGGGCGATGCCGTGACCGGAACCCTGCTGCTGGGGTTCGCAGCCGGCGTCCTGACCGTCGCCGCGCCGTGCGTGCTGCCGCTCCTGCCGGTGATCGTGGGCGGCACGATCGCGCGGGGCGCGGGTGCATCGGGCGACCGGTGGCGCCCGATCGTGATCGCCGGCTCGCTCGCGGTGAGCGTCGTGGTCTTCACACTGCTGCTCAAAGCGACCACGGCGCTGCTCGGCGTGCCGCCGCAGGTGTGGCAGGCGATATCGGGCGGGATCCTCATCGCGCTCGGAGTGAACCTCATCCTCCCCTCGATCTGGGACCGCTTCTCGGCGTCGCTCGGTCTGCAGCGGCGGAGCAACGCGCTGCTGCAGCGCTCGGCCGATCGATCCGGGTTCGGCGGCGACGTGCTCACGGGCGCGGCGCTCGGACCGGTGTTCTCGAGCTGCAGTCCGACCTATGCGCTGATCGTCGCGACCGTGCTGCCGGCATCGTTCGCGGAGGGACTCGCGGCGATCATCGCCTACGCGGCGGGACTCGCGGGCATGCTGCTGCTGATCGCGCTGCTCGGGCGCAGCCTCGTGCGCCGCCTGGGCTGGCTCGCCGACCCGCACGGCTGGTTCCGCCGCACGGTCGGCGTGGTGTTCATCGTCGTCGGTCTCGTCATCGTCACCGGGTTCGACAAGCAGGTGCAGACCTGGATCCTCGACTCGGGTCTCTACGACCCGATCGCCGAGCTCGAGGGCGTGCTGCGCGGCTGAGACTCTCGCACCGGCCGGTGCGCCACGCGCCCCTCGTGCAGCCGGAGCACCCGGTGCGCTCCCGCGACCGCGTGCGGGTCGTGCGAGATGCACACCACCGCCGCCCCGCGCCGGGTCTCCTCGCGCAACAGCTCGTGCACGCCGAGCACGCCCGACTCGTCGATCCCGGCGGTGGGCTCGTCGAGCAGCAGCACGTCGGGCCGGCGCACGAGCCCCTGGGCGAGGAAGGCGCGCTGGCGCTGCCCGCCCGACAGCGTCGCCAGCGGACGCTCGGCCAATCGGCGTATGCCGACGCGCTCGAGGGCTTCGGTGACGCCCACGCGGTCCGCTCGGGTGGTGCGCCCTGCGAAGCGCCCCCTCCACATCCCCATGGTCACGACGTCGCGCACGGTGACGGGAAGCATCGGCGAGACGTCGGGCCGCTGCACGACGAGTGCGACGTCCCCGCGCCGCACGACGCGTCCGGTGCGGGGCCTTCGCACACCGGCGAGCACCTCGATGAGCGTCGACTTGCCCGATCCGTTCGGCCCCGCCACGACGAGCAGCTCGCCCGGCCCGACGGAGAGGGAGACGTCGCAGAGCGCATCGGTCGTCGAGTAGGCGTAGGACACGCCGGACGCGGTGAGGAGGGGATCGAGCACACCTGCACTCTAGCAGATTTGATAATGGTTATCATTTAGCTCTAGGGTGGATGCTCGTGATGATTCCCCTCTCCCCGTTCGCCACGGAGTTCTTCGCCCGGGCACTGCTCGGCGGCGCGCTCGTCGCCGTCATCTGCGGCATCGTGGGCACCTGGGTGGTGATCCGCGGCATGGCCTTCCTCGGCGAGGCCATCGGGCACGGCCTGCTCCCCGGGGTGGCGCTCGCCACCGTGCTCGGACTGCCGGTGCTCGGCGGCGCAGTCGTCAGCGCCGCGGTCATGAGCACCGCGGTCGGCGCGCTGCAGCGAAGGGGCCGGCTGTCCTACGACACGAGCATCGGGCTGCTGTTCGTCGCCATGCTGTCCCTCGGCGTGATCATCGTGTCGCACTCCCGCAGCTTCGCCACCGACGCGACCGCGCTGCTCTTCGGCGACGTGCTGGCGATCGAGGCCTCCGACATCGCGATCCTCGCGGCGGCGCTCGCCGCGACCGTCGCGATCACCCTGTTCTTCCACCGCGCGTTCGTCGCATCGGCGTTCGACCGGCGGATCGCCGCCGCGCTGGGGCTGCGTCCGCGACTCGCCCAGGTGGCCCTCACCGGCCTCGTGACGCTCGCCGTGGTCGCCTCGTTCCAAGCGGTCGGCACCCTGCTCGTGGTCGGGCTCCTGCTCGCACCCGCCGTCGCAGCGCGGGCCTGGACGACGAGGATCCCGACGATCATGGTCGGCGCCTCGCTCGCCGGCATCGTCGCCGTCGTCGCCGGCCTCCTCGCCTCCTGGTACTGGGGCACCGCAGCCGGTGCGTCGATCGCGGCCGCCGCGATCGGGGGCGCCGCGCTGTCCGCCCTGGCGCGGCGCGCCGTCGCGCGGAGCGCATCCCGCGAGCCGACGACCACCACCGCTCCGCGCCGGGACAGCACCCGGACGCCGATCGGATCCGACTCCGCAGAAAGGACCGTATGAATCCGCGCCGCGCACTCATCGCGCTTCCGGCGGCGCTGGCGCTCCTCAGCCTGATCGCCTGCGCAGAGACGTCTCCCGCCGCAGAGACGCCCCCCGCCGCAAAATCCGCCGAGCCGAACGGGGCGGCGGGCCACGGGGAGGTCCGCGGCGCCGCGGAGGTCGCCGAGCCCCCGCTCGCCCTGCTCACGATCGACGAGCACGGCGGCGCCGGCCTGCTCGATCTGCTCGACGGCCAGGCCGAGCAGCTCGCGGAGGTCGCCCCGCCGCTCGCCCTCGCGAGCGATGGGCGGTACGCCTTCGTGTCGGTCGCCGGCGGAGTCGAGATCGTCGACTCCGGGCGGTGGACGTGGGATCACGTCGATCACTTCCACTACTACCGGGCCGAACCCCGCACTGTGGGTCTGCTGCCCGGCGACGGAGCAGCACGCGTATCGACGGGCATGCTGTCGACCGCGGGGACCACGGGCGTGTTCTTCCCCGGTTCGGGCGAGGCCGTGCTGCTCGACAACGCAGCGCTCTCCCGCGGCGAGATCGTGGAGGTGTTCCGGATCGAGACCGGATCCGACGACGCCGTGATCGCTCCGCTCGGCGACCGTGCTGTGATCTCCACGACGCACGAGCTCGTGCTGCACGACTCCGACGGACGGGCCACCGGGGCAACTGCGCCCTGCACGGGGGCCTCCGGCACCCTCACCACGCGCGTCGGCCTGGTCGTCGGATGCGACGGCGGCGCCGTGCTCATCAGCGGCGGCGCCGATCCCGTCTTCGAGGAGATCCCCTACCCCGCGGGCGTCGACGCCGCGCGCACCGGGGACTTCGCCGGCCGGAAGGGCCGTCCCACCATCGCGGCGGCCGCCGCGCCGAGCGGCTTCTGGCTGCTCGACACGCGGGAGCGCGCCTGGCAGCACGTCGCCACCGAGGTCCCGCTGCTGCGGGTGGTGGCCGCGGACGACGCGGAGGGCCACGTCGTCGCCCTCGACGCGGAGGGTCGGGTGCGGGTCTACCGCGCCGAGACCGGGGAGCAGATCGGCGCGACCGACCCACTCGTCGCCGACGTCTCGGGCGGCATCGCGCTGACGCTCGACGATCAGCGCGCCTACCTCAACGACCCGGCGCGCAACGCGGTCCACGAGATCGCGTACGCGGGCGAGGTGCGCGTCGCCCGCACCCTGGAGCCCCGGACGCCGCCGTACGTGATGGCGGAGGTGGGACGATGAGGATCCGACGCCGCCTCTCCGCCGCCGCGCTCGCCGTCGGACTCGTCTGGCTCGCCGGGTGCGCCCCCGAGGCCTCCGACTCGGGGCCGCAGGTGGTCGTGACGACCAACATCCTCGGCGACGTCGTGCAGCACGTGGCGGGAGACGAGGCGACCGTCACCACGCTCATGCGGCCGAACGCCGACCCGCACGCCTTCGAGATCTCGGCCCAGGAGGCCGCGCTGCTGGAGAACGCCGATCTGATCGTCTCGAACGGGCTCGGGCTCGAAGAGGGCCTGCAGCAGCACCTCGATCGCGCCATCGCGGCGCGCGCGCCCTCGTTCGTCGCGGGCGACCACATCGACGTGCTCGACTATGCCTCCGCCGACGCCGGCGGCGCCCCCGATCCCCACTTCTGGACGGATCCCGCTCGCATGATCGACGTGGTCGATGCGCTCGAGGCGTCACTCGGCGCGGTCCCCGGGGTCGATGCCGCAGCCGTCGGCGCCAATGCCGCGGCGTATCGGGACGAGCTCGCCGGCCTGGATCGCGAGATGACCGCGTCGTTCGAGCGGATCCCGCCCCAGCGCCGCGCGCTGGTCACGAACCACCACGTCTTCGGATACCTCGCCGATCGCTTCGGCTTCCGCATCATCGGCGCGATCGTTCCGGGCGGAACCACGCTCGCCTCGCCGAGCGCGGCGGACCTCCGCGAACTCACCGGCGCCATCGAAGAGGCCGGCGTGCCGACCATCTTCGCCGAGTCCTCGCAACCGGATCGGCTGGTGCGCGTGCTCGCCGACGAGGCCGGGGTGCAGGTCGACGTGGTCGAGCTCTTCACCGAATCGCTCACCGCCCCCGGCGAGGGCGCCGACAGTTACCTCAGCATGATGCGCGCGAACACCGAGCGCATCTCGACCGGCCTCGCACCATGAGGCACTCACGAAAGGAACACCATGAAACGACACACCCGCGTCTCGACCGCAGCGGCGGCGCTGCTCGGCGTCTCGCTGCTCGCCACGGCGTGCTCGACGGGAGGCGACGACGCCGCGGCGTCCGAGGCGTCTGATCCCGCCGGCGCGAGCGAGGCCGTCGGCCGCGTCGCGGTCGCATTCCCCAACGGGATCGCGGTGCTCGACCCCGAAACGCTCGAAGTGGTGGGCGAAGTCGCGACCGAGGAGTTCACGCGGCTCAACGCCTTCGGCGACGGCCGCTCGATCGCGGTGACCACCTCCGAGGGCTTCCAGATCCTCGACACCGCGGAGCCCGCCCTCACCGATCGCGTCTTCGACGCGACCGCGGCGGGGCACGTCGTGGCGCACCACGGCAAGACCGTGCTCTTCGACGACGGCACCGGCACCACCACCGTGCTCGACACCGACGCCTTCGCCGACGGCGCCGATGCCGAGCCGGAGACGGTCACCTACACCGCCCCCGCCGCGCATCACGGCGTATCGATCGTGCTCGAGGACGGCACCCTGCTCACGACCGTCGGCGACGAGACGGGCCGCACCGGCGCCGTCGCGCTGCACGCGCACGACGACCACTGGCACGAGGAGGCCGCGAGCGACGAGTGCCCGGGGATCCACGGCGAGGGCACCGCGGCGGATGAGGCGGTGATCTTCGGCTGCGAGGACGGCGCGCTGCTCTACCGGGACGGCGCGTTCGTGAAGCTCCAGGCGCCCGACGCCTACGGACGCATGGGCAACGCCTTCGTCTCGGAGACGAGCCCGGTGGTCGTGGGCGACTACAAGAGCGATCCCGACGCGGAGGGGTACCTCCTCAACGCCGTCACGCTGATCGACACGGCCGCGCAGACCCTCGAGGTGATCGACCTCCCCGACGAGGTGCAGTACACCTTCCGCGACATCGCGCGCGGCCCCGGCGATCTCGCCTACATCCTCTCGACCGACGGTCGGATCCACGTGCTCGACCCCGAGACGGGCGAGCTGGTCGACGCCTACCCGGTCGTCGAGCCGTGGGAGGGTCCGGCCGAGTGGCAGGATCCCCACCCCGCCATCAAGGTCGACGGCGACATCGCGTACGTCACCGAGCCCGCCGCCGACGCGGTCCACGCGATCGATCTCACGAGCGGGGAGATCGTGGCCTCCGTGGAGCTCGAGCACACGCCGAACGAGCTCGCGGTGGCCCTCGGCTAGGACCGTCGTGGGCCGGAGGGCCCGTCGCCCGAGCGGCGCCGGGCCCTCCGGCCGCGCCCCCGGCGCGCCTACCGGTCGAGACTCCGGGTGATCGACGGGATGAGTTCGACCTCGACCCCCTGCGTATCGATCCCGGCATCGCGCAGCGCGGCCCCGAGCGCCGCGGTGGATGGCGCGGGATCGGGACCGGTCACGCGGATCCGGAGCGCATCTGCGTCGCTCGTCACGCCGAGCAGATCCCACTCCGTGCCCGCGAGCCAGTCGCGGGTGAGCTGCTGCACCTGCGCCGTGCGCAGCGCGTCGGAGGTGCTGGAGACGGTCGCCAGTGTGAGCGGGATCCCGATGACGACGACCATCGAGACGATGGTGATCAGCGCACGCCCGGGTCGCCTCGGCGCAGCCTCGGCGGCCGCGCCGTCCGCGGGCGCGAGGTCGGGCGCCCGCACCCCATAGACGCCCATCACCACGATCCCCGTGACCAGGATCGCCGCGACGTTGGTGAGGAAGAGCAGCGCCGCGCCGCCGGCCTGCGCGTAGGCCCCCGACTCGAGGGTCACCCCGACCACACTGAGCGGTGGCACGAGGGAGATGGCGATCGCCACGCCGGGCAGGGTGTCCGAGATGTCCTTGCGCACGAGGGCGATCGAGCCGACGACGCCGGTGCCCAGCGCGGCGAGCAGGTCGATGAGCTTCGGATTGACCCGCGCCGAGACCTGGCCGTTCGTGGCCGCGACGATGTCGTTGAGCGAGAGCAGCCCGACGGCGTAGGCGATCCCGACGGCCGCGAGCGCGCCCGCGACGACGAGCAGCACGGAGCGGGTGAGGTTGCGCCGGTCGCCCAGCACGGTCGCGACCATGATCCCCTGGATCGGGGTCATCATCGGGGCGACGATCATCGCCCCGATGACCGTGGCGGTGGAATCGGCGACGACCCCGGCCGCGGCAATGACCGCGGCGAGCACGAGCAGGATCCAGAACCTGCTGAGCTTCTGGGCTGCCCGCGGCCCTTCGAAGAAGACGGCTTCGCGCACATGCTCGACCGTGTTCCGCTCTGCCGCCGGTCTCGCGCTCATGCGTGGGCTCCCTCGTTTCCTGGACAGTACCAGCCGGGGGGCGCCGGGGTCGAGGGGAGCTTCGCCTGCTCCCCCGCTTCGCCCGCTCCGCCGCGGTCAGGAGCCGTCGGGTCGGGTGCGCGCCGGCTTGTACCAGTCGCCGTGCTCCTCCTGCTGGTAGACGTCGGGAATGCCGTCGGCATCGGCATCCACGGCCTCGCGCTGCTGGATGCGGCGGTATCGCCGGTTGCGCGTGCCGAGCACCAGGGAGGCGGCGAGCGCGGCGATGAGCGAGGCGGCGAGGATCGCGACCTTCGCGTAGTCGTGCTCGGCCGAGCCGGCGTCGAAGCTCAGCTCGGCGACGAGCAGCGACACGGTGAAGCCGATGCCCGCGAGGAGGCCCACCCCGGCGAGGTCGATCCACCGGAGGTCGGGATCCAGCCGGCTCCGCATGATCCGGGTGGTGAGCCACGTCGTCGCGACGATGCCGATGGGCTTGCCGAGCACGAGCGCGGCGACGATCGCGAGCGTCACCGGGTTGACGACGGCGGCCTGCACCCCCTCCCAGCCTCCGACGGAGACGCCCGCGGCGAAGAACGCGAAGATCGGCACGGCGATCCCCGCCGAGAGCGGGCGGAAGCGGTGCTCGAACTCCTCGGCGAGACCGGCGCCGGCCTGCTGCTCGGTGCTGGCGCCCCGCTTGTGGAGCACGGGGATCGTGAACCCGAGCAGCACGCCCGCGATCGTGGCGTGGATGCCCGACGCGTGCATGAGCGCCCAGGCGACCACGCCGATGGGCAGCAGGATCAGCCAGGCCGCGAAGAGGCGCCGCCCGAAGAACGCGCGGTAGCGCTGCGCGATGAAGCCGTACACGACGATCGTGGCCAGCGCGAGCAGCAGCGGCACGAACTCGATGTGGTCGGTGTAGAAGATGGCGATGATGCTGATCGCGATGAGGTCGTCGACGACGGCGAGGGTGAGCAGGAAGATGCGCAGCGCCGACGGCAGGTGCGAGCCGATGATCGCGAGCACGGCCACGGCGAACGCGATATCGGTCGCCGTGGGAATCGCCCAGCCGTGCGTGAGCTCCGAACGCCCCTGCACCACGAACACGTAGATCAGCGCGGGCACGATCACGCCGCCCGCCGCCGCCGCGATCGGCACGATCGCGGTGCTGAACTTGCGCAGGTCGCCCGCGACGAACTCCCGCTTGAGCTCGAGCCCGACGAGGAAGAAGAAGATCGCGAGCAGTCCGTCGGCGGCCCAGGCCCCGAGGCTGAGCCTGAGGTGCCAGGGCTCGTACCCGATCTCGAAGTCGCGGAGGGCGAAGTAGGAGTCGGCCAGGGGCGTGTTGGCCCAGACGATCGCGATGGCTGCGGCGATGACGAGGAGGATGCCCCCGACGGTCTCCTTGCGCAGGACTTCGCCGATGCGCCGCGCTTCGGCGAAGGAGCCGTAGCGGGGGAACAGGCCGGATGAGCGGGGGGTGCGGTCGGTCATAAGAGCTTTCTGGGAGGTGGCGACCCGGCGTGCGCCGGGCGGGATCATGAGATGGGGGGGTCAGAGCGCTTCGCGCGCCCAGGCCTCGTGCACGGTGCAGTCGGCGATGTCTTGCCATTCGAGCGTCAGGTCGCCCCACCTGGTCGACTCGGTCAACGCGGCACCGAGCCGGGTGCGCAGCAGGGCGGGGTCGTCGCACTCCGTCACGTCGACCACGAGCGTGCTGACATAGCGGGCGCGATCCCGCTCCAGATCGTTGTGCAGCTGCGTCGCGATGCGCTCGGGCACCCGGATCGGCGCCTGCCGTGCGAACCCGCTCGGTCGCAGGCAGGCGATGCAGACGCGCCGCACGCGGGGCGCTTCGTCGAGCTGCGACTTCAGGGCGGCGAGCGCATGGTGCCACGCGGCCTTCGCCTGCTTGCGCGTCGCGCATGCAGAGAGGTCGACGCCCCACAGCATGGCCGGCGAGTCGTCCTCGTCGGGCGTCTCCGAGAGGGGCGCGAGCGCCGGCAGCGCGTCGCCGCGTATGAGGAACGGTGCGGTCATGGATGCAGCCCTTCGGGTTCCGGTTCGTATCGTCTTCCGCCGACCAGACTTCCCGGCACACCTGTCGTCTCGGGGCAGTGCCCGCAACGACACCCCATCCTATGCTGCCGACGCGGGGTCCCGCACCCATCGCGCGGCGATCCGCGCAGGCAATCGACGGCGCTATGCGATGCCGAGGGAATGGAGTAGCATCGGTGCGGTGCATCGGGAAGTCGGGCGGATACGCCGCTTCGGTCGTTGGGGACGTCTGAGCGACAGGGGGCGATCCAGATGAATTCGGGCCCTGAAAGCAGTCTGCTGCTGCAGGCTCGCGATTTCGCCGTGCGAGTGCGCAATCGCGCGCGGTACGCCGCCGGGCACGCCCCCGCGAGAATCGCCATCCTCGTGTTCGCGGCCGCGACGCTCGTGTTCACGGGGCTCCTCATGCTCCCCATCGCGTCCGCCCGCGAGACCGGGACCGCGCTGCCGGACGCGCTGTTCACCGCCGTATCCGCGGTGACGGTCACGGGGCTCACCACCGTGGACACCGCAGAGCACTGGTCCATGTTCGGACAGGTGGTGATCCTGATCGCCATCCAGACCGGCGCGCTCGGCGTGGTCACGATCGCCCTGCTGCTCGCCATGATGGTCACGCGCAAGCTCGGGGTTTCGGGCAGGGTCTTCGCCAAGGAGAGCATCGGCGCGAACGGCATCGGCGGCGTCGGGCAGCTGCTGCGGGTGGTGGTGACGACCACCTTCGTGATCGAGGGCGCGCTCGCGGCCTTCCTCATCCCGGCGTTCATCTCGACCGGCGAATCGTTCTGGCGGGGCGTCTGGCACGGGATCTTCTACGCGATCTCGGCGTTCGGCAACGCCGGATTCACGCCGCACGCGGGCGGACTCGCCCCGTTCGCCGACAACCCGTTCGTGCTCACCCCGATCGCCGTCGGCGTCTTCGTCGGCAGCTTCGGATTCCCGGTCTTCCTGAATCTGATCCGCGTGCGATGGACCCGGCACAAGTGGACGCTGCACACCAAGCTCACGCTGATCACGACGAGCGTGCTGCTGGTGCTCGGGGCGATCGCGTGGGCGGGGTTCGAGTGGAACAACCCCGACACCGTCGGCGATGAACCGTGGTGGCGCAAGCTCGCGCACGCGTTCTTCGCCTCGACGATGATGCGCTCGGGGGGCTTCTCCATCGTCGACATGGAATCCTCGACGTCGACGACGATGCTGCTCAGCGATGCGCTCATGTTCGTGGGCGGCGGCTCGGCCTCGACGGCCGGCGGCATCAAGGTCACGACGCTCGCCGTGCTGTTCCTCGCGATCGTCGCGGAGGCCAAGGGCACACGGCACACGAACGCGCTCGGGCGCCGGCTCCCCGACGGCACCCTCCGGCTCGCCATCAGCGTGGTCTTCCTCGGCGCCACGCTCGTCTTCGTGGCCGCCGCCCTGCTCACGGTGGTGAGCGACGCCAAGCTCGATCGCATCCTCTTCGAGGTCATCTCGGCCTTCGCCACCTGCGGCCTCTCGGTCGGGATCTCGGCAGAGGTCGGCCCGTTCGGCAAGTACGTGCTCTCCGCCCTCATGCTCATGGGACGCGTCGGTCCGATCGTCCTCGCATCGGCACTGGCGGTGCGGCAGCGCCAAGAGCTCTACGAGTTTCCGGCCGAGCGCCCCATCATCGGATAACCACTCGAGAGATGCCTCGCATGCCCAAACGCCACCCGTCCACCAGTCAGATGCACCGGATCGCGGAGGCCGACTCCGTCGCGGTGATCGGCCTCGGCCGATTCGGCTCCTCCCTCGCGCTGGAGCTCATGGCCACCGGCACCGAGGTGCTCGGCATCGACGTGGACGACACGATCGTACAGGCCATGAGCGGGCGCCTCACCCAGACCGTGCGCGCCGACTCGACCAAGCTCGAGGTGCTCGAGGAGCTCGGGATCGGAGCCTTCGATCGGGTCGTCGTGGCAGTGGGCTCCGACATCAAGGTCTCGATCCTGACCGCGTCGCTCCTGCTGCGGCTCGACGTTCCGGTCGTGTGGGCCAAGGCCGATGACGAGCAGCACGCGCTGATCCTCGAGCAGATCGGGGTGCACCGCGTGCTCTCACCCGAGCGCGATATGGGCAGACGTGTCGCCCATCTCGTGCGCGGCGCCGCCGCGGACTACGTCGAGATCGATCCGGGCTACGCGATGGTGAAGACCGCGGCGCCCGCGGCGCTCCACGGCATCACGCTCAGCGAGGCGGGCGTGCGCTCGGCCCACCAGGTCACGGTGGCCGCCTACCGCACTCCGGGCGGCAACTGGCGCAACGCCGAGGCGAGCACGATCCTGCACGAGGGCGACACGATGCTCGTGGTCGGCCCCACCATCAACGTCGAGGCGTTCGCCCAGCTGCGCTGACGACGCGGCGTCGATCGCTCCGCTCTGCGCGCCGCACACCTGCACCCGCCATCCGAGCGTCTTGACGCGACGATCGAACAGGCGTTCAATGTTGAACATGAGTTCAACGAGGCACCCCGCGCGGCCCGCGGCGCCCGCACCGCCCACCGCGGAGCGCATCCGCGACGCGGCCATCGCCGAGTTCGCGGCGCACGGCTTCACGAAGTCGACCGTGCGGGCGATCTCGACCGCGGCGGGAGTCTCGCCGGGGCTGGTGATCCATCACTTCGGGTCCAAGAACGGGCTGCGCGCGGCCTGCGACGACCACGTCTTCGAGGAGCTCACCCGGGTCAAATCCGAACACGCGAACGCGTCACCGCTGTTCGTCGCCAGCAGGATGTTCTCGGACGAGCGCACCCGCACCCACGTCGACTACCTGCTGAAGTCGCTGCTCGACCCCTCCGCACAGGGGCAGCGGTTCTTCGACCACTACGTCGAGACCATCGAGCGGGTCGCCGATGAGGGCTTTGCGGGGTACACCCTGCGGCGGGCCGAGGACCGGCGCGCCCAGTCCACCGCGATCGCCATGCTGGCGCTTGCGCTGCCCCTCCTCGAGCCCCGAATCCGGCACGTGCTCGGCACCGACGATCTCGAGAGCTCCATGACCCGCCTCGCCCCCACCCTGATGGACCTCTACCGGCACGGCTTCATCGAGTCCGTGCCGCACGCGCAGCACGCCCCCGAGCCCGGATCGAACCCGGGGAGCCCGCATGATCCGCCCGCTCCGGGCGACGCGCAGACCGGCATCCCCACCTCGAACGAAGGCAGATCATGACACGCATCACCCACGCGGGCCGCGCGGAGCCCGCCATCAGCATCACCGACCTCACGAAGAACTTCGGCTCCGTCCGGGCGCTCGACCGCTTGACCCTCGACGTCGCCGCGGGCGAGGTGCACGGCTTCCTCGGCCCCAACGGAGCCGGCAAGTCGACAGCCATCCGGGTGCTGCTCGGCATCCTGCGCCACGACTCCGGCACCGTCAGGCTGCTCGGCGGCGACCCGTGGCGGGACGCCGTGCCCCTGCACCGCAGACTCGCCTACGTGCCGGGCGACGTCGAGCTCTGGCCGGGCCTCACCGGCGGCGAGGCGATCGATCTGTTCGCGCGGTTGCGCGGAGGCGTCGATACTCGCAAGCGCGATGAGCTCATCGAGCGCTTCGATCTCGATCCGCGCAAGAAGGGGCGCACCTACTCCAAGGGCAATCGCCAGAAGGTGGCGCTGATCTCGGCGCTTGCCTCGAACGTCGATCTGCTGCTGCTCGACGAACCCACCGCGGGTCTCGACCCGCTCATGGAGGCGGTCTTCCAGGAGTGCATCCGCGAGGCCAAGGCCCTCGGCCGCACCGTGCTGCTGTCGAGCCACATCCTGGCGCAGGTCGAGGTGCTCGCCGACCGCATCTCCATCATCCGGCAGGGCAGGATCGTGGAGTCGGGCACCCTGGCCGAGCTGCGCCACCTCTCGCGCACCGCGGTCACTGTGCAGACCGAGACGCCCGTGGCCGGGCTCGCTGGGCGCTCCGGCGTGCACGGGCTGCGCGAGGAGCACGGGCAGCTGCACTTCGACGTGGACTCCCGCGAGCTCCCTGAGGTCATGCGGGAGCTCTCTGCGAGCGGCGTGAGAGCGCTGACGGCGACGCCGCCGACGCTCGAGCAGTTGCTGCTGCGCCACTACGGAGACGAGCTGCATCGGAGCGCGTCATGACCGCCGCGCTGCCGCGCTCCGCCGACCCGCGGGGCGCGCACAGCGCATCCGGCGCGGACCGCACCGCCGGGGGATCGCTGACGGGCACCTGGAGCCTCTTGGGGTTCATGCTGCGCCGCGACCGCGTCCGCCTGCCCGCGTGGGTGCTCGGTCTCACAGCGCTGCTCGCCTACTTCGGCGTCGCGCTGGGCCTCGTGCTCGACGAGACCGCCCTGGCGAGCTTCGCGGCCTTCGCCGCGACGCCGGTGATGGCACTGATCGGCGGCCCGGGATACGGATTCGACGAGATCACGACGGCGCGGTTCCTCGTGGGGCTCTACGGCGGCTATCTGATGATCGGCGCCGCGCTCATGAGCATCACGACCGTCTCGCGCCACACCCGCGTCGAGGAGCAGACGGGGCGAGCCGAACTGGTGCGCGCGAGCGCGGTCGGCCGGCACGCCCCGCTCGCCGCGGCGCTGATCCTGACCGCGCTCATGAACGCGGCCGCGACCGGACTGATGACGCTCGCGTTCATCGCCTCGCCCGCCGAGCCGGGGTCGCCGGCGGCCGCTCTGCTCTTCGCCTGCAGCATCGGCGCGGCGGGCCTCGTCTTCGCCGGTCTGGCCGCGGTCACCGTGCAGCTCTCGCCGTTCGCGCGGGCGGCCTCGGGCATCGCCGGCGCGGCTCTCGCGGCCGCCTTCATCGTACGCGGCCTCGGCGACATGTCGGCGCAGCAGGGCGGCGACCTGGGTTGGCTCACCTGGCTGTCGCCCTTCGGATGGTCGCAGCAGACCGCACCGCTGACCCTCGACCGGTGGTGGCCGCTCCTCCTGTCGCTCGGCGCGGCGCTGCTCCTCGCCGCAGCGGGGTTCGCGCTGCAGTCGCGCCGAGACCTCGCCGCCGGCATCCTGCCGGACCGGCTCGGGTCGCCCGCCGCTCCGGCCTGGCTGCGCGGACCGTTCTCCCTCGCGTTGCGCCTGCAGCGCTCCGCACTGATCTGGTGGTCGTTCGGGATGCTCGCGGGCGGGGTCACGCTCGGCGCCTTCGTGCGACCGATGGCCGAGAACGCGAGCGGCATGCCCGAGCAGATCCTCGTCGTGATCGGGGGCACGGAGGGCCTGGTGGACGGCTACCTCGGGTTCATGGGCGTCTACTTCGCGATCATGATCGCGGTCTCGGCGATCGTCGCGGTGCAGGGACTGCGGGGCGAGGAGCAGGGCGTGCGCGCGGAACCCGTGCTCGCGGCATCGGTCTCGCGGCCGGCGTGGCTGCTCGCCTGGACCGCAGTCGCGGCCCTGGGCGCGCTCGGCATGCTCGCGCTCGCCGGGCTCGGCAACGGCCTCGGCGCCGGACTGGCCACGGGCGACTGGGATCTGCTCGGCCCGGTGGTGCTGGGGCACGTGGTGCACGCGCCCGCGGTCTGGCTGCTGCTGGGGATCTCCGTCGCGCTCTACGGGCTGACGCCGAGGCTGCTCGGGCTCACCTGGGCCGTGTTCGTCTGGAGCACCCTGCTCGGCTTCTTCGGCGAGATGCTGGATCTCGATGAGGCGGTGCTCGCCACCTCGGTGTTCCGCCACGTCGGGCAGTACCCCGCCGAGGAGATCGAGTGGGCGGCCGTGGGCCTGCTCACGGCGATCGCTGCGGGGTTGGTCGCGGTGGGCGCGATGGGCTTCCGACGCCGGGATCTCATCACGGCGTAGATCGAGAGTCGGCGCGAGACGGGGCGTCGTCCCCGCGCCAGGCAGGCCCTGCCAGTGCCTGCCTGGCGCGGCGGAGCGGAGGCTATCGTTGGCGTATGGACAATCGCGCCGATGCCCGGGAATTCCTCATGTCGCGCCGGGCGAGACTGCGCCCGGCGGATACGGGTCTGCCCGACTTCGGAGGGGTGCGACGGGTCCCGGGCCTGCGGCGTGAAGAGGTCGCGCTGCTCGCCGGCGTCAGCGTCGAGTACTACACGCGCCTGGAGCGCGGGGGGCTCGCGGGCGTGTCGGACAGCGTGCTGAACGCGCTGGTGCGCGCGCTGCAACTCGACGAGGCGGAGCGCGCGCACCTGTTCGACCTCGCGCGCGCCGCGGGCCCGGGTTCCCGGTCGCAGCGCCGGCGCGCCGGTCAGGTCTCCGCGAGCCTGCAGCGCCTCCTCGACGGCATGACCGAGGTCCCGGCGTTCATCCGCAACGGCCGCCTCGACGTCGTCGCCGTCAACGCGCTCGGTCAGATGCTCTACTCGGAGGCCTATGTGACCCCGGGGCGACCCGTGAACCTGGCCCGATTCTGCTTCCTGGATCCCGGCGCGCACAGGCTCTACCCGGACTGGCAGCAGGCCGCCCGAGCCTCGGTCGCGATCCTGCACACCGAGGCCGGCCGCGACCCCGACGACGAGCGCCTCACGGAGCTGATCGGCGAGCTCTCCACCTGCTCGGAGGAGTTTCGGACGCTCTGGGCGCAGTACGACGTGCGCCTGCACGAGAGCGGCGACAAGGTGTTCCGGCACGCGGTCGTGGGCGAGATGCGGCTGAGCTTCGACGCGCTCACGCTGCCGGCGCAGCAGGGGTTGACGCTGACGGCCTACAGCGCCGAGCCGAACACGCCGAGCGACGCGAACCTGCGCAGACTGATCGAGCTGACCCACGGCGGCGGCGAGCGCCGGCGCGCGGATCGGCGGGTCGCGGCGAACTGAGCTGCACCCGGCTCGCCGCGACCTGCCGCGCTCGCGCGCTACTTCCCGCTGAACACGGGGAAGAAGCTGTGCGCGCCGTAGTCGCGCTCGTCGAGTGCGCCGAGCGTGCGCATGTCCTCGTCCGAGATCACGAAGTCGAGTTCGGCGTTCGAGCGCATGTGCTCCGGGTTCGCCGTCTTCGGCAGCGGCTGGGCCCCCAGCTGCAGCACGTACCGCAGGCACAGCTGCGGCACGGTGGCGCCGTACGTCTCGGCCACCGCCGCGATGCGGGGGTTGCCCAGCAGCTCGCCGTGCGCGATGGGCGAGTAGGCCTGCACGAGGATCCCGTGCCGCTCGCAGAACGCCATCAGGTCGACGGGCGTGTTCCCGGCGTGCACGAGCAGCTGATTGACGTGGGGCGCCAGGGTCCCGCCGGCGATGATGTTCTCGAGATCCTCCTGCAGGAAGTTCGACACCCCGATCGCGCGCAGCTTGCCGGCGCGGTGCGCGTCCTCGAGCGCGCGCCACGCCTCGCGGTTGCCCTCGGCGTAGGCGCCGCCGCGGAAGTCGTCCCACGGCTGCGGCGCATGGATGAGCATCAGATCGAGGAAGTCGAGGCCCATCGTGGCCAGCGACGCATCGATCGCGGCGGCCGCGCCGTCGTAGTCCTTGATCTCGGCGGCGAGCTTCGACGAGACGAACAGCTGATCGCGCGGGACGCCGCTGGTGCGCACGCCTTCGCCGACGCCGCGCTCGTTGCCGTAGGCCTGCGCGGTATCGATGTTGCGGTACCCGATCTCGATCGCCGCGCGCACCGCCTCTGCGGCCCGGTCGTCGTCGATGAACCAGGTGCCGAGCCCCAGCTGCGGGATCTCGACGCCGTTGGACAGGTGGAAAGTCTCGTTCAGGATGCTCATGCGTTCTCTCCGTTCTGGGGCAGAGCGCCGTACACCGCATCGGTGACGGGCTCGAGCCACTCGTTGCTGACATTCGTGCCCGGCGTGATGTAGGCCAGATGGCTGAACCACGATCCGGCCTTCGCCCCGTGCCAGTGCTTCGTCCCGGCCGGCACGCGGATCACGCTGCCCGGGCCGAGGCTCACGGGGTCCTCGCCCTCTGCCTGGTACCAGCCGGACCCGGCCGTGCACATCAGGATCTGGTCGCCGCCGCCGTCCTCGCCGTGGTGGATGTGCCAGTTGTTGCGGCATCCGGGTTCGAACGTGACGTTGGCGAGCGGTGCACTGCCACCGGCCAGCGGGGCGAGATAGCTCCGGCCGATGAAGTACTCGGCGAAGGCGTCGTTCGCCTCGCCTCGCGGGAACGGTTGCGGGAATTCGGTGTCGGTCATGGCCCTCTCCTGGTTCTGGCCGCCGGGCGGCGCCGCCCTCGACGCACGAGGGCCGGCGCCGCCCGGCTCGGATCATGATCCACGCTACGACCGCGCGGGAGCCGCAGACAGTCCCTGCTGATACCACCCCTGCACCGGGTCTGCCTCACGGGCGACGCCGGCCCTACGGTTGACGATATGGGCGAGCGCACGACGAGGTCGACGGCGGCGGAGCGTGATGGGAAGGGCGACTCCGCGCGCGCACTGGTGTCCGCGATCACGGGCGCGCCCGCGATCCTGCGCACCCGGCGACTCGATCTCATCGCGGCGAACCCTCTGGCGCGATCCCTGTACGAGCCGGTGATGAGCGGGAGCCGCACGCCCAACCTGGCCCGGTTCGTGTACCTCGACCCCGAGCGGGCGCGATCGTTCTTCCCGGACTGGGAGCGTCTCTGCGACGAGTGCGTCCACCTGCTGCGCAGCGCAGCAGAGCACGACCCGCACGATCGCGCACTGCACCGGCTCATCGGCGAGCTGTCGACCCGCAGCGCGACGTTCCGGGACCGCTGGTCGGCGCGCCGCACCAGCGGCGTCCGGCTTCCGAGGGAGCGGCTCCGCCACCCGGTCGTCGGCGAGCTGATCCTGCTCCGGGAGGAACTGACGCCGGCCCGCGACCCCGGCACGACCCTGACGGTCTATCTGCCGTCGGAGGACCGGGCCACCCGCGAGCGGTTCGCGATCCTCGCCAGCTGGGTGCAGCCCGACCGGTGCGCGGGCGCGCACGGGGGCTGACCGCATCCGCCCGATCAGCGGACCGTCGAGGCCGAGCGGCTGCGGAATCCGTCGATGCCGAGCACCGCCAGGGCCACGGCCAGCAGACCGTAGACGACGAGATCCGCCCCGGTGAGGCGCTCGCCGAGCAGCAGGGCGACCACGACCAGCAGCACGGGCTCGAGGTACCCGAGCAGCCCGAACAGCGGCAGCGGAAGCAGCCGGGACGCGGCGAGAAAGGCTGCCATCGCCGCCGCACCGGCGAACCCCACCACCACGAGGCCGAGAGCCCCCGCTGCGCTCTGCGGCAGCGGGCCGCCGAGACCCACCAGAAGAATGGCGATGGGGGCGAGCACGGCGACCTCCACGCCGAACGCCATCGGGTTGTCGAGCCCGAGCCGTCGCCGCATGATGAAGTACGCGGGGTAGCCCGCGCAGATCACGAGCGTGACCCACGAGAACTGGGGCGTCAGCGCGAATGCGATGGTCACCGCGAGCAGGGCGACGCCCATCGCCGCCCACTGGACCCGGGTCACCTCTGCCCGCAGCACGACTCGACTGCCGAGCACGATCGCGAGCGGGAGCAGCAGGAAGCCGAGCGAGGCGTCGAGCGCGTGACCGTGCAGCGGCGCCCAGGAGAACAGCCACAGCTGCACGCCGACCAGGGCGCAGAGCACCGGGAAGAGCAGCAGGGCGCTCCGGCTGCCCCGCAGTCGGCACCAAGTCATCCGCAGCAGGCGACGCGCGGCGGGGTACAGCAGCGCCAGCGCGTAGCAGCCGAGTGTGATGAGCACGCGCACGCCGAACGTCACCTCGGCCGACGCGTCGATCGTGCCCGAGAGGTAGAAGATCAGCGCGAACAGCGCCGCGGCCAGCACGGCCGAGACGACGCCCCGAACCGACGTCGCGGATCGGGGCGGCGCGTGGGGCATGCCTCCATGAAACCATCCCCGACAGGTGCGGCCGATGCACCGTTCGCTCTCGATTCGGTCACGAACCTCCCCGCGGCCAGGCTCCGGCTCGTACGGTGGAGGACATGCGGGCACTCAGGGCACTCAGGGCACTCAGGGCACTCAGGGCACATGAGGCACTCGGACGGTCGCGGTGCGCGACCGGCGCGGCCGTCGTGCTCGCCGCCGCGACCGCGGCGGCGGGGCTCGTCGCATGCGCTCCGGCGCCACTGCAGAACGGATCCACTGCGCAGGGTGAGGCGCAGGAGCAGTCGCCGGCGCCGTCCGAGACCGCCGCGCCGACGTCCGCCGGCCTCGAGGAGACCGACTTCGGCTCGCTTCCGTGGGTGTTCCGACCGGGAGGCAACCTGCCCGAGACGGTGCAGCTCGAGTTCGTCGACGGGTCGGCGACGGACGGCATGGTCACCTACACGCTCGGCGAGACGGTGCACGCCCAGCTGACCGACGACGACCGTATGGACGCCGCGGTGCAGGTGACGAGACTCGACGGGAACGCGGTCGACGAGCAGTGGTATCTGTGGGTGGCCGACGACGACGGACCGGTGCAGGTGACCCTGCCGGTGGCCCGCGCCAGCAGGTGCGGCACGGTCACCCACTCGGTCACGGCGGCGGAAGGCGGTGGCGTGCAGATCCACGAGACGCGCCGCACGATCGGGGAAGACGCGCTGCCCTGCACCGAAACCGGCACCGATGAGCGCACCCGCGTGGTCACCGCGATGGAGGCCAGGAACGCGGGCGAGTGGTGGCCGGTGCGCACCGACCCGGCCGGGGGCTTCGGAGGGTTGTGCCCCGTCGCCGCCGAATACGAGGCGGTGCCCTACTCGGGCGAGCTCCACCCGGTGCCCGACGAGGCTGTCGGCGCCGAGATCACCGGCGGCGCGGAGGTCGGGGCGTTCCCGGTGGAACCGTGGCCGGTCTACGGGGAGCCGTTCCCCGGATGGATCCTGATCGGCGTGCAGCAGGACGGCGTGCTGGGTTGCGCGTGGGCGGAGACCCCCTGAGCACGGGCGCGTCCGCCCCGTAGACCCCCGTCACGACAGAAAGGCCCGACCCTTGGCGATTCTCCACGAGACCACGCTCTCCCCGACGAAGCTCGAACTGCTCTCCCGGTGGCTGCCCGGGCAGCCCTGGTTCAGCGGCGATGCGACCGCGCTGCAGCAGGTCGGCAGCTTCCGCTTCGACGACCCCGACGGCGAGGTCGGCATCGAGACGCTGCTCGTCACCGCCGGCGGCGACGACGTGTTCCAGGTGCCGCTCACCTACCGGGGCGGCCCGCCGGCTGTCTCGCCCGGCAGCGTGATCGGCACGCTCGAGCACGGGGTGCTGGGACAGCGCTGGGTGTCCGAGGGCAGCCACGATCCCGCCTACATCCGCGCGGTCGTCGAGACCGTGCTGTTCGGCCGAGGCGAAGCCGCGCGGCTGCTCGACACCGGCGGCGAACCCGTCGTGCTCGAGAACGACACGCGGGTCCGCGGATCCGGCATCGACGTCGACGAGCTCGACGCCTCGGCGGAGCCGACCCGTGCGGCCGGGGTGACGACCCGCGTCGAGACCGGCATCGGGGTGATCGAGATCGTTCGGCGACTCGGTCTCGACGCGGCCGCCCCCGAGCGCTCGGGCATCCTCGTGGGCACCTGGCCCGGCCAGGCCGACCCGGTGCTGCTCGCCGCCGTCCAGCTGAACGCGGCGGCGCTGCGGCAGTCGGAGTCGTAGCGGCGCGGACTCCTCTGAGCGGCGGAGTCCGCGGGGCGCGGGCGCGACGGGCGCAGGCGCGACGGGCGCGGGCGCAACGCTCAGGGCGCCCCCGTCTCGACCCCGAAATGGGCTCGACCCACCTTGCCGCGAACGAAGATCAGCAGCACGATCGCTGACAGGATCACCACGAGGTTGGCCTGGTTGGCGACCTGCAGGAGCGGCCCGGGGTCTCCGAGCTGTCCCGCAGTGTCGATACCCCCGGTGAGCAGCATCAGGCTCGGGTCAGTGGCCGCATGGGCGAGCATCGCCCAGACAAGACTCCGCGTCACCCGCAAGACGAGATACATCATGATCCCGAACGCAAAGGTGTACACGGCGAGCACGGCCAACGAGATCGGCGCGAGTCCCGCGAAGAAGTTGCCGAGATGCATGAGCGAGAAGAGCAGCGCGGTGAGCATCATCACCGACCATTCACCGTACCCGCCGCGCCGCAGCAGCAGCACGTTGAACCCGCGCGCGATGAGCTCCTCGGTGAAGCCGACGCACAGGCCGAGGATCAGGATCGAGATGACGAGACCGGCCCCCGCAGCCGAATAGTCGACCGACGCGAACCGCAGGACGTTGAATCCCATCACGACGACGACTGCGATCCACATCCATCCCGGACCGCTGATCGGCTGCGGGCCGAAGAGGTCCCTGAGCCAGCCCAGCGACGCGGCCAGTGCGAGCGCGAGCGCGCCGGTGATGAGAATCGGCAACGCCTTGCCCAGGAGGACATTGAGCGGAGAGGCGAGGGGATCCCCCTCGACCATGAGGCCTCCGAAGGCCGCGCCCGTGCCGCCGCCGATGAGCTGATAGATCACCCAGTACGCCACCGTGAAGCCGAGCGCTTTCCAGAACCCGCCCCGGTTCCAGAATCGTCGCCACGCCGAGGTCGGGTTCGAAGACGATACGTTCATGTTCCCTGCCCCATTGCCTCGGAAATGCGCCGTTCCTGTCTACACACGATACCGCGGTCGACTCCGATCGGTCGGTGAGATCCCGCCATACGGCCCGATGGCAATCGCGCAGCCCCGCACACGAGGCACCCTCGACCGCGGTGCAGCAGACGCTCAGCGGATGCGCGCCTCCAGCAGTGCGAGGAACTCGTCGGCCATGCCGAGCTGCTCGGCGAGTCTCGCGCGCCGCTCCCGCGCGTCCTGCCGGAAGTCGGCGAGCGCGCGGCCGGCGCCCTCGGAGTCGACGCCCGGGCGGGTCACGGCGTCGATGGCGCGCAGCAGATCGCCCATCTGATCGAGCGAGTATCCGAGCGGTTTCATGCGGCGGATCAGCATCAGCCGGTCGAAGTCGTCCTCCGTGTACAGGCGGAATCCGCCCTCAGAACGCCCCGAGGGCGCGAGCAGACCGATCTCGTCGTAGTGACGGATCGTGCGCAGCGAGAGCCCCGTCCGCTCGGCCAGCTCGCCGATGTGCATCATTCCCTGTTGCGGCATGGGTGGTCCGCCTCCATTCGCTTCAAACCTCACGTTACGTTACTGTTTATCGCGTGCCTGCGACCCCCACGCGTGAAGACCCCAGACGATACCGGCCCGAGCCGTCCGTGCGCACCGCGCTGCGGAACCCGCGCATCCTCACCCGCGAAGCGCTCGCGGGGCTCGTGGTCGCGCTCGCGCTGATCCCCGAGGCGATCTCGTTCTCGATCATCGCGGGCGTGGACCCCAAGGTGGGCCTCTTCTCGTCCTTCATCATGGCGATCACCATAGCGTTCGTCGGTGGACGCCCCGCGATGATCACCGCCGCGACGGGTGCGATCGCTCTGGTGATCGCCCCCGTCGCACGCGACTACGGCATGGAGTACTTCATCGCCACCGTGCTGCTGGCCGGCGTCCTCCAGATCGTGCTGGCCGTGCTCGGCGTGGCGAAGCTGATGCGGTTCATTCCGCGCAGCGTGATGGTCGGGTTCGTCAACGCGCTCGCGATCCTCATCTTCTCGGCCCAGCTCCCGCAGCTCATCGGCGTGCCGTGGATGGTCTATCCTCTCGTCGCGGCCGGCCTGCTGATCATGGTCTTCATGCCGCGCATTACCAAGGTCGTGCCCGCCCCTCTGGTGTCGATCCTCATCGTCACCGCCGTCGTGGTGGTCTTCGCCGTCAACGTGCCGACCGTCGGCGATCAGGGGGAGCTCCCCGAGAGCCTGCCCGAGCTGTTCATCCCGGATGTGCCGCTCACCTGGGAGACCCTCGCGATCATCGCCCCCTACGCACTCGCGATGGCGCTCGTGGGCCTCATGGAATCGCTCATGACCGCCAAGCTCGTCGACGACGTCACCGACACGCACTCGAACAAGACCCGCGAGTCGTGGGGACAGGGCGTCGCGAACATCGTCTCGGGCCTCTTCGGGGGCATGGGCGGCTGCGCGATGATCGGCCAGACGATGATCAACGTGAAGGCCTCCGGGGCGCGCACGCGCATCTCGACGTTCCTCGCGGGGGTCTTCCTCCTCATCCTCGTCGTGCTGCTCGGCGACCTGGTCGGCGTGATCCCGATGGCCGCGCTGGTCGCGGTGATGATCATGGTCTCGGTCGCCACCTTCGACTGGCACTCCATCATGCCCGCCACGCTGAAGCGCATGCCGAAGAGCGAGACCTTCGTCATGATCTCCACGGTCGCGGTCGTGGTCGTCACCCACAATCTCGCGATCGGCGTCATCGTGGGCGTGTTCGTCGCCTCGGTGCTGTTCGTGCGCCGCGTCGCGCACTTCGTATCGGTCGAGCGCACCGTCTCCTCCGTCGACGGCGTCGACACCGCGCACTACGTCGTGACCGGCGAACTGTTCTTCGCGTCGAGCAACGACCTCACGACGCTGTTCGAGTACGCGAAGGATCCCGCTCGCGTGGTCATCGACATGACCCGATCGCATGTCTGGGACGCGTCGAGCGTCGCCGCGCTCGACGCGATCGTGACGAAGTACGCGCAGCACGGCGCGACGGTGGAGCTCGTCGGCATGAACGCCGACGCCACAGCGTTCCATTCGCGCCTGACCGGGGAGCTCGGCGCGGGCGAGTGACCGGATCGCCCGGCCCGAATCACCCCCAGCCGATCCCGATATCGGTGAGCACGGCGATCATCCCGAGCGCCGCTCCGCCGAGCACGACCGCCCACGCGGGGATCCTCAGGACCCGGAGCGCCAGAATGCACACCAGCGCGATGACCAGTGTTGCGCTCCCGGTGATGCCCGAGGTGATCACCGGGCTGTAGAGCGCCGCTGCGAGGATTCCGACGACCGCGGCGCTCGCCCCCGCGAGCGCCGCCCGCGCGCTCGGGACGCGTCGCAGCCGATTCCAGAACGGCAGCGCCGCGATCAGCAGCAGCATGCCGGGCAGGAACACCGCGATCAGGGCCAGCAGCGCCGCCGCGAGTGCGGCCGAGCCGGGGGCCATCTCGAATCCGTAGGCGGCGGCAACGGTGAACAGCGGCCCCGGAACCGCCTGCGCCGCAGCGTATCCGGCCAGGAGCTGCTCGTGCGACACCGAACCCGCGATCGCCGGCTCGGCCTGCAGCAGCGGCAGCACGACGTGCCCCCCGCCGAAGACGAGCGCGCCCGCGCGGGTGAAGGCGTCCGCGGCTCCGAGCCACGCCGACGAGGTGAGTCGCACGAGCAGCGGAAGCCCGATGAGCAGGAGGACGAACAGCGTCAGCGCCACGAGCGCGGCGCGACGGGAGACGGCGACGGCGAGCGGCTCGGCCGACTGCTCCCCCGGACCGGGGCGGCACCACAGCGCCCCCGCCGCCGCTCCGGCCGCGATCGCCGCGATCTGGCCGAGGCTGCCGGGCAGCAGCAGGGCGAGCCCGGCGGAGACCAGTGCGATGAGTGCGCGCCGCAGATCCGGCGTCAGCGTGCGGGCCATCCCCACGACGGCGTGCGCCACCACCGCAACGGCAACCGCCTGCAGTCCGAGAAGCGCCCCCTGCCCGAGCGGTCCGTCGATCGCCAACGCCCCGGCGGCGAAGAGCACGAGCAGCGCGGCGGAGGGAAGCGTGAACGCGGCCCAGGCCGCGAGCGCGCCGAGCGGACCGCCGCGCAGAAGCCCGAGCGCGAACCCCGCCTGGCTCGACGCGGGGCCGGGGAGGAACTGGCAGAGCGCGACGAGCTCGGCGTACTGGGCCTCGCCGATCCATCGGCGGCGCACGACGAACTCCTCGCGGAAGTAGCCGAGGTGGGCGGCCGGGCCGCCGAAGGAGCTGACGCCGAGCTTCAGGAACGCGCGGAAGACCTCGCCGACCCGCCCGCGCGGGGGCGCGGGCGCTGGCGCGGGCACCTCCTCCGCGCTCACCGAGCGAGCAGATCCGCGATCAGCGCCTCGATGCGCGCCCTGATCGCGTCGCGAATCGGACGAACGGCCTCGATGCCCCGGCCGGCCGGGTCGTCGAGCTTCCAGTCCTCGTAGCGTTTGCCGGGAAAGAACGGGCACGCGTCGCCGCAGCCCATCGTGATCACGACGTCGGACTCCCGCACGGCATCTGCGGTGAGCACCTTGGGCTGCTCCGACGCGATGTCGATGCCCTCCTCGCGCATGGCCTCGACGGCGACCGGGTTGACATGCTCTGCGGGGACGGATCCCGCCGACCGCACCTCGATGCGGTCGCCGGCGAGATGGCGGAGGTATCCCGCGGCCATCTGCGATCTCCCGGCGTTGTGCACGCAGACGAACAGCACGGAAGGCTTCTGATCAGGCATGGCGGGACTCCTCGTGTCGGTCGTTTCGCTGCGCCTCGGATGGGCGCTCAGGAAGGGTGGCGAGGAGCGCGCGCACGCGCTCCGTCAGCTCGTCCCGGATCGCCTCGACCCCCTCGTGCGCGGCGAGGGCGGGATCGGCGATCGCCCAGTCCTCGTAGCGCACACCCGGGACGATCGGGCAGACGTCGCCGCACCCCATCGTGACGACGACGTCGGCCGCGCGCACCGCGTCGTCCGTGAGGGGCTTCGGGTACCGCTCGGCACCGGCGTCGCCCTCGAGCTCGATGAGCAGCGAGCGCACGCGCGGGTGCACCTCAGCGGCCGGCGTCGAGCCCGCCGAGCGGGCGATCACGCGCCCGCCCGCGAGCCGATTGAGCAGCGCCGCGGCGAGTTGCGAGCGACCCGCGTTCTGCACGCACACGAAGAGCACCTGCGGCGGGCCGGCATCCCGGTCCCGCAGCAAGTCGGCGAGCCGCTGTCGGGCGAACCGCTCGGTCAGCGGGACGAGATGTCGGGTGAGCTTCGCGGAGCGCACGAGATCTGCGTAGGACTCGCGGACGATGACGGCGACGAGTTCGCGATCCAGCGCGGTGTGCGCATCGGCCAGCTCGGCGGCGAGGCGGGCCACGCGCGCGTCCATCAGCCGGAGCTCCTCCCCCTGTTCCGCGTTGCCCTCGGCCGTGTCTCCCCCGGCAGCCTCGCCCTCCGGCGCATCGAGCAGCGCGGCGGGCGCGAACGCGTCGAGCAGCGCGGCGACGGCGCGCCGCCTGCCGGTGGCGATCCGGTACCACACCCAGGTTCCCCGCCGCTCCGAGCGCAGCAGCCCGGTCTCCTTGAGCACCCGCAGGTGGTGGGAGACGGTCGGCTGCGAGACCCTGGAGAGCTCGGCGAGGTCGCACACGCAGGTCTCCCCCCTCGGATCCGCTGCGATCGCCGAGAGCATACGCAGCCGGAGCGGATCGCCGAGCGCCTTCAGCGACGCCGCCACGGTCGCAGCGGCCTCCGCACCCATCGCGTGGCTCGTCGACGGCACGCACGCGACGGCGGACGGGGCGGCGGAGGTCTCGGCGGAGGTCTCGGCGGAGGTCTCGGGTGCGGGGACAGTCTCGGCGGCGGTCATGATGCACTCGATTCGGTCGGGGCGAGATGCGGGTCCGTGCCGAACCAGGCCTTCGCCGCCCACAGGGAGACGTAGACGAGCCCGACGAGCACGGGCACCTCGATCAGCGGGCCGACCACCCCGGCCAGCGCCTGCCCGGAGGCGGCTCCGAAGGTACCGATGGCGACCGCGATCGCGAGCTCGAAGTTGTTGCCGGCGGCCGTGAACGCGAGCGTCGCCGAGCGCGCATAGCCGAGGCCGAGGCGACGCCCGAGCAGCAGACCGACGAACCACATCACCCCGAAGTAGACAAGGAGGGGCAGGGCGATCCTCGCCACATCCCACGGCCTCGCGAGCACCGCGTCGCCCTGCAGCGCGAACAGCAGCACGATCGTGAAGAGCAGCCCGTAGAGGGCCCAGGGCCCGATCGCGGGGAGGAACGTCTGCTCGTACCAGTCACGGCCGCCGCGCCGCTCGCCGAACCAGCGTGAAGCGAAGCCGGCGACGAGCGGGATGCCGAGGAATACGAGCACGTTCAGAGCGATCTGCCCCATCGAGATCTCGAGCCCCTGAGTGTCGAGGCCGAGCCAGCCGGGAAGCACCGTGAGATAGAACCACCCGAGCACTGAGAACATTACGACCTGGAACACGGAGTTGATCGCGACCAGCACCGCCGTCGCCTCGCGATCGCCACAGGCGAGGTCGTTCCAGATCACGACCATCGCGATGCACCGGGCGAGGCCGACGATGATGAGTCCCGTGCGGTACTCGGGAAGGTCGGGCAGGAACACCCAGGCGAGCGCGAACATCACCGCAGGCCCGACCAGCCAGTTCAGGGCCAGCGAGGAGAGCAGCAGTCTCCGGTCTCCGGTCACCGCGGCGACGCGGTCGTAGCGGACCTTCGCGAGTACCGGGTACATCATCACCAGGAGGCCGAGACCGATCGGCACGGAGATGCCCCCGACCTCCAGGCGGGCGAGCAGATCGGAGATTCCCGGCACGAAGCGGCCGAGTGCGAGGCCCCCGACCATGGCGAGACCGATCCAGAGCGGCAGCCACCTATCGAGGGGCGACAGCCGCTTCGTTCCCGCCCCTGCTCGGAGCTCGCGCGCAGACGACGCGGATGCTTGATTCGACATTCTTCTATATTGATGCGCGCCGAATCGGAGCGCAAGCGGATCGAGCGCTCGTCACCGGATGTTCATCTCCGCAGTCGGATCGCATCGACGTCTGACCTGGCGCACCGCCGCGGCGGCGGCTCTGCCTGCGGTGCCCGGATGAAGAAAAAGGTGCGGCGGCCTGGAAGGGGAGTCCAGGGCCACCGCACCCAGAACGAGTGATCGGGAAGACACTCGTTCTCCACAAGGACGGCACTCGAGTCTCGCAGGGGATTAGGGAGAAAGAGAGACCCGGCCGGGGAGGGCCGCCGTGCCTTGCTGTCTTCAAGACTGCCGCCAGCCGCCCGTGAAAAGTACTCGAACAGGCCGGATGAGTGCGGACCGGCCCCGAGAAGAGCATTGACGCGTGCCGCGCCAGAACTCCCGCCACATCGACTAGGTAGTCGACAGGGTGCTCAGCAGAGTGGTACTCACGTATCGAGAAGCATGGCACCCAGCGCGTGCCGCGTCGAAGCGCCGAGCTTGCGCATCGCCTTGTGCATGTGGTTCTCGACCGTTCGCACACTGATCACGAGCTGCGCCGCGATCTCCTGGTTGGTCAGCCCGCGCGCCGCGAATCGAGCCACTTCCCGCTCCCGCTCGGAGAGCACCGCGCTCGGGGCGATGAACCGCGAGGTATCGAGGGGGATCTGATCAACGCGAGCCCGGATCACCTGTTCGAGGGCTCTCGCCGCGTGCAGCCCCTCGGTGTCCTCCGCCGCTTCGCACCACTCCGCCGCGTACTGGCAGGCCGTCACGGCGAGCGCGTAGCGGCCGTAGTGCGAGAGACGTTCTGCCGCCAGGAGCATTCCCGCCGGGTCATGATGCACCAGTGCGGCGACGTACGCTCCCTGAGCCTGCATCACCACGGCTTCAGGCATGCCCTCCAGGTAACCGGTCACCCGGCTCAGCCGCTCGGGATCGGGATTGATCTCCACCGCCGCGAGGAGGCCCAGGATCGCCGCGAAGGTAGCGCCCCGCTCCCACTGGGCGAGCGATGCCCGCCAGAGCTCGTCGGCGGCTCGCTCCCGGTCTCCGCCGTTCAGCATGAGCCAGGCCGTGGGCCAGGCGAGAGACTGCCCGGGCAACGGCCCATCGGTCAGCCCGTAGCGGCGTGCGTCTGCGACGTATCGCTCGGCTGCGGAGATCTGCCCGCGACGACACGCGGTCATCGATGCGATCGCGAAGAGGGCGATCTGAGCACCGTGCGGGAACGGTGCCGGTGCGCCCGTGGTGAACACGCGCTCGAAGAGATCGTCCATCTCGATAGAGCTTCCCGAGTGCGTGTGGCACAGCGCGATCGCGGCGCCGAACGCGCGGTAGGCCTCGACGTTGAGGTAGCTCTTCGCATCCTCGAAGCCCCGGGTCAGGAGGTCGAGCGCCTCGGCGTGCCGCCCGAGCCCGAGCAACGCGAAGCCCCGCAGCACGCTCGGCTGGAAGTTCTCGACACCCGGATCCAGGGCGTCGGCCTCATTGCTGAGCGCGTCGAAGACGGCGAGCGCCTCGGTGAACCGGGCCGTGCAGACGAGCACGAGCATCTGCGCCTCGAGCAGCGCGAGCCGCACCTTCGTCGGGATCCCGCCCTCCATCTCGAGCTTCTCCGGGAAGTCGTCGGGGATCGCGCCCACGCTCGTGAGCACGGTGACCTCTGCCGCGTCCATGGCGCGCTCGAACTGACCGAGCGTGGGCCTCGCCACCCGCAGGATCTCGAGCGCGCCTTCGACGTCGCCCCGCGCGTACGCGCGCCACTCCGCCTGCAGCACGAAATAGGCGCAGCGCTGCTCGTTGTCGCCGAGCGCGTCGTCGGTGGTCGCGAATACGTGCTCCACAGTCTCTTCGACGGCCGGCGACAGCGACTGCAGAAGCGCCTCCACGTAGCGGGTCGCACTGGCCGGGTTCGCGTGCGCCTCCCACTCGGCTGCGGTCACGAGTCGCCGCGTGCGCGCTCGCTCCTTCGCCAAACCGGCGAAGAGCGCCGCGTCGTTCGTGAGGCCCGTCGGGCGGGTTTCGCGCTCGGAGAGCACGGCGAATGCGGACTCTGCGGAACCGAGCTGCTGCACGATGAGCTCGCGCAGGCGGATCCTCCTCGCTGTGAACCGCTCGTGCCGGAAATACTCGACCAGCAGCGGCGGCACGACCGTGACGAGAACGCTCGGGCTGCTCGGAAGCAGCGCTACGAGCCCGCGCCGCTCCAGCAGTTCGAGGGTCTCCCAGTCGACCAGCCTCCGCACGCTCTCGATGTCGGCGGAACCGACGAGCGCGATGATCTCGATCGCGTCCCGGGCTTCGCTGCCCAGGTCTTCGAGCTGGCTCTCGAGCACCGCGCGAAGCGACGGACTCCACAGTTCGCCGGAGCTGATCCAGGAGCCGCCGTTGGAGCGGGTGATCCGCCGCTCGCGCAGCGCGGCGATCACGATCCCCATCGTCAGGCCGATGTTTCCCCCGGCCTTCGCGAACACCCGCATGAGCGTGCTGCTCTCGATCGGGCCCTCAAGGTAGTCCTCGAGGGCCCGTTCGATCTCGTCGATGCGCAGGGGCGTCATCTCGATCACGTAGGTCGGACCGATGGTGGAGGCAGGCAGACCGCTCGGGGTCTGCCTGGCGTGCAGTCCCTCGAGGCGCGAGAGCACGACGGGCACTCCGAGCGACCTCCGCACCGACTCCACGACCCCCCAGGTCGCCTCGTCGAGGTCGTCCCAGTCGTCGAGCAGGATGACCGATCGTGGGCGCACGACCCGGTCGTGGAGCGCCGTCGCGGTCGCCTGCAGCGCCCCGGGGCCGGCCTGCCCGATCTCTTCCAGGTGCAGCGCCGCGAGCGGGTGCTGCCGGAGCGAGGCGACGCCCCGGATCGAGACGACCTGCCAGTCGGACTCGACCAGCTCGTGCCTGAGGTGCTCGAGGAACGTGGTCTTCCCGCTGCCGCGGCTTCCCACGACATCCACGCTCAAGTTCGCCCGCACCAGTTCGGCCGCGGCGTTGAGGCTCTGAGTCCGTCCGACGAACATGGGTACTCGCCTTCTCATGAGGCACCGACTGTTGTGGACAAGTTAGCACCGCGGCGGCGCACCGGGCAATGGAAATTCGGGCGCGCCCCGGGGCTCCCGGATCGCAGGGTTCGCGGTCGCGCAATCGCTGCAGTGTGCACAGAAGAGTTCATCGGTCGGTGCGTCCCCCGTAGAGATGTTCGGGTTTCGAGTCGGCCGGAGATCGTTCTTCGGCGCAGAGCAGCTCCCTGCTCGACTCGTGTCGACCCGTCGCAGACGCAACAGGCCCAGCATCACGATGGTCTCTCGCCGCGCCACTGGGTGCGTGTGCTGAATCCCGCAATGGGTGTTGAGATGCCGAGAACTAGGGATCGATCACCGCCTCCCTGGGTAGCGCCGCCCGCCCGCGCCACACGTATCGCGCCCCGTCCGGGAAGCGCGGCGCCCCGTCAGCCGCGCAGAGCCAGCAACCGGCCGATCGCCGTGCGCAGCGTCGGCTCGTCCTTGACGAAGGTGAAACGCGCCCACGATGAGAGGGCCGTCGCGGCCTCCGATCCCGCGCGGCAGAACGCGGAGACGGGCACGCAGGCGACGCCCGCCCGGCCGGGGAGGGAGCGGGCGAATTCCGCGCCGTCTGCACCGTCCGGCAGCGCCGCGGCGTCTGCGCACACGAAGTAGGTGCCCTGCGGCACCACGGTCTCGAAGCCGGCGTCGCGCAGCCCCGCGGCGAGGAGGTCCCGCCGCCGCCGCAGCGAGTCGCGCAGTGCGGCGACCTCGCCGTCGCCCGCCTCGAGCGCGTCGGCGATCGCGGGCTGGAATGGCGCCCCTCCCGAGTAGGTGAGGTACTGCTTCACTGCGAGCACGGCCTCGACGAGCTCGGCCGGCCCGCTCGCCCAGCCGACCTTCCACCCGGTCACCGAGAAGGTCTTGCCCGCCGACGAGACGGTGAGCGTGCGCTCGGCCATGCCCGGCAGCGTCGCGAGCGGCATGTGTGCGGCGCCGTCGAAGACCAGGTGCTCGTAGACCTCGTCGGTGACGACCACTGCGTCGGCGCGCACGGCCGCCGCCGCGATGCGAGCGAGCTCGGACCCGGTCAGCACGGTGCCGGTGGGGTTGTGCGGGGTGTTCACCACGATCAGTCGGGTGCGCTCCCCCACGGCCGCGTCGAGCGCCGCGACGTCGAGGCGGAACCCCTCGGGGCCGGGAACGAGCGGCACGGTGACGTGCCGCGCCCCCGCCAGGGCGATGCACGCCGCGTAGGAGTCGTAGAAGGGCTCCAGCGTCACGACCTCGTTGCCCGGGCCGGCGAGCGCGAGGATAGCCGCGGTGAGGGCCTCGGTCGCCCCCGCGGTGACGAGCACCTCGCGCTCCGGATCCACCTCGAGGCCGTAGTGCCGGCGCTGGTGCGACGCGATCGCGGCACGCAGCCGCGGAATCCCCCGTCCCGGCGGGTACTGATTCGCGCCCTCGCGGATCGCGCGCACGGCGGCCTCGCGGATCCACTCCGGGCCGTCGCTGTCGGGAAACCCCTGGCCCAGGTTCGCCGCGCCGGTCTGCTGCGCGAGCGCCGTCATCTCGGCGAAGATCGTGGGGCGCACCGCTCCGTCCGGGGCGATGAGCCCCGCGGCCGCGGACACGGCGCGCCACCGCGCGGGCACGGGTGCAGTCATACGCACCAGTGTAGGCGGCGGGGCCCGCACGGACCCCGCCCCGCATGCGGCCGAATGCCAGGGCGCGCCCGTATCCTCGGAGGCATGACCGACCCCTACGCCGGCGACGCGGAACGCGCCCACCGGCTCAGCAGGCGCGTGGGGCGCTTCATGGAGCGGTGGCGCGCCTCGATCCGCCGGCGGCCCTGGCTCAACACGACCTACAAGGTGATCATCACGGCGCTCGGAGTAGTGATCGTCATCGTCGGCCTGATCCTCGTGCCGCTCCCGGGGCCCGGCTGGCTCATCGTCTTCATCGGACTCACCGTGCTCGGCACCGAGTACCACTGGGCCCGGCGCCTGCTCGGGTGGCTACGACGCGTGCTCGCCCGCTTCTGGGAGCGCTGGAATCTGTGGCGCGCCGCACGGCGGGAGCGCAAGGAGCAGCGATCGCGTGACGGGCGCGGATCGCCGCACGGGCGCGGATCGCGCAGCCCCGGATAGACGAAACGGCCCGGGCCGGGGGCCCGAGCCGTTTCGCGGTAGCCGTCTACTTCACCAGCGGAATGTTGAAGATGAACTCCGGCTGCCCGCCGCGACGGTATGCGTCGGGAGCCTTCACGGCGGCGATGATGTGGAACACGAACAGCACCAGCGATCCGAGCCACAGCACGAGCGCGAGCAGCCAGCCGATGTAGGGGATGATCATCAGGATGTAGGTCGCCACGACCACACCGACGCGCAGCAGCGAGAAGTTGAGGTTGTCGCGGTGGAACGCGTACGCCTGCTGATTGCCCTTGTCCTTCTCGATGAGGAAGAAGATGAGGGCCGGGATCCAGGTGAAGAAGACCGACAGCCAGTAGTTGAGGGTGATGTTGCTCACCGGATCGGCGGCAGGCTGGGCGTAGCCCTGCTGCGGCTGCTGGTACCCGCCGGCGGGCGGGGCCTGGTACTGCGGCTGGGGCTGCTGCGGCGCCTGGTACTGGGGCTGCTGCGGGGCCGCGGCGGGCTGCTGGGGAGCGGCCGGCGGCGTCGGAGCCGCGGGCGGTGCATCGCTGGTGGGCTGACCGCCAGTGTCCTGGCCGTCCTGGCCCTCAGGGGGCAACGTGGTCATCTCGGTCTCCTCCTCGGGAACTGCGTTCTTCCTACGACGTTACCGCAGGCGGCCACTGCACGGAAGCCGCACGGCCGCACACGGTCCGGACCCGTGTGCCGGGCGTCGGTGTTCGGCGGTCGCTCAGAACGCGTCGGGGCTCGGGCCGGCGGTGTGCAGGATCGAGACGTCCGCGTGCCGGTCGAAGCGGTATCCGGTGCCGCGCACCGTGCGCACGATGTCCTGGTACTGCGCCAGTTTCACGCGCAGGCGCCGCACGTGCACGTCGATGGTGCGCTCGCTCGGCACCTCCTCGGCGGGCGCATCGGCCCAGAGCCCCGTGATGAGCTCGTCGCGGCTGATGGTGCGCCCCTCGCGCAGCACCAGGTACTGCAGCAGTTCGAACTCGCGGAAGGTGAGTGCGGCGGGCACGTTGTCGAGCAGCACGCGCTTGCGCGAGAGGTCGAGGATCACCCCGCTGGCGGCGCGATCCTCCGCCTCCGCCTCGTGCTGCTTCTGGCGGGCGTGCGCCGCCGGATCTCCCAGCGCGAGGCGCACGACGTCGACGTCGCGGCCTCCGGTGCCCTCGGGCGCGAGCGCGACGGCGGCGTAGGTGTCGGCCGCGGGGGCGAGCTCGGCGACGAGCTGCTTGATCCGGGTGACAATGGTGCCCAGTCGCGGGTCGCCCTCGGCGATCTTGTCGTCTGCGAGCCCCACGTAGAGCGCGAAGCCGCGCACCTCCGTGCCCTCGGGCACGTTGCGCTCGGGGGCGCTCAGGGCCGGCAGTGCTGCGGCGAGGTCGGGGCGGGCGGTGCGGAGGGCCTGGGTGACGGCGTTCATGATGATGTCCTTGAGCTGTCTGTCGCGTCCGAGGCGCCCCTTCCGGGGACTGCGCACTCGGAGTGCGGAATGCGGGCCGCTACGAGGCGGCGAGGCGAGCGGGCTGCGATTCAGCCCAGAGACTCGCGGGAGCGCGGCTCATCTGCGATACGAGCAGGTGAGGCGAGCGAAACGTCGCACGATGCGGCGTTGGGGAACGAGATCCTGGATTCGCTCACGCGCACATTCGACAGCGCATGTCACCGCGTCCGGCCATCATCATGCCGGTCAGCCCAAAGTTCACCTCGACGGCGGACTGGGTGCGAATGGTGTCATGCATACCGCACAGTAAAGCAAAGCTGTGCGACTCGTGTCAAGCGAAGACGGATCGGGGTTCGACTCGCCCGGCCCTTCACCCGCGACTCGCTCCGCGCGATCCCCCGCTGCCCTACTGCGGCTGCAGCCCGAGGTCGTCGAGGCCGATCGCGTAGCGGTACTCGTAGCCGGCCGCCTCGATGCGCTCCTTCGCGGGGGCCTGGCGATCCACGACCACGGCCACCGCGGCGATCTCCGCGCCGACCTTCTCGAGCGCCTCGATCGCCTGCAGCGGGGATCCGCCAGTGGTCGACGTGTCTTCGACCACCACCACGCGCTTGCCCGCGAGATCCGGCCCCTCGACCTGACGGCCGCGGCCGTGATCCTTCGGCTGCTTGCGCACCACGAAGGAGTCGTAGACCTCGCCCCGAGCGACCCCCTGGTGCATGATCGCCGAGGCGATCGGATCGGCGCCCATCGTGAGCCCGCCCACCGCCACGACGCCGTCGATATCGCCGATGAGGTCGAGCATCACCTGCCCGATGAGGGGGGCCGCGCGGTGGTCGAGGCTCAGCTTGCGCAGATCGATGTAGTAGGTGGCCTTCTTGCCGCTCGTCAGGGTGAAGTCGCCGTGGAAGACGGCCTCGCCGGTGATGAGATCGATGAGCTGTTCGCGAGCGCTGGTCATGGTGACGATCCTACTCGCCGCCGGATCGCCGCGGCGGGACGAGGCGCCGACGAAGGCGGCGGGTGCGCCCGTGCCGTAGATTCGACGGAGAGGAGGAAGCATGCCACGACGCCCGGAACCCGACGCCGATGCGATGCGCGAGCTCGCCGCGCTCTTCGCGCACGGGCCCGTCGCCGTGCTGACGGGGGCGGGGATCAGCACGGACTCCGGGATACCCGACTACCGCGGCACGGGCGCGCCCCCGCGCACACCCATGAACATCGCGGAGTTCATGCACGATGTGGCGTACCGACGGCGCTTCTGGGCGGGCGCCCGGATCGGGTTCCTCCGCAGCGCCGGAGTCTCCCCCAACGCCGGGCACCGCGCGCTCGCCCACCTCGAGGCCGCGGGGCGCATCGAGGGGGTGATCACCCAGAACGTCGACGATCTGCACCGTCGCGGGGGCTCGCGCACAGTCGTCGAACTGCACGGCAACGGCGCCACGATCCGCTGCGTCGCCTGCGGCCGACGGCGAACCCGCGCAGAGGTGCTCGCGAACTTCGACCAGCTCAACCCGGGATACGCGGAGGAGCACGCGGACGCGGCCCTCGGCCCGGATGGCGACGCGCGCATCTCGGACCCGTCGAGCGTGCTGGTGCCCGAGTGCCCGGACTGCGGCGGGGTGCTACGGCCGGCCGTCGTCTACTTCGGGGAGACCGTGCCGCCCGAGGTCTTCGCCGCGGGCGAGACGCTCGTGCACGATGCCGGTGCACTGCTGCTGGCGGGCACCTCGCTCGCCGTCAACACCGGCATGCGGCTCGTGCACCGCGCCGAACGGCGCGGGATCCCGATCGCGGTGATCAACCGGGGCCCGACCGCTGTCGACTCCCGCGACTCGGTGCGCGTGCGCATCGAGGGCGGCACGAGCGAGACACTCACCGACCTCGCCGAGATGCTGAGCTGACGGATCCCGCTCGCACAGATGGGCGAGCGGGATCCGGACCCCTACTTCACGCTGTCGAGGAAGTTGCGCGTGCGCTGGCGCTGCGGCGCGTCGAGCACCTCGGACGGGGCGCCGGCCTCGACCACCACGCCGCCGTCCATGAAGACGACCTGATCCGCGACGCCCCGCGCGAAGCCGATCTCGTGGGTGACCACGATCATCGTCATGCCGTCGCGGGCGAGCTCGCGCATCACGTCGAGCACGTCGCCGACGAGCTCGGGATCGAGTGCGGACGTGGGCTCGTCGAACAGCATGAGCTTCGGGTCCATCGCGAGCGCCCGTGCGATCGCGACCCGCTGCTGCTGACCGCCCGAGAGCTGTGCGGGATAGTGTGCGGCGAAGTCGGCGAGCCCGACGCGGTCGAGCAGTTCGAGCGCCCGGGACTTCGCGACGGACCGGCTGCGGCGGGCCACCCCTACGGGAGCCTCCATGATGTTCTCGAGCGCCGTCATGTGCGGGAAGAGGTTGAATCGCTGGAACACCATGCCGATGTCCTGCCGCTGCCGCGCGATCTGCCGCGGGGTCATCTCGTGCGTCTTCGCACCGGCCTGCCGATAGCCGATGAGCTCGCCGTCGACGATGATCCTGCCGCCGTCGATGGTTTCGAGATGGTTGACGCAGCGCAGCAGTGTCGATTTGCCCGACCCCGAGGGCCCGAGCAGCACCGTCACGGAACCGGCCGGCACCTCGAGCGAGATGTCGCGCAGCACCTGGTGCGCACCGAAGCTCTTGCGCACCCTGCGGATCTGCACGAGCGCCTCGCCGCGCTGCGGCTGCGCGGCGTCTGCGATATCGGTCGCGGTCATGCTCCGATCACCTCCACGGCGTTGGTCGGCGGGGCGGGCGGCGGGCCCGGCTTGCGCCTGTCGAGCGCCGCGCGCAGCCGCTGGAGCGGCGTGGGCGGCAAATTGCGCGAGCTGCCCCGGCCGAAGCGGCGCTCGAGGTAGTACTGCGGCACCGAGAGCACGCTGGTCATGAAGAGGTACCACAGGCTCACCACGATGAGCAGCTCGACCTGCTTGAGGTTGGACGAGGAGATCACCTGCGCCTGGGTGTAGAGCTCCATCACCGCGATCACCGAGAGCAGCGAGGTGTTCTTCAGCATCGAGATCAGCTCGTTGCCCATCGGCGGGATGATCACCCGCATCGCCTGCGGCAGCAGCACGCGCCGGAAGGTGTAGAGCGGAGACATACCCAGCGAATACGCCGCTTCACGCTGGCCCTCGTCCACCGACATCATGCCCGCGCGCACGATCTCCGAGGAGTACGCGGCCTGGTTCAGCGTGAGGGCCAGCAGGCCCGCGATGAACGGGGTGACGAGGGTGTTCGTGTCGATCGCCCAGAACACGACCTCGGTGAGCGGGATCCCGAGCCTGATCTGGTCGAAGAGCAGCCCGAGATAGCCCCAGAGCACGATCTGCACGAGCACCGGGGTGCCGCGGAACGCCCACACGTAGAACCAGGCGACGCTCATGAGCACCGGATTCGGCGACAGGCGCATCGCCGCGATGACCACCGCCAGCAGGGTCGAGACGAGCATCGAGATGACGGTGATGAGGATCGTGAGCCAGACGCCCTCGAGGATGCGCGCGTCGAAGAGGAACTCCCCCACCGCGCCGAAGTCGAGGTTGGGGTTGGTGGCGACGGCGACGACGAACCAGACGACGACCGCGAGGACCGCCACGGCACTGATGTAGCGCCACGGCCGTCTGAGCGGGATCGCCTCGACGTCGTCATCGGTGGCGGCGGTGCCCATCAGCGCCGTCGCATCGGCGGTGCGCTCGGTCACGATGCCGACGCCCCCTGGTTCACCATCGCCGAGTCGACCGCGTAGGCGCCGATGCTGTTGCGCTCGAGCACCTCCTGGTAGGTGCCCTCGTCGATGAGCGCCTGGAGCGCCGAGCGGATCGCCTCGACGAGCTCCGTCTGGTCCTTGAGCACTCCGATTCCGCTGTACACCGGCTCGAAGCCGGCGGGATTCTCCGGATCGCGCACGATCTCGAAGGCGTTGCCGTCGTCGGTGGTGGCGACGACGTACTCGGTGACGACGGCGTCGGCGACGTAGGCCTGGCTCTTGCCCGCGCGCAGCGCCGTCTGCGCGTCGAGATCCGACGGCAGCTCCATCACGTTCACGCCGCAGTCCATCGCGCGCAGCAGGTCGCCCTGCACCGTGGCCTTCTGCACCGACACCGTCAGGCCGCAGAGGTCGCGCTGAGTCTCGATCCCCGCCTCATTGCCCTGCTGCACCGCGATGGCGAAGCCGCCGTGGGTGTAGTTGACGAAGCTCAGCGTCTCCTGGCGCTCGGGGGTATCGTTCATACCGCTCATGATGATGTCGTTCTTGCCCGCCTGCAGCGACGGGATCACGGAGTCGAACGCCTGCTTGTTGAGCGACACGTCGATGCCGAGCTTCTGCCCGAGGAGTCGCCCCAGCTCGGGATCGAAGCCGATCTCGCGGTTGGCATCGTCGTACATCGCCATCGGCGGGAACGGGATGTCGACGGCGATATCGATGCGCCCCTTCTCCACGATCTCGGCCGGCAGCAGTTCGGTGAGCGCGGGATCGACGGTCGTGGCGATCTCGTCGCCGACCGGCAGATTCGCTCCGCCGGCCTCCCCTGCGGCGGATGCCGTATCGTCGCCGCCCGCGCTCTGGCAGCCGGTGAGCAGGAGGGCGAGCGCTGCCGCGGAGGCGAGCAGGGTGAGCGGTGTCTTCTTCATGGTGCTCCTTCGTCGTTGGAGGATGGGGGTGGGTGGGGTGGGGTGGGTGGGGTGAGGTGGGGCTGTGCAGTCCGGAGCCCGCACTGCGGGATCCGACGCTCCATCACGCAGGCGATCGCGATTCGGGAGGACGCTCTCTCCTGATTTCGTGCCCCCGAATCTCAAGCGCCGGTCTGTGAGGCGGTGGGCGAGGACTCGATCGCCGGCGCGTGGGTGGCGAGCAGATCGTCGTAGGTCTCGCGCCGCGTCACGAGGCGCGATGCTCCGTCGCGCACGAACACGATCGCGGGCTTGAGCGCGCCGTTGTAGTTGTTCGAGAGGGTGTAGGCGTAGGCGCCGGTCGCGGGCATGACCACGAGGTCGCCGACCCGGGCCTCGGGCAGCGGCGCGCCGTCGATGAAGAGGTCCCCCGATTCGCACTGGCGCCCTACGAGCTGCACGCTCTCCGTCCAGGGCTCGTCGATGCGGTCGGCGAGCAGCGCCTCGTAGCGCTGAGCGGTGAGCGCGATGTCCATCTGGTCGGCGAGGCCGCCGTCGATGGCCACGAACACGTCGCCGGTGCGCTTGACCGACACCACACGGTAGAGGGTGACCCCCGCGCGCGCCACGACGGAGCGCCCCGGCTCGATCATCAGCTTCGCATCGGCGGGAAGGTGCTCACGGGCCGCCGCCACGATCGCGTCGAGATACTCGTCGACCGACGGGGCGGGCTCGTCGTAGGTGTACTGGACGCCCAGCCCGCCGCCCACGTCGTAGACGGGGAAGGTGCCGACGGTCGAGATGTTCTCGACGGCCTGCGCGAACTGGCGGGTGTTGAGGATCTGCGAACCGATGTGCAGGTGCACCCCCTCGAACTCCATGAGCGGGTGGGCCTGCATGCGGGCGATGGCGCGCCCCGCCTGATCCATCGGCAGCCCGAACTTCGACTTGTCGCCGCCCGTCGCCTGCGAGGCGTGCGTCTCGGCCTCGACGCCGGGGATCACGCGCAGCAGGAGCTTCTGCGGCCGCTCGAGCAGCCGCTCGAGGCGATCCAGCTCGTCTTCGTTGTCGACGATGATCGTGCCGATGCCCGCGTCGAGGGCCATGCGCAGCTCGTCGTCGGTCTTCGCGTTGCCGTGGAAGTGCAGGCGCTCGGGCGCTACGCCCGCGGCGAGCGCGAGAACGAGTTCGCCGCCGCCGGCGATGTCGACCGCGAGGCCCTCCTCCTGCGCGATGCGGTACATGCCGACGGCCGGCAGCGACTTCGAGGCGAACAGCACCTCGGAGTTCGGCCACCGCTCGCGCAGGCCGTCGATGAAGCGGCGGATCTGCCGACGCAGCCCGTCCTCGTCCATGATGTGCAGGGGGGTGCCGTACTGCTCGGCGAGCGCGGTGACGCCCACGCCGCCGATGGCCAGCTCGCCGCCGGCGGGACCCTCGATGCGTGAGGCCTGCTCGGGCAGCACGCTCCACAGTTCGCCGAGCCGGGTGCCCGCGGGTGCGGGGTGATCAAGGGGGTGCTGCTGGGCCACGGGAATCCTCCATCTCGTCGGTGCGTGACTACGATATGCGGGTTCGCAGCAGCAGGTTTTGTGCTTTTCGGATATATTTGCGTCATGATTAGGGCGTTTTCTCCAACTCCCGAGGATCTGGGCCTGCCGCTCGACGAGCTGCTCGAGGAACTCGGGCCGCAGACCGCGAGCCTGCTCGGCCCCGCCGACACCCGCGCCGTGCGGGCGACCGAGTTCCACGAGGCCCTCGAGGAGCTCCCCGAGCAACCGGGGACGCTGCTCCTCGCCCCCTCGGCCGCGCAGCTGCACGAGGCCGAGTTCGCGCGGCTCGCCGAGCGCGCGTCGCTGATCGGGTACGCGGGGATCGCGGTGAAGTGCCACGAGCACGACGTCGAGCGCCTCTCGACGCTCGCGGCGACCGCGGGGATCCCCCTGCTGCGCGTGAGCGAGCGCGTGACCTGGCATCTCTTCGACGCCATGTTGGCGCAGCTGCTCGGCGAGCGCCGCCTCAGCGAGGACACGCACCGGGATCGCGGCTCGGAGCCGCTCTTCGCGCTCACCAACGAGCTGGCGGAGTTCTTCGGCGGTTCGGTGGCCATCGAGGATCTCGGGCGCAGGATCATCGCCTACTCGTCGGTGCCGGGTCAGCTGATCGACCGCCTCCGCACGCAGGGGATCCTCACGCGGCGGGTGCCCGATTCCCCCTTCAACGACGACCAGTACCGCACCGTCCTGCGCTCGGAGTCGCCGACCAAGTATCCGCGACTCGAAGACGAGGAGCCGCGGGTGGCGTTCGCGATCCACGCAGGCACCCTGCCCCTCGGCAGCATCTGGGCGATCGACGCGTCGGGCGCCGGTCCGCTCACGCCGGAGCAGGACCAGCGGATGCGGGCGGCCTCGGCCCTCGCGGCCTCGTACATGCTCGACGATCTGCGGGTGCGGCGGGCGACGCAGCAGCCGCGGGAGGACCGTTTGCGCACGCTGCTCGACGGGCACGATGTCGTGGGATCGGAGTTCGCCGAGCTCGGGCTCTCGGAGGAGCGGGGCGCCGCGCTCCTCGCGTTCTCGCCCGAGCGCGGCGGGCCGTCGCTCGTGCCGACCCAGTTGCGCTCCACGGTGCACCGCCACCTCGCGCTGCACCGCCCCGAGACGGTCACCGCGGTGCGCGGCGGGCTGGTCTACGCGCTGATCGAGCAGGAGTCGTCGCGCTCGGCGAGCGACCTGGTCGAGCCGCTGCTCCCGGTGCTCGACCGGCTCGTCGGGCCGGGCGTGCGCGTCGCGCTGCCGGGCGTCGCCCACCGACCGGTCGACGTGGCCGCGCTGCGCGCGCTCTCGGACCGCCTCTTCGACGTCCGGTACGCCGGGCAGGGGCCCCCGAGCGGCGCCGAGCGCCTGCTCACCGTGGCGGCGCTGCGCCCGGCGCTCGTGTTCGAGCGCACGACCGCGCTCTTCGCGGAAGAGCCGGTGCTGCGTGCTCCCGAGCTCGCGCGCATGACCGCGGAGGACCCCGCCGTCGCCGAGACCCTGGCGACCTGGTGCGGCTGCTTCGGCAACGTCTCGCGCACAGCGCGCGAGCTCGGGATCCACGAGAACACCGTGCGCTACCGCCTCAAGCGGGCGGAGGAGCACTACGGGGTCGCGCTGCTCGATCCCGACACCCTGCTGGCAGCCTGGCTGCAGCTGCGGAGCGGGTAGGTCGTCGTGCTGCGCGCAGGCTGACGAGGCCGCGAGATCCCGATTCTTGTCGACCTCGAGATGGACATACGACAAGAATCGGGATCTCAGCGTGGTGCGCGCGCGACCCTTACTCGGCCTCGTCGACGGCCAGCTCGGGCGGCTGGCGACGGAAGCCCCGGGTCGCGATCGCCAGAATCACGACGCCCACGCCCAGCCAGATCGAGCCGAGCGTGATCGCGTGGATGTCGAGCTGCGTCAGCAGGTAGGCGATGACGAGCATGCCGATCACCGGGAAGACGACGTACAGCAGCGCGTTGTGCGCGCGGCCCGCGCGTCGCTCGCGCGCCCAGTAGACGACCACCGAGAGGTTCACCATGATGAACGCGAGGAACGCCCCGAAGTTGATGAACGAGGTCGAGGTGGTCACGTCCATGAAGATCGCGACGAGCCCCACCGCGGCGATCGCGAGGATGCTCAGCACCGGCGTGCGGAAGCGCGGGTTCAGCCGTCCGAAGAACGCCCGCGGCAGCACGCCGTCGCGCCCCATCGCGTAGAGCAGGCGACTGCCCGCCGCCTGGGCCGCGATCCCGGACGTGAACTGCGCGATGACCAGAGCCGCGAGGAACACGGCGCCGAAGAACGCGCCGCCGATGCGGTTCGCGATCTCGAAGGCCGCGGCGTCGGAGTTCTCGAATACGCCGCCCGGGTGCACCAGCTGCACCGCGTAGGAGACCACGACGAAGATGCCGCCGCCGATGAGCGCCACGAGCATGATCGCCTTCGGCACCGTGCGGCGCGGCTCGATCGTCTCCTCGGTGAGCGTGGTCACCGCGTCGAAGCCGAGGAAGGAGTAGGCCGCGATGGCCGCGCCTCCCGCGATCGCGGTGAGTCCCGAGTCGATGCCGGTGAAGGGCGCGGCGCTCACGAGCGCTCCCGCTCCGTCTGTGCGCACCACGTCGGCGAGCGCGAGCAGCACGAAGAATGCGATCACGAGGATCTGGAAGCTCATGAGCACGAGGTTCACCCGGTCGGCGACCTTGATCCCGATCACGTTCAGCACCGTGGTGATCACGATGAAGCCGAGGATCCAGACCGGCATCGGCACCGCGGGGAACTGCGCCTGCAGGTACGAGCCGCCGATCAGCCAGATCACCATCGGCAGGAACAGGTAGTCGAGCATGGTCGCCCAGCCGACGAGGAAGCCCACCCGGCCGTCGATCGTGCGCCGCACGTAGGTGTAGGCCGATCCCGCGACCGGGAACGCCGCGGCCATGCGCCCGTAGCTGTTCGCCGTGAACAGCATCGCGATGAGGGCGAAGAGGTAGGCGCTGGCGCTGGCGCCGCCGGTCTCGGAGGCGATCACGCCGAAGATCCCGAGCACGATGAGCGGGGTGAGGTAGGCCAGCCCGAAGATGACGAGCGAGGGCAGCCGCAGCGTGCGGCTGAGGGTCGGCGGGGCTGCGGTGGTGAGTGACATCGGTACTCCGTTGTTCCAATCGGGGGGGGTGCGGCCGGCGCGGGATCGCGTCGGCACGATAGGGGTCTCGGGGATCGGCGGCGCGGCGTCAGGCGGGCGGCGCAGGGGGGCCTATCGGCGAGCGGGGCGCCCAGCGCGCGGGATCGATCCGCCCGCCGTACATCGGCAGCGGGACGGGCTCGTCATCGGGCGAGAACTGCGCCCAGAGCCGGTTGGTGCCGCCGGTGCCGGTGCGGCGCACCCGGGCGACCCGCTCCGGGTCGTAGTGCACGACGAGGGTGTCCTCGCCCAGCCCGGCCTCGCCGAGCACCCAGCCCTCGGGGTCGACGGCGATGCTGCGGCCACGGCCGGTCGGCGCCGCGCAGTTCACGCTGAGCACGTAGACCTGGTTGACGATCGCGTTGGCACGGGCGAGCACCAGCTCCTGCTCGCGGTCGTGGCTGGTGGTCTTCACCACGTTGACGACGAGGTCTGCGCCGAGCCACGCGAGCTGCCGCGTGTGCTCGGGGAACCAGGCGTCGTAGCAGTTGGACAGGCCGACGGCGCCGAGGTGCGGCGACTCGGCGGCGAGGTGCGGCGACTCGGCGGCGAGCTCGGTCACGACGAACTCGGTGCCCGGCCGATGCGGTTCGAACGGGCGCCACGGGAACATCTTGCGGTAGCGGGCGCGCAGCGCCCCGCGCGGGTCGAAGAGCAGCTCGGTGTTGAAGTACCCCTCGTCGGAGCGCTCGCCGATGCTGCCGGGCACGAGCCAGATGCCGTGGGCCGCCGCGATCTCGCCGAGGGCCGCGACGAAGGGGTCGTCGAGCGGCACGGCGGCCGCTTCGAGCGCGTCCGCGCGCTCCGCCTCGGGGAGGTGCCCGGCGTCGTGCAGGTGCATCTCGGGGTAGACGAGCATGCCGATCTCCGGGTGCTCCTCGAGAGTCACGGCCACGTCCGCGCGGAACGGCTCCAGGCTGTCTCCGATGGGCAGCGGGGCGCGCTGCGCGAGCCCGACCATCACGCCGCGTGCGGTCATCGGCGACCCTCCTCACCTAAAACTGATCATTATGAACATGATCAGTTTGATCAGTATAGGTCGACGAATCGCTAGACTCAAGTCATGGTTGCCGGACGCACGATTCCAGCCGCCGACGTCGAACGCGCCCTCTTCGCGGCACCCGGCGCCGCGGAGGTGACGCGCCTGTCCGCGGTGGAGACCGTGCGCGCGCGGATCCTGCTCTCGATCGAGCACGCACTACTCTCGCCGGGCAGCCGCCTCCCCCGCACCGAGCTCATCGCCGCGGGCCTCGAGGTCAGCGCGATCACCGCGCGACGCGCCCTCGAGAGCCTGGTCGCCGACGGCGTGCTGGTGCGCCGACCGGGGCGGGGCGGCGGCACCTTCGTGGCAGATGCGCCCCCGCGGCTGCACGACGCCTCGGTCTCCGCCTACCGCGCCGACGGTCAGGCGATCCACCGTCTCATCGACCAGCGCAGCCTCATGGAGAGCGCCATCGCGCACGCGGCCGCACTGCGCGCGACCCCGGAGCAGTGCGACGAGCTCGACGCCCTCATCCTCCAGTCGCAGCGGGCCGCGGACTGGATGGAGCACCACGTGCCCGACGCGCGCTTCCACCACCTCGTCGCCGAGATGAGCGGCCTCCCCGAAGTGCCGAGCTACCTCTCCGGCTACGAGGCGCTGATCAAGTACTTCGTGCCCTACCCGCAGGAGCGCCTGGAGGGAGGCCGCGACGAGCACCGCGCGCTCGTCGCGGCCTTCAGAGCGCACGACCCGATCGCGGCCGTAGCGGTGACCCGAGCGCACGTCGACGCACTGCGGCGCGAGATGTTCCTAGCGCTCGAGCCATAGGGTTTGCGTCAGCGCGCGCGACGGCGCAGCGCGAACGCTGCCGCCGCGATGACGAGCAGTGCCGCCGCGAGGCCCAGCGCTCCCTGCGGTTCGGCACCGGTGCGCACGAGCGAGCTCGCGCGCACGGCATCCCCATCCGCGGCCGGACGCTCCGCGAGCGGCGCCACGCCGAGCTCGAACGTGCGCACTGCGCTCTGGCCCACGCGATCCTCCACGCGCACCGCGAGCTCGTAGACGCCGCCCGCTGCCAGCCCCGCAGTGTCGACCGTGACCATGCCGCTGTCGTCCACCGCGACGGGCGCGACGACCGACAGGGCAGACGACCACGACGCGGCGCCGGCGCGGTCCGCCGCACCGCCCGCAAGCATCCGGGGCTGGAGCGTCACCGCATAGGCCCCGGCAGCCGGCAGATTCTCCGGGGCCAGCACCGCGGCGGAGAACTCCAGGCGGTCGCCGGCCTCGACCCGCAGCCGCAAATCGTCGCCGGCGAACACGGGCGGCGCGAGCACGCGGAACACGGCGGCGCCCGTGTCGGTCGCGCCCTCGGCGTCCTCGATCGTGTAGGCGATCTCGATGTCGTGTGACGCCTCGCCGGCGGGCCAGGTGCCATTCGGCGTCACCTCGACCGCGCCCGTGGCGAGGTCGGCGACCACCGTCGCATCGCCCGAGACGCGCGTGACGTCGACGAGCCGCTTCCCGTCGCCGCCCGCCCCGTCGAGCAGGTTCACCGCGAACGGCGAGTGCGCCCGCTCCCCGTCGATATCGGGAGCGTGCGCCCCGACGTAGGCGACGAAGTCGACGTCGACACTGCGGGACTGGCCGACCGTGTCGGTGACCTCGATCCGCACGGTCGCGGCATCGCCGGGCATCGCGTCGACCGGCGCCGTGTACGAGACCATCCCCTGGTCGTCGACCGTCGCGACTCCGGTCGACGGAGCCTGGACGATGCGATATCCGCCCGTCGCCGGGATCACGAGATCGTTGTCCGCCCGCACCGTGGCGGTGGCCGTGCCGCCGATGGGAACGGCCCGCTGCGGGTGATCGACGGAGAGCAGCGGCGGCCGCAGCACGCGCACGTTGATCTGCGCGTTCGCCGGCACCCCGTTGTCGTCGTCGACCGTGTACGGCGCGGCGAAGATGTACGCGGTCTGCGCCGCGCCCCACGCGTACCCGGCAGGCGGGGTGAAGGTCGCGCCCGTCTGGTCGAAGACCACCGAGGCGTTGCTCGCGTTCGCGGTGACGCTCGTCACCCGCGGGTTCGCGCCGCGCGCGTGATCCGGGACGATCTCGACACGCGTGCCGGCCGGATCGCCCTCGAAGGGGACATCGACGCTGAACACGTCAGCCTCGGCGGTGCCCGCGATCCTCACGGAGAGCGGCGTGTAGAGCTCACCGACCTGCCCGAAGGCATCGGTCGCGGTGATCGAGAAGGTCGCGACGGAGCCGGGCACGGCGTTCGCCGGGGCGGTGAAGCTGACGGTGCCGTCGCTCGCGACGGAGGCGGTGCCGAACTGCGGCCCCGGCGCCCGCACCGCGTAGCCGCCGCTCGTCGCGACGCCCGAGGCGTCGAAGCCCTGACCCCGCGCGGCGACTCCCAGCTGCACGGTCTGCCCCTGAGCGACGACCGCCTGATTCGAGCCGCTCGGGAGCACCCACGGTCTGTGCACCACGGTGACGTTCAGGTCCCCCATCCCGACCTCCCCGCCGCGCTCGACGGTGTAGACGAGCTGGGCCTGGGAGCTGTAGGAGGGATAGGAGGCCGCGGCCGTCGAGGAGAACACGATGGTGGCGGGCGGCACGATCGTGGTCGCCACGGCGCCCGGGCCGGTCACCGAGACGATCGAGCTGCCCGGCTCCAACTCCGCCGAGAAGTCCACGCTCTGGCCGCTCGCGGGCACGATGATCGCGAGAGTGGGCGGGACCGGAGGCTCGGCGAAGGCGGGAGCTGCGAACCCGAGCAGCGCTCCCGCTGCGAGGAAGAGCGCGAGGATCGCGGAGACGGGGCGGCGGACCCGGGCGCGGCGGCTCGGGTGCGGGTGGCGGTGCGAGTGCGAGTGCGAGTGCGAGTGCGAGTGCGAGTGCGAGTGGCGGTGATGCGGCATGGACGGTGATCCCCTCGGCAGAGCACCGGCCCGCTTCCCCGCGGGCTTGGACGGTGTCCATGTTGGATCCTAGTACAGGAAACGGGTATTGCGCGCGTGCTTTCGGGAGGGCTCGCCCGCACGCTCCCCCGGGGGCGATGGATCCTGCGACTGCGCTCGCAAGCTCGCTCCGCGCAGGATGACCGGGGAGCGGCACACGCACCACTCGCTCCGCGCAGGATGACCGGGGAGCGGCACACCCACCACTCGCTCCGCGCAGGATGACCGGGGAGGGCCCGGGCAGTCACCTCACCGAGATCCCGATTTTCGTCGCGATCCCGCCATGAATGCGACAAGAATCGGGATCTCAAGCCGATCGCGGGCCGGGCGCGCTACTCCCCGCGCGAGATGCGCGTCATCTCGTCGCGCGGCACCACCTTGATGCGCGTGCGACCGGCCTCCTCGCCCAGCGAGAGCTCATGCTCGTCGAGCCGGCGCCAGCCCTCGATCGTGGTGTAGGGCACCTCGCGCTCGTGCAGCAGTTCGGGGACCGCGTCGGCCTCGGGCGCCTCGGGACGCCACCAACTGTCACGATCCTCCAACAGGCACTCGAGGGTCTCCATCGCGTCCGACTTCGTGTGGCCGATGAGCCCGACCGGGCCCCGCTTGATCCATCCGGTGGCGTAGACCCCGGGGATCCGGGATCCCTCGAGATCGTGCACCCGGCCCTGCACGTTCGGGATCACGCCCTTCGCCTCGTCGAAGGGAATCTCGTCGAGGGGGGAGCCGAAGTACCCGACCGCACGATAGAGCGACTGCATCGGGATGACCTCGAACTCGCCCGTGTCGACGACTCCGCCGTGACCATCGGGCGCCGTGCGCTCGACCTTGAGCCCGGCGACGCGACCGTCCTCGACGACCACCTCGACCGGCTTCGACCAGAAGTGCAGGTGCAGGCGGCGCGACGCCGCCTCGACCCGCCCGGCATCCCGCTCGCCCTGCTCGGCGCGCCACTTGTCCATGATGCGCGTCATCACGACGACCTGCTTGTTCTTGGCGAGCACCTCGTCGGCGTACGCGTCCTCCAGGTCGAAGTCGCGCTCGTCGATCACCATGTCGACGTCGCGCACCTCGCCCAGCTCCCGCAGCTCGAGCGGCGTGAACTTCACGTACTTCGGGCCGCGTCGGCCGAAGAGGTGCAGATCCTCGATGGGGTTGTCCTTGAGTCCCTCGTAGACGTTCTGCGGAATCTCGGTGGGCAGCAGGTCGTCAGCGTGCTTGATGAGCATGCGCGAGATGTCGAGCGCCACGTTGCCGTTGCCCACGACGCCCACCTCGCGGGCCTCGAGCGGCCAGGTGCGCGGCACGTCGGGGTGACCGTCGAACCAGCTCACGAAGTCGGCCGCGCCGTACGAGCCCTCGGCGTCGATGCCGGGGATCTGCAGCGAGGCGTCGCGGATCGCACCGGTCGCGAAGATCACCGCGTGGTAGTGGCGCTTGAGGTCGTCGAGCGTGAGATCCTGACCGTATCGCACGTTGCCGAAGTAGCGGATCGCACCGCTGTCGAGCACGTCGCGCAGCGCCGTGATGATGCCCTTGATGCGCGGGTGATCGGGCGAGACCCCGTAGCGCACCAGCCCGTAGGGCGCCGGCAGCTGCTCGAAGAGGTCGATCTCCACCTCGAAGTCCCGCTCGGCTTTCAGCAGCAGATCGGCCGCGTAGATCCCCGCGGGACCCGCTCCGACGATCGCCAGTCGCATCGTGCTCATCGCTCTGCTCTCTCCTCTGTGACGTCATTCTGCGCGCGGGCGCAGAATCCAAATGTTCTCGGTGAGATCCTGCGACTCCCTCCGGTCGCGCAGGATGACATGGGGTGCCGACCGACGGAAGGCTAGCCTTCTCTAGCGACGATCGAGTCGGCCATGCGCTCCAGCGCGCGCCGCACGGACGATCTCGGCAGCGCCCCGAGCGCCTGCTTCGCCTCCTCGGCCCAGCGCGTCGCCGTGGCCTCGGTCTCGCGCGTCACCTCGTGGGCGCGCAGCGCCTCCACCTCGGGATCGAGCAGCGCGGGATCGGCCCCCTCGGCGATCGCCGTGACGCCGGCGTCGATCCGGGCGAGCAGCTCGGCATCGGCGGAATACTCGGAGGCACGCTGCCGCAGCAGGAGGTAGGGGAGCGTCGCGACGCCCGCCCGCAGGTCGGTGCCGGCGCGCTTGCCCGTCTGCTCCTTCTTCGGAGAGAGGTCGATCACGTCGTCGATGAGCTGGAAGGCGACGCCGATGCGCTCGCCGTACTCCGTCACCGGGTCGGCGTACTCTGCGGGACCGTTGCCGAACATCACGCCCATGCGGGCCGCAGTGGCGATGAGCGCACCGGTCTTGTCGGCGAGCACCTGGATGTAGTGGGCGATCGGGTCCTCTCCCGCCTGCGGGCCGACGGTCTCGTGCAGCTGGCCCAAGCAGAGGCGCTCGAATGTACGGGCCTGCAGCAGGATCGCCTCCTCGCCCATGCCCGACACCAGCGACGACGCGCGAGCGAAGAGCAGGTCTCCGGCCAGGATCGCCACCGAGTTCGACCACACCGTCTGCGCGGCGGGGACGCCGCGGCGCAGCTTCGCGTCGTCCATCACGTCGTCGTGGTAGAGCGACGCGAGGTGCGTCAGCTCGACCGCCTGAGCGGCGCGACGCACCAGTTCGTCGGGACCATCGCCGAGCTCGCTCGTCAGCAGCGTCAGCATGGGCCGGATGCGCTTGCCGCCCGCGTGCATCAGATACCGCGCGGGAGCATCGGCGATCGGGGAGGCGAAGCGGAGATGCTCCTGCAGGCCGGCCTCGATGAGCTCGAGCTGCTCCTGCAGCTGCTTCGCATGGCGGCGATCCTGCGCGCCGCGGAAGAGGCGCATGGGCAGCGCCTGCGTCGCCGTGTCGTAGACGTCTGGTCGACTCACTGGGTATCTCCGGTACTCGGTTCGGGGCGCCCGTCGCCGCTCGTGTGCGCAGGATCGGCCGGCTTCGGCTTCGACCCGGCGGACGGGTCGGCTGCCGGCTGCGCCGCCGCCGCGGGCTTGTTCGCCGCCGCGGGCTGCTTCGCGACCGCGGGCTGCTTCGCCGCAGCCGGCTCCTTCTTCGCCGCGGGCTTCTTCGCCGCCGCGGGCTTCTTCGCCGCCGCGGGCTTGTTCGCCGCCGCGGGCTTCTTCGCCGCAGCCGGCTCCTTCTTCGCCGCAGGCTGCTTCGCGGGAGACTCGACGGGCGCGGGCCGGTGGGGGACGAACCCGCGGTGCAGTGCGACGATGCCGAAGGTGAGATTGCGGTAGGCGACCCGCTCGAAGCCGGCCTCCCGCAGCCAGGCGGCGAGCTCCGCCTGCTGCGGCCACGCCTCGATCGACTCGTTGAGGTAGCGGTAGGCCTCGGCAGCGTCGCGGTTGATCACCCCGGCGATGCGCGGCAGCACGTGGCGCCCGTAGAACGCGTACGGCCCGCGCACGATCGCCGAGGGCGGCGTGGAGAACTCCGCGATCACCACGCGTCCGCCCGGTTTCACCACGCGGCGCATCTCCGCGAGCGCCGCGCGCGGATCGGCGACGTTGCGCAGCCCGTAGGAGATCGTAGCCGCGTCGAAGCTGTCGTCCTCGAAGGGCAGCGCGGTGGCGTCGGCCTGCACGAACTCGATGAGGTCGTTGCCCGCGTGCCGCCTGCGCCCCTCCTCGAGCATCCCCCTCGAGAAGTCCGCCGCGACGACGTGCGCGCCCTGCGCGGTGAGCGCCGCCGAAGACGTGCCGGTTCCCGCGGCGAGGTCGAGGATCCGCATGCCCTTGCGGGGCGCGATCGCCCGCGTCGTGGCGATGCGCCACAGACGGTCGTTGCCCACCGTCAGCACGTCGTTGATGAGGTCGTAGCGAGGGGACACCTCGTCGAACATCGCTGAGACGTCGGCGGCGTGCTTGGTCGCGGTATCGGCTCGGGTCACCCCTCCATGCTAGCCCGTCCGCACTGGCGGGGAGCTGGCGGGATCCCGCGTCTCCTCGCACCGCGTGCAGTGACCGTTCGAGCGAGCGAGGTAGATTGGATCGAGTGACCACTGATCACGGAGTGCCCCGGCTGCGGGCGATCACGAGACCGCTCGCAGAAGCGCCCGACCTCGTGTCGCTCGCCGACCCCGAGCACCCGCTGCTCTGGCTGCGGGACGACCGCGGGTGCGTCGGTGTCGGCGAGATCCTTCGGCTGACGTTCACCGGGCCCACCCGCTTCCGGGATGCCGCGGCGCAGTGGCGGCGCATCGCCGAGGCCGCCGTGATCGACGATCCTGTGCGCCTGCCGGGCACCGGGCTCGTGGCGCTCGGCGCGTTCGCGTTCGCGGATCGCAGCGCGGCGGAGAGCGTGCTCGTGGTGCCCCGGATCCTCGTCGCGCGGCACCGGACCAGCTGGTGGATCACCGAGGTCTCGTGCGCTGATGCGCCGGCGACGAGCGCGCCGCTGCGTCCCGAGGCGCGCCCGCAGGGGTCGTGGCCCGGCACCGCGTTCGGCGCCTCGCCGACGGACCCGCGGGCGGGCGCAGCGGACGAACCGGACCGAGAGACGCACTCGGACGCGGTCGCGGCCTACCTCGACGGCGTGCGCGAGGCCGGCAGGCGGATCTCCGAGGGCGAGGCGGAGAAGATCGTGCTCGCCCGTCAGCTCGGCGGCACGATCCCGCGCGACGCGGATCTCCGGATCCCGCTGCGCAGACTCGCCGATCGCTATCTCGACTGCTGGACCTTCGCGGTCGACGGGCTCGTCGGCGCGAGCCCCGAGACGCTCGTGCGCTCCACGAGCGGAGCCGTCTCCGCACGGGTGCTGGCCGGCACGCGCGCACGGCACCCCGAGGATGCGAAGCGCGATGCGCGAGCCCGGGACGAGCTGCTCACGAGCGCCAAGGAGCAGCACGAGCACGCGTTCGCAGTGCAGAGCGTTGTGACGGCGCTCTCCCCGTACGTGCGCGAGCTGCACACGAGCGAGGAGCCCTTCACCCTCCGGCTCCCCAATGTCTGGCACCTGGCCACCGACCTCGGCGCGAGTCTCGGCGAGCGCAGCTCGGCGCTGGAGCTCGTGGGTGCGCTCCACCCCACCGCAGCTGTGGCGGGAACGCCGACCTCGGCCGCCGTGGCGGCGATCGACGAGCTCGAGCCGTTCGATCGCGGACGCTACTCCGGCGCGGTCGGGTGGATCGACGCCGAGGGCGACGGCGAGTGGGTCATCGCGCTGCGCTGCGCCCAGGTGAGCCCGGCAGATCCCGGGACCGGGGAGCGCGCCGTCGTCGCGAGCGCCGGCGGCGGGATCGTGGCCGGCTCGGATCCCGAGCACGAGCTCGGCGAGACGGTCTCCAAACTGCGGCCCATCACCGAGGCGTTCGCGCCGTAGGGCGTCCGCCCCGTCACCCTGCGCGAAGAGAGCGCAGCGAACGCAGTCGCACGATCCACCGCCCGTTGAGCGACGAACCTGCGAGGAACCGGAACACGGCGGATGGCGTCACGCCGGCCAGCGCAGCTCGAGCGTCCCGGCGACGCGGGCCCGCTCGGCGGCGACGTCGAAGTCGGGCTCGGGCCATCGGGGATCGATCCGCTGCAGCTCGGAGATGACGATGCGCTGCACCGCCGCCCGCGCGTACCACTTGGCGTTCGCGGGCACCACGAACCAGGGCGCATGATCGGCGGTCGTGCGCTCGATGGCGATCTGGAAGGCCTCCATGTACGACGCCCAGTGCACGCGCTCCTCGACATCGCCGGCGTTGTACTTCCAGTGCTTCTCCGGGTCGTCGAGCCGCGCGAGCAGCCGCTCGGCCTGCTCCTGGGGAGAGATGTGCAGCATGATCTTCACGATGCGCACCCCATCGTCGGCGAGGCGGCGCTCGAAATCGAGGATCGCGCCGTAGCGGCGCTCGATCTCGTCGGACGGAGCGAACCCGCGTACGCGCTGGATCAGCACGTCCTCGTAGTGCGAGCGGTCGAACAGGCCGATGACGCCAGGACCGGGGACCCGCGATTCGATGCGCCACAGGAAGTCGTGCGCGCGCTCCTCCTCCGTGGGCGGCTTGAATGCTGTCAACGCGAGGCCGTAGGGCTCGAGCTGGGAGAACACGTGGTTCACGATCCCGCCCTTCCCCGCGGCGTCCATCGCCTGCAGCACCACGAGCAGCCGCTCCCGCGCCCCGAGACGGCTCTGCGCGAAGAGCTTCTCCTGCAGTCCGCGCAGCTGCTGCGCCGAACGCGCCAGCTCGGCCGCGCCGTCTCTCTTCCCGCCGTCGGTGCCGGGGGTCGCCGCCGGATCCACGTCCTGCAGCCGGAACCCCGGCCCGACCCGCAGCAGCTCCGCCGCTTCCCCGGTCCAGAACGTCTGCGCCATGCCGTCTCCTCTGCTCGGATGACTTCCACTGTACGGCGTGGCATCGGGTGCCCACTCGGTTCCCCGGCCCCAGCTCGGCCGGCGGGCGGCTCAGCGGCTCAGCGGCTCAGCGGCTCAGCGGGATCTCGACGAGCGTCGGTCCGGAGACCGGCTCCGTGAGCAGGCGTTCGAGATCGCCCCGGGTGGCGACCCGCCGATACGCCCAGCCGTACGCCTCGGCGAGCGCGTCGAGGCGCACCCCCTGGGGCGTGTACATCACGCGATCGTATGCGGAAGGCTCGGCCGATCCGGCCACTTCGAGACCGTCGAAGATGGTGCCGCCGCCGTCGTTTCCGACGAAGAGCTGGATGCGCGGCCGCGGCTCGTGCTCGGGCAGTAGCAGCGATCCCGCATCGTGCAAAAGCGCCAGGTCGCCGAGGAGCACCCGCGTGGTGCCCGCCGCCCGCGCCGGATCGTCGCTCGCCTGGCTCGTCGCCGCCACGCCGAGCGCGGTCGCCACGGTGCCGTCGATCCCGGCGAGACCGCGATTCGCGCGCACCTCCAGCTTGCGCGCGGGGGCGAGTCCGTCGAGCACGCGCACGAGGCGCGATGCCGCGAGCACCAGACGGTCGTGCGGCCAGGTGGCGCGCCAGACGCTCTCCACGAGCAGCTCCCGCGAGACGGGTTCGCGCATCACGGCCACCTCGGCCCGTGCGTAGGCGCTCCGCTCCTTGTAGCCGGTGGCGAGCGCCGCGTCGAGGTCCGGCTCGTGCAGCGTACTGCGCTGCCGCTGCAGCTCGCGGTCCGGCTGCACCCACGCCCCCAGCCAGCGACGCAGCGCACGGGGATCGTGATCCTCGGCCACCCGCGCCGCGCGCACCACGCGCGCGTCGCGAGCCGGATCGAAGTGGTCGGCCTCGTCGTAGGGATCGACCACGATCACGTCGACGTCCTCGCGACGCAGAAGGGCGGGCACCTGCCGGGTCAGGGTGGGGTGACCGAACACGATCGCCTGCTCGACGAGCGCGCCGACGGACGGATCGTCGAGCAGCGTGCCGTATGCGGTGATCGCCTCGCGCCCGTAGCGGGCGCCGCTGACAGCCTCGGCGAGCAGCGGCAGGCCCGCCGCGTGCGCGAACGCCTCGGCCTCGGGCCCCGCGCCTTCGCCCGCCACCACCACGGCGAGCGCGTCGCCCCGGTGGACATGGGTGTCCGCGTCGGGGAACCGCGCGCTCGCACGGTCGCCGTGCACCTCGACTCCCCCGGCAGAGCCGCCGCTCGCCCGGATGCCATCGGCCCGGCCGTCGTGCCCCTCGAGTCCGCTCACCGGCATCCCGATGGCGGCGTGCGCTCCCGAGGTGCGCAGCTCTGCCGCCTCCTCCGCGGCGGCGGCGAAGCCCGCGGAGACCATTTCATCGAATCCCTCGGTACCCGAGAGCGGCTCTCGGAACGCCAGGTTCAGGTGCACCGGGCCGGGCGGGAGCGCGCCGAGCACGCCGGTGGCCGCGGAAAGCGCGTCGACGGCGAGGGATCCGGGATCCCGACCGCCGTCCCGGCGCACATCACCGTCGGGTGCGACCTCGGGCGGCGGAACATCTCGCCACAGGCGGGTGACTCCACCGAAAACGCCGGCTTGCGCCGTCGTCTGATTGCTGCGGATCCCGCGCAGCTCGACCGGCCGGTCGGCCGTGAGCAGCAGCAGCGGCACCCGCCCCTCGTGCGCCTCGAGGACGGCGGGCATCAGGTTCGCCACCGCGGTGCCGCTCGTCACCACTACGGGGGCCGGGATACCGGTTTCACGTGCAACACCGAGTGCGAAGAATGCTGCCGACCGCTCGTCGAGCCGCACGTGCAGCCGGATCGCCCCGACCTGCTCCGCGGCGGCCGCCGCAAGCGCGAGCGCCTGCGACCGCGAGCCGGGGCACAGCACCACGTCCTCCACTCCGCGGCGGATGAGCTCGGCCAGCAACTCGACCGCGAACATCGACGCCGGTGCGGGCCGTGGCGCGGGGCTCACTTCTGCGCCGCGTCGCCGTCGGGGCGCGCGTCGCTGCCGTTGGCGGATTCGTCGCCCCCGCCCGGCTGCCCTGCGGCGTCTTCGGCGCCTCGCGACTCATCGGGCGCCTCGTGGTCGCGGGCGCCCTCGGTCGTCTCGCGCTCCGTCTCCGCGGTCGGCTCGGGATCCGGCCCCGCTTGCCCCTCGCCCGGATAGGTCTCGTTGTCGAGCTCCCGCAGCCGCTCCTCGAGATCGCGCATGTGCGCGTCGAGATCCTCGTTCGAGAGGCGAGTGCCGGTGAAGCGCGGATCGTCGTCGGGAGCGGGACGCCGCGCCGCGGTCGACTTGGCGCCCTTGCCGATCACGAACCAGAGCACGCCGCCGATCACCGGCAGCAGCACGACGATCACGACCCAGAGCGGCTTGCTCACCCCGCGTGCACGCGAGGCGTCGGTCATCGCCGCGTCGACCAGGGCGTACAGCGTGAACGCCACGGCGACGACGATCCCGACAATCACGACTCGCACCATGCCCCCATCGTACCGGCCGTGTCTGGCTTCCCGCTGGTCGCCTCGGCGCCGCTGTGTTCTCGAGTGCGGGATGGGGTCCCGGGGCGAGGCGAGACAGGGGGCCGGGGAGCGTCCGGCGGGACTGAGGCCGGCGGCCCGGAGCGGTGGCCCGGCGCGACGGCCCGGAGCGGCGGCCCGGAGCGGTGGCCCGGCGCGACGGCCCGGAGCGGCGGTCCGGCGGCAAGGGGCAGGGATCCGGACGGAGCCGAGAGCGGTGGGCAGACGCCGGGTTTCAGCTCAGGCGCCGCGAGTAGACTCGCACGCGTGAAGACCCCCCGCTCCGCCTGGATCACCTACACCGTGCTGCGCCTGCTCTTCTTCGCGGTGCCGTTCGCACTCATCTACCTGCTCGGGCTCTCACTGCGATTCTCGCCGATGCTCTCGGCGGTCGTCGCCGCAGTGCTCGCGGCCCTCATCAGCGTCTCGCTCTCATTGCTTCTGCTTTCGAAGCCGCGCGAGACCGCCTCGGCCAGCATCTACGACTGGCGCAATCGCGATCGCACGGCGGACGACATCGCCGAAGACGACGCGATCGCGGCCGCCGAAGCAGGCGGGCCGACTTCTGCCGACGCCCACTCCGGCGAGCCCGCCGATCCCGCATCGCGTGCCGCGGCGACTTCGGGCACGGCTGAGTCCACCGGGGCGGAGGCGGCTGCGGCAGCGCAGACGACCAGCGACGTTCCGGCTCCGGAGCGCGCCCGAGCGCAGGGCCCCGAGGGGAGCTGATCGACCCCTGAAGCACTGGCCGTTTTCAGCCAGTGCGTTTGACTTCTGGCACTTCGGAACCGAGACGAGCACGCTAGTCCGGTGTCCAAGATCCACTCGTCCGCCGCGCTGCAGATCGGCCAGCGCGTGCGTGCAGTCCGCCACCGGCTCGGCATCTCGCTCGAAGATCTCGGCGAACTCTCCGAGATCAGCTGGACCAGCATCGGCAAGATCGAGCGCGGAGCCTCGAGTCCGACGGCCGAAACTCTCGTGCGGATCGGAAGCGCGCTCGGCGTTGATCCCGGCACCTTCCTCAGCGGCATCACCGCTGACGACTACGGACAGCGACTGCACCAGCTCTCGGCGCGGGATCTCATCAAAGCGCGCGCGGAGCAGGACGAGCAGCACCGCCGCAAGAGCTGATCGCCCGGCACGAGCAGGTTCTGCGCCGACTCGCGCCTGCGTTCCACCCCCGGCGCCCGCACCCGCCTGCCGCCTGTGCCCCTGCCTCATGCCTCTGCCTCCTGCGCCCTGCGTCCTGCGCCCTGCGTCCTGCGCCCTGCGTCCTGCGTCCTGCCTCGGCACGGCACGAGTGGGAGTCGCGATCTGCCGCTTCGGCGCAGGATTAGCGGCATATCGCGACTCGCACTTCACGCCTGCGCTCGGCGCGGGCGCGGCGCGGTGGCGGCACGCTGGAGGCGCGGCGCGCGGCGCGCGGCGCGGCGGAGGCGCGGGGCGGTGGCGGCACGGTGGAGGTGCGGCGCGGCGCGGGCGGGGCGCGGCGCGGGGCGGGCCGGGCCGGCGCCGCTCAGCCGCGAATCGCCGACAGCACCGTGAACGTGCGGTCGCGGGCGACCTGGCGACTCGGGCCGACCGCGCGCTCGACGAGCGCGCGGTATCGCAGGTGCGAGTTGAACACCAGGCGCAGCTCGCCTCCGGGCGCGAGCGCGCGACGGCACGCCCGGATCAAGCGATGCGCCACCCCCGCGTGCACCGCGGCGCCCGCGTGGAACGGCGGATTGAGCAGGATCAGCTCGGCCCATCCGTCCGGCACCGCGTCCAGAGCGTCGGCGCGGTGGATCTCGACGCGCTCGGCCACACCCGCGGCCTCGACTGTGAGCCGGGTCGCCGCGACGGCCGCGGCCGACTGGTCCGTGGCGACGACGGCCGCCTCCGGGCGGGCGAGAGCGGCCGACACAGCGAGCACGCCGTTGCCGCAACCGAGATCGACGATCCGCCGCGCGCCCGGTGCCGCATCCCCGAGCCCCGCGAGCAGGAGCCGACTGCCGTGGTCGAGCGTCGGTCCCCCGAAGGTCGCACCGTACGCCGCCACGCGGAACGGAAGCGCCGCATCGTCGCCCCAGCGCGGGAACGACGGGCGGCCGGGATCCCGCGGGCCCCGCGCCATGAGCACCCTGGACTTGCGCCACCCGAGCCCGGCCGAGACCTCCGCGAAGCATCGGCCGAGTACCTCGTTCATGGCGCGAGTCATGTGCTTCACGCGGCCGCCGGCGTAGACGCGCACATCGGGCGCAGCCCAGCGCGCGACGCACGACGCGATCTCCTCGAGCGCGTCGAGCCCGCGCGGCAGCTGCAGCAGCACCACTCGTGCACCGTCGAGCAGCGCTGCGTCGAGCGCGTGCGAGGCGAACGCGTCCGTCAGTCGGAGGCGCTCCGCGTTGCGGACCAGCGCGCGCTCCCCGAGCAGCGGGTCCTGGTGCGTACGGATCCCCCTCGCGCCGAGCACTCCTGCGGCGCCGAGCGTGAGCGCGCCGTGGCGATCCCCGATCACCACGAGCTCGCCGTGCCCGAGTCGGCGCACCGCATCGGCAGCCGTGGCGAGGATCAGCTCGTCGGCGGCGTCGTGGGCCTGCAGCTCGGGTGCATCGAAGTCCGGCTCCCGCGACAGCTCCGCGAAGAGCTCGGAGAAGTCAGAAGTCTCGGCGGCGCTCACCCCACCACGTTAGCGGCGCGGGCTTCCGATTCGCTCGGTGATGGATCCTGCGGCTCGCCTGATGTCATAGCGTTCCCGCGAAATGCGCGGATGGATCCTGCGACTCCGCGCAGGATGACGGGGACGGACCACCACAGCAGCAGCGGGTGAGAGCTCCGCGAACAAGGCGACGCTATGCATCAGCTCCGGCAGCGCCGCCCACCCCGCGGAGCGGACCCCTACGGCTTCCAGACGACGATCTCGGCGTTGCGCCGCACCCGCGTGCCGCGTCGCAGCGTGATCACCTCGCCGCCCGCCGCCCCCGCGGCGAAGACGCGCCGCTCGGGGCGTCGCAGCCGCTCCTCGGTCAGCGCGTGCTCGAGCTCGGAGACACGGCCTTCGAGCTCGCGCACGCGATCCTCGAGCTGCAGCACCCTGCGGATCCCCTCGAGACTGAGCCCCTCGGCCGAGAGCCGGGCGACCTCGCGCAGCCGCGCGACGTCGTGCAGAGAGTAGCGGCGCGTGTTGCCCCGGGTGCGCTGGGGCGACACCAGCCCGATGCGGTCGTACTGCCGCAACGTCTGCGGGTGCATCTCGGCGAGTTCTGCCGCCGCCGCGATCGCGAAGACGGGCGTGTAGCGATCCATCTGGGGCGCCGCCATGAGATGTCCTTTCGTGAGGGATCCGGTGGGGTGTTCACAGAGACGACTCGTCGCTGCGCGAGGCGCTCAGCCCGGTGCTCGCTCCGACCGACCGGGTGACGCTCCACCCGACCCGGGTGACGGGCCGCTCGACGGGAGCACCTGCCGAGCGGCCCGGATCCGCTAGCCGCGCGACCGCGCGAGCAGATCCTCTCGCGGATTCTCCTGCGGTTCGACGGCGCGAAACGCCTCGAGCGCCTCGCGTGCCGAATCCGAAAGGTGCGACGGCACGACCACCTGCACCTCGGCCAGCAGGTCGCCGGTGCCCTTCGCACTCTTGACGCCACGCCCCTTGACGCGCAGCACACGGCCGCTCGGCGTCCCCGGCTGCACCTTGAGCTTCACCGGCGCCCCCTCGAGCGTGGGCACCTCGACGGTCGCGCCGAGCGCCGCCTCGGAGAACGTCACCGGCAGCTTGAGGCGCAGGTTCTGGCCGTCGCGCTCGAAGACCGGGTGCTTGCGCACGCTGATCGTGAGGATGATGTCGCCGGCCGGCCCGCCGCTCGGGCTCGGCTCGCCCTTGCCGCGCACCTTGATCTTCTGGCCGTCCGAGACGCCCGCGGGAATCTTCACCTTCACCGGCCCGTTGGGGGCCTGCAGAGTGACCGTGTCGCCGCGCACCGCGGTCTCGAAATCGAGCGTGGTCGACGCCTGGATGTCGCGACCGGGCTGGGGTCCGCGCGGCGCGCCCCCTCCGAACATGCCGCCGAAGATGTCCTCGAAGCCCTGGCCGCCGCCCTGCTGGTAGCTGAAGTGGGTGCCGCCGCGGCCGCCCCCGAACATGCCGCCGAAGACGTCCTCGAAGCCCTGCGCTCCCCCGCCGCCGGCGGTGAAGCGGGCTCCGCCCGCACCCATGGCGCGGATCTGGTCGTACTCGGCGCGCTGCTCGGGATCGGAGAGCACCGAGTAGGCTTCGCTGATCTCCTTGAACCTCGCCTCGGCCGCGGTGTCACCCGGATTCGAATCCGGGTGATACTTGCGGGCGAGCTTGCGGTAGGTCTTCTTCAGCTCGGCGTCGCTCGCGTCCTTGGACACGCCGAGGATCTGGTAGAAATCCTTCTCGAGCCAATCCTGACTAGCCATCAGCCCCCACCGCCACCGCTACCTTGGCGGGGCGCAGTTCGACATCGCCGATGCGGTACCCCCGCTCGATCACGTCCAGGATGGTGTGCTGCTCGGTGCCCGGAACCGGCACCTGGGCGATCGCCTCATGCAGCTGCGGGTCGAAGGGCTCGCCCTTCTCGCCGAAGCCCTCGAGACCGAGTCGCTCCATGGTGCCCCGGATCTTCTGCGCGATGGTCGCGAACGCGGACCCGTCGGCGAGATCACCGTGCTGCTCGGCGCGGTCGAGGTCGTCGAGCACGGTCAGCAGCGGGGTCACCGCCGCTGCGGTGGCGCGCTGCTTGTCGCGCTCGGCGTTCGCCTCGGTGCGCTTGCGGTAGTTCGCGTACTCCGCCGTGAGCCGGCGCAGATCCTCGAGGTACGGGCTGTCGGCAGTCTCGCCGCCGTCCGCGGCGCCCTCGGCTGCCGCGGCGTGGGCGCTCTGCTCCGCCCCCAGGATGTCGTCGACGGTCAGGTCGCCGTCGGCGTCCTCCTGCGGCGCGGGGCCGGAAGCGTCATCCGCCTCCGGCCCCGCGGCTGGTGAGCCGGCCGATCCCGGCGACGACGCGCGTGGCGCATCGTCCCGAGCCGGCCCCGCAGGAACATCGTCGCGATCGGGATCCTCGCCCGGCGTGCGCTGTTCCTTGTCGACCATCGCTACTTCTTCTCCTCATCGTCTTCGACGACCTCGGCGTCCACGACGTCGTCATCGCCCGACTGGTCCTCGGCGTCGGCCGCGGGGGCCTCTGCCTGCGCGGCCGCGTAGATGGCCTCGCCGAGCTTGGTCTGGCTCTGGCCGAGCTTGTCGGAGGCGGTCTTCACGGCCTCGTCGTCCTCGCCCGCGAGCGCCTGCTTCAGCTCGTCGAGGTCGCCCTGCACCTCGGTCTTGACGTCCTCGGGCAGCTTGTCCTCGTTCTCGCTGATGAGCTTCTCGACCGAGTAGGCGAGCTGCTCGGCGTTGTTGCGCTGCTCGGCCGACTCGCGGCGCTTCTTGTCCTCGGCCGCGTGCTCCTCGGCCTCGCGCACCATGCGCTCGATGTCCTCCTTCGAGAGCGTCGAGCCGCCGGAGATGGTGATCGTCTGCTCCTTGCCCGTGCCCTTGTCCTTCGCGGACACCTGCACGATGCCGTTGGCGTCGATGTCGAAGGTGACCTCGATCTGCGGAACACCGCGGGGGGCCGGGGCGATGCCGGTGAGCTCGAACGTTCCCAGGTTCTTGTTGTCGCGGGTGAACTCGCGCTCGCCCTGGAACACCTGGATGGCGACCGACGGCTGGTTGTCCTCGGCGGTGGTGAACGTCTCGCTGCGCTTGGTCGGGATCGCGGTGTTGCGCTCGATGAGCTTCGTCATGATGCCGCCCTTGGTCTCGATGCCGAGGCTCAGGGGGGTGACATCGATCAGCAGCACGTCCTTGCGCTCGCCCTTCAGCACGCCGGCCTGCAGAGCGGCACCGACCGCCACGACCTCATCGGGGTTGACCCCCTTGTTGGGCTCCTTGCCGCCGGTGAGCTTCTTGACCAGATCGGTCACGGCGGGCATGCGGGTCGAGCCGCCCACGAGCACCACGTGCGCGATGTCGGCGACCTTGACGCCGGCCTCCTTGATCACGTCCTCGAAGGGCTTGCGCGTGCGCTCGAGCAGATCCTTGGTGAGCTCCTCGAACTTGGCGCGGGTGAGGGTCTCGTCGAGGTTGGCGGGGCCGTTCTCGGTGAGCGAGAGGTAGGGGAGCTGGATCTGGGTGCTCATCGAGTTCGAGAGCTCCTTCTTGGCCTGCTCCGCGGCCTCCTTCAGGCGCTGCAGGGCGATCTTGTCCTTCGCCACGTCGACACCGGTCGACGACTTGAACTGCGTGATGAGCCAGTCGACGATGCGCTGATCCCAGTCGTCGCCGCCGAGGCGGTTGTCGCCGGCGGTCGAGCGCACCTGGATGGTAGAGAAGTCCTCGTCCTTGCCCACCTCGAGCAGCGAGACGTCGAAGGTGCCGCCGCCGAGGTCGAAGACGAGGATGAGCTCGTCCTCCTTGCCCTTGTCGAGGCCGTAGGCGAGCGCCGCAGCGGTCGGCTCGTTGATGATGCGGAGCACGTTGAGGCCCGCGATCTCGCCGGCCTCCTTGGTGGCCTGGCGCTCGGCGTCGTTGAAGTAGGCGGGCACGGTGATGACCGCGTCGGTCACCTGGTCGCCGAGGTAGGTCTCGGCGTCGCGCTTCAGCTTCATGAGCGTGCGAGCGCTGATCTCCTGCGCGGTGTAGCGCTTGCCGTCGACCTCGTCGCTCTTCCAGTCGGTGCCCATGTGGCGCTTGACCGAGGCGATCGTGCGATCGACGTTGGTCACGGCCTGGCGCTTGGCGGTCTCGCCGACGAGCACCTCGCCATCCTTGGTGAATGCGACGATCGAGGGCGTCGTGCGGAACCCCTCGGCGTTCGCGATGACGGTGGGCTCGCCACCCTCGAGCACGGCGACGACCGAGTTCGTGGTGCCGAGGTCGATGCCTACTGCACGTGACATGTGTTCTCCATTCCGGGTTCGGGATCGGGGCGTTGCGCGCCCCGCGGCTGGTGCGGCCCGGCCGCGCGGATCCCCGCGGGCTTGAGCCTGTTGCACTCAAGTTTACGCGACGTCGCGGCCGAGTCAAGTCACGCCGGAAAAAGTTGAGTCGAATTCACTCAACTTTCAGCCATTGGGACGAATGTCGGAGGCGGCTGGCATCATCGGAGCCATGCACTCGAGCGAGCACTCCACACGCGCCGAAGCACTCGACGTGCTCCGCCGCCTCACCGGGCGCGTCGACGCCGCGTTCCACCCCGGCCAGTTCGAGGCCATCGGCGCGCTCGTCGACGAGCGCCGGCGAGCGCTCGTGGTGCAGCGCACCGGGTGGGGCAAGTCGGCCGTCTACTTCGTCGCCACCGCGCTGCTGCGAGCGAGAGGATCAGGCCCCACCCTCCTCGTCTCGCCGCTGCTCGCCCTGATGCGCGATCAGGTATCCGCCGCGGAGCGCGCCGGTGTGCGCGCAGCCGCCATCAACTCCGCGACGGCAGACGAGTGGGCGGAGATCGAACGGCGCCTCGACTCCGACGACCTCGATGTGCTGCTCGTCTCCCCCGAACGTCTCAACAACCCCCGGTTCCGCGAGACCCGACTGCCCCAGCTGCTCGCGCGCATGGGCCTCCTCGTCATCGACGAGGCGCACTGCATCTCGGACTGGGGACACGATTTCCGCCCCGACTACCGGCGCATCGCCGCGCTCCTCGCCGCGCTCGGGCGCGGCGTCCCGGTACTCGCCACCACCGCGACCGCCAATGAGCGAGTGGTGAGCGACGTCGTCGAGCAGCTCGGCGACGACGTGCTCACTCTGCGGGGCAGCCTCGCCCGCGACTCCCTGCGGCTCGGCTGCCTGCGCTTGCCCTCCGCGCAGGACCGCCTGGCCTGGCTCGCGGCCCACCTCGGCGAGCTGCGGGGCAGCGGCATCGTCTACGCGCTGACGGTGTCGGCCGCGGAGGATGCCGCGCAGGTGCTGCGAGAGGCCGGCCATGCGGTCGCGCCGTACACGGGACGCACCGATCCCGAGGAGCGGGAGCGCCTCGAGGCGGCGCTCAAGGCCGACGAGGTGAAGGCGCTCGTGGCCACCAGCGCGCTCGGCATGGGATTCGACAAGCCCGACCTCGGCTTCGTGCTGCACCTCGGCGCCCCCTCATCCCCGGTGGCCTACTACCAGCAGGTGGGCCGCGCCGGTCGCGGCACCGCCCACGCCGATGTGCTGCTGCTTCCCGGCGCTGAGGACGAGGAGGTCTGGCACTACTTCGCGACCGCGTCGATGCCCGACCCCGAGCGGGCCGCGGCCGTGCTCGCCGCGCTCGACGCGGCAGACGGCGCACCGCTCTCGACGCCCGCCATCGAGGCGCGCGTCGACATCAAACGGACGCCGCTCGAGCTGCTGCTGAAGGTGCTCGACGTCGACGGCTCGGTGCGGCGGGTGAGCGGCGGGTGGGTGTCGACGGGTCAGGGCTGGAGCTACGACGCGGAGCGGTACGGGCGGATCGCGGCCGCTCGCACGGCAGAGCAGCGCGCGATGCTCGACTACGAGCGGGGAGAGCGGTGCCGCATGGAGACGCTGCAGCGGCAGCTCGACGACACCACCGCCGCGCCCTGCGGCCGGTGCGACGTGTGCGCCGGGCCCTGGATGCCGTCGGAGGTCCCCGCGGCAGCCGCAGAGCAGGCGGCAGCGCGACTGCGGCGCGCGGGCGTGCCGATCGAGCCGCGCGCGCAGTGGCCCAGCGGCGCCGACCGCCGCGGAGTCCCGGTGAAGGGGCGGATTCCGGTCGCAGAACGACCCCTCGAGGGCCGCGCGCTCGCGCGACTCACCGACCTGGGGTGGGGCGGTCCGCTGCGCGAACTCTTCGCCGCCGGCGCCGTCGATCGCGAGATCGACGATCGGCTCGTGACGGGCGTCGTCGCGGCGCTGCGAGACTGGCCGTGGGAGCAGCGCCCCGTCGGCGTCGTCGCGATGCCCTCGCTCACGCGGCCACGCCTCGTGTCGAGCACCGCCGCCGAGATCGCGCGCCTCGGTCGGCTGCCCCTGCTCGGCACGCTGGACGTCGACCCCGACGTGGCGGTCACGGGCCCCGGCGGCAACAGCGCGTTCCGCCTGGCCTCGGTGTGGCGGCGCTTCAGCGTGTCCGCCGAGCTCGCGGCCTCCGTCGAGCAGGCTCCCGGCCCGCTCCTGCTCGTCGACGACCTCGTCGACAGCCGCTGGACCGTCACCGTCGCGTCCCGAGCGCTCATCGCCGCCGGGGCCGCGGCGGTGCTCCCGTTCGCGCTGGCGACCGTCGGGTAGCGCGAGAGGAAACACCCGGCGGCGCACCCCGGTATGGCAGTACGCTGGCGACATGAGCGAGAACAGCGCGGTGCACGCCGCCACAACCGCGCAGCCGTCACACGTGCAGAAGCGCACGATCCTCGCCTGGTCGCTCTGGGACTGGGGATCGGCCGCCTTCCAGGCGGTCGTGACCACCTTCGTCTTCACCGTCTACCTCACCTCGGCCCCCTTCGGTGATGAAGCCGAGGTCTCGACGAAGCTCGGCATCGCGCTGCTCGTGGCCGGCGTCGTGGTGGCCCTGGTCGCACCGGTGCTCGGCCGGCTCACCGACGCGGCCGGCCGGCGCAAGACCTGGCTGGGCGTCAACACCGCCGTGGTCGTGGCCGCAACGGCGCTCATGGTGCTCGTCGCCCCCGAGGAGCAGTACCTGCTGCTCGGCCTGATCCTGCTCGCCATCGGCAACGTCGCGTTCGAGTTCGCGAGCGTCAGCTACAACGCGATGCTCTCGCAGGTCTCGGACAGCCGCAACGTGGGCAAGGTCTCCGGATTCGGATGGGGCATGGGGTACCTGGGCGGCATCGTCCTGCTCGCCATCCTGCTCATCGGGTTCGTGTTCCCGGAGGTCGGCTGGTTCGGCGTCACGTCGGACGGCGGCTGGAACATCCGCGTCGCCATGGTCGTCTCCGCGGCCTGGTTCGGCCTCTTCGCGATCCCCGTCTTCTTCGCCGTGCCCGAGATTCCGGCCGACCCGAACGCTCCGAGCACCGGGAAGGGCCTCCTCACGGGGTACCGCGAGCTCTTCCGCAGCATCGCGACGCTGTGGCGCACCGCGCGCCATACCCTCCATTTCCTGATCGCCAGCGCCGTGTTCCGCGACGGCCTCGCGGGCGTCTTCACCTTCGCCGGCGTCATCGCCGCCCGCAGCTTCGGCTTCGACAGTACGACCGTCATCCTGTTCGCCATCGTCGCGAACGTCGTGGCAGGCGCCGCGACCATCGCCGGCGGGGTGCTCGAGGATCGCATCGGCGCGAAGACGGTGATGCTCGCCTCGATCGTGCTCATGGTGGTCTGCGGCATGCTGCTGTTCCTGCTGAACCCGCTCGGCAGCTGGGTCTTCTGGGTCTTCGGCCTGACGCTCTCGGTATTCGTGGGCCCGGTGCAGTCGGCCTCCCGCTCCTTCCTCTCCCGGCTGATCCCGCCCGGACGCGAGGGCGAGATCTTCGGCCTGTACGCCACGACGGGCCGCGCGGTCTCCTTCCTCGCGCCGGCGGCCTTCACCGCCGCGGTCGCGCTCGGCGGCACCACCATCTTCGGCATCATCGGCGTCTCCCTCGTGCTGCTGCTCGGCCTGCTCCTGCTGCTGCCCGTCAAAGCCCCGGCCTGATCCAGGAGCGGCCGAGGGCTCGGCCCGCAGGCTACGATGTTGGAGTGCCGAATCCCCCGCTCTCCCCCGAGCAGCTCGCCGTCTACGAGCGCATCGAGCACACCCGCGAGCACATCTTCGTCACCGGCCGCGCCGGCACCGGCAAGTCGACGATCCTGAACCATCTCGCCTGGAACACGAGCAAGATCATCGCGGTCTGCGCGCCCACCGGTGTCGCCGCGCTGAACGTCGGCGGGCAGACGATCCACTCGCTGCTGCGCCTGCCGACCGGCATCATCGCGGATCACGATCTCGACCAGCCCGCAGAGCTGAAGAAGATGCTCGCCTCGATCGACACGCTCGTCATCGACGAGATCTCGATGGTCTCGGCAGACCTCATGGACGCGATCGACCGCTCGCTGCGCCTGGCCCGCGGGAAGAAGCACGATCCCTTCGGCGGTGCGCAGATCATCATGTTCGGCGACCCGTTCCAGCTGCCGCCGGTGCCCCCGCGCGATCCGCACGAGCGCGCCTACTTCGCCGACACCTACCGCTCGCTCTGGTTCTTCGACGCGAAGGTGTGGGCCGCATCCCCGCTGGCGGTGATCGAGCTCAGCGAGGTGCACCGCCAGCGCGACGATCGCTTCAAGCAGATCCTCGGCGCCGTGCGGCACGGAATGGTGCAAGAGGATCAGGCGGAGGAGCTCAACTCGGCCGGGGCGCGGCCCGCACCGCGCGACGTGATCACACTGGCCACCACCAACGCGACCGTCAACCGCATCAACGCGCAGCGGCTCGCCGAGATCGGCGGTTCATCGCTGCGCGCCGTCGCCGAGGTCAACGGCGAGTTCCGCGAGAACACATATCCGGCCGACGAGGTGCTCGAGCTGAAGCCCGGCGCCCAGGTGATGTTCCTGCGCAACGATTCCGACGGGCGCTGGGTCAACGGCACCATCGGCACGGTGTCGCGCATCGAGGGGACCGTCTGGGTGGAGGTGGATCGCGAGGAGTTCGAGGTGGAGCCCACCGTCTGGGAGCGCTACCGGTACCGGTACGACGCCGAGACGAAGAAGCTCGAGAAGGAAGTCGTGGCCGAGTTCGAGCAGTTCCCGCTGCGCCTCGCCTGGGCGGTGACCGTGCACAAGTCGCAGGGACACACCTACGACGCGGCGGTGGTGGATCTCGGCCCGCGCGCGTTCAGCGCGGGCCAGACCTACGTCGCGCTCAGCCGTGTGCGCTCGCTCGACGGCCTCTACCTGCAGCGGCCGCTGCAGCCCCGGGACGTGATCGTCGACCCCAACGTGGTGCGCTTCATGAACGAGCGGACGGCGAGCGAGACGACGTCTGACTGACCTCGCGGCGCACGCCGCAGCCGCCGAGCGCTAGGCGCTCGCCGCGGCCTTCTGCTTCCCGAGGTCGACGAAGACCGCGGTGTTGAAGCCGTAGGCCGCCCGCACCTCGTCGAGCATGCGCGCCTGCTCGGCGTCGTCGAGACCGGTGCCCAACGCGTCGAGCGCTGCGCGGTAGCCGTTCTTGAACTCGGTCAGCGACCCCAGCTCCGAGAAGTCGTAGAAGGCGATGCCATCGCGCTCGAGCCCGTGCTGCTTGGCGACCCGCCGCGCGATCATCTGCCCGCCCGAGAGGTCGCCGAGGTAGCGCGTGTAGTGGTGCGCGACGACGCCCGCGACCCAACCCTCCTCGGCCACCTCGCGGATGCGCGCAGCGTACGCTGCAGTCGCCGGAACCGCTTCGACGCGATCCCGCCAGTCGTCGCCGACGAGGTGGGCGAGATCGGCCTCGAGCGCCGGCATGCGCAGCAGCGCATCGCTGTGGAACGACGCGAAGCGAGGATCGTCCGCGAACCGCGCCGCCGCCTCCTCGAGCGCCTCGTACATGAAGTAGTGCTGCGCGACCAGGTCGATGTAGTCCTGCATCGTGCCGCGGCCGCGCATGATCTCCTCCATGAAGGAGGCGCCCTCGCTGTCGGAGTGATCGGACCACGAGCTCTCGCGCACCACGACCGAGAACGGCTTGTCGCTCTCGAGCGCATCGGCGCTCTCGCCCTCGGACGCCTCGCCTGCGTGGTGCGCGTGGCGCCCGCGGCGCCCGTGGTTGTCGTGGTGGCCGGCGCCCACCTCGGCACCGCCCTGCGTGGCATGCTCCTCGCGCGGCTCGATCCCCAGCTCCTCGCACGCCGCGCGGTACAGGGCGACGACCTCGCGGCGGATCTCGGGGCGCTCCGCGATCGGGCCGGTCGGCCACCGAACCGCGAGCTCGTGCTCGCCCGACGGATCCGCGATCAGCCAGACACCGCTCTCGGTGGTCACGTCGATCATGCGGCTCGCCGTCGCCTCGGGGTGCCCGAAGGCCCGCGCGATCAGGAGGTTGTCTTCGGCGTGGTCGCCGTTCATGTGTCCGGTCACGCCCGCGATCACGTCTGCACTAAAGCTCGTCACCGCTCCAGTCTAGTAAGGTCAGCCTCACTTCGCGCCCCGCGCGCATTGCTCCCAGCGGCACGCAGTAGACTCTGGCGTGTTCTGCGCCCCTACGACGCAATCAGATTGGCGGTTGAGTGTGATCCCGAAGCTTGCACATCGATCGCGCCTCGTCGCGACCGCACTGCTCGTGACGACGGCGCTCGGGCTCACCGCATGCACCGGCGGCGATCTTGCCGCGCCGGCGGGTGACGTCAACACCGTCGACGAAGCTCTCGCCTCCGGAATCGACGGCGCCATCGAGAACGCGATGACGTTGAGCGGATCGACCCAGGCGGTCGTGGGCGTCTGGTCCGGGGAGCAGGCGTACGTGCACGGATACGGCGATGTCGACGGCTCGGTCAGGATCCGCGGCGCGCAGGCCACGCAACCCGTGATGTGCGCGCTGCTGCTCGATCTGGTCGAGGAGGGCCGGGTCGACCTGGACCGCGAGATCTCGAAGGACCTCACGCGGCAGTCGGGGATCGAGGGCATCACCTACCGCCAACTCTGCGACATGCGATCCGGCCTCGCCGACTTCAAGCAGGGCTTCGGCACCCTGTTCGCCAACAACCCCACGCGATTCTGGCCCGAGCAGGAGTTGCTCGCCCAGGGCCTCGCCCACTCCCCCCTGTCGTGGCCCGGCCTCGACATGCACGAGTCCGACACGAACGCGGTGCTGCTCGCGCGTGTGCTGAAGGTGAAGACGGGCCAGGACGTGTCGGAACTGCTCTCGGAGCACGTCTTCGCGAAGGCCGGGATGCCGTCGAGCTCGTTCCCCGAGCTCTCGAGCACGACCGTCGCCGAGCCGACGCTCGCCGGCACCAACTATCCGCTGAGCGGCGGCGCTGCGGTGTGCGATGCGGGTCCGGTCGATGTGCCGGAGGTCTCCCCGTCGATGCTCTCCGGCGCCGGCGCCACCGTCACGACGGTTACCGATCTCAAGAACTTCTACGAGCACTACTTCGACGGCGACTTCGGCGGGGACGCCGCCTCGATCGTCACCGACGCGTTCCCCGCGCAGAACCCGAAGCGCGACGAAGAGGGCACCCCGACCGAGGAGCCCGCCGAGGGGGGCCGCCAGTGGACGTTCGGCACGGAGAAGATGGGCCCGCTCTACGGCCGGAGCGGGGCGATCACGGGCACGCTCACCGCGGCCTATCACGACCCCGAGTCGGGATACTCAGTGGTCGTGGCCCTGAACAACTCCGCAGCAGGCGCGTCGTTCGTCAGGGCGCTCGCCTTCCAACTCGCCTCGATCTCGTCGGAGACGGGAGCAGCACCCGAGCTGCCGTGGACGGCAGATGAGCAGGTCGCTGCGCTGCAGGAGGGCGCCGTCTGCCAGTAGGCGGAGAGCGGTGATTCGGCACCTCGTTCCCCTGCTATAGTTGGGGCGGCGCCATCGCCCTGGGATCGTCGTCTAATGGTAAGACATCAGCTTCCCAAGCTGAGAACGCGGGTTCGATTCCCGTCGGTCCCTCCACTGAAGCCCTCTGCCTCGCGGCAGGGGGCTTCGTGCTTCGGGGCCTCCGGGAATCTCTGAGAACCCGAAACATGGCGCGAGGGCGCGCCATGCGGCGTGGCCGCGCAACGCTGACGCGTCGCCCCAAGCGACCGGCCGGGGTTCGATTCCCGTCGGTCCCTCCACTGAAGCCCTCTGCCTCGCGGCAGGGGGCTTCGTGCTTCGGGGCCTCCGGGAAGCCTGCTCTCAGCCCCCATTCCTCTCGTTGAGGGACCCCGGCCTCCGGTGCCCACTCCCCACGCGCGTCAGTAGTTGCTGCCTCCCGTCAGGTTTGGTGACAACTACTGACGCGCGAATGTCGGGGTCCTGGGCGTCCCGTGGATAGGGCCGGGGCAGGCCGGGCCGGGCCACGCGAAGACGACTCGCGTCCTCGCGCCTTCGCCGCAGCTTCGGCCTCAGCGCAGCGCGCCCTCGTGGCGCAGCAGGCGCTCCTTGAGGTCGGCGCCGAAGAGATACCCGCCGAGCCCGCCGTCCGCGCGCACGATCCGGTGGCACGGCACCACGAGCGCCACGAGGTTGTTCGCACAGCCCGAGGCGGCGGCCCGCACGGCCGCGGGGCGGCCCGCAAGCGTCGCGAGCTCGGTATAGGTCACGGCGCGGCCGCCGGGCACCCGCCGCAGCGCGCGCCACACCTCACCGCGGAACGGCGTCTCCGGCTGCGCGACCGGGATCGCGTCGATCGCGGTGAGGTCGCCGCCGGCGTAGGCGCGCAGCGCATCGACGACCGGGCCGTCGGTCGCAGGAGCGGCGGCGAGGCCGCGCGCCGCGAGCGCGGGATCGAGCCGCTCGAGCCGCGCGATCAGGCGGTCGGCCCCGGGATCGGCGTCGGTCGCGAACCCTCCGGCCCGGAGGGCGCCGTCCTCGGGGGTCCAGATCGCGCGGAACGGGCGGCCGACGACGTCGACCACGGCGGAGGAGAGGGGCGTCGGGGAAGTCATGGGGTGTCCTTTCGTGCGGCCGCCTCGAGGAAGTCGGCCCAGAGGTGCTGGGTGGCGTAGCCCCGGAAGGGCCGCCAGGTCTCGGCGAGGCGCTCGGCCTCGCTTCCGGCGGCCACTCCGAGGGCGCGGCGCAGGATCAGATCGCCCGCGGGGTAGGCATCGGGATCGCCGAGCGAGCGCAGGGCGACGATCTCCACGGTCCAGGGGCCGATCCCGCGTATCGCGGCGAGCTCGGCCCGCGCCCGGTCGCGGTCGGCGCCCGGACCCACATCGAGACCGCAGGCGAGCGCGCCCGCGAGCGAGCGCAGCGTTTCGGCCCGGGCCCGGGTGAGCCCGAGGCGATCCCGCAATTCCTGCGCGTCGCAGGCGGCGATGCGTTCGGGATCCGGCCCGGCCAGGAAGCCGGGTGCGGCGAGCGCGCCCGAGCGCGCGAACGCGGCCGCGAGCCGCCCCTGCAGAGTGCGCGCCGCCGCGAGCGAGACCTGCTGCCCCAGGACAGTGCCGAGCGCGAACTCCCGGGGCTCACGCGCCGCGGGCAGCCGCAGCCCCGGCCTGCGCGCGAGCAGCCCGCCGAGCCGGGGGTCGCGCTCGAGCGCTTCGGCGATCTGCGCGGGATCCGCGTCGAGGTCGAGCATGCGGCGCACCGTCTGGATCGCGGGCATGGCGTCGGCGAGCCGCGGCAGGGTGAGCACGACGGGCACGCCCACCACCGCCGCACCGCCGTGCGACTGGGCCGCCGGGGGCGGCACCTCGGCCCAATCGATGCGCACGATCGCGGTGCCGCCCGGCACATCGACGGCGTGGGCCGTCGAGCCGTCGGGATCGATGACGTCGCGGCCGGGAACGGCGTGCGCTTCCAGGTGCGCCCGGATCGCGACCGCGCCGAACGGGGCCCGGGTGCGCAGACGCAGCGCGAGCCTCGGACGCTCGTCGGAGACCGGGCCGGAGGCTGGATCGGAGACCGGATCAACCGGACCGAGCGGATCCGCCGCACTGCCACGACGCCGCGACATGCGCGACGGCGCGATCCCGAACTCCTCGCGCATCGTGTCGCCGAACTGGCGCACGCTGCCGAAACCCGCGGCGAACGCGATGTCGGCCAGCGGCAGATCCGTCTCCTCGATGAGGGCGCGCGCCGCGTGGGCCCGCCGCGTGCGGGCGAGCTGCAGCGGGCTCGCGCCGATCTCGTCGACCATCATGCGCCGCAGGTGCCGCTCGCTGACGGCGAGCTCGGCCGCGAGGCCCGCCACCCCGACGGCGTCGACGGCGCCGTCCCGGATGCGGCGCACCGCACGCGCCACGAGATCGCCGCGCACGTCCCAGTCGCGCGTGCCGGGCAGCGCGTCGGGTCGGCAGCGCTTGCACGCGCGGAATCCCGCGGCCACGCACGCCGCCGCACTCGGGAAGAAGCGGCAGTTCTCGGGGCGCGGCTTGCGCGCCGGGCACGACGGGCGGCAGTAGATCCCGGTGCTCGTCACGCCGAGATAGACGCGCCCATCCCAGCGCGGATCACGCCCCGACGCAGCTCGATAGCAGGCGTCGAAGTCGAGAGCGGGGGGCTGGCTGGTCACGGAACCATTGTTCCGCGCCGCCGCCGGCGACGCACGCGGAAAACGGACCTGGCAGTGGGAGCGCCCGGCACTCGCTACGCTCGTGTGCATGAGTCACCCCTCCGGCCGCGCCGCCCTGCTGCGGGCCACCATTGTCGTCGTGGCCGCGGGCGGCCTGCGCTCGCTGACCTATCGAGCGGTCGCCGCCGAGGCCGGGGTCTCGCACGGTCTCGTGCGGCACCACTTCGGCTCACGGGATCAGCTCATCGCCGAGGCCATGGAGTTCGCGATCGACGAGAGCCTGCGCGGATCCAACATGCTCAGCAGCGCGCTCACCGCGGAGGAGTTCGCCGCCGGGATCGAGTCGCTCGCGGATCGCGAGGCCGGCATCCAGTCGTTTCAGTACGAGCTGCTGCTCGAATCACGGCGGCGCCCCGAGCTGCGTCCGCTGGCCGAGCAGCACTACCGCGCCTACCGCGAGGCGATCGCCCGTCAGCTGGCGCGCCTGGGAGTCGACGACGCCGACCTGACCGAGCTGATCTGGTTCGCCCTCGACGGGATCGTGTTCAAGCAGCTCGTCGCCCCGGAGGACGTCGCTCCCGCGATGCGCCGCATGCGCGCCCTCGTCGCGGCCGCGCAGTCCGCCTGAGTCGGCGGAGTCGGCGGAGTCGCGGGATTCTCTCGCACCTCGGCTCCCGCGCCCCGCCCCACACCCCGGCTCCCGCGCCCCTGTCCCACACCCCGGCTCCCGCGCCCCTGTCCCACACCCCGGCTCCCTCGACCCCGACCCCCTCACTCCCCGCCCCCGCTCACTCTTCGCGCACCGATGTGCCGGAAAACACCTCCTTTCCCGCATTCCCACGCGCTCTGCGGTAAATCGGTGCGCGAAGGCCGGTAGCGATTCCGCGCGTCGGCCGACCGCCGGCCGGCGATCCCAAAATCCGCCCTTGACTATCCAGATGGATAGTTTTAGGCTGACGCTACCGAGCGGATCGCGACCGGATCCCTCTCCGGGCGCAGCCGCCCGACGCACCGATGAAGGGACACACCGCCGTGCCGGACACCACGATCGAATTCCTGTACCTCAACGAGCCCGACATGATCCGCGCCGGCGTCACGGACATGGCCGAGTGCGTCGACACGATGAGCGACATGCTCGGCCTCTTCGCGCAGGGCGACTACCGCATGGCCGGCAGCGAGAACAACTCGCACGGCGCGCAGATCTTCTTCCCCGAGACCGAAGAGTTTCCCGGCATGCCCGTCGACGGCCCGGATCGCCGCTTCATGGCGATGCCCGCCTACCTCGGCGGCGACTACCAGGTCGCCGGCTGCAAGTGGTACGGCTCCAACATCGAGAACAAGAAGCAGGGACTCCCCCGCTCCATCCTCATGTTCACCCTGAACGACAAGGACACCGGCGCCCCGCTCGCGATCATGAGCGCCAACCTGCTGAGCGCCTACCGCACCGGCGCCATTCCCGGCGTCGGCGCCCGCTACCTGGCCCGCGAGGACGCCAGGGTCGTCGGCATCGTCGGCCCCGGCCCCATGAACCGCACCTCGCTCGAGTCGTTCATGGCCGTGCGCCCCGGCATCGACACCGTCAAGGTTTCGGGTCGCGGCCAGGCCGGCATCGACACCTTCATCGCGTGGGCGAGGGAGAAGTTCCCCCAGATCACCACGATCGAGCAGGTGCCCGATATGGAGGCCGCCGTGCGCGGATCCGACATCGTGAGCATCGCCGTGCCCAGCCCCATGGGATCGGAGCACTATCCGACCGTGCGCGACGAGTGGGTCAAGCCCGGCGCGTTCATCTGCTGCTCGGCGCACCTCGCGGTCGAGGAGAGCCTCGTGCTGCGGTCGCGCCACGTTGCCGACGCGCGCAAGATCTACCAGGCCTGGGCCGAGGAGATCCCCGCCCCCGCCCACGAGACGGTCGGCATCTGGGGCATGCACCTCGTCGACCGCGTGCGCGACGGTCGCATGACCCCTGAGCAGTTCGAGGACATGGGCGAGATTATCCAGGGCCTCACCCCCGCGCGCCGCAACGACGACGAGGTGTTCATCTACTCCGTCGGCGGCATGCCCGTCGAGGACGTGGCGTGGGCGACGAAGGTCTACCGCAACGCGGTGCGCGACGGCATCGGCACCAAGCTCAAGCTGTGGGACGAGCCGGCGCTGGCCTGAGCCCTCGCCCCGGCGCACGGACTTCTCCGTCATTCTGCGCGCAGTCGCAGAATCCCACTCGGGGAGAACGGCGCATCAGAGACAACGAACGATCGAGATCCTGCGACTTCGCGCAGGACGACCCGACTCGAGATAGAGGATCGAATGGACCTGCAGAAGACTGATGCGCTGGTGATCGGCGCCGGAACCGTCGGCTCGATGGCGCTGTGGCAGCTGAGCAAGCGCGAGGGGCTCGACGTGGTCGGCATCGAGCAGTACGGCCGCGTGCACGCGCACGGATCGTACGTCGGGGAGTCGCGCGTATTCCGCACCGCGGTGCACGAGGGCGGCACCTACGTGCGCATGATCCAGCGCTCCCGGGATCTGTGGCGGGAGCTGGAGAAGGAATCGGGCCGCGATATCTACTCCGAAGTCGGCTGCCTGAGCATCGCGCCCGAGGGCTTCCCGGATCTCGAGACCGCACTCGGCACGGTGCGCGAGTACGACATCCCCCACCGCACCCTCAGCACCGAGGAGCTGCGGAAGGAGTTCCCGCAGCACACGATCTTCGACGGCGACGTGGGCCTGCTCGACGAGCACGGCGGCGGGCTGCGCCCCGAGGTCGCCGTGATGAGCGCGCTCGACCTGGCCGAGGCGAACGGCGCCCGGCTCTTCTTCAACACCCCGGTCATCGGGATCGAGGAGCGCTCCGACGGGGTCGTCGTGCGCACCACCCAGGGATCCTGGCTCGCCGACACGGTGGTGCTCGCGTCGGGATCCTGGTCGACCCGCCTCTCCCCCGAACTCGACGATCTGCTGCGCCTGCAGGTGCTCGGCCTCACCTGGTTCATGCCGAAGGAGCCCGGCCTGTTCGTGCCCGAGAAGTTCCCCGCGTTCCTGCGCGATGCGGGCCCGGTGCACTTCTTCGGCGCGCCGAGCTTCGACGGCTACGCGTTCAAGGCCTGCACCAACCCCGAGTGGCCGGTGTTCCGCGACGTGGCCGACGTGCCGACGCACCACACCCGCGAGGAGCTCATCAAGATCGGGCAGCGCGCCGCCGAGCTCTTCGAGGGGCTCAACCCCGAGCCGGTGCGCGAGAGCGTGCACCACTGCGCGTACACGCCGGATCGGCTCCCGGTGGTCGACCGCAGCGCGAGCGGCCGCCTCGTCACGATCGCGGGGCTGTCGGGCCACGGCTTCAAGTTCTCGCCGCAGCTCGGCGAGTGGGCCGCGCAGCTGGTCGCGGGCGAGGAGAGCACGGTGGATCCGCGCTTCGCGCTACCCGAGCGCATGAAGGTGCTGGCCGAGCGCGGCCCCTACACCGGCGGCGGGCACTGATCCTCGGCACCCGATATCACCGCCCCTCCGCCTACGCGCGCCAGTAGTTGCTGCCTCGCGTCGGGTGTGGCGACATCTACTGACGCGCGAAGGGGGCGCACGCCGGGGTGAAGACCGGTCGAGCGAAGGATCCGCGCCATTAGTTCTATCTGAGATAGAGTTAATGTCAGCGACCGCGCCGGCGAGAGGATCACATGGCTCAGCAAGCGATACGCGTGGAGGTGTCGGAGCTCTCCAAGCGCTTCGGCGCCGTGCAGGCCGTACGGGGGCTCAGCTTCGCCGCCGAACCGGGGCGCGTCACCGGGTTCCTCGGGCCGAACGGCTCGGGCAAGACCACCACCCTCTCGATGGTGCTCGGCCTCACCCGCCCCGACCACGGCACCGCCACGATCGGGGGCGTCCCCTACGCCGCGCTCGAGCGCCCGGCACTCACGGTGGGCAGTTCGCTCTCGGCCGACTTCCATCCCGCGCACACGGGCCGCGCGCACCTCGACATCGTGCGGCGCGCCATCGGCGTCCCCCGGAGCGCGGTCGACGAGAAGCTCGAACTCGTGGGCCTGGCCGACGCCGCCGACCGCAAGACCGGCGGGTACTCGCTCGGCATGCGCCAGCGCCTCGCCCTGGCGGCCGCACTGCTCGGCGACCCCGGAGTCGTGCTGCTGGACGAGCCGATCAACGGCCTCGACCCCGAGGGGATCCGCTGGATCCGCCTGCTGCTGCGACACCTCGCCGGCGAGGGCAAGACGGTGCTCCTGTCGTCGCACCTGCTCAGCGAGGTGCAGCAGACGGTCGACGACGTGGTGGTGATCCGACGCGGCGAACTCGCGTTCACCGGGACGCTCGCCGAGCTGCAGCGGGGCACCGGCGAGCGCACCGTGCTCGTCGGCGTCGCCCGCCCCGATTCCGGCGAGCAGCCGGAACTGGCGCGCGCGCTGCAGGCCGCCGGGGCCCAGGTGCACGGCGCCCGGGGCAGCACGATGCGGGTGACGGGCCTGGACCCCGCGGCCGTGGGCCTCGTGGCGCTCGGCGCCGCGATCCCACTCGCCCACCTCAGCGTCGAGCAGAGCGAACTGGAGCAGAGCTTCCTGGAGCTGGTGGAGGATCGGGGCGCCGAGCCGCCGGCAGCACCCGCGACGGAAGGGGGTGCGGCATGAACCGCCTGATGCGCAGCCTCTCGGCCGAGTGGCGCAAGGTGCGCGCCACGAAGCTCTGGTGGATCCTCGGACTCGTCCTCGGCCTCTACTCGGCCATGATGGCGGCCATGTTCGCCTTCATCTTCGGCGCGATGAGCGACGAAATGGGAGGCATCTCGCTGCCCCCGCAGCAGACCGCGAACATGGTCTACTCGTCCGTCTCGACCTTCGGCTACGTGATCCCGCTGCTGCTCGGCGCGCTCATGGCGACCGGCGAGCTGCGCCACCGCACGCTCGCTCTCACCTTCACCCTCGAGCCCAGGCGCGGGATCGTGCTGCTCAGCAAGACCGTCGTGCTGCTCGGCTTCGGGATCGTGCTCGGGATCGCGGGACTGCTCGGCGCCATCGGCGTCGGTGCGCCGGTGCTGGCGGCGACCGGCGGCGAGGCGATGCTCGACTCGGGCGACACCTGGATGCTCGTCGTGCGCGTGCTCGCCGCGATCGGCCTGTGGAGCATCATCGGGTTCGGCGTGGGCGTACTCGTGCGCAATCAGGCCTTCGCCATCGTGCTGGCGCTCGTGTTCACCCAGTTCGTCGAGCCCGTCCTGCGCACCGGCGCCCAGTTCTGGGAGTGGAGCGCCCAGGTGGCCAAGTTCCTCCCCGGCTCGGCGACGGACGCGTTCGTCGGCGCAAGCGTCATGACGAGCATGTCGTCGCTCGATCCCTCGCTCCCCGACGGTGCGGGGGCGCTCGGGATCTGGGGTGGCCTGCTGGTGCTGCTCGGCTATGCGATCATCGCCGTCGCCGCGGGGTGGGCGCTGCGCTGGCGGCGCGACGTCGTCTGATCCGGGGCGCCCGCCGCCGGCGCGGAATAGCACCGCGCCGATCCGCGTTGGCCCCGGTATGGCCTCGACACCGCTCTCGATCCTCGATCTCGCCACCGTGGAAGCCGACGGCAGCATCGCCGACGCCTTCGAGCACTCCGTGGCGGTGGCGCGACTCGCCGAGACCAGCGGGTACCAGCGCATGTGGTACGCCGAGCACCACAACATGCCGTCGATCGCGTCGAGCGCGACCGCGGTGCTCATCGCGCACGTGGCCGCGCACACCTCACGGATCGGGCTGGGCGCCGGCGGCGTGATGCTGCCGAATCACTCGCCGCTCGTGGTCGCCGAGCAGTTCGGCACGCTCGCCGAGCTGCACCCCGGGCGCATCCACCTCGGGCTCGGACGCGCCCCGGGCACCGACGGCGCCACGTTCCGCGCGCTGCGCCGCACCCATCAGGCGGCCGAGAGCTTTCCCAGCGATGTGCTGGAGCTGCAGGGCTACCTCTCCGACGAGCTGCCCCGTAACGCGGTCAACGCCTACCCGGGACGCGGCACGCGGGTGCCGCTCACGATCCTCGGCTCCAGCCTGTTCGGCGCGAGCCTCGCCGCGCAACTCGGGCTGCCCTACTCGTTCGCCTCGCACTTCGCCCCGCAGCAGCTGACGGGTGCGGTGCAGCACTACCGCGCGAACTATGTGCCGAGCCACGCCCACCCGGAGCCCTACGTCAGCGCCGGCGTCAACGTCGTCGCCGCGGAGAGCGATGCCGAGGCGGAGGCGCTGTTCGTGCGCACGGAGGTCGACCGCGTGCGGCGCTTCCTCTCCCGCGGCCGCGAGCAGGAGCTCACCGTTGACGAGGCCTCGGCACTGGTCGACACCCCGGCGGGGCGCGAGATCCGCGGCATGCTGCAGTACACCGCCATCGGCGGGCGCGATCGCGTGCGCGACGAGCTGGAGGCCTTCGCCCGCTTCGCCGACGCCGATGAGCTCGTCACCGTGCACGCAGCGCCCACACGCGCGGAGCAGCTCGCGTCGGTGCGCATCGCGGCGCCCGCGGACTAGGCCTCACCATCGAGGCCGCCGCGCGCGGCCCCCGGCCGCTCGGGCTCAGGCCTCGGGCGCGAGCAGCGCCTCCAAGCGCGGGCGCGCGCGCTCGATACGCGCCGGCAGCGTCTGCCAGCCGTCCATCATGCCCGAGAGCACCTGCGCGCCGATGAAGGTCTCGTGCACGACCTCCGCCAGTTCGGGGGCCGGAGCAGTCGAGGTGACGGAGCCGTCTTCGAGGCCCTCGCGGATCAGCGTCTCCGCCACCCGCTGCCACTCCTCGTAGAACCCGTACCCGCGATCCTTCAACTCATCCGGCAACGAACCCACCAGACGAATCCCCGCCTGCACCAGCGCATCCGCCGAGATCAACTCCGCCACACCATCCAGCAGATCCAACAACCGCCCCAGAGACGACCCCTCCGTCTCCACCACCGACGACAGCACCTCGGTCATCCGCTCCTGCTGCGCATCCAGCACCGCAGCAGCCACATCATCCTTGTTCCCGAAATGGAAGTACAACGACCCCAGGCTGATCCCCGCATCATCGGAGATGTCCTTCAACTTCGCCTTGTCGTACTCCATCCGCGAGAACACCCGACCCGCCGCCTCGAGCAGGGCCATGCGCGTTCTGATCCCGCGCTGCTGCTTCCGACGCACTTCTCCCACTCGGTTCACCGGTGCTCTCCCTCAGCTCCCCAGGCCGAATCTCGGCCGTGAGTGAGATTCTTCCACACGTCTCCCATCGCTCCTAGTCGCGTCACCCAGGAGCTTGCCCTGCGTCCGGCACCAGCAGATCCTTCACGGAGTGGCTGCGCGATCCTCGCGCACCGAGAATGCTGCCGCCCGTCACGTCGAGCAGGGCTCCCGTGGTGCGCGCCGCCGCGTCCGAAGCGAGGAACGCGACCGCGGCCGCCACCGTCTCCGGTTGAGAGACTCCGCCGAGCACGGAGAACGACGACATGTACTCCAGCACGGCCGGCTTGCCGAAGCCGGGGTGGCCGTTGTCGGTGAAACCCGGGATCACGGCGTTCACGCGGATCCCCTGCGCTGCGACCGCCTCGGCCATGTTCTTCGTGAGCGACTCGACCGCGGCCTTGCTCATCGCGTAGACGATGTCCCCCGGGCTCGAGAAGTGCGCCGACGCAGACGAGACGTTGACGATCGAGCCGCCCTCGGGCATCACCTGCACCAGTCGCTGCGCGAGAAAGAACGGGGCCCGGGCGTTGACCGCGAAGTAGCGGTCGAAGTCGGCGAACTCGGTCTCGGCGAACGACGGGCTGAGCAGCTTCGCGGCGTTGTTCACCAGTACCCGCAGCCGGTACTGCGGATACTGCTCCAGCAGCTCCCGCACGCACTCCGCGACGGCCTCGATCCCCTCCGGCGTGCCGAGATCATGCGCCCGGGGCGGCTGGTTCCCCCGACGCCGCCGCCGACGCGCACCGCGTCGGGCACGCGGAACCGGAACGCGACGGATTCGCCGTCGCCCGGCAGGGCCTCCGTGAGCCACATGTTGCTCCGGTCGGTCTTGTGCGCGAGTCGGGCGGGAACCGTCGCAGGATCCATGATGCGCTCGGCGCGGCTCAAGCCGCGGACGAGGGCGCGAGCACGGACTCGAGCACGGGCCGGATCCTGCGGATCCGCTCGGGCAGCGTCTGCCAACCGTCCTTCATGCCCGCGAGCACCTGTGCGCCGACGAAGAGCTCGTTCACGAGTTCGGCGAGCTCCGCGGGGGTCTGCCGCGCGGTGGTGACGGAGCCGTCTTCGAGGCCCTCGCGGATCAGCGTCTCCGCCACCCGCTGCCACTCCTCGTAGAACCCGTACCCGCGATCCTTCAACTCATCCGGCAACGAACCCACCAGACGAATCCCCGCCTGCACCAGCGCATCCGCCGAGATCAACTCCGCCACACCATCCAGCAGATCCAACAACCGCCCCAGAGACGACCCCTCCGTCTCCACCACCGACGACAGCACCTCGGTCATCCGCTCCTGCTGCGCATCCAGCACCGCAGCAGCCACATCATCCTTGTTCCCGAAATGGAAGTACAACGACCCCAGGCTGATCCCCGCATCATCGGAGATGTCCTTCAACTTCGCCTTGTCGTACTCCATCCGCGAGAACACCCGACCCGCCGCCTCGAGCAGGGCGGACTGCGTCTCGATGCCGCGCTGCTGGCGCCTTCGGGGCGCGTTCTCCCGGCTCTCGGACATCGCCATCACCTCGCGTCAGATCAAGTTCGGATCCCCAATCAAGAGTGTGGCACACCCGGTGCGGGCACGTGAAGGAAAGTGCGGCCGGTTCATCGCATCCACAGTATTCGCCGCGGGAACGGATGCGGGCGCAGAGCCGCGCGCGAGGCCTGCACCGCAGGCGCGCACCGGCTCCCGCGTCACTCGGAGTCCGGCTCCTCCGACTCGTCGGCGTGGTGATCCAGATTCACGACACCGCGCTTCCAATACCCGTCGACGTCGACCTGCTCCTTGCCGTACCCGAGCTCGCGGCGCAGAAAGCGGCGGATCGGCTTGAGCGCGTTCGCCTCACCGGCCACGAACGCGAAGACGCGCTCCTCGGGCGCGAGCCCCGCCGCGCGCACGGCGGTCTCGAGCGCGGACAGGTGCCCCTCGCCGATCCGGGCTCGGTCGCGGTGCACCCAGCGCAGATCCAGCTCGACCCCGTCGGCGGCGCGCAGCTTCTGCTCCTCGCCGAGGTCGGCCACCTCGATCACCGCGGTCACCCGCGAGCCCCGGGGCGCCTCCTCCACGAATCGCGCGATCGCGGGCAGCGCCGTCTCGTCTCCGGCGGCGAGGTAGTGCGGGTAGTCCTCCGGGAAGAGCACGTTGCCCCGCGGGCCGAGCTGGCCGATCTCATCACCCGGGCCCGCGCTGCCCGCCCACCTACCGGCCACGCCGTGGTCGTGCAGCACGAAGTCGATGGCCAGCTCTCGAGCGGCCGCATCGAACGAGCGCACGGTGTAGTCGCGGAAGATCGGATCGCCCGCGTCCTGCGGAAGCTCCCAGCCGCGCTCCGTGATCATCGGGAGCACCAGCTCACCGGTCCGCGGGTGTGGGAAGAACAGCTTCACATGGTCGGTCGGCGCGAAGCGGCGCACGGGGAAGTCCGCGCCGAGATCCGCTCCGACGAACACGATGCGCCGGTAGCGCGGCGTGATGCGCTCCGTGCGCTGCACGCGCAGCAGGCGGCGGCCGACGGTCGGGAGCAGCGCCACCCGGGTCTGTCCGGAGCGGTTCGCGCCCTCGATCGGGTGCGTCTTCGCGGTGCTGGTCATTCGTGCGTCTCCTGTCGTGTCGTGAACGGGTCGGGATGGGGCTCGGAGGCGATCAGCCCGAGCTCACGGAGCCGGGGCATGACGGCTCCGCAGACGAGCTCCACCGATCGCCACCATCCGATGGGGAACACGATGAAGCCGTCGAGCCCGCCATGCCGCGCCCGCTCCGCGATCGAGGCTACGGCGTCCTCGGGCGTGCCGATCACGGTCCAGTGCGGCCCACCCGGAGGGCGCCCTGCTCCCGCGGGGGCGCTCGTGCGCGCGAGCTCGCGCGCCTGCTCGCGCGTGTCGGCGAGCAGCAGGCTGAGCCCGGGCAGCAATCGGGGAGGATCCGCGCGGCCGGCGGCGGCTGCGGCGTCGCGGATCGCGGAGCGCTGCGCGCGACCGGCCATCGGCTCGACGGCGGCGGCGAACACGGCGTCGGCGCGACGGCCCGCGAGCGCCTGCGCCGGGCCGCCGCCGGCGATCAGCAGGGGGAGTCGGCGCGGCGCGGCGCCCGCCTCGGGAACCGCACCCGGCAGGGGCAGCGGACCGGCGACCCGGAAGTGCTCGCCGGCATGATCGCTCGGTCGCACGAGGGCCGGATCGACGAGAGTGCCGTCCGTGCGGTCTGCGCGCAGGGCCGCGGCGGGGAATCCCGCGCGGAGCGACTCCACCGCGTCGATGAGCTCTTCGGCGCGCCGCCACCGGGCCGCGGAATCCGGCAGGCGGGCGACCGAGAACTGGCCGTCGCCCGTCCTCGAGGTCACCACGTTCCAGCCGATCCGCCCGGGTGCCAGATGCTCCAGCGAGACGAGCTGCCGCGCGACGGGATAGGGTTCCGAGAACGTCGCCGACACGGTCGGGATGAGCGCGATCCGATGCGTCGCCGCGGCGAGCTGGGCGGCCTGCACGACCGGGTCGAGCCCGAGATGCGCCGGATCCTCCCGGATCGTGTCGATCGGCAGCGTGAGCGCGTCCGGGCGGAAGACCGCGTCGAAGCCGGCCTGCTCGGCCAGCACCACCGCGTCGACGATCGGAGCGCCCGAGAGCAGCTCCTCGACCCGCGAGTCGGCCCGCCGCCACGCCTGGCCGCGCATCCACGTGGGGGCCGCGGTGAACCCGGTGAGGAGGGTCACGCGATCGCCTCCGCTGCGCCGGCGGCCGCCGGGGCGTCCCGCGAGATCGGGGCGATCGGGGCGATCGGGGCGATCGGCACGATCATGGGGCTCCCGGTGACGGGATGCGCCTGCACCAGCGCCTCCAGCCCGAACGCCTCCGCGATCAGCCGCTCGGTCATCACCCCGGCCGGCGGCCCGGCGTCGAGGATCCGCCCGTCGCACATCACCACGAGGTGGTCGGCATAGCGGCAGGCCTGGTCGAGATCGTGCAGCACGAGCACCACGGTGCGGCCCTCCTCGCGGTTCAGCCGTCGACACAATTCCAGCACCTCGAGCTGATGCGCGATGTCGAGATAGGTCGTGGGTTCGTCGAGCAGCATCACGGACGTCTGCTGGGCGAGCAGCATCGCGATCCAGACCCGCTGCCGCTGGCCCCCCGACAGCTCGTCGATCGGGCGATCGTGCAGCGCGGACACCCCCGTCGCGCGCATCGCGTCGTTCACCGCGTCGGCGTCCTCCGCAGACCACTGCTGCAGCACGCGCTGGTGCGGGTACCGCCCGCGCGCGACGAGCTCCGCCACGGTCACCCCGCCCGGCGCCGACGCCGCCTGCGGCAGGAACCCCACGCGGCGCGCGAGCGCCTTCGGACCCAACTCGCGCACGTCCGTCCCGTCGAGCAGCACCCGTCCCTCGGCGGGCACGAGCAGCCGGGCGAGCCCGCGCAGCAGCGTCGACTTGCCGCACGCGTTCGCGCCCAGGATCACCGTGATGCGCCCCTCGGGCAGCCGCACGTCGAGCTCTTCCACGATCGTGCGCCGATCGTAGCGCAGCGTGAGTCCCTGCGCCTCGAGCGAATCGGTCATCAGCGCCATCCCCTTCCTTCTGCCGAGCCACGACCCGGCAGCAACAGCCACAGCAGATACAGGCCCCCGATGACACCCGTCATCCGGCCGACCGGCACCGCGAAAGTCACCGGAAGCAGTTGGGTCGCGAGATCCGCGATCACCAGCAGGACCGCCCCCATCGCGGCCCCGCCGACGACCGGAGGCGCATCGGCCCGCATCAGGCGCCGCACCAGCTGCGGCGCGGCGAGCGCGACGAACGCGATCGGCCCGACCGCCGCGGTGGCGAGCGCGGCGAGCGCGACGGCGCAGATCACGAGCGCGAGCCGGGTGCGCTCGGTGCGCACCCCGAGCTGCTCGGCGACGTCGTCGCCGAGCTCCATCAGCGTCGCGCGACGGGAGAGCAGGAGCACGACCGGCAGCACCACCGCGACCCCGAGCAGCACCGGCAGGGCATGCCCCCACTGACGGGCGTCGAGCGATCCGGAGAGCCAGAGATTGGCCTGGCTCGACGCGTCGATCGTGCCCCGCACGAGCAGCAGACCGTTGATCGCCGAGGCGATGGCCCCGATGCCGATCCCGACGAGGATCATCTGCCGCCCGGCCATCCCGCCGCCGCGGCGCGCGAGGAGGAGCACGAGCCCGGCGGCGACGGCGCCGCCCACGACCGTGCCGAGCGCCACCTGGGTCGGCTGCGCCCCGAAGAGTACGATCTGCACGAGCGCACCCGTGGCCGCGCCCGTCGTGAACCCGATCACGTCGGGCGATCCGAGGGCGTTGCGAGAGAGCGACTGGAAGACCGCCCCGGAGATGCCGAGCGCAGCGCCCGCCCCGAGCGCGCTGAGCACCCGCGGCAGCCGAACGCCCTGCACCGCGCGCACGACCGTCGCGTCGTCGGCGATTCCGAGCACGGCCCCGGGCACCGCGCCGAAGGGCACCGGCAGACTGCCCACCGTCAGCGCAGCGGCGCCCGCGAGCAGGGCGACTCCGACCAGCGCGATCGCGACGAGAGCGGTACGGGGGCGCACGAGCAGCGAGAGCGTCCCGAGGCGCAGGACGCGCCGCCCGCCCGGGGGGCGGTGCGCCGCGAGGCGGTTCACAGCGGCGCCAATCGCCGACGTCGCACGAGCGCGACGAAGAATGGCCCGCCGAGGAGGGCGACCATGATCCCCACGCCGACCTCGCCCGGCGGCGCCACGACCCTGCCCAGCACGTCTGCGATCAGCACGAGTGCGGCGCCGAGCGCCATCGCCACGGGCAGCATGCGGCGGTGATCCGAGCCCACCAGCAGGCGGGCGATGTGCGGCGCGGTGAGCCCGACGAAGGCGATCGGGCCGGCGGCCGCGGTGGCACCGCCCGAGAGCACCACCACCGCGAGACCGGCCACCGCCCAGACCGCGGCGGGGCGCGAGCCCAGCGCGCGCGCCGTCTCCGGCCCGAGCGCTGCGGCATCGAGGGCTCGCGACAGCGCGGCGGCGAGCGCGAGCCCCGCGCCGATGCACGCCGCGGCGAGCGGAAGCACCTCGAGGTCGCGGCCCGCGAGCGAGCCGACCGCCCAGGCGCGGTAGCGGTCGAAGACCTGCTCGTCGCCGTTGACGATGACGATCTGCGCGAGCGCCCCGAGCACCACGGCCAGCGCGGCACCCGCGAGCACGAGGCGCACGGGGTCCGATCCCCGGCGCACGCCGCCGAGCAGCATCACGAGCGCTCCCGCTGCGGCGGCGCCCACGAGGGCCGCCCCGAAGTAGGCGATCGGGGCGACGATGCCCGCCAGAGCGATCGCCACGGCGACGGCGACGGCCGCCCCGGCGCTCACACCGAGCAGTCCGGGCTCGGCGATCGGGTTGCGGGTGAGCGACTGCATGACGACGCCTGCCGCGCCGAGCCCCGCCCCCACGAGCACCGCCAGCGCGGCGCGCGGGAGACGGCGGTTGACGAGCAGCAGGTGCGCGTCGTCGGCGGGATCGAAGTCGGCGACGACGCGCCAGAGGTCCGACGGCACGAGCATGCGCGTGCCCACGAGAGAGCTCAGCACGACGAGCGCGCCGACGAGCAGACCGGCGACGATGAGCACGGCGGCGGCGCGACGCCGGGTGGCCGGCGGCCCGTCGGCGCGACGCGCCGTGTCGCCGACGGCGGGCGCCGGAGTACGAGGAACGGCGGGGGATGCGGTGGCAGTCATGGTTCGCGCAGCGCGGCCGGCCGCAGCAGCTGCGGCCGGCCGACGCATGGGTTCAGGAGAACAGGTCCCGCACGTGCTCGACGATCTCGGCCGAGCTGTAGGGGTCCATGCGGAACGAGTTGACGCCCAGCCCGTAGACCTGGCCGGCCGCGACCGACGGGACGTTCGCCAGCACCGGATCCGTGGCGAAGCCCTGCGCCATCTCGTCGTCGGCCGACAGGATGAACGTCGTCTCGCTCGTCAGCTGCAGCAGCATCTCGTAGCTCGCCCACACGAAGTCGGAACGCCCCTGCGCCTGCGTGTGCCAGCTCGGATCGGGATCCTCGACCGTGAAGCCGAGCGACTCGAGCAGGTCGGCGTGCGAGCCGCCGACCCGGCCGATCGGGTTGTCCTGCCCGGGGCCGTTGAACGAGACGATGTTGGCGGTGCCGTCGGGCACGTCGATCGCGGCGGCGGTCTCGCCGACGAGGGCGTCGAAGTCGTCGACGGCACCCTCCGCCTCGCTCTCGAGCCCCGTGGCCGCGCCGAGCTCGAGCGCCAGATCCTGCCAGGTCTGCGCCCCGTAGTCGACGACCACGGTGGGCGCCACCGACTGGAGGTCGGCGACCTGGTCAGTGAGCGCGTCACGACCGCTCGTCGCGACGACGATGAGATCGGGATCGCTCGCCATCACGGCTTCGAGGTCGAACTCGCCGACGCTCCAGAGGTTGTCGACCTCGCGCTCATCGGCGACGTCGGCCCACTGATCGAACCAGACGCCGCCCACCTGCGAGCCGCTCGCGACCACCGGGGCGTCGATGGCGAGCAGGGTGCCGGTCACCGAGACCGCCGTCGAGACGACGCGCTCGGGCTGCTCGGGGATCTCGGTGGTCGTCCCGTCCGCATTCTCGAAGGTGCGGGGCCACTCCGCGGCCGCCGCCGGCGCATCGGCCTGCGCGGTCTCCTCGGCCGCGGGGGCGGCGCATCCGGACAGGGCGATCGCGCCCGTCAGGGCCAGACCGAGCATGGCGACGGCGCGGCGGCGCACGGTTGCGTGTGTGTTCATGATTCCTTTCATCGCTCCGCCGGCGGGAGGCCGACGGGCAGTCGTCCGCGATCGCGGGATGACGCGCGTCGACTTCGGCGCTGAGCGGCGTGCTCTCCATCGAGGTTAGGATGGGCTTACCTAACTTCTTGCACCCAGATCGGCGCATTCTTGTCCTCACTCCGCTCCTTCGACCTCACGGCGATCCCCGCCTGGCCGACCCGAGCGACCCTGGACGGGAATGCGCCGGTGCTCCTGTGGGTCGTCGCCGGCAGTGCGTCGGCGGCGCTCGATTCCGGCCACTGGCGCCTCGCGTCCGGCGAAGCGCTCTGGATCCCCGCAGGGCGGCGCGCCCAGGTGCGGGGGGCCTCCGACTCCTGCGTGCTGCCGATCCGGGTGCGGAGCGCGGATCGCGCCGCGGGACCGACCGCGCCCACCCGAGTGACCGTCCCCGCCCGCTCGCGGGACGCGCTGCTCGCGGCGTTCATGCGCAGTCTCGGCGTGCTGCGCGGCGGCGGCGTGCGAGCGACCGCCATCCTCGCCTGGATCGGGCACGGCTGCCCCGTGGCCCAGCCCCCGGCGCTGCCGCGCTCCCCCGAACTGCGCCGAGTCGCCGAGGAGCTGCTCGAGGACCCGTCTCGCTCACCGGCCGAGATCGGGGCGTCGCACGGGATGGGCGGCAGCGTGCTCGCACGACGGTTCCGCGCCGAGACCGGGTGGACGCCGGTGCGCTGGCGCGCGAGACACGTGCTCGCGCGGGCCGCTGAGCGGATCCTGGTCGACGGGAGCGTCGCCGCGGGCGTGGCCGGCACGGCGTACGGGAGCCCGCAGGCCTTCGCCCGCGCGTTCCGCCGCGAGTGGGGGGCGACCCCGGGAGACCTGCTGCGGGACCACCCGACCCCCGCACCGGTGGACCGCCGCGTCGCGGTGCTCGGCCCGCAGTGCAACGGCTACCACGTGGTGGTCTGGGTGGCCTCCGGCACGGCCCGACTGGAGATCGACGGCGCGGAGGAGCCGCTGCGCGCGAGCGACATCGCGTGCCTGCCGGCCGGCTCGACCGTTGCGCTCCGCGCCGACGCGGGTTCCGCGGTGATGCCGATCGGATGGCTGCCGGGCGGATGCGAGCTGGGCCGCGGGGTCGTCTCCCGGGTCGGCCCCGAGGCGCACGAGACGCTGATCCGCCTGGCGGCCTGGGAGTATGCGGGCGTCGGGCCGCTGGGCGCCGGCGAGGCTCGTGCGGCGCTGCAGACGGCGCTCGGCGTCGACGATCCCGTGTCGCTCGACCCCGAGACCACCCGGGCCGCCTACGAGGTGCTGGCCCGCCTCGCCCGCGCACCGGAGGACGGCCGCTCATCGGAGGCGCTCGCGGCACAGGCCCGCGTGGCCCCCGCCGCGCTGCGACGGGCGGTGGAGCAGCTCACCGGCACCACGCTCTCGACGTGGCGGGCGCGCGCCCGGATGTCGTGGGCGCGGCGCATGCTGCGCGAGGGCGAACCCCCGACCCGGGTGGCGCGCCGCGTGGGATACGCCGATGGGGCCGCCTTCACCCGCGCGTTCACGCGCGCCCACGGCCGCTCGCCGAAGCGGTTCCAGGAGGCAGAACTCCGTTCGCTGCCGGAGGGCGGGCGCGGCGCCGCGTAGCATCGACCGCCCGGCGCTTCGCGGCGCGACCCGCGGCTCAGCGCGGCGCGTCGCGGCTCGACTCACGGCTCAGCGCGTTCCTTGAACTCGCCCGCCCGCTGCCCATAGTCTCGAAGCAGTCGGCCCTCGCGAGCCCGCCACCTCTCCGGAGAGAAACGAGGATCACATGTCCGAGATGTACCGAGACGCCGCAGCGCGATCCGACGCGGCCGTGCTCACGATCAATCCGGTATTCGCCCGTCCCGGCGAAGCCACCGCACTGCCCCGGTTCGAGCTCCCCGAGGCCATGATGGCGAGCGACACGGCCTATCAGATCGTGCACGACGAGGCGATGCTCGACGGCAACTCGAGGCTGAACCTCGCGACGTTCGTGTCGACGTGGATGGACGACAACGCGCAGCGCCTCTACGCCGAGGCCGCCGACAAGAACATGATCGACAAGGACGAGTACCCGGCGACGGCCGCGATCGAGGATCGCTGCTGGCGCATGCTCGCCGACCTCTGGCACGTGCGGGATCCGGACAACACGATCGGCACCTCGACCATCGGATCCTCCGAGGCGTGCATGCTCGGCGGCCTCGCCCTCAAGCGTCTCTGGCAGGAGCGGCGCCGAGCGGCCGGACAGTCGACCGAGACGCCCAACCTGGTGCTGTCGGCCGGGGTGCAGGTCGTGTGGGAGAAGTTCTGCAACTACTGGGACGTCGAGGCGCGCTACGTCCCCGTCACCGAGGACCACCTGGTGCTCGACGGGCACGAGCTCGAGCAGTACGTCGACGAGCACACCATCGGCGTCGTCGCGATCCTCGGACAGACCTACACCGGCCTGTACGAGCCGGTGCAGCAGATCGCGGCGAAGCTCGACGAGATCCAGGAGGCCACGGGCGTCGACGTCAAGATCCACGTCGACGGCGCCTCGGGCGCCATGGTGGCCCCCTTCTGCCAGCCCGACCTCACCTGGGACTTCGCCGTCGACCGCGTCAACTCCATCAGCACTTCGGGGCACAAGTACGGGCTCGTCTACCCGGGCGTGGGCTGGGTGGTCTGGCGCGACCGCGCGGCCTGCCCGGAGAGCCTCATCTTCCACGTCAGCTACCTCGGCGGCGACATGCCGACCCTCGCCCTCAACTTCTCGCGACCCGGCGCGCAGGTGCTGCTGCAGTACTACCAGTTCCTGCGGCTGGGGCGCGAGGGCTACCGCGCCGTGCAGCAGGCGTCGATCGACGTCGCGACCTACCTCTCTTCGGCGATCGCCGAGCTGCCCCCGTTCGAGCTCGTCAGCACCGGCGACACCATCCCCGTGTTCGCGTGGAAGCTCGTGCCCGGCGAGCGGAACTGGGATCTCTACGACCTGGCGGATCGACTCCGCATGCGGGGCTGGCTCGTACCGGCCTACCCGATGCCGGACGCTCTGAGCGATCTCGTCGTGCAGCGCATCGTCGTGCGGATGGGACTGAGCCGCGATCTCGCAGAGCTGCTGCTGACCGCGATCCGCGAAGAGGTCGACTTCCTCGAGCGGCTCTCCGCCCCGATCCCGCGGGATGCGCCGCGCACCAATTTCACGCACTGAGGCCCGGGGGCCGGCGCGCTCGGCGCTCCGGCCCGGCGGCTCGCATGCAGGGAGGGGCCATTCCCGTGCCATCGCACACCGGCGACGATCGAGCGGCGCACCGCTCGTCGTCCGTCGCCCTGATCGTGCAGAGCACGGCGTTCATGATCGGCGCCGCACTGTTCGCGGTGGGGGCCGCCGCAAGCATCTGGGATCCGGGAAGCGCGCGTCTCACCAATGCGCTCTGCTTCATCGGCGCCTGGTTCTTCACCGCGGCAGGGCTCATGCAGCTCGCCGCGAGCGGGCCTGTGCGCGCACGGAGCGCCGTGGGCGCCCGGCCGAGGGTGCGGGCCGAGTGGGCGGCGGCGGCGACGCAGAGCCTCGGCACCATCCTGTTCAATGTCAGCACGAGTGCCGCGCTGACCGCCGCGACCGTGAGCGCCGACGATCGTCTCGTGTGGAGGCCCGACGCCGGCGGCTCCGCGGCATTCCTCATCAGCGCGGCCCTGACCTCCGTCGCGTATGCGCGGGAACGCGGGACGGCGTGGGAGCCGAGCCGTCCGGCGTGGTGGGCCGCGCTCCTCAACGCGATCGGCTGCGTCGCGTTCGCCGGCTCGGCCGTCGGCGCCTACGTGCTCGCCGACGGCGCCCCCGAGAACGCGGCCCTCGCGAACTGGGGCACGTTCATCGGCGCGATCGCGTTCTTCGCCGCCGCGGCGCTCGCACTGCCGCAGCATGCGAAGAGCCCCGCCGCGAATGCGACGGGGCTCGGAGCGGAGGATGGGGGATTTGAACCCCCGAGGGCGTGAACCCAACACGCGTTCCAGGCGTGCGCCATAGGCCGCTAGGCGAATCCTCCTCACTGGCCGCGAAGCCGGCGCGCACCAGTCTAGCGGGTTCTCACCGCGGAACCGAACCCGGCCCGCCCGAGCGCCGCCTGAACGCAGCCTCCGAGCTTGCCGCATGAACGCGCGATTTCGCCTCTGGACTTGAAAGTAACAGAACGGTAACGCATACTGGTTGAGGCGCACGGGCCACGGCCCGGCGTTTTTTGTTGGACAACCCCGGAGTTTTTCGCGTGAGAGTATCTGCCAAGGCGTTCGCAGTGAGCCTGGTCGCATCGGTCACCTTCGCCTTCGGCGCAGCCCCGGCCGTCGCAGATGCCCCGATCGAGGACTTCTCGGTGGCCTCGGTGCAGCCGGTCACGACGGCGTCGCAGACCCTCGACACCGGCGACGCGCTGGCCGGAGCCCCCATCGATTCGGTGCTCAGCATCGACGACGTCGCCCACGTGGCCCACGGCTACGATGTCGACGCGGCGATCGCGCTGGCCGAGAGCGAGGTCGGCACGAGCCGCCCCACGGGCTGGAGCCAGCCGGGCGAATGCATCATGTCGGCGCAGCGCTGGATCCGCGCGGGCGGCGGCAACTGGGGCGGCGGCGGCGACCCCGTCTCCAACTACGACGGCGCCACGCGGGTGACGCTCGCCGCGGCCGAGCCCGGCGACGTCATCCAATACGAGTACGTCGCGTCGCCCACCTCGTGGGTCACCGGCGTGCACACCGTGCTCATCACCGAGGTGCACGACGACGGCACCTTCACCATCATCGAGTCGAACAACCCGGGCGGCTCCGGTCTCGTCGGCAAGAACGAGAGCTGGACGCCAGCGCCCCCGGCGGGCTTCCAGGCCGCCGTCTGGCGTTTCTGAGGCGGTTGCGGCGCGGGCCGCGTCGGGTTCGAGTGCGCGCGACGCCGCACTCGGCGGTGTGGATCCTGATTCTTCTATGTTTGTCAATTCGGGGTCGGGGGTGTTGTTGCTGCGTTGAGGATCTTGTAGACGCGGCGTGCGAGGTAGCGTTTCAGGCAGCGGCGAATCTCTTTCGGGGTGCGTCCTTGCGCGGTCCGTTTCGCAATATATGCTTTGGTTTCTTCGTCGCAACGCGCTCTGGTGACCGCGGCGAGATGTAGTGCCCGGTTCACTCTCCGATCCCCGCCGCGGTTCAATCGGTGCCGGACGGTGTTCCCCGACGACGCGGGAACCGGGGACACCCCCGCCAGTGCCGCGAACGATGCTTCCGAACGAACCCGCCCCTGATGCGACCAGGCCGTGTAGATCACGGCCGCCCCGATGGGACCGATTCCTGTGATCTCGAGCAACTCGCTCGCTGGTGTGGCCTGGAGCAGGGTATGGATCTGGTCTTGGTTTGAACGGATCTCCAACGCGAGCTCGCTCAATCGTTTCGCAAGCCGAACAGCTTCTGCACGCGCGATCTGCAGCGCGATCTCTTCCGAGCGACATCGCCACTTCGCGATCTGTGCGACCTGGGTACGTGTGAGTGGGCGGCGGGCATCGATGCCGAGATCATGCACTCGCAGCAATGCCGTGAGCGCATTCATCTTCTGCGTGTGCTCGTGCGTGAGATCATCTCTCGCGGTCAATAGCACACGCAATGCCAGACGATACCCGTGCCCGGCCCGAGGACGACGCAACTCTATCTCCTGCAGCGGGAGTGCGGCAGCCGCGATCTGGCGGGCATCGAACGGATCCGATTTCCCTTTCCCGGCCCGCACCCGCCCAGGCGTCACCGGCGCTTCCACGACTTCGTATCCGGTGCTCGCGACGAGCATCACCAATCGTGCGCCATAGGAAGCGGTGCCTTCGATCACCCAGAGCGTGTCGAGATCACCACCAGTGCGGCGCGCACCCCACGAGATTGCTCGTTGCATCCCCGCGGTCGTCGTCGGGAACTGGGCGATGTCCAGGAGTTCCCCGAGCGGGGACAGGACCGCGTAGGTGTGCGTACGGGCGTGGGTATCGACCCCAATCACATACGGATGCTGATGCGCGACAATAGTCATGGCGGTGGTGTCTTTCTTCCAAAGGATCGGTACCGACCGTCACGCGGCCGGTGCTGACCTGGGGAAAATTCACGCCAAGACAACACTGTGACGAGCCACACCCCTTCTCACCCGGGGCGGGCGTTCTTCTGATCAAGTCATTGGAGTGGGCAGGGCAGCACCGACCGCGCCTCCGCCCACAGGGTGGACAAATCAGGATCCAGACACCCACCCGATCACAACAACGGGCCGGGGTCAGCGACTGAGAGAGCCACACCCTCAGGGAAGTAACGGCCGATATCTACCCTGCCAGCCAGTCCCAGACCAGCCACCCCAAGACTCACAGCGACTGCACTCGCTGCGCTCGCTCCGCGCAGGATGACCGGGTCGGACGGATCGCTCGCTCCGCGCAGGATGACCGGGTCGGACGGATCGCCCGCCCCGCGCAGGATGACCGGGTCGGACGGATCGCCCGCCCCGCGCAGGATGACCGGGCAGGACGGATCGCCCGCCCCGCGCAGGAGCACGATCCGCCGCCCGAGCCTAGAGCTGCTCGCGGTGGCGGTCGCGCAGCTCTTCGACGGCGCGCTCCAGCGCCGGATCGTCGCCCCGCGCCAGCGCCGCGTACTGCAGCACCAGGCCGTCCTCCGACGGCAGCGCCTTCACCCACATGCGGCGGCGCGGCACGAACAGCGACCACATGAGGCCGCCGAGCGCCAGCACCGCGAACACCAGGATCCAGACCTGAGCCGGATTCTGCATCACGTCGAACGAGGCGTAGCGCGGCACCGATTCGAACTCGATCGTGCCGAAGCCGTTGGGCAGCTCCGCCTGCTCGCCGGGACGCAGCTCGATGGAGTCGACGTCGACCGCGCGCCCCGTCAGCTGCTCCATGCCGCTCGTGTCGAGCGCGTACACCGACTGCGGAATGCCCTGGTCGATGCCGAGGTCGCCCTCGAACACGTCGAGGGTGAGCACCGGGTTCTCCAGGTCGGGGTAGTTGGACGTGTACGCCCCAGTATCGAGATCGACCTTGGTGGGATAGAAGAAGCCCCGCAGGCCGATCTGCACCGGCTCGCCGGACGCGTCGACGATCCCGTCGGGCACCTTCACCACGCCGAGCGAGGTCATGTTCAGATTGTCCTGCGGGATGAACGGCATCGCCTCGCTGTAGACGACGGTTCCCTCGGCGTTGCGGATCGTGATCCTCGGCGCGTAGCCGTTGGCGATGAGGTAGACCGGCGATCCGTGCACGCGCAGCGGATGGTTCACCCGGATGATGTGCCCCGACTCCTCGCCCTCGGGCGAGATGAGCGTCATGTTGGCCGTGTAGTCCTTGACCAGCCCGATGGCCTGCACGTTGCCGTCGTCCGGGGTGTTGTACGTGACGTCGAGCGAGTCGAGGCGCAGGCTGAAGGGCTCGAGGCTGGAGCTGTCGAAGGAGCGGCCGGAGGTGGCCGTGTCGTAGTCGATGAGCTGATTGACCATCGTCTCGCCCTCGATCAGCACCTTCTGGCCGTTGAACGTGAAGACTCCGCCGAGGCCCACGCTCACGAGCACCCCGAGGAGGGAGACGTGGAACAGCAGATTGCCGGTCTCGCGCAGATATCCGCGCTCCGCCGACACCGATACCTCCTCGACCCCCCGCCGGGTGGCGCGCTGCACCTCGACGCGGTAGCGCATCCGCCGTAGGACGGCTGCGGCCTCGTCGATCGCGCGCGCGGCGAACGCCTCGCGCTCGGCCGGCGTCGCATCCGGATTCGACAGGCGCAGCTCGGAGAACCCGGCCATGCGCTGCAGCCGCACGGGCGTCTTGGGCGGCCGGCCCCGCCAGGCCTTCCAGTGGTGCGCGATCCGGGGCAGCACGCAGCCGATGAGCGAGATGAACAGCAGCAGGTAGATCGCCGAGAACCACACCGATCCGTAGACGTCGAACGCCTGGATGGGGAACGCGTCGAGGATCGGGAACAGCTCCGGGTGATCCTGCTCGTACTGCACCACGCCGTTGGGGTCGGCGCCGCGCTGCGGCACGAGCGAGCCGGGGATCGCCGCGACGGCGAGCAGCAGCAGCAGGATGAGGGCCACTCGCATGCTGGTGAGCTGCCGCCAGAACCACCGCAGCCAGCCCCGCAGCCCGAGCTCGGGCGATTCCGCGCGCAGCGCTCCGCCGGCGCCCGTTCCGTCGTCGTAATCAGAGGGGCGTGACATATCCGCCGATCACCGCCTGCAGTGCGTACATCATCTGGCTCCAGAGTCCGGTCACCATGAGGAGACCGATGAGGATCAGCAGCGCGCCGCCGATCAGGTTCACGGTGCGAATGTGCCGTTTGAAGAAGGTCATGGTCTGCGTCATCCACCCGAAGCCGAAGGCCGCGAGCACGAACGGCAGGCCGAGCCCGAGGCAGTAGGCGAGCGCGAGCACGACGGAGCGGCCCACCGATCCCTGCTGCACGCTCAGCGTCATGATGGCGGCGAGGGTCGGGCCGAGGCACGGAGTCCACCCGATCGCGAAGACCACCCCGAGCAGGGGGGCGCCGATGAGCCCGGTGCGCGGCTTCACGCGCAGCTTCGTGGTGCGCTGCATGATCCCGATCCCGCCGATGAACACGAGCCCCATGAGGATCACCACCGCACCCATGACCCGGGTGATGAGCTGCTCCCACTCCAGCAGCCAGACGCCGACGGTGCCCGCCGCGGCGAGGAAGGCGACGAGCACGGCGGTGAACCCGGCGACGAACAGCAGCGAGCCGAGCACGAGGCGCCCGCGCGCCGGCGGCCCGCCGACGGCGGCGCTCGCCGGCTCCGCCTCTCGGTCCGCACCGCCGCCCGCGGCGCCGCGCGCCCTCGCGGCGCTCCGCGGGGCGTCCGCGGTCGCGCTCACGTATGCGAGGTAGCCGGGCACGAGCGGCAGCACGCACGGCGACAGGAAGGAGATCACTCCGGCCGCGAGCGCGATCGCCGAGGCGACGAGCAACTGCCCGTCGGCGACGAGGTGCTGCACGTCCACCGCTACTGCTCGGTCGTCTCGTCCGCGGGCGCGGGATCGGACGCGGGATCCGAGGACCCGTCGCCCGCCTCGGCAAGGGTCTCGCCGATCAGCGTGCGCAGCTGCGATGCGCCGGCGAGCTGACCGAGCACCCGGTGGGCCACGCGCCCCTCGGCGTCGAGCACGAGCGTGGTCGGCACCGCGTTGAGCGGCACCTGCCCGGCGAACGCGCGCTGCACCGCGCGTCCCCCGGCGTTGTCCATGATCGACGGGTACTCGATGTCGAAGCGCTCGGAGAACTGGCGCGCCTGCGCGACCTGATCGCGCGTGTTGACTCCCACGAACTTGACGCCCTGCGGGGAGAACTCGTCGAATGCCTCCACGAGGTCCGGCGCCTCGGCTCGGCACGGGGCGCAGCCGGCGTACCAGAAGTTGACCACGGTGACGCTGCCGAGGGTGTCATCCGAACCGTAGTCGTCTCCGCTCTCGGTCTCTCCCGAGAACTCGACGGGCAGCGTGCGCTGCTCCGGAGCGATGCTCAGGGAGGATCCGTCGCCGGACACGTATCCTTTGCCGCTCGCTTCGTTCCACTCGGCCGCGAGATCGCCGTCGCCGGAGCTGCAGCCGGCGAGCAGGAGCAGCGCGGCGAACGGCAGGGCCAGTGCGGCCCGAACACGACGGGCGCTCATACCGCCCCCACATCCACGGCGTCGTCGAGCAGACCGGCAGCGGGCGTGCGGTAGTCGACCTCGAACCAGCGCTCTCCGCGCTTCTCGAAGCTCGTGATGCTCGAGAGTTCGCAGCGCCGCGCGGCAGGGTTGTGGAACAGCGGCTTGCCCGCGACGTCGAGGTGAGCGATCCAGATGGGCGCCTGATGCGACACCATCACGATGTCGCCGTCGCGCGTCGCCTCCCAGGCCTCGTCCATCGCCTCGCGCACGCGCGACGCCACCCGGCGGTACGGCTCGCCCCAGCTGGGGCGGAACGGGTTCAGGAACCGGTACCAGTAGCGCGGCTGGCGGAATGCCGAGTCGGGGCCGACGTTGACCATGCCCTCGAACGCATTCTCCGGTTCCACGATGCGCTCGTCGACCGCGACCTCGAGGCCCAGCGCACTCGCGATGGGACGGGCCGACTGCCGCGTGCGCTCGAGCGGCGAGGCGATGAGGCGGGCGACGATGCGGTCGCTGCCGGCAAGCTCGAGCGCCGCCGCCTCGGCCATGCGGTGACCGAGCTCGGAGAGCCGGAACCCCGGCAGGCGGCCGTACAGCACACGGTCGGGGTTGTGCACCTCGCCGTGGCGCACCAGATGCAGCAGTTTGTCGCTCACACCACCATTCTACGTTCGGGGTGTCTGAGAGTTGCCGGGCGCCGGCTCCGCGGCGCTCGACCGGGGGGCGCCCGGCTCCTGCTGGGAGAAGGCCGCGTCGAACGACGCGTCGGGGCGCTTCCAGAGCAGCGAACGGATCCTCGTCACCGCCTCGGCCGCGCCGTGCAGCCGATCCATCCCGGCGTCCTCCCACTCGATCGATATCGGCCCCGCGTACCCGATGGAGCCGAGGGCCCGGAACGCGTCCTCCCAGTGGATGTCGCCGTGCCCGGTGGAGACGAAGTCCCACCCCCGCCGGGGGTCTCCCCACGGCAGATGCGATCCGAGGATCCCGGCGCGACCCGTCTGCGGGCGCAGGCGCGTGTCCTTGCAGTCGACGTGGCAGATGCGATCGGCGAAGTCGACGATGAATCCGACGGGATCGACGCCCTGCCAGACGATGTGGCTGGGATCCCAGTTGAGACCGAACGCGTGCCGGTGGTCGACGGCCTCGAGGGCGCGCACCGTCGTCCAGTAGTCGTAGGCGATCTCGGACGGGTGCACCTCGTGCGCGTACCGCACGCCCTCGGCGTCGAACACGTCGAGGATCGGGTTCCACCGCCGCGCGAAATCCTCGTATCCGTCGTCGATCACCTCGGCGGGCACCGGCGGGAACATCGCCACGTAAGGCCAGATCTTCGACCCGGTGAAGCCGGTGACGACCTCGGCGCCGAGCTTGCGGGCCACCCGCGCCGCGCGCTGCATGTCCTCGGCCGCGCGCTGACGCACGCCCTCGGGATCGCCGTCGCCCCAGATGTAGGGACGCACGATGGCGCGATGCCTGAAGTCGATGGGATCGTCGCAGACCGCCTGCCCGGCGAGATGGTTGGAGATGGCCCACACCCGCAGACCGTGGCGATCGAGGATCTCGAGGCGCGAGCGCAGATAGGCGTCGTCCGCGTCGGCCCGGGCCAGATCGAGGTGATCGCCCGACGCGGCGATCTCGAGGCCGTCATAGCCCCACTCGGCGGCGAGCCTCGCCACCTCCTCGAGGGGCAGGTCGGCCCACTGCCCGGTGAACAGGGTGACGGGGTGCGAGACGTCGTGCGTCATGATCTGCGGCTCCTTCGCTGCTGAGCATCGGTGAGAAAATCGAACGTGATGCGGGCGAGTGCGTCCTGGCTCTCGGCGAGCGGCCGCCAGATGGAGGCCGCCGTGGCGATCGTGTCGTTGTCGCCCGTGAAGCTCTCGAGCGTGAGCGGCCCGGTGTAGCCCACGGCGTCGAGCGCATCGAGGAAGCCCTCCCAGTCGGTGTGGTCGGGCCCCGCAGGTCCGCGGTCGTTGCCGCAGACCTGCACCACGGCCACGTGCGGCCCGGCCGCACGGATGGCGGCCGCGGGCGAGCGCTCCTCGATGTTCAGGTGGTAGGCGTCGAGCGCGATCCCGACCCCCGCGCCGAGCAGCGGCCCGAGGGCGTCGAGCGCCTGGTCGACCGTATTGATGAGACTCGTCTCGTAGCGGTTGAGCGGCTCGATCGCGAGCGTCACGCCCCGTTCCGCGGCGTACTCGGCGACCGGCCGCAGCGCGCGGCGCAGCGTTGCGACCGCCGCCGTGCGTTCGGCGGCGTCCATGCGCCAGACGCGTCCCGTGCGCGCGGTGAAAGGCCCGGCGACCGTCGGCGATCCGAGGGCCACGGCGACGTCGACGCAGTGGCGCAGGTAGTCCTGCGTGGCCGCGCGCAGCGCCTCGTCGAGCAGGTCCCGCCCCGCGCCCATAGCGCCGACGACGCGTGCGCCCATGCCGAGCTCGCCGAGCCGCTCGGCGGCGAGCGCCGGGGACCAGCCCCCCGGGGACTCCACGGGCAGCTCGAGCAGCTCGTAGCCGATGCCGCGCGCCCGATGCGCGATCTCGTGCAGAGACGCGTCGTCGAGCGGCGAGGCCCAGACCCAGGTGTTCACTCCGAGCTGTCGCTGCATATCGCTCCCCTTACAGAATCATTGCTCATTCGTCGTGTCCGCGCGAGATCGCACCCGGTCATCCTGCGCGAAGTCGCAGGATCCACCTCGCGCAGGGGATGGATCCTGCGACTCGTTCCTCGCGCAGGATGACGGGGAAATTCCTCGCGCAGGGGATGGATCCTGCGACTCGTTCCTCGCGCAGGATGACGGGGACGCTTCTCGCGCAGGATGACGGGGACATTCCTCGCACAGGATGATCGGGGACATTCCTCGCGCAGGATGACCCGAGGCCGCCCCTGAGCAGGACGGCCTCAGATCCGATCTACGGGATGACCCGATCCTGCCAGACCTGCGGGTAGCCCGGCAGATTCTCGCCGCCGAACTTCGCGTAGTGGCCGTCGGGCATGCCGTCGTTCAGCGCCAGGTACTCGTCGAGCTCCTCCGCAGTGATGGGGCTCTGCGGCAGCACCCATTCCTGCGGCACCTCCTCGCCGGCGAAGATCTTCTCCATCGCGAGCAGCGGCGTGCGCCACTGGAAGTTCGAGTAGACGGGAGCGAGACCCGTGAGCCCGGTCTCCTTCCACTTGCGCAAGAAGCTCAGCTCGTCCTCACCGGTCATCACCGGGTAGTCCACACCCGCGTCCTCGAACGCCTCGATCGCCGCCACGGCGCCGTCGCCCGCGTCCATCCAGATGCCCTGCACGTCGCCCTTCGCCAGCTCGTCCGAGATGATCTTCTTGATCTCCGCGGGATCCGCGCCGGTGAAGTAGTCGACCGCCTCGATGCCGGCCTCGCCGAACAGCTTGTCGGCAGCGGCCCAGCGCTGCTCGAGCACGTCGACGCCGGGCAGAATGCGCAGCGCCACCACCTTGTCGCCCTCATTCAGGTTGTCGATCAGGAACTCCGCCGTGTCGATGCCCCAGGCGAAGCCGCCGATCGGGTGGATGAACGTCACGGCGCAGTCGGTCTGCACGCCGCGGTCGAAGACCACGACCGGCTTCCCGGTCTCGCAGGCGCGCTCCACCGCCGGCGTCATCGCCGCGGTCGAGTTGGGGGAGATGATGAACCCGTCGCAGTCGCCCTCGGCGATGAAGTAGTCGATGTCCGCGATCTGCGTGTCATCGCTGTCCTTCGCATCGCGGGTCTCCATCGAGGAGAAGGCGCCCGAATCCTGCAGCACCTGCAACTGCTCGTTCATGGTGATCCAGCCCGTCTGACGCCACGGGTTCGAGATCGACGCGTTGGCGAAGCAGAGCTTCTTCGCGCCCTCGGAGGCGTACTCCGAGGTGTCGCGCATCTCGGCGTTGATGGTCTGCAGATAGGGCTCGTCGGCGGGGCCCTCGGGCACCACCGATCGCTCGTCGAACTGCTTGTCGAAGAGCGCCTGATCGAACCACTCGCCCGACCCCTCGGTCTCCTCGGTCGTCTCCTGCTCGGGCGGCGCCTCCACCGACGGGTCGGTCGTGCACCCCGCAAGCAGGATCAGCGATGCGGCGCCCACCAGCCCCGCGGTGATCCTCAACGATCGTTTCATGATCGATTCTCCTTCGTGTGTGTGGCCCGCGCGGCAACGCCGCCGGCGGGATCTGGTGGCGGGGCGCTCCCCGCCGGTTCTGGCCCGGTGGTCCCGGGTGGTCGTGCAGCGCCGTCGGCCCCGTCGGCGAGCGCGCGGCGCCTGATGGCTCCGAACACGACGCCCGAGTAGGCCACGGCCGCGATGATGATCGCCCCCTGGATGGCGTCGCGCATGGTGGAGGGCACCGCGGTGAAGTTCAGCAGGGTGAAGAGCGTCTCGAGCGCGAACGCCCCGGCGAGCGCTCCCCACACCGAGCCCCGGCCGCCGCCGAGCACGACCCCGCCGAGCACCACCGCCGTGATGGCCGTGAACTCGTAGCCCCGGCCGACCGAGGGGTGCACGCCGGCGTACCCGACGAGCAGCACCCCGGCGACCGTCGCGCACAGCGAGGAGATGACGAAGGCGGCGGTCTTCGTGCGCCACACCGATGCGCCGGCGAAGGCGCCGGCCGCGGGGTTGTCGCCGATCGCGATGAGGGTGCGCCCGAACGGTCGGCGGGACAGCCAGGCCGCCACTGCAACCACCGCAGCCAGCGTGACGACGGCCCAGGGGAGGACGCCGATCACGGGCAGCCCCGTGATCCCGCCGCGACCGATCTGGCGGAACGAATCCGCCGGATTGCCCGTCGCCGCGCCGCCCGTCCACCACATGACCCCGCCGTAGAGCACCAGCATCATGCCGAGGGTCACGATGAACGACGGCACCCGGAGCAGCGTCGTCACGAGGCCGTTCACGATGCCGACGACGGTGCCGAGCACGAGGAGCAGGAGGAGCACCGGCAGCGCCTTGTCGTCGTCCTGGCCGATGAGGGTGCCCGCGAGCACCACCTGCGTCGTCACGAGCGACCCCTGCGAGAGATCGAACTCGCCGCTCACGATCACGAAGTACTGCCCGATCGCGACGATCGCGATCGGGGCGACCCGCTGGATGTAGCGGACGAACTGCCCCGGCTCGGCGAAGGAGGGGTTGAGCACGGCGACGACCACGAGCAGCACGACCAGCAGGAGGTAGACGGCGCCGCGCGGGCTGATGAGCGCGCGGGCGACGCGGGCGAGCTCGCCGGATCCGCGCTGCGCCGGGCTCATCGCGCACCTCCTCGGCTCGCGGCCTCCACCGGCACGGCATCGGCTCCGGTGCGCGTGAAGCGCTCGCGGCGCACCACGAGGCGCCGCCGGGAGTAGACGGCCACGGCGATCACGATGACCGCCCCGCGCACCACGTCCTTCAGGAACGGGTTGACCTGCAGCACGCTCATGAGGTTGTCGAGCACGGCGAAGATCGCGACGCCGCCGATGGTGCCCCAGATCGAGCCGCGCCCGCCGGCCAGCAGCGTGCCGCCCAGCACGACGGCGGCGATCGAGAGCAGGTCGTATCCGCCCTGCACCCCGACCGTCGGGCTGCCGACGCCGAGCCGGCTCGCGAGCAGCAGACCGGCCGCGCCCGCGAACGCCGAGCAGAGCACGTGCGCCCAGATGAGCGGGCGCCGCGTGCGCACGCCCGACAGGCGGGCGACCTCGGCGTTGCCGCCGACCGCGAACAGGTGGTGCCCGAAGCGGCCGCGCGCGAGGAGGAACGCCACCGCCGCGGCCAGCGCGAGCATCACGACGGTCGACACCGGCACCGGCCCGATGCCGGTGGCCCCGAAGAGCTGGAACTCCCACGGCACGGATCCCGCGGTGCCCTTGTAGTTGGTGTCGAGGTATCCCTTGAGGATGAGTCCGACGCCCAGCGTGGTGATGAAGCCGTGCACCTTGAGGAAGGTGACGATGAGGCCGTTCGCGAGCCCGATGAGCGCGGCGACGCCGAGCGCGAGCAGCACGCCCGGCACGATCATGCCGGGGCGTCCGTCCATCGTCTGCGCCGCGATGAGGCTCGTGAGGCTCACCACGTAGGGCACCGAGAGATCCAGCGACCCGCCCAGGATCACGAGCGTCTGCCCGATGGCCACGAACCCGAGCACGCTCATGCCGGTGAGGATGTCGCGGATGCTGCCGGGGCTGAACAGATTGCGCCCGGCGATCGCGACGAGCACGGCGCTCAGCACGAGCACCGCGATCAGGGCGATGAAGACGATCGCGGTCGTGTCCAGTGCTCGCAGTCGTGCGCCCAGTGCGGCCATCACGCGCCTCCCCTCTCGTCGGCGGCGCCCGTCGCGAGCCCCAGCACGGTCTCCTCCGACGATCCCGCGGGCAGCTCGCCGGCGATGCGTCCGTCGCGCATCACGACGATCCGATCCGCCATGCCGATCACCTCGGGCAGCTCGCTCGAGACGAACAGGATCGCCACCCCCCGCTTCGCCAGCTCTCGGATCAGCCGGTACACCGCGATCTTGGCGCCCACGTCGATACCGCGGGTCGGCTCGTCGAGCAGCACCACCCGCGGCGCGGTCGCGAGCCACTTCGCGAGCACCACCTTCTGCTGGTTGCCGCCCGAGAGCGCCTGCACCTCCTGGCCCGGCCCCCGGCTCACGAGCTCGAGCGCCGTGAAGACGCCGGGGATCTCGGCGCGCTTCGAGCGAGTGCGGCGGGGGAAGACGCTGCGGATCGCGAGCAGCGCGTTGTCGAGGATCGACTGGTGCAGCGCGAGTCCCGTGCGCTTGCGGTCCTCGGTGACGAGCGCGATGCCGCGCCGCACCGCCTGACGCGGCTGCCGGATGGAGACCCGGGCCCCGTCGAGGCGCAGCTCCCCGCGGGTGAAGGGCGCCGCGCCGAAGATCGCCTCGACCAGTTCGGTGCGGCCCGATCCCTGCAGGCCGGAGACTCCGACCACCTCGCCGGCGCGCAGGTCGAGGTCGATGCCGTCGAGCTGCGCGTTCCCCCCGCCGCGCACGGTCACGAGGGATCCACCGAGCTCGGTGCCCGGCTCGGCGTCGGGGAAGAACGCGCTGATGGGGCGGCCGACCATCCGGCGCACGAGCGTCGGCTGATCCAGCTCGGCCGCGGGTCCGGACGACACGAGCGATCCGTCCTTCAGCACCGTGATGGTGTCGCACAGGTCGAAGATCTCCTGCAACCGGTGCGAGACGTACAGGATCGCGACGCCGCGCTCGCGCAGGCGCCGGATCACGCGGTAGAGGATCGACACCTCGTGATCGGCGAGCGCCGCGGTGGGCTCGTCCATCGAGATCACACGCGCGTCGACCGAGAGCGCCTTCACGATCTCGACGATCTGCTGCTCGGCGACGGTGAGTCCGCCCACCGTGGCGTCGGGCGAGATGCCCGCGATGCCGAGGCCGTCGAGCAGCTCCTGCGTCGAGCGCCGCATGGCCGCGACGTCGACGAGACCGAAGCGCGCGGGTTCGCGCCCCAGGAAGACGTTCTGCGCGACCGTGCGATCCGGAAGCAGGTTGAACTCCTGGAACACGGTCGCCACCCCGGCGCGCGCGGCGGCCACCGGGTGCCCGAAGTCCACGGTCTCGCCGTCGAGCCGCACCTCGCCCCCGTCGCGCCGATAGACGCCGGCGATGATCTTCATGAGCGTCGACTTGCCCGCGCCGTTCTCGCCCACGAGGCCGTGGACCGTTCCGGGCACGAGATCGAGCGAGACGCCGTGCAGCACCTCGACCCCGAAGAACTGCTTGCGCACGTCGACGGCGGAGAGCACGGGGGCGACCGCGGGCGCTGTCGCGTCGCGCACCGCGGAGGCCCCCGGAGGCCCGGCGGCGGGCGCGTCGATCCCGGTCATGCGTCGCTCACCTCCGCCCAGCCGCCGGTGCGAGCCGATTCGAGCACGGCGTCGGTGATCCCGGCCGCCCTCGCCCCGTCGGCGAAGGTCGGCACCCCCTCGCGGCGCTCGCCGGCGGCGACGGCGTAGGCGTCGGCGACGAAGGCGTTGAACGCGTCCTGGTATCCCTGCGGATGCCCAGCGGGGAGGGGCGAGAGGCGCGCCGCGTCGGCCGCGAGTGTTTCGGGGTCCCGGCGGAGCAGCACGGAGTGGCCGCGCCGGCCCACCCAGAGGCGCTCGGGATCCTCCTGCTCGAAGCGCAGGCTCTCCCGTGAGCCGGCGACCTCGAGCACGAGGCCGTTCTTCCGGCCGGGGGCGACCTGCGAGACGAGCAGCGCACCGATGCCGCCGCCCGCGAGCTCGAGCGTCAGCGCGACGGCGTCCTCGGTGTCGACGGGCTGCCCTGCGCGCTCGGGGTGCACGGTGCGCGTGGTCGCGACGAGGCGGGTGATGCGGTCGCCGCTCACGAACTCCACGAGATCCACGAGGTGGGAGCCGATGTCGGCGAATGCGCGCGACGGGCCGCCCGATCCGGCCCCCACGCGCCAGTTGTCGTCGTCGGGGTCGAGCAGCCAGTCCTGGAGGTAGAGCCCCGCGATCGTGAGCACCGCTCCCGCCTCGCCCGCGGCGATCCGAGCGCGGGCCTCCCGCACCATCGGGTGGTACCGGTAGACGAACGGGACCGCTCCGAAGCGCCCGGCCGCCTCGGCCTCCTCCGCCAGCCGCCGGGCCTCGGCCCCGCTCGTCGCGAGGGGCTTCTCGCAGATGACGTCGGAGCCGGCGCGCAGTGCGGCGCGCGCGTACTCGACGTGGCTCTGGTTGGGGGTGCACACGTGCACCACGGGCAGCCCCTGGGCGAGCAGCTCGTCCGCGGGCACGGCCCGCGCGTATCCGAGCACCGCCGCCGCGTCGGCGGCGCGCACCGGGGACGACGAGGCGATGGCCGCGAGCTCTGCTCCGGCGGCACGGGCCGCGGCCGTGTGGGTGCGCGCCATGAACCCGGCTCCGAGCATGCCGACCTGCATGGGGCGGCGAGACAACGTCGTCTGCATGTGTCTATTCTGTTCCCGGCCACCCTACTTTTGTCAATCTGTTTTCATAAGTGATCAAACTGTTATCAACTTTCATCTGTGATTTACTGAAAGTGTGACTCTGCCCCATCCGGTGAACGGCTCCGCGATCTCCACGGCGGGCGGGCTCCTGCAGCTCCTGAGGGACGGGCGGCCCCGCACGCGGGCGAAGCTCGCGCAGATCACCGGGCTCTCCCGCCCCACGATCACCCAGCGCATCGATCAGCTGCTCGACCTGGGCCTCATCGCCCCGGTCGAGGACGCGGCGTCCACCGGCGGCCGCCCGTCCTCGCAGATCGCCTTCAACCCCCGCGCGCGGGTCGTGCTGGCCGCCGACCTCGGTGCGCTGCACGCCCGTGTCGCGGTCACCGATCTCGACGGCGAACTGCTCGCGGAGGTCTCCTCCCCGCGCGACATCGCCGAGGGGCCCGAGGCGGCGATGACGTGGATCCTGCGCGCCGCGCAGACCCTGCTGCCCGATCTCGGGTACACGGCGGACCACGTCGCCGGCATCGGGATCGGGGTGCCCGGCCCCGTGGAGTTCTCCACCGGCCGGCCGATCAACCCGCCCATCATGCCCGGGTGGGACCGCTTCGACATCCCCGCCGCGATCCGGGCCGAGATCGATGCCCCCGTGCTCGTCGACAACGACGTCAACATCATGGCGCTGGGCGAGCTGAGCACCTCCTGGCCCGGCGTCACCGATCTCATCTTCGTGAAGGTCGCCAGCGGCATCGGCGCCGGCGTCATCTCGGGCGGCACCCTGCGCCGCGGGGCCCACGGCGCGGCCGGCGACATCGGGCACGTCGCCCTCGCCCGCGCCGCCGACACTCCGTGCCCCTGCGGCAACCGCGGCTGCATCGAGGCGGTGGCCTCGGGCCGCGCCCTCGCGCGGGCGCTGAGCACGCCGGAGCGACGCATCGAGCGCCCGAGCGAGGTCGTCGCGCTCGCGAAGAGCGGCGACGTCGCGGCGATCCAGGCGATCCGGCAGGCCGGCCGCGATATCGGGGAGGTGCTGACCGCCTGCGTCAGTCTCATGAACCCGTCGACCATCGTGATCGGCGGCACCATGGCGCAGGCGGCCGAGCACCTGGTGGCCGGAGTGCGCGAGGTGGTCTACGCCCGCTCGATCCCGCTCTCCACCGAGCACCTGACGATCGCGCCGTCGCGCGCCGCGGCGAACGCCGCGATCCTCGGCGCTGCGCAGCTGGCGATCGACGCGGCGCTCTCGCCCGAGCGCATCACGGCCGCTCTCGGCGGGTGAGCGCGGTGGCCGCTCCGGGTTTCGATTTCGACTCCGGCTTCGCCTCTGCTTGATCAGCGGGAGCAGACCCGTACCGCCGGTTGGGCGAGCGCTGCGAGTCGACACCCCGGGCTCCGCTCGCTCACCCGGCGAGGGTGCCCCTACGCCGACGCAGCGGTGAGGTCCGCGATCTCCTCCGGGGAGAGCTCGAGCGACAGCGCCGCGAGCAGCGCGGGCAGCTGCTCGGTATTGCGCGCGCTCGCGATGGGCGCCGCGACCGTGGGCTGCTGACGCAGCCAGGCGAGCGCCACCGATGCGACGGGCGCGCCGTGCGCCGTCGCGACCGCGTCGAGGGCGTCCAGCACTGCGCGCCCGCGATCGTCGAGGTAGGCTGCCGCCCCCTCGGCGCGGGCGCTGGCGCCGGGAGCGGTGGCGTCGGCCGCCTCGCGGTACTTGCCGGCGAGGAACCCCTTCGCCAGCGAGTAGTAGGGGAACACCGCGAGCGACTCTTGCGCGGCGACCTCGCGCAGACCGTTCGTCTCGAAGTCGCGCTCCACGAGGTTGTAGTGCGGCTGCAGGGCCACGGGCAGGTGGTAGCCGCCCTCGCGCGCGATGCGGAACCACTCCGCGATGCGATCCGCCGTGTAATTGGAGACGCCGATGGCGCGCACCTTGCCCTCGTCGACGAGGCGGGAGAAGGCAGCCACCGTGTGCTCGAGCGGGGCCTCCGCATCGTCGAAGTGGGCGTAGTAGAGGTCGATCCGGTCGGTCTGCAGCCGTCGCAGCGATGCCTCGGCGGCGGCCTGCACGTTCGCCGCTGCGAGCCCCGTGAACTCGGGGTGCGTCGACACCTTCGTCGCGATGACCACGCCGTCGCGATCCCGACCCGACGCGAGCCACTGACCGATGATCGTCTCGGACTCGCCGCCGGAGTTCCCCGGCACCCAGTGGGAGTAGCCATCGGCAGTGTCGACGAAGTCTCCGCCGCCCGCGACGAAGGCGTCGAGCACGGCGAACGAGGTCTCGCGATCGGCGGTCCAGCCGAATACGTTGCCGCCGAGCGCGAGCGGCGCGATCTCGATCCCCGAGTCGCCGATGACGGTGCGGGCCTGTGTCTGTGTGCTCATCGCTGCAGTGCTCCTTCGGAATGGGGTGCCGGATCCGATCCGACGCTACCAGCCGCGCCGCGACCTGCGGCCCGCGTGACGCTGTGAGACGGCGGGCCGCGGTCGGGCCGCGGTTGGGCGCCGGTCAGGCCGCGTCGCGCCAGACGGCCAGCCGCACCGGGTCGTCGGTGACGACGAGGTCGACGCCCCGCCGGCTCGCCTGGTCCCAGCGCTTCTCGGTGTTCAGTGTGTAGACGAGCGACCCGATGCCGACGGCGCGCAGTCGCTGCAGCAGCTCGGGGCGCCGGTCGTACAGCTTGGTGCGCGCACCCACGGCCGAGACCTGCAGCTCCGTCGCCTGCTGCACGGTGCCCTCGTCCCACTCCCGGGTCAGCAGCACGCGCGCGAACTCGGGCGCCACCTGCTGCAGACCCTCCAGCGTCGGCGTCTCGAAGGACTGCAGCGCCACGCGATTGACCATGTACCGCGACCGCAGCAACTCGGTGACGGCCTCCAGCTGCTCGATCGCCCACTCCCCCTTCAGCTCGACGAGCGCGCGCGTGGTCGACGGTTCGAGCGCGTCGAGGAACTCTTCGAGCGTGGGCACGACCTCGCCCGCGAACTCGGGCGAGAACCAGCTGCCGGCGTCGAGCGCTCGGATCTCGTCAAAGCTGCGGAGTGCGACGGGGCCGCTGCCGCTCGTGGTGCGGTCGAGCGTGGGATCGTGCATGAGGATCGGCACCCCGTCGGCCGTCAACTGCACATCCGTCTCGACGAACTCGACGCCCCGATCGATGGCGACCCGCATGGCGGCGAGCGTGTTCTCCGGGGCGATCGCGGCGGCTCCGCGGTGCGAGATGATGCCGACCGCGCCGTCGCGGTGCAGGGCGCCGTGCATCTGCATGCTGCTCGCGGCCGCCGCGTGCGGGGTGGCCCCCCAGAGCACCAGCAGCAGGGTCGTGAGCGTCCATGCGAGCAGCCCGGTGCGCAGCGCACCGCGCCCCCAACCGGTGGCCGCATCCCTCATGCCGGAGCCTCCTCGCGCCGCGCTTCGTCGCGCGGTGCCTCACAGCATAGCGAAGTTCGTTACCGTTTTGTGATCTTTCTGCGCGGGGGCACGGAGGCGGGCTCGAGCGCTTCCGCGCAGGCGCCCCCGCCCCTCCCGTGGCCCCTGCGCTACGCGCGCCAGTAGTTGCGGCCTCGCGGCTGTTTTGGTGACATCAACTGACGCGCGAATGCGGGTGGGGCACGGGAAGGGCGTACGACGAGGGGCGGGGCGGGAGCAGCGCGGGAGGGGGCGCGGGTGCGGCGCGGAGCCGGGGCCTGCCCCGGGACCGGAGCCGGGGCAGAGCCCGGAACCGGGGCGCCGCGGATGCGACGACGCCCCGTCCCGCGAGATGCGCGCGGGACGGGGCGTCCGGATCAGTCGTCGAGCAGCTCAGCCTCGATCACGTCATCGGGACCCTCGCCGCTCGCGCCCGCGAACCCGGGCGAGCCGACCGAGGCGGCGGGCGCCGATCCCGCGCTCTCGAGCACGAGGCCGTCGCCGTCGGCCGCCACGTCGACGCGCACCGCGTCGCCGTCGCGCACCTCGCCCGAGAGGATCGCCCGCGCCAGACGATCATCGATCTCGTGCTGCATGAGGCGGCGCAGCGGGCGGGCGCCGTAGATCGGGTCGTAGCCGCGCGATGCGAGCCAGGCCCGCGCCTCGGGCGTGACCCCGAGGGTAAGCCGCCGATCCGACAGCCGCAGCTGCAGCCGGTCGATCGAGAGCTCGACGATCTGAGCGAGATCGGCCTCCGAGAGGGGGCGGAAGATCACCATCTCGTCGAGCCGGTTGATGAACTCGGGCTTGAACGCGCGACGCACCGTCTCGCGCACCGCGTCCTCCTTCTCGCCCCACCCCATCTCGGGATCGATGAGGTACTGGCTGCCCAGGTTCGACGTGAGGATCAGGATCACGTTGCGGAAGTCCACCGTGCGGCCCTGCCCGTCGGTGAGGCGGCCGTCATCGAGCACCTGCAGCAGCACGTCGAACACCTCGGGGTGAGCTTTCTCGACCTCGTCGAGCAGCACGACCGAGTAGGGGCGGCGGCGCACCGCCTCGGTGAGCTGGCCGCCCTGCTCGTAGCCGACGTACCCCGGAGGGGCGCCGACGAGCCGGGACACCGAGTGCTTCTCGCCGTACTCCGACATGTCGATGCGCACCATGGCGCGCTCGTCGTCGAACAGGAACTCGGCGAGGGCCTTCGCCAGCTCGGTCTTGCCGACACCCGTGGGGCCGAGGAACAGGAAGGAGCCGGTGGGACGGTTGGGATCCGCGATACCCGCCCGCGTGCGACGCACCGCGTCGGCCACCGCCCGCACGGCGTCGCCCTGGCCGACGAGCCGCTTGCCCAGCTCCTGCTCGAGCGCGAGCAGCTTCTCCGTCTCGCCCTGCAGCAGGCGGCCGACCGGGATCCCCGTCCAGGCGGCGACCACACCGGCGATGTCCTCGTCGGTCACCTGCTCGTTGACCATGCGCGGCTCGCCGCCCACCTCGTGCGAGAGCTCGGCGTTCTCGGCTTCGGCGATCTGCTTCTCGATCGCGGGGAGTTCGCCGTAGAGCAGCCTCGACGCCTTCTCGAGGTTGCCCTCGCGCTGCGCCACCTGGGCCTCCATATTCAAGCGGTCGCGCTTCTCGCGCAGCTCGCCCACCCGGTTGAGTGAGGCGCGCTCCTGCTCCCACCGGGCCTCGAGCACGTCGAGCTCGGCCTGCTTCGCCGCGAGGTCCTCCTGCAGTTTCGCACGGCGCTCCTTCGAGGCGGCGTCCTTCTCCTTCTTCAGCGCGAGGTCCTCGAGCTTCATGCGATCGACGGCACGGCGCAGCTCGTCGATCTCGACCGGCGCGGAGTCGATCTCCATGCGCAGTCGCGAGGCCGCCTCGTCGATGAGGTCGATGGCCTTGTCGGGCAGCTGACGGGCCGTGATGTAGCGGTTCGAGAGGCCGGCCGCGGCGACAAGCGCCGAGTCGGCGATCGTCACCTTGTGGTGCGCCTCGTATCGCTCCTTCAGTCCGCGCAGGATCGCGATCGTGTCCTCCACCGAGGGCTCGCCGACGTAGACCTGCTGGAAGCGCCGCTCGAGCGCCGCATCCTTCTCGATGTACTCCCGGTATTCGTCGAGCGTGGTCGCGCCGATGAGCCGCAGCTCACCGCGGGCCAGCATGGGCTTGAGCATCTGCGAGGCCGCCACCGACGACTCGCCGCCGCCGGCGCCCATGAGCGTGTGGAGCTCGTCGATGAACGTGATGATCTTGCCGTCGGAGTCCTTGATCTCCTGCAGCACGGCCTTCATGCGCTCCTCGAACTCGCCGCGGTACTTCGCACCCGCGATCAGCGCCGAGATGTCGAGCGAGATGAGCTCCTTGTCCTTCAGCGACTCGGCCACGTCGCCCGCGACGATGCGCTGAGCGAGCCCCTCGACGACGGCGGTCTTGCCCACGCCGGGCTCGCCGATCAGCACGGGGTTGTTCTTCGTGCGCCGGGTGAGCACCTGGCTCACCCGACGGATCTCGCCGTCACGCCCGATGACTGGGTCGAGCTTGCCCGACCGGGCCTCCTCCGTGAGATTGACGCCGAACTGCTCGAGCGCCGACTGCTGCTCCCCCTCGCCCTGAGCGGGCGTCCAATTCGCCTGCATGGTCCTCCTCCGACTGCGGGCGGGGTGCGTCCCCGCCGATCCTGCGGGCCGGGGGCGAGGGCGCCTCCCGGCCCGACACTCAAACTTGAGTGATGATGACTCAAGTTTACCGCGAAGCGGCGCGCAGCGCTAGGTGTAGTGTCCGGGGACGGCGCGGCGGAGCGGCAGCGCGGCGGAGCGGCAGCGCAGCGGGAGCGGCAGCGCAGCGGGAGCGGCAGCGCAGCGGGAGCGGCGGCGCAGCGGGGGCGGCGGCGCCGCGGCTCAGCGCACGAGCGACCGCAGCCGCCGCAGCGCCACCGACAGCGTCGCGAGACCCGCGTCGGCATTCGAGCACACCGCGTCGAGCGCCTCCTCGAGCACGCGCCGGCCCGACGCGGCCCCCTGCTCGAGCCACGCGTCGATGCGCTCGCCCGCCGCGCCCGCCTCGGTCTGCTCGAGCACCGATGCGGTGAGCCCGATCATCACGGCGTAGAGGTCGTCGCGCATCGCGGCGCGCGCCATCGACCCCCAGCGATCGTCCTGCGGCAGGGCGGTCACCCCGCTCAGCAGCTCGTCGAACCGCATGCGGGACGAGAGGTCGAAGTACACCTCGGTCACCTCGTCGAGGCTCCAGTCGCGCACCCGCGACTGCTCGACGATGTCGAGCAGCGGGAGCGAGGCCAGCAGCCCGGCACCGCGGCGCGCGAGCGCGGCGGGCACCCCCGCGTCTTCGAGCTCGGCCACGCGGGCCTGGAAGCGCTGCAGCTCCTCGCCCTGCAGCAACTCGCCCAGCGTTCCCGAGAGGCGCGCGACGCGCTCCTGGAACAGCTCGATCTCAGCACCGATGTCGATCGTGCCGGCACGGTGGTGCACGAACCAGCGCGTGGCACGGTCGAGCAGCCGGCGGAACGTGAGATAGAGATCGGTCTGCACTGCGGCGGGCACGACCGTGTCGGTCGCCTCGACGGCGACGACGAAGCCCTGCAGGTCGAAGACCTCCCGCGCGACGACGTAGGCGCGGGCGATCTGCCGACTCGACGCGCCGGTCTCGTCGGCGGCCCGGTACGCGAACGTGATGCCGCCCCGGTTGACCATCGAGTTGACGACCGAGTTGACGATGATCTCGGAGCGCAGGGGGTGCGACGCGAGATCCTCGGTGTAGCGCTCGCGGATGGGGCCGGGGAAGTAGTCGGCCAGGGTGCGCGCGAACCACGGATCGTCGGCGAGGTCGGTGGCCGCGAGATCGGCCTTCAGCGCCAGCTTGGCGTAGGCCACGAGCACCGCGAACTCGGGGCGGGTGAGCCCGCGCCCCTCGGCGATGCGCGTCTGGATCTCGGTCGTGCTCGGCAGGAACTCGAGCTCGCGATCCAACTCGTCGCGCTTCTCGAGCCACTCGATCAGCCGCTCGTGCGACGGCAGCATGTCCGCGGCGTTCTCCCGAGAGTTGCCGAGGAGCACGTTCTGCTCGTAGTTGTCGCGCAGCACCTGCACGGCCACCTCGTCGGTCATCGACCGCAGCAGTTCGTCGCGGGCCTCGCGGTCCAGCCGGCCGTCGCGCTCCACAGCGCCGAGCAGGATCTTGATGTTCACCTCGCGGTCGGAGGTGCCCACGCCCGCCGAGTTGTCGATCGCGTCGGTGTTGATCCGCACCCCCGAGAGCGCGGCCTCGATGCGGCCGCGCTGGCTGACCCCGAGATTGCCGCCCTCGCCGACCACCCGCACGCGCAGCTCGTCGCCGTCGACGCGGATGGCGTCGTTGCCGCGGTCTCCGATCTCGGCGTTGGTCTCGGTGCTCGCCTTGATGTAGGTGCCGATGCCGCCGTTCCAGAGCAGGTCGACCGGGGCCAGCAGCACGGCCCGTTTCAACTCGGCCGGCGTCAGTGACGCGGTCGCAGCGTCGAGCCCGAGCGCGGCGGCCATCTCGGGGCTCACGGGGATCGACTTCGCCGACAGCGGGAACACCCCGCCGCCCGCCGAGATGAGCGTGCGGTCGTAGTCGTCCCACGACGACCCCGGCAGCTGGAAGAGCCTGCGGCGCTCGGCGAACGACGCGGCCGCGTCGGGATCCGGATCGACGAAGACGTGCCGGTGGTCGAACGCGGCGACGAGGCGGATGTGCTCCGAGAGCAGCATGCCGTTGCCGAACACGTCGCCCGACATGTCGCCGATGCCGACCGCGGTGAAGTCCTGCGTCTGGGTGTCGTGGCCCAGCTCGCGGAAGTGCCGCTTGACCGATTCCCAGGCGCCGCGGGCCGTGATGCCCATGCCCTTGTGGTCGTACCCGGCCGAACCGCCCGACGCGAAGGCGTCGCCCAGCCAGAAGCCGTACTCCTCGGAGATGGCGTTCGCGATGTCCGAGAACGAGGCGGTGCCCTTGTCGGCCGCGACGACGAGGTAGGGGTCGTCGCCGTCGTGGCGCACCACTCGCTCGGGCGGCAGGATCTCGCCGCCGTCGCGGTTGTCGGTCACGTCGAGCAGGCCCCGGATGAAGGTGCGGTAGGCGGCCTTGCCCGCCTCGAGCCAGACGGCGCGGTCGGTGGGCGGCGGCAGCCGCTTCGCCACGAATCCGCCCTTCGAGCCGGTCGGCACGATCACCGCGTTCTTCACCATCTGCGCCTTGACGAGTCCCAGTACCTCGGTGCGGAAGTCCTCGCGCCGGTCGCTCCAGCGCAGGCCGCCGCGGGCCACCTTGCCGAAGCGCAGGTGCACACCCTCGACCTCGGGCGAGTAGACCCAGACCTCGGCCATGGGGTGCGGCTTCGGCAGGCCGGGCACGCGCGCGCAGTCGAGCTTCATCGACACCCACGGCTTCGCGCCGCCATCGGCGGCCGGCTGGTAGAAGTTGGTGCGCCAGGTCGCCTCGATGACGCCGATGATCGAGCGCAGGATGCGATCGTGGTCGAGGCTCGACACGTCGTCGAGCGCCCTGCGCAGCGACGCCCCGAGCTCGGCGGTGCGGGTCTCGCGGTCTCCGCCCTCGCGGTCTCCGCCCTCGCGGCCGCCCTCGGTGTCGACCGCGGGATCGAAGCGCGCCTCGAACAGCCGCACCAGATCCGCCGCGATGCCGGGATTCTCGATCAGCGCCTGCTCGATGTACTCCACCGAGAAGGCCGATCCGATCTGCCGCAGATACATGCTGATCGCGCGCAGGATCACGATCCGGCGCCAATCGAGGCCGCCGAGCAGCACCAGTGCGTTGAGGCGGTCGCTCTCGGCCGCGCCGGTCCACACCGCGTGGAAGGCCTCCTCCAGTTCGGCGCCCCACGCGGGGTCGTCCCACAGCTCGGGGCCGGAGGCCACGAGGCCGAAATCAGAGATGTGCCTCGTGCCGTCGCCCGCGATCGTGACGACGTAGGGGCGCTCGTCGACCACATCGACACCGAGATCCGTGAGCACCGGAAGCACCTGCGTCAACGGGTACTCGTGGCGCGAAGCGACGGTGAGGTACCTCTTGCCGCCCTCGTGCTTCTCGGGCTCGTAGAGGTGCACGGCGAACTCGTCACCGCGCTCGAGACGCTCGAGCAGCACGATGTCGCCCACCGCGTCCTCGGGCACCACGTTCTCCTTGTAGGCCTCGGGGAAGGCATCGGCGTAGCGGCTCAGCAGCGCGGCCGCCTCCTCTTCCTCGAACCTCTGGTGGAGCGCGTTGACGAGCCCCTCGTCCCAGCCGCGGATCGCCGCCTCCAGGCGCGGCTGCAGCTCGGCCTCGGCGACCGCGGGCAGCGTCTCGCCCTTCGGCACGCGCACCACGAAGTGCAGCTGCGCGAGCGGGGAGTCTCCCACGCGGGTGGTGTGATCCACCTGATCCGCCCCGAAGGCCTCGCGCAGCAGCGCCTCGATGCGCAGTCGCACCGTGGTGTTGTAGCGATCCCGGGGCAGAAACACGAGCGCCGACACGAAGCGGCCGAACTCGTCCTGGCGCAGGAAGATGCGGGATCGCCGGCGCTCGCGCAGGCGGCTGACCTCGCCGGCGACGGCCAGCAGGTGCTCCGGGCTGTCCTGGAACAGCTCGTCGCGCGGATACTGCTCGAGCACCTGCAGCAGGTCCTTGCCCGAGTGCGAGTTGGGGGTGAAACCCGAGGCGTCGAGCACCGCGCGCACCTTGGTCGCCGCGATCGGCAGGGTCAGCACCGACGAGGCGTAGGCGACCGAGGTGAACATGCCGAGGAAGCGGCGCTCGCCGGTCACGTTGCCCGCCGCGTCGAAGATGCGCACCCCGATGTAGTCGAGGTACACGTCGCGGTGCACGGTGGCCCGCGAGTTGGCCTTGGTGATCGTGAGCAGTCGCGGATCCCGAGCCGTGCGCTGCGCCTCCGGCGTCAGCTTGGCGATCGCCGCCGCCGACTTGCGCAGGATGCCGAGGCCCGTGTGCGGCAGGGCGCGCAGCACCTCCTCGCCGTTCTCCCCGGTCTCGAGCGCGTGCTCCCGGTAGCCGAGGAAGGTGAAGTTGTCCTCGGCCAGCCAGCTCAAGAACTCCACCGCGGGGGCGATCTCCGACCGGTCGACCGTGGCCGGTGCCGCCGTGCGCAGATCGGTGACGATGTCGAGGCACGCGCGGCGCATCGCCTGCCAATCGTCTACCGCGGCGTGAACGTCGCCCAGCACGACCCGCAGTCGCTCCTCGAGCTCGGCACGGCCCTCCTCGGTGGGCACGCGGTCCACCTCGAGGTGGATCCAGGACTCGAGATCGCCGCCGTGGGCGTCGACCTCGACCAGCGCGCCCTCCTCGTCGCGGCGCACCGAGACGACCGGGTGCATCAGGAGGTGCACCGAGAGCCCCTGCCGGGCGATGGCGGCGGCCACGGAGTCGACCAGGAAGGGCGAGTCGTCGGTGCAGATGTTGACGATCGTGCGACGCGACGTCCAGCCGTGCTCGCGCAGCGTGGGGGTGAAGACCGACACCAGGGTCTCCCGCTCCGCGCGCTGCTCGGCGAGCAGGCGCATCGACTGCGCCGCTCCGACCACGTCGCGCGGTTCGCGCTCGCGGAGATCCTCCTCGTCCACCTGCCCGATCAACCGCTCGATTCCCGGTCTGACCGCGGGATCGAGCCCCTCGATCTCCTCGCGAATCTCGTTCATTCCGGTTGCACTGCTCATGAAGCCCGTCATCCCGCCTGAGGTCCGTGAGGGCCGCGGCCGGCCCACTCACGCCCAGCATAACCCGGTGCCCGCTACGCTGGGGGGAGATCCCGTCCGGAGACCCAGAGGAACCCCAGGCATGTCCCGAATCGCCCTCGTGCGCCAGCCCAGCTCATTGCTCGACGACGGCATCGTCGACCACATCGAGAAGGTCTCCGTCGACCTCGAGCGAGCCCGCGAGCAGTGGCGCGGATACGTCTCGGCCCTGCAGCTGCACGGCTGGGAGACGATCGAGGTCGACCCCGCGGACGACTGCCCCGACTCGGTGTTCGTCGAGGACACGGTCGTGATGTTCCGCAACGTGGCGGTGATCAGCCGGCCGGGCGCCGACAGCCGCAAGCCCGAGACCGAGGGAACGCGCCGCGCACTCGCGCAGCTCGGCTGCCCGATCGCCGAGATCCGCGAACCCGGCACGCTCGACGGCGGCGACGTGCTGAAGGTCGGCGACACCGTCTATGTGGGCCGCGGCGGACGCACCAACGCCGAGGGCATCGCGCAGCTGCGCCGCATCCTCGCCCCGCTCGGAGGCCGCGTCGTGGCGGTGCCGGTCACGAAGGTGCTGCACCTCAAGACCGCGGTGACCGCGCTGCCCGACGGCACCGTGATCGGCTACCCCGACTACGTCGACACCCCCGCGCTCTTCGACCGCTTCCTGCCCGTGCCCGAACCGCACGGCACCGCGGTCGTGTGCCTCAGCGACTCGGAGCTGCTCATCTCGGCCTCGGCCCCGCGCACGGCCGAGATGCTGCGGGATCTCGGCTACACCGTCGCCGAGGTGGCCATCTCGGAGTTCGAGAAGCTCGAGGGCTGCCCCACCTGCCTCTCGGTGCGGGTGCGCTGCCTGGACTGAGGGGCCGCGGGCCCCGGATCGGGCGGAGCCGGGCCGAGGCGAGCGGAGGCGAGGATCGGGCGGAGCCGCGGGCCGGGCGGAGCCGCGGACCGGAATCCGCCCGGCGTCAGGCGCCGCGCCGGTGGATCAGGCCGGTGAGCACCGCGAGGCCCGATCCGAGCGCCGTGTCGACCACTCGCTCCCCGGCGGCGTGCGACACATCCGGGGTGCCGGTGGCCGCCGCGGTCATGAGCAGCACGAGCGGCGTGATGCAGATCAACGCGAGCGCGTAGTTGCGCACGACGATGAGCTCGATCCCGAACTGCAGCAGCATGAGCAGGGCGACGAGCAGCAGCGGGATCGCGCTCAGCGGGGCCAGCGCGACCGCGAGCGCCGCTCCCAGCAGCGTGCCCACGGTGCGGTGGAGGCCGCGCCCGACCGCGAAGCCGCGCGAGGGGGTGAGGCCGATCACCGCGATGCCGGCCGAGACCGTCCAGTAGGCGCGGTGGGGATCGAGCATCGCCACGGTCGAGAGCGTGCCGATCACCGCGACGATGGCGATGCGGAGCAGCAGCTCGCGCTCCCCGGCACCGAGCCACGGCCCCGGCAGCAGCGCGCGCAACGGGCGCACCGGGCGCGCGCGCTCGGCTCGGCGCAGCAGAGGCGTCAGCGCGACCAGATAGGAGAAGAGCGAGCCGCAGGTCATCGCGGCGAGGAACGCGCCGGGCTCGGCGAGACGCGCGCCGTCGACCACCGCCGTGATGTTCGCCGCCAGGCCGTAGCTCAGCACGAAGAAGACGGGGCCGGGCGGCCCCACTCTGAACGCGAAGGCGAACGCGCTCGCGCACACCGCCACCCCGACGAGCCCTGCCGCCAGCAGCCAGGGCCACGGTGCGAGGGCCGCCCCGAGGGCCGCGCAGGCGACGAGCGCCGCAGCGACAAACGGAAGCGCCTTCGCACGTTCGGCCGCTCCGGCTCCGGCGAAGAACAGCGCGACGAACGCGCCCGCCGCGGCCTGCAGGCCGATCTCCTCGTGCCCGAGCAGTGCGAGGAGGCCGGAGGGAACGCCGATGGAGAGCGCTGCGCGGGTCGCGACCCAACGCCGCGGAGCGGGGCTCGGCGGCAGCGCGAAGAGGCTGCGCACCGCGGCTCCGCTCATCCGCGTCCGCCCTCGTCGCAGACCCGTCGCCGCCCCTCGGCGCGCTCGACCGGGCCGGCGGGCCGGCCCGTCGGGCGGATCCTGGGGCCTCTCCTCCACTCTCGTCGTCGCACGACGGGGCCGCTCGACGGCGGCCTACGCCTGCGCGGCGAGACGAGCAGCACCGATGATCCCCGCGTTGTTGCGGAAGCTCGCGGGGGCCACGGGGGCGGTGACGCCCGGGAACGGCAGGTACTGATCCGAGGCCTTGCTGATGCTGCCGCCCAGCACGAAGCGATCGGGATTCAGCACCTGCTCGAGGTGACGCAGATAGCGCGCCGCGCGATCCGCCCACTCCGCGAGCGAGATGCCCTCGCGCTCGATCACCTTCGCCGAGGCGTGGCGCTCGACGGGGACGTGCCCGTCGAGCTCCAGGTGGCCCAGCTCGAAGTTGGGCACGAGCGCGCCATCGCTGATGAGCGCCGAGCCGATCCCGGTGCCGAAGGTGAGCACCAGCGTCACCCCGGGCAGCCCGCGCACCTCGCCGAACGCCGTCTCGGCGATCCCGGCGGCGTCCGCGTCGTTCACCACCGTGCACGGAGCACCCACGGCGGCCGACAGCAGCGCCCGGGCGTCGGTGCCGATCCAGCTCGGATCGACGTTGGCCGCGCTGCGCATCACGCCGTCGCGGATCACCCCGGGCAGCGTCACGCCGACGGGGGCCCGATCCACGGCGTCGCAGCCGAGCCCCGCGAGCTCTTCGCGGATCGCGGCGACCATGGCGCCCACCTCGCGGGCGATCCCGTCGGGATGCCCGCCCGCGGGGGTGAGCACCTTGTGCCGGGAGGTGAGCTTCTCACCCGTGGCCGGGTCGATCGCCGCACCCTTGATGCCGGTGCCGCCGACGTCGATCCCGATCGCGGCTCGCTGCTGCTCCATAGCAGACGAGTGTAGCGACCCCGCAGCCTCGACTACAGTGCCCGCAGCACCAGGGCGCTGCCCTGTCCGCCGCCACCGCAGATGCCGACGGCGCCGAGCGATCCCTCGCCGAGTTCGGCGAGCTGCCGCGCCAGCGTGCCCACGATGCGCGCCCCGGAGGCGCCGATGGGGTGGCCGAGCGCGATCGCCCCGCCGTGGGGATTGACGATCGCGGGATCGAGGCCGAGCTCGCGGGTCGACTGCACGCCGACCGCGGCGAAGGCCTCGTTGATCTCGACGGCCGCGAGATCGGACGCGGAGGCATTCGACATCTTCGCGAGAGCCGCGGCGATGGCGCGGGCGGGCTGAGAGTGCAGGTGCGTGTCGGGTCCGGCGACGAGGGCCGTCGCCTCGACCCGGGCGATGGGCTCGAGCCCGAGGCGCTGGGCTGCCGACCCGCTCACGAGCACGAGCGCCGCGGCGCCGTCGGTGATCTGCGAGGCGTTGCCCGCGGTGATCGTGCCGTCCTTCGCGAATGCCGGGCGCAGACCCGCGAGCGTCTCGGCGGTCGTCTCGGGGCGGATCCCGTCGTCGGCGTCGACCACCGTGTCGCCGCGGCGCGAGGCCACCGTGAACGGGGCGATCTCGCCCGCGAAGAACTCGGCCGAGGCCGCTGCTCGCGCGTGCGACTGCGCGGCGAAGGCGTCCTGCTCCTCCCGGCTCAGGCCGAGCGGCGCGTTGCCCGCCTCGGTGAGCGCGCCCATCGCGGCTCGGTCGAAGGCGTCCGAGAGCCCGTCGTGGTCGACCGTGTCGACGAGCTGCGCCGGCCCGTACTTGGTGCCGGCGCGCAGCGGGAGCACGTGCGGCGCCAGCGACATCGACTCCTGCCCCACGGCGACCACCACGTCGGCCTCGCCGGCGGCGATGAGTCGGGCCGCCTGCGACACGGCCTCGGCGCCCGAGAGGCACACCGCGTTGAGCGTCATCGCGGGCACGGTGAGCGGGATCCCCGCGCCCACCGCCGCCTGCCGCGCGGGATTCTGCCCCGCGCCCGCCTGCAGCACCTGGCCGGCGACCACTGCGTCGACCTGCTCCGGCGCCACGCCGGCGCGCTGCAGCGCCGCGGCGATCGCGTGCGCGCCGAGCGCCGTCGCGGGCTGCGCGGCGAGCCGACCGGTGAAGCGGGTGAACGGGGTGCGGGCGTAGCCCGCGATCAGTGCGGTCATGTGCGGCCTCCTCGGGAGCTGTGGGTGCGGCGGGGCGGGAACGGCCCTCGGCTCCGCCGCCCGTCAGTGCCATCATGCCTCACGCGAACGGCCCGGACCGGGTCGATCCGGCACTGACGGCCCACGCGGCACTGTGCACGTCTGCCACTGGGAACGCACCGCAGGGCGGGCACCGGCAGCGACTAGGCTGGATCCGTGAGCAGCCCGGCCGACCCGCATCCGCGGCGCCGCATGTCGCGGCGCCGGATCCGTCGGCTCACCGCGACGCTGACCGTGCTCGCGCTCCTCCTCGCCGGCGGCTACACCGCGGCTGCCGCGCTGACGCCGCTCCCCGCGCCGATCATCGAGGCGGAGGCAGAGGCAGAGGCAGAGCCGCAGCGCACCTTCGAGGCCGACCCCGCCGCGGCACAGGCCGCGGTCGCCGCCGAGGCACTGCCCACGGCAGTCGGCTGGTTGCACGACGACGAGGTGTGGAGCAACAGCGACGCGGCTCTCCCCATCGCGAGCATCTCGAAGCTCGTGACGGTGCTCGTGGGGCTCGAGCAGCAGCCGTTGGAGGCCGGCGAGGAAGGCCCGGTGCACGTGTGGACCGCGGCGGATCGCGCACTCCAGGAGGAGTACGTCGCGCGGCAGGGCGTCGCGTTCCCGATCCCCATCGGCACGGAGGTCACCACCCGCCAGATGCTGACGCTCGCCCTCGTGCCCTCCGCCAACGACTTCGCCGCGGCCTACGCCTACTCGATCTTCGGCGACAACGACGGGTTCATCGCCGCGGTCGACGACTGGAAAGCGCGCCACGGACTCGATTCGCTGGAGCTCGTCGAGCCTACGGGCATGGACGAGCGCAATGCCGCGACCGCCTCGGACGTGCTGCGCATCGCGCGCCTCGCGCTCCGGCAGCCGGCGATCGCGGAGATCACCCGTCTCTCCAGCGCGGAACTGCCGTGGGGCATCGGCCTCGTCGAGAGCACCAATCCGCTCTTCGGCGTGACGCCCGGGGTACTCGGCGCCAAGACCGGGTACACGAGTGTCGCCGGCTACAACCTGGCCGCCGCCCGGGCGAGCGGCGCCTCGGGCCGGGATCTCGTGCAGCTGTCGGTGGTGCTCGGACGCCCGAGCCCGGAGGATCGGGTGTCCTCCAGCCTCGCCGCCCTCGACGCGCTCGACTCGGCTCCGCAGGCCGTCGACCTCGTCGCGGAGGGCGAGGAGATCGGCGCCGCGGTCACCGTCGACGACGCGCGAATACCCCTCGTGACGACCGCGGCGGCGAGCGCCGTACTCGTGCCGGGAGAGGCCGCGACGAGGATCGCCGAGCTCGAACCGCCGGACGAGGGAGCGGCCGGGCAGGCGGCGGGAACCGTGCGCGTAGAGACGCCGGTCGGCGCCGAGGAGATCCCCGTCGTCACCACCGAGGCGATCGTCGAGCCCGACCTCTGGTGGCGCCTCACGCACCCGGCGCTGGTCTTCGGCTGGGAAGAGCCGATGGATCCTGCGACTCGCTCCGCTCACGCAGGATGACGGGGGCCGCCGGTTCAGCGAAGCGCGGAGCGCTGAGTCGAAACCGCAGGCCATCGGTGTCGACTCGTCGCTGCGCTCCTCGCCGGACCGGCGGGTCGGCTCAGTCGACGAGCGCCCCCTGCGCCAGGCGCCGCACGACACCCGTGAGGTGGTCGACGCCGGCGAGCAGATCCTCGTCGCGCGTGAACTCCTTGAGGTTGTGCGAGACGCCGTCGACGCTCGGCACGAACAGCATCACCGTGGGTGCCCGGTCCTTCATGTTGGTCGAGTCGTGCCCGGCGACCGTCATCACCCGGTCGTGCGTCAGGCCGAGCTCCTCGGCCACCTCGCGCGCGAGCTCGACGCCGTCCTCGGGATAGGGATTCTGGCCCCAGCTGTGCTCGGCCACGACCTCGATCCCCACGCGATCCTCGCGCCGCACCCGCTCGACGGTCTCCATGACCCGGGCGTAGGCCGCGTCGAGCGCCTCGCTGCTTGGCGAGCGCAGGTCGAACAGCAGCTGCACCTCGCTCGCCACCACCACGGGCGAGTTCGGGTAGACGTTGATCTCGCCGCATGCGGTGTGCAGGATGCCGGGCTCGAACTCGTCGACCAGCTCGCGCGCGGCCACGATGAGGCGGGCGGCGCCGAGCAGCGCGTCCTGCCGGTCCTCCATGAGCGTCGAGCCGCTGTGCGCCTGCTCGCCCGTGATCCTGAACTCGAACTTGTGCGCGCCCCAGGTGGCGTTCACGAGGCCGATCGTCACGCCCTCCTGCTCCATGCTGCGGCCCTGCTGCACGTGGATCTCGGCGTACGAGGCGACCTCGGGCCCCTCGTATCCGCCGCGCTCGTCGATCGCATCGAGCGCGTCCCGCACGGAGACGCCGTGGGGATCCCGCGTCGCGAGCGCGTCCGTGAGCGGCATCTTGCCCGTGAACACCGAGCTGCCCATCATGGAGGGCTTGAAGCGCGACCCCTCCTCGTTGAACCAGTTCACCACCGCGAGGTTGAAGCGGGGCCGTTCACCGCAGGCCCGCAGCTCGTCGGCCACGCGGAAGCAGGCGTGCGCCGACGCCATGACCCCGTAGGCGCCGTCGAAGCGGCCCGCGGTCGGCTGCGAGTCCATGTGCGATCCGGTGAGCACGTAGGGCGCGCCCGGCACCAGCTCGAGCAGCCCGAACTGGTTGCCGATCGCGTCGCGCTGCACCGTGAAGCCGTGCGACTCGAGCAACCGCGCGAACCACTTGCGCTGCTGGCCGTCCGCCTCGCTCGCGGCCTGCCGCTCGACGCCGTTCGTGCCCTCGACCGCGCCGAAGCGGGAGTGCACGGCCCAGTCTGCGAGGAAGGAATCATCCTGCTGAGTCATTGTCGGTCCTTTCGAAGCGGGGAGGGGGTGGGGGACGCGGGCGGATCCGGGGTCCGGGATCCGGGATCCGGGATCCGGGATCCGGGATCTCAGGATCCGGGATCTCAGGATCGTGCGTCGTGGCTCAGCTCGCCGCCGAGCACGGTCGCGACGATGTCGAGCCCGGCGATGCTGGGGGCGGTGAGCGGCGAGGCCGAGAACACCGCGATGTCGGCGAGCTTGCCGCGCTCGAGGGTGCCCTTGTCGGCGAGCTGGCCCGTCGCGCGCGCCGCCCACTCGGTGTGGGTGCGCAGCGCCTCCTCGGGGGTGATCGCCTCGGCCGGGCCGAGAGCGGCGCCGCCATCCGCGATGCGGTCGACCGCCGACTGCATGCCGCGGCGGAGGTCGTTGTCGGCGACCGGCAGATCCGAGGATCCCGCGAGGATGACGCCCGCGTCGATGACGGAGCGCCCGCGGTAGAGCCAGTCGCGGCGCTCGGGACCGACGCGGTCCGCCATCTGCTCGCCGAACGAGCCGATGAATCCCGCCTGCGGCGTCACCGCCACGCCGAGGCGCCCCGCGCGCTCCACCTGATCGGGGCGCGCGATGGCGAAGTGCTCGATGCGGCACGGCACGTCGAGGCGGCCGTAGCGATCCTGCGCCTCCTCGATGATGTCGAGGGCGAGGTCGATCGCGGCGTCGCCGATCGCGTGCAGCGCGAGAGGCCAGCCGGCGCGGTAGGCGCCGAGCGCGCGCTCGCGGTAGGTCTCTGGATCGTCGAGCAGGTAGCCGCGGTTGCCGTGATTCGCATGCCCGCAGAAGTCCTCGGTGACCGCCGCGGTCGCCCCGAGCAGGGAGCCGTCGAGGAAGACCTTGACGTGCCCGAAGCGCACCGCGTCGTCGCCGAAGCCGGTGCGGATGCCGAGGTCGAGGCCCGCCCCGCGGCCCTCGCCGTGGAAGTCGGCCGCGTGCCCCTCGAGCGGCCGCAGCGCGTCGATCGCCGGCATCAGCTGGGCGCGGGCGTGCAGTCGGCCGCGCTCCGATGCCGCCTGGTAGGCCGCGACCTCGACGGGGCTGTGGCCGATCCAGCCGCCGCCCACGCCGGCCTCGGTGAAGCTCGTGATGCCCTGCTCCGCGTAGCGCGACGTCGCCGCGTCGAGGGCCTCGACCAGGCGCTCGCGCGAGTAGGGCAGCAGCAGCGCCTGCACGAGGCCCTGCGCCGCCTCCTCGACGAGACCGGTGGGCGCCCCGGAGCCGTCGCGCACCACGACGCCGCCGACCGGGTTCTCGAAGCCCGGCTCGAGCGCGCCGACGAGGCGCAGCGTCGCGGTGTTGGTGATCGACGCGTGGCCCGAGGTGTGCCGCAGGTAGAGCGGCCGGTCACCGGTGATCTCGTCGAGGCGGGCGATATCGGGGAAGCCGCCGCCGTGGTGCGCCTGATTGAATCCGGTTCCGTGCACCCAGGCATCGGGATCGCCGAGCTCGTCGAGCCGGGCGACCTCGGCCGCGATCCGCCCGTAGAGATCGTCGAGCCCGCGGGCGGTGCTGAGGTCGACCGCCGCGAGCCCCAGGCCCCACCACGCGGTGTGGCAGTGCGCGTCGATGAGCCCGGGAGTCGCCACCGCGTCGCCGAAGTCGAGCACGCGCTCGGCCTCGAGCCCGGCGAGCTCGCCGTCGAAGCCGACGATGCGCCCGCCGATGACGCCGACCGAGGTCGCGGTGGGTCGCGCGGGGTCCATGGTGAGGATCTCGCGTGCGCGGAGGATCAGATCGAGTCGCATGCGTGCCTCTCAGTTCGCAGGGGTGGATTCGACGGCCGCGATCTCGCGCGACGCCGGGGGCATGACCTCGGAGCCGATGAGCACGTGGATGAGCGCCGGGCCGCCCGCCGCGAGCGCGCGGTCGAGGGCGGGGGCGAACTGCTCGGTGGTCTCGACCCGCTCGCCGTGCCCGCCGAAGGAGGCCATCCAGGCCGCGAAATCGGGGTTCACCATGCGGGTGCCCGAGGGGCGGCCGGGGTAGTGGTTCTCCTGGTGCTGCACGATGGTGCCGTAGATGCCGTTGTCGACGACGATCACGAGCGGTGCGCCGCCGTGGGCGAACGCGGTCGCGAGCTCCTGGCCGTTCATGAGGAAGTCGCCGTCGCCGCAGACCGCCACCGCGCGGCGCTCGGGGAAGGCGAGGGACGCGGCGACCGCTGCGGGCACCGCGAGACCCATGGCGCCGTTGCGCGCGCCCACGAGGCTCGCGGGGTCGAGGTGGCGCACGAAGCGGTGCGCCCAGATGGTCGCGTTGCCCGCTCCGAAGGTGAGGATCGCCCGGCCGTCCAGCCGGTCGTCGAGCTGGCCGAACGCGACGCCGAGATCGACGCCGGCCTCGCCGGTCCCGGCGGCCGTCGACCCAGCGGACACCGTGGCGTCGGGGCGGTGCGCGGCGAAGCGGGCCTGGGCCTCGGCCCGGCCCCGCATCCACTCCTCGGATCGGGATCCGCGGGCCCCCGAGGGGTCGACGCCCGCGAGCGCCGCGACGAAGCCGGCGGGGGCCGCGAGGATCTGCTGGTCGATGCGGCCTGCGTGCTGGACGGCCTCGGGGTCGAGGGAGACGAGCACGGTCTCGGCGTCGAAGCCGAGTGTGTAGCCGTCGCTCAGCACGTCGGAGCGGGAGCACCCGACGAAGACGAGCACGTCGGCCGCGGCGTAGCCCGCGGCGACCGCGTCGGCGCGCCCGTATCCGAGCCAGCCGGCCCAGGCCGGGCCGTCGTGCGGCACCGCGTCGTAGGCCCGCCAGTCGCAGAAGACCGGCACGCCGGCCGCCGCCGCGAAGTCGAGCAGCTGCCGCCCCGCGCCGTCGTGCCAGCCGTCGCCGCCCGCGACGATCGCGGGGCGCTCGGCCCGGGCGAGGCGCGCGACGAGCGTCTCGAGCTCGGCCGGCGCCGGCTGCGGAGCGGGGGCCGCGATCGGCTGGGAGGGAGCCGCGTCGGTGAGGTGCACGAGCACGTCCTCGGGCAGCCCCACGACGACCGGGCCGGGCCGCCCGGCCGCGGCGATCCGCATCGCCTCCGCGGTGAGCTCGCCGGCGCGATCCGCGTCGTCGATCGTCATGACCCGCTTCGCCGTCGAGCCGAACCAGCCGGTCAGGCTGAACTCTTGGAACGCCTCGCGCTCGCGGTCGTGCACGGGCACGAGGCCCACGAACAGCACGAGCGGGGTGGCGTCCTGCCACGCCGTGTGGATCGCGATCATCGCGTTGGCGGCGCCGGGTCCGCGCGTCACCATGGCCACGCCGGGCAGACCGGTCAGACGGCCCTCGGCCAGCGCCATGAAACCGGCCCCGCCCTCGTGCCGGCACACCACCGTCTCGACGGACGAGTCGTACAGGCCGTCGAGCACGTCGAGGTAGCTCTCCCCCGGCACCGCGTACACGCGCCGCACGCCATGCGCTTCGAGCGTGCGGACGATGAGGTGGCCGGCTGACGAGGAGGTGGTGGGCGCTGACATCGGGGGCGATCCTTCCGGGAATCTGACGGCGGGTAAGTGGGGTGAGGCCGGCGGGGCGGGTGCGGCGGCGGGGCGGGCGACCCGCCGCCGTGCGGGCTCAGTGCGCGCGGCTCAGTGCGCGCGGATCAGTGCGCGCGGATCAGTGCTTGAATCCGGGCAGCTTGACGCTCATGCGCGGGGCGAGCGCACCCGCGACCGCGGTGAACAGCGACAGGAAGGCGAGCATCGCGGCGGCCGGCCACCAGTGGTTGCCCGCGGCGGCGACGAAGCCGGTGGCGAGCAGCGGGATGAAGCCGGAGAGCATGCCCGCGACGTTCTGCGCCATGCCGACACCGGTGTAGCGGGTCTTGGCCGGGAAGAGACCGGTGAGCACCGTACCCGACGCCGCGTAGGGCAGCGAGAGCGTGCCCACGGCGAGCGTCATGGCGATCACCACGAGCACCGGGACCCCCGAGGAGAGCAGCAGGAACGCGGGCACCGAGACCACGGCCGAGGCGATGCCGCCCCAGAGGATCACTCGGCTCGCGCCGTACTTCGAGCCCAGGATGCCACCCCAGATCAGCACGGGGATCTCGACGGCCGCGGCCACCATGCTGCCGAGCAGCATGAGCGACGACTCGTAGCCGAGCACGTTCACGCCGTACCAGACGCAGAACGCGGTCACGAGGTAGAACCCGCCTACGCCGAGCAGCGCTGCGGCCATGCCGATGATGATCTGCTTCCAGCTGTTGCGGAAGGTGGTGAGCACGGGGCTCTGCTCGATCTCGCCCGACTCCTCGAGCTGACGGAAGACCGGCGACTCCTCGAGCCTGCTGCGGATGTAGACGGCGACGATCAGCAGCGGGAAGGCGACCAGGAAGGGGATGCGCCAGCCCCAGGCGTCGAAGTTCTGCTGCGAGAACAGCAGCGTCATGACGAAGAAGCCGCCCGAAGAAAGGATCGTGCCGATCGGCGAGCCGATCTGGGGGATCGCCGCGTAGCGGGCGCGCAGGTGCAGCGGTGCGTTCTCGACCACGATGGTCATGGCGCCCGACCACTCGCCGCCCACGAAGAGGCCCTGCAGCACGCGCAGCAGCACCAGGAGCACCGGCGCGGCGATGCCGATGGCCGCGTAGGTCGGCAGCAGGCCGATGAGGCCGGTCACGATGCCGATGCCCACGATCGTGATCATGAGCACCTTGCGACGGCCGATCCGGTCGCCCATGCGGCCGAAGATAATGCCGCCGATGGGTCGGGCCGCGAGGCCCACGCCGAAGGTGGCGAACGAGGCGAGCGCCGCGGCCGTCGCGTTCTCGCTCGTGAAGTACTGCACGTTGAACACCAGCGCGGCGGCCGCGCTGAAGAGGAAGAAGTCGTACCACTCGAGTGCGGTGCCGATGAGGGCGCCGAGTGCGACCTTGTTGGCGTCCTTGACGCTCAGTTCCTGCGTCGCGTCGTACTCGATGGCCGACGTGTGGGTTGTCTCGCTCATACTCTCTCTCCGTCGAGGATGCGGGATCCGGGGGCGGGGCCGTCACGGTCGCAACGGCATCGCACTCCAGATTCCCAGGTGATTCGCCCTATGGATGGCACGTATCGCCACGGGAATTCGGGACAGAAGTGTGCATATGCACATATTATGAGCTGCATGACGCCGGATCACGCCCGCACCCTCAGCGACACGCCCCGCCCCGACGACCGCGACCGCTGGCTCGAGCTGCTCGACCGCCTCGACCTCGACCAGCTGACCGAGACCTTCCTGGCGCTCGTGGGCTCCGTGGCCGGCTACGATCCCCCGCCCATTCCCCGATCGGAGATGCGGCGCACCGGCCGGCTCTCGTTCAGCGCGCTCGTCGACGGCCTGCGGGCGGGCGGCTTCGACGAGGAGATCACGATCTCCACCGACGTCGGCGTCTCGCGGGCGAGGGCGGGCGTGCCGATCACCTCGCTCATGACCGCGATCCGTCACGACTTCACCGTGCTCTGGGAAGCGCTGACGCGCGTCGCCGACGCCGACGACGCCGAGCTGCTCGTGCGCCACACCGGCATCGTGCTGCGCACCGTCGACGAGTACGTGGGCCAGACCCAGCGCGCCTACGTCGCCGAGCGCGAGCGCATGCGCGAGGAGGCGGCCTCCGTGCGGCAGGGCCTCATCGCCTCGCTCTTCCAAGAACCGCAGCCCGCCGGGCAGCATCTCCGCAGCATCGCATCCGAGCTCGGCCTGCCGCCCCAGGCCCCGCTGCTCGTGGTCGCGGCGACGGAAGACGACATCGCGCCGCTGCGCGTGGCCATATCGGAGCTCGAACGCGCGGGGGCCACCGTCCACACCCATCACCTCGGAGACGCGCTCGTGGCCTTCACCCGGCCGATCGATCTGCCCGGCTCGCGCCTGGACGAGCTGGGCCGACAGCTGCTGGAGCTGCGCGTCGGAGTGATCACCGCGGCGGCCGGCATCGCGGATCTGCGGCGCTCCGCCGCGACCGCCGGCGAGCTCGCCCACCTCTTCGCCCCGGACGAGACGGGCGCGATGACCTGGAGCCGAGGGTGGGCCCGGCTCGCCGCGCGCACGCTGCTCGCGTCGGGGCGCCCGATCCTCTCCGACGTGCAGGCGGCGCTGGAGCGCTGCGGGGAGGCAGAGCGTTCCCGGCTCGAGGAGGCCGTGCGCAGCTACCTGCGCACGGGGAGCGTGAGCGAGTCGGCCGCCGAGCTCTTTTGCCACCGCAACACGCTCACGAATCGGCTGCGCCGCTTCGCCGACCTCACCGGGATCGACCCGGCGGTGCCGGAGCAGGCGGCCCGCCTCGTCGTGGGGTGGGCGTAGAGCCCCCTCCCCCGGGGATCCTTCCAGCCGGCACCGCTACAGTCAGGGATATGAACTGCCCCAGCGACGGAACCGTCCTGCTCATGAGCGAGCGCCAAGGAATCGAGATCGACTACTGCCCGCAGTGCCGCGGCGTGTGGTTGGATCGCGGCGAACTCGACAAGATCCTCGAGCGCGCGCAGATCGAATCCGAGGCGCAGGCTCCGCCCGCCGCACCGGCTCCGCAGCAGTACGCGGACCCGCGCATGGACCGCCCGCGCCCCGACGACCGGCGCTACTCCGACGATCGGCGGTACTCCGATGACCGACGCTACTCCGACGATCGGCGCTATTCCGACGACCGGCGGTCGAACGATCCCCGCTATCGCAAGAAGAAGAGCCCCTTCGAGTTCCTGGGCGACTTCTTCGAGTAGTCGCTCCGCCGGGTGAGCGGAGCGCAGCGGATTCGAAGCCCGGGCCGTGGTGTCGACTCGCCTCCGGCTCGCTCACCCCGTGGGAGGGATCCGCCCCCTCCGTCATCCTGCGCGAAGAGAGCGCAGCGAACGCAGTCGCAGGATCCACGCGAGCGGGGCGTCGACGCGCCTCCGGCTCGCTCACCCCGTGGACGGCCCACTCACTCGACGACGAGGCCCCCCACCCGCTCCGCGACGATCAGCCGCAGCGCGGCCAGCGACAGCTCGACCGATTCCACGTCGATGCGCTCGTCGTTGCCGTGCACGCCCTCGCGGTAGCGCTCGTAGGTCCAATCGGGCCCGAGCAGACCGAAACCATAGGCCGGGATCCCGAGTTCCCGCAGCACCCTGGCATCCGATCCTCCCGCCGCCATGATGGGCACGACCGGCGCGCCGGCGACCGCGCCCACCGCCCGCTCGATCGCGGCGAACAGCGGTTCCCGCGCGCTCGAGGCGGTGGCCGCCCAGCCGCGCAGGTGCTGGATCTCGACCTCGTCGATGAGCGGGCCGAGCACCGCGGCGAGCAACTGGTCGACGTCGGCGTCGCTGGTGCCGGGCAGCGTGCGGATGTCGAGGTCGATGGTGCCGACCGCGGGGATCACATTGTGGGTCATGCCCGCCCGCAGCACGGTGGGCGACAGCGTGATGCGCGACACGGCGTGCGCGTACCCCGCGATGCCGCCGAGGTGCGGCAGCGCCGCGTCGATGCTCACGGGATCGCGCAGGCGCTCGGCGAGTGCGGGGTCGCCGATGCGCGCGGCCACGAAGGCGTCCCAGAGCTCGCTCGGCTGCGCCGCCGGCGCCACCTCGCCCAGGCGCTGCAGCACCTCTCCCACGCGGTAAGCCGCGCTCGCGGCGCCGTAGGGGATCGACGCGTGCCCGGGCTTGCCGCGTATCACCAGACGGCGACCGGCCGAGCCCTTCTCGGCGACCTCGATCGCCACGTGCGCACCCATGCGCATGCCCCCCGACTCGGAGAGCGCCTCGCTCACCCGCATCGCATCCGGGTGCTCGCGCACGAGCCAGTGGATCCCGTACTCGCCTCCGGCCTCCTCGTCGGCGACGGCCAGGAGCACCAGGTCTCCGCGCGGCCGTTCGGGCGCGAGCGCCGTCTCGCGCAGCACTGCGGCGAACGCGGCGGTCAGGTAGAGCATGTCGACCGCGCCGCGGCCCCAGATCTCGCCGTCGATGAGATCGCCACCGAACGGATTGCGGGTCCACCCCTCCGGGTCCACCGGCACCACGTCGAGGTGCCCGAGCAGGCCGAGCGACGGCGCCGACGGGTCGGTGCCGCGCACCCGCGCGATCAGCGATGCGCGCCCGGGCGCCGATTCGAGCACCTGGGTCTCGATCCGACCGGCCGCGACCGCAGGGGCGAGGAAGCGCTGCAGCACGCGCACGCTGCGGATCTCCTGGCCGGAGTCGGGGCGTCCGTCGTTGACGCAGGCCTCGCGGATGAGCGCCCTGAGCAGACCGACCGCGTCCGACTCCTGAGCTCCGCCCCCATCAGACACCGGTCTCCACCTCCGCTCGCATCGGGCCCCGCCCGCTCACGCCTCTACCCTACTCGCCCACGAATCCGCCACGGACGGCGGCTACCGCGCCACGGAGTCGAGGATCGCGTCGATGCCCGCGCGGTAGACGGCCATGCCGTCGATGGCGAGCAGCTCGGCGCGGTGCTCGTCGACGAGCGGGTACTGCGACAGGTCGACGGACCCGAAGGTGCTGATCCAGGGGATCGAGCCGTCGCGGGCCGCACCGCCGTGCGCCACGACCTCCTGCGCCATCGCCGCCGACTGCGCGAGCGCGAATCCCGAGACGGCGGCGTAGGCGCGGATCAGGGCGTCGCCGCGCAGGCCGGCCTCGTGCAGCCGCGCGAGCACGAACTCGTCCCCGGCGACATCTCCCGGGCCGACAGGGTCGAGGATCGCGCCCTCGGCGGCGATCGACGGGTACTCGAGACTGAGCTCGGCGATGCGCATGAGGTGCGCCTCGAGCCGCTCGCGCCAGCCGCCGGTCGCCGCCTCGGCATCGATCACCGCCATCTCGCTCAAGCGATCGAGCGCCGCCCGCGTCAGCTCCTCCTTGTTGCGGAAGTGCCGGTACATCGCGGTGGCGTCGACGCCGAGGGCCTCGCCGAGGCGCTTGAAGGTGACCTTCGCGCTCGGCTCCGCGCGGGCGAGCTCGAGGATCGCGTCGACGATCAGCCGTCGATCCAGGCGCACGCGCTTCGGAACGGTCGATCCCGCCATCTCGCCTCCCGTCGGCTCCGGTGCTCCACCCGCAGTGCGGCCGCTTCCGTGCCGTCGTCGAACAGCACGCGCACCACCGCACGCACTGCTCAGTGTAGTAGCCGGGATCAGCGGAGCTGTCAGGGCGGGTGTCAGCCTTGTTGATGCCTCGGGAGCGGATCATTGCACCGGCATCCGGCGGATACCGGCAGCGTCGGTCTCAAGGATCTCGAAGATGCCGGGGTGCTGCCGGCCCCGGGCTCCTCCCGGTCATCTCGGTGGGCACGCCGCGCTCGGCGAGCGATTTCCGAAGCGTATGAGATCCGAAATCGCACCGTGGATCCGGTCATAGTGCGGGGCGACGAAGTCGACAGTCCTCGGGCCGGCATCACCCGACCCGATCCGCGCCTGTTCCGCGCGAACGCGTCCGGCTCCGGCAGGCTTGAAGCCACGCCGATGAAGTGCCCGGACCGCCTTCCCAGAGGAGCTCGCCCTGGCGCGCGCCGGCGCCGTCGCACTCGGCGCGTAGGAATGTGAGCAGAATGCGGGCACGAACGAATGAGCCCCCGCGGCGCTCGAGCTGTGGAGCTCGGCGCCGCGGGGGCCTGTCGGTCAGGGTATGCCCCTGACCTGGTGTTCTAGAAGTCCCAGTCCTCGTCCTCGGTGGCGACGGCCTTGCCGATGACGTACGAGGATCCGGAGCCCGAGAAGAAGTCGTGGTTCTCATCGGCGTTCGGCGAGAGCGCCGAGAGGATCGCCGGGTTGACGTCGGTCATCTCCTTGGGGAACATCGGCTCGTAGCCGAGGTTCATGAGCGCCTTGTTGGCGTTGTAGTGCAGGAACTTCTTGACGTCCTCGGTGAGGCCCACCGGGTCGTAGAGGTCGGCCGTGTACTTGACCTCGTTCTCATACAGGTCGTACAGCAGCGCGAAGGTGTAGTCCTTGAGCTCCTGGCGGCGCTCCTCGGTCTCGTTCTCGAGCGCCTTCTGGAACTTGTAGCCGATGTAGTAGCCGTGCACGGCCTCGTCGCGGATGATGAGGCGGATGAGGTCGGCCGTGTTGGTGAGCTTGGCGTGGCTCGACCAGTACATGGGCAGGTAGAAGCCCGAGTAGAAGAGGAACGACTCGAGCAGGGTCGAGGCCACCTTGCGCTTCAGCGGGTCGTCGCCCTCGTAGTAGTCGACGATGATCTGCGCCTTCTTCTGCAGATTCGGGTTCTCCATCGACCAGCGGAAGGCGTCGTCGATCTCCTGCGTCGAGCACAGGGTCGAGAAGATCGACGAGTAGCTCTTCGCGTGCACCGACTCCATGAACGCGATGTTCGTGTAGACGGCCTCCTCGTGCGGGGTGATCGCGTCGGGGATCAGCGACACCGCGCCCACCGTGCCCTGGATGGTGTCGAGCAGGGTCAGGCCGGTGAACACGCGCATCGTGAGGAGCTGCTCCTCGGCCGTGAGCGTGCCCCACGACTGCACGTCGTTCGACAGCGGCACCTTCTCGGGCAGCCAGAAGTTATTGACCAGGCGGTTCCAGACCTCGAGATCCTTGTCGTCCTGGATGCGGTTCCAGTTGATCGCCTGCACCGCGTGCCCCAGCTTGAAGTTCATCGGTTCCTCATTGTTCTCGTCGTGCTGCGCGACCGGAGGGAGTCGCAGTGTCTACGTTCATGATCGTGGATCCTGCGACTTCGCGCAGGATGACCGGCGGGTGGATCCTGCGACTTCGCGCAGGATGAACGGCGTGTGGATCCTGCGACTCGCTCCGCTCCCGCAGGATGACGGCCACCAGCTCCCGCAGGATCACCGGGATCACAACATGCAGCTGACGCACTCGCTCATGTCGGTGCCCTCGAGCGCGAGCTGGCGCAGACGGATGTAGTAGATGGTCTTGATCCCCTTGCGCCACGCGTAGATCTGCGCCCTGTTGATGTCGCGAGTGGTCGCGGTGTCCTTGAAGAACAGCGTGAGCGACAGCCCCTGGTCGACGTGCTGCGTCGCCGCGGCGTAGGTGTCGATGATCTTCTCGGGCCCGATCTCGTAGGCGTCCTGGTAGTACTCCAGGTTCTCGTTCGTCATGAAGGGCGCCGGGTAGTAGACGCGCCCGAGCTTGCCCTCCTTGCGGATCTCGATCTTCGAGGCGATCGGGTGGATCGAGCTGGTCGAGTTGTTGATGTACGAGATCGACCCGGTCGGGGGCACGGCCTGCAGGTTCTGGTTGTAGATGCCGTGCTCCATGACGCTCGCCTTGAGCTCGCGCCAGTCGTCCTGCGTCGGGATCTCGACACCCGCGCGCGCGAACATCTCGCGCACCCGCGCGGTCTCCGGCTGCCAGGCCTGCTCGGTGTACGTGTCGAAGAACTCGCCCGACGCGTACTTCGAGTCCTCGAAGCCGCCGAAGACGCTGCCGCGCTCGATCGCGAGGCGGTTGGAGGCGCGGATCGCGTGGAAGAGCACCGTGTAGAAGTAGATGTTGGTGAAGTCGATGCCCTCTTCGGAGCCGTAGTGCACGTGCTCGCGGGCGAGGTACCCGTGGAGGTTCATCTGGCCGAGGCCGATGGCGTGCGACTGGTCGTTGCCGTCCTCGATCGAGCGCACCGAGCTGATGTGGCTCTGATCGCTCACCGAGGTGAGCGCGCGGATCGCGAGTTCGACGGTGCCCCCGAGGTCTCCGCCGTCCATCGCGGCCGCGATGTTCATCGACCCGAGGTTGCAGGAGATGTCCTTGCCGATCTGGTCGTAGCTCAGATCCTCGTTGTACGTCGTGGGCGTGTTGACCTGGAGGATCTCGGAGCAGAGGTTCGACATGTTGATGCGGCCCTTGATGGGGTTCGCACGATTGACCGTGTCCTCGAACACGATGTAGGGGTAGCCCGACTCGAACTGCAGCTCTGCGATGGTCTGGAAGAAGTGGCGCGCGTTGATCTTGGTCTTCTTGATGCGCGCGTCGTCGACCATCTCCTGGTACTTCTCGCTGATCGAGATGTCGCCGAACGGGACCCCGTAGATGCGCTCGACGTCGTACGGCGAGAACAGGTACATGTCCTCGCCCTTCTTGGCGAGCTCGAAGGTGATGTCGGGGATGACGACGCCGAGCGAGAGGGTCTTGATGCGGATCTTCTCGTCCGCGTTCTCGCGCTTGGTGTCGAGGAACTTCATGATGTCGGGGTGATGCGCGCTCAGGTACACCGCGCCGGCGCCCTGACGCGCGCCGAGCTGGTTGGCGTAGCTGAAGCTGTCCTCGAGGAGCTTCATGACGGGGATGATGCCCGACGACTGGTTCTCGATCTTCTTGATCGGGGCGCCCGACTCCCGGATGTTGGAGAGGAGGAGGGCCACGCCGCCGCCGCGCTTGGAGAGCTGCAGCGAGGAGTTGATGCCGCGCGAGATCGACTCCATGTTGTCCTCGATGCGCAGCAGGAAGCACGAGACGAGCTCGCCGCGCTGCGCCTTGCCGAGGTTGAGGAACGTGGGCGTGGCGGGCTGGAAGCGACCCGAGACGATCTCGCGCACCAGCCCGCGGGCCAGCTCCTGGTCGCCCTCGGCGAGGCCGAGCGCCACCATCACGACACGATCCTCGAACCGCTCGAGGTAGCGCTTGCCGTCGAAGGTCTTGAGCGCGTACGAGGTGAAGAACTTGAACGCCCCGAGGAAGGTGGGGAAGCGGAACTTCATCGCGTAGGCCTCGTTGGTGAGGCTCTCGATAAACTCGAGCGGGTACTCGTCGAGCAGTCCCTTCTCGTAGTAGTCGTTGTCGATCAGATACCGCATGCGCTCTTCGAAGTTGTGGAAGAACACCATGTTCTGATTGACGTGCTGCAGGAAGTACTGCCGAGCCGCCTCGCGATCCCTCTCGAACTGGATGCGGCCGTCGGCGTCGTAGAGATTGAGCATCGCGTTCAGCGCGTGGTAGTCCATGTCGCTGATCTTGGACGACTCGAGCCCCGGCTCCATCACTGCGCTCGCCGCGCCTGCGGTTGTTCCTGCTGAGACCAAAACTGTTCCAATCCTTCTTGGACGGCGGTGACGTCGTCCGGGGTACCAAAGAGTTCGAATCGATAGAGGAAGGGCACCTGGCACTTGCGTGCGATGATGTCCCCCGCGATGCCGTAGGCCTCACCGAAGTTCGTATTGCCCGCGGCGATCACCCCGCGCAGGTGCCTGCGGTTGCGCTCGTCGTTGAGGAACCGGATGACCTGCTTGGGCACGGCCCGAGTCTCGGGGCCGCCGCCGTAGGTGGGCACGAGCAGCACGAACGGCTCGGTGACGACGAGCGGCTCGTCTCGGGATCGGAGCGGAATCCGCTGGGCGGGGCGGCCGAGCTTCTCGACGAAGCGGTGCGTGTTGCCCGAGACGCTGGAGAAGTACACCAGGTCTGCCACGCGCGTCACCCCCACTGCGATCCCGAACTGCTGAAACGCCCTCGGCGCGCCGGTGTCGATCCTCCGGCTGCCTCGGGCGGTCCACGATCCTGCGTACGGCTGCGGCCTAGGCGAGGCGGCCGGCGAGCTCCGAGATCTTGTCGGGGCGGAAGCCAGACCAGTGCTCGTCATCCGTCACCACGACCGGAGCCTGCAGGTAGCCGAGCTCCTTGACCGTCTCGAGCGCGGTCTCGTCTGCGGAGACGTCGAGCACGTCGTACTCGATCCCCTGCTTGTCGAGCTCGCGATACGTCATGTTGCACTGCACGCACGACGGCTTGGTGTATACCGTGATGGCCATTCCACGCCCCTCCTCGAAAAACTCACACGCCTCGCTCGAGGCACTACATCTAGTGAACCACACCACACTCGACCACAACATGATGTAGTTACATCACTGTAGTTTTCCACCTGAATTCCACGGCTCCGCAGCGCGGACTGGGGAGAACTTTCGGCGCGGTTCCGCCCCTCCGAGGCGGTTATCCACAAGGCCTGCGGCCGGAAAGAATTTTGCCTCACAGCCCCTCCCCGGCGTGTCGCGCAGTGCCGCCCCTCGAGCGATCCCGCGGAGGTCCACGCGGAGCCGCCGCACGCCGAATGCGGAGCCCGGCCGGCACTGATGTCAACACCGCCGGGGCCCCGGATGTTCCCCGATTCAGAGTGCGATCGGCCACAGCAGCTCCGTTCCATCGGGCTGGAACCAGCGCATCACCAGCATCGTGTCGGCCGACGCCGCGGCAGACCGGGCGTCGCGATCCGCGAAGGCGCCCCGCACCACGACGCGGATGCGCTCGCCCGGCAGCACGGTGCGCGGCAGCGACAGCCCCAGCATGCCGCTGCCCGCCATCGCAAACCGCACGGAGTACAGCGGCTCGGGGCCCCGGTGCTCCACCTCGATCACCCCCGACTCGGAGCGCCGCACCACGCGCCACGGCACCGCGACGGCCTCGCTCTCGACAGCCTCCTGCCGCACCGGGCGCGGTGCCGGGTGCAGGCGGGTGGAGAGCCGGAACGGGTTCATGCCGACACCCTACGAGGGACCACTGACACTGACGGTTCCGGCGGCGCCGGCCCTCATCGCCCCACTCGCGCAGGAGATCCTCCGCTATTCGGATGCTTCCGCGGGATACGCCCGCTCCGTCGACGATCTCCTGCACGACCGGCGGCGCGCGGTCGTCGCCCGAGCCCGACCGCAATGCCCCGCGACGCCGCGCTACACGTGGTGGTACGGGCGCCCCGCGCTGATCTCCTGCGCCCGGTACAGCTGCTCGGCGAGGATCAGGCGCACGAGCTGATGCGGGAAGACGAGCTGCGACAGGCTCCACACGAAGTCGGCGCGCTCGCGCACGCGATCCTCGACCCCGTACGCGCCCCCGATCACCACCGTCACCGTGCGGCCGGAGTCGAACGCGCCCCGCAGCGTGCGCGCCAGCGCGGGGGAATCGACGCCCTGACCGCGCTCGTCGAGCAGCACCACGAACGCACCGCGATCCAGCTTCGCCAGAATCCGCTCCGACTCCTCGGCCCGCGCCGCGTCGCCCTCGCGAGACGAGTGCGGCAGCAACTGCCAGCTCGCGTCGAACGGCTTGCGCAGCCGCTTCTCGTAGCGCCCGATGCCGTCGGCGACCCAGCTCTCGTGCTTCTTCCCGACCGCGAGGATCCTGATCGGCATCAGTCGATCCTGACCGTGTCGAGGTACTCGGCGATGCGACCGATCGCCTCGGTCAGCACCTCGGCGCTCGGCAGGGTGACGAAGCGCACGTGGTCGGGGGTCGGCAGGTTGAAGCCGCGCCCGTTCGTGATCATCACGCGCGTCGCGCGCATGAGTTCGATCACGAAGTGCTGGTCGTCGTGGATGTCGTAGCGATCGGGATCGAGCCGCGGGAACAGGTACATCGCACCGCCCGGCAGCTCGCAGGTGACGCCCGGGATCTCGGTCAGCAGGCGGTGGGCGACATCGCGCTGATCGCGGAATCGGCCGCCCGGCGCGCACAGCTCGGCGATGCCCGACCAGTCCGACGCGCTCGAGAGCGCCACGGGGATCGCGTGCTGCGCCGGCACGTTGGCGCACATGCGCATGTTCGCGAGCAGCGTCAGCCCCTCGAGGAAGTCGCCCGCCCGCTCGCGACCGCCTGAGGCGACGACCCATCCGGCGCGGTACCCGGCCACCCGCTGGATCTTAGACAGACCGCTGAAGGTGAGGCACAGCGTCTCTCGCGCGTGCAGCGCGGCGTGCTCGTGCTGCGCACCGTCGTAGAGGATGTGGTCGTAGATCTCGTCGGCCATGAGCACGAGCCCGTGCCGCTCGGCCAGCGCGGCGAATCCGCGCACCAGCTCGGCGGAGTAGACGGCGCCCGTCGGGTTGTTCGGGTTGATCAGCACGATACCCTTCGTGCGCTCGGTCACGAGCCGCTCGATGGCGTCGAGGTCGGGCATCCAGCCGTTCTGCTCGTCGCACGGGTAGTGCACGGCGTGCCCGCCGGCGAGCGTCGCCTGGGCGGTCCACAGCGGATAGTCGGGCGAGGGGATCAGGATCTCGTCGCCCGGGCTGATGAGCGCCTGCAGCACCAAGGAGATGAGCTCGCTCACGCCGTTGCCGATCAGCACGTCGTCGGGCCCGATGCCCGGCACGCCGATGCGCGTGTAGTGCTCCGCGACCGCCTCGCGCGCGGGCGCGATGCCGCGCGAATCGCTGTATCCCTGGGCGCGCGGCAGGGCGGCGTGCACGGCCTCGACGAGCTCGGGCGGCGCGTCGAAGCCGAAGACCGCGGGGTTGCCGATGTTGAGACGCAGGATCTCGTGCCCGGACCGTTCGAGGCGCTCGGCCTCCTGCAGGATCGGACCGCGCACGTCGTAGCGAACGCCAGCGAGCTTGCTGGACTGGGTGATGAGACGCACCCGACCAGTATCCCACCCGAATGCTGTGCAGCGACACGGCCCGGACTGCGCAGGAACCGCGGATCCGGCCCGCGACGAACCGCTCGCGCCGAAGGTTCTTCGCATGCGGCGGCCTCACAGCCGCGTGCGCGAGGGTCGAGGCGGGAGCGAGAGGGGGTGGCGCCGTGGCCGAGGAGCCCGAGAATCCCGATACTCCCGGGAAGCCCGAGAAGCGCGGAAATCCGCCCGCAGCGCGCCCCTCGGCGTCGCCGGAGCGGCGCGCCGAGCCCGGGCGCACGCCGCTCGAGCGCCTGCGCGCCAACTTCGCCGCTCTCGAGCCGCCCGCGCGCCTGCCCGGCATCGACCTGGCACGGGGCCTCGCGGTCATCGGCATGTACGCGGCGCACCTGGCCGTGATCGCACCGCTGGTCTGGGGGCGCCCGGAGACCTGGTCCGGCCTCGTGTCCGGGCGCTCATCGATCTTGTTCGCCACCCTCGCCGGCGTGTCCCTGGCGATCGCTGCGGCTGCGGCGCGCAGACGCAGCCGCTCGGGACCCGGGCGCTGGTGGGGGCTGCGCACGCAGCTCGCGCTCCGCGCCGCGCTCATCTGGCTGCTCGGCATCACCCTCGACGACCTCGACGTGCCCGTGTACGTGATCCTGCCCGCCTACGGGGTCCTCTTCCTGATCGGCATCCCCCTGCTGCGCCTGCCGACCTCGGGCCTGTTCGCGCTCGCTGCGCTCCTCGCGGTGTCGATGCCTGTCGCGGTCGCCGCGATCGACCGGGCGCTCGCGGAGCGCCCCGACGGAGCGGCGATCGAAGAGACGCTGCGACTCTTCGGCTGGAACTACCCGTTCCTGCTCTGGGCGGCGTTCATCGCCGCCGGGATCGGTGCCGGCCGTGTGCTGCTGACCTCGCCCCGTCGCGCCTGGGCGCTGCTCGTCTCGGGGGCGGCGCTCGCCGGTCTCGGGTACGGGATCGTCGGGCCGATCGGCGCCCGGGCGGTGCGGAGCGGAGCGCTCGAGGCCCCGGCCGGGTCCGGGCCCTGGCTCATCGCCGTTCTGCAGGACGCACCGCACGCCTCGGGAGTCGGCGAGGCGGTCGGATCCGGCGGCTTCGCCCTGGCCGTGATCGGTGCGTGCGCGCTCATCGGGGCGACCCCGCTGCGGCTGCTGCTCTGGCCCCTGCGCGCCCTCGGCTCCATGCCGCTCACGGCATACGTCGCGCACATCCTCATCTGGGCGGTGTGGATCGCGGTCGGCACAGCGCGCGATCCGGCACTCGATCCCTGGTTCGATTTCCGGGCCCTCGACCCGTTCTGGCCCATGACGCTCGGCGCCCTGCTCGGCTGCTCGCTCTGGGCCGCGCTGCTCGGGCGGGGGCCGATGGAGCGACTGCTCGGACTGCTGACCCGGGGCCCGACGCGGCGCGGGCGCGTTGGTCGCCCGGGCGCGGGATGAGCGGTCCCGGCGGCTCAGCTCTGCTGCGCGTAGAGCTCGGCGTAGGCTCCGCCGCGCTCGAGCAGCTCGGCGTGCGTGCCCTGCTCGAGAATGCGCCCGGCCCCCACCACGTAAATGCGGTCGGCATCCACCACGGTCGACAGTCGGTGCGCGATGGCGATCGTCGTGCGGCCGCTGCGCGCGTCGTCCAGCGCGCGTTGCACCGCGCGCTCGTTCACGGTGTCGAGCGCGCTCGTCGCCTCGTCGAGCACGAGCACCCGGGGGTTCTTGAGCAGCACGCGCGCGATGGCGATGCGCTGCTTCTCGCCGCCCGAGAGCCGGTAGCCGCGCTCGCCGACCACGGTCTCGTAGCCCTCGGCGAAGCCCTGGATCGTGTCGTGGATGTTCGCGAGCCGCGCCGCGGCCTCCAGCTCCTCCTGCGTCGCCGCCGGCTTGGCGTAGCGCAGATTCGCGGCGATGGTGGCGTGGAACAGGTAGGGCTCCTGCGTGACGACGCCGATGCGGTCCATGAGCGCCTCCTGCCGCAGCTCGCGCACATCGTCCCCGGCGTAGCGCACCGAGCCGGAGGTCGCGTCGTACAGGCGCGGGATCAGCGAGCCGATCGTGGTCTTCCCCGATCCGGAGGCCCCGACGAAGGCGACGAACTCCCCGGGACGCACGTGGAACGAGACCCGATCGATCGTCGCCCGGGCGCCGCCCGCGGCGAGGGGATCGCCGCCATCCGGGGCGCGGGAGGCGTCGTCCGGGTCGCGGGCGTCGCCGCCGTCCGCGGAATCCGCATCGCCGTCTTCCGCCCGCCGCACCGCCGCCGGCCGCGGCGACGCGGCGTCGGGGTAGTGGAAGCTCACGTCGTCGAACTCCACGCGCCCGGCCCGTCCCGGCTCGTCGGACGGCTCCCGCGCGTCGGGGGCGTCGACGATCGCCGGTTCGAGATCGAGGTACTCGAAGATGCGCGCGAAGAGCGCCCGCGACGTCTGCAGGTCGAGGGCGATGCGCATGAGGGCCAGGAGCGGGAACAGCAGCCGGGACTGCACGGTGGTGAACGCGACGATCGTGCCCGCCGTGATGCCGGGGTCGAAGCCCTCGCCGAGGGCGCGGGCCATGATCCACCCCGACACCAGGTACACGATCGCGGGCACCGCAGAGAGGAACACCTGCACGAGGGCGAAGAACACCTGGCCGCTCATCGTCTGGCGCACCTGCAGGTCGATCTGGGTGCGGTTCTCCGCCGCGTAGCGCTCGGTCTCGTCACGCTGCCGCGAGTAGGTCTTGGCGAGCAGCACGCCCGACACCGAGAGCGCCTCCTGCGTGATCGCGGTCATCTCCGACAGCGACTCCTGCGTGCGACCGGCGATTCTCGCGCGCACCTGCCCCACCCGCCGCTGGGCGAGCACGAGCACGGGCATGAGCACGAGCGCGACGATGGTGAGCTGCCAGCTGAGCAGCAGCATCGCCACGCCGGCCGCGATCACGGTGACCGTGTTGCCGATGACGTTCGAGACCGTGTTGGTGAGCACGTTGGCGACACCGCCCACGTCGTTCTGCAGCCGGGACTGGATCACGCCCGTCTGGGTGCGGGTGAAGAAGCCGAGCTCCATCGACTGCAGGTGCGCGAAGAGCCGCACCCGGAGGTCGCCCATCACGCGATTGCCCACGCGCGCCGTGACGAGCGTCTGCACGATGCCGAGCCCCGAGGACACCACGAAGACCGCGATCATCGCGGCGACGAGCCACGCGAGCACTGGAAGATCCGGGCCGCCCACCGGCGGGAACAGCCCGTCGTCGAACACCCGCTGGGTGAGGAGCGGCGGCAGGATCCCGAGCGCCGCGGAGATCAGCACCATGACGATGATCACCGCCAGCTGGCCCCGGTAGGGGCGGAACAGCGCGGCGATGCGGCGACCCAGATCGGCGACGACGGGCGCCTCGCTGTTGATCTCGCGCTGCCGCTCGGCGTCTCCCGACGACACGCGGGAGCCGCGCCCGCTCATGCCGCCGCTCATGCTCATGTCACGGAGGATACCGCGGGCCGCCGACGCGGACGGTCGCGTACGCTCACGGCGCAGCCGCGGAGCGGCGCAGCCGCGCCTCCCGCGCCCTATTCCGCTGCCTGCCCGGCGGTGATCTCACTGATCAGGTACTTGGTCTTGCCCCCGGTCTGCGGCAGATGGTCGACGTACTCGACGGCGATCGGCACCTCGTCGTCGATCCGCCGGCGCACCTTGGCGACGGCGCGCTCGATGTGCTCCTCACCACGGGGGTCGTCGCCGCGCACGATCCTGATGCGGAGCGAGTAATCGGCGGCCTGGACGATCTGGAAGACCCGCACGGCCTCGGGGTGATCCGCGAACATCGCCATGAGACCGTGGTTGATGAGCCGCCCGCTGGGCAGGCGCACGATGTCCGTGGTGCGCCCCTCCGGCTGCGCGATCATCGGCAGCGTCACGCCGCAGGGGCACTCCCCCTCGACGAAGCGGCCGCGGTCGCCGACCCGGTAGCGGATCATGGGGAAGACCCGATTGAGCAGGTCGGTGACCACGATGTCGCCGACCACCCCCGGTGGGACCGGCTCGCCGCCCGGCCCGAGGATCTCGATGCGCCGCGTATCGGCGAACACGTGCAGGCCCGAGCGCTCCCGGCACTCGGCCGCCATCCAGTTGATCTCCGAGCCGCGGTACTCGTCGTACACCGGCGCGCCCGTGACCGTCTCGAGTCGGTGCCGCGCGTTCTCCGTCAGGGGCGCCGCCGTGGTGGCGATCGCGCGCGGCGTCGGGATGGTCAGCCCCTCCGCCTCGAGGAAGTCGGCGAACTCGAGCATCGCACCGACGTAGCCCTCGATGAGCGCCGGGCGGGTGCGCACGATGGCCCGGTGGAAGGCGCGCATCGTCGTGCGGTCGAAGAGCTGCGCGTCGAGATAGATCTGCCTGGACGGCCACCACGTCACGGCGGTCCTGAGCGTGTCGGCGACCCCGAAGCCCCATCGGCCCACACGGGCGAGATTGTCCCAGGGTTCAACGCCCCACCAGCGATACATGCGCCACGCGTGCGCGAGCGTCGGCACACGGGCGTCCTGCTGCAGCCGCAGGGGCTCGCCGCTACTGCCGCCGGTCTTGGCCTCGCGGGCCGTGCGCCGGGTGGACTCGGACGACACGAACTCCGACCGGTGCTCCTTCACCATCGCGCGCTCGACGACGGGGAGGCGCTGCCACTGCTCCGGATCCTCGAGACGCGCGAGGTTCGCCCCGCACTCGGCGAAGGTCCGCGCGTAGTAGTCGGTGTGCGCCGCGGCGAACCGGGCGATCCGCGCTGCGCGTTCCGCCTGCAGCTCGACGATCCGCTCCCTCGGGAGGCGCTCGGCGCGCAGCAGCTCGTCGAAGAAGCGCCCGGACCGCCGCCGCACCGTGCGGCTCTTGACCTCGAAGGCCGTTTGCGCGAGTCCCATGAGTCCCCTCCCCGAGGTATCGAGTGTGCGCGACGCGCCGAGCGGCCCGTCACCGTCCATGCGCGCCCAGCTGCCGGTACCACTTGACGAGGGCCAGTAGCAGGAAGATCGTGTTGCAGACGAGCATCAGGGCGTAGACGCCGAAGTAGAGCAGCGGGGCGCCCAGAAGCAGGAAGAGCAGGCAGAACAGGCCGTAGTCGGAGGGGAGGATGAGGATCGCGCGCAGCACGCCCGTGGACGCCTCCGACGCGGGCGCACGGCCGCCCGCAGCTCGGGCCAGCAGCAGATCCCGCTCCATCATGCCGAAGAAGAGCAGGCTGTCCACGACGAGATAGGCCAGCGGGATCAGCAGCCACCCGGCCGGCAGCTCGAAGAAGCGGAAGACGGAGATCAGGATCGCGGCGTGGATCGTGAGCACCTTCGCCGCGTCGACGGTGTGATCGAGCCACTCGCCCTGCACGCTGCCCCCGCCGCGCAGCCGCGCGAGCTGTCCGTCGGCCGAGTCGAGCGCGTAGCCCAGGATGAGGAGCGCACTCACGAGCACGCCCAGCCACCAGACCGGCGGCACCAGCGCGATGAGCGCGATGCCGCTGAAGGTGCAGACGGCACTGACCAGCGTGACCCCGTCGGGGGTCGCCCCCAGCACATAGGCGGCCGCGGCGAACCGCCGGCCGAGCGGGCGGTTGACGAGCCGCGAGTAGAGCGGCGTTCCGGCCGACGGCTTCTGCGCGGCCCGCAGGTGATCGAGCGCGGCGCCGTAGCGGCGTTCCGACCGTTCCTCCATGCACATCAGCCCCGATGCAGCTCGACCGCCGCGCACGGGGCCCGGCGGCATGGACTCGGCGATGAGCCGAGTATGCACGAGTATAGTCAGCACCGTTCATGTCGATCACGGGAGATGCAGCGTGAGAATCGAAGTGCGCGTGGGCAGGGACCTGCACCGGCGGTGGCACGAAGACCTCGTCGAGCGACTGCGCTCGTTGCCCGGCTGCGAGGTGAGCGTGCGGCTGACGGACGAGCCGCGATCGGCCGCGCACCGGCGCCTGCAGCGACTGCTGCGCCTCGAGCGGATGCTGCACCGGCTGAAACCGGAAGGGCTGGCCCGGGGTCGCCTGCGAGACTCCTCGCCGCAGGCGGGATCCGGCGCGGTGGCACCGGACATCGTGCTCGATCTGACCCGATCTCCCGGCCCGGGGCACTGGTCGGTGCGCTACGACGGCCGACCCGGCGAGCGGGCGGCGGCCGACGCGCTGCGCGCCGGCCGCCTGCCTATCGTCAGCGTCGTCGACGGCGACGGGCGCGTGCGGGCCGTGGGGCGGCCGGGCAGCGAGGTGCCCGGCCTGCTCGCCACCGCGCTCGCCGACGTGGGCGCGGGCACCGCGACGCTCGTGGTCGGTGCCGTGGCTGGTCGCCGGTGCTCGGCCCCCGATCCCGACCCGACGGACACCGGCGGCACCGGCACGGCGGTTCCCGAACCAGCCCCGCGGGCATACTCCGCGCTCGCGGTGCGCCGGGTGCTCGGCGCGGCGGTGCGCCTCGCCTATCGGATCGGGTTCCGCGCTCCCCACTGGCGAGTGGGCTGGCGCGTGTTCGACGCCACCGCCGACACCGACGCGCTGTCGACCGGACGGCTGTCGGGTGCCGGATGGTCGGAGGTCGCCGACGACGGTTCCCGCTTCTATGCAGATCCCTTCCCGTTCGAGCACCACGGGCGCACCTACCTCTTCGTCGAGGACTTCGACCACCGCGTCGGCAAGGGGGTGATCTCGGTCGCCCCCTGGGGGCCGGGCGGACCCGCCGGCCCCTTCGCGACGGTCCTGCGGCACGACGTCCACCTGTCGTACCCGTTCGTCGTCGCCCACGACGGCGAGGTGTGGATGATTCCCGAGACCTCGGGGGCGCGCAGGATCGAGCTGTACCGGGCGACCGACTTCCCCCGCGGCTGGGAACTGCACTCCGTGCTGGTCGACGGCGTCGTGGCGAGTGACGCCACGGTGTTCGCGCACGACGGCCGATGGTGGATGACCGCGACCGTCAGCCTCGGCGGTTCGCTCTCGGACAGCCTGTTCCTGTGGTCCGCCCCCGATCTGCGCGGGCCCTGGTCCGCGCACGCCGGCAACCCGGTGCTCGTCGACATCGCCAGCGCGCGCCCGGCGGGCCGGGTCGAACTGCGCGACGGGAGGCTTCTGCGTCCGGTGCAGGACGGCAGGCGCGGCTACGGCGCGGCGATGAGCGTCGCCGAGATCACACGACTCGACGACGACGCGTTCGAACAGCGGATCATCGCCCGGTACGCGCCGGGAAGCGGCTGGCCCGGCTCGCGGGTGCACACACTGAACGCCGCCGGCGGGATCGAGACGATCGACGGGTCCCGGCTGGCCCCCCGGTGGCGGCGGCCGCGCCGGGCCCGACCCTGAGCACCGCTCCGGGTGCGCAGGCTACTCGCCGGCCCGCCGTGCGACGGCCGCGAGGCAGTCCGCCACCGCCGTCACCTCGAACTGCTGCCGCACCCGGTCGCGGCTCAGGCGGCGACCCGGGAAACTCACCCCCAAACGACGGTCAGCAAGCGAAAGCCGGATCATCGATGCGAACGGCGCCCAGGGCGACGCAGCTGACACTCGAGCCAAGCGGCGCGAGATCGGCTTCCAGGTGCGGGATTTCATCGCGAGACGTCCTCTGGAATCAACTCGTCTATTGCGCGACCCTCCACGAGGATGCCTTGTTGTTCATAGCCCCGAGGCTCGTTGCATTGACGTAGTAGCCGTGGCTGGAACCAGCGTAATCGGTATTCTCCCAGAGCTTTGTCTTGCAAGTGCCGAAGCTTCGGTACGACGATGCCTTGTTGTCCCAACCGATCGCAGAAAGTGACGCGTATCCGTAGGCGTACCCACCTGAACAGGTCGCCGACCGGCCGACGGCCATGGTGTACGAACTGCTCCCGTAACTCGCACCATCGTAGATGGTCGACACCGCATAAGAAGCGAGCGGAGCCACCAGACCAGCAGTCGACTTGTCAGCGTCAGCTGCACGGCCTCCAATCCACTCTCCGTCAGGGATCATGATTCGAGCACCTGTCTCCTCGGCGACTGCAGCGATGAGGTCCTCTCCCGTCGGCACGCAGAGTCCTTCGTCGAGGCTGATGTCATACCAGCAAGACTCCCCCGCTTCAGGGATCGGCATAGCCTTGTCGACCCGACGCGAAGCCTCGATTTCCTCGTCCGAGTCGCCCACTACGGCCAGGGTCGGTGTCACCGACGAGAGCGCAAGCGCCGCACCGATCGCGAGCATCAAAATCGATAGGCGCGCTACAGAGTACTTGTGCATCTTCTTCTCCGATACATAAACAAAAAAGAGCGAATACACTTCATACACAAATACACACCCAGAATGCACATAGCTCAAGTGCTGAACCATGACACGCCGGATACACACGGAGATTTGAGACACAATTCCCTCTCACCACATTCCGCAGAAACCTCAGGAGTCCGGCCGCGATCACGCCCGTTGAGACACTTTCGCACTCTCCACACATCTATGAGTGAGTGAACATCTTCCGAATGATTCGAGAAAGCAGGTGACGCATGCTCGAGGCGCCGATACCACCCGCGTCCATGGCTGAGCGCCACTCAGATGTCGTCCTGTTCGACCGGCTTTGCCGCAACGACGAATCAGCCTTCAGAAGGCTCTACGAGCGGCATCGCACACCTGTCTATTGGTACTCGCGCTCGCTCCTGCGCTCAGATCTCGATGCCGAGGAAGTCGCTGCTGACTCATTCGTAGCGCTGTGGAAGAAGCGTCATTCCATCGTCATCCATGGCCTGTCCGCACTCCCCTGGCTATTGGTGACAGCGCGGAATCTCAGTTGGAACCGTCGCCGTTCGCTGAATAGTCGTGCCACCGTTCCGATGGACGACATCGATGAACCCGCCAGCCAACAGTTGCCACTCGAGGAACAGATTGCGCAGCGCATGATCCTCGACAAAGTCGCACGCCTCCTAGAGAGTGCAGATCCCATCGATCAGGAGCTCTTCCGAATGTGCATGATCGAAGGTTTCGCCTACAAGGAAGCTGCAGCTCGACTCGATCTCACACACGGATCCGTGCGCAACCGCCTATTTCGGTTGAGGCGACACGTCCAATCCGTGGTCGCACCAGCATGACGTGAGGAGCAACAGAACCATGAATGAGATCTTCCCTGCAATCCCGGCTGATCCAGGCGCAAGAATGAATGTCCGCGTCGAACGTGAGATCAGTTCCCTCCGCCGCAAGCGCACCCGAAATCGGCGAATCGCCGCGATCACCGCTGGAAGCACACTGCTCATGGCAACCACGGGCGGCGCAGTAGCGCTGTTTGCGAGCCAGAAACTCCAGGATCGCTCTGCCTACTGCTACGCCGAAAACGATCTGACTTCCGACTACTCTCAAGTCGGCATCCCTGACACGATGACGGCCGAAGCAACCGGCGAGACCGTCGAGATACGCACCCCGAACGATCGAGCTGCGGCCAGCATCGAACTGTGTGCCGCAGTCTGGGCGGTGAACGTCATGAACGCGCCACAGCCGGCGGAGCAACTGGTTCCCTGCTTGCGCACGGACAACGTCATCGCGGTTCTCCCCAGCTTCGACAGAGCCGAGCCGAACAACGCCGAGTTCTGTCGAGCAGCAGGCATGCCACCAGCTCACTCCTCGGGCCCGTGAGACGCGACCGTTGAACGAACTCACGCAGGGTCATCGAAGACTCGTACCGCCTCGGCACCAGGGTGGCACCTGCACGATCGACGGGTCCCGGCTGGCCCCCCGGTGGCGGCGGCCGCGCCGGGCCCGACCCTGAGCACCGCTCCGGGTGCGCCGGCTACTCGCCGGCCCGCTGCGCGACGGCCGCGAGGCAGTCCGCCACCGCCGTCACCTCGAACTGCTGCCGCACCCGGTCGCGGGCGTCGAGATCGACCTCGGGATCGTCGAGACGGGCCAGGATCGCGGCGGCGAAGCCCTCCGCGGTGTCGGCGACCTCGCAGAGCGCGGCGAAGTCGCTCGGCAGGCCCCGCACGCCCTGGCTCCGGGTCACGATCGGGGCGTCGGTCATGAGCATGTCGAGCATCTTCAGCTGCACGCCGCTGCCCACGGAGACCGGGTTCACCAGTACCCGCGCACCGAAGAGGTGAGGGTTCACGGACGGCACGTCGAAGTGCGGCCGGACCGCAGGATGGTTCTCGAGTTCGGCGCGCAGCGCCCCTTTCGGGGAGGATCCGACGACGGTCAGCGTCAGTTCCGGTCGAACGCGGTGCAGCAGCGGGAGCACCTCGGCGATCAGCCACCTCACCCCGGTGACGTTGTTCGGCAGGCTGAGCCCGCCCACGAAGAGGATGTCGCTCGGCGCGGTCTCCGCGGGGCGGGGGGCCAGCGCGAGCTCGGGCAGCGGCGGCAACCAGGCGAGCGACCGGATGCCCCGGCCGCGCCAGTACTCGAGATCGGCCAGGGAGATGTCGGCCACGAGGTCGGCCTCGCGCATGAGCCCCGTCTCGTAGCGCCGCACCCCGACGCTGGCGAGTCGCCACGCGACACGGTTGCGCAGGCTCGGCGATACCGCGGCCTGCCGGCCGAGATACTGGTGCTCGACGTTGTGGGAGCGATACACCATCGGAATGCCGAACCGCTCGGCGGTGCGCCGGGCGGTCTCGCCCGGCCAGGGGCCGTCGAGCCAGACCAGCTCGGGCCCGAATCGGCGGATGGCCTCGTGCGCGGCCTCGCGGTCGTCGCCGGACGGGACGGCCTTGGCGGCGTGCCAGGGAAGCCGCGCCATCATCAGCAGCTGCCGCAGGGTGCGGATCCTGCTGCGCTTGATGGGGTAGGAGAAGCGCGAGGTCAGGACGCGGTCCATCTCCTCGAAGTCGGAGGCCCCGGGCGCCATGCTTCCGACCGTGTCGTACTGGTGCAGCAGCATGACGGAGTGGCCCAGTCGCACGAGGGCCTCGATCCGCCGCCAGATGTCGGCCCGGCCGCCGCCCTTGGGCGGATACGGGACGTAGGCCGCGCAAACGAGTATCCTCATGTCATCACCAGTCCTCGTGCCAGGGACCCAGGGGCTCCCGCATCGGCGTCATCGAGACAGTATACGGATCGTCCGGCAGGGAGTAGCGTGGCTCAGCGAAGAGTACCCAGGGGGAGTCCGGTGCGCGTGCTGCAGTCGTACATCGGCCCGGGGCCCCGCACGAATCCCTACATCGTCCAGCTCCACGACCGCCTCGCGGCGACCCCGGGCGTCGCCGTGCGCGGGTTCTCCTGGCGCACCGCGCTGCTGGGGCGCTACGACGTGTTCCACGCGCACTGGCCCGAGGCCCTGATCGAGCGGCGCGGCAGGCTCTCGACGCTCGCCCGGACGTCGCTGTACGCGCTGTTCCTGGCGCGGGCGTCCGTCCAGGGGATCCCGATCGTGCGCACCGTGCACAACATCGAACTGCCGAGCGGGATCGGGCGGATCGAGCGGCTGCTGCTCGCCTGGACCGACCGGCTGACGCGCATGCGCATCCTGCTCAACGAGTTCACCCCCGTGCCGCCGGAGGCCGCGACCATGCTCATCGAGCACGGGCACTACCGCGACTGGTTCGCGCGGTTCCCGCAGGCCGCCCCGGCGCGCGGCCGTCTCCTGTTCTTCGGTAAGGTGCGGCGCTACAAGAACGTCGAGGGCCTGCTGCGCGTGTTCCGGCGCCTCGCCGACCCGACCGCCTCGTTGCGCATCGTGGGCAGCCCGTCGTCGGCCGAGCTCGCGCAGTCGCTGCGGTCGGCCGCGGGCGACGACCCCCGAGTCGGATTGGCGCTCGACTTCGTCGACGACGCCGAGCTGGTGCGCGAGGCCGGCGAGGCACAGGTGGTCGTGCTCCCCTACCCCGAGATGCACAACTCGGGCAGCGTGCTCGCCGCCCTGTCCCTGGACCGGGCCGTGCTCGTGCCCGACAACGCCTTCAACCGAGCGCTGGCCGACGAGGTCGGCTCCGCGTGGGTCATCCGCTTCGCCGGGGAGCTGCAGCCCTCGGATCTGGAACGCGCGCTGGCCGAGACGGCCGCCCAGCAGGGCCGGCCCGATCTCGGTCGCCGCGAGTGGGGCGAGACGGGCCGCCGCCACCTGACCGCCTATCGCATCGCGATCCGTCGCCGACGGGGCTGAGCCGTGCAGACGCCCTCGGATCCGCTCACCGGCCTCGCGGTGCTCGTGGTGAACTACGGCTCGCACGCCGTCGTCGAGGAGAACCTCCAGCGTTCCCTGGGCGATCGCTTCCCCGGCCAGGTCGTCGTCGTGGACAACTTCAGCACGGCGGAGGAGCGCGCCGCCGCGCGCGCCGTCTGCGCGCGGCGCGGCTGGACGCTGCTCGCGCTGGACACGAACGAGGGGTTCGGCGGCGGCAACAACCGGGCGGCCGCACACGCGATCGAGCGCGGCGCCACGGAGCTGCTGCTGCTCAATCCCGACGCGTGGCTGAGCGAGGAGACGATCCGCGGATTGCACGAGCAGGTGCGCGCCGACCCGATGCTGCAGCTCGCGCCCGTCGTGCTGCGCCCGGACGGCACGCTCTACTGCGCAGAGGTCGATCTGCACCTCGAGCTCGGCGAGATGCGATCGGCCCGGCGCCGACCCGCCGGCGCCGACCCCGCGCAGATCCACACCTGGGTGAGCGGGGCATGCTTCATGGTGAGCTCCGAGCTGTGGCAGCGGCTCGGCGGCTTCGACGAGGACTACTTCCTGTACTGGGAAGACGTCGATCTTTCCCGTCGGGTCGTCATGGCGGGGGGCTCCGTCCGTTCGGATCCCTCGCTCTTCGCCGTGCACGATGAGGGGATCACGCACCGCACCGAGGGCGAGAGCCGGGCGAAGTCGCCCGTCTACTACTACTACAACACGCGCAACCGGCTGCTGTACGCGGCGAAGTTCTTGTCCCGCGACGACGGCCTGCGCTGGATGCGACGCACACCCCGGGCCTCGTACCGGATCCTGCTGCAGGGCGGCAGGCGGCAGTTCGTCCGCCCGGGGCGCACGATCTGGCCCGCGCTGCGCGGCAGCCTCGACGGGATGCGGCTGTGGCGCGCGCACGCCGAGCACTGAACGCCCGGTGGTGAACGCCCGGTGCTGAACGCCCGGTGCTGAACGCCCGGTGCTGAACGCCCGGTGCGGGCGCGACTCCGGCATGCGCAGGAAATACTGAAAGCCGCCGGATCGGAGGCGTCGCGGTTCCTACGATGCCGTATCGGCCGTCATCGTGAGCGATGGAGCTCGACGGTGTTGACCGCTAGCAGTTAAGGGGACTGTTGTGACGTCGATGAACACGCGTGCGAGGATTCGCGGGCGGTGGTGGGCCGCATGCGCGGTGGCAGCCCTGCTCGGTACGGCCGGCTGCGTCGCCGCTCCGGGCGCCGATCCGCAGACGTCGGCGACGCCCGGCACGGGGGACACTGCCTCGAGCTCGTCGCCGAGCACCACACCGGCACCGGCGGGCAGCGTCGGCCCGACCGAACAGCCGCCGCTACCGATCGTCGAGGGGCCGCTCGACGAGCGGATCGAGCTGTCCACGGGGTTCGTCGTGGAGCTCGACTCGGTGACGGCGACCGCGGTGGAGGCGGAGACGCCCGGAGACGTGTCCGGGCCCGCGGTGGAGGTGGTGGTCACGGTGACCAACGACTCCACGGAGACGCAGAGCGTCGACTCCGCCGTGGTGACGCTCGAGACGCCCGACGGCGACCTCGGCATCCCGACGCTCGCCGGCGGCGCCGATCACCTCGCCGGAGACGTCGCGCCCCGCGCGAGCGCGGAGGGGCGATACCTGTTCATGCTCGACCCGGCCGAGGGCCGGGACCTCACCATCAGCGTGAACTACGCAGCGGGCGAGCCCGTCGCGCAGTTCACCGGGCGCACGCCCTGACGAGTCGGAGAATCCCATGACATCTGTCGGACGCGGCCCGCGGGCCGTCATCGCTGCGATCGCGACTGCGGCTCTGGTCGCCGGCGCGATCGTCTTCGGAGGCACCACGGCCGCTCTCGCGGATGACCCGCTGCCCTCGCCCCCGCCGCTTCTCCAGCGCGACGACTCCGTCGTCACCGGCGATCCGCTGCCGACCGTCCAGATCGACAGCGGCTACGTGTGGGCCCAGGCCACCATCGGCACGACGGTGTACGCGGTGGGGCAGTTCGAGAACGCGCGCGCCGCGCTCGCCGCGCCGGGCACCTCGCTCACGCCGCGCACGAACATCCTCGCGTTCGACATCACCACGGGGGCGCTGCTGCCCTTCGCGCCGACCGTGAACGGCGCCATCAAGGCCGTCGCGGCCTCCCCCGACGGCAGTCGGATCTACATCGGCGGCACCTTCAACAACGTGAACGGCCAGTCTCGCTGGAACATCGCAGCGCTGGACGCGCAGACCGGTCAGCTCGTCCCGGGCTTCAGCCCCTCGATCGGCGGGTCGGGCGTCTACGCTCTGGCCGCCGACGCCGGCGCGGTCTACGTGGGGGGCCTCTTCACCCAGGCGAACGGCACTGCGCGCAGCAATCTCGCCGCGTTCGCCGCCTCGAACGGTGCGCTGCGCACCGACTGGGTGGCTGCACCCGACCAGCAGGTGGACACGATGGTCATGGATCCGGACGGCGCGCACGTGGTGATCGGCGGTCGGTTCGCCGATGTGAACGGCGACGGCGCCTGGCGCGGCATGGCCTCGATCGGCGCGGGCGACGGGCTGCTCAACACGGCGTGGCAGGGGACGGCGAAGGTGAAGAACGGCTGGGGCACCGGCAGCAGCCGGGGCAAGGCCGGGATCTTCGCGCTCAACACCGACGCGGACGGGATCTACGGCACGGGGTGGGTGTTCGCGAACGCCCAGGTCGGCAACATGGAGGGCGTCTTCGCCCTGGAACCCTCCTCGGGCTCCACCCGCTGGATGGCCGACTGCCTCGGCGACCACTACGGGGTCTACTCGACCGGCAGCGTGGTCTACTCGACGACGCACACCCACGCCTGCAGCACCATGAACCTGTGGCCCGAGCAGTCGCCGAGAACCCACAAGTTCGTCCACGCCATGACGGCAGACGTGCGGGGCACCCTGTCGCGCCAGCCGCACGCCGGCACCACGTACGTCAACTGGGAGGGCGAGCCGGCTCCCTCCGCGTACGCCTGGTACCCCGACTTCTTCACCGGCACCGCGACGGGGCTCGGCCAGGCCGGGCTCTCGATCACGGGGGCCGGCAACACGATCTCCATCGCCGGCGAGTTCCCCGGCGTGAACAACTCCTACTTCCAGGGCATCGTGCGCTTCTCCTCGGATCCGCCCGGGGGCGCGAAGGACGGCCCCCGCGCGACGACCGCGGCGTGGGGGGCACCTGCCGCCTCGACGGTGGTGCCGGGGCGCATCCGCCTCTCGATCGCGGGCACCTGGGATCGCGACGACCGCGATCTGAGCTACGAGCTCACGCGCACGGGAGTCACCGGGGCGATCAGCTCGGTCACGCACTCGAACGGCTGGTGGAATCCGCCGGCCGTGACGCTCACCGACACCGATGTGGAGGCCGGTGAGACCTACACCTACCGCATCACGGTCAGGGACGGCGACGGCAACTCGGTGGTGAGCCAGCCCGTCACCGCGACGGCCAGCAGCGGGACGGCGGCGGAGTACACGAGCGCGGTGATCGACGACGGCGCGAGCCTCTACTATCCGCTGGGCGACAGCAGCGCCGACTGGGCCGGGGCGAATCCCCCGGTGTTCGGCAGCGGCGTGCAGGCGCAGCAGCCGAGCGGGGTCACGGGATCCAGCACCGGCTTCTCGTCCTTCAGCGGCTCCAGCTCGGGCCGGGTCTCGACCACCTCGCGCCCGCCGACGCCCGCTGAGTTCACGACCGAGCTGTGGTTCAGGACGACCACCACCCGCGGGGGGAAGCTCATCGGCTACGGCAACGCTCAGACGGGATCCTCGTCCTCCTACGACCGCCACATCTACATGCGCAACGACGGACGACTGAACTTCGGAGTGTACCCGGGCGGCGTGCGCGTGGTGACGAGCGACGCGGCCTACAACGACGGCGAGTGGCACCACGTCGCGGCGGCGCTGGACGGCGACGGGATGAAGCTCTACGTCGACGGTCAGCTCGCCGCAGCCGATCCGAACGTCACGAGCGGGGAATCGTTCGCGGGCTTCTGGCGGATCGGGGGCGACAACCTGAACAGCTGGCCGAACCGGCCCACGTCGGACTGGTTCTCCGGCGCGATCGACGAGGTCGCGGTGTACCCGCACGCGCTCAGCGCGGCGCAGGTGGCGGCGCACTACGCGATCGGCAGCGGCCTCGAGGTGCCGACCGCGAGCTTCACCGCCACGGCCGACGAGCTGACGGTCGACTTCGACGGTTCGGCTTCGACCGCCGCGGGCGGAGCCGACATCGTCGACTACGCCTGGGACTTCGGAGACGGCTCCCCGGCGGTCTCCGGCTCGTCGCCGACCGCGTCGCACAGCTATCCCGAGACCGGCGACTACACCGCCACGCTCACCGTGACCGACGAACACGGGCTCGTGGGCACCGCGGAGCAGCAGGTGTCGGTGCTCGGCCCGAACCTGCCGCCCGACGCCGCGTTCACTGCGTCGGCGACCGGCCTGACGGTCACCGTGGACGGCTCCGGATCGACGGACGACGACGGGACCATCGAGAGCTACGCGTGGGACTGGGGCGACGGCACGGCCGCAGGATCGGGCGCACTCGCATCGCACGTCTACGCGGCGCCCGGCACCTACTCCGTGACGCTGACCGTGACCGACGACCGCGGCGGCTCGTCGAGCACGAGCCAGGAGGTCGAGGCGACGCACGCCGCGCCCGTGGCCGTGTTCGAGGCGGCGACCTCGGGCCTGACGGTCGAGACTGACGCGGGCGGCACGACCGCCTCCGACGGCGCGACCCTCTCCTACGCATGGGACTGGGGCGACGGCGGACCCGGGTCATCGGGCGCGACCGCCTCGCACAGCTACGCCGCGGACGGCACCTACGAGATCACGCTGACGGCGACGGACAGCCTGGGCGCCAGCTCGGAGTACAGCCGCACGGTGTCGGTCGAGTCGACCGTCTACGCCTTCCTCGACGACTTCGAACGGATCGTGTCGGGCGGCTGGGGCGCGGCTCCCGCCGACGGGGTCTGGACGACGATGCTCGGGTCGTCCTCGGTCGCATCGACGGACGGCACCCACGGAGTGCTCGCCCTCGCACCCGGGAGCACCCGGCAGATGGCGCAGCAGTCGCTCGCGCTCGCCGACACGGAATCGGTGCTCGACTACCGCATGGATTACGGGCCGGCGACCGGAGCGAGCTATGTGGGCCTCACGCTCCGGCAGACCGCAACCAGCGGGTACACCCTGCACGCCTGGCACCGCAGCAACGGCACGATCTGGCTGGTCGCGCAGCAGGGCGGCACGGTGATCGGCACGCAGCCCATCGCCGGGTTGACCTGGGCGCAGGGCGACCGGTTCACTGTCAAGACCGAGGTCTCCGGCACGAATCCCACCACGCTGCGGGCCAAGATCTGGTCGAACGACGGCGCAGAGCCGCAGGCGTGGCAGCTCACGGTCACGGACTCGACCGCGAGCCTGCAGCAGGCGGGCTTCGCGTCGATCCGGTACAACCTCGGCTCCGCCTCGGCGGCGGTCGGACCGGTTGCGGTGGACCGCCTCGCGATCCGCGACCTGGGCGCGCCCGCGCCGGATCCGGATCCCGAGCCGGATCCCGACCCCGAACCCGACCCGGATCCCGAGCCGGATCCCGATCCCGAACCCGACCCGGACCCCGACCCTGAGGTCAACGCTCCCCCGGTGGCCGACTTCGGGCCAACGGCGGCCGGACTCGCGGTGACGGTCGACGCCTCGGCGTCGACGGATCCGGACGGCACGATCGTCTCGTACGCCTGGGACTGGGGCGACGGCACGCCGGCCGGCGCGGACGCGACGGCCACGCACGAGTACGCGGCCGCGGGGCTGTACACGATCACCCTCGTCGTCACCGACGACCAGGGCGCGACCGGCACGACCACCCGCGACGTGACCGTCGAGGCTCCCGCGCCGGCGGGCGTCGTCATCCAGGACGACTTCGAGCGCAGCGCGACCGCCTCGTGGGGAAGCGCCGATATCGGGGGCGCGTGGACCATCACGGGAGGTGCGGCGTCGGCGGCGTCGGTCGGAGACGGCCTGGGGCGGTTGAACCTCGCGCCCGGAAGCACGCGCTTCGCGCTGCTCAGCCAGACTCCGACCCGGGAGTACACCGCCGAGCTCGACTTCTCGACGGATGCTTCCCCCGACACCGGCGCGGTCTACGCGGGGGTGATCGCCCGCGACACGGGCGCGGGCTCGTACCTCGTGCACGCCTGGCTGCGGCCCGGAGGCACCGTCTGGCTGGTCGTGCAGCAGGGTTCGACCGTGCTGCAGACGTCCAGCCTCTCGGGGCTCTCCTACGCCGCGGGCGACGCGTTCACGCTGAAACTCGAGGTCACCGGGATCGATGCGACCCAGCTGAACGCCAAGCTGTGGAAGATCGGCACTCCGGAGCCGGCGGGGTGGCAGGTCTCCGTGCAGAACGCCGATGCGGCACTGCAGGCGGACGGAAGCGCCGGGGTGCGGGCGAGCCGCACCAGCGCATCCACCGCCCCCGCGGTGGTCTCCTTCGACCGCTTCCACGTGCAGGGGATCGGATAGGCGCGCGGCGGGCGGGGAGGCCTCGTGCGCCGCGGGTCTTCCCGTTCGCCGGGGAGTAGGCGAGCATGGGAGGCGTGACCACCGTGATCATGGCCGTGGGCGGGCTCGCCGCAGCGATCGTCGCGCTGCTCGTGCTGCGCGCCGCACCGCGGCTCGCGGTCGCGCTCTGGCTGCTCGTGCTCTTCTTCGTGCCCGTGTGGGTGGGCGTGAGCGTCGGCCCCTTCTGGTCCGCGATCACCGCGGTCACCGTGCTCATGATCATGACCTGCTCCCGGTCCATCGAACTCTCCCCGGCCGACGGGATCATGGCGGCCTTCGGCCTGCTCATCGTCGCGCAGTACGCACTCGGCCTCGTCTCGCTCTCGGGCGCCGTCATCGCGCTCACCGAGTGGCTGCTCCCCTACGTCTGGGGCCGGCTCGTGCTGACCCGGGTGAGCCTCGACTTCCTGGTGCGCGCGGTGGCGCTCGTGGCCGGCGTCGCCGCGGCCCTGGCGCTGCTGGAGGCGACCACGTCCGTCAACCCGTTCGTGCTCATCTCCTGGGGCGCGGCCGACATCTACGAGATCTGGTCCCCGCTGCAGCCGCGCGGCGGACTCACCCGGGTGGAGGGCGCCTTCGGCCACTCGATCGCGCTCGGCGCGACGCTCTCCATGTGCGCCGCGTTCGTGCTCGCCGCGAAATGGCGGCTGCAGGTGCGCCTGCTCCTGCTGGTGACCATCGCCGCGGCGATCCTGCTGACCCTGAGCCGCATCGGTCTGGTGACCTTCGTGATCACCGTGGCCCTCTCGATCATCGTGCTCCCCGGGCTCACGCGCCTCGCCCGACTGCTCATCGCCGCCGCCGGCCTCGCCACTGCCCTCTTCATCGTCCCCATCGTGAACGACGTGTTCCTCGAGGCGGGCCAGGAGGCCGGCGGCAGTGCCGGGTACCGTCTCGATCTGCTGTCCCTGGGCCCCGTGCTGCGCCCGTTCGGGGCGGCGCCGGACATCGCCGGTCTGACGGTGGGCGGCGACTACCTCGGCACGTTCTCGCGATCGATCGATAACGCGCTGCTCGTGGTGGCGATGCGGGTGGGCTGGGTGGCCGCGCTGCTGCTCGTCGCCGTGCTGATCGCGGCGACGGTGCAGATGCTGCGCAGGCGCGGGGCGAACGCCGCGAACATCGCCATCGCCGGGCAGATCCCGGGCCTGTTCGCGGTCGCCTTCATCACCCAGTACTCCGCGTTCTTCTGGTTCGCCGCGGGGCTGGCGGTGGCCATCGGGGTCGCGGATCGGCGCCGGGTCCCCGGGAGACTCCCCCGCCTCGGCAGCGCACGATCGCCGCAGACCCCGGCGCAGCCCGCTGCTATCCTGAACCGAATATCGCCCGAGAGGCCCGAAGCGGCGGGGGGAGGTTCGACGTGACCGAGACCACCTCCGCCTGGACGCTGGGATCGGTCTGGGCCGCGCTGAAGAAGCGCTGGTACCTCATCGCCGCCGCCACCGTGCTCGGCGGGATCGTGGGCCTGACGATGTCCTTGCTGGCAACGCCCGTGTTCCAGTCGACCGCGACCCTGTTCGTCTCGATCAACCAGGGGTCGAGCGGCTCGGATCTCAATCAGGGCACCACCTACGCCCAGAATCAGATGCAGTCCTTCGCGCGCCTGGCCACGTCCTCGCGCGTGCTGGAGCCGGTGATCGAGGATCTCGATCTCGATCTGACACCGCAGGAACTGGCGCGCAATCTGCAGGTGGTCACGCCGAGCAACACCGTGATCCTCAGCATCCAGGCCTCCTCGACCTCGCCCGAGCGCGCGGCCGCCGTCGCCAACGCCGTCGCCGAGAGCCTGGCCGACGTGGTGAAGGAGGTCTCGCCCACCGGTGCCGAAGGGGCGCCGTCGATCGCCGCGTCGCTCGTCGACAGCGCGGTCGTGCCGATCTACCAGGTCTCTCCGAACAAGTCGCGGGACTCCCTGCTGGTCGCCGCCGTCGGACTGCTGCTCGGGATCGCCGCGGCGCTCATCTCCAGCCTGCTCGACACGCGGATCCCGAACGCCGCCGCGCTCAAGGCCGCGGTGCCCCTTCCCGTGCTCGGCTCCATCTCGCGGGTGCGCGGCGCTCGGCATGGCGTGGGCCTCGTCGTGGCGCAGGACCCGCTGGGGCACGCCTCCGAGGAGTTCAGGCGCGTGCGCTCCGCGCTCACCTACGCGGCGGTCTCGGATCGCCTGCAACGGATCATGATCACCTCGACCTCGGAGAGCGAGGGCAAGTCGACATTCAGCGCGAACTTCGCGCTGACGCTCGCCGAGGTGCGGAGCCGCGTTCTGCTCATCGACGCCGACTTCCGCAAACCGCGCATCACCGACCTCTTCGGCGTGGAGGGCGCCGTCGGGCTCACCTCCGTGCTGCTGGGAGACGCCACCTTCGAGCAGGCCCGGATCCGGCGCCGCGGCACGACGCTCGACATCCTCACCGCCGGCACGATCCCTCCGAACCCGTCCGAGATGCTGACCTCGGACGCGATGCGGCAGCTCATCGACGAGGTGGCGCCGCAGTACGACTACGTGATCGTCGACTCGCCGCCCATCCTGAGCGTCGCGGACGCCGGCCTCACGTCGCCGCTCGTCGACGGCGCCGTGCTCGTGGTCGACGCGGGGCGCACGAGGCGGTCGCAGCTCGCGCAGGCCGTGACGAGCTTCGAGACGGCCGGGGGACGTCTCATCGGGGTCGTGCTCAACAAGGCGCGGCGGCGGCGCAGCACCGACGGCTACTACACCGAGAACGGGCGGACGCGCCCGTCGGGCGGGTCCGCCGGATCCGGTGCCCGGCGGAAGCGCGGGTGAACGACCATGCGCGTGCTGATCGCCTGGGCCGACGACGTCTCGCCGAACCTCGGCGTTCGGGCGCTCGGTCGCGGATCGATCGACCTGCTCTCGGCCGCGCACCCCGACGCCGAGTTCGAGGTGATGAACTACGGCTCGCGCCCGGCCGCGATCGACTGGTCGCCGCGCACACTGCTGCGGCGGCGCGCGCTGCGGAGCTCCGGGATGATGGACTGGCTGGCGTCGTTCGACCTCTTCTGGGATACGCGCTCGGGCGACAGCTTCGCCGACATCTACGGGCTCGACCGGCACCTCACGATGTCGCTCATCCACGAGTTCGCGGCGCAGGCCGGCGTGCGCTGCGTGATGGCGCCGCAGACGATCGGGCCGTTCGCGACCCGACGGGCGGCCTGGCTGGCGACGCGCACGCTCAAGCGATCGCACCTGGTGTTCGCGCGCGACCCCAGGAGCGCCGAGGCGGCGGCGGCGCTGGGCCGACCGGTCGACGCGCTGACCACCGACCTGGTGTTCGCGATCGCGCCCCCCGGCCCCGACGCGCCCCGCGACGTCGTGCTCAACGTCTCCGGCCTGCTGTGGGAGCCGAATCCACACGTGGACTACGAGGAGTACCGCCGGTCGGTCCGCCTCGTGATCGAGGGGGTGCGCGCCGACGGCCGGAGCATCACGCTGATGCCGCACGTGCTCGACTCGAGCAGCCCTGACAGCGATCTCGCGGCGGCGCGCGCGATCCACGCCGACTACGACGGCGAGTTCGAGCTCTTCGAGCCCGAGAGCCTCGATGCGGCGCGCGGCGCGCTGGCCGCAGCGCAGGTCGTCGTCGGCGCCCGCATGCACGCGTGCCTCAACGCGCTCTCGACGGGCACGCCGGCCGTCGCCATGGCCTACTCGCGCAAGTTCCGGCCGCTGCTCGCCGAGCTGGGATGGGACGACGTCGTCGAGGTGCGCGACGCCTCGAGCACGAGCAGCGCGGTGCTCTCGGCGATCCGCTCGCCGCGGCTGGCGGAGCGCGCGCGCGACGCCCAGGCGGAGGGGCGCGCTCGCATCGACCGGCTGCGCTCCTCGGTCGGGGCCCTCGCGTAGGGCGGTGCACGGGTGGCACAGGATCTGGCGCACTCCGCGGCCCGCGGCGCACTGTTCACGATGGGCGCCCAGCTCGCCCGCATCCTGCTGCAGCTGCTCTCCGTCGTCGTTCTGGCGCGCCTCCTCACCCCGCACGACTACGGGCTGCTCGCCATCGCGCTCGTGCTCGTGGGGATCGGCGAGATCCTGCGCGACTTCGGGCTCACCTCTGCGGCGGTGCAGGCGCCGACGCTGACCGAGGGACAGCGCGACAACCTGTTCTGGATCAACTCCGCGCTCGGCGCGGCCCTCGCCGTCGTCGTGCTCCTCGCGTCCTGGCCGATCGCGCGGCTGAGCGATCAGCCCGAGCTCCTCGGGATCGTGCAGGCCCTGTCGGTCGTGTTCGTGCTCAACGGTCTCGCGACGCAGTACCGCGCGCAGCTCATGCGCGCCCTGCGGTTCACCGCGCTCGCGGTCGCCGATATCGTCTCCGCGGCGGTCGCACTCGGGGCAGCCGTCGCGGCAGCCCTCCTCGGCGCCGGCTACTGGGCGCTGGTGCTGCAGCAGCTCGTCGCGGCGCTCGCCCTCCTCGCGCTGCTGGTGCGATTCGGGCGGTGGCGCCCCCGACGCTACTCGCGCCGCCACGAGATCGGCGCGTTGCTGCGCTTCGGCGGCCACCTCGTCGCCACCAACCTGATCACCTACGCCGCCTCCCAGGTCGACACGGTACTCGTGGCGGCGCGCTTCGGAGCCGCTCCGCTCGGCCTCTACAACCGCGCCTACCAGCTCGTCATGACGCCGCTGAACCAGATCCGGTCTCCGCTCACGAACGTGGCGCTGCCGGTCTTCTCGCGGGCGCAGGAGGATCGCGAGCGATTCAACGGCTTCGTCGTCGCGGGCCAGCTCGCGCTCGGGTACTCACTGGGGGTCCCGCTGCTGCTCATGTGCGGCATGGCGGAGCCCGTCGTGGCGATCATGCTGGGCTCCCAGTGGGAGGCCGCCGTGCCCGTGCTGCAGTGCTTCGCCATCGCGGGAGCCCTGACGACGCTCTCGTTCGTGGGGTACTGGGTCTACGTGTCGCGCGGGCTGAGCCGACAGCTCCTGCACTACTCCCTCGTGTCGACCGCGATCCGGGTGACGTGCATCGTCGCCGGCTCGTTCTTCGGAGTGGTGGGGATCGCGGCCGGGTTCGCGATCGCGCCCGCGATCGCCTGGCCCCTGTCGATCTTCTGGCTGTCCCGACTCACGGAGCTGCCCGTGCGCGAGCTCTACCGGGGCGCGGCCCGCATCCTCCTCGTCTCGGCGAGCGGAGCGCTCGCCTCCTGGGCGGCATCGACGGCCGTGCTGCCGCTCGCCGGGAACTGGCTCGCGCTCATCGCCGGACTCGGCGCCGCAGCCCTCGCGCTCTCCGCGCTGCTCCTGCTCCCGCAGCTGCGCCGAGATGCCCGGACCCTGGTCTCGTTCGGCAGGCTCATGCTGCGCCGGCAGCGGTGAGCGCGGGGGTCGGGCCCCGCAAGGCTGTAGGGTGGCACCACGGAGGATGGAAAGGCCGCGCAGGGGAGGGGTCGCTGTGAGTACCGTCCGGAAGCAGGTGGCGAAGGTGCTGCAGGCGGACGCGTGCTCGGGGTGCGGCGTGTGCACCCTGCTCGACCCCGGGCTCTCGATGGAGCTCGACGGGTCGGGGTATCTGCGGCCGGTCGCCGCGGGGCCGCCGCGCGAGGAGCCCGGTGCCGCCCGCGCCTTCGCGCGCGTCTGCCCCGGCCGCAGCGTGACGGCGCAGCGACCCGCGGGCAGCACGAGGCACCCGCTGCTGGGCTCGTACTTCGGCGTGTGGGAGGCCTGGGCGGTCGACCCGCAGATGCGGCATCGGGGCAGCAGCGGCGGCGCGCTCACCGCCATCCAGAGCTGGCTGCTGGCCACGGGCGCGGTCGCGCAGGTGTCGACCGCCGCATCGGATCCCGCCCGGCCGACGCGCACGGTCCCGGTGCGCATCACGTCGAAGGAGGAGGCGCTCGCAGCGGCGGGCTCCCGCTACGCCCCCGTGGCGGTGGGCGCGATCGCGACCGCCGACCCGACGCACGCACTCACCGCCAAGCCTTGCGAGGTGAGCGCCGTGCGCGCCCTCACGGGCGGCGCCCTCGGCGGCTCGCCGGTGCTGCTGTCGTTCTTCTGCGCCGGCACACCGAGCCAGCGCGCGACCGAGCAGCTGGTCCGCGAGCTCGGGGGGCCCGCCCCCGAGGAGGTCACGGAGCTGTGGTATCGGGGGAGGGGCTGGCCCGGCAGGTTCACCGCGGTGTTCGACGGGGGCGAGGTGAGCGCGGACTACGACCGCTCCTGGGGGGCCGCGCTCGGGCCCGCCACGCAGTGGCGATGCAAGCTCTGCGCCGACGGTATCGGCGAGTCGGCCGACATCGCTGCGGCCGACTCCTGGGACTCCGACGATCGCGGCTACCCCGTCTTCGACGAGCAGGATGGGCGCAGCGCGCTCCTGGCCCGCACGGAACGCGGCCTCGCCATCGTGCTCGCCGCGCAGGAGGCCGGGGTGATCGAGCTGCGCGAGCTCGATCCCGAGCGGCTCGCGCGGGCCCAGCCGCTCCAGACCGAGCGCCGCCGTTCTCTCGCCGCGCGCCTGTGGGGGGCGCGGCTGGGCGGCCGCGGGGTGCCCCGGTATCGCGGCTTCGGCCTCGTCCGGCTCTCGCTGGCGCGGCCGCGCATCGCACTGCGCACGCTGCGCGGAACCCTCCGGAGGATCCGGGAGTCGCCGCGGGGAGGTGCCCGATGAGAGGATCGATCCTCTTCGTGTGCGCCGCCAACGTGTGCCGTTCACCGCTCATGCAGTACACGTTCCTCGACTCGGTGGCCGACTCGGAGCAGTGGGCCGTCTCGAGCGCGGGCGTCTCTGCCCGCGAACACGCCGCCACCTGCGAGCTCGGCCGCGCATTCGTGCGCTCCGAGCCGCTCCGAGCCGCGGCGAGCGCCCACCGCGCGACACCGGTCGACGGCGCGCAGCTGCGCGCCGATCTCATCATCGTGCCCTCCCGCTCCGAGCGGGCGGCACTCGCCCGGCGCGCGCCCGATGCGCGGTGGCGCCTCTTCACCCTCTCGGAAGCGGTGCTGCTCGGCCGGCACGCGGCCGCGCACCGCCTGCACGAAACCGCCCTCCGCGCCCCCGAGGAGTCGCGGCCGGGCGCGGTGGCGCAGTACGCCGAGATGCTCGACGCGCACCGCGGTTCGCTCGTGATCCCTCGTCCGCGGAAGCAGCGTCGGGTGCTGTCGCGGCGGGAAGCGCCCCACCCGCTCGACATTCCCGATGCGCACCATCGCCGACGCCACGCCCACGCGGCCGTGCTGCGGCGCGTGCGCGCCGAGACGGCGGAGTTCGCCGCGCAACTCGACGGCTTCCGGGACGCGCCCGTGCGCTGAGATCGGCATACTGTACTCATGAACGACGGAACGGCCCTCGTCATCGCCATGATCGGCACCCGCGGAGTGCCGGCCGCCTACGGCGGCTTCGAGACCGCGATCGAGGAGATCGGCCGTCGTCTGGTCGGACGCGGGCACCGCGTGCTCGTCTACACGCGCGGTTCGGAGCGCCGAGAGCGCGAGTACCTCGGCATGGAGATCGTGCGCCTCCCGGCGGTGCCCGTGAAACAGGTGGAGACGCTCAGCCACACCGGCCTATCGACGGTGCACGCCCTCACGAGGCGGCGCATCGACGCCGCATTCGTCTTCAACGCCGCGAACTCCCCCTTCGTGCCGCTCCTGCGCGCGCGGCGCATCCCGACGGCGCTCCACATGGATGGGCTGGAGTGGCGCCGCTCCAAGTGGGGACCGCGCGGCCGCGCGTACTACCGCTGGGCCGAGCAATTCGGCGTGCGCCGCGCGGACGCGCTGATCGCCGACGCCCCGGGCATCGCCGACTACTACCGGCACCAATTCGATGTCGCGACCGAGATGATCCGCTACGGTGCACCGCTCATCGACTCCGCCCCGACCGAGGGGATCCGCGGCATCGGGCTCGAACCGGGCGGATACCACCTGGTTGTCGCGCGCTTCGAGCCCGAGAACCACGTGCGCGAGATCGTGGCGGGCTACGCGGAGAGCCGCGCGAGACGACCGCTGGTCGTCGTGGGGTCGGCGCCCTACAGCGCCGAGTACACCCATCGGATCCAGGACCTCGCCGACGGCGACCCGCGCATTCGACTGCTCGGAAGCGTCTACGATCAGCAGCTGCTCGACGCCCTCTACGCCCACGCGTTCACCTATCTGCACGGGCACTCGGTGGGCGGCACCAACCCGTCGCTGCTGCGCGCGATGGGCGCCGCAACCGCCGTCGTCGCCTTCGACGTCGGGTTCAATCGCGAGACGGCGGGGGGCGGATGGTTCTTCTCCGACCCCGGGGGCGTCACGCGGGCGCTGCACGATGCCGAGGCCGACCCCGAGGCGGTCGCGGCGGCGGGCCGGGCCGCACGGGAGCGCGCGGCCGCGGCGTTCGATTGGGACGACGTCGCAACGCGGTACGAGGAGCTGGCCCGCCGGCTCGCGGCCGGCGGATCCGTCCACCGCTCGGCGCGTCGGGCGCGCCGCTCATCCGAGGAGTGGGCCCGGTGACGGCGCCCACGGTGCTGGCCGTGCACCCGGGGGCCGAGCTCTTCGGCTCGGACCGTATGTTCCTCGAGAGCATCGCGGGGCTGCGGGAGGCCGGCTTCGACGTGGTCGTGGCCCTCCCCGCGCGCGGACCCCTCGTGCCCGCCGTGCAGGCCATCGGCGCGCGGGTCGTGCTGCTCCCCATGCTCGTGCTGCGAAAGGCGCTGCTGCGCCCGTCGGGGTGGGCAGCGCTCGCGCGCGACGGCGTGCGGGGCTTCGTCGCCGCGCGCCGGCTCCTGCGGAAGGTGCGGCCGGCCGTCGTCTACGTCAGCACGATCACGCTCCCCCACTGGCCGATCGCCGCGCGATTGGCCGGCGCCCGCGTGGTCGCCCACGTCCACGAAGCCGAGGGGTCGGTGAACCGGTGGGTGAACACCGCCGCCTACCTGCCGCTCGCCGCTGCGCACACCGTGATCGTCAACAGCCGGTACTCGCGCGCGATCCTCGGCGCGAGCGTGCCCCCGCTCCTGCAGAGGTCGACGGTGATCCACAACGGCGTCGAGAGCCCCCGGGATCCCGAGCCTCCCAGGGCCGAGCTGACCGGGCCGACCAGGATCTGCTACGTGGGCCGCCTCTCGCCGCGCAAGGGGCCCGACCTCGTGCTCGACGCGGCGCGGCTGCTCGCCCGTGACGGCACCCCGGTGCGGGTCACGCTGCTCGGCTCGGTGTTCCCCGGCAACGAGTGGTACGAGCGAGAGCTGCGCGACGCCGCGGCCGCGCTGCCCGAGGAGATCGAGGTGCGCTTCGCCGGCTTCGACCCGCACATCTGGCCGCACCTCGCCGACAGCGACGTCGTCGTGGTGCCGTCGCGGCTGGACGAGTCGTTCGGCAACACGGCGGTCGAGGGCGTGCTGGCGCTGCGACCCGTGATCGCGAGCGACATCGCCGGATTGCGGGAGGCCGTCGGCACGTACCCTACGGCGCACCTCGTCGCACCCGGCGACGCCGCCGCGCTCGCGGAGGCACTCGCGCGTGTGCGGGGCGACTGGGCGGTGCTGCGCGAGCGCGCGGCTGACGGACGCGCCCGCGCGCTCGCCCGGCACGCCCCCGAGCAGTACCGCCGCGCGATCGGACGCGCGGCCGCCGGAACGCACGACTGAGGCCCCGCTCAGCGCTGCTGCGCGCCGAGGACACGGCTGCCCACCTGCAGACGCGACTCCGCCGCGACCGCGGCGGGCACGCCGCGCGCGATCGCGGCCTGCTCCGCGACGTACTCCGCCCGAAGTTCGTGCGCATCGGTCACGACGGCGCCGCCCTCGACCAGCCGAGACCGCTGCTCCTGACCCGTCGCCGCGCGGAACCGCTCCAGGGTGTCGACGACGACGGGGCTGCCGGCCGATCCGCGTGACCAGACCCCGAACCAGCGGGGCTGCCCGGCGCTGTCGCGGTGGTACAGGTTGCCATCGGTCGACGCCACCATCTCGGCCGCGGTGAACTCGCGCGAGGAGTCCTCGACGCACACGAGGCAATCGCCGGCGGGCGAGCCCACGACGTTGTTGGCCACGACGGTGCTGCGCGTGATCCAGGGCACCGTGGGGTCGGGCCGCGGCTGGCGCGGATCGTGACCGGTGGTGGCGGTCGCGGCGCGACGGCGATCCTGGGTGATGTTGATGTTGCGGGTGTTGTCGACGACCGTGTTGTTCCACAGCTGCACGTTGCCGGTGTTGATGACGTAGATGCCCGAGAGGGCGTTGCCGACGACGATGTTGTCGGCAACGATCGCGGTGTCGGAGAGCTCCAGGACCAGGCCGTTGCCCGTGTTGCCCCGCACGTCGTTGCCCGTGAAGCGGATGTCGTAGACCGACTCGTCGAACCAGGGGCCCTGGCCGAGGTTGTCGATGAACGCCGAGTCGACGACGGCCACATCGCGCGACCGCCCGATCTTGAACGCGCCCGACACGGGCGCACGATTGAACCGCTCGGTGTTGTTGCCGACCGACAGCACGCCCTCGAGCCGCAACCCGTCGGCCGTCGCCGCACCGCCGCCGAGCATCCCGTTGCCGATCAGCGAGACTCTGCGCAGGGTCGTTCCGGGGCTCCAGCTGTAGAACCCCGTCGTCGCGGTGTCGCGGATCGTCACGTCGGTGAAGGTGACGTCGGCCGCGGCGGCGATGACCGCGCCCATGTCGGGCACGCTCGGCGCGTAGCGGCGCACGCCGATGCCGCGCACCTCCGACCCGTCGGAGCGCACCGAGAGCGCCTGCACGAGCGTGCTCGCCTCGACCCGCCTCCCCGTCGGGTCGGTGCCGATCACGAGCTCGTCCCGCGCGCGGTCGACGTAGAACGCGCCGCGCGCCACCTGGTCGCGCGAGGCGACCTGTCGCAGCCGCTCGCCGTCGACCCACACCTGGTCGGGGTGCGCGGCCATCGGATGCTCCGGGGCGACGAACCGCCACCCCGGCTCCGTGTTGTCCGGCCTCCCTCGGAAGTAGGTGGGGCTCGGGTCGAGCTCCAGGTCCCAGCCCGGCTTCACCCAGACCGAGCCCGAGGCGCGCCAACCGGTGACGGCCGTCGCGCCGTCGAACCAGACCTCCTCGCCCGGGTAGGGCTGAATCGTGACGCGCCGTTGCGGGGGCACCAGCACCTCCTCGTGGTACGCGCCCTCACGGAGCACGATCGTGCCTCCGTTCGGCACCGTGCGCAGCGCCGCCGCGACGGTGCGCTTGGGGGCCGCGGCGGTGCCCGCCCGGGTGTCGTCGCCCGACGGGGCGACGAAGACGGCTCCGGCCGGGACGGGGTAGCGGAGCGTGCCCGGGGCCGCGGCGCCCGGGGCCCCGCGCAGCTCGGGATCGCGGCCCGGCTCGGGGGCGGGGGCGGGGTCGGGGTTGGGGGCGGGGTCGGGATCCGGAGCAGGATCCGGATCGGGATCCGGCGCAGGGTCCGGGCCGGGATCCGGCAGCCCCTCGGCAGCGGACACCCGCAGCGCAGCGATGACGAGCGGCGCCACCTCCGACCCCCTCGAGGTGTAGAGGGCGAGGCGCGCCGAGCCCGTCGGCGCCGCGCCGCCGCTGCTCGCCGCGGTCAGCATCCGCTCGTCCGGCTCGTCGGCGGTCGAGATCCAGGCCGATGCGGCCAGCTCGACCCGCGGGTGCCCCGTGGCCCGCACGCGCACGCGCAGCGCGTCCCCCGCGCGCACCGTCGGCTCCAGGCGGGTCTCCGCCAGCACGGTCGCGTCGGTGAGGCCACGCACCTGCACCAGCGCGAGGTCGACGGCCCCGCTCGGGTGCACGCGCAGACGCGCGCCGACGGATCCGGACTCCACGGCCCGCAGGCCGGCGGTCAGGTAGAGGCCGCTGCCCCCGCGCGGCAGCTCGGGGATCCGCAGCTCGAAACTCATCCGTGCGTCTGCCAGGGAGGGTCCGTCGGCCGTCACCAGGCTCGTGCGCCCCGGGGCGGGACTGCTGATGGACGCGCCGCCCGGCGACACCGCGAGCACGGCGGAGGGGGTCGCCTCCCAGTCGGCGCCCGAGTCGGCGGTGCCCCATCCGTGGTCGACCTGCCGCGAGAAGTCATCGACCAGGGCGGCTCCCTCCTCCCCCGGCCACGGCGGCGGATCGGGATCCGGTGCGGGGTCGGGATCGGGATCCGGTGCCGGATCGGGTGCGGGATCGGGATCCGCTCCCGGCTCGGGCGGCGCCAGAGCGTCGGGCGCGCCCGCGCGCACGGCGCTCAGCACGACCGGCAGCACCGATCCGGCCGAGGAGCTGTACGCGGACCAGGCGACGTCTCCCGCGGCGCCGAGCGGCGACGGCCCGCGATCCTCGAGTTCCAGCTGCCAGTCCGGCACGACGTCCCCCGCGTTCCAGACCCGCGCCTGCAGCCGCACCGGTTCCGTGCCGACGGTGTTGACCTCGAGCACGGAGTCCGTCTGAACGTCCACGGGCACGGTGCGCTCCTGCAGCACCCGGGACTGCACGCCGTCGACCCGGATCAGCGCGAGCTCGGCCCGGCCGCCGGGTACCGCGCGCACACGGGCCGCGTACGAACCCGCGTCGGTCACCCGCACGTGCGAGCCGAAGTAGACCCCGCTCCCCTCGGACGGCAGGGTGGGGATCCGGAACTCAGTGCGCACCCCCGCGTCGCGGAGCGCGCTTCCACTCCACGCCATGCTCGCCGTGCGGCCGGGCGCCACCGGCTGCAGCAGCGCCTCGCCCGCGTCGACCGCCGAGACGGCCGCCGATCCGGCGAGATACGCGCCCGAGGGCGGCGCGCCCCACCCGGAGTCCACCGAGCGGTCGAAGGCATCCACCAGCACGGGAGCGGGAGCGGCGCGGGCGGGAGGCGGTGCGATGAGGGTGAAGACGAGCGCGAACAGCGCGACGACGGCTGCAAGCGCTGTTCGGGAGCGCTGGGCGACGGGAAAGGGTGCGCTATCGGCCATGGAGCAGGGGTCCTCGCGTGATCGGGTGCGCCGCCATGCGGCGGCGGAACAGATCCCCTAAAACTCGCGCCAGGATATCCCGAAAACGCGCTCGGGGGCGCGACCTTGTGAGGACTCCCAGGTTTCGACTCGCTGCGCTCCACGCTCGACCGGCGGGGTCTGCCACCGGTCGAGCGTGGAGCGCAGCGACGAGTCGACACCTCCGCCGGTTCAGCCGGCGCGGCCGAGACCCTCCAGGTACTCGGCCAGCGCCGCATCGGCGTCGCGCGGCACGAACCCCGTCGCCGCGATCTTCTCGAGCGACAGCAGGCTGTTGCGGGGGCGGGGCGCCGCTGCGGGCGTGTCCGCGAAATACGCGGCGGTGCTCACCCCGGTGACTCTCGCGGGATCGTGGCCCAGGAGCTCGAACACCCGGCGGGCCACGTCGGCCCACGAGGTGGCCCGCCCCTCATTGCTGAGGTGGTAGACGCCGGGCTCGGGGCGCTGCCGCAGCAGGTGAATGATGCCCGCGGCGATGTCGTCGGTGAAGCTGAGGCGGCCGACCTGGTCGTCGACCACCGACGGGTCGACGCCGCGTGCGGCGAGCGCGGCCATGGTGCGCACGAAGTTGTCCCCGTCGCCGACGACCCAGCTCGTGCGCACGACGTAGTGACGCGGCAGCGCGCCGACGATCGCGTCGCCCGCGGCCTTGGTCTGCCCGTAGACGCCGAGCGGGGCGACGGGATCCCGCTCGGTGTACGCGCTGCGCTTCGTCCCGTCGAACACGTAGTCGCTCGAGACGTGCACCAGCGTGATGCCGTGCGCGGCGACGTGGCGGGCGAGCCGCGCGACGCCGGTGACGTTCGCGTCCCAGCAGTCGGCGCGGCCCTCGGCGGTCTCGGCGGCGTCGACGGCGGTGTAGGCCGCGGCGTTGACGACCGCGTCGTACTCCGCCCAGCTCACGCGATCGAGGGTCTCCTCGTTGAACAGATCGATGCGCGAGCGGTCGGCGAAGTCGGCGTGCGGCAGCGCCGTCCGCAGCGCGCGCCCGAGCTTGCCGTTGGCGCCGATCACCAGGGTGCGCTGCGGCCGCATGGGTGTCGCCTCCGCGAGACGCGGGTGCGCCAGATCCTTCTCGGATCGCTCGGCCTGCTCGAGCGGGATCGGCCAGTCGATCCCGACGGTCTCGTCCGCGAGGTTCAAGAACGTGTACTCGCCCTGGGCCTCGGCCGTCCAGTGCGCGTCGACCAGGTACACGTACGCAGTGGCGTGCTCGAGGGTCTGGTAGGCGTTGCCGACGCCCCGCGGCACGAAGACGGCCGTCGAGGGATCGAGCTCGGTCGTGAACACCGCGCCGAAGGTGGGGCCCTCGCGCAGATCCACCCACGCGCCGAAGATGCGCCCGGTCGCCACCGACACGTACTTGTTCCAGGGCTCGGCGTGGATGCCGCGGGTCGCACCGCGGCGCTCGTTGTACGAGATGTTGTTCTGCACCGGCCCGAAGTCGGGCAGCCCCAGCGCGACCATCTTCTCGCGCTGCCAGTTCTCCTTGAACCAGCCCCGGTTGTCGCCGTGCACGGGGAGGTCGAGGACCAGCAGCCCGGGGATCGTCGTCTCGCGGATCGCGAGCTCCTTGGCCGCCATGCCTACCTCCCGAGTTCCCGGTACTTCGCCTCGGTCGCGGCCTTCTGCGGCCGCCACCAGTCCTCGTTGTCGCGATACCAGTCGATGGTCATCAGCAGCCCGCGCGCGAAGTCCTGGAGGGCCGGTCGCCAGCCGAGCTCCTCGCGCAGCTTCGTGCTGTCGATCGCGTAGCGCAGGTCGTGCCCCGGCCGGTCGGCGACCCGGTCGTACGCATCCGCCGGCTCCCCCATCGCGGTGAGGATCGACTCGAGCACCATCCGGTTGCTCCGCTCGCCGTCGGCGCCGATGAGGTAGGTCTCCCCGATGCGGCCGGCCTCGATGATCCGCAGCACCGCCGAGGAGTGATCGTCGGCGTGGATCCAGTCGCGCACGTTCGCGCCCGCGCCGTACAGTCTGGGCCGTTCGCCGCAGAGGATGTTCGTGATCTGGCGGGGGATGAACTTCTCGACGTGCTGCCGCGGCCCGTAGTTGTTCGAGCAGTTCGAGATGGTCGCCCGCACCCCGAAGGAGCGCACCCAGGCGCGCACCAGCAGATCGCTGCCCGCCTTCGTGCTGCTGTAGGGCGAGGACGGGTTGTAGGGCGTCCGCTCCGTGAACCGCTCCGGATCGTCGAGTTCGAGCTCCCCGTACACCTCGTCGGTCGAGATGTGGTGGAAGCGCGTGCCGTGCCGTCGCACCGCCTCGAGCAGCGTGTAGGTGCCCACGAGGTTGGTGTCGACGAAGGGTCGCGGCTCGTCCAGCGAATTGTCGTTGTGCGACTCGGCGGCGTAGTGCACGACGACGTCGGCGGCGCTCACGAGCTCGTCGACCAGCGCGCCGTCGCAGATGTCGCCGCGCACCACCGCGACGCGATCCTCGGGCAGCCCCGCCAGCGAGGCCGCGTTCCCCGCGTAGGTGAACTTGTCGAGCACCGTCACCGCATCGTCGGTGTGCGCGACCAGGTGGTGCACGAAGTTCGATCCGATGAACCCGGCCCCGCCGGTCACGAGCACGCGCCGCGGCATCAGCGCCCGCCCTCGAGCAGCCGCAGCAGATAGTCGCCGTACCCGCTCTTGACCAGCGGCTCCGCGAGGGCGGCGAGCTGAGCGTCGTCGATCCAGCCGTTGCGCCACGCGAGCTCCTCCACGCACCCGATCTTGAGCCCCTGCCGCTCCTCGATGACCCGCACGTAGTCGGACGCCTGCATCATCGACGCGAACGTGCCCGTGTCGAGCCAGGCGGTGCCCCGATCCAGCACCTGCACGTGCAGCTTGCCCGCGCGCAGATAGTGCTCGTTCACCGACGAGATCTCCAGCTCCCCCCGGGCGCTCGGCGTGATCCCCTTCGCGATCTCGACGACGTCGTTGTCGTAGAAGTACAGGCCCGGCACCGCGTAGTGGCTCTTCGGCGCCTCCGGCTTCTCCTCGATGGAGAGGGCCCGCCCGTCGCCGTCGAACTCGACCACGCCGTAGGCGCTCGGGTTCGCGACGTGGTAGGCGAAGATCCTCGCTCCGTCGATCTCGGAGTGCTGCTGCAGCGCGGTGCCCAGTCCCGTGCCGTGGAAGAGGTTGTCGCCGAGCACGAGTGCGGCGCTCTCCCCCGCGATGAAGTCCTCGCCGATGATGAAGGCCTGGGCGAGGCCGTCCGGGGAGGGCTGCACGGCGTACTCGAGCCGCATCCCCCAGCCGGAGCCGTCGCCGAGCAGGGATCGGAATTGCGCGTTGTGCTCGGGGGTCGTGATGATCAGCACCTCGCGGATACCCGCCGCCATCAGCGTCGACAGCGGGTAGAACACCATGGGCTTGTCGTACACGGGCATCAGCTGCTTCGAGGTGCCCCGGGTGATCGGCCACAGTCGCGTCCCGGAGCCCCCCGCAAGGATCACACCGCGCACGTCGCACCTCATCTCCGGCCGCCCCGCGCACGGGACCCGACGGGCCCGCACCAGCTCGCCTCTGATCTGGATGCTTCCGATCCTCTCACGAGGACTCGCAGTTGGCGTAGCCCCGCGCGAGGGATGCACGGATCACCTCATCCTGGCCACGGACCCGACCGTCATCCTGCGCGCAGTCGCAGGAACCCCACCGTCATCCTGGCCACGGCCCCCCACCGTCATCCTGGCCACGGCCCCCCACCGTCATCCTGCGCGCAGTCGCAGGATCCATCCGTCGCGGAACACTCCGAGCGACTCGCAGCATGGCTCGTGCCGTTTGCCCAAATGCACAACCGGAGGCGGCTGGAGAAGCGGGGCTCAGCGGGAGGCGCAGGCGACTGCCGTGATCGTGTGACCTACGTTCACAGGTGCCGCGTCGGGTCCATGCGCTGGTGCAGGATCCGGATCACGTCCACGCCTTCCCCTCGCTCGATGTAGAAGAGCAGGTGACTGCCGATGCCGTATCGGCGGTAGCCCTCGCGGATCTCATCGCAGGCACGGCCCCGTCCGGGGTCGTCGGCGATGCGCTCTATCGCGGCCCGGATCTCGATCACATAGGTCTCGGCCTGGCGCACGTCCCAGCTCTCCCGGGTGAAATCCCATATGGAGGAGAGGTCGCGTCGGGCGGCAGGAGTGAGACGGTAGCCGGTCATGCCTTCTTCGCCGCGACGAACGCGTCGAAGTCGAAGGGCTCAGCCTCTCCGCTCTCCTCGCCGGCGACGAGGGCGGCGCGCAGAGCCGCCAGCCGAGTCTCCTGGTCCTCCAGCAGCCGGAGCCCTGCGCGGATGACCTCACTGGCGGACCGGTAGCGGCCGGAGGAGACCTCGCGTGAGAGGAAGTCCGAGAAGTGCGAATCCAAGCTGATCGAGGTGTTCTGAGCCATAGCACCACGATACCAAGGATTGGTAAGAGCGGCGGTCTCGCGGGAGAGGGAGGCGGGATAGCGGCTACGCGCCGGTGCGGTCGATCGCAGCCTCGAGCCGCTCCAGCTTCCCGTCGAGCTCGCCCTCATATCCGGGGCGGATGTCGGCCTTCATCACGAGCGATACTCGGGATCCGTACGGCAGCACCGCCTCGGTCGCGCGCTTCACCACGGCGAAGACCTCGTCCCACTCGCCCTCGATCTCGGTGAACATGCTGCTCGTGCGGTGCGGCAGACCCGACTCTCGCACCACTCCGACGGCCGCCGCGACGGCCTCGGACACCGAGCCGTCAGGATTACCGCCGCCGCTCGGCGCCACAGAAAATGCGAGGATCATGCGCGTGCCTTTCGTCCGGCCTCTCGGCGAGAGGAGCTTCCTCAGCGAGTATCCCAGCCCTCGCTCCGCCCCGCGAGCCATGATCCAGCAGCACCGATTCACCCGAGAGCACATGGTTTCGGCTGAGAGGTGCCGTTCTCCGGCGAATCCGTGCTCGAAGGTGAATCCGTTCTCCGGCGAATCCGCGCTCCGGCGTGAATCCGTGCCCGACCGCGAATCCGCGCCCGACCGCGAACCCGCGCCGGACCCTCGACGCCCCGTCAGATCTGCACACCGTGCCCGAAGCGGAACAGCGGATCGGCCGTGTCGAACGGCACATCGGAGCGCGAAGCCTCGACAGCCGCCATCGATCGCGGGATGTCGAACGGCAGCCGTCCCTGCGCGGTCGCTGCGCCCGAGAGCACATCGAGCAGCGCGGCGGCGTTGGCACCCCAGTTGACTGTGACGGCTGCGGCGACCTCGACGATCGGCTCGAGGATCGCCGGGCGGTCGAGCAGCACATCGATCACCGTCGGTACAGCCGACGCCACCTCACGCACGTGTGCGATGGCCTCGGGTGCGAAATCGAGCGATCCGGCGTGGAAGAAGTTCTCAAACGTCGTGCCGCGCTGCTCGTAGGGCGCCTGCAGGCGCAGCACCGCGAACTCGGCCTCGGCCGGGGTGCCGACCACGTCGCCGTAGCGGGCCGCGATCCGAGGGTCGATGCCCTCCACGTAGAGCTTCGGGCGGCGGGGGAGCGGCAGCGCGCCCGAGTTCGTGAGGACCGTGATCGATGCGCGCTGCGCCGCCTCCCCCGCGGCTCGGAAGTCGGCCCGGCCGACGATGAGATCAGCCGCGTCCTCATCGACATAGGGGGTGTCGAAGAGGCCCAGCTCGAACTTCTCGCGCAGCACCCGTCGCACCGAGTGGTCGAGCCGTTCCTCGGTCACGGCGCCCGACCTCACGAGCTCGATGAGCAGCTCAGGGCATGCTTCGCCCCCGAACTGGTCGACACCCGCGTCGAGCACCTTCTGCATGCGCTGAGGCGGAGTGAGATGCTCGACGCCCCAGGCGCGCGCGGGGAACGGTTCGCCGAAGATCTCGGCGTCGGTGATGAGCCCCCAGTCGGTGCACACGATCCCGTCGAAGCCGAAGCGCTCCCGCAGCAGCCCCGTGATCACCGACCTGTTGAAGCCGAAACCGACCTCCTCGTGCTCAGTGCCGATCGGCATGCCGTAGTAGGGCATGATCTGGCGCGTGCCGGCGGCGAACGCGGCCTCGAACGGACGCAGGTGCAGTTCGAACGCCCCGCCGGGATAGACCTGCTCGCGCCCGTGCGCGAAGTGCGGATCCTCCCCGTCCTTCTGGGGACCTCCGCCCGGGAAGTGCTTGGTCATCGTCGAAACGGACCCCGGCCCGAAGGCGGAGCCCTGGAACCCGCGGATGTAGGCCGCGCCCAGCCGGCCGGCGAGTTCGGCGTCCTCGCCGAATGTGGCCGACTGCCGCGACCATCGGGGCTCCGTCGCGAGGTCGATCTGCGGATGCAGTGCGGCGCGCATGCCCACCGCCACGTACTCCTGCCGAGCGATGTCGGCGAATCGCTCGACGAGCTCGGCGTCTCCGATCGCGGCGAGGCCGAGTGGTTCGGGCCACTGCGAGAATGGGCCGGCGAGGATCGCGGCGCCCGGGTTCTCGCTGAACGAGTGGCGCGGGTCGCTCGACAGGGTCACGGGGATGCCGAGTCGCGTGGAGGCCGCGAGCCGCTGCAGGGCGTTGTGCCACTCCGCCAGTTCGCGGCCCGTCGGCGCGCCGCCGGCCACGTTGAAGTGGGTCATGTGCCGGTCGATCACCACCTCCCGCGCCGACGGAATGCCGAACATCGCGTTGGCCGACTCGAGATCTCCCACAGTGATCATGGAGTGGAACAGCAGCCCGGCCTTCTCCTCGAGCGTCATCGCCGACCGCAACAGCTCGACCCGCTCCTCGACGGAGAGGCCGGGGGCGAGCCACGGGCGGTCTGCGCGCGGATGCGTCGTGCGTGCGTCACTGGTGAGATCGTGCATTACTGGACTCCTTTGATGCGATAGACGAGCAGGGCACCTGCAAGCGCGACGAGCGCGCCGAAGACGTACCAGGTGGTGTATCCGCCGAGCGGTGTCGATGCGCCGAGCGCGATGATCCCGGGCGCGATGGCGGGCGCGATCGACTGCGGCAGAGCGTTCGCCATGTTGAGCACACCGAGATCCTTCGCGGTGTCCTCGGGATTGGGGAGCACCTCGGTGGCGAGTGCGAGATCGACCGAGAAGAAGGAGCCGGTGCCGAAGCCGATGATCCCTTGGGCGATGATCAACGTGATGATGTCCGGGGCGAAGGCCAGCAGCAGGAGACCAACGACCATGATCACGCCGGCGAAAGCCACGAACGGGCGACGCTTGCCGGCGCGATCGGAGAGGATGCCGCCGAGCGGGCCCGAGATCATCATCATCGCCATCGAGGCGACGTTGGCGATGAGGATCGTCGAGATGGCCTCCTGCTCGCCGAGGCCGAATCGCTCGGTCAGGTAGAACGGCAGGAAGGTGGCAATCCCCGCGTAGCCGAACATGATGAGGAACTTCGTCAGCCACGTCCAGCCGAAGTCGGGGTGCTTCACGGGGTTGAACACGAATGCACCGAAGAACTGACCGATGGTGAATGCCTGCGCCGGCTTCTCGGTCAACCGGCGGTCCTTCAGCACGACGACGAACACCCCCGCGAGTGCGAGCCCGATGAGGCCGGGCACGACGAAGCGGGCGATGTCGTCAGACAGGAAGTTGATGAGCAGGTTGCCGGCGAGCAGGCCCACCGGGGTCGCGAGGCCGACGATGCCCGACACCTTGCCGCGACCGCGCGGGGGTACCTGGTCGGGCAGTGTGGCGTTGGCCGCGGCGAGCACAGCGTTCATGGCGGTCTGCACGAGGCACCACGCGACGAGAACGGCCCAGACCGATTGGGCGATGCCGATGATCGCGAGGCCGCCGACCCCGATGATTGTGCCGCCGAGGATCCACGGTCGCCGCATCCCCCAGCGTGAAGTGGTGCGGTCGGAGAGCCGTCCGGCGAGCGGATTGGCGACGAGCGCGAACAGCGCGCCCACTCCGAGCACGAGGCCCAGTCGAGCGGTTGTCTCCTCCGGTGATGCCGAGATGTGCTGCAGCTTGAACGCCATCGACACGAGCACCGGGGTGAGCAGTGCGATGAGAATGCCGAAATTAACCGCCGCGAGTCCGGCGGTGTAGCCCGGCGGCGCCTGGCGTGAAGCGCCGTCACCGGCGTTCTCGGCTGCCGCGTGCGCAGCGGGATCTGCGACCGGTGACAACTCTGTCATGAGGTTCCTTTCGACGGGGACGCCGGGCATCGACGGTGATGCCGGGTGAAGGAGACGATACCTCAAAATAGACCGGTTGTTAACAGAAAGCCGACCGCCTGTTCGCAATGGATTGATATGATGCCGACGGGACGCGGAAGAGATGGGGAACGATGGGCGGCGCTCAGGGAACGGCGAGGAGTGCTGCACGCGCGGCCTCGACCGAGCGCACGCGGGCCGCAATCCTCTCCGCTGCCCGCGGACTGTTCGTCGAGCAGGGCTATCGGGCGACCTCGCTGCGCGATATTGCCGCCTCTGCCGGGATCAGCGTCGCGGGACTCCTGAGGCACTTCCCCACCAAGGACGTGCTGCTCATCGCAGTGCTCGACGCGATCGAACGCGGGGAGGCCCCCGAACTGATCGACCGACTCGCCCAGGACCGATCCGGCGGGCTCCACTACGCGACGATCGCACGCTGGAACGCGACCGTGCCCGGGTACGCGGCACTCTATGCGGCGCTCACCGGCGAGGCGTCGACTTCGACGCACCCGGCCCACGCCTCGATGCGTAGTCGCTACGGCTCCCTGCGACACCGAGTCGCGTGCGAGCTGAGGGAAGCGAGCCGGCGCGGCGCCGTCGATGCGGCACGGGATCCCGACGCCGAGGCGGTGCGACTGATCGCGGGGTGGGACGGGCTGCAACTGCTGCAACAGTACCTGCCCCGGCGCGTCGACGTGGTGGAGCGCCTGGAAGCGCATCAGGTGCTGCTCGCCGCACCCCCGGGCAGCGCCGCACGGCGCGGCGACCGTCCGACGGATCCGGCACCCCTGCCGCGCGAGCCGTTGCGCGCCGAACCCGCGTCATCGGGCGGCTATCGGCCCGGCCGCGAGCGGCGCAGCCGCATCCTCGCCGACGCGATGGCTCTGTTCGCGCGCGACGGCTACGGGGACACGAGCCTGCGCGAGGTCGCCGACCGCGTGGGTGTCGCGAAGACCACGCTGCTGCACCACTACCCCTCGAAGGAAGCGCTTCTCGGGGCGGTGCTCGTCGAACGCGATCGCGCGGTGCAGGCCGCTGCGGCGGCGGACGACGCGGATCGCGCGGCCGAAGCGGTGCGGGCGATTCCTCGCGGTGCCGCCGCGAACAGCGTGTCCGAGCCCGGTCTCATCCAGGTGCACGCCGTGCTCTCATGCGAGGCCGTGCCGATCGGGCACCCGGCGCACGAGTACTTCGTGCATCGCTTCGAATCCGGGCTCGACTACTTCCGCGATCTCTTCGCCGGGGCTCGCTCCGACGGCGAGTTGGGCGTTGGACGGGATCCCGAGCACGAGGCCATCTGGTTGGTGGCGCTGTGGGAGGGGCTGCAGTACCAGTGGCTCTACGACCGCGGGGCCGTCGATGTGGGTGCGCAGCTCGACGCCCATCTCGCAGATGTGGTGCCGCGACCTGTCGACGCGTTCCCCGCGCTCGACTGAATCCGATGCGCGCAGAGGGCTCCGATCGTGCGCCGCCGCCCCGCGAGCCATGATCCGGCAGCACCGATTCACCCGAGAGCACGTGGTTTTGGCCCAGAGGTGCCGTTCTCCGGCGAATCCGTGCTCGAAGGTGAATCCGTTCTCCGGCGAACCCGCGCTCGAAGGTGAATCCGCGCACGGCCGCGAATCCGTGCTCGACGGCGAACCCGTGCATGACGGTGACCGGGTGCCCGACGGTGAATCCGCGCTCGGGCGTGAACCCGCGCCCGACCGCCGACCCGTGCCCGGCCTCGAACCCGCGCGCGGCCCCGACAGAGGCGGAGGCCCGCGCCCTCAGCCCTCCACGGGCAGGCGCACCCCGCCGGTGCGCGCCGGTCGCGGGCCGAAGCACAGGGCGATGGCCGCCCCGACGAGGATCACGCCCAGCGGCATGAGGATCGACTGCGCCATGGCAGCGGCGAATCCCTCGCGCAGCGGCTCGGGCAGAGCGGAGACGCCGGATCCGGCCTCTCCGCTGAAGCTCCCCAGGTCACCTGCGGCCGCACCCAGCTGCGCGCTGATGCGCGACTCCATGAGCGCCGCCATCGCCGCCGAGCCCATCACCGCGCCCACCTGCCGGCTCGTGTTGTAGACGCCGGATCCGGCTCCGGCGAACTTCGGCGCGAGACCGAAGGTGGTGAGCGTCGCGAGCGGCCCCCACATGAACGCGTTGCCGAGTCCGAGCACGGCGCTCGGGATCAGCAGCAGCCAGATGGGCGTGTCGGGCCGGGCCAGCAGCACGTACAGCAGCAGGCCCGACGCCACGAGCAGCAAGCCCAGCAGCGGCACCCGGCGCGGATCGCGGCGATCGATGAGCAGGCCCACGGGCCGCGCGAGCGCGATCGAGAGCACCGCCATCGGCACCATCATCAGTGCGGCCTGCGTGGGCGCGAGCCCGAGCACCAGTTGCAGGTAGAACATCAGCGGCAAGCCCATGCTCGTCACCGCGAACCCCACGGTCACGATCGCGGCCGTGCCGACCGAGAAGTTGCGGTCGCGGAAGATCTGGAGCGGGATCAGGGGCTCGCCCCGCTGCCAGCGCTGCCACAGCACGAACATCACGAGGACGAGGGCGCCGACGATGATCATGCCCCAGACGGTGATCGGCCCCCAGATCACGCCCCAGTCGTAGCTGGCCCCCTCCTGGATCCCGAACACCAGCAGGAACATGCCGACCGCGCTCATCAGCACTCCGAGCCAGTCGAAGCGGTGCGCGCTCGTGGGCAGCCGGGGCACGAAGCTCATCGCGAGCACGAAGGCGAGCACCCCCACCGGCACATTGATGAAGAAGATCCACTCCCAGCCCCACGCGTCGAGCAGGAAGCCGCCGAGGATCGGCCCCACGAGCGTGGCGACGCCCGCGGTGACCCCCCACACGGCCATGGCCGAGCCGCGCTCGGTCGGCGCGAAGATGCGCGTGATCACGGCCATGGTCTGGGGCGTCATGAGGGAGGCCCCGAGCCCCTGCAGCACGCGCGCCGCGACGAGCGCCTCGATGCTCGTCGACAGCCCGCAGGCGAGCGAGGAGAGCGTGAAGATCGTCAGCCCGATCAGGTAGATGCGACGCGGGCCGAAGCGATCGCCCAGCCGTCCGGTGATGAGCAACGGCACGGCGTAGGCGAGCAGGTAGGCGCTCGTCGCCCAGAGGGTCGCGACCATGGTCGTCTCGAGCCCCTGCATGATCGACGGGTTCGCCACCGACACGATCGTCGTGTCGACGAGGATCATGAAGAAGCCGAGCACCAGCGACCACAGCGCCGCCCACGGGCGGATGCGCGGAGCGGTGCCGGGCGGGGTCGGCCGCGCCGAGGGTGCGGGGTCGTTGCTCACCCGGTCAGCCTACTCCCGAGCCCCGACAGGCCCCGCAGCGCCCGGCACGCGCGAAGGCGCTACCCCTTGATCGCCTCGCCGAGCTTGACGCGCGACCCGGTGCGCAGGATGGAGTTGCTGTAGATGCGGGCGCCGATCCAGAGCACCACCGCGATGGACACCACGAGCACGCCGAGCGACAGCAGCGGCTCCCACCACTCGGCCGTACCGAGATATAGCCGCATCGGCATACCGATGGGTGCCGAGAACGGAATATAGCTCATGATCGCAAGCGCCTGCGGGTTGTCGTTGAAGAAGATGATGGCGAAGTAGGGCAGCATCACCAGCCACATCACCGGGCTGACGGCGGAGGCGACGTCCTCCTGCCGCGACACCAGCGTGGCCAGAGCCGCGTACATCGTCGCCAGCAGCACGAATCCGAAGGCGAAGAGCACGCCGAACCAGATGAGCGAGGTGCCGAGCTCGCCGAGCAGCAGATCTTGCCCGGTCGCCAGCATGCCCACCGACGCGATCGCCACGATCGCGACCACCTGCGCGAGCGCCAGGATGCTGTTGCCGAGGATCTTGCCGGCAAGCATGGTGCGCGCCGAAACCGTGGCGAGCAGGATCTCGACGATGCGGGTCTGCTTCTCCTCGACGACGCTCTGGGCGATCGTGGTACCGAAGGTGATCGCGCTCATCATGTAGAGCACGCCGAAGGCGACCGCGATGATGTAGGCGAGCGCGGGATTCTCGGCGGTCGGCGCGAGCAGCTCGACGGTCGGCACGGCCGAGAGCGCCTGCAGCACGTCGCTCGGCGGGCTGTCCGAGGCGAGCACGGTCAGCCCGACGGGCGTGTCGCCGCCGGGGAGCACGGCCGCGTCGACCTCGCCGTCGAGCACCAGCTGCTCGGCGCCAGCGCGATCCGGCGCATCGGTGACCTCGAAGCCCAGATCGGCGAGCCCGGGAGCGCTCTGTCCCACCACGGCGACCTTCGTCGGGCCGCCGAGACCGCCCGACTGCGCGAGGAATCCGCTCACCAGCACGCCGGCGAGCACGAACAGCAGCAGCACGATGCTCGAGATGACGAACGCCTTGCTGCGCAGCTTCGTAGTGATCTCGCGCTCGGCGACGAGCCAGGCGCCCTGTGGCCCGCTCATCGGGCGCGCGCCGGCGCGCGCGCGGGGTTCGGTATGGGTACTCATTGCACGACCTCCTTGAATATCTGGGCCAGGGTGGGCGTGACCGGGCCGAAGCGGCGCACGACGGTCTGGGATCCGGGGGTCTGCGAGCGCCCCACCGCGTGGGCGAGCACGCCCTGTGCGGCCTCCTCCGACGCGTCGAACCGTGCGAACCCGCCGTCGAGGTGCGTCACCTCGACGCCCGGCTGATCCCGCACCCATCCCGCGTCGCCGACCGGACCGGCGAGTTCGATCTCGAACGCGCTGCCCGAGTGCTCGGCCCGCAGGCTCTCGCGCGATCCGGAGGCGAGGATCCTGCCGCCGCCGATCACCACGACGTCGTCGCAGAGCCGCTCCACGATGTCGAGCTGATGCGAGGAGAAGAGCACCGGCGCGCCCTGCGCCGCGTAGTCGCGCAGCACGCCCAGCACCACCTCGACGGCGATGGGGTCGAGGCCGGAGAACGGCTCGTCGAGCACGAGCGCGGTCGGCTCGTGCACCAGGGCCGCCGCGATCTGCGCGCGCTGCTGGTTGCCGAGCGAGAGGCTCTCGAGGGTGTCGCCGGCGCGCTCGGAGAGCCCGAGACGCTCGATGAGGCCGCTCGCGGAGGTCTTCGCGGACTCCGCGCTCATGCCGTGCAGCCGGCCGAGGTAGACCAGCTGCTCGAGCACCTTCATCTTGGGGTAGAGTCCCCGCTCCTCGGGCATGTAACCGAACCGCGCGCGATCGGCCGCCGTGAGCGGCCGGCCGTCGAGGGTCACCGTGCCGGCGTCGGCCGCGAGCACCCCCAGGATGATGCGCATGGTCGTCGTCTTGCCCGCTCCGTTGCCCCCCACGAAGCCGGTCATGCGGCCGCCCTGAACGCGGAAGCCCACGTCGTCGAGCACTCTCCGCTCGCCGAAGCTGCGGGAGACGCCTGCGATCTCGATCATCTCGCTCCTTTCGTCGAGTCCAGCCTGCCGGGTGCCGGGCGCGGGCGCCTCCCCCGCGCGGCGGATTCTCGTCCTCCTGAGGGTCGATCGCCCGTCTGTGTGTTGGGGGCGGAGGGAGTGCATCGAGGGAGGGCATCGAGGGACAGGCCTCCCCCGTGCGGCGGAGGCGCGACCGCACGACAGGTTCTACGCTGGTCAGCATGGCCGAGATCATGAGCACCGGGTGGAGCAGACCCGCACCCGGCGCGTCGGAGCTGCGCACCGATCTCGGCCTCGCGATCCTGCTCGCCTTCGCGGCGACGCTCACCTCGCTGCTCTACGCCCGTGCCGGCCTCTTCGAGCAGCCGGCAGAGCCGTGGGTGTGGGCGCTGGGCCTCGGCCTGTGCACGCTGCCGCTCGCGCTGCGCCGCCGCTACCCGGTGCCGGTGGCGCTCGTGGTCGCGGGCGGCTTCTACGTGTGCGGGGAGTTCGCCGTGCCCGAGGTGCTCATCATCAACATCTGCCTCTTCATCGCCCTCTACACCGTGGGCGCCTGGGAGCGGCACCGGGTGCTGGCGTTCTGGAGCCGGTTCGGGATCGGCATCGGCATGATCGTGTGGCTGGTGCTCTCCCTGATCATCGCGTCGTCCGAGGAAGACGCGTTTCCCGGCTTCTCGCGCTCGGGCATCTTCTCGGCATACGCCACCTACGCGATCATCCAGATCGTCATGAACCTGCTCTACTTCAGCGGCGCCTACTACTTCGGGGAGCGGTCGTGGCGCGCCGCGCGCACGCAGGCCTTGCTCGAGGCGCAGGGGCACGAGCTCGCCCTGGAGCGGCAGACGAGCGCGCTACAGGCGGTGGCGCTCGACCGCGTCGAGATCGCGCGCGAACTCCACGATGTGGTGGCGCACCACGTCTCGGTGATGGGGATCCAGGCCGCGGCCGCGCGGCGCAGCCTCGCCACCGATCCCGAACGAGCGGAGGCGGCGCTCGAAACGGTCGAGGAGAGCGCGCGCACAGCCGTGGAGGAGCTGCGGCAGCTCGTGCACACGCTGCGCACCCCCGAGGCGGAGGGCTCGGCGAGCACGATCGGCATCGCCCACCTGGCCTCGCTCGTCGCGGAGTCGCGGCACGCCGGGGTGCCGGCCACCCTCATCGTCGCCGGCGACGCCCGCCCCCTGCCGCTGCTCATCGACGTGGCCCTGTACCGCGTGGTGCAGGAGGCGCTCACGAACGTGCGCAAGCACGCGGGGCGCGGCGCCTCGGCTGAGGTGCGCCTGCGCTTCGAGCTCGACGCGGTCGAGGTCGAGGTGAGCGACGACGGGGTGCGACAGACGCTGGATCGCGGCGGCGCGCCGGGCGGACGCCTCGGCCTGCAGGGCATGCGGGAGCGCGTCGGAGCCGTCGGCGGCGAGATCAGCGCCGGGCGGCGGGAGCGCGGCGGGTTCATGGTGCGTGCCCGGGTGCCGCTCCACCAGCGGGCGACGGTGCCGGCATGATCCGCGTGATGCTGGTGGACGATCAGGAGCTGGTGCGGTCGGGCTTCCGCATCATCCTGGAGTCGGAGCCCGACATCGAGGTGGTCGGGGAGGCGGCGAACGGCGCGTCGGCCGTCGAGCTCGCGGCGACCGTGCGGCCCGACGTGATCTGCATGGACGTCGAGATGCCCGAGATGGATGGGATCGAGGCCTCGCGGAGGATCCTGTCGCCTCGGGCTCCGACCGTCGCGACGCAGGGGCCCGGCGGCGCCGGCGACCGCCGGGCAGGCCCCGCGCCGTCGATCCTGATCCTCACCACCTTCGGCCACGACGCCTACCTCTTCGACGCGCTCGCGGCGGGGGTGAGCGGCTTCCTGCTCAAGACCTCGCGGGCCGAGCAGTTGATCGACGCGGTGCGGTCGCTCGCGGCGGGCGACGCGCTGCTGGGGCCCAATGTCACCCGAGCGGTGATCGAGCGGGTGGCTGCGGATCGCGCGCGGTCGGGCAGCGGGCGCGCGCCCTCGGATCCGCCGCTGGATCCCGCCCGGCTCGCCGACGGCTCCGGATCCCGCGGCATTCCCGGTGCGCCGGATTCCGCCGTCGCCGCCGTCACCCCCGCCTCTGCGGGCTCGCCCGCCTCGCCCGGCCCGAGCGACTCCCCCGGTACGCCGGCCGCGATGGAGCGGGCGGGCCTCACCGAGCGGGAGCGCGAGGTGCTCGGCCTGCTGGCCGAGGGTCGCTCGAACGCCGAGATCGCGGCCGCGCTCTTCCTGGGCGAGGCGACGGTGAAGACGCACGTGTCGAACGTGCTGCAGAAGCTGGGCGTGCGGGATCGCATCCAGGCCGTCGTCTGGGCGCACACGCGCGGCGCGGTGTAGCGCCGCGCCGCGCCCCGCGGCACCGAGACCGAGGCAATTGTGCGAGACCGACGCATGCAGCGCCGCAGACTCGCTCCGTCTGGAGCAACGGGCGCGGGTTCGACGCGGAGAAGTGCCCGCCCCGCGTCAGCCCGCAGTCGAGGCGCGCACGACCAGCCGGGGCTGGAATACGACCTGCTCGCGGTCGGCCGCCGTGCCGGCCTCGGCCTCCTTGAGCAGCAGATCGACGGCGGTGGCCCCGATCTCGGCAGCGGGCTGGCGCACCGAGCTGATGGGCACCACCGCGGCGCTCGCGAAGTCGATGTCGTCGTAGCCGATGAGCGCCACGTCCTCCGGCACGCGCAGCGAGCCCGTCATCACGAGCGCCTGCAGCACGCCCATGGCGAGCAGGTCGTTCGCGGCGAAGACCGCGTCGGGGCGCCGCTCGGGCGCCATCTCGACCAGCTGAGCGCCGATCCGCCGCCCCTCGAGCACGCTCAGCGCCTCGGTCGGGAACACCTCGAGCGAGACGCCCTCGTGCGGCTCGACGACGGACCGCGCCCCGGCGAGACGATCGTCGATCTGCTCCAGGCCCTGCGGGCCGCCGACGAACGCGATGCGGCGGCGCCCCACATCGACGAGGTGCTGCACGGCGATGCGCCCGCCCTCGACGTCGTCGACGGCGACGGAGGAGAAGCTGCGGTCGCTCGTGCCGCGGTCGACGAGGACCACGGGGATCCCGACGTCGCGCAGCCTGCGCAGCTGCGTGAGCTGCGTGCGCACCGGCGAGATGAGCACGCCGGCGACGCGGTGCTCCTCGAACATGTCGAGCAGGCTCTGCTCGCGCGCACGGGAGTCGTCGCTGCCGCCCATGAGCACGGTGTATCCGTCGTCGAGCGCGCGGCTCTGGGCACCGTGGGCCAGGTCCATGAAGAAGGGGTTGCGGGTGTCGAGCACCACGAGCCCCAGGCTGCGACTGCGGCCGGCGCGCAACTGCCTGGCGGCGTCGTTGCGCACGAAGCCGAGGCGCTCGATCGCCTCGTGCACCCGCGATACCGTGCCCGGTGCGACGATCTCGGGCCGGTTCAGCACGTTCGACACGGTGCCGACCGACACGCCCGCGGCGCGGGCGACATCCCGGATGCTGCTCGCCATCGCGCCTCCCTCCCGCCCCGCGAAGACGGAGTCGTGATCATGCAGTTGCGGTCAGTCTACCCACGGGGACGAGCTTTTTGAAACGCTTCAATAACAACCGCGGCCTTTTCGGCGACCCCGCCTTGACGGGCTTGAAACGCATGTGATTCAATGCGTATTGAAACGATTCATTAACGTTGCGGGAACACGTTCGACACAGCCTGCGACAGGAAGCCGTGAGTTCAATGAAGAGACCACCCGCCGAGGGCAGCCCGCTGCTCGCCCTCCACGGAGCAGTGAAGACGTTCGGTCCTGTCGTGGCGCTCGCCGACGGCACTATCGAACTCCGCTCCGGAGAGATCCACGCCCTGGTGGGCGAGAACGGGGCCGGCAAGTCCACGCTCGTGAAGATCCTGGCCGGCCTGCACCACCCCGACGCCGGCGACTTCAGGATCGAGGGCGCCCCGCAGGCCTTCCGCTCGGTCGCCGACAGCAAGGCCGCCGGAATCTCCGTCATCTACCAGGAGCCCACGCTGTTCCCCGATCTCACGGTCGCGGAGAACATCTTCATCGGCCGCCAGCCCAAGGGCCCCACCGGCCTCATCAGCCGCTCGATGATGCGCGAGCAGGCGGCGGAGCTGTTCGCGCGGCTCGGGGTGCCGATCGACCCGGATCGCGCCGCCGAGGGGCTCTCCATCGCCGATCAGCAGATCATCGAGATCGCGAAGGCCATCTCGATGGACGCCCGCGTCCTCATCATGGATGAGCCGACCGCCGCCCTGAGCGGCGTCGAGGTCGAACGGCTCTTCACCGTGGCGCGGGCGCTGCGCGAGCGCGGGGCGGCGATCATGTTCATCTCGCACCGCTTCGAGGAAGTCTTCGACCTCAGCGACCGCATCACGGTCATGCGCGACGGCCGCTACATCTCCACCGTGCGCACCGCCGATGCGACGGTGGAGGGCATCGTCAAGCAGATGGTCGGCCGCGACGTGGACCAGCTCTTCCCGAAGACCGAGGCCGTGATCGGCGACCCCGTGCTGCAGGTGCGCGGGCTCACGAGCGCCGGCGTGTTCCGCGACATCGACCTCGAGGTGCGCGCGGGCGAGATCGTGGGGCTGGCCGGCCTGGTGGGCGCGGGGCGCTCGGAGGTGGCCCGGGCCGTCTTCGGCGTCGACGGATACGACTCGGGATCGGTCGAGATGGACGGCCGGCCCCTGCAGAAGAACAACGTGCAGCGCGCGATCGACGCCGGCATCGGCTTCGTGCCCGAGGACCGGCGCAAGCAGGGGCTCGTGATGGAGCTCTCGGTGGCGCGCAACGCCACACTCGCACTCCGCAAGACCCTCGCCCGCTTCGGCCTCATCAGCGGCGCGCACGAGCGCCGGGTCGCCGCGGAGTGGTCGCAGCGCCTGCACGTGAAGACCGGCTCGATGGACTACGCGGTCTCGACGCTCTCCGGCGGCAACCAGCAGAAGGTGGTCCTCGCCAAGTGGCTGTCGACCGAGCCGCGCCTGCTGATCGTCGACGAGCCCACGCGCGGCATCGACGTGGGCACCAAGTCCGAGGTGCATCGCCTGCTCTCGGATCTCGCGGGGCAGGGGATCGGGATCCTGATGATCTCGAGCGAGCTGCCCGAGGTGCTCGGCATGGCCGATCGCGTGGTGGTGATGTGCGAGGGGCGCGTGACCGCCACCCTCGACCGCTCGGAGGCGACGCCGGAGAGCGTCATGCACGCCGCGACGCACGCGCACGAAGCGACGACGGAGGTTTCCGCATGAGCACCACGACCTCGCAGATCGCGCCCCCGCGGCGCTCCCGGCTCTCGGGTCTGCTGCGCGCCCGCGAGCTGCCCGTCTCGATCGCGCTGATCGCGCTCGTCGGCCTCACCTACGCGGCCAACCCGCTGTTCCTCTCCCCGCAGGGCACGAAGGATCTGCTCCTCAACGCCACGATCATGATCATCCTGGCCGCGGGCCAGACGCTCGTCATCATCACGCGCAACATCGACCTCTCGGTGGGGTCGATCCTCGGCCTCGTCGCGTTCGGCACCGGGTCGCTCTTCGCGAACGTCGAGGGCATCCCCATCTGGGCCGTGTTCGCGATCGGGATCGTCTTCGGCGCCGTGCTCGGCGCCGTCAACGGCCTGCTCGTCACCTTGGCCGGGGTCCCCGCCCTCGTCATCACGCTGGGCACGCTCTACATCTTCCGGGGCGTCAACAACTGGTGGGCGGGCGGCACCCAGTACTTCGCCGACGACAGGCCGGACGCGTTCGGCGGCCTCGCGGTCGACACCCTGTTCGGCTTCCCGATCATCACCCTCATCGCGATCGTGGTCGTCGTGGTGCTCGCCGTCGCCCTGGCGGGCACCCGCGCAGGTCGCGACCTCTACGCGATCGGGTCGGATCCGGCCGCGGCGCGCCTCTTCGGCATCGCGATCGGGCGGCGGGTCTTCTTCGCCTTCCTCGCCAACGGCATGCTCGCGGGCCTGGCCGGAGTGCTGTACGCCGCACGGTTCAACTCCGTGGGGGCCACGACCGGCACGGGGATGGAGCTCAACGTGGTCGCGGCAGCGGTCGTCGGCGGCGTCGCGATCTTCGGCGGCAGCGGCTCGGTCGTGGGCGCGGGACTCGGCGCGCTGCTGCTGACCACCATCACCGGCGCGCTGACCGCACTGCGGGTCGACAAGTTCTGGCAGCAGGCGATCGTCGGCGTGCTCATCCTGACGGCGATCCTGATCGATCGGGTCGCCTCGATACGCACCGCCAGACGGCTCAAGACCGGCGCGGCGAGCGAGGAGAAGAAATGACGAACACCGAGACCTCGGCGACGCTCACCGCCGCCAGCACGTCGAAGACGCTGCGCGGCGAGCCGAAGGGCCGCACGGGCCTCGCGCGGATCCTGCTCGGCCGGGACGCGGTCATGATCGGGCTCCTGCTGGTGACGATCGTGCTCTTCGCGCTCTTCATCCCGCGCTTCGCCTCGCCCCTGACCGTCGGCTTCCTGCTGCTCGACGTGATCCCGGTGCTGCTGATCGCCATGCCCATGACCCTCATCATCATCACGGGCGAGATCGACCTCTCCGTCGCATCGATCGCCGGCCTCACGAGCGCCTCGCTCGGCGTGATGTGGGCCGCCGGCTTCGACATGAACACGGCGATCCTGCTCTCGATCCTCATCGGCGTGGCGGCGGGCGCGTTCAACGGCGTCCTCATCGCCTTCGTCGGGCTTCCGTCGCTCGCCGTGACGATCGGCACGCTCGCGCTGTTCCGCGGCCTCGCGCTCGTGGTGATCGGCGACAACGCGGTCGCCAACTTCCCGCCCGAGTACAACGCGTTCGTCACGTCGAAGCTGGGCGCCACCGGGATCCCGACCGTGATGATCGGGGTGCTCGCGGTGGTCGCGGTCTTCGGGGTGCTCCTCCACTTCACCCCGTTCGGACGCGGCCTGTACGCGATGGGCTACTCGAAGGAGGCGGCCCGATTCGTCGGCATCGACGTCGTCAAGTCGAAGTTCTGGCTCTACGTCGCGAGCGGCGGGGTCTCGGCGCTCGCGGGCATCTACTGGACGCTGCGCTACTCGAGCGCCCGGTCCGACAACGCCACCGGGCTCGAACTCACCGTGGTCGCCGCCGTGCTGCTCGGCGGGGTCTCGATCTTCGGCGGTCGCGGATCGATCCCGGGCGTGTTCGCCAGCGTGCTGCTGATCGGCACGATCAACTACGCCCTGCGGCTCGGCCGCGTGTCCGAGGTCGTGCTCGTGATCGTGACGGGCGCTCTGCTCATCGTCTCGGTCGTGACGCCGAGCATCGGAGCGGCCCTGCGACGGCTCGGCCACGAACGCAGAATCCGAAGAGAACTCCCCCGGTCCGACGGCCCGGGGCCCACCGGCGCCTGAACCCACTGACGCCACACCGAAAGGAAGCACGATGAATCTCTCACTGAAGCAGCGGGGTCGACGTCGACTCGCGCTCGCGGGCTCGATCGTCTCGATCGCGGCCCTCGCACTGGCCGGCTGCGCCTCCGGCGGCACCGGTGGCGGCGACGCCGCCGAGGGCGGCGAGGATCTCACCATCACGTTCATCCCGAAGCAGCTCAACAATCCCTACACCGACGTGGTGCTCGGCGGCGGCGAGGAGGGCGCGAGCGCCGCGGGCTTCGCCTCGAGCCAGGTCGTCGGCCCCCTCGATGCGAGCGCCTCGAGCCAGGTCTCGTTCATCAACGCCGAGACGCAGGCCGGCACCAACGTCATCGTCATCGCGGCGAACGACCCCGACGCCGTGTGCCCGGCGCTCGAGGAGGCCCGCAGCGGCGGCGCGAAGATCGTGGCCTTCGACTCCGACACCAACCCCGACTGCCGCGACGTGTTCGTGAGCCAGGTCGTCGCGAAGGACGTCGCGCTCATCCAGCTCGAGCTGATCTCCGAGCAGATCGGCGGGGAGGGCGAGATCGCCATCCTCTCGGCCACGGCCAACGCGACGAACCAGAACGAGTGGATCGCCTTCATGGAGGAGGAGCTCGCCTCGAACCCCGACTACGCCGACATCGAGCTCGTCACGAAGGTCTACGGCGACGATGACGACACGAAGTCGTTCCAGGAGGCCCAGGGCCTGATGCAGGCCTACCCCGACCTCAAGGGCATCATCTCGCCCACCACCGTCGGGATCGCCGCGACGGCGCGCTACCTCTCCACGTCGGAGTACAAGGGGCAGGTCGCCCTCACCGGGCTCGGGCTGCCCAACGAGATGCGCCCGTTCGTGAAGGACGGCACCGTGACCGAGTTCGCGCTCTGGGATCCGGCTCAGCTCGGATACGTCTCGGCCTTCGCGGGCCAGGCCCTCGCGGACGGCACGATCACCGGCGCCGAGGGGGACACCTTCGAAGCCGGCGATCTCGGCGAGCGCGAGGTGGGAGCGGACGGCATCGTGATCGTCGGCCCGCCCACCGTGTTCAACGCCGACAACATCGACGACTACGACTTCTAGTCGTCGCGTGCGGGGCCGCTCCGGCCCCGCACGCCCCGGGGCGGGTCCGGGACCCCCGGCCCCTCCCCCCCCCCCCCCCCCGAATCGCTCCCCTCGACCCGATCTTGAGCAAGGAACCGACTGAGCCCCGCTTCACGGCAGATCGCCGATCTCCTTCCCACCCGCACGCCGCAAGCCGCGCATCGGCCTGGTCGCCGGCGGCCTCGGCGCCTACTGGCCGCAGTTCCCCACGCTGCTGCCGCAGCTGCAGGAGTCGTCGCGCTACGTCTCCCAGCGATTCTCGGAGATGGACGCCGAGGTCACCGACGTCGGATTCATCTCGGATGCGCAGGAGGGCGCGGCGGCGGCCGAGCAGCTGCGCCGGGCCGACTGCGACCTCATCGTGCTCTTCCTGACGACGTACCTCACGGCGTCGATGGTGCTGCCGATCGCCCAGCGGGCGAACTCCCCGGTGCTCGTGATCGACCTGCAGCCCACCGAGAAGATGGATCACGCCTCCTTCGGCACCGGGGAGTGGTTGGCGTACTGCGGCCAGTGCCCCGTGCCCGAGGTCGGCAACGTCTTCCGCCGCGCCGGGATCCCGTTCCGCTCGGTGTCGGGGTGGCTGCGGCAGGAGAGCGCCTGGGCCCGGATCGAGCAGTGGATCTCGGCGGCGCACGTGCGCGCCGCGCTGCGCCACGCCCGCCACGGGCTCATGGGGCACCTCTACCCCGGCATGCTCGACGTCTCGACCGACCTCACGCTGCTGCCGTCGACCTTCGGCTCCCACGTCGAGGTGCTCGAGTTCGACGATCTGCGGGCGCGCGTGGAGAAGGTCACCGACGATGAGGTCGCCGAGCGGATGGCGCTCGCGCGCGAGGTCTTCACCCTCGACGCATCCGTGCAGGACGAGGACTTCGCGTGGGGCGCCCGCGTCTCGGTGGGGCTCGATCGCCTGGTGGACGACTTCGAGCTCGACTCGCTCGCCTACTACCATCGCGGACTCGACGGCGAGCAGCACGAGCGGCTGGGCGCCGGCATGATCCTCGGCGCTTCCCTGCTGACCGCGCGGGGCATCCCCGCGACCGGCGAGTTCGAGCTGCGCACCACCGTCGCCCAGCTCGCATCTCAGGTGATCGGAGCGGGCGGATCGTTCTGCGAGATCCAGGCCCTGAACTTCGAGGACGACGTCGTCGAGATGGGGCACGACGGCCCCGCGCACCTGTCCGTCTCGGCGCGCGACCCGCTGCTGCGCGGCCTGGGCGTCTACCACGGCAAGCGCGGCTGGGGCGTCTCGGTCGAGTTCGACGTGCAGCACGGCCCGGTGACCCTGCTCGGTCTCGGCCAGGACGCCGACGGCGGGCTGTCGTTCATCGCCTCGGAGGGCACCTCGGTGCCCGGCCCGCTGCTCGAGATCGGCAACACGACGACGCGCATCGACTTCGGCCGCGATCCCGGCGAGTGGGTCGACGACTGGTCGGCGACCGGCGTGGGGCACCACTGGAGCCTGTCGGTCGGGCACCGCGCCGGCACCTATCGCGCCGCGGCCTCGCTGCTCGGCATCGACTACCGGGAGGTGTGATCGTGGGCCGGTACTGCTTCCAGCTGCGGGTGCGGCCCGACCGCATCGCCGAGTACCGCGAGCGGCACGCCGCCGTGTGGCCGGACATGCTGCGGGCGCTGCGCGACGCGGGCTGGCGCAACTACTCGCTCTTCCTCGGCGAGGACGGGCTGCTGATCGGCTACGTCGAGGCCGAGGCGCCCCTCGAGACCCTGCAGGCGGCCATGGAGGCCACCGAGGTCAACGCCCGGTGGCAGGCGGAGATGGCCCCGTTCTTCCTCGACCTCGACGGTCGTCCCGACACCGGTTTCGTCCGACTGACCGAGGTCTTCCATCTCGAGGACCAGCTGGCCGCGATCAGCGGCTAGGCGCCCTCACCAGGACTCACCCCACAGCATGAGAGAAACAGGACTCGCATCATGACCACGACCCTCACCCCGGAGATCCTCTCCGCCCTCGAGCAGCAGGCCGTCGAGGTCCCCTCCTGGGCCTACGGCAACTCGGGGACCCGATTCAAGGTGTTCACCACCGCGGGCACGCCGCGCGACCCGTTCGAGAAGATCGCCGACGCGGCCCAGGTGCACCGGCACACGGGCCTCGCCCCCGTCGTGGCGCTGCACATCCCGTGGGACCGCGTCGACGACTACGCCGCGCTGCGCGACTTCGCGTCGGAGCAGGGCGTCGCCATCGGCACGATCAACTCCAACACGTTCCAGGACGACGACTACAAGTTCGGCGCGCTCACCCACGAGGACGACCGGATCCGCCGCAAGGCGATCGACCACCACCTCGAATGCATCGACGTCATGGATCGCACCGGCTCGCGCGACCTGAAGATCTGGCTCGCCGAGGGATCGAACTACCCCGGCCAGTCCGACCTGCGCGCCCGGCAGGATCGCCTGCAGGATTCGCTCCAGACGATCTACGCGCGACTCTCGGACGAGCAGCGCCTGGTGCTCGAGTACAAGTTCTTCGAGCCGGCGTTCTACCACACCGACGTGCCCGACTGGGGCACCTCGTACGCCCAGGTGGCCGCGCTCGGCGACCGCGCGATGGTCTGCCTCGACACCGGGCACCACGCCCCGGGCACCAACATCGAGTTCATCGTGATGCAGCTGCTGCGCCTCGGCAAGCTCGGCTCCTTCGACTTCAACTCGCGCTTCTACGCCGACGACGACCTCATCGTCGGCGCCGCCGACCCGTTCCAGCTGTTCCGCATCCTCGTCGAGGTGATCCGCGGCGGCGGCCTCAACCACCCCGACGTCACCTTCATGCTCGACCAGTGCCACAACGTCGAAGCCAAGATCCCCGGCCAGATCCGTTCGGTGCTGAACGTGCAGGAGATGACCGCGCGGGCCCTGCTGCTCGACGGCGAGGCCCTGGCGGCCGCGCGCTCGGACAACGACGTGCTCGCGGCGAACGAGATCTTCATGGACGCCTTCTACACCGATGTGCGCCCCGCCCTCGCCGCGTGGCGGGAGTCGCGCGGCCTGCCTGCTGACCCCATGCGCGCGTACGCCCGCTCGGGCTACCAGCAGCGCATCGAGGCGGATCGCGTCGGAGGCACCCAGGCCAGCTGGGGCGCCTAGTGACCCGCTCCGCCCCCGCCGGCGCCCCCGCCGGCACCGCCGTCGCCGCGGTCGATCTGGGCGCCACGAGCGGCCGGGTGATCCTCGGTCGCGTCCACGAGGGGACGCTGCACGCGCAGCACGTGGCGCGCTTCGCGAACGATCCGGTGCGCACGCGCGACGGCCTGCACTGGAACCTGCTCGAGCTCTACCGGCAGGCGCTCTCAGGCCTCGCGCTCGCCGAGCGCGAGTCGCCCGGCGAGATCGCGTCCGTGGGCATCGACTCCTGGGCGGTCGACTACGGCCTGCTGCGCGACGGCCGGCTGCTGGGCCTGCCCTACCACTACCGCGACGGGCGGTGCGAGGCCGGCGTCGCCGCGGTGCACGCCCGGGTGCCGGCCGCGCAGCTGTACGCGCGCAACGGGCTGCAGCACCTGCCGTTCAACACAGTCTTCCAGTTCGCGGCGGAGGGGGAGCTGCTGGGCCTCGCCGACCGCGCGCTGCTCATCCCCGACCTCCTCGACTACTGGCTCACCGGCGTCGAAGCGGCCGAGCGCAGCAACGCGTCGACGACCGGGCTGCTGGATCCGCGCACCCGCGAGTGGGATCTGGAGCTCGCGTCGTCGCTCGGGATCCCGCATCGCATGCTGCCCCCGCTCATCGACGCGGGCACCCCGCTGGGGCAGCTGACCCCGGAGGCGGCCGCGGTGGTGGGCCGCCCGCTCGACGTGGTCTCGGTGGCCTCGCACGACACGGCCTCCGCCGTCGCGGCGGTCCCGGCGGAGCGCCCCGACTTCGCCTACGTCTCCTGCGGCACCTGGGGCCTCGTCGGTCTCGAGCTCGCTGCGCCGGTGCTGAGCGAGGAGGCGTACCGCGCCAACTTCACGAACGAGGGCGGGATCGGCGGCACCACCCGGTTCCTGCACAACGTGATGGGGCTGTGGCTGCTCTCCGAGTCGCTGCGCCACTGGGAACCCGGGGCCACGGACGCCCAGCGCTCCAGCCGCCTGAGCGAGCTGCTCGACGAGGCGGCGCGGACGGGCGAGGGGGCTCCGATCTTCGACGTCAACGACCCGGTGTTCCTCCCCCCGGGCGACGTGCCCGGCCGCATCCGCTCCTGGCTGGCCGAGCGCGGCGAGCGCGTGCCCGAGACGGCCGCCGAGATCGTGCGCTCGATCGTGGAGAGCCTCGCCGCGGCCTTCGCCGACGCGGTGCGCGAGGGGGCCCGACTCTCCGGCCGCACGGTCTCCGTCATCCACATCGTCGGCGGCGGTTCCCAGAACACGCTGCTCTGCCAGGCGCTCGCCGACCGCTCGGGCCTCCCCGTGCTCGCCGGCCCCGTCGAGGCGACGGCGATGGGCAATCTGCTCGTACAGGCGCAGACCCTCGGGCTCGTCGCTCCCGGCCTCGACGCGCTGCGCGCGGTCGTGGCGCGCTCCGCGCGGATCGTCGCGTACGCGCCGCGCGGGGACGGCTCGGCCGCGTAGGCGGCGTCCGTCCGGCGCGGCTCAGGCCCGGCGCGCCTCGTTGAGCGCGCAGAGCGCCTCGAATCGGTCGAGGCGCTCGGCGTACGCCGCCGAACGGGCCGCGTCCGGCGCGTAGCTCGCCTGGATCTCGCGGCCGAGGCCGCGCACGGCGTCGAGCGAAGCAATGGCCCCGACCGCGAGACCCGCCAGCACTGCGGCGCCCTGGGCCGCCCCGTGCCCGCTCGCCGGACGGTCCACCGGCACCCCGAGCACATCGGCCTTGATCTGGAGCCACGCGCGCGACGACGAACCGCCGCCCGTCGAGACGACCCGGTCGACCGGGTAGCCGGCAGCGGCGATGGTCGCGACGTCTCGCGCGAGCGCCAGGGCGTTGCCCTCCATCGCGGCGAGCATGAGGTCGTGCCCGTCGGTCGCGAGGTCGACGCCGTCGATCACGCCCCGCGCATGCCGATTCCAGCTCGGGGTGCGCTCGCCGGCGAGACTCGGCACCATGGTGAGCCGACCGGGCCGCTCGCGCGCCAGCAGCGTCTCGTCGTCGCGCAGGTCGCGCGCCGCGTCGAGGCCGTTCACCCAGTCGATCGTCGCGCCCGCGGTGACCTGGGCGGTGAACAGCAGGTCGACCCCGGGAACGCAGTGCCGGGAGTGCAGGAAGCCGGGGACCCGGGTGCCGCGCGGCACGGGCAGAATCGTGACGCTCGAGAACCCCGTCATGTCGACGAGCGGGTCGCCCGGCTCGAGCACCCCCGCCTCGAGCGCCGAGCCGATGGAGTCGATGCCGCCCGCGACGACCCGCGCGCCCGCGGTGATCCCCGTGGCCTCGGCGGCCCGGGCGCTCACCGCGCCCACGACCTCAGCAGCGGGCACGATCCGCGGCAGATAGCGCAGGGCGGGCTCCGCCTCGACGAGGGCGGCGTCGAACGCGCCCGCCTCGTCGTCGAATCCCTGCATGAGGGCGGCCGTCGTGTCGTCGAGCACGCTCGCCCCGCTGAGGCGGCGCACGATGAATCCGTTGGCGGAGAGCACGTGCTGGGCACGCGCGAGCTCGGCCGGCCGGTGCGCGGCGAGCCACGGCAGCTTCGCGGTGCCGAAGAACGGGTCTGCTCCGTTGCGGGAGCGGGACACGATCTCGGCGATGCGCCGGGCCTCGGCATCGGCGCGACGGTCGAGCCAGGTGAGCGCGGGAGACGTCGGATCGCCCGCCTCGTCGACGGGCACCAGCGTCGGCGCCTGCGAGGTCACCGCGACCGCGGTCACCTCGCGCCCGTTCACCACGCGTCGGGTGACGGCGCACACGGCCTCCCACCACGCCTCGGCGTCCTGCTCCGCAGCCGCCCCCTCGGTGGCGGTCGGGTAGCGCTGGGAGGCGTCGGCCACCAGCGTTCCGCGGCGATCGGTGGCGACCACCTTCACCGAGCTGGTGCCGACGTCGATACCGAGGAGGAGTGCGGTCATGTCTCTACTCTGCCTGTGATTCGGGGCGGAAGCCCCCGGGATGGATCTGAACCGGCGCGCCTCAGCGCGTCGCGCCCTGCGGGAGTCCGCCGAGAGGGTGCAGCAGCGGCTCACCCGAGAGATACCGTCTGATCTCCTCGGCGACCCCGTCGGCCGCGCGATCCGTCGTCTCACGGCTCGCTCCCGCGATGTGCGGGGTGAGCACGATGTCGTGCCCCGCGGCGGCGAGCGCGAAGATGCGGTGCCCGAAGTCGACCGGCTCCTCCGGGTAGACGTCGAAGGCGGCGCCCGCGAGTTGGCCCCGCTCGACCGCGTCGGCCACCGCGTCGTAGTCGACCAGCCCGCCTCGGGCGGCGTTCACGAGGCGGGATCCCGGCCGCATCAGGGCCAGCCGCTCGGCGTTCACGAGGTGCGTCGTCTCCGGGGTGAGGCGCGCGTGCACCGACACCAGATCGGATGCGCGGAACACCTCGTCGATGGTGTCGGCCCGCCGCACGATCCCGTCGAGCACCCCCTCGGGCAGATACGGATCGAAGACGACGACATCGGCGCCCATCGCGGCGAAGACACGGGCCACGTGGGCGCCGACGGCGCCGGCGCCCAGCAGCCCGATCGTCGCGCCGGCGATCTCGCCCCCGACCTCGTCGAAGCGGTAGAACCCGCCGCGCCACTCGTGCGCCAGGAGGGTGTTGTGCGACAGCGGGATGCGGCGCAGCAGCGCCAGCGAGAGCCCGATGGTCATCTCGGCGGTGGAGACGCCGTTGCGCCCCGGCACGTTCGCGACCAGCACGCCGCGTGCGCGGGCGGCGTCGAGGTTGACGTTGGTGGGGCCGCCGCGTGAGACTGCGATCAGCCGGAGGTCCGGGCTCTCCGCGAGCACCCGGTCGGTGAGCGGCGCCAGCTGCGTGGCGATGGCCGTGGCGCCCCGCAGCGCCTCGATGAGCTGCTCCTCGGTGCCCGACGCCTCGTCCACCTCGGCGACGCGGCCGAAGGGGGCGTCGGGCCAGGGGAACTCGATCTCGCGGATCTCGACCGGGTGATCGGCGAGCGCGCGCTCGAGCGATCGGCGCAGGTGCGCGGAGCGGATGAAGAGGTCTCCCGCGGCGAGGATGCGTGTCATCGGTGTCTGCCTCGTATCTTGCTGGTTCGGGGCGCGGATCGGCGCGGCTGCGCCGCCCCGCGCCGGGGCGGTGGGGCGCGGATCGGGCCGGACGGGGCCCGATCCGCGGCCGGGGTCGGGGATCAGCCGCCGAAGACCTCGTCGAAGTACTCCTGCGCGTTGCTCTCGTCGATCACGGTGATGGGCATGTACTGGTCCTTCTCCACGTCCTCGCCGGCGAGGAGGTCGGAGGTGATGTCGACGAGCGTGCGGCCGTGGGCCTTGCCGCCGCCCAGGCTGACCGAGGCCTTCTGCGGGTCGCCCTTCAGGATGTTCTCGATCTCGATGCTGGTGGCGTCGATCCCGAACAGGCCGAACGACTCGTAGTCCGTGATGCCGCTGGCCTTCACGCCCTCGTTGCCGCCCTGCGCGCCGCCGCCGCCGATGGTGGCGATCACCTTCATGTCGGGATTGGCCTGCAGGAAGTTCTCGGCGTTCGTCACGCCCTCCTCGGCGGTGAGCGCCGAGTTGGTGGCGACGAGCTCCGCGTTCGGGGCGAGCTCCTCGATCGCGTCCTTGATGCCGTTGGCGCGGTCGATGATCTCGGGGAAGGTGGGGAGGTCCATGAGGCCCCACTCGACGACGCTCTCGTCGCCGTAGTTCTCGGTGATCCAGTTCGCAGCGGCCTCGCCGTTGGCGTAGCCCGTGTTGTAGGCGTCGACGAGGTACTGGGCATCGTAGTTGTCGAGCACCTGCGTGTAGCCGACGACCTTGATGCCGGCGTCCTGCGCCTTCTTCGTCACGTCGACCAGCGACTTCGCGTCGACGGCGCAGATGATGATCGCGTCGACGCCCTGCTGGATGAAGTTCTCGATCTGGGTGACCTGGGTCGAGGCGTCGCTCTTGGCGTCGACGTAGTTGACCGCGAGATCGTTCTCGGCCCCGTAGCTCTGCGCCTCCTGCACCAGCTCGGCCCAGACGGGGTTCGAGAGGTCGGAGAAGGTGACGCCGACCGAGTACTCGTCGCCCGAGGCGTCCGCCCCTCCGGCGCCGCCTCCGTCGGACGAGCACGCCGACATGCCGAGCAGGAGCGCCCCTGCGGCGAGGACTGCGGTGATCTTCTTCATTGAGATTTCCTTTCGATGGTGCGGGGTGGGCTCAGGAGAGCGGCACGGTGGTGGTCTGGGGACCGGGCTTCCTGCCGCCGAGCGTCATGCCGCCGATCTGCCTCGTGCGTCCCCGCGGGTTCTTGGACATGGCGTCGTAGATGACGGCGACGAGCAGGATCGCGCCCTTGATCACGAGCTGCACGTACTCGCTGACGTTCAGCAGCACCAGCCCGTTGTCGAGCACGCCGACGATGAGCACGCCGACGAAGGCGCCGAACATCGTGCCGCGGCCGCCCATCACGCTCACGCCGCCGAGCACGCACGCCGTCAGCACGCTGAACTCGAAGCCGGCGCCGGTGGCGGACTGCGCCGAGTTGAGCCGCGACAGCAGCAGGATCGCGCCGACCGCCGTGAACAGGCCGCAGATGGCGTAGACGAAGAGCAGCGTGCGACGAGTGTTCACCCCCGAGAGACGCGCGGCCTCGATGTTGTTGCCGATCGCGTAGAAGTACCGGCCGATGTAGGTCTTGTTGGCGATGAAGTAGCCGATCGCCCAGACGACCGCCAGCACGATCACGGACACCGGGATCCCGACGACCGCGCCCTGGCCCAGCACCGAGAACTCGCTCGGGAAGCCGGAGATCGGGAGGCCCTTGGAGAGCAGGTAGCTGACGCCGTTGAGGATGGTCATCATGGAGAGCGTGACGATCAGCGGGGCGACGCCGGTGAGCGTGATGATGAGCCCGTTGATCAGGCCGATGATCACCCCGAGCACGAGCACGAGCACGATCGCGAGCGGCCAGGGCAGGTCGAACTGCGACATCAGGATCCCGCACACCACCACGTACAGCGAGATCTGGTAGCCGACCGAGAGGTCGATGCCGCCGGTGAGCAGCACGAAGGCGAACCCGACGGCGACGATCCCGAGGGTGGTGACCTGACGCAGGATATTGAACAGGTTGTTCGCGTCGAGGAAGTTGGGCGAGAGCAGGCTGAAGCCGATGATCAGCAGCACCAGGACGAGTACGATCCCGAGCCCCTGAACCCGCGGCATGAGCTTCGAGGTCATACGAGGTCTCCTTCCGAAGCCAGCGTGAGGATGGCTTCTTGCGTGATGTCTTCCCGGGCGAGCAGACCGCGCTGCCGCCCTTCCTGGAGCACGACGACCCGGTCGGACATGCCGATGAGCTCCTCCATGTCGGAGGAGATCATGAGGATCGTCTTGCCTTCCGCCGCGAGGCGGTTCATGATCAGGTAGATCTCGTGGCGGGCGCCGATGTCGATGCCGCGGGTGGGCTCGTCGAAGATCAGCACCTCGGGACCGGTCGCGAGCCACTTGGCGAGCACGACCTTCTGCTGGTTGCCGCCGCTCAGATTGCCGACGATCTCCTTGCCGCTCGGGGCCTTCACCCGCAGCTCGCGCATGTAGCGGTCCGAGAGCTCAGCCTCGGCGGAGCCCGAGACGACGGGCCCCCGGGAGAGCTTCTTGAGCGTCGGCAGCGTGATGTTCTGCTCGATCGAGAACTCGAGCACGAGCCCGTGGCGTTTGCGGTCCTCGGGCACCAGCGCGATCCCGTTGCGGATGGCCTGGATCGGACTGGTCGAGAGCACGGAGGAGCCGTGCAGCTCGACCGTGCCCGTCTCAGGGCGCTTCGCGCCGAAGAGGAGTTCCATGAGCTCGGTGCGGCCCGCGCCGATCAGCCCGGCGAATCCGAGGATCTCGCCGCGACGGGCGACGAAGCTGATGTCGTGCACGCCGTTGCCGCCGAGCCCGTCGACGGTGAGCGAGGGCTCGCCGATGGGATGCTCGCGCTCGGGGTAGCCCTCGCCGAGCTCGCGGCCCACCATGAGCGAGATGAGCTCGCGCTTCGTGGTCTCGGCCGTGGGGACCGTCGTGACGTAGCTGCCGTCGCGGAGCACCGTGACGCGATCCGAGAGGCGGAAGATCTCCTCCATGCGGTGGGAGATGTAGACGATGGTCATGCCCTCGCGCTTGAGCGCCTCGACGATCGCGAACATCGCGTCGACCTCGGATGCGGTCAGCGGCGCCGAGGGCTCGTCCATGATGAGCAGCTTCGCGTCCTTCGAGAGCGCCTTGGCGATCTCGACGATCTGCTGGTACCCGGTCGTGAGCGTCTCGACGAGCGCGTTCGGCGAGATGGACACGCCGAGGCGCGAGAAGAGCGCCCGGGACTTCGCTGCCATCGCTTTGCGGTCGAGCACGGGCCCCTTCCCCTTGAGGATGAACTCCCCCAGGAAGACGTTCTCGGAGGCGCTCAGGTTGGGGAAGAGCGTGAACTCCTGGTAGATCACGGCGATGCCGAGTTCGCGGGCGAGCTGCGGGGTGAGGCGCTCGTACGGCTCGCCGTTCACCGTGATGGTGCCGCTGGTGGGGGCGATGGCACCCGCGAGCGTCTTGATCAGGGTCGACTTGCCCGCGCCGTTCTCGCCGATGATCGCGTGCACCTCGCCGGCTCGCAGGTCGAGGCTGACCCCGTCCAGGGCGCGCACGCCGGGGTACTCCTTGACCAGCGAGTCGACCTGCAGCGCAAGGCCGGCGCGCTCGCGCTCGTCGGTCGGCGTGCTGGGGATGGTCATCGCCGGAGTCTCCTCACTTCGTCGTGATGCCAATGCATCGCACTCATCATGTTCTTGTTTGTTAGATATTGTCAAATAATGTTAGGGCTCGAATGCGTAACGGCCCGGAAACGCGCCGTTCACGCGGGCACATCGCCGTGTCGGCTGCGATGCCGGTGCGTTGCGGGGGGGGCGGGGTGCCGGTGCGTTGCGGGGGCGGGCGGGGTGCGGGGCGGGTGACCCGATGCGCGCGGAGGCCGGAGGCGCAGCCGCATCCCTGAGCTGCGCCGCCCGGCGCGCCCCGGGGTGCGGCGGGGTGCGGCGGCCCGCCCGTGCGCCCCGCCGCCTCGCCGAGTCAGCGGAGGTCGGCGACCAGCTCCCGGTAGGGCGCGAGGTCGCGCGTCTCCGGGTGCAGCTCGGTCGCGAGCACGTCGATCTGCTCGAAGCTCACCGACGTCGCGGTCGCCGCGCTGCCGAGCTTCTCGGCGTGCACGCCGACGACCACGCGCCCGGAGGCCCGCACGAACGCCCGCTTGATCTCCGCCTCCTCGAGCGTGTTCTCGTGACAGCCCTGCTCATCGAGCGACGCCGCCGAGGCGAAGAAGGCCGACAGGCGCACCGTCGAGAGGAAGCCCGTGGCGACCGGGCCGATGAGCGAGTCGCTGCGCCGGTCGGCGGCGCCGCCGGTGAGGATCGCGGTGAGCCCGGGGCGCTCCTGCAGCGCCTGGAACGTGAGCATGCCGTTGGTCACGACGCAGAGATCGCCCCCGCCGACGATCCGCTGGGCGAGCCGGTGCATCGTCGTCGAGGAGTCGAGGCCGATCATGCCGCGATCCGGCACCAGCGGCAGCAGCTTCTCGGCGATGCGGATCTTCTCCTCCGCGTACGATCCCTCGCGCCCCTTGAAGCTCACCGGGCCCGTGTAGAGCGCCCCGCCGCGCACGCGACGGATCCCGCCGCCGCCCTCGAGCTGGTCGAGATCCCGCCGCACTGTCATCTCGCTCACCCCGAGCTCGCCCGCGGCCTCGGCCAGGGAGACGCGCTGGGTGTCCCGCAGCTTCTGCAGGAGCCACGCGCGGCGTTGTTCAGCGGCGAGTGAGGTCATGGTGGAATCTAGCGTAGCGCTGCGGGCCCTCCGCGCGGCTCGACTCGCGGCCGGCTCCAGCGCCGGATGCCGGGAACCGCGAATGAGGTCCTAGGCTCATTGACATGGCGGTATACGGCAGTATCGACGGCGAACGTCGGCGCAGGGATCTGGCCGAGCTCATCCAGCGCACGGGGGAGATCTCGATCGAGGAGGCGCGGGACCGCTTCGCCGTCTCGGCCATGACAATCCGACGCGACCTCGAAGCGCTCGAGCTCGAGGGAGTGGTCAAGCGGGTACGGGGCGGAGCGGTCGGCGCCCCTGCGCCGCGCAGCTATGATGAGCGCCTCGCCACGCGCGCGGCCGCGAAGCGGGCGGTGGCGAAGAAGTCCCTGGCGCTGGTCCCGACCCGCGGCGCGGTGTCCTTCGACGCGTCGACCACCGTCAACGCCCTGGCCGAGATGCTCGTGGATCGACACGAGCTCCTCGTCTGCACGAACTCCATCCAGACCTTCGAGACACTGACCCGCATGGGCGGCCCGCAGGCTCACCTCACAGGAGGAGCGCACGAGCCCGCGACGGGCAGCCTGGTCGGACCCATCGCGAACGCGGGGGCGCGGCTCATCCACACCCTGACGTTCTTCACGTCGGCCGACGCCTTCAGTCCGGCGGAGGGGACCTCCGAGGCCTCGCTCGCCGAGGCCGAGGTGAAACGCCACCTCGCCGCTGCTGCCGAACGAACAGTGCTCTGCCTCGACTCCTCGAAACTGGGGAAGCGCTCCACTGGCATGGCACTCGAGACGGGCGACATCTCGACGCTGATCACGGAGCTCGCACCCGAGGACCCTCGCCTGGATCCCTATCGCGATCATCTCGACGTGCTCTGAAGGATCCCCGCCCCGCACATCGACCGCGGCCCGCGGCGACAACAGGAACACCTCCTTGTCGATCGTGTTATTTCGTGTTAAATTCACATCAAATAACACTTGCCACTGGAGGCACCCATGTCGCACCCCGCTCACCCCACCGTCGACGCCCTCATCGCCCGATCGAACCGACTGGGCGCCGACAAGAAGAACACGAACTTCGCCGGCGGCAACACCTCGGCCAAGGGCACGGCGCAGGATCCGGTGACCGGAGACGACGTCGAGCTCATGTGGGTGAAGGGATCCGGCGGCGACCTCGGCACCCTGACCTCCGCCGGCCTCTCCGCGCTGCGCATCGATCGCCTGCGCGCGCTCCAGGGCGTGTACCCGGGAGTGGAGCGCGAGGACGAGATGGTCGCCGCGCTCGACTACTGCCTCCACGGCAAGGGCGGCGCGGCGCCGTCGATCGACACCGCCATGCACGGACTGGTCGACGCCGCGCATGTCGACCACCTGCACCCCGACTCGGGCATCGCGATCGCCACCGCCGCCGACGGCGAGCAGCTGACCGCGAAGATTTTCGGCGACCGCGTCGTGTGGGTGCCCTGGCGCCGCCCCGGCTTCCAGCTGGGACTCGACATCGCGGCCATCAAGGCCGAGCACCCCCAGGCGATCGGCTGCATCCTCGGGGGGCACGGCATCACGGCCTGGGGCGACACGAGCGAGGAGTGCGAGCGCAACTCGCTCTGGATCATCGACACCGCCGCGGCCTACATCTCCGAGCACGGGGCGGCCGATCCGTTCGGCGCCGCGGTGCCCGGCTTCGAGCCGCTGCCCGAGGCGGAGCGCCGATCCCGGGCCGCTGCCCTCGCCCCCGCCGTCCGCGGCATCGCCTCGCACGACAGCGCGATGGTGGGTCATTTCTCCGACGCCCCCGAGGTGCTCGACTTCCTGTCGCGCGAGAAGCTCGCGCCCCTGGCCGCACTCGGCACGAGCTGCCCGGACCACTTCCTGCGCACCAAGGTGAAGCCGCTCGTGCTCGACCTTCCCGCCACCGCCTCCCTCGATGAGCAGCTCGCGCGCCTCGCCGAGCTGCACGAGGCCTACCGCGCCGACTACCGTGCCTACTACGAGGCGCACGCCGACGAGACGAGCCCCGCCATGCGCGGCGCCGATCCCCTCATCGTGCTCGTGCCGGGCGTCGGCATGTTCTCCTACGGCAAGAACAAGCAGACGGCCCGCGTGGCCGGCGAGTTCTACCTCAACGCGATCAACGTCATGCGCGGCGCCGAAGCCCTGTCGAGCTACGCCCCCATCAGCGACGCCGAGAAGTTCCGCATCGAGTACTGGGCGCTCGAAGAGGCGAAGCTGCAGCGCCTGCCGAAGCCGAAGTCGCACCAGGGCCGCATCGCCTTCGTCACCGGCGCGGCCTCGGGCATCGGGAAGGCCATCGCGACGCGCCTCGCCGCCGAGGGCGCCTGCGTGGTGGTCGCCGATCTCGACCTCGAGAAGGCGCGCGCCGCCGCCGCAGAACTGGGCAATACCGACGTGGCCATCGGAGTCGCCGCGAACGTGGCCGACGCCGCCGCGGTGCAGGCCGCGATCGACGAGGCCGTGCTCGCATTCGGCGGTGTCGACCTCGTCGTCAACAACGCCGGCCTGTCGCTCTCGAAGCCCCTGCTCGAGACCACCGAAGCTGATTGGAACCTGCAGCACGACGTGATGGCGAAGGGCTCGTTCCTCGTCTCCCAGGCGGCGGCACGCGCCATGATCGCGCAGGGCATGGGCGGCGACGTCGTCTACATCTCCTCGAAGAACAGCGTGTTCGCGGGCCCCAACAACATCGCCTACTCGGCGACCAAGGCCGACCAGGCGCACCAGGTGCGGCTGCTCGCGGTCGAGCTCGGCGAGCACGGGATCCGCGTCAACGGCATCAACCCCGACGGGGTGGTGCGCGGATCCGGGATCTTCGCCTCGGGCTGGGGCGCCAATCGTGCCGCGACCTACGGGGTGAAGGAGGAGGATTTGGGCCAGTTCTACGCGAACCGCACCATCCTGAAGCGCGAGGTCGTTCCCGACAACGTCGCCGACGCGGTCTACGTGCTCACCGGCCCCGAGCTCAGCCGCACCACGGGTCTGCACGTGCCCGTCGACTCCGGCGTCGCGGCGGCGTTCCTGCGCTGAGCCGCGCCGCTCCCCTCGCGATCCCTCACCACTCCCGTTAGGTTCGAACACATGGTCACGCGTCAGCTCCCCAACCCCGCCGAGCTCTTCGAGCTCATGCGGTTCAAGAAGCCCGATCTCAACGGCAAGCGGCGCCGTCTCGACTCCGCGCTCACGATCGCCGATCTGCAGCGGATCGCGAAGCGCCGCACCCCGAAGGCGGCCTTCGACTACACCGACGGCGCCGCAGAGGGCGAGCTGTCGCTCGACCGGGCCCGCCGCGCCTTCGAGGACATCGAGTTCCACCCCGACATCCTCAAGCCGGCCGCGCACGTCGACACGTCGACCGAGATCCTCGGCGGCCAATCCTCGATGCCCTTCGGCATCGCGCCCACGGGCTTCACGCGGCTGATGCAGACCGAGGGCGAGATCGCGGGCGCCGGGGCGGCCGGCGCCGCGGGAATCCCGTTCACGCTGTCGACGCTCGGCACCACGTCGATCGAGGACGTGCGCGCTGCGAACCCCGACGGCCGCAACTGGTTCCAGCTCTACGTGATGCGCGATCGCGAGATCTCCTACGGGCTCGTGGAGCGCGCCGCAGCCGCGGGGTTCGACACGCTCATGTTCACCGTCGATACGCCGATCGCCGGGGCACGCCTCCGCGACAAGCGCAACGGCTTCTCGATCCCGCCCCAGCTCTCGCTGTCGACGGTGATCAATGCGATCCCGCGCCCGTGGTGGTGGGTCGACTTCCTCACCACGCCCAAGCTCGAGTTCGCATCGCTCTCGTCGACCGGCGGCACCGTCGGCGACCTGCTCAACGCGGCGATGGATCCCACGATCTCGTACGAGGATCTCGAGGTGATCCGGGAGCTGTGGCCCGGAAAGCTGGTGGTGAAGGGCGTGCAGAACGTGCCCGACGCAGTGCAGCTGATCGACCGCGGCGTCGACGGCATCGTGCTCTCGAACCACGGCGGGCGCCAGCTCGACCGCGCGCCCGTGCCCTTCCACCTGCTGCCGCAGGTGGTGCGCGAGGTGGGTCGCGACGCCACCGTGATGATCGACACCGGCATCATGAACGGCGCCGACATCGTCGCCTCGGTGGCGCTCGGCGCCAAGTTCACGCTGATCGGGCGCGCCTACCTCTACGGGCTCATGGCCGGGGGCCGCGCCGGGGTGGACCGCACGATCGCGATCCTGCGCAGCGAGATCGAACGCACGATGACGCTGCTCGGGGTCTCCTCGCTCGAGGAGCTGGAACCCCGGCACGTGACCCAACTGCAGCGGCTCGTGCCGGTCGCCGGGGGATCGCCGCAGCTGGACCCGACCGCCCCCTGAGCGCCGCCGGGCCGGGCGGGCAGGCTCGGCCCGGCTCGGCTCGGCGCTCGCCCGCCGAGCCCGAGCCCGAGCCCGAGCCCGAGCCCGAGCCCATTGTGCGAGATCGACGCTTCCAGCGCCGAGAACTCACTCGGTTTGGAGCATTGGGCTCGGTTTCGGCGGGCGGTGCGACCGGCGGTGCGACCGGCGGTGCGGCGGCGATGCCGCAGACGCGTCGGCGCCGCATCACCCCAGACGCGGGGCTCCCGGCTCGGCGAGATGCCGGGAGATGCGGTGCTCGAGGCCGACGCGCACGCCCGGCCACTCGGGCTGCGTGATCGAGAACACGACCGTGTCGCGCACGTAGCCAGCGGCGGGGCGCAGGTGGGCCCGCAGGATCCCGTCCTGCTTCGCGCCCAGGCGCGCGATCGCGGCGCGCGACTGGTGGTTGTGGAAGTCGGTGCGGAACTCGACTGCCGAGCAGTCCCAGACGTCGAAGGCGTGTCCGAGCAGCAGCAGCTTCGACTCCGGGTTCGTGCCCGTGCCCTGCGCGCTCACGGCGTTCCACGTGGAACCGATCTCGACGCGCGGGGTCGCGGCGTCGATGTTCATGAACGTCGTCATGCCGATGACGCGTCCGGTGTCGTTGCGGCGGGCGGTGAACGGGAGCATGCTGCCCTGCTCCTGCAGCCCGAGCCTGCGCCGGATCTCGGTGTCCATGCCCTCGGGCGTCGGCACGCTCGTGTACCAGAGGCGCCACAGCTCGCCGTCGCGCGCTGCGGCGAGAAGCTCGTCGTGGTGCTCGAGCGAGAGCGGTTCGAGGGTGACGAGCCGGCCGCTGAGGGTGCCCGGATGATCGAGTGCCATGGGCCCATTCTGCATCACGGTGCGGGCGCGAGCACGGGACGCAGCGCGAGCCGCGCCCGCAGCGAGATCCCGATTCCGGTCGCTCGCCGGGAAGCGAGGCGACCGGAATCGGGATCTCGACGGCGCTCGGGGCGAATTCTCTCGGCTCGATGCGCCCCGCAGGAGGCTAGGGCCGCTGCGCCCCCGGCATGCACTCGCGCACCTCGATCGACATGCCGATGCCCTCGGCGAGCGCGCCCGCGAGATCCCAGGCCCGCGCCTGGTCCGGTACGCGCACCACCCACACGCGCATCAGCGGCCCCTCCGCGTGCACCGCGCCCTTCCGCACCGCGCGATCGGGGCCGACCACCTCCGCCTGGGCCTCGTCGTCGAGCACCTCGGTCCACTCGAGTTCGGAACGACCGGCCAACTCATCCTCGAAACGCACGAGGAAGGCGAGCGCCGCTTCGAGCGCATCCGCGTCTCGGTGGTGGAACTCGGCGGCCCGGCCGTGGAGCAGCAGCATGTAGCGCATGGGATCCTCCGCATCTCCGAGACGCCGCGAGGGCTGCGCGGCCTGCGCGGCCCCGGTGCCTCCATCGTGTCACGACCGCGCCCAGGGGTCGAGGGGCGGACTGCGCAAGTGGGAGTCGCGTTCTGCCGCTTCGTCGCCGAGGATGCGGCGTGTTGCGACTCCCATGTGCTCCGGAGCGCGAGCAGGCCCGCACCGCCGCAGCGAAAGGCGGCCGTTACGCTCTGTTGCACGCCCGGGCCGCGCCGACCGCGACGCACCGCCTACACTGACGTGCACCCCCGCAGGATGAGATCCCGCGGCGACTCCGCGACATCACACCGTGGAGCACCCGACGTCCTCCGGAGCGCTGCAGGCCGCTCCGGAGGACGTCCATCGACGACCGTCGGCCGCCGCCCGCAGCGGTCGTCCTCGAAGGGAGCCCCGTGTCCACCATCTCCGTCATCGTCGGAAACCCGAAGCCGCACTCGCGCACGCGCCAGGTCGGCGAGGAGCTGGCGCAGCGCATCAGCGCGCGCACGGGCGCCGAGATCCTGCCGACCGTCGACCTCATCGACCACGCCGACGAGCTCTTCCGCTGGCCGTCGGCCGCGCTCGACCCGCTGAACGAGCAGCTGCGCGCGTCGACCTACGCCATCATCGCCACGCCCACCTACAAGGCCAGCTACACCGGCCTGCTCAAGGCGTTCCTCGACCGCTACCCGGCACAGGGTCTCGAGGGGGTCACCGCGATCCCCGTCTTCACCATCGCCTCCGACGAGCACGCGCTGGCCGTCGAGTTCACGCTGCGGCCGCTGCTCGTCGAGCTGGGTGCGAGTGTGCCCACCCGCGGGCTCGCGTTTCCCACGCCGCGCTTCGATCGGCGCGACGAGCTGCTCGACGAGTGGGTGTCGACCCAGGGCCCGCTGCTGCCGGGGACGCACGCGCAGACGGAGGCCGGCGCATGAGCCTCGACACCTCCGCCACCCGGACCGAGCCGCACCCGGCCGGTCCCGCGCAGGCCCACGCGGAACCGGTTCGGCCGGCGAGCACCGCAGGCGCCGAGGTCGCGTCGCCCGCCGGCGCACCGGCGCCCGCCCCCTTCGACGAGCGCGAGTACCGCAACGCCATGGGCGCCTTCGCATCCGGGATCACCGTGATCACGACGCAGGGCGCGACGGCCCCCGTCGGCTTCACCTGCCAGTCGTTCTACAGCGTCTCGATCGATCCGCCGCTCGTCTCCTTCTCGGTCGCCCGCACCTCGCAGAGCCTCGCCGCCCTGCGCGAGCACCGGCAGCTCGTCGTCAATTTCCTGAGCGCCGAGCAGCAGCACCTGAGCGCGCAGTTCGCGCGCTCGGGCACCGACAAGTGGCAGGGCGTCGCGTGGCACCCCTCCGAGGCCAACGGCGCGCCCACGCTCGACGGCGTCACCGGCTGGGTCGCGGGCGAGATCGAGCGCGAGATCGAGGCGGGGGATCACCTCATCTTCCTCGTGCGCGTGCTCGGCATCTCGACCGATCCGGATCGCGCCCCGCTGCTCTTCTACCGCGGCGCCTACCGCGAACTCGAGTACATGATCTGAGGGCCGCCGCAGCTCTACGGCGCGAGGATGCCCCGCAGCTCCCGCACGAAGCGGTCGACGGTCTCCTGCGCATCGGCGCGGGCGCGATCCGACTCTTCGGGCCGATTGAGGTAGCCGTGCACCGTGCCCGGCTGCACGGCCTCGACCACCGGCACGCCGGTGGCCCGCAGCTGCTCGGCGAACTCCTCGCCCGAGGCGCGCAGGTCGTCGGCGTCGGCGTTGACGATCACCGTCGGCGGCAGGAGCGCGAGCCGCTCGGGCGGCAGCTCGCCGGCGACGACCGCGCCGGCCGCCGCCGCGGCCGCCGGATCGCCGAGGTAGAACCCGTACATCTCGGCGATGCGCTCCGCGCCGAACCGCCGCCGCTCGGGCAGCCGGGCGGTGGTCGCCGCGATCGCGGCGTCGGCGCGCTGGACTCGGTGCAGGGTGGGGTACTCGAGGATCAGCGCATCGGCCGGGCGCGCGATCCCCGATCCCGCGAGATCGGCCTGCGCGAGCGCCGCCAGCACCGCGAGGTGGGCCCCCGCGCTCGCGCCTCCGGCCACCAGCGGCCCCGCCTCCTCGGCGGCGGCGCGCAGCACTGCGGCGACATCGTTGCCCGGCGCCGGCGCCTTCACCGTCTCGGTGGCCAGGGCGTAATCGACCGAGTACACCCGCACCCCGGCATCGGCGAAGCGCTGCGAGACCCAGTCGGCCTCCGGCCAGTCCAGCGTGCCACGGCTGAAGGATCCGCCGTGCGCCCACACGAGCGTCGCCCACGGTGCCTCCGCCGGCAGGTACAGCCGCACCGGAACCGCCGCAGACCCCAGCCGATTGATCGCTGCGGGATCCCGATCCCTCGCCGGACCGGCGACCTCGATCGAACTGATGCGCATGGCCGTCCCCTCCTCGATCGACGCGAGCACGCGTTCGGCCTCGGGCGCACCCTCGTCGCCGGCCGCCGCTCCCGGGAGTGCGGCGGCGAGCAGCGCCGCAGCGCCGAGCGCACCCGTGCACAGGGCGAGGCTGATGCGGGAGGGCCCGCCCCGCCGCCGGGCCGGCCGCCGGCGGTCCGAGCGTGGCACAAGCACAGTGTACGTCAGCGCTGCGATCGACGCCCGTTCACTCCGCGCCCAGTTCGCGCACCCGCGCCTCGATGCCCGCGATGATCAGGTCGAGCCCGCTCGCGAACACGCGCCGGTTGCGCTCGGCCCCGGACGGGTGGCCCGGCAGGAGCCGCGCGAGCGTGCCCGTGGCCCGCTCCGGGTCGAGGATCGTCTCGGGCGAGAGCGCGTCGAGGGTCATGCCGAAGGTGAAGGCGTCGATGACCTCGATCGTGGTGAGGATCTCGCCTTCCGGCAGACCCGCCTCTTCGAGCGCGTCGGCGAGCACGCTGTAGATGCGCAGCACGTCGGGCTCGTCGATGACCACGGTGAGCAGGAGCTGCAGCACGCGCGGGTGGTCGGCGTACATCCGCCAGGTCAGCTCGACCTCCTGGCGGATGCGCTGCCGCCAGTCCCCCGATGCGGGCATCGGCCTGATGTACTCCGCCACGAGCACCTGGCGCATCGCCTGGATCACCCCGTCTCGTCCGGCGACGTGGTGGTAGAGCGAGGAGACGCTCACCCCGAGGCGGCGGGCGAGCGGCACCAGCTGCAGCTCGTGGCCCGCCTCGACGAACTCGATGGCGGCGCGGCCGATGATCTCCCGGCTGAGGCGTGCGGTTCTGGGTCGCGCCACGGATCCTCCCTCCGATCTTCTGCTTGACAGATCCTCCCACAGAAGGCACCATGAACTCGATAACCGAAATGAATTCGGTTAACCGCCAGAGCCGCCGGAGAAGAGAACCCGTGAGCACCACAGCCCCCATCGCCGACCCCCGCCTCCCGTTGACCCTGCGCAACGGGAGCGCCACCTTCCTCATCGCCCTCGCGAGCCTGATGATGGCGAACCTCGCGCCCTTCATCATGACCGCGCTCGGCGGCCTGGGCTTCGACGTGGTCGCCAGCGGCAACGTGCTCACCTGGGCGCTGCTCGCCTCCGCGGTCGTGGGCCTCGCCACCGCGCGACTCGCGTCGGGGCGCGCCCGCCGCCCCCTCGCCATGGCCGGACTCGCCCTGGCCGTCATCGCCTTCGGCGCCGCAGCGCTCGCCCCGGCTCCGAGCGTCGCCGTGGCCGGGCTCATCATCGGCGGCGCGGGCGTGGGAGCCGCCATCTCCACCTCGGGCGCCGCGATCGCCGCGCTGCGCAACCCCAACCGCGTGTCTGCCACCAGTGGGCTCGTCAACCGCGTGCTCATCACGCTGGTGCTGGGCGTGATCCCGATCATCGGGATCACCCAGGGCAGCGTGTTCGGGGCGCTCGCGCTCATCTCGCTCGTCGGCCTGGCGCTCGCCGTGTGGCTGCCGGACTCCCCCGAGCACGCCGAACCCGTCGACGTCACCAGCAGCCTGCAGATCGCAGAACCGCGTCGCATCACCGCGGCCGGGATCGCCGTGCTGCTCGTGTTCCCACTCTGGGGCACGAGCGAGGACGCGATCTGGACCATGGCGCCCGTGCTCGGCGACGCCGTCGGCCTCGGCGAGCAACCGCTCGGCTTCACGCTCAGCCTCGCGGCGGCCGGCGGGATCCTCGGCATGCTCGTCGTCACGATCTTCGGCAATCGGATCGGGCGCGCGGCGCCGCTCACCGCGGCGCTGGTACTCGGGGGAGCCCTCAAGGTGTGGATCGGCTTCGCCGAGGATCCCGCGCTGCTCGCGGCCCTCATCGTGGGCGTCAACACCATCTATGCGTTCGCCTTCACCCTGTTCCTCGCGACCGCCGCCGGCCTCGACGCCCGCGGTCGCTGGTCGGGCCCGCTGCTCGGCGCCTACCTCGTCGGTTCGAGCTTCGCCCCGCTCATCGGCGGCGCGTTCATCGAGTGGTTCGGCGTGCCGGTGTTCTCCCTGCTCATGGGCCTGGTGAGCTTCATCGTGATCGTGCCGACGATCCTGATCGCGCGCGTCTCCGTCGGAGCCGAGCGCGCTCTGACCCGATCCCGCACCGCTGAGACGGCCGAACCCATCTGCGCATGATCCGCGCATGAGCGGCGCCGGGCCGCTCGGCCCGCGCAGACCGCTCGGCCCGGGGCGCACGGCTACCATCGACACCAACCTTCCCCTCCTGCGAAAGCGAGTCCCATGCCCTCCACCACGACGATCTACCGCAACGCCGTCGTCTTCACCGGCGACGCGTCGATCGCACCGCGCGAGAGCTTCGCCGTGCGCGACGGGCGGATCCTCGCCGCGGGCGCCCTCTCTGCGGTGCGACTGGCGGCCGGCGCGGGCGATGCAGGATCCGGCGATGCGGGATCCGGCCCCATCGCGGAAGTGGATCTCGGCGGTGCGCTCGTGACCCCCGCGGTCTGGGAGGGCCACGCCCACATGCTGATGCTCGGCGAGGCGCTGTCGAAGGTGCAGCTGCGCGACGCGGGCACGGTCGCGGAGGTGCAGGAGCGGATCGCAGCTGCCCGAGCCGCGAACCCGGACGCGCCTCGGATCACCGGTGTGAGCTGGCGCTTCGACATCTTCGAGGAGGGGCAGCGCCCCACCGCCGCGATGCTGGACGCCGCGGTGCCCGACGTGCCGGTCTTCCTCGACGCGAACGACCTGCACACGATGTGGGTGAACTCCGCGGCGCTGAAGGCCATGGGCATCACCCGCGACACGCCGGATCCGGTGGGCGGCGAGATCGAGCGCGACGAGCACGGCGACGCCACCGGATTCCTGCTCGAGACCGCGGCCATGCAGTACGGCTGGGGGTACCTCGACGAGGTGTCCAGCGACGAGGATCGGGATCGCTGGCTCGCCGCGGCCTTCGACGCCTACATCGAAACCGGTGTCGCGGGCGCCTCCGAGATGTCCTTCGGGCACCCGGATCTCGCCGCGTACCGACGCATCCTCGACCGCGAGGGGCGCCTACCGTTCCCCGTGAACGCGCACTGGATCCTCACCGCCTCCGGCGACCTCGAGACCGATCTCGCAGAGGTCGCCGAGGTCGCGCGGATCCGGGACGAGGTCGCCGCCGAGTACGGCGACGAGTGGCTGCGGATCGTCGGGGTGAAGTTCATCCTCGACGGGGTGATCGACGCCTGCACGGCTGCGATGCGCGCACCGTACGCGAACGGCGCGATGCCCGGCCCGATCTGGGAGCGCGAGTTCGCGCTGCCCGTGGCGGTGGCCGCCGACGCGGCCGGGCTGCAGCTCGCGCTGCACGCGATCGGAGACGAGGCGAGCACGATCGCGCTCGACGCGGTGCAGGAGTGCATTCGCGTCAACGGCCCCCGCCCCGACCGCCGCGCTCGCGTCGAGCACCTCGAGTCGGTGGCCGACGACACGATCGCGCGCATGGCCGCGCTCGGAGTCACCGCCTCGATGCAGCCGGTGCACTGCGACCCGGCCGTGCTCGACAATTGGCAGGCCGTGCTGGGCGACGAGCGCGCGCGCACGGGCTTCCCGTGGCACAAGTTCCGCGAGGCGGGCGTGCCGTTGGCGCTCGGCACCGACGCCCCCACTGCACCCCACGAGGCCCCCGACAACCTGTTCATCGCGCTCACCGCGAAGTCGGCGCTCGAGCAGCGCCGCGAGGCGTACCAGCCGGAGCGCGTATTCACCCCGGCGCAGGCGCTCGAGGCGCTCACGCTGGGCACCGCGTACGCGACTAAGCGCGAGCAGGAGGTGGGCCGCATCGCTTCCGGGTACCGCGCGAACGCGGTGGTGTGGACCGCCAACGCCCTCACCGACGCCCCCGAGCAGCTGCTCGGCACCGCCGCGGCGCTCACCCTGGTCGACGGCGAGGCGGCCCACCGCCGGGCCTGACGCGCGCCTCTCAAGGCCGAGGAGCGCAGCGCACAGCACCGCGCCCTGGCGGCACCCAGGCGGGCGCACCAGAATGGGGGCATGAGCGACATCGAGGCCACCGCGCGCACCGAGTTCAGCTACACCGACGACCACGGGATCGAGATCTTCGTCTACGAGTGGGCGGCCGAAGAGCCGGTGGGCGTCGTGCAGATCTCGCACGGCATCGGCGAGCACGCCAAGCGCTACGACGCGTTCGCCCGCCGGCTCGTCGCCGCCGGCTTCACGGTGTACGCCGACGACCACCGCGGGCACGGCGAGACGGGGCGCGCGCAGCACGACGGCGACCTTTCCAAGATGGGGCGCCTCGGCCCCGGCGGGCTGCAGGCGGCGGAGGCCGCGATCCTGCAGCTCACCGGGATCGTGCGCGAACGGCACCCGGAACTGCCCGTGGTCATGTTCGCGCACTCGTGGGGATCGCTCATGGCGCAGCGGATCCTCAACGAGCATCCGCGAGCCTGGGAGGCGCTGGTGCTCTCCGGCACCGCCTTCCGCACGTTCAAGCACATGGAGAGCGGCGACCTCAACGCGAGATGGAAGACCGACGACGCGAACGGCTTCGAGTGGCTGAGCCGCGAACCCGCCGTCGCCGAGGCGTTCATCGCCGACCCGCTGTGCTTCGCGGCCGACATCCTCAAGCTCTTCGGGGTGGCCGACGGGCTGCGGCTCTTCGGCAAGCCGGGGCACGGGATCCCGCAGGAGTTGCCGATCCTCATCGTCTCGGGCAGCGAGGATCCGCTCAACCGCGGCGACGGCCTGCGCCTGCTGGCCGAGGCGTACCGCAAGCGGGGTGTGCGCGATGTCACCGTGAAGCTCTACCCCGGCGCACGCCACGAGACGCTGAACGAGACGAACCGCGAGGACGTCACGGCAGATCTCACGACCTGGATGCTGGAGCGCGTGGCGAGCTGACCTGGCCGCGGATACCGCTGCGCTCCCGGACGCGCCGCTCGCTCAATCGGCGGGGAGAGGCGTACTCTAAAGCTATGAGCATGCACGGTGAGTACAAGGTTCCGGGCGGCAAACTGGTCGTCGTTGACTTCGACGTCGTCGATGGGCTCATCCGCGACTTCCGGCTCTCGGGCGACTTCTTCCTCGAACCCGACGACGCCCTCGCCTGCATCGACTCCGCCGTGGAGGGGATGCACCCCAACAGCACGATCGAGGAGGTCGGCGACGCGATCCGCAAGGCACTGCCGGGCGAGGTGCACCTGCTCGGCTTCACTCCGGACTCCGTCGGCGTCGCGATCCGCCGCGCGGTGACCGGAGCCGCGCACTGGCGCGACTACGACTGGCAGATCCTGCACGAACCGCCGATCTCCCCGGTGCTCAACGCCGCTCTCGACGAGGTGCTCACGGCCGCGGTCGGCGAGGGCCTGCGCGGCCCGACGCTGCGCATCTGGGAGTGGAACAGCCCGGCCGTATTCATCGGGAGCTTCCAGTCGGTGAAGAACGAGGTCGACGAGGAGCAGGCCGCGGCGCACGGCGCGCAGCTGGTGCGCCGCATCTCGGGCGGCGGGGCGATGTACATGGAGCCGGCCTCGTGCATCACCTACGCCCTCTACGTGCCCGGCGAACTCGTGCGCGGCATGAGCTTCGCCGACTCCTACGCATACCTCGACGAGTGGGTGCTGGAGGCGCTGCAATCGCTCGGCATCGACGCTCACTACAAGCCGCTCAACGACATCACGAGCCCCCACGGCAAGATCGGCGGTGCCGCGCAGAAGCGCCTCGGCTCGGGTGCCGTGCTGCACCACGTGACGATGGCCTACGACATGGATCCCGAGGCGATGACGCAGGTGCTGCGCATCGGGCGGGAGAAGCTCTCCGACAAGGGCACCGCCAGCGCGCAGAAGCGGGTGGACCCGCTGCGCAGCCAGACGGGCCTCGAGCGCGAGGAGATCATCGCGAAGATGATCGAGGTCTTCACGCGCCGGCACGGCGGCACCGCCGGCGAGGTCACCGAGGGCGAGTGGGACGCCGCCGAGCGCCTCGTCGAGCAGAAGTTCACCACCGAGGCGTGGCTGCGTCGGGTGCCGTAGCCGGCTCCCGGCTGCCAGGGCTCCTGCCAGGGCTCTCAGAGCCAAGTGTCGCGCGTGATGCGCACCGCCTCTACACCTGCCGCCCCGAGCAGCGACCCCGCACACGCCGCGGAGCACGCGATGAGCGTCGAGTCGAAGTCGATCTCGCTCACCAGCACCCACTCCCGTCCTTCCGGCCAGATGAGGTTCGGCGTCTGCACCCAGGACGAACCCGGCTCGTCCACCCAGGGTGCGTGAGACATCCAGGCCGGAGTCGTGAACTCGCGAATCCCCGCATCGAAGCAGACGTAGCCACGATCCGGCAGTTCGAGCCGCGGCCCGGCAGCCGCCTCTCGCGGCAGGATCCCGCTGCCCGGGGGCTGCGGCCCCCTCGGGCGCACGAGGTGCCGCACCGCTGCGGCCGTGCCGAATCGCCCCCGCCGGGCGCGGAACTCAGCGATCCTCGACTGCACGTGGCGCAGCGGGCGCAGGATCCAGCGCGGCCAGTTCCCCGCGGGATCCTCGAAGGCGAAGAACCACCCCACGCCCTGAGAGGTGACGAGGCCTCCGTACCCCTCCCACACAGCCGCGACTCCGCGGTCGGGCGTGCGGGTGAACCCGGCGAGCACCTCCGCGACCCGGGCGAGTACACTCGGCTCGAGGCGCCCCTCCGCGGGAGCGGAGTAGCGCCAGCCGTCGGCCGATTCGACGTCGCGGTGCGCACCGTATTCGAGCCCCAGCAACTCGTGCGCACGCACGTTGGGGCGCAGCTCCCCCGCGAGTACCTCCGCGGCGGCGTCACCGGGATCCGCCAGTGCCTCCCGCCGCGTGCCGTGCGCATCGGCCACCGCACGCCAGGAGACGTCGCGCTCCTCCACGATCTCGGGGGCGGGCTCGAACGGATCCTCACCTCCCTCGGCCACGTACTCGGTGAAGGTGCGCTGCGCCGGCCGGTCCCTCGAGAAAGGGTGCAGCACCCGCACGATCACCGGGAACCCGCTCGGCACGGTCGCGGCGAGCGCGTCGTACGGGTGTCCCGTGCGGGGATCGGTCTGCGACGAGTTATCGCCCTCGAGGCGCTCCGCGAGCCACGCCCCTCGGGATACCTCGGAGACGAAGGGGAAGCGGCCGCTCACGGTTCGAGGATCACCTTGCCGGTCGTCTCCCGGCCCTCGAGCGCCCGGTGCGCCGCCGCGGCCTCGGCGAGCGGGAAGCGCGCACCGATCCGGATGTCAAGCGCTCCGGCCTCGATCGCGGCGAAGAGTTCGCGGTAGCGCCAGACGCGCTCATCCGGGGTGCGCAGGAAGTGCCCCAGCGAGGGGCGGGTGACCGAGAGGGATCCGCCCGCGTTGAGGCGCTGCAGATCGAACGGCGGCACCGGGCCGCTGGCGGCGCCGTAGAGCACGAGCTCTCCGCGCACCCGCAGCGCGCGCAGGGAGTCGTCGAAGGTGCTCTTGCCCACCCCGTCGTAGGCCACGGCGACCCCCTCGCCGCCCGTGATCTCCCGCACCCGATCCGCGAACCCGTCGTAGCCGAGCACCTCGGAAGCTCCGGCGCTCCGGCTCAGCTGCTGCTTCTCGGGCGTCGATGCCGTGGTGAGCACCCGCACACCGCGGGCGGCGAGCAGCTGGGTGAGCAGCAGGCCGACGCCGCCGGCGCCCGCGTGCACGAGCACCGTGTCGCCCGGCTCGGGCCGTGCGGCCGAGGTGGCCAGGTAGTGCGCGGTGAGCCCCTGCAGGGGGAGCGCGGCGGCGGTATCGGCGCCGATGCCCTCGGGCACGCGGACCGCGCGCTCCGCGGCCACCGCGAACCGCTCGGCGTACGTGGCGGTCGCCTCGGCGGTGGCGACCAGGTCTCCCTCCGCGAAGCCCTCGACGCCGGGCCCGACCGCGAGCACCCGGCCGGCGCCCTCGGCGCCCGGCGTGAACGGGAGCGGCACGGCATACAGCCCGGAGCGCTGGTAGGTCTCGATGAAGTTGACGCCGACGGCGGCGGTCTGCACGAGCAGCTCGCCGGGACGGGGGGCCGGATCCGGGATCTCAGCGAGCCGCAGCACCTCGGGCCCGCCGGTCTGCTCGGCAACAATCGCGCGCATCGTCATGCCCCGAGCCTACGCGGCTCCGCCGTCGAGCGCAGTCGGCGCACCCGGGGCCCGGGCGCCCTCCGCAAGTGGGAGTCCCGTTCTGCCGCTTCCCCTCGGGGAATGCGGCAGAACGGGACTCCCACTCGGTTCGGGCAGCGACGCAGTGGCGACGCGGTGGCGTCGGCGCGGAAGGCAGAGAACGCTCCGCGTTCTCCTTAAGCCTTCCGCGCCCTCGCCACCGCGAGCGCGGTGAGCACGAGCCCGCCGAGCCCCCACAGTACGAGCAGCACGGCCGCGATACCGGCGCCGGACGCCTCCGTCGCGATCGCCTGGAACCCCGCGAGCGCCGAGCCGAGCGGGCTCGCGTCGCCCACGGCCGCGAGCCCGGCCGGCACGGTCGAGACGATCCCCACCGCGAAGGCGACGACCAGCAGCACGAAGGCGATGAACCTCCCGAGGCCGCCGAGCAGCGCCGACAGGCCCTGCACCACGAGCGCGAACGCGATCCCCGCCAAGAGCGCCATGCCGAAGAAGGCGGCACCCCGCGCGAGATCGTAGCCGAGCGCGACGGGCAGCACGACACCCGCGATCGCCCCCTGCGCCGCACCGATGGCGACGGCCGGCCCGGCGCTGCGCAGGGCGATCCACCCCACGCCGCGCGCGGCGTCGCGCGTGCGGCGCCAGAGCGGCGCGAGCACGAGGAACGACGCGAGCGCCCCCGCCCACAGCGCGATCCCCGCGAAGAGCGGAACGCCCGAGGCGTTGAACAGCTCGTCGCTGCCGCCGCGCGCCTCGACCGGGGTCACAGCGGTCTGGGCCACCGTCTCCCGCTCGGCCTCGGTGTAGTCCGGGATCCCGCTCGCGGCCTCGCCGAGCCCCTCGGCGAGCTCGGCGGTACCCTCCGCCGACCGGCCGGCGCCCTCGGCGAGCTGCGAGGCTCCCTCGGCGAGTTCGGGGGTGCCCGCGGCTAGCTCGGAGGTACCGGTGGCGAGCTGCGACGCGCCGTCGGCGAGCTCGGCGGTGCCGCCCGCGAACTGCGCGACGCCGCCCGCGAACTGCGAGGCCCCTCCCGCGAAATCTTCCGCTCCAGTCGCGAGCTGCTCGGCTCCGGCCGCGAGCCCCTCCGCCCCCGCCGCGATGGGCTCCAGCTGACTGCCGTAGCCCCGGGCCCCCGCGGCGATGCCATCGCTGGCGACGATGAGACCGTCGAGCCGGGCGAGCTGCTCCTGCACCTCGGGAGACTGCATCTGAGCTTCGATCTGGGCGATGAGACCGTCGAGGATCCCGACCAGCACCTCGACCGGCACGTCCTGCGGCGGAGGAATGGTGCCGTTCTGCAGTCCGTCGCGGTAGGCGATGAGCTCTGCGGGGCCGGCGGTGATCCCGTCCCGCAACTGGGCCAGCGCACCGCCGACGCCGGTCGCGTAGGTATCGACGCCGCCGAGATAGTTCGTCAGCCCCGGGTTCCCCTCGGTGCCGTCGCCCGAGACGAGCAGCCGCACTCCTGAAGCGTATCCTCGCAACCCCGGGTTCTCCGGCGTCCCGTCGCCACTGGCGAAGCTGCGCACTCCGGCTGCGAGGCCCGCGCTGCCCGCCGACAGGTCCCCCGCGCCCGCCGACAGCTCGCCGGCTCCCGTCGCGACCTGCGCGGCGCCCGTCGACAGCTCGCCCGCGCCGCTCGAGAGCTGCTGCGTGCCGTCCGAGAGCTGCTCGGTGCCATCGGCGAGCTGGCTCGCGCCCTCGGCGAGCTGCGCACCGCCGTCGGCGAGCTGCGAGGCGCCGTCGGCCGCGTCCCCGATTCCGGCGTGCAGCTCGCTCATCCCGACGAACACGCTCCCCACGAACTGGGAACCGAGCTGCTGATTGAGCACGCTCGTCGCGGTCTGCGTCACGATGCTCGAGAGCGCGGTGTCGATCAGCCGGCCCCGATCGCTCTCGGCGACATCGATGTAGGCGGTCTGCGCGCCCTCGGGCCCATCCGACAGCGACGTCGCCGCAGCCGAGAAGTTCTCGGGGATCGTGACGACGGTGGCGTAGCGCCCCTCGGCGAGTCCCGCCTCGGCGTCGTCGGCGTCGGTCAGAACCCAGGTGAAGTTGGTGTCGGGTGTGCCGGATCCCGACTCGCCGCCAGATTCTCCGCCCGCTTCGGCGTCCTCGTCCTCCGAGGAGCCCGCGGATCCGATCAGCTCCCCCGCGAGCACCCGCCCGAGGGGCACCAGCTGGCCGTCGACCTCGACCGGCTCGTCCTCGTTGACGACGGCCGCGGTGACGCTGTCGAGCCGCTCCGTCGGATTCCAGAGCCCCCAGAGCAGCACTCCCGCCACCGTGAGCGGCACGAGGATCAGACCGACGATCGTGGTCCAGTGCACGGGCTTGCTCCCGGTGCGTCGTGCGAGCGGCAGGCTCATCGGGCGGCTCCTTCCAGGGTCTGCGCGGGATCGGCGGGCGAGGCATCGGCGGGCGCGGGATCATCGGCGCCCGGATCGGCGTCGGGCTCGACGAAGCGGGCGTCGGCGGGCAGCAGGCGCTCGGCGAGATCCCGGCCGCCCAGCACCACGATCGCGAGCTCCGGGGCCGATCCTCGGCTCGTCTCGACGGTCGCAGCGGCGAGGGCCGAGCGCACGTCGTCCACGCGGTCGAGCGTCATCGGCCGCTCGGCGGCGTCACGCAGATCGAGCAGCAGCACGGAGGGCCGATCCCGCAACGCTTCTCGCAGCGACTCCGGCCCGCACCAGGCCGAGCGCGCCCGCAGCGAAGCGGATCGCTCCGGGAGCAGCAGACCGTCGACCTTCACCGTGCCGGCGATGATCGGACCGCGGCCGGTGAGGGTCTCCGCGAGCGGCAGCGACGCGGGATCGCGCGGGTCGAGCAGCAGCACCTCGCCCGCGGCGACCCGCAGCCGGGGAACGCGCACGTGATGCGGGAGCAGCAGGCGCTCCGCGGCGATCGCCGCGCGCGGCAGGTCGTCGGGCCACTCGGCATGGGCGATCTCGCGAGAGAGCCCCTCCCCCTCGACGTCGAAGGCGGGCAGCAACCGCGACAGCCAGCGCGGCATCCACCACGCGCGATCCCCGAGCAGCGCGAGCACCGCCGGCACGAGCGTCATGCGCACGATGAACGCGTCGACGAACACACCGACCGCGAGACCCAGCGCGATCACCTTGATGCTGGGGTCGCCCTCCGGCACGAATGCGGCGAACACGGCGAACATGATGAGGGCGGCGGCCGTGACCACCTTCGCGCTGCCGACGAAGCCGCGCCGGATCGCGTCGCGCGCCGTCGCCCCGTGCACGTACTCCTCGCGGATGCGCGAGACGAGGAACACCTCGTAGTCCATCGCCAGGCCGAAGAGCACGCCCATGAGGATGATGGGCATGAAGCTCAGCACCGGGCCCGCGGCGCTCACGTGCAGCAGATCGGCGAACCAGCCCCACTGGAACACCGCGACGACCGCGCCGAACGCGGCGCCCACCGAGAGCAGATAGCCGAGCGTGGCCTTGACGGGCACCCAGACGGAGCGGAAGACCATGGCGAGCAGGATCAGCGAGAGCCCGACCACCAGGATGCCGAAGGGCAGCAGCGCCTGCATGAGCATCTCGGAGACGTCGATGCCGACCGCGGTGAAGCCCGTCACCGCGAGGCTCACGCCGTACTCCTCCTGCCACACGTCGTGCAGCTCGCGCAGCTCGTGCACGAGCTGCGCGGTGCTCTCGGCGTGGGGGCCCTCCTCGGGCACCACCTGGATGATCCCGGTGTCGGCGCCCTGGTTCGGGGTGGCGAGGGGCACTTCGGCGACGCCGGGGACCTGCCGCACCTCGTCGGCGAGATCCTCCATGAGTCCCAGCGGGTCCTCGCTCGTGATGATCGAGCCGGTGAGCAGCAGCGGGCCGTTGTGGCCCTCGCCGAAGTGCTCGCCCGTCAGCTCGTAGGTGACGCGGGCGGGATCGTCGGCGGGCAGCGAGGTCGCGTTGGGGAGCGCGAGACGCAGGTCGAGCGCGGGAACGGCGGCGAGGCCGAGGGCGACGAGCACCGCCGCGATCGTGATGATCGGGCGCCGGGTCACCGTGCGCACCCAGCCGGCGAAGAAGCGGTCGGCGCGCGAGGGAGCGTGCGGCGTCTCCCCGTCATCCTGCGCGTGCGGCGTCTCCCCGTCATCCTGCGCGAGCTTGCGAGTCGCAGGATCCACCCGACTGGATTCTGCGCCTCGTTCCTCACGCAGAACGACGGATCGCTGCTTCTTCGGCAGGATCCGCATCCCGGCCATCGCCATGACTGCGGGGGTGAGCGTGATCGCGATGAGCACCGCGATGGCGACCGCGGCGGCGGCGGCGACGCCGAGCGCGGTGAGGAACGGGATCCCGGCGACCGCGAGACCCACGAGCGCGATGATCACGGTAAGGCCGGCGAACACCACCGCCGATCCGCTGGTGGCGGTGGCGCGCGCGATCGACTCCTCGACGCCGAGGCCCGCGCGCAGCTGCTCCTGGTGCCGGCTCACGATGAAGAGCGTGTAGTCGATGCCCACGGCCAGGCCGAGCATGAGCGCGAGCATGGGGGTGGTCGACGTGAGGTCGGCGAACGCGGTGACGAGGAAGAGGCCCGCGATGGAGACCCCGACGCCGAGAATCGCGATGAGCAGGGGCATGCCGGCCGCGATGAGCGATCCGAGCGTCAGGATCAGCACCACGAAGGCGACCAGCACGCCGATCGCCTCGGTGGGGCTGATCCCCGGCACGGCGGCGGAGAACATCTCCCCTCCGTAGGACGCCTGGGCGCCCTGCGGCAGCTGATCCCGGATCTCCTCGGTGGCCCGCTCGATCCCCTCGACCGTCGCGTCCGGCACCGTGCTCATGTCGCCCTCGACCTGCACGGTGATGAGCGCGGCGCTGCCGTCGTCGGCGAGCCCGCCGCCGGCCAGCTCCGAGAACGGCGTCTGCACCGCCGTGACATCGCGCACGTCCTCGAGATCCGCCGCGGCATCGGAGATGATCTGCTCATAGGCCGCGTCGTCGACCCGCTCGCCGTCCGCCGCGACGACGATGATCGTCGCACTCGTGCCGCTGACCTCGGGGAAGGTGCGACCGAGCTCGGTGATCGCCTCCTGCGACTCGGTGCCCGGGATCGTGATGGGTGCGTTGGCGCCCTGGCCGAAGAGCCCCGCGCCGGCGCCGAGCAGGGCGAGCACCGCGATCCAGAGGATGAGGACGAGGGTCTTCGCGCGGATCGCCCACCGGCCGAGGGCATAGAGCAGCGTGGACATGCGGGCCTTTCGGTCGCGGGAGGGGGTGCTCTCGATGCACTCGTGCATCGCTTTCGATACACCAATGTATCCGCACCGCCTTCGAGCCGGCTGAACGTGCGAAGATGGTGACATGTCGACTCCGAGTGCCAGACGCCAGGAGACCCGCACGCGACTGCTCGACGCCGCCGTCGAGGTCTTCGCCGAGGAGGGCTTGCAGGGCGCCTCCGTCGAGGCCGTGTGCGCCCGCGCCGGGTTCACCCGCGGCGCCTTCTACTCGAACTTCTCGAGCAAGGAGCAGCTCTTCCTGGCGCTCTTGGAGCGCGAGTTCGAACGGCGGGCCGAGGATCTCGCGGAGAAGGCACGCGAGCTGGAACCCGGCCTGCGCGAGCGCAGCGGCTGCATCTCCCCAGCGGAGGCGGCGCGCTACATCGTTGAGTTCTTCGCGCCGGCGAGCGACGCGACCGCCTGGTTCGTGCTCGAGGCCGAGTTCCTGCTGCTCGCCATGCGCGACCCATCGATCGCGCCCGGCCACCACGAGTTCATGGATCGCTTCTACGCCAGCATCGCTGGGGTCGTCGAGCGCGTGATCGCCGCGGCGGGACGCCGCTTCGTGATCCCGGTCGAGCGCGCGATGCCGGTGCTCAGCGGGGTCTACGAGCGGGCGTTGCGCACGGCCGCGCTCGCCGGACCAGAGGCGAGCGGCGCCTTCGACGAGCTCGGCGACCGCCTCGCCGAGCTGCTCTTCGCGCTCACGGAGGAGGTGGATCCCGCGGAGGTGGATCCCGCGGGGGATCCCGTCGACTCACCGGGCCCGGACTTCGTACCTCCGCCGGGTCTGCGGCTCATCTGACCGAATCGGCTAGAGCCGCACTCCCCGATCGCGCGGCGCCCCGATCGCGCGGCGCCCCGATCGCGCGACGCCCCGATCGCGCGACGACGACGGAACCCGGATTCAGACGAGCAGGCTCATCGGGGACTCGATGCGCTTCGTGAAGGCCGCGAGCCACTCGGCGGCGAGCGCGCCGTCGAGGACACGGTGGTCGGCCGAGAGCGTGACCGTCATGATCGTCGCGACGCCGAGCGCACCGTCGTCCTGCACCACCGGGCGCTTCTCCGCCGCGCCGACGGCGAGGATACCGGCCTGCGGCGGGTTGAGGATCGCCGAGAACTCGCTCGTGCCGTACATGCCGAGGTTGGAGACCGAGAACGACCCGCCCTCGAGCTCGTGCTGCTTCAGCCTGCCCGCACGCGCGCGCTCGGCGTAGTCGCGGATCTCGCGGCTGAGCGCGCCGAGCGAGAGCTTCTCGACCCCGCGCACGACCGGAGTGAACAGTCCGTCGGGCACGGAGACCGCAACGGAGATGTCGACCGAGTCGAATCGGCGCGTGGCATCGTCCGTCCAGATCGCATTCGCGCCCGGAACGTCCTGCAGCGCGGCGGCAACCGCCTTCACCACGAAGTCGTTGACCGAGACCCGGGTGGCCTCCAGCGCATTGACCTGCGCACGCAGTTCGAGCAGCGCGTCCATTCGGCAGTCGGCGACGAGGTAGAAGTGCGGCACCGTGCTCTTGCTCTCGGTGAGCCGGCGCGCGATCGCCCGGCGCATCCCGGTGTGGGGCACGTCGGTGTATCCCGAAGCCGGTTCGGGCGCGCTCGACGGCACGGTCTTCGGCGCGGAGGGCACGTCCGGCGCGGCATCCGCCGACTCCGACGACGCAGCGGCGGCGGCCGCGGGAGCCGGGACCGGCACGGCCGCGAGACCGTCCAGGTCGCGGCGCACGATCCGGCCGTTCGGTCCGGTGCCCTGCACCCCGCTGAGATCGAGACCGCGCTCGCGCACCAGCTTGCGCACCAGCGGGCTCGCGAACCGTCGCTCGCCCGAGGCCGTCGGTGTCTCCGGATCCGCGGTGGCTGCCCGTTCGTCGGATTCAGGGGACGCAGGCTCAGAGTTCGGAGCAGGCTCAGGATCCGGCTGCGCCGATCCCGGCTCGTCGGCTCCCGGGTCGCCTCCCGAGGCCGCGCCGGCCTCGGCGAGCGCCTCCTCGGCCGACTGGCCTCCGGTGGCGAGCACTGCGATGGGCGTGCCCACCTCCACCGACGTCCCGGCCTCGAGCAGCGTGCCGGCGAGCACCCCGGAGGCTTCGGCCTCGTACTCGACCGTCGCCTTCTCGGTCTCGATCTCGACGATCGGCTGCCCGGCGGAAATCTCGTCGCCCACGGCCACGAGCCAGGCCGCGATCGCGGCCTCGGCGGAGCCCGTCACGAGCTCCGGCATGCGCACGATGCTGGCCATCAGTTGCTCCCTCCGAGTGCGGTGCGCACCCGCTCGAGGCCGTCGACGACCTCTTCGGTGCGGGCGATCGCGGCCCGCTCGAGCACCTTCGAGATGCTCGGGCTCGCCTCGCCTCCGGTGACCCGCTCGACGGGCTGGTCGAGCCAGTCGAAGTATCGGCGCTGGATCTCGTCGGCGAGCCACCCCCCGTACGAGGCGCCCCGAGCGCCCTGCTCGACGATCAGCACGGCGTTGGTCTTCCTGATGCTCTCGCCGACCGTGTCCCAGTCGAACGAGGCGCGGTCGAGCCAGCGCAGGTCGATCACCTCGGCGTCGATGCCCGTCTGCTCGACGGCCTCGAGCGCGTGATCGACCATCGTCAGGTAGGTCAGCACCGTGACATCCGAGCCCTCGCGCCGCACCGCGGCCGATCCGGGCGGAATGATGTAGTCCAGCTCGCCCTCGGGCACACGATCGGCCTTGCCGTAGAGGTCGACGTGCTCGATCACGAGCACCGGGTCCTCGAGCGCGAGTGCTGCATTCATGAGGCCGACGTAGTCGGCCGCGCTGGAGGCGGCCACGATCCGCCACCCGGGCTGCGTGGCGAAGATCCCCGCCGGATCCATGAGGTGCTGCGAGCCGTAGCCCACCCCCATCGCCACCTTCGTGCGCAGCACCAGGGGCACGTCGTTGTTGTCGCCGAACATGTGCCGGGCCTTCCCGGCCTGGTTGAATACCTGATCGGCGGCGACCCACATGAAGTCGGGGTACATGAACTCGACGATCGGGCGGATGCGCCCGTCGAGCGCCGCACCCGTGGCGAAGCCGAAGAAGGCGTTCTCGCTGATCGGCGTGCCGACCACGCGCTCGGGACCGTACTTCTGGGCGAGCCCCTTCGTGGCACCGTTCGTGCCGCCGCCGAGCTTGTGCACGTCCTCGCCGAGCACGACGATGCGCTCGTCCTGCTCCATGCGACGATCCATCGCACCCGCCACCGCGTCGCCGAACTTTACGTCGCGCCAGGATCCGCCGATCTCGCCCGGCTCCTTCGCCTCCCACGCGTCCAGTTCGCGCGCATCGCTGCGGATGCCGGCGTCGACGACCGCTGGATCGGGCCACAGCTCGGGCTTGATCCGCCGCTTGCCCTCGCGCTCCGGGTCGCCCTCGATGAGCGCCGCTACGGCGTCGGCCATGGCCTGCTTCGACTGCTCTCGCACCGATTCGACCTCGGCCTCCGACACATGGCCGAGCTCCAGCATGCGCGATGCGATCCGCTGCAGCGGATCCCGCTCGCGCCAGGCCTTCTCCTCGTCCTTCGTGCGGTACCCGAACGCACTGCCGGGGAAGGGCCCGTTCTGGTGGAAGAAGCGGTAGACCTCGGCCTCGATGATCGCCGGGCCCTCGCCGCCGCGCATGCGCTCGAGCGCCTCCTGCGTGGCGAGGTGCACCGCGAGGGGATCCATGCCGTCGACCCGCCACGACGGCACCGAGAAGCCCTGGCCCCGCACCGAGAACCGAGTGTCGGCGCTCGCCTCGCTCGCGTGGGTGGAGACGGCGTAGAGGTTGTTCTCGATGAAGAACATGACCGGCGTCTTCCACGCGGCGGCCAGGTTCATCGACTCGAGCACCGATCCGATCTGGCTCGAGCCGTCGCCGAAGTAGTTGATCGACACATCGTCGGTGCCCGCGTACCGCTGCGCCCAGGCGTTGCCGCCGGCCAGCGGGGCGCCGCCCCCGACGATGGCATTGGTGCCGAGCGCGCCGGCCTCCAGCCACTGCAGGTGCATCGATCCGCCGCGGCCGCCCGAGAAGCCCTGGGCGAGCCCGAGGATCTCGGCGAGCGTGCGCTGCAGCATCGCCCGCATGTCGGTATCCACCAATGCGCCGAGATCCAGCGCACCGTTCGAGACGTGGGTGATCGCTTTGGCCAGGAACTGGTGGTGGCCGCGGTGCGAACCGTTCACCCCGTCGCTCGAGCGCAGCGTGAGAATGGAGCCGACCGCGCCGCCCTCCTGGCCGATGCTCGAGTGGGCGGGGCCGTGCACGAGCCCGGCGCCGGCGAGTTCGAGCACCGACTCCTCGAACGAGCGGATCAGCTGGATCTGCCCCAGCATGGTCGCGAGCAGCTGCGGGTCCGCCTTCTTCCAGTCGGCGGCCGTCGTGGCGAGTTCGATCCAGGGCACTCCCGTTTCGAGTGTGCGGCGTCTCGGCATGTGAATCTCCGTTGATGAGTCGTCGTTGGATAAGCCGACAATACGCTTAATTGGATTCAATGGCAAGCTATCCCCGTCTTCATCTGCGCAGATTCTCCCGTTCTGCTCCATGATTGGATACAATTAAGTCAACCTGCTCGCCAACGGAGGAGAAGAGATGCCACTGCCAGGACTGCGCGGCACCGACCACATCGGATTCACCGTCCCCGACCTCGACAAAGCAGACGACTTCTTCGTGCGGGTGCTCGGCTGCGAACGCGTCTACTCGCTCGGCCCGTTCCAGCACGACGAGGGAGACTGGATGACCCGGCAACTCGGCGTCCATCCGCGCACGGTCATGCGCCGCCTCAACTTCTACCGCTGCGGCTTCGGATCGAATTTCGAGGTCTTCGAGTACGATCCGGCCGACGAGCAGCGCCCTCAACCCCGCAACAGCGATCTCGGCGGGCACCATCTCGCGTTCTACGTCGATGATTTCGACGCGGCCCTCGAGTACCTGCGCGCCGAGGGCATCGAGATCATGGGCGATCCCGTTGCGAGCGCGAACGCGAGCGCCGGGCAGCGCTGGGTCTACTTCCGCTCGCCCTGGGGCATGCAGTTCGAGCTCGTGAGCTACCCCGAGGGCAAGGCGTACGAGCAGGATGCGGGTACGCTCCTGTGGCACCCCCTGCATCCGCAGCGCTGAATTACGGTGGGGGAGTGACGACCACGCGGAGGGGCATGATGGCAGCACACACGGAATCACCGGGTCAGCGCGGCGGCGACGCCGGCGAGCGGATCGCGGAGCGCCTGCGCGAGGAGATCCTCCGCGGCGACCTCGACCCGGGCACCCGGATCCGGCAGGAGGAACTCGCAGAACGCTTCGGCGCGAGTCGGGTTCCCGTTCGCGAGGCGATTCGCATCCTCGTGCACGAGGGGCTCGTGACCACGGTCGCGAACTCCGGCTCGTGGGTCTCCCGGCTCACGCTGCCCGAGTGCGAGGAGGTCTACCTCATGCGCGAACGTCTCGAGCCCCTGCTGCTGGGCTTCAGCGCTCCCCACCTCACGGAGGACGATTTCACCCGCCTCGAATCGCTCGCGGCCCGGGTGTCCGAGGCCTCGGCGGCGGCTGACGTCGACGGCTTCCTCCGCTTCGACCGCGAGTTCCACCTCACCACCTACGCCCACGCCAGGACCCAGCAACTCGGCGACCTCATCTCGAAGCTCTGGAACACCACCGCCCCCTACCGCCGCGCATACGTGGCCACGTGGTCCCCCGAGCTGCGCCGCCTGGCCGATGACGAGCACAACATCCTCATCCAGACGCTGCGCGACGGGGATTTCCAGGAGGCCGAGCGCGTGCTGGCGGGGCACATCCGCCGTACGCGCCGGCAGCTTTCGAAGCATCCCGAGATCTTCGGGGCTTAGAGCCGCGCAGTGCTCAAAAGGCGCGCATATCTGCTAGGTGCATCGGATCGGGCCGCAGCACACCGCGTTCGATCCTTCTCGCGAACTCGAGAACGCGACGATTCGCCGGCGCATCCAGCCCGAGCCGTTCGGCCTCTCGCACCACGAGCCCGTTCAGATCGTCCGCTTCGCTGCGGCGTCCTCGCTGCCAGTCCTGCAGCACAGTAGTTGTCGCCCCCGGGCGCACGAAGCCGGCGAACAGCTTGTCGGTCATATTCTCGACAACCCGGGCCGGATCTCTCACCTCCTCAACTGCTAGACCGAATATGGGCAGCGTCGCATACCCGAGCGCGGTTCCGACGCGGAGCGCTTCCTCGCCCAGCTCGATCATGAGCTCCCGATAGCCGGTGAGTCGCATCGCATCCAGCATCGGCAGATTCAGTATCGCTGAGGAGACGAGCAGCGTGGCGTTGCTGACGAGCTTCATCCACTTCGCCGATTCGATGTCCTCGAAGTGCTCGACTCGGCCCGCCGCGGAGAGCAGCTCAGCCACGACGGACTCGCGCGCCGGATCTCCCCCCTCGAGCAGCCCGGTCGCGAACCAGGCGCTCTCCCTGCCGGTGTGCCGATACACGAGGCCGGGCTCGAACATCGTCGCTGAGCACTCGATCACCGCGCCAACCGTGCGCTCCGCCCCGATGGCATCGCGCACCGCGCCCGTCGTCATGCCGTTCTGCACGCCGGCCATCACGCCGTCCTCGGCGAGGTGCGGCGCGATGAGCTGCGCCGACCACTTCGCATCGTACGCTTTCATCAGCATCAGCACGGCGTCGAACGGCTCGCGCTCCTCCGCGACTTCGCAGAGGTGGATCGCCCGCGGGCGGACTGTCCGCGCCTCCCCCTCGCTCACAACCGTGAGCCCCGCCTCACGCATCCGCTCTACGTGCGCCGGCCACTGCTCGATAAGCGTGACATCGTGCCCGGCGTCGAGGAGGTCAGCTCCGATCGAGGCGCCATTGGCTCCTGCGCCCAGTACTGCGATCCGCGCATTGCCCATGATACTCCGCCTTCCGTCCGATTCAGTGACCGCGCATCGTCGAGTGCACAGCCATGCGGAACAATGTACACTGCCACTAAACACACACTCAAGGAGGAGCCCATGATCCTGCACATCGCCAATTTCCGCTGGAAGCCGGACGTCACCGAAGAACGCATCGCCGCACTGACCGCGGCACTGACCGAGATGGCTGCACAGCTCGACTGCATCCACTCGTACGCCGCCGGCCCCAACCTCCACCTGCGTCCCGGCGGATCCGATTACGCGGTCGCCGCGATTGTCGCCGACGGGGATGCGCTCGACGCATACCTCGATCACCCGCTGCATCAGCAGGTCTACACGGACTTCCTCGGCACCATGCTCGAGAGCCGCGAGGCCGCCCAGCTGCCGATCGCTTCGGGAAGCTTCGCATGAGCACGGCGCACGCCAAGACGATGCAGGCCGCCGTACTGCACGCAGTCGGCGACCTCCGGCTCGAAGAGGTCCCGGTGCCGGCACCCGGCCCGGGCGAGGTGCTCATCAGGATCGGCGTCTGCGGCGTCTGCGGCAGCGACGCTGTGGAGTACGGCAAGCAGCTCGTTCTCGCCCAGCCCCCGGTCACGCTCGGCCACGAGTTCGTCGGCACGGTCGAGGCCCTCGGCGCGGAGGTCACAGGGATCGCTCTCGGCGCGACGGTCGTGTCCGGCGCGGGCATCTCCTGCGGCACCTGCAAGCCCTGCCGCGCCGGACGCACGAATCTCTGCCGCAGCTATACGACTCAGGGCTTCCACCACGACGGCGGCCTCGCCGGATACGTCGTCGCCCCGGCTGACATCGTGCTCGACGTCAGCGGCTCCGGGCTCGCCACAGACACTCTCGGCCTCACCCAGCCGATGGCCATCGCAGTGCACGCCGTGAGGCGCAGCGGATTGACCGCCGACGACACCGCGGTGATCGTCGGCGCCGGCGGCATCGGCGCATTCATCACCGTTGCCGCCGCAAGCACCGGGGCCGAGGTGATCGTCGTCGATCTCAACGAAGACCGCCTCGAACTCGCCCGTGCGCTCGGCGCTGACCATACCTTCCTGGCAGGCGGCGCCCCGCTCGCCGATCAACTTGCTGAAGCGCAGCTCGATCCCGATGTATTCTTCGAGGTCAGCGGGTCCGCCCCCGGTTTCACCTCGGTGCTCGATGCCGCGGCACCCGGCTCCACGATCGTGCCGGTCGGCGTCCAACGCACCCCGCCGCAGCAGGCCATCGGCACCTGGACACTCCGCGAGTACCTCGTCGTCGGAACCGTGGCGCACGTCTTCGAGACGGACTTCCCCGAAGCGATCCGGCTGCTGAGCTCCCGCCCGGACTGGAGCGACATCGCGAGCCAGGTCATCCCACTGGGAGAACTGATCCCGGAAGCACTCGATCCGCTCCTGAACGGCACCGCGACGCAGATCAAGACCCTCATCGACCCGTGGATCGATGCCCCGCGACCAGCCCTGCACACCCGGCCATGATTCGGGTTCCGCAGACGCGTTCGCCCGCCGCACGGGGCCGTGCGGCGGGCGAACGCGTCTGCGGAACCCGGGCGATCCTACGCGCCGATGCTGCGATGCAGCGCGTCGGTCCCCGACTCCGAGGAACGCTGCGCCTGCCCAGCCTCGTGGGCGCCGAGAACGCTCCCCGCGCTGCCGCGCCCGACGATGAACCACACCCCCTTCGCTTCGACGTCCCCCCGATTCGAGACGATGTGAGGGCGCTCCGAGTCGAAGTGGAACGAGTCGCCCGGATGCAGCTCGAAAGTGTCGAACTCGAGCTGCAGGGTGATCGTGCCCTCGAGCACGTAGCCGTACTCCTGACCGCGGTGCTGCATGAGTTTGCCCTCGATCGAACTCGACGCCCCCGGAGCGTACGAGACGAGCACGGGATCGGCGGCGCCGCCCGGCTGCATCGCCAAGCGCTCCCAGCGCACGCCGTTCTCCATCTCGATCACGGGATTGTCCGAAGAGCGCTGCACGCTCGAACTCACCGGAGTGGCGGCCCCACCCGGCCGTTCCACCGCCCCCAGCCCGAGCAGTTCATCGAGGGAGACGTCCAGATGACTTGCGAGCGCGTACAGCGTGGCGACGGATGGACGCGTCTTCCCCGTCTCGACCTGCGAGATCAGGCTCGCCGACACCCCGAGCTGCTGCGCCACTCCGCGCAGACTCAGGCGACGCGCCAGGCGCGCTGAACGCAAACGTTCACCAATACTTTCCTCTGTGGACATGGGTTCTCCGAGATTCTCTCGTTTTTCCAGCCGGATTCCCGGCTCGATGCGTTAAGCTCTACTTTACAACTTTCATATTGCGGGAGCACGTATTCCCCCATGCTAGGAGAGGTTTCAATGAAGAGCACCGGCACCACGGGCACGAACGGCGTCGATTGGGAGCAGCGGGTCGACTTCGATCAGCTGCGCGACGATCGGCTCGGACGTCTGAAAGCGGAACTCCAGAGGTCCGATCTCGGCGCTGTCCTCGCCTTCGACTTCTCGAACATCCGCTACATGAGCGCGACCCACATCGGCACGTGGGCGATGGATAAGCTCATCCGATTTTCGCTGCTGACGCGCAATACCGACCCGATCGTCTGGGATTTCGGCTCCGCGGCAAAGCACCATCAGCTCTACAACCCCTGGCTCGACGTCACCTCCTCCGAAATGGATGCGAACCCGCACGCCCCGCACGAGGGCGCAAAGCGCCCCCGGCTGGAGAACGGCTCACGCGCGGGCATCTCAACGCTCCGCGGCGCATTCCCGCCAGACGCCGAGATGGCGGCCGACCTCGCGAAGAAGATCAAGCGCGAGCTCGAGAAGTTCGGCGTCGCGAACGCGCCCCTCGGGGTCGACGTGATCGAGATGCCGGTGCTCATGGCGCTGCGCGCCGAGGGGATCGATGTCGTCGACGGCCAGCAGATCTTCATGGAGGCCCGCCGGATCAAGACCCGCAACGAGATCCTCCTCCTCACCCAGGCCGCTTCCATGGTCGACGCGGCGTACGAGGAGCTCCATCGCTTCCTCCGCCCCGGTGTCCGCGAGAACGAAGCCGTCGGGCTCGTCGCGAAGACCCTCTACGATCTCGGGTCCGAATACGTGGAGGGCGTCAACGCGATCTCCGGCGAACGCTGCGCACCTCACCCCCACGTGTTCTCGGATCGGCTGATCCGCCCAGGGGACCCCGCGTTCTTCGACATTTTGCACAGCTGGAACGGCTACCGCACGTGCTACTACCGCACCTTCGCCGTCGGCTCGGCGAGCGTCGCTCAACGCGATGCGTACAAGCGGGCTCGCGAATACATGGACCGCGCGATCGCGCTCGTCCGGCCGGGAGCCACTACGGCCGACATCGTCAAGGTCTGGCCGAAGGCCGAGGAGTTCGGCTTCCCCGATGAGATGGCTGCCTTCGCCCTGCAGTACGGGCACGGCGTCGGCCTCTCGATCTGGGAAAAGCCCATCTTCTCGCGCCTCACCTCGCTCGAACACCCCGAGCTCATCGAGGAAGGCATGGTGTTCGCTCTCGAGACGTACTGGCCCTCGGCCGACGGCTGGGGCGCCGCCCGCATCGAGGAAGAGGTCGTCGTGACCGCCGACGGCTGCGAGGTGATCACGAAGTTCCCTGCAGAGGACCTCATCGTCGCCGGCCGCAGGTACTACACGATCGACGGGCCGCTCAACCTGCAACGCGACTCCCAATCCCACAAGAACACGATCTGGGGACGCGGCGAAGCATGAGCACCGTCGGCTTCCTCGGACTCGGCACGATGGGGCGGGCCATGGCGGCCCGCCTGGTCGAAGCCGGACACGACGTGATCGTGTGGAATCGCTCTGCGGGTGCGGTCGAAGAGCTCGTGTCGGCCGGCGCGAGCGCGGCCGACACCCCAGCGGACGCGCTCGCCGCTACCCTGTCCTTCTCCATGCTGGCCAACGACGCGGCTGTCGCGGACGTGTTCTCAGACGAGGCGCTCCTCTCCTGCCGCGCGAGGACCCACGTCATGATGTCGTCCATCAGTCCAGCGCTCTCGGATCGCCTCTACTCGCGCTTCGAGGGCTCCGATGCGAACTACATTGCGGCGCCGGTGCTCGGGCGCCCGAATGTCGCCGCTGCAGGGCAGCTCAACATCCTGGCGGCCGGCGACGAATCCACGATCGACGGACTCGCGCCGTACTTCGAGGTGCTCGGGAAGCGCACCTGGTACCTCGGCGAACGACCGTCGGTGGCGAACGCAGTGAAGGCCGCAGTGAACTACAACATCATTCACGCGATGCAGGCGATCGGCGAATCCGTCGCGATGACCGAGCGGCTCGGCGTCGCTCCCGAGGTGTTCACCGAGCTGCTCAGTTCGACGCTCTTCAGCGGCGTGGTCTACTCCGGCTACGGCTCGATCATCGCGCGCGAGGAGTACCACCCGCCGGGCTTCCACGTCGCGCTCGGCCGGAAGGATCTCGCACTCGCCGAGGCGGTGGCCGAGGCGACCGGGGTGCAGCCGGCGACCATGCCCGCCCTCATCGCAGCGTTTGATACGGCGCTCGCCGATCCCGAGCTGCGCGAGGGGGATTGGAGCGTCATCGCTGAGACGTCGCGCCGCCAGGGGAGCTGACGGCGCACTCGCGACAAGAGGGGCGGGGGCTCTTGGATCCCCCGCCCCTCTCGTCGTGGCACCCCGGTGGACGTGGAACCAGTGGGCCTGCATCTCCCGCCCATCGAGGTCGCCCGCGGGATCGGCCCGCAACAAGCGGTTGCCCTCGCGGTGCAGGCAATCCGATCAGCCGGTGACGATGAAGGACGCGAATCGGATGCGGCGCACGAATAGGGTGCCTGCGAGTCAGTGGGAGAACGAGATGATCGGGGTGATCTCTCGCCGCTCGCGTGCCGCCGCGAGCGTGAGGGCGATCTCGTCGAGCGGACGGATGCCGCCGAGCATAGCGCGGACATCGAAGCTGCCGTCTGCCAACCAGGGGAGCAACCTGGCGATGTCGCGCCGCATGTCGAGGCGGCCACTTTGCGAGCTGCGCACATCGCGCCCGCGCAGCGCCAGATCGTACAGCGGGAGCGAGACCCGCGTGTCGCGGGCGACATACGAGGTGAGGGTCGTCACCCCGCCGTTCCGGGTGCCGAGGAATGCCTGCTCTACCGCATCGGTGGTGCCGCCCGCGTCGAAGCCGAAGTCTGCGCCACGACCGCCGGTCTCCGCACGCACGACGTCGAGCAGCGACTCGGTGGAGGGATCCACGACCCGGGTCGCCCCGACGCGGGCCGCGAGGGCAGCACGCGCCGGGGAGGTCTCGGCGGCGATGATCGTCGTCGCGCCGAGGATCCGCGCCGCCTGAATCATCCACAGCCCGATCTGGCCGCAGCCGACCACCAGCACCGAGCTGCCGGGGGTCACCTGGGCGACGTTGACCACCGCTCCGGCGCCGGAGACGATGCCGCAGCCGAGCATGGCGAGCCACGCGTCCGGAAGCTCGTCATCGACGGGCCACACCTGCGTGTCGCGGATGACCGTTGCCTCAGCGTATGCCCCGGTCGCACCCGGCGCGAACACCTCGCGACCGTCGGCGAGCGTGCCGAGCACAGGGGCGCCCGTGAAGAGCCCGGCGCACTGGTCGATGCGCCCTGCGAGGCACCAGAAGCACGCGCCGCACTCCGGCGTGGCCGTGAGCACTACGCGGGTCCCCGGGAGGAGCGCCGACTCCGCCCCGACCTCGGTGATTGTGCCGACGGCAGAGTGGCCGAGTACTGCGGGCAGCGTGCCATTCTCTTCCAGCCCCATATCGCCGCGCAGGGCGATCCAGTCGCTGATGCAGAACGCGCTCGCGGCGAGTTCGACGACGACGTCGCGTGGGCCGGGATCGCGCAGCCGGATCTCGGCGACCCGGAATTCGGTCGCCCCGATCTCGGCGAGCGCCGCGCGCACGCGCCGCGCCATCAGTGCGCCTCCTGCGGGAGTGCGGGAGCCAGGGATCGGCGGCCGCGCCGGCGCGAGGCGCGGGGCCCGGCGTGCAGACTCGCGATCGTGACAGCGAGGACAGCGAGCACAGCGCTGCAAACGGAGGCTGCGGTGAGCCCGACACGATCGACCGGGACGACGAGGTCGAGGACGATACCGCCGAGCGCCTGCCCGGCCGCCACGCAGAGCATCACGCTCAGCACCCCGACGGTTCGCACGGTAAGCGCAGAGACGACGCCGATCACCGCGCCGAGGACCCCGCCCAGCGGCGCCCAGTACGGGATCGCTGCGAAGTCGATGTCGCTGGTCGACGCCGAGATCAGCAGAGCGATCAGCACGAAGACGAGCGTGACGGAGAAGTTGATGACGGACATCACGGAGAACTCGCCGGTGACGACCACGAGCCAGGCGTTCGCAGCCTGCTGAATCGCGATGAGCGCACCCGAGAGAACGATCAGCGGCACCAGCCAGACGTTGTCGAGCGCGATCCGCCCGATCGCGCCGACGGCGATCGCCGCGATGGCGACGACGATGCCGATCGCGCGGAACGCGGTCAGCGGACGCCGTCCGCCCGGGCCGAGCCCGCCGGAATCGGCGATCACCGACCCGGCGAGCTGCCCGAGGGTGACGGCGACGCCGACGACCACGACACCGAGCACGGGAGTGACGGAGATCACGATGAGCACGCCGACGAACCCCATCAGGCCGCCGAGGAACCACCAGGGGCGCAGCCGGACCTGCTGACTGCGCAGCGTCGCGCGGGCGCGGGGGAAGGCCCCGGTCACCAGAGCGAACGCTGTGGCGAGCACGAGCGCGCTGCTGTGGTTGATCGCCGTCGCGAGCACTGCGGAGTCGACGACGACATTGACGTGGCCGTTCACCGAGGTCTGAGCAGAAACGCCGACTCCGGCGGCGATCGCCGCGGCGATGGCGATCGCCGCGGACCGCGCGTGCGATGCACGTTGCGCCATGCGCCTTCCCCCGTTCTGTCGAATCGTCATGCGCCATGATGCGGTGCAGCCCGACGTGGCGCCCGGCAGTGCCGCGGCTCAGGCGGAGGACTTCTTACGGAAGGGCAGGACTCGGCGAATCGCGCCCGCGCGCCGGGAGGTGCGCTCCCACTTCGAGAGCCCGACCGCGGCGAGCAGCGCAACGCCGTTGAACAGGTCGCTCACCCAGCCCTGGGCGCCGAGCAGCTGCAAGCCCTTGATGCCGACGGCCAGCACGTACACGGAGACGACGGTGCCCCACACGTTGAATCGTCCACCGCGGAACTGCGTCGATCCGAGAAAGACCGCGGTGAGCGCGGGGAGAAGCATGTCCGGCCCGACGGTGGGGTCGCCGGCGTTGATCCGCGAGGCGAGGAGAGTGCCGGCGAGCGAAGCGATGATGCCACCGACGACGAGGGAGATGATCTTGATGCGGTCGACGTTCACGCCCGACAGCCTGGCGCCGTCCGGGTTGTACCCCACGGCGTACATCCGGCGGCCGAACGGTGTGCGCTCCAGCACGAACCAGACGAGGAGGGCGACGAAGAGCATGATGAACACCGGCGTGCTGATCTTGAAGTTGGGGTTCGCCGCTGAGAGCGGGATGCCACTGGTCGCAAGCATGCGGAAGCCGTCCTGCAGCCCGATGATCTGTCGACTCTCGGACAGGTAGGCCAAGGCGGCGGTCAGCACGGAGCTCATGCCGAGAGTGGCGATGAACGAGTCGATCTTCGCCTTCGTCACGAGCAGGCCGGAGATGATGCCGATGAGCGCGCCCGCGAGGATCGCGAGCGGTGCCGCGAGGCCCCACGGCAGGTCGAGCTTCACCTGCAGTACTGCGACGAAGATCACGGCGAATCCGACCTCTGCGCCGATGGCGAGGTTGAACACGCCGCAGACCAGCGGCACAAGCACCGCGATCGCGGCCAGCACCGTGATCGACTGCGCGTCGAGGAGCACGAGCCAGGTACCCGCCGTGAGGAAGGTCTTCGGGGTGATCAGCGCGAAGATCACGAACAGCACCACGAAGATGTAGATCGCGCTGATGTTGCGGAAGGAGATCAGGGAGAGCACCCGACTCTTCACCGGCGGCTCCTGCGCCACCTGCTGCAACGCGATGGTTTCCGTCTTCTTCATTTCGATTCCTCGCTCATCAGGCCGTAGCCCTCCATGATCAGTCGTGACTCGGTGAGGCTGTCCCCCGAGAGTTCGGCGCCCACACGTCCGTCGCGCAGCACCAGGACGCGGTCGCACAGGCGTACGAGTTCTTTCGCGTCAGAGGAGCAGACGAGCACCGCGGTTCCCGCGGAAGCCACGCGGTCCACAGCGTCGTAGATCGCGCGCTTCGCCCCGATGTCCACACCCTGCGTCGGTTCCTCCAACAGCAGGAGCGAAGGGTCGTTGCGCAGCCACTTGGCGAACACGATCTTCTGCTGGTTACCGCCCGAGAACTGGGAGAACACCTGCTCGGGGCGCGGGGGTCGCACCCCGTACTCCGCGATGAGCTGCGCGGCGTGGCGGCGCTCGGCGCGCTCGTCGACCGTACCGAAAGGTGTCGTCAACTCGGAGAAGTTGGGCAGGGTCATGTTCTCGCGAGCGGTCAACGGTCGCACCGAGCCGTACTTCGCCCGGTCGCCCGGCACGAATCCGATCCCGCGCCGGATGCTCTCCTGCGGCGAGCGCCGCTCGTAGGGTTCGCCCGCGAGCGCGAACTCGCGCTCGGTGCATTCCTCAGTCCCGAAGATCATCGCCGGCAGCGCCTCGCGCCCCGAACCGAGCACGCCGGCGATGCCGACGACTTCGCCGGCGCGGACCTGGAGGTCGACCTCCTCGATGGCCTCGCCGGAGAGACCGGTGACGTCGAGCACGATCTCGCCGACGGTGCGGCCGCTGGTACCGTGCTCTTCCTCCTCCTTCGTCACCCCCGTCACGAAAGTCACCAACCGGTCATGGTCGAGCGTCGCGGTGGACTCGTCTGCGACCTTCGCGCCGTCCCGGAGCACGACGACGCGGTCGGCGAGGTCCATGACCTCGTCAAGTCGGTGGGAGATGAAGATGACCCCGGCGCCCGCCGCCGCGAGTCTCCGCACGGCGGCGAAGAGCACTTCGACCTCGCTCGCGTGCAGGGCCTCCGTGGGCTCATCCAGGATGAGCACGTTGTGCGGATGGGCCCAGCCGTCCAGAGCTCGCGCGATCGCGATGATCGATCGCTGCGCCGGGGCGAGCGTGCCGACCGGCACGTCGACGTCGAACGGCTCCCCGAAGCGGGAGATCAGCTCTCGGGCATGGGCCCGTTCGACACCGGCGCGGAACGGGAAGAGCCCTCGGATCCCGGTATCCCTGGAGAGGCCGAGGTTCTCGATCGCCGTGAGCTCTGCAGCGAGGCCGAGATCCTGGTGGATCACGTACAGTTCCGATTGCTCACCGGCATCGTTCGCGAGGTGCACCTCGCCGGCGTCCTCCGTGTAGATCCCGGCGAGGATCTTCACGAGCGTCGATTTGCCCGATCCGTTGTGCCCGACGACCGCGACGATCTCGCCACTGGCGAGATCGAGCGAGACGTCGTCGAGCGCCCGGAGTCCCGGGAATTCCTTCACGATTCCCGACACGGTCAGGAGCTGCTGCGGCGCGGATCCATCCTCCTCGCGGCTGCCATCATTTGCTACCACTATTGCACCCTCATCGTCTTCCTGTCGTCCCGGGGCGGCGCAGTCGCCTACGCCGCCCCGGTCGTGCACGGCACGGAGCGGAATCCGCTCAGACGCCCCAGAGTTCCATGTAGGCGTCTTCCATCCCCGGGAAGGCGACGAAGCCTGCGACGAACTCCCCGGCGTTCTCCTGAGTGAGCACGCGCGAGGTCGACCGGCTGACGCGCTGCCAGTCGGTGTAGGGTGTCCAGACGTCCTGCTGCTTGCGCAGCCCCTCGTCCAGCAGCGCCCACATGAACATGCTGAAGTCGACTGCGTGCGCCGCGATCTGCTGCCCGTCGACGGTCTGCTGAATGTTCTGCGGCAGCGAGCCCTGACCGAGCCCAACTGCGTTGGTGAGCCCGGCGAGTTCGGCCTTCTCCTGCAGCCCGATCTGGAACTGATCGCCTGTCGTCACGAAGAAATCGGTGTCGGGGTTCGCCTGCAGGTCGCTCACGATCGCATCGGCGGGGCTGGACTCGAGGATGGAGATGTCGACCACGCGCAGCGTGCAATCTGCGCAGAGCTCTGCGAGCTTCTCCTCGAGCGCGCCCTGCACCACTGCAGAGAAGCTCAGCTCGGGGATGTTGTAGTAGACGAAGTCGGTGCCGGTACCGCAGGTGAAGGCGATGGCACTCGCGGCGAGCAGCTCGCCGTTGACAAGTGACCCGTTGTAACCGCCGAGCGTGTCATCGAGGCCGTACTCCTCGGCGTTCATCTGCGAGGCGTAGACGATCGAAGTGCCCTGCTCCTGCAGCTGCGTCAGCTGGTCCTGGAAGAACACGGCGTCGACTGAGGTGGAGATCAGAATGTCGGGGTCGGATTCGACGACCGAGTTCAACGCCGAATTGATGCTCTGCGCGTCGGTGCCCGTGCTGACATTCTGCAGCTCGACGCCGGCGGCCTCTGCCGCGAGCACCATGTTCTCGTACATCAGAGAAGCGACCGGGGTGTCGTTGTTCAGGAAGGCCACCGTCGTCCCCTCAGGGATCGCCGCAGGCAACGGTTCGGTCTGGAGCAGACTGTCGGCCTGCTGGCGGAAGCTCTCGATCAGGGTCTCCGCTTCGTCGAAGGCGACGCCTTCGCGCGGGGCTGCGTCACAGCTGCCGTCGGCAGCGCGGTAGCTCACGGCGGTGGCGTCGGTGCCACCGTCGGTTCCGGTGGCATCGGCGCCTCCGGTCGAGGCACAGCCCGTCAGCGCAAGGCCGACCGCGATGGCGGCAGCCGAGATCCCCCGCAGGCGGGCTGTTCTGGTACGTCGATCCATGTTCACTCCTTTGTTTACACACGGCGTTGATATATGTCGACCCGGCGTCCCGGTCGGTGCGGTCACGGCCCGGGACCCGTTTCGACATACTGTATGACGATACTCTAATACGTCAGCGATGTGTTCGCTAGCGCTAAACACGTTCATCACGAATTGATATCTGTCGCGTTCTCCGGGGCATCACCGCGGAGTCCGGCACGTCACCGATCATCTCGCGGCCGTCACGGCGAACGGGGTCGACACCGGCGCGCGCCCGGGCGCGAAGAAGGTCCGCGCGAACGCGGTGACCGCGCCGCGTCAGCCCGCCAGCGCAGCGCGCGTCTGCGCCGCACGGTGAGCGTGCGCCTGCAACGTGGCGAGCACCGCATCGACGTCCCCGGCCTCGTAACCGGCAACGATCGCCCGGTGATCCTCGAGCAGCTCAGACGTCGCCCGCGTCGTGGCGGTGATCGCCCGTCGCTCGATCGCGCGCAGCTGCAGACCGCGATAGGTCTCATCGAGGATCACGCTGCCGGCGAGGCCGACGAGGTACTCGTGGAACTCCGCGTTCGAAACCACCCAGGCCTCGGGGTCGATGAATCGATCGCCGTCGACGTGCTCGAGAGTTGCCTCCATCAGGCGCCGGAGCTCGGCGAGCTGCTCGGGCGAAGCCCGTCCCACCGTCTGCGCGGCGACGCCGAGCTCGATCGAGAGCTTGGCGGAGTAGTAGTCGTAGAGCACGAGATCCGGCACGGGCTCCACCTCGAAGGCCGTGCCGATGCGCTTGACGAGCCCTTCTCCCGCGAGCGCGATCAGCGCGCTGAAGGTGCGGCCGACCTCGAGGTCGAGCTCGCCGGCCATGCCCTCCGCATCCAACGGCACCGCGACATCGGAGACTCTGGTGACCACGTAGTCGCGCACCGCGCGCAGCGCAACGGCGTCGGCGTTCATCTCCATCCGACCGAACGATCCGCGGAAGTACGCCAGCGGGTTGCCCGGAGTCGAGCTCACCCGGCGCACACGAGCCAGGAAGACGAAGTGGGTCCCGCCGCGCACGGCCTCCTGCACCTCGCACTCGAAGTGCGCGATCGACCCGGAGATCAGCGGCACCTCGCCCTCTCCCCGCTCGAACGCGACCGAGGAGAACTTGTCATCTCCGCGCGAAGCGAACCGGTACGCGAGCGGCGCGGAATCCTCGGCGAGCACATTCACCGCGAAGGTGCCGGTGCGCTTCACCGCCTGGCCCGTGGTTGAACTGACGTTCAGGCACACGAGGAGCATGGGGGGCTCGTCGGAAAGGGAGCTGACCGCGCTCACTGCTGCGCCGAAATCGACACCATCCTCGTGGGCGGTGATCACGGTAACACCGCTGGCGAACCGCCCCATCACATCGCGGAACTCCCCCTTCGAGGGGGCCTTCTGCTCGGTGGTCTTGACTACTGCTGACATGCTTCGCTCCTTCGCGATACGCCACTTCCGATAACGACGACGTCAGCCTAGCAAAATAGTTACAGTTATTAAAACTATTAATTCTCGGAACGGACTGCTAGCGTATCGTCCGACAATCCAACACTCAGGAAAGGAGTCGCTCCCATGCGCGTCATCGCTGGCCGAGCAGGCACCCCCTCTACGCGCTCCGAGCACACCTTCACCGGCGAAGTGTGGGCGGACGCCGTCATGACCGACCACGCCGACGTGAAGATCAACTCCGTCATCTTCACCCCGTGCGCGCGCACGTACTGGCACTTCCACGAGCGCGGGCAGATTCTGCAGGTGTTCCGCGGACGGGGCTACGTCACCGGCGAAGACGGTACAACGCGGGAGATCCGGCAGGGCGACACCGTCTGGATCGAGGCCGGCGAGCACCACTGGCACGGCGGGGGCGAGGACTCTCTGATGGGCCACACCGCCATCTCACTCGGCGAGACGACCTGGCTCGACGAGGTCACCGACGACGAGTACGCCCGCGCCGCCGCCGCGGCCCGCCGCGGATAGGGGCGAGGATCTCATGCCGCAGCCCGCACCGTTCCAGCTCCCCACCGCAGCCCGCGACGCGCTCATCGCCGTCGTCGGCCGCGAGCACATGCTCCTCACCGAGGAGGAGCGCGACGAGTACCGCGATCCCTACTGGCACGCCGAGGACCGCAGCTATGATTCCTGCGGTGCGGCTTTCCCTGCCGACCGGGAGCAGCTGCAGGAGGTCGTCCGCATCGCGAACCGCTTCGAGATCCCCATCTGGGTCTCATCGCAGGGACGCAACAACGGCTACGGAGGCCCCTCGCCCCGTGTCGCGGGCTCGCTGCTGGTCAGCCTCCGCAGGATGAACCGAATCCTCCACATCGATACTGAACTCGCCTACGCAGTCGTGGAACCCGGCGTGCGCTGGATCGACCTCCACGCCGCACTGCACGAGCTCGGCGATGAGCTCATGCTCTCCGTCCCCGACGTCGGCTGGGGCTCCATCATCGGCAACTCGATGGACAACGGCATGACCTATCTGCCACTCGGCACCGACTTCCAGGCGCCCACCGGCATGGAGGTCGTGCTCGCAGACGGCTCGCTGCTTCGCACCGGCATGGGGGCGCTCCCGGATTCCCCATCCTGGCACGTCTACAAGCGCGGGCTCGGCCCCACGCTCGACCCGCTATTCACCCAGTCAAACTTCGGCATCGTCACGCGCATGGGCGTCTGGCTCATGCGCCGCCCGAAGGCCTACATGCCGCTGTACCTCTCGGTCCCGGCGGAGCACCAGCTCGGCCAAGCCATCGACATCATCCGCGAGCTGCGCCTCGACGGAGTCATTCGAGGCGTGCCGAATCTGCAGAACCTCATCACGATGGGCACGCAGTTCCCCGAGCACCTCGGCATGTTCCCCGGCGCCGACGCCACCTGGCCGGAGGAGCGTCTGGACGGACTCGCTGCAGCGACCGGCATCGGACGCTGGGGCGTGCGCACTGCGCTGTGGGGCGATGCCCCCGTCGTGGAGCACCACCTGCGGCGGATCCAGGAGGCCTGGGGCGCCCTCGAGGGGTCCCGTGTCGATGTGCTCGGACGTTTCACGCCGGAGAACTGGGATGAGATCGATACCTTCATGCAGAAGATCTCGGCCGGGATTCCCGGGATGGAGATGATGGAGCAGATGCCCGACTGGGTGGGCCACGTCGGGTTCTCCCCGATCGTCCCGCTGCAGGGGCGCGAAGTCGTCGCCGTGGTAGAACGGATCAAACAGCGCGTGATCGAGCGCACCGGGGCGAACTTCGTCTGCGCGATCTTCCCGACGAACGACCGTAGCGCCATGATCGTCAGCTCGCTGAGCTTCGACCGACGCGATCCACAGCACGTGCAGGACACCTTCGACACTGTGCGACTGCTCATCGACGAGATCGCGGAACTCGGCTATGGGGAGTACCGCGCCCACATCGACGTGATGGACCGGGCAGCTGCGCAGTACTCCTTCGGGGACCACGCGTACCGCCGTTTCGTCGAGTCCGTCAAGGACGCCGTCGACCCGCGCGGCATCATCATGCCGGGGCGGCACGGGATCTGGCCGGCGCGCTACCGCGACTGAGAAGCAAGCCCGAATGGGGAGGCCCCCGGTCACCGCGACGAGTGCGGCAACCGGGGGCCTCGACGTCGATCCGGGACGGCCACCCACCGAAACAGTCAGCGCGGAGTGGTGCGGGACCGGTGAACGACGGTCAGAACACGACGATGCCGCAGACATCCTCGAGCGATCCGGAGCGATCGCGCGCGAGATCGAGCTCGTCGAGCGCGTAGCTGCGGGTGTAGACGGGTTTGGGATCGAGCAGGCCGCGCTCCAGCAGCCCGGCGTAGCGCTGCAGGTCAGTGCGCATGTGCACGTGGCCGTTCTGCGTGCTCAGGATCTGGCGGCTCTGCAGCGCGGTCTCGACCTGGGGCAACGCGACATCCGCCCCGCCGATCTCGAATCCACTGAGCACAGTCCGGCCGCCGCGGCGCGTGAGCCGCACGGCGAGCCGCTGCGCGGCGGTGGGCCCAGCGGCTTCCAGCGCGATATCGACGCCGCGCCCACCCGTCGCCTCCTGCACGCGCGCCACGGTCGCCTCGCCGTCGACGCCGTCGAGCACGAGGTCGGCCCCGAGTCGCTCGGCGATGGCGCGCCGCCCGGCGTGCGGCTCGATGACGAAGATCCGCCCCGCGCCGAAGGCGCGCGCGGCCTGCAGCATCCAGAGCCCCAGGTGCCCGGCGCCGACGATCGCGACGCTCTCACCCGGCCGCAGCCCAGCGATGTTGACGACCGACCCGACTCCGGTGCTGACGCCGCAGCCGAGCATCGAGAGCACGTCGGAGGGCAGGTCGGAGTCGATGGGGAAGACCTGGTTCGCAGAGATCGACATCAACTCCGCATAGCCGCCGACGCAGCCGGCGCACGAGATGAGGGCGCCATCGGCGCCTCGCGCCACATCCGGGTAGATGCCCCCGAGGTCGAAGAGCTCGCCGCACTGCCACGGCTCGCCGATCGAACAGTAGTAGCACGCTCCGCACTCCGGGGTGCCCGGCACCACGACCCGGCGGCCGACGAGCGCTGCCGGGGCGCCGGGACCGACCTCGACGACCTCGCCGATGGAGGCGTGCCCGAGGATCGTCGGCGGAATCTTGTAGAGTTGCCCCTTCCAGTTCTTCACATCGGTCGAGCAGAACGGGCTCGCGTGAGTCCGCACGATGACCCGCCCCGCAGCGGGAGCCAGCAGCTCCACCTCCTCGATGGAGAACGGCCGGCCGATCTCCCGCAGCACACCAGCCCGGGCCAGCCGGCCGCTCACAGCGCGGCCTCGGAGCCGGGAGCGAGTTCCGCGATCCCCTCGGCGAACGCCCGCTCGATCTGCGCGAAGCGCGTCTCGACGATCGGCCACCAGTCCGGGTGGGTCAGCGCGTACAGGCGGTTCTCCCGGATCGCGCGGACCGTGATCCGGCCCGCCTCCAACGGATCGATCCACCGCATGTCAGCTGCCTGCTCACCCGAGATGTCGACATCCGCAAGGCCGCCGGAGCGGCCCGCCGGCTGATTGCGCAGACTCGACTTGATGTTCGTGCGCACCGTGCCGGGAGCGAGGAGCGTCGTGCGCACCTCGGGATGGTCCTCGGCGAGCTCGAGCGCGAGCGTCTCCGTGAGCGCAGCCACCCCGTACTTCGTCACGTTGTAGGCCCCACCGCTCGCCATCGACGCGAACGAGGCCATCGATCCGGTGTTCACCAGGTGCCCTCCGTCTGGGTTCGCGACGAGCAGCGGAAGGAAGCTCCGCACACCGTGGATCACTCCTTTGAGATTCACGTTCAGCATGAAGTCCCAGTCGGAGAGCGTGAGGTCCTCAATGCGGGCGAGCGGCCCGACCCCGGCGTTGTTCACCACGATGCCGACGGAGCCGAACTTGGCGACCACCTCGTCGGCGAGGCGCTGCACGCTGTCGGCGTCGGAGACATCGACGTGGATCCCCGTCATTCCCAGCTCCGCCGCGGCCTGTTCCAGCGCCCCCCGCTCGATGTCCGCGATCACCACCGTTGCGCCGGCCTCGCGCAGCGCCTCGGCTATCCCGCGTCCGATGCCCGAGGCTCCCCCGGTGACAACCGCGACTCGCCCGTTGATCTCCGTCATCGCGATCCCTCCTGGTCGCCGAAGGCGAAACGGGCCTCCGGGTCGTAGCGCCGACGCACCTCCGCGAGGCGCGCCGCGGTCTCGGGCGACCACAACCGCCGCCACGTCTGAGCGGTCGGGTGGCCGGCCCAGTTGTAGTTGACCTCGGCGTGCGCGTACGCCGCGACGTCGTCGAACAGCGCCGTGCCGACGCGGCGCAGTGCCTCGTCGGTGACGCCGGGGACATCCACTCCGATCACCAGCAGCGAGAAGGCCGCGCCGCGCCCTCCGATCGCGTTCGGCGCTGCGGGCTCCCGGTGCGTCGCCCCGCCGAACATCCGGGTCTCGACGTTCGAGAACGGCGCATCGGTGCCGGCGCCGGCATGCGCGAGCAGGGTCTCGATATACGTCTCGTCGATCGCGTCGAGGAACTCGCCGCGCTCCCAGATCGGCAACGGCCCGAAGGGCTCTGCGTGGATCTCACCGACGCGATCGCAGGCGAGGATGCCGACACCATCGACGAGGGCGTCGGCGATCGCACGCATCGGGGCGAGCAGCTCGGCGCCGCGGGCTTCGAGGTCCTCCGGGGAGAGCTCCAGCCCGGCGTACGCATATCGCAGGTGCGCGAGCGTCCGACCACCCAGAGGTGCCGGCACATCCTCCGGCAGCCGCAGGATGCCGATCGACGTGTTCGCGGCCTCCGGCAGCGTCTTCGTCCACGGCAGCCAGGCACGCAGCACGGCCTCGATATGCTCCTCTGCGAAGAAGATCCCGCCGCCATAGACCTCCCGCAGCGGCAGCGCCTCCAGCGTCATCTCGGTGACGATCCCGAGCCCGACCTTGCCGCCCTTGAGCGCCCAGAAGAGATCGGGGTGGTCATCCGCGGAGACCGTCAACAGCTCGCCGAGGCCGTCGACGAGCCGATAGGAAACGGCTCGATCCGCCGCCCAGCCGAAGGTGCGGCTGAGCGGCCCGACGCCGCCGCCGAGAGTCAGCCCGACGGCGCCGACGCTCGGCGAGGAGCCGGTCACGGCGCCGAGGCCGTGCGGGGCCAGTCGCGGGAGGATATCCATCCACCGGGCGCCGGCGCCGATCGTGAAGCGCCGGGTCTCGGGATCGACATCAATCGCGTCGAGCCGGTGCGTGCGGATGAGCACGCCCTCCGGCACCGAACAGTAGGAGCCGTGGCCGGTCGCCATCACGCTCACCTGCAGCCCCGCCGCTCGGGCGAAGCGCACCGCGAGCTGCACATCGCGCTCGTCGACGGCGCCGACGACCAGATCGGGTGACAGCGGGGAGAGCGTGTTGAAACCCGCGAGCTCCTCCGCGTAGCCGTCCTCCCCGCGCAGGTACGCGGGGCCGGTCAGTTCGCCCCGCAGCGCGACGAGCGCGTCCGGGTTCACTTCCGTACTCATGTTCCAGTCCACTCCTCGTTGAGCTCGTCCGCTGCGGCTACTGCGCGCGGTCCTCTGTGCGCCGGTTGCTCGGCCAGATCCCGTGGCGTCCCGGCATGATGATGCCGTTCGGGTCGACGGCGTCCTTGATCTTCTCGACGAAACGGCGGTAGGCGAATTCGCCGTAGGAGTACTGTTCCGCCGCGAGATCCATGAAGTCGAGGTGCGCCCGGTACTCACCGTAGCCCCGCTCCCCGGCCGCGCGCACCATCGACTTGGCGGTCGCGTAGGCCTGCGCGGTCTGCTCCGCGTCGGTCGTATCGAACACCAGTCCGCTGACGATCATCGCGCTGCGTTCGCTGATGACGCAGATCCCGGCGACGAAATTGCTGCCGGCCTCCTCGACGACGATCCGTTCGAGGAGCTCGGCGACCTCGCGGATACGCGTGCCCTCGAGCGGCACTACCGGAGAGAATCCGACGTGCCCGATACCCTCCGGCAAGGACTCCATCATGTCCAGGCTCGGGATCCCCGCCTGCACCTTGTCGACGAAGTGCTCGATCTGATCCCACTCGTCGCGCCGGTAGCTGCGGTGGTGGTCCACCCGCGCGCCGTCGATCGCCGCCCAGGCCTCGCGGATTCGCTCGATCTGACGCGCCACGACGACCTCATCGCCCCACACGGCCGTGCGCATCCCCCACCGGCCGACGCCGCTCTCGTCAGCCAGCTGCTGCAGCTGCGCCTCGCTGAACGTCGCGTTCTGCGCCTGCATCTGACCGAGCAGCTCGGGGAAGTGCGAGGAGAGCGTCATGGTGTTCTGCATCACCGGCACGCCGCGGATCACGCCGTCCAGACGCAGCTCGCGGAGGATGTCGATCGCTTGCTCGAGCTGATCCGCGCGCGGCACCGTCAGGAAGAGTGGGGCGTACATCGCGGGTCGACGCATCAGCCAGTAGCCCATTCGAGTGACGACCCCGAAGTTGGACTGCACGAACAGAGGATCGAGGACCGGCCCGAGCCCGCGCTTGTACACGTGCCACGATGGGGAACCCGGGATCGCGCCCATGCCGGTGCGCAGCATCGAGCCGTCGGCGAGTACGACCTCGAGCCCCGTCGGCGCTTGATAGTCCATACCGAGCGGAAGGTAGGTCACGCCGCTGTCCATGGTGTTGCCGATCACGGAGCCCCAGCCGAGATCGGGGACCGAGACCATCAGGTCGTCGTGCCCGCCCGCCTGCAGCGCCTCGTGCAGGTCGAACCAGGTCACCCCGGGCTCAACGACGGCGTAGGCGAGAGTCGGATTGATCTCGATCACCCGATTCATGCGGCGCAGGCTGACGAGCACGCTGCCGCGCACGCGCGGCGACGGGCCGCCGTAGCCGTTGTTGCGCCCCTGCGAGGAGACCCAGATCGGAGCACCGTGCGCATCGGCGACGCGCATCACCGCCTGCACCTCCTCGGTGGTAGAGGGGTAGAGCACGGCAGAGGAATCGTAGCTGCGGTCGTCCTGGTGCCAGTAGGGGTCGCGGTACTCGTCGCGGCCGGCCTCATCGACGACGATCGCGTCGGCCGGCAGGATCTCGCGGAACGCGGCGAGCGTCGCGCTGTCGAGCCGATAGTCGGGCTGCGCGGTCATCGCTCGGCGCTCCGCTCCGCGGTCGCGCGCGAGCGCGATTCCTCGGCCAGGATGGGCGCGGCCTCGAGGACTCCGTGGATCCCCAGGGTCGCGGCGATCTCCATCACCTCGACGAGCTCGCCCTCGGTCGCGCCGTAGCGCACCGCGTTCTGGAGATGCAGGCGCAGTCCCGAGGTGTAGAGGTGAGTGGCCGCGGTGTCGAACGCGATGTACACGAACTCCTTCACCTTCGGCTCGAGCGGACCGCTCTTCCACGGCACCGAGGAGAAATCGGTGTATGCCTCGAAGAACTCGGGCGCGAGTTCGAGGATCTCGTCCCAGAAGGCGTGCCAGTAGCCGCGGTTGCGGGTGAAATCCTCCTTCAGCCGCTGCTGGTACGCGTCCAACTCGCGCGGGCCGGAGCGCAGGCCGGCCTCCTCGAGCACCTCCGCCAGGATCGGTACGCCGATGTTCATCGCGTGGATTCCCAGGGTCGCGGCGCACTCGAGCACCTCCATCACCTCGGCCGGCGTGGCTCCCGCCTGGAATGCGCGACGGACATGACGCCGGATGGCCGGCACGTAGAGGTGCGTTGCGTTGGCGGCAACGGCGAGACGGATCAGGTGCTGGATCTTCTCGTCGAGCGCGCCCTTGCGATGCGGCACCGCTTCGAGTTTCGCGTATGCATCCATGAACGCCGGGTCCAGATCCAGCACCGCCTGGAACTTGCCGTTCCACTCGCCGAGGATCTCCTCCGCTTCCGCGCGGATCGTCTCCTTCTCGCTCATCGCCCCTCCGGTCCTTCCGTGTGCTGCGCGAGCCATCTCGCGACTTCCGTGTGGTCGGCGCCCCGCCCGAGATCCGCGTCGGCGATCTGCCAGTGGCGCACCGCCGCGTCGCTCAGAGCATGCGGCACGCCGAGATGCTCGGCCAGGCCCGTCGCGATCCGCATGTCCTTGAGCATCAGCGCGAGGCTGAACCCCGAGTCGTAGCTCTCGCCGAGGATGAACTTCGGCCACTTGTGCTCGGTGGATCCGGAGCGGCCGCTGGAGCGGTTCACCACCTCGAGCATCGTCTCCGGGGCGAGACCGAAGGCGATGCCGGTCTGCATCGCCTCGCTCGTCACCCACAGATGCGTCGCCGACATCAGGTTGTTGATTGCCTTCAGCGCATGGCCGGCGCCGGCGGCGCCGACGTGGCTGACGCGGCCGAGGTGCGCGAGCACCGGCTCGGCACTGGCGACATCGGCAGCGTTCCCACCGACCATGATCGAGAGTGTGCCGGCGTTTGCCCCTCCGACCCCGCCCGAGACGGGGGCATCGATCAATCGTCCGCCGCGCGCGGCAACCCGTTCAGCGAGCGCCCGGGTGCGCAGCGGTTCGGACGAGCTCATGTCGACGATCAGCGTTCCAGGGTCGATCCGTTCGAGCACGCCGCCGTCGCCCTCGAGCACCGCACCGACGATGTCGGAGTTGGGCAGCATCAGGATGAGTTGAGCGCAGCCGGGCACCATTTCCGAGAGATCGTCGAAGGCGGTGCCGCCGTGCTGGGCGAACCGCTCTCGCGCGGCCGCGTCGAGGTCGAAGCCGCGCACGCCGATACCTGCGTCGAGCAGGCGCCGCGACATCGGCGTGCCCATGTTGCCGAGCCCGATGAACCCGATGGTGAGGCGCTCGCTCACAGCTCGCCCGCCGCCCGCATCTCGTCCAGCTTCGACTCCGCAATGCGGAAGGACTCGAGCCCTGCGGGGACCCCCACGTAGACCGCGACCTGGATGAGGGCCTCCTGAATCTCCTCGACGGTGACGCCGTTGCGGATCGCACCGCGCACGTGCACACCGAGCTCGTGTCCGCGGTTGAGGGCGGACAGCATCACGATGTTCATCAGGCTGCGGGTCTTCGGGTCGAGCTCCTCCCGTGTCCACACGCCGCCCCAGCAGTACTCGGTGACGAGCTCCTGGATCGGTCGACCGAACTCGCTGACCTGCGCGAGCGACCGCTCGACGTGATCGTGCCCGAGCACCCGCCGGCGCATCTCGAGCCCCTCTTCGTAGGTCTGGCGGTGGCTCGCTTCATTGACAGTCATGCTGAACTCCTCGATTCCTGTGAAGTCGTCGTCGGTCGTCGCGCTCAGGCACCGTCGTGCAGACGGATTCCACCCGAGACGTCGCCGATGGCATCGACGACCGTGTTGCTGATGGCGTCGCGATAGCCCAGGGCATTCGCGAGGCCGAAACTGGAGAGCGGGCCGGGGGCGTTCAGCGAGACCACCCCGAGCTCCTGCAGGTGCTCGACGTAGAGAACAACGTCCTTCATCATCAGCGCGTTCGTAAGCCCGCCCTCGAGGTAGTCGCCTTCGACGATATGCGGGAAGCGGTTCAGTGTGGCGAAGTTGACACCCGAGCTCGCATTGAGCACATCCAGCACCTTGTGCAGATCCAGTCCGGCACGCTTCGCCCCGACCATCACCTCGGCCGTCGCCGACAGGCTGATGGCGTTCAGGAAATTGTTGAGAAGCTTCGTCGAGTGTCCAGCACCGGAGGCGCCCATGTGCACGATCTTCGCAGCGAAGCGGTCCATCAGCGGTCGGGTGCGCTCGAGCGCCTCGGCATCGCCGCCGACCATCAACGTCAGTGTTCCGCGCTCCGCTGCGGCGGCACCGCCGGAGATCCCCGCGTCGATGTACGCGGCACTACGCTCGGCAAGGGCTGCGGCGATCCGCTGCGTCGAGGCAGGTGCGGCGGTGCTGAGATCGACGATCGTCATTCCCGCGCGCAGACCGGCGAGAAAGCGCTCGTCCTGCAACACGACGCGCTCGACGACGCCGCTGTCGGGCAGCGAGAGGAAGACGACGTCGCTCTGCGCCAGCACGTCCGAGGCAGAGGGGTGCGCCTGCGCGCCGACCGCGGCCGCGGTCGTCGGATCCAGATCGAAGCCGTGCACCGTGACACCGCCCTCGACGAGGCGGCGCGCCATGCGTCCTCCCATGTTCCCGAGGCCGATGAAGCCCGCTCGTTCAGTCATTGCTCTGCTCTGCTTCCTCGTCGTGGTGGGCCTGCGGCGCCTGGCCGATGGTCGCGGCGATGCCCGCCAGCGGCCCGTCCGTCACCGGCGTGAATCTCTGCAGGGTGGCCGGGTCGTGCCCCGAGACGAGGTGGTCGACGTCACCTCGCTCGATCAGACCTCTGATCCGGTCGAAGCCGGCGTACATTGCCGGGAGGTCGGCGACGAACGCGAAGGGGAGGTCCGCCTCATACTCCTCGTAGTAGTGGATCGCGTCCGAGGCCAGCAGCACGGTCCCTTCGTCGGTCGCAACCTTCACCGCGAGCTGCCCGGGGGTGTGCCCACCGATCTCGAGCAGCTCGATGCCGGGGGCGATGAGGTCGCCTTCGCCGACCCGGGTCACGCGGCCCTCGTCGAGGGCCGTGCGGAGCGCGGCGATCTCGTCCGGCTCCGTGGAGTGGCTGAACTGCTTCCGCTCGCCCATCGGACTCAGCCAGAAGTCCAACTCGACGCCGCTGATGTGCACCTGCGCGCGCGGGAAGAGGGCGAGATTACCGATGTGGTCATAGTGAGCGTGGGTGACGACGAGCGTCTGCTCGGCGCCGGTGTCGATGCCCAGCGCGGCGTAGACCTCGGGGATCGCGCGAACAAAGGTGCGTTGCCGGCGCTCCGCACCCAGTGGGGAAAACCCGGTGTCGACGAGTACCGTGCGGTGCTCGTTACGGATCACCCAGACGTAGTAGTCCATGCCGATCGGAGCATCCGGCTCGCCGTAGATCGGGTAGTTCAGGTAGACCTCGCCGCGATGCCCGCTGCGGGTGCCGTAGCGGACGATGACAACTTCGTACTCCGCGTCGTTCATGCCGTCACGCCCCCGGGGGCCGGCCAGCCGGGCTGCGCGGCGCGCATCAGGTCCTCGAGGCTCCGCCCCGGGCGTCCCGTGAACCGCTCGACGACGTCGGTGACGTTCGCGCAGTGCCCCTCGCGGATCATCCGGCCGAGCGTCACCATCCCGTCGCTCGCCCAGGGAACCGGCGAGGCGGAGAAGTCTCCGTCCGCGGAGCGCGGCACGCCGAGCCCGTCCCAGAGCGCGTACATCTCGTCGTCGCTGAGGTCCCGCATCTCGATCGACGCACCGGAGAGCGCGGATATCATCTCGCCCACCTCGCGATAGGTGAAGGCCTCGGGGCCCGTGACGTCGTACCCGGTATTGGGCTCGCCGGCGCCGCGCAGCAGAGCGGCACCGACTTCGGCGACGTCATCGCGACAGACGAAGGAGACGCGGCCCTCGCCGGTGTTGCCCGCGCTCACCCCGGACGCGATGGAGATCGCCGCCTGGTTCTCGGCCATGGCATCGGCGTACTGGCTGTTGCGCATGAAGTTCCAGCGCATGCCGCTCTCACGCACCCGCTGCTCGGTGAACTGATGGTCGGCGACCTCCACTGAGCTCGCGCCGGGATGATCGGCGCCGAGGAAGGAAGTGTAGACGAGGTGCTCCACACCGGCGGCGGCAGCCGCATCCACGACGTCGCCGTGCTGCCGCTGCCGACGTGGACCGGCCTCCATACCGGAGATCATGAAGAGCGAGCGCCCGCCCTCGAAGCCGCGTCGCAGCGAGCCCGAGTCGTTGTAGTCCGCGATTCTCGCATCGACTCCACGGGCGCGCCACGTCGCCGCGGTGTCTGCGCTGCGCGTCGTCACGATGATCGATTCGGCCGGTTCACTCCTCAGCAGCGCCTCGGCCACTCGGGAGCTCACATAACCGCCCACTCCGGTCACGATGTACACGGCGTTCTCCTTCCGCGCTCGCCCTCGAGCGCTTCCGCTATGGATACTACTATCGTATGACAATCGTACAGACTAGTCCAGCCGCCCGAAGGACTCGAGCAGCGGCGCGTCGATCTCGGAAGGATCCCACAACCCCGCACCGCCGCCGTAGCGACAGTTGTTCTGCACACTCGAGCCGCCATCGACGGAGAGGAGCGTGCCGGTGATGTAGGAGGCGTCATCGCTGAGGAGAAAGGCCGTCGCAGTCGCGATCTCATCAGGCTCCCCCGCACGGCGCAGCGGCGAGGTCGACGCCCGTTGGCGCATATTCTCCATACCGGCTTCACCGAACAACGGCGTCGGGATCAGCCCTGGCGCGACGGCGTTCACGCGCACGCCGACCGGACCGGCGTGCACAGCAGCGCCCTCGACCAGCCCGGCTACCGCATGCTTCGACGCCGTGTAGGCCAGCAGATCGGCCGCGCCCCGGAGACTCGCGATCGACGCCATCACGACGATCGAGCCAGTCGCCCCCGTCTTCGAGTACTCCCGCAGTGCCGCCTGGATCCCCAAGAACGGACCGCGCACATTCACTCCCATCACCTGATCCCACTCCGCCACGCTGGCGTCGGCGATCAGCTGACCCGGCGTGCCCGCGATCCCGGCATTGAGCACGTGCAGATCGACCGAGCCGAACGCCTCCAGCGCAGCGCTCATGTACACTGCGACACCGGCCTCCGTGGACACATCGGCGGCAACGCCGATCGCCTGCTCTCCATAGTTCGCCGCGAGGGCCCGCGCGCGCTCGGCGTTCGTACCGACGATCACGACCCGAGTACCGGAGCGGATGAGCCGATCGACGATCGCTTCGCCAATCCCCCCGGTGCCGCCCGTCACGATCGCAACCTTGCCCTCGAGCCCTGCGTAATCCATATCCCGTTGCCCCTTCCGGCCCTCTCGTCGGCCGATTGACCGATTGTCATACAGTACTATACGCCTACGTCGACATCCAGATGTCGGATAGTGTCTTCGTCATACATCTTCGCCACTCCGGCGCTATGATCATGACGACTCGAGAGTGAAGGCAAGCCATGAGCGATTCCGCGCCTGCAGCATCCCCCTGGACGAAGCCCGCGATGGATCGCATCGCCGCGCCGCTGCGCCAGCAGGTCATTCAGGCGCTGCGATCCGCGATCCTCAATTTCGAGTTCCGCCCGGGCCAGCGACTCGTCGAGCGCGAACTCATCGAACAGCTGCAGGTCTCGCGCACCACCGTGCGCGAGGCCCTGCGTGAACTCACGAGCGAGGGCCTCGTCACGGTGGTCCCGCAGCGCGGCGCGATCGTCTCCACACCGTCGCTCGAGGAGGCCGAGGATCTCTACGAGATTCGCGCGCTGCTCGAGTCGCTCCTCATCGAGCGCTTCGTGCAGCGAGCGGACGACGCGCAGCTCGCGCGCCTCGTCGAGTCCGTGGAGCGCTTCGCCGCCTCCTCTGCCGGCACCGAGGACATCCGCATCGTCCTCGACTCCAAGGATCAGTTCTACGAGGTGCTGGTCGAAGGGGCAGGAAGCCCCACGCTCGCGGGCATCGTCGAGGGCCTGCAGGCTCGCGTACGCCTGCTTCGCGCAACCTCGATGAGCGAGCCGGGACGCTCTGACGCGGCTGTCGCCGAACTGCGCGCCGTCGCCGCAGCCGCGGTGCGCCGCGAGCCGGCTGAGGCCGCGCGCCTGTGCGCACAGCACGTCCGCAATGCCGCGGTGAACGCACTGAAGCACCTGCGCGAGTCGCACGGCTCCACCGACTGAACCCCGCCCCACGGCCGCCTCTGTCCCGCAGCGCACTCGGCGTTGCGGGATTGTATGATTGACTGCTCAGTAATCATGTACTACTGTCAGACGAAATGCTCGCCATACGCAGTTACGAAGGAGTGACCGCTCTATGACCATCCCGCACCCCCCTGCCCGCCACCGAGGGATCCGCATCTCCCTCGCGCTCGGCGCGGTGCTCGCCCTGGCCGCCTGTTCGTCCACGGCCACGACCACGGCCCCCGAAGGATCCGACGGCACCCCCGAGGTGAGCTCAGTCCGCATCAGTGGAATCCAGGGCCCCGGAACTGTTCCGCTCCAGCTCGCCTCAGAACAGACCGCGGCCGAATACGGGCTGGAGGTCGAGCCCGTGTACGTCGACAACAGCGGCGTCGCCGTAACATCCGTCATCTCCGGAGACACGGCGGCCGCCAACTCCAGCTACTTCGGAGTGATCGACGCGATCAACCAGGGCTTGCCGATCGTCGTCATAGCCGAGGGATGGGCGAGCACCCCCGACACCGGATCGCTCGAAGCGCTGCCCGACTCAGGGATCGCGTCCCTCGCGGATCTCGAGGGTCGCACGGTGAACGTGATCTCGCTCACATCGAGCCACGCCATCAAGCTGCGACACGCGATGCTCGCCGAAGGGCTCGACCCCGATGCCGTCGACTGGGTAGAGCTGCCCTACGGGGAGGTCGCGGCTGCACTCGAGCAGGGAACGATCGACGCGTCCAGCGCGGTCGGTCCGACCCTCGCCGCGGTCCGCGGCCTCGGGAGCACGACCGTCTTCGATTACGGCGCCGGCGAGTACACCGGTATGGCGGAATCCGGCTGGATCGCCTCGCAGACGTACGCTGACGAGAACCCCGCCACGGTTCGGGCCATCCAGTGCACACTGCTCGAGGCGCAGGGCGCCCTCGTCGACGACCGCGACCTGTTCGAGACGCAGTTCATGTCGCTGCTCGGCGCCCCGGCTGAAGTCGCCGCGGCCGAGGTGATGCTCGACTACCAACGCACGAATCGCCTCGCCGAGATCCAGCGCAACGCCGACATCTACTTCGAGAGCGGTCTGCTGACCGACGAGTTCGATTTCACGGATCATGTCCTCGACGCTCCGGCCGACTGCTGAGTCCTCCGCGCGGACCCGCCCTGCGGCGGCCGGATCGGCCGCCGCAGGGTCGACGCGAGCGCGACGCGGCTCGCGCGTCGCGCTCCGGCGCGGTGCGGCCGGCGTGCTCGTTCTGGTCCTGATCCTCGAGATTGCGTCCCGGTCCTCACTGATCGCCAGCGGATTCCTCCCACCGTTCTCCGAGGTGCTGATGCGCGCGCTCGCCCTCTGGGGGGATGCCGTCTTCCGCACAGACGTGCTCGCGACGCTGACGGCGTACGTCCTCGGGATGACGATCGCCATCGTCGTTGCCGTGCCGCTCGGAATCGCCTTCGGGCTGTCTCAGCCGGTCTATCGCTCAGCGCGAGCGATCGTCGAGTTGATCCGCCCCATCCCGCCGGTCGCGCTCGTGCCGCTGGTCATCCTCGTGCTCGGCTCGAGTCTCGAGATGAAGCTGGTGATCGTCGTCTTCGCCGCCGTCTGGCCGATCATGTTCAATACCCTCTACGGCGTCCACGATGTCGACCCGTACGCGAAGGAGATGGCGCGCAGCTTCGGTGTATCCCGCTTCGGTGTCATTCGCCGGATCGTGATCCCGGCGTCCACGCCGTTCATCGCGACTGGCGTGCGCATCGCCTCCTCCATCGCCCTGATCGTTGTGATCACCGTCGAGCTCATCGCGGGCGGCGCGCAAGGACTCGGGGCGTTCATATCCCGGACGCGCGCCTACGGCGACGCGGACTCCTATCTCACCGTGCTCGCAGCCACCTTCATCGCGGGCGTGCTCGGCCTTGTGATCAACCTCATCCTGGGCTGGATCGAGCGGCGATTCTTCGCCTGGGACGCCACGACCAGAGGAGCGCAGTGATGACGCAGACCACGCCCCGCAGCCTGCTCACCCACGGTATCGCCGTGCCGCGCCGGAGCAGCACGCTCCCAGCCCGCACCCACCGCGCCGCCGCCGCGCTCGGCTACCTCCTCGTCCCTCTGATCGTGCTCGTCGCCCTCTGGCAGGTCGCAGCCACCAGCGCGGCGTCGCCGTTCTTCCCCCCGCCGCTCGCAATTGCGGAGAATCTCTGGGGATTGCTCTCCACAGGAGGCACCGCCGGACCGCTCGGCGACTTCCTCGCAACGGTCGGGCGAATGCTGCTCGGCTTCGCCCTCGGCTCGGCCTGGGGCATCGTCGTCGGCGTGCTCATGGGGCTGAACCGCGTGGCCCGCGACGCGATGACCCCGATCGTCGAGTTCCTGCGCTCGGTCCCCGCGACCGCCGCGCTTCCGCTCTTCATCACCCTGCTCGGCGGTGGCGACGACATGCGCGTCGCCTTCATCGCCTACGGCGTCTCCTGGTTCGTGCTGATCAACACCGCCTCGGGCGTCGGCACGATCCACAAGACCGTGCTCGAGATGGGACGCATCTTCCAGGTCTCACCGGCTCGGCAGCTGTTCACCATCGTCATCCCCGCTGCCATGCCCAAGATCTTCGCCGGGCTGCGCATCGCGAGCACCGCAGCGCTGCTGCTGGCGATCGTCTCGGAGTTCATGCTCGCGACGAACGGCATCGGCTACCTGCTCATCCAGGCGCAGGGTCGTTTCCAGATGCTCGACATGTGGTCGTGGATGCTCGCGCTGGCGCTCCTCGGCCTCCTCATCAACCTGCTGCTCGAACGCATCGAGCACCGTACCCTCGCGTGGCACCGCCTGTCCCGCGCCAAGATCTGAAGGAGCGGACATGACTTCCCTCACCACCGAACCGCTCGTACGCGTCGACGCGGTCTCCCACACCTACGGCACGGGCGACGCCGCCCACCACGCTCTCGACGGACTCGACTTCTCGGTGATGCCGGGCGAGTTCGTCTCTATCGTCGGTCCCTCCGGCGCGGGCAAGACGACACTGCTGCGCACTCTCGCCGGCTTGCAGCAGCCGACGGACGGGGCCGTCTGGGTATCGGGATCCCGGATCACCGGTGTCCCCGACGGCATGGCGATGGTCTTCCAGGACTACAGCCGCTCGCTGCTGCCCTGGCTGAGCGTCGCCGCGAACGTCGCCTTCCCGCTGAAGCGCGCCGGCGCGCAGAAGGCCGATACGCAGCGCGCCGTGAGCGAGGCGCTCACCGAGGTCGGCCTCGCCGGCTTCGAGCGGCGCTACCCGTGGCAGCTCTCCGGCGGCATGCAGCAGCGCGTTGCGATCGCCCGTGCGCTCGCATACCGCCCGAAGCTGCTGCTGATGGACGAGCCTTTCGCCTCGGTCGATGCGCAGACCAGGGAGGATCTCGAGGACCTCGTCCTGCGCATCCGCGAACACCACGGGATGACGATCCTCTTCGTCACCCACGACATCGACGAGAGCGTCTACCTGGCCGACCGCGTCATCGTCCTCTCACGCCCTCCGGCCCACGTCCGCAGCGACGTCGAAATCGATCTGCCCTTCCCCCGCGATCAGATTGCCACGCGAGAGCTGCCCCGCTTCGTGCAACTGCGCAGCCAGGTCGCTCGCCTCATCCACGGGAAGTGACGCGCATGCTCGCCCGTGCCGCTGTGCTGACAGAGTTCCACGCCCCCTTCGACCTCGCAACGATCGATCTGGGAAGTCCCGGTCACGGCCAGGTGCTTGTGCGGACCCTCGCGGCCCCGTTCTGCTCGACCGATTGGATGGGTTGGCGCGCAATGCGCCGGAAGCGACCCCCGGTCATCCTAGGACATACCGCGGTGGGCATGGTCGAGGCCCTCGGCGCCGGGGTGAGCGACCTCGCGGTAGGCGATCGCGTGCTCGTCGCGGGCACCCCGCAGTGCCGCGAGTGCTTCTACTGCCAGCAGGGACGACCCGACCAGTGCTCGGTGCTGATGGACCAGGGCGACCCTGTCATCGGCACCATGCACGACGGCACTGAGGTGCGCGCGGCGGGCCGCGTTGGCGCGTACGCGAGCCACATGCGCGTCGATCGCATCCAACTGCACCCCCTGCCTCCGGATCTCCCGGACGCCGAGGCGAGCCTGCTGGGCTGCGGCATCTCCACGGCCTTCGGTGCGATCTTCCGCATCGCGGAGGTCGCACCTGGGCAGACGGTCGCGGTGCTCGGACTCGGGCACCTCGGGCTCTGGGCGGTGCAGGCGGCACGCCTCGCCGGAGCCGGCGAGGTGATCGGGATCGATCCGCATCCGGAGCGCCGCCGCCTTGCGCTCGAGCTGGGTGCGGACGCTCTCGTGGATCCCTCCAGGGAAGACGCCGTCGGCGCCGTCCGGGCGCGCACTGCGGGACGTGGAGCGGATGCCGTGATCGAAGCCGCCGGTTCTGCGTCGGCGACGCGGGATGCGGTACTGATGACCCGGCGTGCCGGCACGGCCGTCCTCACCGGGGTGGCGCACTCGGACACCGAGGTGTCGATCCCGCAACTGCACCTCACCGTGCTCGGCAAACGGGTGATCGGGTGCCAGAACGGTCAGCTCACGCTGGATCGCGACATGCCGGAGTGGATCGCACTGCTCCGCGAAGGCCGAATCGATTGCTCGCGCATTCTCACCCACCGCTATCGCCTGGACGAGATCGACCGCGCGGCGCGGCAGTCCCAGACGCTGGACGACCTCAGCGGGGTGTTCGTGGATTTCAGCTCGGATCGGGAATGAGGTGCTCGGCGTTCCGCTCGCGCGCCAGGTTCTCGGCGAGGGCGCGCAGCAGAGCGACGGCATCCGCAAGTTCGGCCTCCCGGCCGACCACGGCATCGGCCAGTCGCTCCGCCCAGATCTCCCGGTAGCTCGCGAAGTTCTTCACCGCGAGCTCGGTCGGATGGATCCGCACTTCGCGCCCGTCGCCCTCGCTGGTGGATTTGCGCACGAGCCCCTTCTCCACGAGTGCCGCGACACGCGTGCTCGTGTTGCTCTTGTGCTGGCCGAACACCCGCGCCATGTGCGTCACCGTAGCCCCGGGCTCCGCCATGAGGAATCGCATGATCTCGGATTCGGATCGCGTCACGGCGATCAGCCCTGGTCGATCGACGAGCACCTCGGGCTGCAGCACCCTGAAGATCTCGACCACGCGCTCACCGAGCTCCCCGAGGAGTTCGGCCTGTGTCGCCTCGTTGTCCATGCCACCACTCTAATCAGTCGTCGTCTTGATCGGTCCCGACGGGATAGATATAGTTATTATATCTATCCATAATGGCGCATGCCACCCGTCCAGCGAGGAAGCAACGGAGACCCCATGACCCCCACTCTCGAAACCACCGCCCCGGCCACGGCCACCTCGGTCGATCCGAGCGCCGATGAGCTCATCGCCAGCGCCCGCAGCCTCCGCGAGCGCCTGCGCGAGTTGCAAGCCGAACATGCTGAGCTCGGCACCTACTCGCAGGAGATCCACGAGGCCTTCGTCGAGCACCGGCTGTACGACCTGCTCCGCCCGAAGCGCTACGGCGGTCTCGAGGTCTCCCTCGAGACCTTCTTCCGCGTCGCGATCGAGATCTCGCGCGGCGACCCCGGCGTGGGCTGGTCCTGGGAGCTCGGCGCGAGCCACGCCTATCAATTCGCCTCCCACTTCCCGGAGCGCGCGCAGGAGGAGGCATTCGGCTCCGCCGAGCCCTTCATCGCCGCCTCCCGCGCCTTCCCGCTGCGCGCCGACGTGCAGCGGGTCGATGGCGGCTACACGCTCAGCGGGAGGTGGAACTTCAACTCGGGCTGCACGTACAGCACGCACTTCATGCCGGTTGCGCCCGTCACGCACGAGGACGGCTCGACAGAGCTGCACATGTTCATCCTCCCGCGGAAGGACTTCACCATCCTCGACGACTGGGGCGCGGGAAAGACCATCGGCCTCCACGCCTCCAGCTCCAACTCGATCGAGATCGAAGGAGCGTTCGTCCCTGAGCACAACGTCGTCCCGTTCAACTTCAAGGACCTGGAGTGGGGCGAGGACGCTACCCCCGGGTATCGCCTGCACCGGAACCCGCTCTACCTCGGCCGTACTTCGGCCTTCTTCATCGCCGGCCTCACGCAGACCCAGATCGGTGCAGCGCTGGCATGCAAGGACGAATACGAGAAACTCATGGAGCGCGGATCGAGCTTCCCGCCCCGCATCCCGCGTTCCGAGTCGCCCGAGTACCAGCTCTGGTACGGCCAGGTCGTCTCTCTCGCCGAATCGTCCGAGACGCTCATGCTCGGCGCGCTGCGGGAGTTCGAGCAGCTGAACACCGCCTGGACCGTCGGTGGGGCCGAGTTCACCACCGCCGAGGATGTGCGCCTGCGCGGGCAGATCGTGCAGGCTGCGAAGCTCGCGCAGCAAGCGATCGAGATCGCGTTCTCGACGGCGGGCTCGTCCGCCTCCGGACTCGCCGGCACGAAGCTTGGGAAGTACTCCGCCGACGCCGCGATGTACCGCACCCACATCGGCGCGCAGCACGATGTGCTCCTCGGCTCGCTCGGCCGCGTGCTGCTCGGCCAGCCGCTGACGATGTAGACGGCATCGACGCGAAATGGCGGGGCCCGGTCTTGGCGACCGGGCCCCGCCATTTCGCGTCGCACCGCGCATCGATGTCAGGACACAGCGTCGGCAATCCATTGGAGCACGGGCACGATCGCGGCGTCCGAGTTCTTCTCGAACATCATCGCGTGCCCGTTCCCCGCGACGCCGTGATCCGCAAGATTCATCAGCTCGACATCCGCACCGGCTGAACGCAGGTAATCGACCAGCCCACCCGCCCAGATGGCGAACGGAGAAGATGCGCCGACCATCACGACAGCGGGGATACCCGCGAGCGCCGGCAACCGGAAGGCCGCGGGGTCCCGCTCGAGCTCAGCAGGATCCTGCACCTCCGGTGCGTACTGCAACGGCGCCGCGGTCACGCCCCAGTCCAAGCGGCTCCCGGGCCCGAACTCGAAGAACGGCGGACCCATCGGCTCGATCGCCATGATTGCCTTCACGAGCTCCGGGTGAGCGTCGGCGACCAACCACCCCGCTGGACCGCCGGCGGAGTGCGTGACGAGCACCGCCGGCCCGATCCGCTGGAGCAGGCGCCCGATCCGCTCCTGGTCCAGACGCTGGGACTCGGCAAGGTCCGCCGGCATGAACCCCATACCGGCGATGAGCTGGTCGAGTTGCGGATCACCGATCCGATCGCTCCAGGGCGCCTGATCGTGCCCCGGGATCGGCGTGTCGAAGAGCCCGACGGCGAGGTCGTAGCTGAACTGGGCACCCAGCTCGCCCACCACATCGGGATGAGCCCACGAGCGACCGTGCGCCGGCCGGTCGACGACGTAGGTCAGATACCCCGCGTCGACGAAGCGATCGAGCCAACCGGGGCGCCCATCGGGCGTCCCCTTCCAGTCCGTTCCCTGGCCGCCGCCGCCGTGCACGAGCACGAGCGGGTAGGGCTGCGTAATCTCGGCCGGTGCCTCCCACTCGACATAGAGCGGGGCTCGCTGCACGAGCCCGCGCTCGCCCGGGACCCGCTCACCCGCGATCCAGAAGTGCCCCTTCCGCACGGTCCGCAGCGGATGCGCAGCGAACTCCTCGGGAAGCGCCGCCGCCATGCCGGTCACGCTCCCTGCAGCGCGTCCAGCGCGATCAACCGGAATGCAACGTCGCGCAGCTGGGGATTGCGGTGCCCCGCAGCCTGGGCCATGTCGCGGAAGACGAGCTCGAAGCGCTCCCCCTTCTTCGACGCGGAAGCCCCGATCGTGCGATACAGGTCTTTCTCGACGACCTCCCACATTTGCAGCATGATCTCCCGACCGATCCCGCCGAGCAGGTTGTCGATCGCGATCGTGAACGCCTGCTCGCCGCTGACATTCTTCTCCGCCGCTACGAGCCACTCTCCCAGCGCATGAAGCAGCGCTGCCTCCCCGGTGGCGATCTTCACGATGGCACCGCCGTAGTAGCGCTGGAAGTCGGGATCCTCGGTCCGTGGAGAGAACGGCGGCACAGTGATCTTCCGCGTGTCCATCGCGTGCCGGTACTCGTCGAGAGCCCCCTTCGCGCCACCGATGCAGATGGCGCCGAGTGCCAGGGCGAAGCTGCTGTTGTGCCTCGCAGAGTACATCGCGTTGCCGTAGGCCTGATAGCCGGGGCTATCCGCGTCGAACGCGTAGTCGATCAGATTGGCGTCCTCGACCATGAAGCGCTCGGGCAGGAACGCCCCGGTGAAACGAATGCTGTTGGAGCCAGACGAGTTGAGGCCGAGCATGTTGCCCCAGTCGTCGAGGATCTCGTACGACCCCTCTGGAGCCAGATAGAGCCCGATCCTGGGATTGCCGTCGGCGTCGAAACCCGGAAGACGCACCTGCCCGAGGAAGTAGGTGGAGTACGGGATTCCAGAGCAGTAGTTGACGACACCGTCGAGCTGGTAGCCGCCCTCGACTGGCGTGGCCTTCACTGTCGGCGCGTACATTGAGGCTGCACGGAAGTCACCATTGTTGTACACCTCGGCGTGGATCGCAGACGGGAACCAGTTCGCGACCATCAGCGCGTGGTTCGCCGAGAGGCAGAAGCACCACGCGGTCCCCATGTCCGCCCGGGCGATCTCGATGATCACCTTGAAGAAGGTCGCGGGCGTGACCTCCAGACCGCCGTGCACCCGCGGAATGTACATCCGGTAGAGCCCGAGCTCCTTGAAGCGCTCGTGGATCACCGGGTGGATGTGCGTGATCTCCTGGGCCTCGGCAGCACGCTCGCGGATCTCGTCCGCCATGTCCCGCACCGCGGCGAGCAGCCGCTCCTCCAGCTGCTCGGCATCCTCGGTCCGCAGCTCGGCGTATCGGCTCTCGGTCATCGTCGTCCTCTCGTCATTGAAGAGAGGCGGCCGCACGGTGTGCGGCCGCCAATGCTGCGATCCTACAATACTAGTTTCGATAACTATAACAACCTTCCGGGGTGGCGACCCTCGGAATGCGGTGACTCGGGCGCGCCGGAGCCACCACTCGCTCAGGTGACGTTCCAGCCGCGATCCACGTAGAGATTCACTGCGGAAACGCCCGTGTTTCGCAGCAGGAACTGCGTAGCGCCCACGACGTCCTTCATAGTCGCCAACTCGCCGCCCGGCGTCCGATCCTTGTACTGATCCAGGACACCTTCGGGTTTCTCGGCCCAGAACGGACTGTCGCCGATGATCCCGGGGTGCAGCGCATTCACCCGGATCGGGGCGAGCTCGAGGGCGAGTGTGTGCGTCAGCCCCACGACGCCGCCGTTGATCGACGAGACCGTCGTCGATCCGGGGTAGGGCAGATCCTTCGCCCGACCGCCGAAGAGCACGACACCAGTCTCGACGTCGTTCGTCATCCTCGGCAGCAGCGCGTGCACCGTCTCCGCGTAGCCCACGAGCTTGAGCGTGACGAGTCGACGGGCGCGCGCGATATCGTAGTCGCGGATCGTGTTCGCATCGCGCTCGATGGCCGCGAGCACCAGCCCGTCGACTCTCTCGATCTGCGCGAGCTGGGCCGCAATCCCCTCGGGCTCGGAGATGTCCAGGGCGATGCCACTGGCATCCGGTCCGAGCTCGGCGGCAATCGCTGCGGCGCGCTCCGCGTCGCGCCCGGTGATGACGACGCGATCTCCCCGCTCGACGCTGTCCCGGGCGACTTCCAGGCCGATCCCGGAGGTTCCCCCGACGACGACGATAGTCTTCTTGCTCACAATTCTCCTTCGGTGCGGCGCCTGACTGACCTGAGGATCGCCTCAATTTCGATCGATCCCCGGAAGCCCGACTGGACAACTTCGTTCAGTAATGCTTAACTCAGGAGTCAAGTCGACCTGAGCAAGAATGTCAACTTCGACGCCCCGGAATCGGGGTGCTCACGGGGTCACCAGCAAATCAAGGAGGATATGCCCATGACAGATCTCGCCCTGCCCCAGGACGGGCAGCCGATCGTATTCCGCAACGGAATCGTGCTGACGATGGACGAAGCGCACACGGTGTTGCGCGACGCTGACGTGCTCGTCGTCGATGGGAAGATCGCCGCTGTGGGACCGAACATCGATGCCCCCGATGGCGTGTTCGAGATCGACGCGGCCGGCGGCATTGTCATGCCCGGCATGATCGACACGCACCGCCACATGTGGCAGACGGCAATGCGAGGCTACGGAGCCGACTGGACCTTGTCGCAGTATTTCGTCTGGTATTACCTCGAACACGGCATGAAGTTCCGCCCCGAGGACATCGCCGCCGGCAACCTCATCTCCGCACTGGACGCGATCGAGGGCGGCGTCACCACGAGCGTCGACTGGTCGCATGGTCTGAGTACGCCAGCGCACGGCGAAGCGGCCGTGGAGGCGCTCGCGACCTCGCCAGGGCGCTTCGTCTTCGCCTACGGGAACATCCACGCCGCACCGTGGGAGTGGACGCAGGACCCGGCCGTGCGCCGCGTGATCACGGGGGCGCGCGACGACTCGCGCATCTTCGCGACGCAGCTCGCATTCGACGTGCCCGGCGACGACGGCTTCCCCGAGGCCGCTGCCTTCGCGGCCGCTCGCGAACTCGGGATTCCGGTCACCACGCATGCCGGCGTCTGGGGCGCCACCGGCGACAAGGGCATCGACATGATGTACCAGCACGGTGTAATGCAGCCGGGATACACCTACGTGCATGCGGCCACGCTCAGCGACGAGTCGTACCAGAAGATCGCCGCGACGGGCGGCACCGTCTCGCTGTCAACCGAGAGCGAGCAGACCTGCGGCCAGGGCTACCCGCCGGCCAGCGCGCTGCGCAAGCACGGCATCCCCGCCTCGCTGTCCATCGACACGAGCGTATGGTTCAGCTCCGACATGTTCTCCGCGATGCGCTCCACAATCGGCGCCGACCGCTCACTCGAGCACTACATCGCGCACCAGACGAACGACACCGTGACGCACGCGACGCTGCGCGTCGAGGACGTCGTCGACTGGACCACACGGGGCGGCGCGCGCGCCATCGGCAAGCTCGACGAGGTCGGGAGCCTCGAGGTCGGCAAACTCGCCGACGTCGTGCTCATCAAAAACGACGATTCGCCGACGATGACGCCGATCATCAACCCCTACGGTCACGTCGTCTACCAGGCCGGACGTGGCGACGTGCACACCGTGCTTGTCGGCGGCGCACCGGTGAAGTTCAACAGCAAACTCGTGGACCGCACGCGCGTCCCAGCGGCGCGCACCCAACTGGAGAACACGCTCGAGTTCCTCCGCGGCTCGCTCGGCGAGGAGACCTGGAACGCCGGGATGTTCCCGGAGATCCCAGAGACCGAGATCCTCAGCAACCCCTACCAGTACCGCACCCGCTGATCGACGCGGTGTGGGTGGGCCGCGTGCGACGCCGCCCACCCACACCGCCTGCGGGGTCCGCTCCATCGGAACAGGATGCAGCTTCCCCCCCCTCCCGCCGTTTCGTCATATAGCGGCGCGGAGCTTCGGCATGCATCAGGAACACCACTCGCTCAGCGCAACAGTCCCCTCGCGGCCGTCGACTACGTCGCCGACGCAGTACCCGCCCGGCGAGAGCGCTGAGACGCGCCCGCCCCATCATCGGTAGAATCGTTCACGTGCTGCTCTCAGATCGCGACATCAACGCCGAGCTCGGTTCCGGGCGCATCAGCCTCTCCCCGAGCGACCCGTCGATGGTGCAGCCGTCGAGCGTCGACGTGCGGCTCGACCGCTACTTCCGCCTCTTCGACAACCACAAGTACCCGGTCATCGATCCTGCGGAAGAGCAGCCCGAACTCACCCGCCTCATCGAGGTCGACCCCGCCGAGGGCTTCATCCTGCACCCCGGCGAGTTCGTGCTCGGATCGACCTTCGAGCGGGTGGGCCTGCCCGACGACATCGCGGCGCGCCTCGAGGGCAAGAGCTCGCTCGGCCGTCTCGGCCTGCTCACCCACTCCACCGCCGGCTTCATCGACCCCGGCTTCGAGGGGCACGTCACCCTCGAGCTCTCGAACGTCGCCACCCTGCCGATCCGCCTCTGGCCCGGCATGAAGATCGGCCAGCTCTGCTTCTTCAGGCTCTCCTCGCCGGCCGAGCGACCGTACGGCTCGGGCGCCACGTACTCGCGCTACCTCGGTCAGCGCGGCCCCACGGCTTCGCGGTCGCACCTCAACTTCCACCGCGCCGACGTGACGGTTACCGACGAGGGGCAGCTCGGGGGCTGACGTCCCCTCCGCGGGAGCGATCAGACCCCGCGCGACTTCTCCTGCGCCTGCCGGCGGCAGGAGCCGCCGCGCGAACAGCGATCAGACGCTACGCGTCTTCTCCTGAGCTTTTCGTGCCCGCTCGGCCGTCCTGGCGCGGTGGCGCCAGCGCGTCGGGCAGTCAGTCGCGATGCGATTGACCCCCAGCCCGACGCGCCAGCATCGCGTTGTAGGCCTCGAGCTCGACGTCGCCCGAGCGATCCGCGGCGCGGTCCTTGCGCTTCTGCTCCTTGACGTCGCTGCGCGACCACTGCACCGCGACGATGAGCGCCAGCGCCAGGGTCGGCAGCTCGCCGATGCCCCAGGCGATCCCCCCGCCGGTCACCTGATCCTCGAGCGGCGTCGCCCCCCACGTGCGCCCCATCGCCCCGTACCAGTCGGCGAGCATCAGGCCGTCGCCGGTCATGAGCGTCACCCCGAAGAACGCGTGCGAGGCCATCGTGGCGAAGAGCGTGACGAGTCGCAGCGGGTAGGGGAAACGATAGGGCACGGGATCGATGCCGACCATCGATAGGTTGAACAGGTAGCCGGCGATGAGGAAGTGGATGATCATCCACTGGTGGCCGAGATGCTCCGAAGCTGCCCAGCGCGCGATCGGGGTGAAGTAGAACACCCACAGGGACCCGGCGAACACGACCGCCGCGACCGCGGGATGGGTGATGATCCTGGAGTACGGGGTCTGCACGGCCCACAGGATCCACTCCCGGCCGCCCCACGAACCGTCGTCGCGCTTCTCCGTCGCGCGCAGCGCGAGGGTGACGGGCGCCCCCAGCACGAGCACGAGGGGGATGAGCATCGTCAGCATCATGTGGGCCAGCATGTGCACGCTGAAGAGGTACTGCTCGTAGGCGTTGAGCGCACCGTTGGTCGTGTAGAAGAGCAGCACCAGCCCGAGGCACCAGGCGATGGTGCGCCCCACCGGCCAGCGATCGCCGCGACGGGCCAGCCGGATCGCTCCGGCCAGGTAGAGGCCGATGCCGAACACGCAGACGAGCGTCCAAGCGAGATCGAACCGCCACGTGGTGAGATAGCTCATCGGGGTGAGCTCGGGGGGCAGCGGATCGCCGGTGAGCCACTCGGCCGGGCTGATCCGGCCGCCCTGGTCGCGCGCGGGCTCCAGCGCCACCGGCGTAGCGGTGCGCCCGAGCGCACCGGCGATCCCGCTCGCCACGCCCATGACGGCGAGCTCGGCGAGCACGAACCACATGAAGGCCCGACTGCCCCGCTCCGTGTCGGCGATGCTCGGGATCAACCTCGTGCGCTGCACCGCTCCGAACACGCCGAGCACCACGAGCGCGGCGGTCTTGAGCAGCACGAGTTGCCCGTAGCCGGTGCCGAGGAGCGCGTCGACGCCGCCCACGCGCAACCACGCGCTCACGACTCCGGAGGCCGCGACGCCGATGAACGCGAAGAGCGCCAGGGTGGAGTAGCGCGCGGTGAGCACCGAGAGCCTGCGCCGGTCGGTCACGCGCGCGATGAAGACGAGGGTCAGCAGGCCCCCCAACCACACCGCGGCGCCGACGAGGTGCACCAGCAGCGAGTTGACGGCCTGACCGTGGCCCGAGGCGCCTGCCGCATGCCCCTGCTGGGCGAGGGGCAGCGCGGTGGCCATCGCGGCGACGAGCACGAGCAGGGTGAGTCTGCGCTCTCGGATCGCGAAGGCCAGCACCGTGGTAACGGCCGCGAGCAGCAGCTGGATCAGCCAGAGCTGCCCCAGCTCGACCTCGGTGACGAACTGGGCCAGCGCCGCCCCGAAGCTCGCCTCGCCCGAGAAGGCGAGCCCCGACACGTCGACGAAGGTGAGGATCAGGGTCGCCGAGCTGGCCACGGTGAGCACCGCCGCGGATCCCGCCGCCAGATCCATCGCCACGCGGCTCTCCGGCCGCTCGCTCGAAAGCGCCCACACCGTCATCACGACCGAGCCGATGAGGCCCGCCATCGAGAGGTTCACGAGCGTGCGGGCGACGGGCATGCCGAAACGCACCAGCGCCCCCGGATCCGCGAGGGTGCGCTCGGCCGCGGCGCCGCCGATCCCGAGCCCCAGGAGGAGCGCGGCGAAGGTCGCCGCGATCAGCAGGGCGGGGGCGAGTACGCGCAGATATCGTGGCACCCCTCAAGCCTACGCGGCGGCGGGTGGGAAGGCGCTCGGGGCCGCGAAACGCAGAAACCCCCGACCGGTGGCGAGCACCGGGCGGGGGTTTCCGAGGAAGCGCGTTACTTCACGGCAGCCTTGAGCTTCGAGCCGACCGACACCTTCACGCGCTTGCCCGCGGGGATGTCGATGGTCTCGCCGGTGCGCGGGTTGCGGCCCGTGCGAGCAGCGGTGGTCGCGGTCTCGAAGGAGATCCAGCCGGGGATCGAGACCTTGTCGCCACCGGCGACGGTCTCGGAGACGGCGGCGAAGAAGCCGTCGACGACGCTGGAAACAGCGGCCTGGCTCTGGCCGGTCTCGGCGGCGATCTTCGCGACAAGCTCGGTCTTGTTGAGTGCCATGTTGTGTCCTTCCAGGGCGAAGACGCGATGCTCCCCAGCCCCTGATCGAGTTCAGGTATCCCTCCCGGTTTGGAAGGGTCCGATCGGTTGATCGCTACGAATCTACCCCACTTCGGCGGAATTCTGCGGAATCTGGCGGGGATTTCGCCATGCGGCGTGTCGCGCGGCGCCGCGCGGCGGCACCCGCAGCCGGGCCGTGCCGGGCCGGGGCCGCACGCGCGGCCGGGCACACGCCCGGACACGCCAACGGGCGCGGACCCCGCAGGATCCGCGCCCGTTCGCGCAGGCGACTCGTCGAGACGCCGCCGGAGTCTTACCAGCTCGACTTGGTGATGCCGGGCAGCTCGCCACGGTGCGCCATGTCGCGGAAGCGCACACGCGAGACGCCGTACTTCGACAGCACGCCGCGGGGGCGGCCGTCGATGACGTCGCGGCTGCGCACGCGCACCGGCGATGCGTTGCGGGGCAGCTTCTGCAGGCCCACGCGGGCGGCCTCGCGGCTCTCCTCGGTGCCGTTGGGGTCGACGAGGGCCTTCTTCAGCTCGAGGCGCTTCTCGGCGTAGCGGGCGACGATGGCCTGACGCTGCTTGTTCTTCGCAATCATGCTCTTCTTCGCCATGATTAACGCTCCTCTCGGAACTCGACGTGCTTGCGGATGACCGGATCGTACTTCTTGAGCACGAGGCGGTCAGGGGTGTTGCGGCGGTTCTTCTTGGTCACGTAGGTGAACCCGGTGCCTGCCGTCGAGCGGAGCTTGATGATCGGACGTACGTCCTTGTCCTTCGCCATTAGAACTTCACCCCACGCTTCTGTAGATCAGCCACGACGGCGTCGATGCCGCGGGCATCGATCACCTTGATGCCCTTGGCCGACAGGGTGAGGGTCACCTTGCGGCCGAGCGACGGCACGTAGTAGGTCTTCTTCTGGATGTTCGGATCGAACCGGCGCTTGGTGCGACGGTGCGAGTGCGAGATGTTGTGACCGAAGCCGGGAACGGCGCCGGTCACCTGGCACACTGCTGCCATGGTGTTTCCTCTCATACCGTGAGGCCGGACGGCCTCACCCAAGATTTCTTGTCTGCAGGAACCCCGGCCTGACGAGTCATTCCGGTCTCGAGCCGAGCGGCTCCCGCGGTCTGCGCACTGGGACGGCGCACAGCCAAAGAACAACTCTATGTCAGGATCCGCGCCTGCGCAAGCCGGGCGTGTCGCGCAATCCCCCGGGCCTCCCCGCCCGCGCCGCCCCGGCGCCGACCCGACCCGGCGCCGCCCCGGCCCGCCGCCGCCCCGGCCCGCCGTCGCTCGACCCGACCCGATTGCCCGCCCCCACTCCCTCCCCCGAAGTGGGAGTCGCGTTCTGCCGCTTCGCCCACCCCGATGCGGCAGAACGCGACTCCCAATTGAGAATGAAGCAGGTAGATGAGGCAGGAAGGAATAGAAGCGGCTCGTCGCGTGCGCCACGACGCGTAGGCTGGGCAGGTGGACGAGAGGCAGAACGAGCAGCCGGATCGGAACGCACCGGATCCCGCGGGACCGGATCGCTCGGCACCGGATCGGAACGCACCGGATCCCGCGGGACCGGATCGCTCGGCACCGGATCGGACAGGACCGGATCGCTCGGCACCAGAGCCCGCGGCATCGGATCGGACGGGACCGGATCGGCACGCACCGGATCGCACGGCGCCCGAGCCGGATCGCCGGGCGCGCATCCGCTACGTGGCGATCGGCGACAGCTTCACCGAGGGCGTCGGCGATGAGCGACCCGACGGCTCGGTGCGCGGCTGGGCAGATCTCGTCGCGCAGGGCATCGCCGATGCGACGGGGGAGCCGATCCAGTACGCGAATCTCGCGATCCGCGGCCGCCTGCTCGCCCCGATCATCGCCGAGCAGCTGGGCCCGGCGCTCGCGCTCGGCCCCACGCTCGTCAGCTTCAACGGCGGCGGCAACGACATGCTGCGCCCCGGCACCGATCTCGCCTGGATCGGCGCCGAGACCGAGCGCGCGCTCCTCCGCATCCGCGAGGCAGGCGCCGAGCCGCTGCTGCTCGCGGGAGCGAACCCCACAGCGGGTCTGCCCGGCGGCGCCCGTGTGCGGGCGAAGGGCGACGAACTGGTGCGACTCGCGGGCGCGATCGCCGAACGGCTCGGCATCCGCTTCGCCGACAACTGGAGCGACCCGGTACTGGCGGGCCCGCAGTACTGGTCGCCCGACCGGCTGCACCTCGCCCCGGTGGGGCATCACCGGGTCGCGGCGAACGTGCTGCGCGCACTGGAGATCGCACCGCCGCGGGCCTGGCAGATCGAGGCGGAGCCGATCCCGCGCCCCACCCGGCGCGAGCAGCTCGCCTACACCCGGGAGCACGTGGTGCCGTGGGTGAAGCGCCGCCTCACGGGGCGCTCGAGCGGCGACGGACGCTCCGCCAAGTACGCGGAGTGGACGTGGATCGTCCCGACGCCGCCCGCCGGCGCCGAGGCCGAGGTCTCCCCGCACGACGCGTAGCGCGCCGGGCCGGCCCCCGGCCCCCTGGCCCTCGCCACCGCACGCCGCTAGGGTGAACCCCATGGTGGGCTACAGGTATCTCGGCAACAGCGGCTTCAAGATCTCGGAGATCACCTACGGGAACTGGATCACCCACGGCTCGCAGATCGACGACGACGCGGCGAGCGCAACGGTTCGCGCCGCCCTCGATGCGGGCATCACCACCTTCGACACCGCCGATGTCTACGCCAATCTGCAGGCCGAAGCGGTGCTGGGCCGCGCGCTGAGCGGGCAGCGGCGCGAGGGCCTCGAGATCTTCACGAAGGTCTACTTCCCCACCGGCCCGAAGGGGCCGAACGACACCGGCCTCAGCCGCAAGCACATCATGGACTCCATCAACGGCTCGCTGCGCCGTCTGGGAACCGACTACGTTGACCTCTACCAGGCGCATCGCTTCGACGCGCAGACCCCGCTGGAAGAGACCTTCCAGGCGTTCGCGGACATCGTGCGCCAGGGCAAGGCGCTCTACATCGGCGTCTCGGAGTGGACCGCGGAGCAGCTGCGCGACGGACACGCCCTGGCGAAGGAGCTCGGCGTGCAGCTCATCTCGAACCAGCCCCAGTACTCGATGCTGTGGCGCGTCATCGAGGGCGAAGTGGTTCCCGCGTCGCAGGAGCTCGGGATCTCGCAGATCGTGTGGTCCCCGATGGCGCAGGGCGTGCTGTCGGGCAAGTACCTGCCGGGGCGCGCAGCACCCACGGGCTCGCGCGCCACCGATGAGCAGGGCGGCGCGAAGTTCATCGAGGCCTTCCTGCGCGACGAGGTGCTGCAGGCGGTGCAGCGGTTGCGCCCGATCGCAGAGGCGGCCGGCCTCACGATGCCGCAGCTCGCGATCGCGTGGGTGCTGCAGAACCCGAACGTGGCCTCGGCGCTCGTGGGCGCCTCGAGACCGGAGCAGCTCGCCGAGACAGTGCAGGCGTCGGGCGTGCGGCTCGACGCCGACACGCTCGCGGCGATCGACCGCGCCCTCGACGGCGCGGTGTTCGACGACCCTCGGCACACCTCGACGATGGCGCCCCAGTCCCGGCTCAGCTGAGGAGCCGCGGGGGCCTCGGTTTCGACTCGCAGCGCTCGCTCAACCAGCGGCGGGCGCGCTCCGCTCAACCGGCGGGAGGCTGCGCTCGCTCGACCAGCGGGAGGGCGCGCTCCGCTCAACCGGCGGCGGGCCCGGCAGCCTTGAGCCCCGAACCCGTGAGGATCACGACCGTCGTCTCGTCGGGCCGGATCGCCCCCTCCTCGAGCAGTCGACCGGTGGCCGCTGCGGCCGTTGCGCTGGTCGGCTCCGTGTAGAGGCCCCGGCGGGCGAGCGCCCCGTGCGCCTCCAGGATCCCGGCCTCGGGCACGGCGACCGACGCGCCCCCGCTGCGGCGCACCGCGGCCACGAGCCCGCTGAGGCGCAGCGGGCTCCGGATCGCGGTGCCCTCCGCGATGGTCGGCAGCACGGGCCGGTCGCGGTCGCCCCGCAGCGCGGCGTCCACCGGAGAGCAGTTCAGGGGCTGCGCCGCGTACAACCGCGGAAGGCGCGGGATCGCTCCCGCGCGCCGCAGCTCTTCGAAGCCGAAGAAGCAGCCGAGGAGGGTGCTCCCGGCACCCACGGGCATCACGACCGCATCGGGTGCGCGGAATCCGAGGTCCTCCCAGAGCTCGTAGGCGAGCGTCTTCGTGCCCTCGAGGAAGAGGGGCTGCCAGTTGTGGCTCGCGTAGAAGCCCTCGCCGCGCTCGGCCGCGGCGATCGCAGTGGCCTGGGAGGCCTCGCGGGGCCCGGGAACGGGCACGATCCGCGCCCCGTACGCGCGCGACTGCGCGAGCTTGGCCGGTGAGGTCGACGCGGGGGCGAACACGGTGACGTCGAGCCCGCCCGCGGCGCCGTAGGCCGCGATCGCCGCGCCTCCGTTGCCGGAGCTGTCCTCGATCACGGCGCGCACGCCCTGCCGGCGCAGCGCCGACAGCATCACGCTCGCACCGCGGTCCTTGAAGCTGCCGCTCGGCGAGAACCACTCGAGCTTGAATCGCGGCTTTCCGCCCGCCCACTCGCGCTCCACGAGCGGCGTGCGCCCCTCGCCGAGGGAGATGGGATGCTCGATATCGAGCGCGAGGGCCGCGCGGTACCGCCACAGGCCGCGCGCGGCCGTGTCGATGTCGGCAGGGCCGATCCCGCCGCCCCCGGTGACGAGCAGCGGCCCTCCCGAGTCGGAGCGCCAGCGCGGCTCGTGCAGCGGATAGCGGGCGCCGGTCGCGGGATCGAGATAGGCGGGTGCGCCGGTCGAGGATCCGTCCGGTGCACCCGCCCCCTCATCGCGCGTCGTCACGGCTCAACTGTTCTCGGATCCACCGCCCGCAGCACCGCCCGCAGCACCGCCCGCAGCACCGCCCGCAGCAGCGACGGCGGCGGCGCCGCCCGCGGCCGCGGCTGTCGGGCCGGCACCGCCGGGGTCGGTCGCGCCCGGCCCGGCGTCCGCCTTTCCGCCCCGCGCCGCGGCGAAGCGGGCCATGCGGCGCCCGAACCAGGACACCGCGAGGTTGATCGCCAGATAGATCACCACGGCGACGAGCCAGAAGGTGAACATGTAGCCGTTGCCGTAGTAGTTGGCCATGTCCTTCACCGTCTTGGCCAGCTCGGGGTAGGCGACGATGTAGCCGAGCGAGGTGTCCTTCAGCAGCACCACCATCTGGGCGATGAGGATCGGCAGCATCTGCACGAAGGCCTGCGGGAACTCGATCATGAGCCGCGTGCGCACCGGGGTGAGGCCGATGGAGAGGCCCGCCTCGCGCTGCCCCTTGTTGAGCGAGACGATGCCGGCGCGCAGCGCCTCCCCCACGATGGCCCCGTTGTAGATGATGAGCGCGATCACCACGGCCCAGAAGGCCCCGGTCGAGGCCACGAGCAGGATGAAGAGCATCATGAGCAGCACGGGCATGCCGCGGAAGAACTCCAGCAGCACGGTGGTCGGGATGCGGATCAGTGCGGTGTCGGCGAGCCGGCCGAAGGCGAAGAGCACCCCGACGAGCAGCGCGCCGACCATGGCCACCGCTGCGGCGCGCAGCGTGTTCCAGACGCCGGAGCCGATGTACCGCCAGACCTCCCCGTAGGCGAGCACGTCCCAGCGGGACGCGCTGAGCATGCTCGGGGTGACGTTGCCGTTGACGGCGACCTGGGGCTGCGCGAGCCGCCAGACCACCCAGCCGAGCAGCGCGGCCACCGCGATCACGCCCACGACCGAGATGATGCGCGAGCGCGTGCGGGCCCTCGGCCCCGGGGCGTCGTAGAGAACCGTTGCGTGAGTCATCGCAGCACCCGCACCTTCTTCTCGATCTGCCCGGCGATGAGGCCGAGCGGAATGGTGATGAGCAGATAGAAGCAGGCCACACCGATGAGGATCGGGATCACCGCCTGGCCGTTGGCGTTGGTGAGCTGCCGCGCCGTGGCGAAGAGCTCGACCACGAAGAAGCCGCCGGCCACCGAGGTGTTCTTCGTGAGCGCGATGAACACGTTGATGAGCGGCGGCACGACCATGCGCAGCGCCTGGGGCAGCACGATCAGCGTGAGCGTCTGACCGAACGCGAGCCCGATCGATCGGGCGGCCTCGGCCTGCCCCACGGGCACGCCGTTGATGCCGCTGCGCAGCGCCTCGGCCACGAACGGCGAGGTGTAGATGGCGAGCCCGATCGACGCGAGCACCTCGTACGGGGGCTTGCTCGTCGCGATGAGCGGCAGCACGAAGACCATGAAGAACAGGAGCAGCGTCAGCGGGATGTTGCGCACGAGCTCCGTGTACACCGTGGCGAAGGCGCGCAGCGACGCGACGGGGGAGATGCGCATGGTGGCGACGATGAGGCCGATCACCATCGCGCCGAGGCCGCCGAAGAGCAGCAGCCTGAGGGTCATGAGGAACCCGGCGAACACGTCGTCGGCGTTCGCGATCAGCACGTCCACGGGTGAGGATCCCTTCGTTGGGAGTCGGTGGGTGCGGGTGCGCCGGGCGGTCGCGTCATCGCGCCCGCCCGGCGGCCCGACTCAGTAGCGGTCGATCATGGGCGGCTCGGGCGTCGAGAGCACCGTGCCCGCGGTGCGATCCCACGCCGCGGCCCACTCGCCGTCCTCGAACGACTGCTCGAGCACGTCGTTGATGAAGTTGCGGAAGTCGTCGTCGTCCTTCTGCAGCCCGATGCCGTACGGCTCCTCGGTGAAGGGGTTGTCGATGACCTCGAACTCGCCCTGGTTCTGATCCGCCAGACCCGCGAGGATCACGTTATCGGTCGACACCGCCACCACTTCGCCGGAGCGCAGCGGCTCGAGGCAGTTCGAGTAGGTGTCGGTCGCGAGCACCTCGACGCCGGCGTCCTTGAGGTTCTGCTCGGAGGTCGAGCCGGTGACCGAGCAGACCTTCTCGCCCGCCACGTCGTCGATACCGGTGATGCCGTCCGGGTTGCCCTCGAGCACCAGCAGATCCTGACCCGCGAGATAGTAGGGCCCGGCGAACGAGATCACCTGCTTGCGCTCGTCGTTGATCGTGTACGTGGCGACGACGATGTCGACCTCGCCGTTCTCGATGAAGGGCTCGCGATTGGCCGAGACCGCCTCCTTCCACTCGATCTGGTCCTCGGAGAGGCCGAGATTCGCGGCGATGAGCTTGCCGATCTCGACGTCGAAGCCCTCGGGAGTGCCCGACGGGCCCATCAGGCCGAACAGGGGCTGGTCGAACTTGGTGCCGATCGTGATCTTGCCCGCCTCGTTCAGCGCCGCCATCGTGGTGCCCTCCTCGAAGGAGGTCTCCTCGACCGGAGCCGGCCCGGCATCATCGCCCTCGGCGTCCCCCGGGGAGCCGGACGCGCACGCGGAGAGCGCCAGCGCGCCCGCGGCCACGATCACTGCTGCATACTTTGCGATTCGCATGAGATTCCTGCCTTCTCTTCGTTGGGGGTCCGGTTCGTGCCGATCCCTCTGATGTCGCTCCGGTCCGGCGCGGTGGCGCCCGCCCGGCGCGGTCTGGGTGGTCAGTGGTTGAGGATCTTCGAGAGGAAGTCCTTGGCCCGGGAGGTCTGGGGATCGGTGAAGAACTGCTCGGGCGTCGCCTCCTCCACGATCTGCCCGTCCGACATGAAGATGATGCGATCCGCCGCCCGCCGGGCGAAGCCCATCTCGTGGGTGACGACGACCATCGTCATGCCGTCGTTGGCCAGACTGATCATCACGTCGAGCACCTCGTTGATCATCTCGGGGTCGAGCGCGCTCGTCGGTTCGTCGAGCAGGATCAGCTTCGGGTCCATCGCGAGGGAGCGCGCGATCGCGACGCGCTGCTGCTGGCCGCCCGACAGCTGCGACGGCAGCTTCTTCGCCTGGTTGGCGATGCCGACCCGGTCGAGCAGCGCCATCGCTTTCTCCTCCGCCGCCTTGCGGCTCATGCCGCGCACCTTGATGGGACCGAGGGTGACGTTCTCGAGGATCGTCTTGTGCGCGAAGAGATTGAACGACTGGAAGACCATGCCCACGTCGGCGCGGAGCTTCGCGAGCCCCTTGCCCTCTTCGGGCAGCGGCTCGCCGTCGATCGTGATGGTGCCGGAGTCGATGGTCTCCAGGCGGTTGATCGCCCGGCACAGCGTCGACTTGCCCGACCCGGAGGGACCGAGCACCACGACCACCTCGCCGCGGCCCACCTGGGTATTGATGCTGTTCAGCACATGCAGCTCGCCGTAGTGCTTGTTCACGTCACTGATGATGACCAGTGGTTCCCGATCGTCGCGAGCCACCCTGATCGCTGTCGTCTTTGCCATGGGGCAGATACTAGGACGATTCGCGGCCGGGGAACAGGGTCTTGCGCCCATCCTCCAAAACGCTTGACCCGCGCCCACGAATGCCTGTTCACCGGCAAGAAAGCCGCGGGATCGAGCACCACGGGATCGATCCCGCACCCGCGAATCTGAGAAATCGTTACCATTCCGTATCTCAATCGGCAGCGGGCCCGGGCACGCAGCTGCGCCCGCCGCTCGAGTGCGAGCAGCGGGCGCAGCGACGGTGCGGATCGCCGGCGCGCTCCAGTGCGCGACGGCGACCGGCGCTCACTCCGCCGGGGGCATCAGCACGCCGTCGATCAGGTAGACGGTCGCATTGGCGGTCTGCACGCCGCCGCAGACGACGGCGGCGTCGTTGACCATGAGCTCGTCGCCCGAGCCGGTCACCTCGAGGTCGCGGCCCTCCACGGTCATGTGCGCTCCGGCGATGTCGGCCGGCTCGATCTGTCCCGGTACCACGTGGTAGGTGAGGATCTCGGTGAGCAGGTCGCTGTCGGTCTGCAGCGTCTCGATGGTGGCGGCGTCGATCTTGTCGAAGGCGTCGTCGACCGGCGCGAACACCGTGAACTCGTCGCTGTTCAGGGTGTCGACGAGGTTCACATCGGGGTTGAGCTGTCCGCTGACGGCCGCCACGAGCGTCGTGAGCATCGGGTTGTTCGACGCTGCGACCGCCACGGGATCCTGCGACATGCCCTGAATCGAGCCATCGCCATCGGGCACGGCCTCGGCGTAGGCGGCGCAGCCCGGTCCCACGAGGTTCGCAGCGGGGTCGGCCGCACCCATCGACGAGTCCGACTCCTCCGCCGGCGCGCTCTCCTGCATCTGCTCCGAGCTCTGATCCTCGGCCGCCTCGTCGGTCGACGCTCCCATCGCGCAGCCGGTCAGCATCGCGCTTCCGGCCAGCGTCAGCGCGAAGGCGGCGGCGAAGGTCTTCCTCTTCGTGAACATGATTCCTCCTCTGATGGTGATCCGCAGAATTCCGCGGCTTGTCTCGGTCTTCGGAGCCGTCACGAGATCGGATGGGAAATTCGTCGCAGAAGTTTCGCGGGCGTTCGCAGACCGCCGCCGCGGGCCGTCGGCACCGCCCCGTCCCATCCGTTCCGCGCACCGCTCCGAATGACTCGGCAAACAGGAGGGTTGCTCATGGATATCGTGCTCATCGGTCTGCTCGGCGGATTGATCACCGGCATCTCGCCGTGCATTCTGCCGGTGCTGCCGGTCATCTTCTTGACGGCGGGCGCCCGCCCGGCGGCGCCCGGCAAGACGCCTGAGGTGATCGCCGCGAAGCGGAGTCGGCCCTATTGGATCATCGCCGGGCTCGTGCTGAGCTTCTCGGTGGTGACGCTGATCGGATCACTGCTGCTGGGGCTGCTGGGCATCCCGCCGAGCGCGATCCGCTGGGCGGGTGTGGCGGTGCTGCTGATCATCGGCGCGGGTATGCTCTTCCCCGGGTTCGAGCAGCTGCTCGAGCGGCCGTTCCAGCGCCTTCCCCGCCGGCGCGCCGCGGAGGGCGGCAACGGCTTCGGCATGGGCCTCGCGCTCGGCACCGTGTTCGTCCCCTGCGCCGGACCGGTGCTCGCCGCGATCATCGTCGCGGGCGCGACGGGCCGGATCGGGCCCGAGACCGTGCTCCTGACCCTCTCGTTCGCCGTCGGCGTCGCGCTCCCGCTGCTCGTGTTCGCACTCGCCGGGCGCGGCGTGGCCGAGCGCATCCGCGGCTTCCGCAGGCGAGAGCGCACCATCCGCGTCGTGGGCGGCGTCGCGCTCATCGCCCTCGCCGCGGGCCTCGCCTTCGACGTGCCGCAGAAGCTGCAACGGCTGCTCCCCGACTACACCTCCGGCGTCCAGCGGGACCTGGCCGAGAGCGACGCCGGGAGGAGCGCCCTCTCCCTCGGGGGCCTCGTCACCGACGAGAACCGGGATCTCGACCGCTGCGAGAACGGCGCCGCCGAGCTCGCCTCGTGCGGCGCGGCACCCGCGATCAGGGGGATCGAGACCTGGCTCAATACGCCGAACGGCGAAGCGCTCGATCTCGACGCGCTCAGGAGCCAGGTCGTGCTGATCGACTTCTGGGCGTACTCCTGCATCAACTGCCAGCGGTCGATCCCGCACGTCGTGGCCTGGGACGAGGCCTACGGCGACCAGGGGCTCACCGTGATCGGCGTGCACTCGCCCGAGTACGCCTTCGAGAAGGAGCGGGCGAACGTCGAGGCGGGCATCGACGACTTCGGCATCGAGTACCCGGTCGCGATGGACAACTCGCTCTCGACCTGGACCGCCTACCGCAACCGCTACTGGCCCGCCCACTATCTGATCGACGCCGAGGGCACCGTGCGCCACATCTCGTTCGGGGAGGGCAACTACGCCGTCACCGAGAAGCTCATGCGCGAGCTGCTCGAGGAGGCGCGCCCGGACGACGCGCTGCCCGCCAAGACCGAGGTGACCGACCGCACCCCCGAACTCGGCAGCACCACGCCCGAGACCTTCCTCGGCTCGTCGAAGGACCGCAACTTCGCCGGCCCCGAGGCGTATCGGGCGGGCGACGGCGACTACGCGTTCCCCAGTCGGCAGGACGTCGACACCTTCGCGCTCGACGGGCGGTGGACGGTGGAGACGCAGTTCGCGACCCCGCAAGACAGGGCGGGCGGCGACATCCGCCTGCGATATCGCGCGCAGGAGGTGCGGGCGGTGGTGGCGGGCAGCGGCACGCTCGAGATCGGCGTCGGCGGCGCCACCCGCACCGTCGAGGTCGGCGGGCCGCCGCGCTCGTACCGCGTGGTGGAGGACGGCGACCCCGACACGGGCACCCTCGATCTCCGGGTGCCCGAGGGCGTGCAGGTCTACTCGTTCACCTTCGGGTAGGGAGTGCGCCCGAGATGCGACGACTCGCAGTCGCGACACGAAGACGGAGTGGAGGTGGATGCGGCATGCTGGACACGATGGTCATCGACGGAATCGAGATAGCGGACGACGGCGCGGGCCCGGATCCCGCCGACGAGGCGCTCGCACTCGCGGCGCACGGCGATCAGCGCGCCTTCGCCGACCTCTACGATCTGCTGTCCGCCCGGGTGTTCGGCCTGATCCTCCGGGTGCTGGTCGACCGCTCGCAGAGCGAGGAGGTGCTGCAGGAGGTCTTCCTCGAGGCGTGGCAGACCGCGACCGCGTTCGACCCGGATCGGGGCAGCGCGCGAGCGTGGCTCCTCACCATCGCGCACCGCCGCGCCGTCGACCGCGTCCGCTCCTCCCGGGCGGCGCGGCGCCGCGACCTCGCAGTCGGAGCGCGGGAGCTGGCCCGCACGCACGCCGGCGTCGACGACGAGGTGGCGCTGATGATCGACGGCGGTCGCGCGGTGCGCGGGCTGGACGAGCTCCCGGAGGCCCAGCGCAGGGCGCTCGTACTCGCCTACTTCGGCGGATACACCCAGAGCGAGATCTCCGCCCTCGAGGGGGCTCCGCTCGGCACGGTCAAGACGCGCATCCGCGATGGTTTGACCCGACTCAGGACCGCATTGGAGGCGACGCGATGAACGAGCAGCACTTCCGCGAGCTCTCCGCCGCACGGGCGCTGCACGCGCTCTCACCCGAGGAGGAGCGCGCGTTCTCGGAAGCGCTCGCGGCGCACCCCGAGTGGCAGCGGGTGGTCGACGAGGATCTCGAGACCGCGGGGAGCCTCGGCGCCGCGTCCGCCGCGGCTGAGCCGCCGGCCGCGTCGCGCGCCGCGATCCTCGATCTCGTCTCGCGCAGCCCCCAGTTCGAACCGCCCGCGCAGGACGCGCGCGGCGGCGCCCCGGGCGCGGCGCACGACGCCCCGGAGCCCCGGAACGCACCCGCACCACCAGGGGGCGGCGCGTCGCCCGAGGCGGACGCCCCCCGCGCCCGACGCCGCGCGGGATGGTTCGCACTCGCGGCATCGATCGCGGTGCTGCTGGCCGTCGCGATCGCGCTGCCGCTGCGCGGCGCGCTCGAGGCGCAGGACCCGGTGACCATCGCGCTGCAGCAGGTGGGTTCGGCCGGCGATGCGCGCACGTCGACGGTCGAGTTGGCGGACGGCGGCGAGGCGACGCTGCACTGGTCCGATTCCGAGCAGCAGGCGGTGCTGGTCGCCGACGGCATGCAGCCCGCCCCCGACGATCACGACTACGAACTGTGGATCGTGCGTGGCGACCAGCCGATTTCTCTCGGCGTCATGCGCGCGGAGGACGACGGGGACGCGGCGGTGCTCGCGGACGGCTTCGAGCCGGGGGATGCGGTCGCCGTCACGGTGGAGCAGCAGGGCGGATCGCCCACGGGCCTGCCGACGACCGACCCAGTCGTCGTCATCGCCACCGCGTGACCCCCGGGCGGGGGTCGCGGTGCGCGATCGGCTCCAAGGGGTAGTGGGAGTACGCGGTCAGTGACCGGAGGGCGGGCTGCCCCGCGTGGTGGTCGTGCCAGATAGCCGTTGTCAGTGAATGGAAGTGGAGGCGGGACGCCACCCGTGGAGGCGGAATCCCACCCACAGGGAACGGGCCGAACCGTCGATCCGCACGCTCGAGCAGCTCTCTGATAGAGACTGAACGGGTCATTCTCTTTTCCCACTCGGCACGTCGGAGAACGCTCTCCTTTCGCTAATTGCTTGCCGTACGCGTGTGCCAGCTCTTGGGAGAAGCCGGAGACCAGCCTCGACACCCGGATCGCGGTGAGCGCTTTTCGGGTTGAACTTCGCACAAAGAGGCGGCAGAAGATCTGAGACAAGCTCATCTGCGTCCACTCGACAGCATCTCGAGCGCCCCCGACGCATGAGGTCCGGTGCACGGTCAGTGGGTCCTACTCACCGCTTCGAGCGTCGGCGTCCTACTTCGCGGCAAGCTTGCCTTTGGCTCACAGTCAGCGTGGCACCATCTCGGCGCTGAGTTGGCCTGCGCATAGCGTGCATGGCACTTCTGGCTGCAGGACGTTGAAGTTCGGGGCATGATCTCCATCGATGGGGTGCGACTCGTACGCATCCCATCGGATGCAGCTCAGCCCGTACTCCTCACCATGTGGAGACCGTACCGACCCGCACCCAAACGCACTTTGCGGCTTGGGTGCGGGGCTATCCGACGTTCTTGGGAGCGTTCGAGCGAATTAGCTCCGAGAGATCGACGTATGCTCGCCTGAATCGGCCGAGGTGCCGACGCCACTTCGCGCGATTCGCCGCGACTCGAAGAGGAAGTAGACCGATGCGAGTCCGAGCGGGACCACCTCGCGGGCTACCCCCAAGGGCGTCGTGAAGATGGCCGACGTCAGAAGGACAACCCCCTGCATCACGCCCCAGATTGCGACGGAAGTCAAGCCGGCAGTTGCGATCTTTTCCCATTTGCTCATATCAGCACTTCACTTCCACTGGTACGGCCGGCAGGCCCGTGGCCCAGGTCTGGCTCAACTGAATGCACTTACCACGAGAGGCTACGCCCTTTGCCCAGTCCCTGCCTAGGGCAGAAAGGACGAATCCGGCAGCTCCACATGCAACAGCGCCTGGCGCGTTTGCAATGAGCCCGCAGGCGACTGTGAGTGCGCCAGCGTTGCTGGAGGCTGCTGCAATCTTCTTTGTCTCTGCTTTAGTGAATTTGATACCGATTCCCCACCAGTAGACGTTGATGGAGGGATCTGCCACAATCGGGTACGCGTCGCCCGACGAGTGCGCCACAACTTGCGTCAAGGTCGTTCCCTTGACCTCGTACCAGGTCTCTATTGATGCGCCGTTCGCGTCTTTCGCCCAGGCCGGATCGATGCTGCTGAGCGCATATCCGTCTTTGTCGGAGATGAGGATCGAGCCATCATCATTCTGAGTGATCGTTGCACCGTCCGGTATTGCAAGCTCGTAGTCGTACCGAGTGGGTGCCCCGGGGCCTTCGATGATCGTGTTGATCTGCACGCCACCGTCGTCCTTCAAGACGCTCGCAGTCTGAGATCCGTTTCCGTTGTCGAATGCCACCATGCCGTCGATGACTGTGGGGATCTGCTCGGCATCTTCTGCGAAAGGAAGCGACACCGTGAGGGCACCTTCGTTGGATTCGAACTCGATGCCGTCGCTGGCATCCGTTGGGATGGAGGTGGACACTTCGTTCACCACGAGTTCGATGCCCTCAGGTCCTGTGTCTGGGGCTGCGACTGAAATCAGGGTTTCCGGAGCGATTTCCTCAAGTACCACTTCGGGCGACATATCTGCGGTGACGAGCTCGGCCGCATAGACAGCACTCGTGGACATGGTCGTCGCAGCAACAGTTACGGCAGCGAAGAACGTCAGCGCTGTAGGACGAATAGGAGATCTTTGCGTCATTGCTATCTCTATCCTGAGTCTATCCAATATAAAAGTGGATTGAAAGCTATCAGTAGATCAGGAATTCACCCAAGCCCTTGACTGAAGGAAAAGTCAATTGACGAATCTCTACAGCCCGGCCCTCCTTCGCGGGAGGAGATGGCCGGGCTGCTTGCGTGTTGTCGTCCTGGGCCGTCATCACGATTCCAAGGGTTCAGTGGTCTTACGCGGTCAGCGACCGGAGGACGGACTGCGCGGTGTGCTGGTCGTGCCGGATAGTTGTTGTCAGTGCGCAGTGCGCGATGACGGCTTGTACGGTGCCACTGAGCGTGCGGAGGCGTTTGTTGTCGCCGGACTGCTGCGGGAGCGCGGAGAATCGAGTTTGAGGTTTCAACCTCGATCCTGGACACCCTCGACCTGCGCTCGAGACAGGCGCGCAGCCGCTCAACCCTTGGAATCAATCATCGAGGGTCGGCTCGCGCGAACCCGCATGCGCCGCGAGGGCCGCTACGCGGCCGCGGCGGTGCGGCAGCGCTCGCAGAGGCCGAACAGATCCACGACGTGCTCGATCTCGGAGAAGCCGTGCTCGGCGCCCACCCGCTGCGTCCACTCCTCGACGACCGCGGCCGAGAGTTCGCGCGTGTCGCCGCAGGTGCGGCAGATGAGGTGATGGTGGTGGCCGGGCATGATGCACGACCGGAACAGGTTCTCGCCCTCCGGCGACTGGAGCGAGTCGGCCTCACCGGACTCAGCGAGCCCGGCCAGCGCCCGATAGACCGTCGCCAGACCGATCGTCGACCCGCCGTCGCGCAGCGCCTGGTGCAGCTGCTGGGCGCTCACGAAGCCGCGGTGCTCGGCGAGCGCCGCCCGCACCGCCTCGCGCTGCCACGTGTTCCGCTTCGGCTGCACCTTCGGCTCCATCACGCACCTCCCGACGATTCTCACTCCACCGTAGCGAAGTTCTGGGCCGAGGGGCGTCGGGTTCGCTGCAGGCATGCGCGCACGCCGAGCGCCAAGAGGAACATCGCCGTGATCACGAGCCCCACCGACCCGCCGGCGGCGACGCCGAACTCGCGCGAGATCCAGAGTCCGACGAGGCCCCCGGCGATCCCGATGACAGCCGCCACGGGGGGAATCCACTCGAGACGGGAGACGAGCACCCGCGCGGTCGCGGCCGGCCCGATCAGCACCGCGACGCCCAGGATCGCGCCGACCGCCGGCATCGCCACCACCACGGCGGCGGCGACCACCGCGGTCACCACGAACTCGACGGACCAGGCACGATACCCGGCCGCGGCGTAGCCGACCGGGTCGAAGGTGTGGAACAGGATCCGGCGCCACGAGAGCACGAGCACCGCGAGCACCACGACGAGCACGACGGCCGTCGCCGTGACGTCGCCGACGGTGACGCCCAGCGGCGAGCCGACGAGCAGCGCCTCGACGGGCACGCCGAGCCCCGGGTTGAGGCTCGCGAGCAGTGCGCCCAGCGCGAAGCCGAACGACAGCACCACGCCGCTCGTCACCTGGCGGCCCTGCCCCGGGATCCGGCTCAGCAGCGTCATCATCAGCACGAGCACCAGGGCGAAGAGCGCCTGGCCGAGCAGCAGGTTCCACCCGGCGATCGCGAACACCACGCCGCCCGGGAACGTGGCGTGGCTGAGGGCGACCGCGAAGAACGACCGGCGGCGCAGCACGATCAGCGTGCCGGCCAGGCCGGAGATGAGGCCGAGCAGGACCAGCTCGAGTGCGGCGAGCGCGAAGTAGCTCATGCCGCCGCCTCCGATGCGCTCCGACGCGCGGAGGACAGCCGGAACGCCGTCACGCGGACGAGCGCGGCCAGCACGTAGAGCCCCACGAGCAGCAGCACCACCACGGCGCCGGGAGACACCGTCGCCCCGGCCCCCACCGACCACTCGAACGACAGCCACAGGCCGAGAGCACCGGCGAGCAGCGGCAGGAGGATCGCGATCGGGATCAGCAGTGCGAAGCTCCGGGTGAACAGCCGCGCAGCGGCCATGGGCACGGTGAGCAGCGCGATGACCATGAGCACGCCGAGCGCCTGCACGCCGGCGACCACGAGCAGCGCGACGGCGATGCCGAGGGAGAGATCCGCGGCCAGGGGGCGGAAGCCCGCGGCCTCGGCACCCGCGGCGTCGAAGGCTCGGAAGAGCTGCGCCCGCCAGGTGCTCACGACGATGAGGATCGCGGCCGCTGCGACGACGAGGATCTGCCACACCTGGGCCTCGGTGACCGTGAGCAGGCGGCCGAAGAGCAGCTCCTGCATCTGCGAGACGTAGCCCTCCTGGCGCGACACCAGCACCACGCCGAGGCTGAACAGGCCCGTCAGCACGACGGCGATCGCGGCGTCGGCGCCGATCCCGCCCCGCCGCTCGATCACCGTGAACAGCACGGCGGCCAGCAGCGCTGCAACCGCGGCCCCCGGCAGCACGGCGGCGGTGCCGCCGATGGCCGCGCCCACGACGAGTCCGGGGAACACGGCGTGCACGAGCCCGTCGCTCACAAACTCGAGCTCCCGGAAGCTGATGAACAGCCCCACCACCCCGGCGGCGACCGCGAGGATCGCGACGGTGAGCAGCGCCCGCGACATGAACGGCAGCGCGAAGATCTCCAGAGGGCTGAACGCGGCGACGAGCGACCCGGAGCCGAGAACGGCCGGATCGACCGCTCCGAATGCCGCCGCGGCGTCGAACGCCGCAGCTCCGACGCCCGCGATCACACCTCCGTCTCCCGGGTGGTGGTCACCGTGTGCTGGTCGAGCTCGACGGTGGTGTCCTGGAACGCGTGCTGCACCGCATCGAGGGTGAGCGCCTCGTCGAGCGGGCCGAACGCCGCAGGGTGCCCGGGCTCGCCGGGGCGGTGCCCGGAGGCGAGGAGCAGCACATGCGTGCACGCCTGCTGGGCGATCTCGAGGTCGTGCGTCGAGACGAGCACGGTGCGACCCTCGTCGCGCAGCTCGCGCACGAGGTGCAGCAGCGCCTCGCGGTTCTCGCGGTCGAGCCCGTTGAACGGCTCGTCGAGCAGCAGCAGTCGAGGGTTCGCGACGAGGGCACGGGCGAGGATCCCGCGCTGCTGCTGCCCGCCCGAGAGCTCGCCGAAGCGCCGCCCGGCGAACTCCCTCAGCCCGACGCGATCGAGAGAGCCGTCGACCGCGGCGCGTCCCGCACGGCCGATCGGCCGCAGCGCCCCGCGCGAGCGGTAGAGGCCCATCGTGACGACCTGCCGCAGGGTCACGGGCAGCGAGGCGTCGCGTGTGTCGGCCTGGGGCAACGACCCGACGCCGCGTCTGGCCCGATCGGGGGAGGTGCCGAGCACCCGGATGCTTCCCGCGGTGAGCTCCGCGAGCCCGAGAACGCCCCGCAACAGCGTCGACTTGCCGGATCCGTTCGGTCCGATCAGGGCCACGGCTGCGCCCTCGGGCACCTCGAGCGTCAGGGAGCGCACGCGCGTCTCCCCGGCGTAGCCGAACGCGGCATCGCTCATCGAGAGAGCGATGCCGCGAGGGTCGGATGCGGCGAACGTCATCCCTGCAGCGTATCGGGTACGGGGTCCACCTCGGCACCCCAGGCGTCGAGGATCACGCGCGTGTTGTGCAGCGTCGCTCCGATGTACGTCTCGCCGTCGCTGCCCGGGGCGCCGAGCGAGTCGGCGTAGAGGGACTCCGCATCGACCACCTGCACGCCCGCCTCGTCGGCGATGGTGCGCGCCAGCTTGGGGCTCATCGACGACTCCACGAAGACGGCCGTGACGCCGTGCTCCCGGATCGACGCGACGAGGGCGTCGATGTCTGCGGCGCTCGGCTCGGCGTTGTCCTCGAAGCTCGGCAGGATCGACCCCGCGAACTCGATGCCGTAGTCATGGAGGTAGTAGCGCAGGGAGTCGTGGCCGCTCACCAGCACCCGGTCGGCGGCGGGCACCCGCTCGTACTGCTCCGAGATCCAGGCGTCGAGCGCGTCGAGCTGCGCGAGGTAGGCGTCGGCGCGCTCGGTGTACCCGTCGGCGTGCGCGGGATCGATGCGGGCGAGATCGCCCGCGATCATTGAGACCATCCCCTCGGCATTGCGCGGCGAGGTCCAGATGTGCGGATTCACGCTGCCGTGATCGTGATCGTGATCGTGCTCGTCCTCGGCGTGGTCGTGATCCGCGTGGTCGTCCTCGGCCGCGTGCTCCTCGGCCGCGTGCTCCTCCTCGGCGTGGTCGTGGTCGTGCGCCTCGCCGCCCTCAGCGGTGATGGCCTCGGCCTCCGCGAGGTCGATGCCCTCGCTCGCGGTGATGATCTCGCCGTCGAAGCCCGAGGCCTCGACCGCGGAGTCGACGAAGGTCTCGAGGCCCGCGCCGTTCACGATGAGCACATCGGCCTCTCCCAGCGCGAGCAGATCGGCGGGGGTCGGATCGAAGTGGTGGGCCGATCCACCGGGAGCGAGCAATCCGGTGAGCTCGATGTCGTCGCCGCCGATCTGCTGCGCGAAGTCGGTGAGCTGCGTGGTGGTCGTCACCACGCGCAAGCGGTCCGAGTCCGACTCGGCGGCGGCGCTTCCCCCGCTGCTGCACGAGCTCAGCACGAGCGCGGCGGCGAGCGCAGCGCCTCCGAGCGCGGCGAGACGGAGCGGATGACGGGAGTGAGCGGTGCGCGACATGTCCAACCTTCTAATGAGAACCAGTATCACTATAGCGAGCGATGAGAACGATTCGCAACACGGGCCCGAGAGCATCCTCCAGGCTTCTCTCATGGACAGCCCTCCTCACCGCATCGGGCCGGCCCTCACGATGGCGGCCCCGATCCTCGCAGCGGCGCTTCCCGCCTCGCTCGCCCCGTTCCACATGCGCGCGCCCGGCACCGAGGCGGAGTTCCGTCACCGTTTGCACACGACCCGCGGGGCGTACTGACGGGCTCCCCTCCTCGCGCGTCAGGAGTTGCGCCCATTTCTCACGTTTGGTGACAACTACTGACGCGCGAAGAGCGGGAGTCGAGTTCGCAGCTCGGCCGCGGGCATAGGCTCGGGGTATGAGCCGATCCTCCGCGAACCCCTCCGTCCCCGAGAGCGCCGTCGCGCTGCGCGACGCGCTGCGCCGCGGGGAGGTCTCGGCGAGGGAGGCCGTCGAGCACTTCCTGGCGCGGATCGCCGACCGCAGCGATCTCGGCGCCTTCGTCGCAGTGACGGCCGAGCAGGCCCTCGCAGAGGCCGACGCCGCCGACGAACGCTTCGCGGCGCTGAGCGAGGACGAGCGCGCTGCGCTGCCGCCCCTGCACGGCCTGCCGATCGCCCACAAGGATCTGGTCGATGTGACCGGCGCGCCCACGACGATGGGCAGCGCCGCGCTGCCGCACCCGGTCGCCGAGCGCGACCACCCCGGAGTGGCGGTGCTGCGCGCCGCGGGCGCGGTGTCGCTCGGCAAGACGCAGGTGCCCGAGCTCGGCCTCAACGCGTACTCGGAGAACCTGATCGCCGCTCCCGCCCGCAATCCCCTCGACCCCGAGCGCACGGCGGGCGGATCGTCGGGCGGCAGCGCGGCCGCGGTGGCGGCGGGCCTGCTGCCGGTCGCGCCGGGGAGCGACGGCGGCGGCTCGATCCGTATCCCGAGCCTCGCCTGCGGGCTCATCGGCCTGAAACCCGGGCTCGGCGCCGTGCCCACCGACCTGGAGCACGGACCGGTCGACGACTTCGGGGCCCCGCGACTGCCCGTCACCGGGCCCATCGCCCGCAGCGCCGAGGACGCGGCGCTGCTCTTCGACGCGATGGCGGGCAGCCCGGGGACGGCACTCGCCGCCGTTCGCGCTGCCGATGGGCTGCGCGATCTGCGCATCGGGGTGAGTGCGGCCTCGCCGTTCGAGACCGTGCACCCGATCCCGCTCTGGCCCGGCGCCCGGCTCGCCTGGGAGACAGCGGCAGAGCGGCTCGCCGCGGCCGGGCACCGGGTCGAAGCGGCGGGCCTGCGCTACGACCCGCGCTACGCCGAGGCCTTCGGCACCGGCTGGATGGCGGGCCTGTCGCTGCTGGAGCTGGCCGAGGGGGCGCAGGAGCGGTTGATCCCCTACACCCGCGTGTTCCGCGAGCGTGCGCTGGCCCGGTCGCGCGACGCGCACCTCGAGGCCGCCTCGGCGCTGCAGGAGATCGCGGCGGATCTGCGCCGGCAGTGGGGCGCCTACGACGTGGTGCTCACGCCGGGGCTGACGATGCCCCCGCCGCGCGTCGGCGCGTTCCTCGCGCTCGACCCCGACGACGACTATCGCCTGCAGTGCGAGTGGGCGGCGTACACCTCGATGGTCAACGTCTCCGGCCTGCCGGCGATCGCCGTGCCGATCCTCGACGTGCCGAACCCGACCGGATCCGGCACCCTCTCGATGGGGGCGCAGCTGATCGGCCGCGCGGGATCGGAGGCGCAGCTGCTGCAGCTCGCCGCGCAGCTCACGCGCGCGACGAGCTGAGCACCGCTGCCGGACCGGCGCCTGAGGCGCTCACTCCTGCGGCCGTCTGCTCTGCGTGCGCATGATCTCGTGCAGGATCTCGAACTCGCCGTCCGCGACCGCCGCGTAGTAGTGCGGAGCGAGATGCGCGCCCGCCTCGGGCACCGCTGCCCCGTCGCGGTAGCCCAGATATGCGCCGCCCGCCCGGCGCACGATGAGGGACGCCGCCGCCACGTCCCAGGGGTGCGTCTCGAAGGAGACCGTGGCGTCGATCCACCCCGCCGCCACCCAGCACAGGGCGATGCAGGTGCTGCCGAGCCCGCGCACCTGCGCGAAGCGGCGCGTCACCCGCGCGTACTGCTCGAGCGCCAGCTCGGGGAAGTGCACCAGGTCGCGCGCCAGCGGGAAGTTGAGCGCCACGGTGGCCCGCTCCGGCGCGGTGGCGCCTCGCCCCTGCAACGGCTCATCGCCGAGGAACGCCCCGCGGTCATCGGCCCAGAACAGCTGGTCGCTCACCGGGTCGTAGACGACCCCGGCGACGAGCTCCCCGTCGCGCGCGACGCCGATGCTCACCGCCCACATCGCGATCCCGCGCGCGAAGTTGGCCGTGCCGTCGATCGGATCGACGTACCAGGTGAGCGATCCCGCGCCCGTGCTGGTGCCGCCCTCCTCGCCCACGATGGTCGACTCCGGGTACGCCGCGAGGATCATCTCCCGGATGCGCTGCTCGCAGGCCCGATCGAAGTCGGTCACGGGGTCGTGCAGGTCGGTCTTCACCTCGACCCGCAGATCCGCGGAGCGAAACCCGCGGAGCGCGATCGCTCCGGCCGCGCGCGCGGCAGCGATCGCCACCTCGGTGACGCGGCGGGACTCGGCGGTGCTCTCGGCGGTGCGCTCCGCGGTGCTCGCGGCAGCCGCCCCTCGCTCGGGAATCGGCACGGGATCCTCACTCTCGTTCGCGCCGACGTCTCAGCGCACTCTCTAGGTTACAAAGAATGATCCATGTAAGGTCGTAGAGGCTGCGTCGACCGTTGCTCCGGTCGAACGAGCGGATCCCGCGCTGATCGAGCGAGGCGGAGCCGAGTCGAGATCACTGAGTGCAGGGTTTCGACTCGCTTCGCTCGCTCGATCGGCGGAACACCGGCCCAGATGGGCCGAACATCGAGAGAGAAGTGGTGCGATGACGGTGAAGGTTGCCCTGGCGGGTGTCGGGAATTGCGTGAGCTCGCTCGTGCAGGGCGTCGAGTACTATCGCGACGCCGCTGACGACGACCAGGTGCCCGGCCTCATGCACGTGCGGCTCGGCGGCTACCACGTCTCTGACCTCGAGTTCGTCGCGGCATTCGAGGTCGACGCCGACAAGGTCGGCAAGGACCTGAGCGAGGCGATCTGGGCCGGTCCCAACAACACCATCGCGTTCTCGGACGTGCCCGAGCTCGGCGTGACCGTGCAGCGCGGCCCCACGCTCGACGGCCTCGGCGAGTACTACCGCGACGAGGTCGTGGAGTCGTCGGCCGAGCCGGTCGACGTGGTGCAGGCGCTGCGCGACTCGGGCGCCGAGGTGCTCGCCTGCTACCTGCCCGTCGGCAGCGAGCAGGCCGCGAAGTTCTACGCGCAGGCGGCGCTCGAGGCCGGCGTCGCCTTCGTCAACGCGATCCCCGTGTTCATCGCGAGCGACCCCGAGTGGGCGGCGAAGTTCGTGGATGCCGGCCTGCCGATCGTGGGCGACGACATCAAGAGCCAGGTCGGCGCCACCATCACCCATCGTGTGCTCGCGCACCTCATGGAGAGCCGCGGTATCGCCCTCGACCACACCTACCAGCTCAACGTCGGCGGCAACATGGACTTCAAGAACATGCTGGAGCGCAGCCGCCTGAAGTCGAAGAAGATCTCGAAGACCCAGGCCGTGACCTCGAACATCGAGGCCGACCTGCCCGAGGAGGACGTGCACGTCGGCCCGAGCGACCACGTGCCGTGGCTGACCGACCGCAAGTTCGCGTTCGTGCGCCTCGAGGGCCGCGGATTCGGCGATGTGCCCATGAGCCTCGAGTACAAGCTCGAGGTCTGGGACTCGCCCAACTCGGCCGGCACCATGATCGATGCGATCCGCTGCGCGAAGGTGGCGAAGGATCTCGGCCACGCCGGCCCCGTCGAAGCCGCCTCGGCCTACTTCATGAAGTCACCCGCGGTGCAGAAGGCCGATCACATCGCCCGCGAGGAGCTCGAGGAGTTCCTCGCGACCGCGTAGGCCGGCGGCCGGGGCCTACTGGTCGTAGGCCCCGGGCACGTTCTGATCCCAGTCGATGATCGATCCGGTGACGACGCCGCTGCGATCGCTCAGCAGGAAGACCACGGCGTCGGCGATCTCGTCCGGCTGCCCGAGCCTGCCCATCGGCTGCGCGGCGGCGGCCCGTTCGAGCCAGTCGTCGTCGGCGTCGTGGAAGGTGCGCTGGGTGGCGGCCTCGCCGGGCGTCGCAGTCCATCCGATGTTGAGGCCGTTGATGCGGACCCGGTCGAAGCGGTGGGCGAAGGCGACGTTGCGCGTGAGGCCCGCGAGGCCGGCCTTCGACGCCGTGTAGGGCGCGAGGTACGGCTGGCCGCCGTGCATCGACATCGAGATGATGTTGACGATCGTGCCGGGCGCACCCCGTCGGCGCATGTCGGCGACCGCCGCCTGCATCGTCATGAAGGGCGCGACGAGGTTCACCGCGAGGTGCACGTCGAGCAGCTCGCGCGTGGTGTCGAGCAGTGTGCCGCGGCTCGTCGCTCCCGCAGCGTTGACGAGGCTGTCGATGCGGCCGAAGCGCGCGATCGTCTCGGCCACCGCGCGCTCGGCCTCGCCCGGCGCTGCCAGGTCGGCGACGATCGCCAGCGCCTCTGCGCCGTGAGCCGCGCCACGCTCCCGGATCGCCGCCGCCGCTCGCTCGGCCTTCTCGGGATCACGCCCGACGATCGCGATGCCCGTCGCGCACTCGCGCGCCGCGGCCTCGGCGATCGCGAGCCCCAGGCCCTGCGTACCGCCGGTCACGAGCAGGATCCTGCCCTTCATCAACTGCTGCATGTCGCGTCCTTTCAGTAGTGGTCGTCATTCTGCCTGAGCCTGCGAGTCGCGGGGTCTCCGGTGCTGGATCCTGCGACTCGCTGCGCTCGCGCAGGATGACGGAGGGTGGCGCTCGATCAGCGGGGGCTCCTCGCTCAGCCGGCGAGGCGCCCGGGCCGCACGGGCAGACCGCCCGCCGCGTACACCGCGTCGATCAGCGCCATCGTGCGGCGGGATCGCGCCCGCCCCTCAGTTGAGCGCTCACCGCCGCGCACCGCGTCCCGAAGGCGCCGCAGCTGGTAGACGTACGACGAGACGGTGCCGGCCCGCTCCTCACGATCCTCGACGCCCGCACCCGTGGTCGTGCGCACGATCAGCCGGTCGTCCTCCTGCGGCTTCACGAAGTTCGGCAGGCGCACCTCGCCGAGGCTGCCGAAGACCCGCAGACCGAAGTTCCAGTCGGGGCTCACCATGCTGGTGTGCATCGTGACCGGGGCGCTCCCGAGGGCCAGTCGGGCACGCACCGTCGCGTCGACGCGGGCATCGCCCTCGTACGGATCGACTTCGGCCGAGACCAGTTCGACCGGCGCCCCGACGGCGTCGCCGAGCAGCAGCAAGCCGTTGAGCGCGTAGCAGCCCAGGTCCATCATGGTGCCGCCGGCGAGATCGAAGTTCCAGCGCGGATCGCTCGCCGACGGCGACGGCATGTCCATGTGCACATCGACCTCGCGGATCTCGCCGATCTCACCGCGTCGCACGAGATCGATGAGCCGGTGCACCGCGGGATGATCGGCGTAGTGGAAGGCCTCCCAGGCCCACCCCCGGGCCGACTCGAGGCGTGCGGCGACCCGGTCGAACTCCGCGAGATTCGCGGCGAACGGCTTCTCCACGAGCACCGAGCGGCCGGCGTCGAGCGCGCGCACCGTCCACTCGGCGTGCAGGCCGTTGGGCAGGCCGATGTAGATCAGGTCGAGGGAGTCATCGGCGACGAGCGCCTCGTAGCTCTCGCGGATCCCCTCGTAGCCGTGCTCACGGGCGTAGGCGCGGGCGCGTTCGGGATCCCGCGCCGCGACGGCGGCCCGGATGTCGCCGGTCTCCCCGCTCGCCTCCGTGATCGCGAGCTCGGCGATCCTCGACGCCCCCAGCAGCCCGATGCGCAGCGGGGCGCTCATACCGCGACCGCCGTGCTTCCGGCACCGGCCCCGACGGCCGCCCTGATGAAGGCCGCGCTGCGCCGCGCGTTGTCGAGCGCTCGCGCCGCATCCTCCTCGTTCTCCACGACCGTGTCCTGCTCCAGCACGTACCAGCCGTCGTACCCTGCCTCGCGCAGCGCCTCGACGATCTCCCCGATGCGGGCGTCGCCGGCGCCGAGCGCCTGATACATGCCGCGGCGCACGCCCTCGCGGTAGTCGATCTCTCCCGCGCGCACGCGGGCCGCGACGTCGAGGCTCACGTCCTTGAGGTGGGCGTGCACGATACGAGCGGCGTGCTGCCGCACGAAGGCGACCGGATCGCCGCCGCCGAGCGTGTAGTGGCCGGTGTCGAGGCAGAGGCCGATGCGGGATCCCGCGACCACGCGCGCCACGGCCTCGGGGGTCTCCACCACGGTACCGAGGTGCGGGTGCAGCGTCGCGACGACGCCCACCCGAGCGGCGGCGTCGAGCGCGCGGTCGAGGTTCTCGAGCAGCGCCCGCCACTCCGCCTCGCTCAGCTCCGCCGCGCCGTCGTAGCCGTCCTCGCCCGTCACCGCGGAGAGCACCATGGTGCCCGCACCGGCCGCCACGTACGCCTCGAGCTCGCGCTTGATCGCTGGCAGCGGATCCTCGTCGCTGCCGGGCTCGGCGGATCGGTGCAGCACCACCGGGAAGAAGCCGCCGACGGCGCGCAGGCCCGCCTCGGCGAGCGCCTCGGCCCGCTCGGCCGGGGCGTCGGGCAGGAACCCCTCGGGCCCGAATTCGGTCGCCTCGATGCCGAGGCCGACCATCTCCGAGAGCACCCGCTCACGGTCGAGCTGCAACCCCCAGTCGGGGACCTCGATGACCCCCCAGCTGATGGGGGCGGATGCGATACGGGCGTTCATGGGGACTCCTTCGTCGGTGTTCGTCGATGTTCGTCGGTGTGGTGCGTCCCCGCCGGTTGAGCGGAGCGCCAGCGGAGTCGCAACCCGGTACGCGGGATCCGGGTTGCGACTCCTCGCGAGCTCGTCGCTCAACCGGCGAGGGTTGGGCCGTGCTCACCCCGGACGGCGGCGGTCGTGCCGGCGACGGGCGCGCTCCGCTCCCAGCTGCGGGCCTCGGCCGAGCGCTCGGCGGCGGTGACCACCTGGGCAGCCGAGACTGCGTCCTGGATGTTCGAGTTGAGGTGCTCGCGACCGAGCACGGCCTGGAGGAACTTCCTCGCCTCGATCACCTTGAGGTCGTCGTAGCCCATCGAGGTGCCGGCGCCGGGCTGGAAGCGGCCGAAGTCGCCCATGCCCGGGTGCGCCATGACGCGGGTGTAGCCCTGGTTCTCCGTGCCGAGGCCGCCCGAGAGGTGCAGCTCGTTCATGCGCTCGAAGTCCCAGTACGCGGATCCCTCGGTGCCGTATATCTCGATGCCGTAGCTGGCGCGCGGCCCCACCGCGACGCGGGAGGCCTCGAGCGTGCCGACCGCGTCGGCGGCCACCGCATCGCCCGAGAGGCGCACGAGCATGGCGGCGTAGTCCTCGTTCTCGACGGGCTTCATCTCGACATCTGCGTCGTCCTCGATCACGGCGAAGTGCGTGCCGGTGCCCATCGGCAGCTCGGGGCGCTCGGTGTAGACGGTCGAGGTCAGCGCGCTGACCTCGGCGATGGGGCCGAGCGTGTACTGCACGAGGTCGACCAGGTGGCCCATGAGGTCGCCCAGCACGCCGTTGCCCGCGAGACCGCGCACGAAGCGCCACGACAGCGCGCCACGCGGGTCGGAGGAGTAGTCGGCGAACATCTGCCCGCGCACGTTGGTGATGCGGCCGAGCTCGCCCTCGGCGATGAGCTTGCGCAGGTGCTCGACCGCGGGCGCGTGGCGGTAGTTGAAGCCGATCGCGGTGACGACGCCGGCCTCGGCGGCCGCGTCGGCGACGGCGCGGGTCTCGTGCTCGCCGCGGCCCACGGGCTTCTCGATCCAGAAGTGCTTGCCGGCCTTCGCGGCGGCGATGCCGATCTCGGCGTGCAGGAAGTTGGGTGCGCAGATGGAGACGACGTCGACCTCGGGGTCGTTCAGCACCTCGCGGTAGTCGGCGGAGGCGCGTTCGTAGCCGAGCACCTCGACGGCCTCCTCGGCGCGGGCCGGCGCGGGATCGGCGGCGTGCGCCAGCCGGGGCGTGATCTTGAGGTCCGGGTAGACGTACCGCAGGTTCGCGTAGGCACGGCTGTGCAGCTGCCCCATCCAGCCCACGCTGATGAGGCCCACGCCGATCGTGGTGGTGCCGTCTTCGTTCGTCTGCATGATGATATTTCTCTCAGTCGAGGTGCTGCGCACCGTGCTTCATCGCGGTTCTGACTTCATTATGGACCGGTCCAAATTGTAAGGACAAGGCCCGTGGATGTCAATACGCGCACGGGCGAGGCGCGCACACCGGCGCGAACCCCGCGGCTCAGATCCCCTTCTCGTCCTGAATGGCGTTGCCGCCGTCGACCACGAGTACCTGCCCGGTGACATAGGAGGCGCCCGGCGAGGCGAGGAACTCGATCACGGCGGCCACCTCGTCGGGCGTGCCGGAGCGCCCCATCGGGGTCGCGTCGCCCATCCGGTTCTCGTGCTCGGTGGCGGAGCCGGTCCTGATCCAGCCCGGGGCGACGGCGTTGGCCGTGGTACCCTTCGCGGCCAGGTCGACGGCGAGGGACCGCGTGAGCCCGACGAGCCCGGCTTTCGCCGCATGGTAGGCGACGTCGCCGCGGTAGGCGAGCAGCGGACCCGACACCGACGATACGGTGACGATGCGCCCGTGCTCCGCCGCCGTGAGGTGGGGCAGAGCGCATCGGGAGACCAGGTAGGCCGTTGTCAGATTGCGAGCGATCGCGTGGTCCCAGCCCGCCCGGTCGAGATCGGAGGCGGGGGCGGGATCCTGCGGATCGGAGACCGAGGTCATGCCCGCGTTGTTCACGAGCACGTCGAGACGCCCGAAGCCGTCGATCGCGGCGCCCACCAGGCGCTCAGCACCCGCCTCCTCCGTGAGATCAGCGACGACCGGGATCGCCCGGGGCGCGCCGTCCCCGGCACGCGATCCCACTGTGCGCGATCCGGCCGCTGCGCGCTCCAGCTCTTCCGCGCGGGCGAGGATCCGGGCGCTCGTGGCCCCCACGACGACGCGGTACCCGGCACGCACGAGCCGCATCGCCGTCGCGAACCCGATCCCGTCGGGAGCGCCCGCGCCCGAGATCACCGCTACTCGTTCCGCCGCTGCCGCCATGGCTCAAGCCTAGAGGCGCCTCCCGGAGATGACCAGCCGGGCGCGACCGGGGTCGGGCTGCCGGGAATCGGAGACCGGACACGAGCAAGGGGCGCCGCACCCCCGACGGTGCAGCGCCCCTGACGGCCGCCGGCAGCTGCTGCCGGCTATTTGCCCTCGGTCTCCGGGAGATCTCGGATGTTGACGGCCTCCGTGACGGGCACGTGGCCGACCCCCGCGGCGGTGTCCTCCTCGATCTCGTCGCGGATGACCCGCACCTCGTCGGTGCTCGTGCCGACCTGACGCAGTTCGTGCACCAGCTGCTCGAGCTCGGCGCCGCCGGCCATGAGGCCGGTCAGCTCCTCGAGCGAGATCTCCGACTTCTCGTGGTAGCCGATGCTCTGGCCGCGCTTGAGCAGCAGGAAGCGGTCGCCCACCGGGTAGGCGTGGTGCGGATTGTGCGTGATGAAGATCACACCGAGGCCGCGATCCCGAGCCTGGATGATGTAGCGCAGCACCACACCCGACTGCTTCACGCCCAGGGCCGCGGTCGGCTCGTCGAGGATCAGCACCTTCGCGCCGAAGTACACAGCGCGCGCGATGGCCACGCACTGGCGCTCGCCGCCCGAGAGGGTGCCGATGGGCTGATCCACGTCGCGCAGATCGATGCCCATGTCGAGCAGCTCCTTCTTCGCCGTCTCCCGCATGAATTCGACGTCGAGCCGCCGGAACGGGCCCCAGCCCGTGGAGACCTCGGAGCCCAGGAAGAAGTTGCGCCACACCGGCATGAGCGGCGCGACGGCGAGGTCCTGGTACACCGTCGCGATCCCCCGGTTGAGCGCCTCGCGCGGCGAGGTGAACTTCACCTCCTGGCCGTCGACGAGGTAGGCGCCCTCGGTGTTCTGGTGCAGGCCGGCGATGATCTTGATGAGCGTCGACTTGCCGGCGCCGTTGTCGCCGAGCACGCACGTCACCTCGCCCGGGCTCACCTCCAGGCTCACGTCGCGCAGGGCGATGATGTTGCCGTAGCGCTTGCCCGCGGCGCGCAGCTCGACGAGCGGCGCGGCGGCCGCGGGGCTCGCGGCTTCCCTGGTGTTCATTTCTTGCCTCCCTTGCCCGCGCGGCGCTGCAGGGTGAAGTTCAGCACGGTGGCCCCGAGGAGCATCGCGCCGAGGAAGAACTTCAGCCAGTCGGGGTTCCACTCCGCGTACACGACGCCCTTCAGCGCCATGCCGTAGATGAGGGCGCCGATCGCGCCGCCGATCGCGCTGCCGTAGCCGCCGGTCATGAGACAGCCGCCGACCACCGCGGCGATGATGTAGAGGAATTCGTTGCCGATTCCCTCGCCCGACTGCACCGTCTTGAAGGCGAACAGCTGATGCATGCCCAGCAGCCACGCGCAGAAGCTCACGCCCATGTAGAGGCCGATCTTGGTCCACACCACCGGCACGCCGACCGCGCGGGCCGCGTCCGGTGCACCGCCGCTCGAGAAGATCCAGTTGCCCGTCCTCGTGCGCTGCAGGATCCAGGTCGCGACGATCACGAGCAGGATCCAGTAGAACACCGTGATCTTCACGTTGACGCCGAACACCGGGATGTCGGAGGCGAAGACGGCCGCTGCCGACTCGAAGCCCGGCCAGCGCTCGATCGAGGGGGCGGCGACCCCGCCCGTGATCGCGCGGGTGACACCGAGATTGAGGCCGGTCACCATGAAGAACGTCGCCAGCGTGATGATGAAGCTCGAGAGCTTCGTCTTGGTGAGCAGCCAGCCGTTCACGAATCCGAGGATCAACGAGGTGACGAGGCCGATGATCACCCCGAACCAGACGTTGCCGCCGAACCAGTACAGGAACAGCGACGCCGACAGCGCCGAGAAGATCACGCCGACGCCGGCGGAGAGGTCGACCTCTCCGCCGATCATGAGCAGCGAGACGCCGACGGCCATGATGCCGACGGTCGAGGCGCCGTACAGGATCGTGGCGATCGACTCGGGCCGGGTGAACTGGGGCGCGACCACGGCGAACATGATCGCGAGGACGAGCGCCGCGGCGGTGGCGCCGGCCTCCGGCTTGGTGAAGAACCGCGTGAAGAGGTTGCCGGAGGCCAGGCGCTCGTCTGCCTTGGAGACAGTTGCTGTAGACATCAATCAGTCTTTCGGGCGACCTGTATCACTCGAACTGCGCCGAGACGCTGTCGGCGTTGTCGGCGTTGACCACGGCCGGGCCGGTCAGGACGGCCTGGCCTCCGCCGAGCACGTAGCCCCCCTGGTTGAACAGGCGCACCGCCTCGACGCTGGAGTAGCCCTGCAGGAAGGGCTGCTGGTCGATGCCGAAGAGAATCGACCCGTCGTTGATGGCGTTGTAGACGTCGGCATTGAGGTCGGTGGTTGCGAGCACGGCGCTCGAGCCGGCGTCGGCGATGGCGTCCTGAGCGGTCAGCGCGAAGGGGGCGCCGAGCGTGAGCACACCGTCGATGTCCGAGTTGGTCTGCAGCTTCGAGGTGATGGTCGAGGCGACGTTGGTCATGTCGGTGCCCTGCACGTACAGCACCTCGGAAGAGCCGCTGAACGTGTCGGCCAGACCCTCGCAGCGGGACTCGAGGCCTACGTGGCCCTGCTCCTGGATCACGCAGACGACCTTGCTCAGACCCGCCTCGTTGAACTGCTCACCGGCGGCCTGACCGGCGATGAACTCGTTCTGACCGAAGTGGGCGAGCACGCCCATCTCCTTGAACTGCTCCTCGCCCGCGTTGATGCTGAAGACCGGGATGCCGGCTTCGACGGCCTTCTTGACCTCGCCGGACATCGCGTCGGCCTTCGCCAGCGTCACGACGATGCCGTCGACGCCCTGGTCCACCGCCTGCTGCACCAGCTGCGCCTGGCGGGCACCATCGGGATCCGAGCTGTAGAGCAGATCGACGTTGTTCTTGTCCGCAGCGTCTTCCGCACCTGCACGGATCGTGTCCCAGAAGGTGTCGCCCGGAGCGGCGTGGGTGACGAGTGCGACCTTCAGCGGCTCGAGATCGGAGCTGCCGCCCTCTTCGCCGCCGGCCGCGCCGCCCCCGGCACCCGCGGGAGAACCGCACGCGGCGAGCAGCAGCGCCCCCGTGGCTGCGACACCGGCAAGACCGAGCTTGCCCCAACGACCCTTACGTGACTTCAACATCGCTTCACTCCATCGTGTAATTGAACTAATGTCGTTACAAAGCTTGCGCTCGGTTTTACAGTACCGTAACTTTCGCCCCGAGGCGACACCTACGGTAAAGGTTCGATAACGACCTCGCCGAAACGGTCCCGGCGTCCCGCGAAACATCCTGGCAAACTTGGACCGGTCCAAATCATCACACGGGCATCTCGCCCCTGTCAAGGACGCCCGCTCCTGTGCGGGACGCGGCAGCACCGCCGAGGACACGGCACTCCGGCAGCAGCCGCACCGCCCACCGACCCCGAAGGAGCCCCATGACCGCCGAGCCTCGACTGCTGGCCACCTGCTGGACCACTGCGGGCACCGCCAAACCCGGGGGCGAGTCCCCGCGCAGCCCCCTCACCGTCGCCGCGCGCATCGCCGCACTGGCCACCGAGGCCCGCGAGCACGGCACGCGGGTGGCCTCGTCGCGCGGAGTGCTCGGCGATACGCCTCTCAGGCCGAGCGATCGACGGCCGCGATCACCGTCGCGAGCTCGTCCCGCAGCGCCATGAGACGCTCGACGGGCAGGCCGAGTTGCTCGACCACGGCGGGCGGCACCGAGAGCGCCTGCTCCCGCAGGGCGCGCCCGGCCTCGGTCGGCACGATGCAGAAGGTGCGCTCGTCACCCTCCGCCGGGGTGCGCTCGACGAGGCCGGAGTGCTCGAGCCTCTTGATGATCGGCGAGAGCGTCGCGGGATCGAGGCGCAGCATGTCGGCGATCTCGCCGAAGCGCAGCGGAGCGTCGCCCCAGAGGGCGAGCATGACGAGGTACTGGGGGTGGGTCAGGCCGAGCGGCTCCAGGATCGGCCGGTAGATGCCGATCACGCTCCGGCTGGCGACGGCGAGCGCGAAGCACACCTGTCGGTCGAGTTCGAGGGCGTCTTCCGGGAACTGCTCCATCTCTCGATGCTATCTCGTTTGTGCACGAACAAGTGTGATAGTTTTCGTTTGTGCGCAAACGAAAACGGCGGCTCTGGCACGAGAGCCCCTACGACGGCCGACCCGGGTTCTACGCCGCCATGCAGCGGTTCTTCTATCAGTTCGAGGGGACCTCGCAGCTCGGAGATCCGAACGAACCGCCCTACGTGCCTCCGGTCGACCCGCGCTGCCCGGTGTGCGGAGCACAGATGGCAGAGCATCGGATCGACCGCGGCGGGCCGGGGAAGGCGACCCACCTCAACTGCCCGCCGCCCGCGCCGCGGGCCTGAGCGCCGAGCCGCTCGGGTTTCGATACTTCGGCTCGGCTTCGCCTCGCTCAGCACGGCGCTCAGCACGGCGCTCAGCACGGCGCTCGTCGCTGCGCTCCTCGCACAACCGGCGGGAGCGCCCTGCGCCGCCGATCGAGCGGAGGTCAGACGGTCGCGACGTGGGCCGGCGAGTGGCCCGCCAGCACCTCGGCGACCGCCTCGGCCGCCATGCGGAAGGTGGCCGCCAGCGCACCCTCGGAGAGCCCGGTCGTGTGCGGGCTCAGCAGCACGCGCGGATGCCCGGCGAGCGGATGATCCGCCACCGGCTCCTGCGCGAAGACGTCGAGCCCGACGCCGCTGAGCACCCCCTCGTCGAGCGCGGTGCGCAGCGTCTCGACGCGCACCAGGTCGGCGCGGGCGCAGTTGACCAGCACCAGGCCGTGCGCAGCGGTGCGCAGCAGCTCGATCGGCAGCAGCTCTCCGCCGCCGCCCGGCAGATGCAGCGTGACCGCATCCGCGCGGCGCACCGCCTCCTCCAGGCTCACGTTCTCGTACGCCTCGGCCCGCACGAACGGGTCGTGCACGATCACCCGCATGCCGAAGGCCTCGCCGAAGCCTGCGATGATACGCCCGATGCGGCCGAACCCGAGCACCGCGAAGGTCTTGCCGTGCAGATCGCCGGGCACCGGCACCGCAGCGGTGCCCCAGCGGCCGGAGGCGACGAACGCGTGCGATTCCCCCACTCGCTTCACGAGGGAGCAGATCATCGCGAACGCGCCCTCGGCGACGGCGCGGCTGTTGCTGCCGGGGGTCACCGCGACCGCGACCCCGCGCTCGGTCGCGGCAGCGACGTCGACGCGCTCGACGCCCACGCCGGTGCGGGCGACGACCCGAAGCCGGGGCATGCGCGCGAGCAGATCGCGGTCCACGTCGAAGGCCGCGCGCACGATCGCGCCCTCTGCCTCCGCGAGATCCCCCGCCGAGGGATCGGCGACGAAGATCGTGCCCTCCGGTAGATGGGGCCGCACGAGCTCGGGATCGACCGGGCCGAGGCCGACCACGACCGGTGCATCGTCTCTTACCTGCCCGCGGTCATCCTGCGCGGAGCGAGGCACGAGCACAGTCGCAGCAGCCTCGCCCGAGATTCTGCGACTCGCAGGCTCGCGCAGAATGACGGAGGGGGGATTCTGCGTCTCACCCGCACCGGGCGCGCGGTCCGCGCCGCTCATGCCCACAGCCCCAGCCCGTCGGGAATCGAGGCGCTCACCGCTGAAGCGAGCAGCGTCGCGTCCGAGCCGATGGCGAGGAAGTCGAAGCCGCGATCCCGATAGCGCTCCGCCCCCGCGCGGTCGTTCGCCAGGATGCCGGCGACCTTGCCGTGCCGCCGGCACGCCTCGACCACCCGATCCAGCACTGCTTGGAAGCCGGGATCGTCGAACTGCCGCGGCACACCGAGCGCGTAGCTGAGGTCTTGCGGCCCCACGAAGAGCACGTCGGCCCCGGGGGTCGCGGCGATCGCCTCGAGATCGTCGACCGCACCGCGGGTCTCGATCTGCACGATCCCGATCGCCTGCTCGTTCGTCCGGTCGAGGGCCGCGGTGTCGAGCGTCCACCGCGCAGCGCGGTTGTAACTGGCCACACCGCGGTCGCCCTGCGGCGGGTACAGCTGATGCCTGCGCGCCTCCGCCGCCTCCGCCGCGCTCGAGATGCGCGGGAACATCACGCCCGCCGCACCGGCGTCGAGCGCGCGCCCGATGCGGATGCGCTCCGGCTGCTCTACGCGCACCAGCGTCGCGGCGCCGTACGCGCCGGCGGCGACGACGATCGCGCCCACCTGGTCCTCGTCCCCGCCGCCGTGCTCGAGGTCGACGAGCACCCAGTCGAGACCGGCCGCCGCGCACGCCTCGGCCGCCGTCACCGAGCCGAGCCCCAGGAAGGTGCCGACCGTGGGTTCGCCCGAGCGGAACCGCTCCCGCAGCGCGCGGCCGGGAGCGAGGGGGCCGGCCGCAGACCCCGTGCTCATCCGTGCCACCGCTGCAGCGCGAGGCCCTCGCCGTATTCGACGAGCTTCTCGGAGGTGTCGACGCGCTCCCACACCTCGGCCGGCGACACGTCCCACCACACCTCGGAGGCGGGCAGGTCGGCGTGCGGGATCGTGGGCACCACGATCACCACGGGGCCGGGCACGTCGCGGGTCTCGTCGAGCGCCGCGCGCACCTCGTCGGCGGTGGTGGGCCTGCGCACCTCGGCGCCGAGACCCGCGGCGACCTGAGCGAGGTCGATGCGCAGGTACTCGCCCTCGAGGCGCCCCGCATCGGCGCCGGCCAGGGATCCCCCGCCCTCGCGGTAGCGGAACTCGTTGCCGAAGTGCTCGCCGGTGCGCCACATCTGCAGGCGGCGGATCACCTGGTAGCCGTGGTTCTCGGAGATGACGACGGTGAAGGGGATGCCCTCCTGCGCCGCGGTGACGATCTCGGTGGGCATCATCACGAAGGTGCCGTCGCCGATGAACGCCGTGACACGGTGCGAGGGATCCGGATCAGCCACGCGCACGCCCATCGCGGCGGGCAGCTCGTACCCCATGCACGAGAAGCCGAACTCGAGGTGCGCATGGCGTGCGCCGGTCGCGTCCCACACCTTCTGCAGGTCGCCGGGCGGGCCGCCGGCGGCCGCGACGATCGTGTCGCCCGGACGTGCGTGCTGCTGCATGAGGCCGATGAGCTGGCCCTGGGTGAGCACGGCGTCGGTCTGCGGCAGCTCGGGGTGCTGCTCCTTGGGGAAGCGGGTGTCGGGATCGAGCGCGGCGTCGCGCACCGGGACCCAGGCGGCCCGGGCCGCCTGGACATCGACCGCCCACGCGGCGGGGATCCGGTAGTCGCCGAGCTCGGCGGTGAGTGCCTCGAGCGCGAGCTTCGCGTCGGCGAGCACCGCGGCGGCACCCTGCTTCACGGCGTCGTGCTCCACCACGTTGATCGAGGCGAAGCGCACGTCGGGATTCGCGAAGAGCGACTGAGAGGCCGTGGCGAAGTCGGTGAGGCGGGTGCCGATGTGCACGATGAGGTCGGCGCGCTCGGCGAGACGGTTGGTGGTCGGCGAGCCCTCGAGCCCGATGCCGAAGACGCTCCACGGGCCGTCCTCGGTGATCGCCCCCTTCCCTCCGAAGGTCTCGCTGACGGGCAGCAGGGTCTGCTTGCCGAGCGCGGTGAGCTCCGCCTGCGCGTCGGAGTAGATGACGCCTCCGCCCGCGATCACAAGCGGGCGCTCCGCGGCGCGGATCAGCTCGGCCACCCGCGCCACCTCGGGGGCGTCGGGCACGCGCCGACGGATCACCCAGTCGCGCTCCTCGAAGAACTCGACGGGGAAGTCGAAGGCGTGCGACTGCACGTCCTGCGGCAACGAGACCACGACCGCACCGGTTTCCTCGGCGCTCGCGAGCACGCGGAACGCCTGCGGCAGCGCGGTGAGCAGCTGCTCGGGGCGGGTGATGCGGTCGAAGAAGCGCGACACCGGGCGGAAGGTGTCGTTCGCCGTGACGTCGGGGGTGCCGGGCAGGTCGAGCTGCTGCAGCACGGGGCCCTGACGACGCGTCGCGTAGGTGTCTCCGGGGAAGAGCAGCAGCGGAATCCGGTTCACGGTGGCCAGCGCCGCCGCCGTGACGAGGTTCGTGGCTCCCGGGCCGATCGACGCCGTCACGGCGAGGGTCTGACGGCGCTTCGATGCCTTCGCGAAGCCGGTGGCCATGTGGCCGAGCGCCTGCTCGTTGCGGCCCTGCACGAAGGGCAGGCGATCCGCGTGCTCGGCGAGCGCCTGGCCCAGACCGGCGACGTTGCCGTGTCCGAAGATGCCGAGCGCCGCGGGCACGAAACGGCGCCGCTCGCCGTCGGCGACCGAATGCTGAGCGGCGACGTAGCGCACGGTCGCCTGCGCCACGGTGAGACGCACGGTACGCCCCGATGTTCCCTGAACCATGATTCAGATGCTCCCTTGCTTCCTTGTATTCTTCCGGTCATCCTGCGGCCGCGGAGCGGATCGCAGGATCTCAATTGCGATTCGGTGGATCCTGCGACTCGCAAGCTCGCGCAGGATGACGGGGTAGGTGCGGGCCCAGCGCCCCCTGAAAACTGTTGAGGTGGGCGGGTGAAGCCGACGGCGTGCAGAGCGGCCGGTCGGGGTGTGCGGCGAGGAGCTTGGCCGGGTCTGGCGGGAGCGTTCAGCCCTCGGCGCGCAGCGCCAGGGCCGGACGCGGATGGATGAGCTCCTCGCAGAAACCCCTGGTCGGCCGCGATCCGGCAACCCCACGATCCCGACCCCACAACCTCACCCGTGCATGATCACGGTCTTCACTTCACTCATCTCCTCGATCGTGGAGCGCACCCCTTCCTTGCCGTAGCCGCTGGCCTTGAAGCCGCCGTACGGCATGAGGTCGGCGCGCCACAGCGGTGTCCACCCGAGGTGCACGCTGCCGGCGTCGATCTCGCGCATCGCGCGGATCCCCTCGGAGAGCGTGCCGCCGAAGACACCGGCCGCGAGACCGTAAGGGGTGCCGTTGGCCGCGTCAATCGCTTCGTCGAAGCCGCTGACGGTGGTGACCGCGACGGCCGGCCCGAAGAGCTCCTCCTGCGCGAACGCCTGGCGGGTATCGACACCGGTCACGATGGCCGGCGAGATGAAACCGCCGTCCCGCTCGCCGCCGGTGAGCAGCGTCGAGCCGTCGGCCACCGCCTGTGCGATGCTCTGCTCGACGCGCTCGGCCTCGCGCTGGGCGATGAGCGGGCCGAGCGCGACCCCCTCCGCGAAGGGATCGCCCGTGCGGATCGCCCGCACCTTCGGCAGCAGCGCGTCGAGGAAGTCGGCCTCGACGTCGCGGTGCACGACGACGCGCTGCACCGAGATGCACACCTGGCCGGCGTTCACGTAGCCGCCCGCTGCGACCGCGGACGACGCCTTCTCGATGTCGACGCCGGGCAGGATGAGCGTCGGCGACGAGGCGCCGAGCTCGAGCGAGAGCTTCTTGACGCCCGCGATCGCGGCGATGCGCTCGCCCACACCAGTCGAGCCGGTGAAGGAGATCTTGCGCACCCGCGGATCGCTGACGAGCGCGTCACCGAGCACGCCGCCCGATCCGGTCACCACGGAGATGGCGCCCTCGGGAACGCCCGCCTCGACGAAGATCTGGGCGAGCGCCAGAGCGGTGAGCGGGGTCGCTCCGGCGGGCTTGAGAATAACCGCGTTGCCGGCAGCCAGGGCCGGGCCAACCTTGTGCAGCACCAGCAACGCGGGGTAGTTGAACGGAGTGATGGCGACGACGATCCCGACAGGCTGGCGCAGCGTGAAGCCCACCTTGTCCTGCCCCGTACCCGGGTTCGCGTCGAGAGGCAGGCTGTCGCCGTACAGCTGGCTGCCCTCGTAGGCCGAGAGGCGGATGATCGATCCGGATCGGCGCGCCTCGCCGGTCGCCTCGGCAAGCGGCTTGCCGTTCTCGGCCGAGATCGTCGCGGCGAGCTGCTCGGCGCGGGCGTCTGCGAGGTCCGCCGCGCGATTCAGGATCGCGGCGCGCTCGTGAGCGGGAGTGCGACGCCACACGGCGGCTCCCCGCTCGGCCGCGGCGATGGCGGCGTCGACGTCGGAGGCCGTCGCCACCGCGACCTCTCCAACGGGGCTGCCATCGTAGGGCGAACGCACCTCGGCGCGCGCACCGTCCGCCGCCTCGCGCCACTCGCCGCCGATCAGCAGCCCGTAGCTGCCGTACTCACGCGTTCCCTGCTCGCTCATCGCCGCCCCTTCATCCTTGAACTTGGACCGGTCCAAATCGTACGCGCAAGATTGCCGCCCGTCAACCTCGGCGCCTGCCGCCTTCCACAAGCGGGAGTCGCGTTCTGCCGGTATCGCCCGGGGCGAAGCAGCAGAACGCGACTCCCACTTCCCGCTAGTGCGTGCGCGGCGACGGGGCCCGAAGAGATCCCGCGCCGCCCGCTTCCGCGGACGAGCCGGGCCGCCGCGCGGTCAGGCCCCGGACGACTCCCGCACCACGAGACTCGGCGGGATCAGCACCTCGCGCCCGCGCCGAACGGACGCCGAGGCGGAGAGGAGCGCCTCGGCCGCCTCACGCCCGATGCGGCGGTTGTGCGGGTCGACGCTGGTGAGCGAGATGCGCGGGATCGACGCGAGGGTCGAATCGTCGTAGCCGGTCACGCGGCAGTCCTCCGGCACCCGCACCCCTGCCTCTTCGAGCGCGGCGATCACGCCGAGCGCGGTGAGATCGTTCACCGCGACGACGGCCTCGGGCGGCGCGCCCGCCGCCAACATCCGCTCCACCGCGCGACGCGCGCCCGCCTCGGTGAAGTTGGCGCGCTCCACCACGAAGAAGTCCTCCAGCCCGTGACGCGCGACGGCCGCCCGGAAGGCGCGTTCACGCGAGGCCGACACCGTGCCCCCGGCGCCTCCGACGAACACCATGCGCGCGACCCCATGATCGACGAGGTGATCGACGACCAGGTCGATGCCCGCGACGTCGTCGGTGCGCACCGTGGCGACCGTGTCGTCGGTCGCGTCGATCGCACTCGCCACGACGGTCGGAATCGTAGCCGTGAGGTCGGAGAGCTCCGAGAACTCGGGGATCGTGCCGACGGTGATGAGCCCCGCAGGGCGCAGATCCCGGAGCACCGCGAGGTTGTCGCGATCGAGCACGGGCTCCCCGCTGCCGTCATCGACCTGCGCGGTGACGATCATGGTCCGCTGCCCGGCCTCGCTGAGACGCGCCTTCGCGGCGCCCACGATGTCGGCGAAGATCGGGTTCGAGAGGTTGGAGACGAGGATCCCGACGAGATCCCGACGACCCGCCGACAGCGACTGGGCGACGAGGTTGGGGCGGTACCCCAGCGTCTCGGCCGCGAGCAGCACTCGCCGCCGCTCCTCGCTGACGTTCTCGCCCCCGTTGAAGACAAGCGAGACGAGCGATTTCGAGACCCCGGCCTCGCGGGCCACATCGCGGATCGTCGGGGGGCGGACATGCGCCGCCTGATCCCGCGTCTGCTCCGTCATCGCCGCCTCCGTCACCCTGCCGTGCACCGCTTGCCGCCGCGCCACCTCTCACATCCTAGAGCTCGGTGCGCTCCCGATCCTCGCCCATCGCTGCCCGCCCTGCCGACCCTACGCGGTGAATGCCGCCGCGAACGCGTCGAGCGCGGCGTCGGGATCCCCGCTCGCCCAGGCCTCCATGCCGATCACACCCTCGTAGCCCAGCTCGCGCAGCGCCGCGGCGACCGCCTCGTAGCGGATCTCGCCCGTGCCGGGCTCGCAGCGGCCGGGCACGTCGGCCACCTGGATCTCGCCGATCCACGGCAGCGCCTCGGTGACCAGCTCGACGAGGTTCCCCTCGCCGATCTGCGCGTGGTACAGGTCGAGGTTGAGGCGCATGCCGGGGCGATCGACGGCGCGCACGAGGGCGAGGGTGTCGGCGGCGCGGGCGAACGGCGTGCCCGGGTGGTCGACGGCGAGATTGAGGTTCTCGAGCACGAAGGTGCGGCCGGCCTCCTCGCCCAGCGCGGCCAGCTCGCGAAGCGTGTCGGCGGCGCGGATCCAGTCCTCGCCGCTCACGCTCTCGCGGGGCACGACCGGCAGGCCGCCCTCGCCGAGCCCGGTGCCGTGCAGGTTGAGGCGCGGCGAATCGATGACCTCGGCGGCGCGCAGCGACTCCTTCGCGGTGGCGATGAGCTCGGCGCGGCCCGCGTCGGTGGTGAGGTCGCCGCGCAGGTACCCGGTCATCGACGAGAATTCGGCGCCCGTCGCGGCGAGCGCCGCGAGATCCTTCGTGCTCCAGTCCCAGATCTCGACGAGGAAGCCGCGGTCGTGGATGCGGCGCACGCGCTCCGCGAACGGCAGCTCGGGGAAGAGCATCTCCGCGCAGGCGGCGAGGCGATAGGTCATCGTGGGGTCCTCTCGAACAGTGCGGGATCGGCGCCCGGGGCGCCCGGTTCAGAGCGCGACGGCGACCGCGACGCCCTCGGCGGCGGAGCGCTGTGCGGCGTCGGCGAGGATCAGCGCGGCGCGACCGTCCTCGAAGGTGGGGCTGGTCGAGGCCTCGCCGCGCACGAGCTTCACGAACTCGCGCAGCTCGTCGGCGTAGGCCTGGGCGTAGCGCTCGAGGAAGAACGCGCCGAAGGCCGGCTTCGCGTCGACCGCGTCGGCGGTGGAGGCGCTGACGAGGCTCGTGGGCGCGTTCGCCACCTGCAGCATGCCCGTCGCCCCGAAAGCCTCGAGGCGCTGGTCGTATCCGATGGCGCTGTGGCGCGAGTTGACGATCGTGACGACCGCCCCCGATGCCGTGCGCAGCGTCGTGACGGCGGTGTCGAAGTCGCCGTGCTCGCGCGCGCCCGGGTCGAAGGCCTGCGTGCCGGTGGCGCTGACCGAGACGATGTCGGGCAGGAAGAAGCGCGCCATGTCGAAGTCGTGGATGGTCATGTCGCGGAAGATGCCGCCCGAGACCTTTACGTAGTCGGCGGGCGGGGCGGCCGGGTCGCGGCTGATGATGATGAGCTGCTCGAGTTCGCCGATCTCGCCGGCGGCCACGCGATCCCGCACCGCCGCGAAGTCGCGGTCGAAGCGGCGGTTGAAGCCGAGGGCCACGGGCACGCCGCTCGACTGCACGAGCGGGCGCAGCGCGTCGACCCGGGCGATGTCGAGGTCGATCGGCTTCTCGCAGAGCACCGGCAGGCCGGCGCGCACCGAGGCCTCGATGAGGTCGACGTGGGTGGGTGTGGGGGATGCGATGAGCACCGCGTCGAGCTCGCCGGAGGCGCCGGCAGCGATGAGCTCTTCCGCCGATTCGGTCGCGGTGCCGCCGAAGCGCTCCGCCACACCGCGGGCCCCGTCCACGAACGGGTCGGCGACCCAGGCGAGCGCCGCATCGGGGGCGGCCGCGATACTCGCGGCGTGCACCTGGCCGATACGGCCGGTGCCGATGAGTCCGAGGCGGACGGGAGTCTGCGTCATTGCGGTGTCCTCTGGGTCGGTGCCGGAGTCAGGGCCGGGATCGGGCGCCGCGCCCCCGTACCCCGAGCCCGTAGCTCTATTTGATAAGACAATACGTCTTAATCAGTATAGGGTCTGGGCCGGCCCGAAGCGAGGGATCGCCGCAGAGGCATCCGGCGATCCGCCGCAGACGCGAGCGCCCCGTGCCCGCTCGCTCTTCGCGCGTCAGTAGTTGTCACCAAAACTGCCGGGAGGCAGCAACTACTGGCGCGCGAAGATCGTGCGCGAGCGGGAGGGAGGGCGAGGGCAGAACCGCGGCCCCGGCCGTTCCGGTGCGACCTGTTCCGGCACGACCCGAACCCCGACTCAGGCGCGGGGCGCTGCCGCGGATCCGCGCACCGAAAGCCGCGGGGTGAACAGGCTTTCGGGGCCGGGATCCGGATCGGCGTCACCCTCGAGCAGCGCTACGAGGGCCCGGCCCGCCGCCTCGCCCAGCTCCCGCGGATCGCCGCTCACCGAGGTGAGTGAGATGAACTCGTACGCCGCCAGCGGCGAGTCGTCGTAGCCGACGACCGACAGGCCGCGGGGCACCTCGAGGCCGTGATCCCGTGCCGCGCCGATCACACCGACGGCCATCGGGTCGTTCACCGCGAACACGGCCGTGGGCGCAGGGTCGGTTCCGGGCGACGGGGAAGCAGCGGCTCGGGGTCCATCGGACGCCGCGACGGCAGCACCGGATCCTCCCGCCGCGAACAACTCCACCGCGACCTCGCGCGCCGCCGCCTCGGTCGTCTGTGCCGCGCGCACCACCCGCGGCACCAGGCCGCGATCCCGCATCTCGGCGAGATACCCCGCCTCGCGCGCCGCCGCGCTCGCACCCGGACCCGTGACGCACGCGATCTCGCGGTGCCCGAGTTCGGCGAGGTGCGCCGTGGCGAGCCGCCCGCCCATACGCTCATCACTCGCGATCAGCGGGGCGTTCGGGAGCTCGAGCGCACGCGTGCCGAGCACGACCGCGGGCACGGTCAGCCGCTTCACCGCCGCCTCGGGCACCTCGCCGGCCAGCACCACCCCGTCGACCCGCAGCGAGCGGAACACCTCGAGCGGATCGAGCCCCAGGTGCGCGTTCAACGACGCATCGGCGACGCTCAGGCTGTACCCGCCCGCACCGAGCGCGGAACGCAGCCCGGCCAGCGCCGGGGCGAACCAGAGGTTCTCGAACTCGTCGATCACCACGCCGATGCTGCGGGTGCGCGTTCCGGCGAGGCCGGCGGCCAGCCGGCTGGGCGTGTAGTCGAGCTCGGCGACCGCGGCGAGCACCGCGTCGCGCTTCTCGTCGCTCACGCGAGGGGATCCGCGCAGCACGAGGGAGACGAGCGACTTCGACACGCCGGCGCGCTCGGCGACGTCGTAGATGGTGGGCGACTTGCTCACGCGCGGCTCCTCTCGTGCGCACCGCCGATGCTCCGGCGGGATCGGGGCTCGGAATGCTCTCCGGTGTTTCGCATTGACAGCGCGGCCCCATCAAGGTTAGCGTGACCTATGTTGGAGCGCTCCAACGTAGTCGTCGAGCGGAATCACGCGGGCGATCCTGCGCTCCACCCGACCCCGTATGCTCACGCTCCGGCCGCTCGGCTCACATCTCGAAAGGACCTCCCATGACCGCCTCACTCGGCGTCGCCGTCATCGGCGCAGGCATGGCCGGCAAGGCCCACGCGGCCGCCTACCGCGCGGCATCGACGCTCTACAAGCCAACGCTGCCGCAGATCCGCCTCGTCTCGATCGCCGACATCAACGTCGAACTCGGCGGCGAGGCCGCGGCGCGCTACGGCTTCGAACGGCACGACGCCGACTGGCGCGCCCTCGTCGACGACCCCTCGATCGACGTGGTCAGCGTGGTCGTCGCGAACTTCCTGCACCGCGAGATCGTCGAGGCGCTGCTCGCCGCCGGCAAGCACGTGCTCTGCGAGAAGCCCCTCAGCGACACGATCGAAGACGCGCGCGCGATGGCCGATGCGGCCCGCGCCGCAGACGCGAAGGGCACGCTCGCGCGCATCGGCTACAGCTACCTCCGCGCCCCGGGCATCGCCTTCATCCGCAAGCTCATCGACGACGGCCGCCTCGGCGAGATGCTGCACTTCTCGGGCCGCTATTGGACCGACTACGGCTGCCGCCCCGACGCTCCCATGAGCTGGCGCTACCAGGGCCCCGCGGGATCCGGAGCCCTCGGCGACGTGGGCAGCCACCTCTCGTACATCGCCGAGCACCTCTGCGGCGACGTGCAGGAGGTCTCCGGCGGCCGCTTCCACACCTCGATTGCCGAGCGCCCCAAGCCGCTCGGCGCCGTAGTGGGTCACACCCGCGGCAACGTCAGCGACGAGCTCGCGCCCGTCGAGAACGACGACTACGCGACCTTCAACGCCCGCTTCGCGCGCTGCGTCGGCACGCTCGAGGTGTCGCGCGTCGCCGCGGGCCACCCGAACGACCTCGTCCTCGAGATCTTCGGCTCGAAGGGCGCCGCCCGTTGGTCGCAGACGAACCCCGGCCAGGTCGAGGTGATGCTGCACGACGAGCAGGGCGACCTCGCCGGCTATCGCACTGTGCCGCTCGGCCCCGCCCACCCCCACTACGCGGGCGGCTGGGCCATGGACGCCCCGGGCGTCGGTATCGGTCAGAACGACCTGTTCGTGCACCAGGCCCGCGCGTTCCTCGAGGAGGTCGCCGGGATCCCCGAGGCCGAGTCGCTCCCCCGCTGCAAGAGCTTCGACGACGGCGTGCACAACATGGAGTTCCTCGCCGCCGTCGCCGCATCCGCCGCCCAGCGCGGCGCAACCGTCACCGTGAAGGAGGACTGACCCATGAAACTCGGCGTCTACAACGCGATCCTGCACGACCGCAGCCTCCCCGAGGCCATCGAGGTCGTGCGCGGCCTCGGCCTCGCCGGCATCGAACTCAACACCGGGGGCTTCCTGCCGCCGGTCCACATCCCGAACCGCGACGACGTCCTCGCCTCCGACGCCGCCCGCGACGAGTTCCTCGGCCAGTTCGAGGGCACCGGCGTCTCGATCGCCGGCCTCAACTGCAACGGCAACCCGCTGCACCCGAAGCCGCTCATCGGCGACGCGCACGCGGCCGACGTGCGCCGCTCGATCGAGCTGGCCGCGCGCCTGGGGCAGGATCGTGTGGTCACGATGTCCGGCCTGCCCGGCGGCGAGCCCGGCGCGACCGTCGTCAACTGGGTCGTCAACGCCTGGAATTCGGCCGCGCTCGACGTGCTCGATTACCAGTGGGATGTCGCCGCGAGGTTCTGGCGCGAGATCGACCGCTTCGCCGCCGACCACGGCGTCAAGGTGGCGCTCGAGCTGCACCCGCAGAACGTCGTGTTCAACTCGGCCGACGTGCACAAGCTCATCGAGCTCACCGGCGCCACCCACGTGGGCGTCGAGCTCGACGCCTCGCACCTGTTCTGGCAGCAGATGGATCCCGTGGCCGTGGTGCGCCACCTCGGCGAGCTGGTCTTCCACGCCGCCGCCAAGGACGTGCGCGTCAACCCCGAGTTCGCGCGGCTCAACGGCGTTCTCGACAACTCCTTCCGCCGCCTCTCCGCCGACGAGCCCCGCACCAACCTGGGCGGCGACGAGTGGGCCAACGAGTGGCCGAAGCAGTCGGCGTGGGATTTCGTGGCACTCGGCAAGGGCCACGACACCGCGTACTGGACCGAGTTCCTGCGGGCGCTCCGAGAGGTCGACCCCGCGATGTGGGTGAACATCGAGCACGAGGACGTCTCGCTCAGCCGCATCGAGGGGCTCGAGGTGGCTGCGCGGGTGCTGCGCGACGCCGACGCCGCGCTCGACGCGTAGGCCGCTCGGGGGCGTCGGCACCATCCGGCTTCATCATCAGATGATGCTGGAATCCGCGGCTCGATCCGGAGTACGGTGAGGGGATGAGCGAAACCACCACCCCCGCGCGTCGTCGCGGCGGCCCCCAGCGCGTCTTCACCGTCGACCGCACCGAGCAGGTGAGTCCGCATCTCGTGCGCGTGCACCTCGGCGGGGAGGACTTCGCCGCGTTCGTGGGCGAAGCCGACCCGGAGCGGATCGCGAAGACGGACAAGTACGTGAAGATGCTCTTCGCGAAGCCCGAGCTCGGGCTGACCCCGCCGTACGACCTCGAGGCGCTCCGCGAGATCCTGCCGCTCGAGGACCTGCCGGTGCGGCGCACCTACACGATCCGCTCGATCGACGAGGATGCGGGGACGATGGCGGTCGACTTCGTGGTCCACGGCGACGAGGGCATCGCCGGGCCCTGGGCAGCGGCGGCCGAGCCGGGCGATCTGGTCTCGCTCTCGGGGCCGGGCGGGCAGTTCGCGCCGTCGACCGACCCGGCGATCCCGCGGCTGCTGCTCGGCGACGAGTCGGCCCTCCCGGCCATCGCGGCCGCGCTCGAGGCCATGCCCGCGGAGGCGGAGGGACTCGCGCTCATCGAGGTCGGCGACGCCGACGACGAGATCGAGCTGGCGCATCACGCGGGCATCGAGGTGCGCTGGCTGCACCGGAACTCCCCGGCGGGCGAGGCGGCGGTGCACGGCACCGTGCTTCTCGAGGCCGCGCGCGCCCTGCCCCGGCCCGAAGTGCTGCCGGAGGTCTTCGCCCACGGCGAGCGCGAATCGATCAAGGGCCTGCGCGCGCTGCTGCACGACGACTGGGGCATCGACCGCCGCGCGCTCTCGCTCTCGGCCTACTGGGCGCTCGGCCGCGCCGAGGACGGCTTCCAGGCCGAGAAGCGCGAGGCCGTGGGGCAGATCTTCCCCGAGTAGAGCACGCGGTCGCGCCGCGGCCCCCGTACTCGTCTGCCGCGTGCGGGGGCCGGGGCGTGGGCCGGGGCGTGCAGGAGGGCCGGCTACTTCTCGAGCAGGTATATCGCGCCGGTCGTCACGTCCTCCTCGAGCTCCTCGAGGGTGCGTCCGCGCGTCTCGGGCACGAACCTCCACACGAAGAGCAGCGCCACCAGGCCCACGGCCGCGAAGAGGTAGAAGGTGCCGGTGATCCCCACGGCGTCGACGAGCGACAGGAAATACAGCGACAGGAAGCCGTTCGTCACCCACAGCATGAAGACCGAGAAGCCCATGCCGAAGCCGCGCATGTGCAGGGGGAAGATCTCGGACAGGTACACCCACACGGCCACGTTCAGGAAGGTCTGCATCGATCCCACGAACAGCACCACGAGGAAGAGGATCACCCAGGGGCGCAGCGGGTGGCCCACCGGCAGCGCCATCGAGGCGAGGCCGATGAGCAGGTGGCTGCTCGTGGTGAGCGCGAGGCCGGTGATGAACGTCTTGCGGCGATCGAAGCGGTCCATCATGGCGAGCGCGATGACGGCGCCGATGACGGCGATCACGCCGGGGGCGATGTTGGCCACGAGCGCGGCGCGCTCGTCGAAACCCGACTCCACGAGCACGGTCTGCCCGAAGTACATGATCGAGTTGATGCCGGTGAGCTGCTGGGCGATGCCCACGCCCACGCCGATGAGCAGGATCTTCAGCAGGTTGCGATTCGAGAAGATCGCGCGCCAGCCGAGGCGGGTCTCGCCGGCCTCCTCCGCGGCGATGCGCTCGAGATCGCGCATCTCGGCGACCGCCCGATCCTCGGAGCGCACTGACCTCAGCACCGCGAGCGCCTCGGCCTCGCGCCCCTTCTCCATGAGCCAGCGCGGCGACTCGGGCACCCGCAGCATGCCGAAGAACAGCGCGATGGCCGGCAGCGCGCATATGGCGAACATGATGCGCCACACGCCGTCGAGATGCCCGAGGGTGTTGCCGATGATCGCGTTGACGACGAATGCCGCGAGCTGGCCGACCACGATCATGAGCTCGTTGCGGCCCGCGAGCGAGCCGCGGATCTCGTAGGGTGCCATCTCGGCGAGGAACACGGGCACCACGGTTGAGGCGCCGCCCACGGCGAGACCGAGCAGGATGCGGCCGATCACGAGCACGGTGAGACCCGGGGCGGCGACGACGAAGACGGTGCCGACGAAGAACAGCACGGCGAGCAGGATGATCGTCTTGCGGCGCCCCCAGCCGTCGGCGAGGCGCCCGCAGAACATGGCGCCGATCGCGGCGGCGAAGATCAGGGAGCTCGTGACGACACCCTCGGTGAAGGGGTTGAGCCCCAGCTCGGCGGCCATCGGGCGCAGCGCGCCGTTGATGACACCCGTGTCGTAGCCGAACAGCAGGCCTCCGAAGGTCGCGATCAGCGCGACGACGCCGAGCCGCTTGCGGTGCGGACCGTCGGTCAGCGAGGGCAGCGTCGTTCTACTCGGATCGATCGTTCCTGAGGCCAATGGGACTCCTTCGTCAAGCTGACGCTCCGATTGCAATGGAGCGTTCCACCCAGGGTAACAATGTCGTTACATAACAACAAACTCGCTCTTCGGGTAGGGTGGGCCCGTGACGTCGCTGATCCCGGATCTCGCCCCCGTCGCTTGGGCGCTGCTGGCCCTCGCGGCGGTGCTCGTCGGCGTCTCGAAGACCGCGCTGCCCGGCATCAACACGCTCTCCATCGCCGTGTTCGCCGCGATCCTGCCCGCAAAGGCCTCCACCGGAGCGCTCCTGCTGCTGCTCATCGTCGGCGACGTCTTCGCCCTGCTCAGCTATCGGCGGCACGCCGACTGGGCGACGCTCGTCAGGCTCATCCCCGCCGTGGTCGCCGGCGTCGTGGCCGGCGCCCTCTTCCTCGCCTTCGCCGACGACGGGTGGGTGCGGCGAGTCATCGGCGTGATCCTGCTGCTGATCATCGCGTTCACGCTGTGGCAGCGGCGGCGCACCGTCTCGGCCGGGGGTCCGGGATCGGGCCGCGCGGCCCGCATCGGCTACGGCTCGCTCGGCGGTTTCACCACCATGGTGGCGAACGCCGGCGGCCCAGTGATGTCGATGTACTTCATCGCCGCCCGCTTCCCCGTGAAGGCGTTCCTCGGCACCGCGGCGTGGTTCTTCGCGGTGATCAACCTCGCGAAGGTGCCCGTCTCGGTGGGCCTCGGGCTCATCACCCCGAGCACGCTGCTGCTCGACCTGGTGCTCGTGCCCGGCGTATTCGCAGGGGCCTTCGTGGGGCGCTGGATCGCCCTGCGCATCGAGCAGCGCACCTTCGAGTGGGCCGTCGTGGCCTGCACGGTCCTCGGCGCGGTCTACCTGCTGGTGGGCTGAGGCGGCGCGTCGGGTTCGCCGTCGCGGCGGCGGCCGGATCGCGGCGGGATCAGGCCGCGGCGATCAGCTCCCTGATCTTCGCGAGCTGGAACCGCGAGATCTCGTCGGCGCGCTCGTCCTCGGCGAAGACGTTCGAGACGATGAGCGCGTCCTCGCGGTCGAGGTAGCCCGTCTGCTTCAGCACGCCGAAGAGCTCGGCCCAGTCCACGTCGCCGTCGCCGATCGCCAGGTGCTGATGCACGCGCACGGCGTTGCCGGGCGGGTTGGTGATGTATCGCAGCCCGTTCGACCGATTGTGGTCGAAGGTGTCGGCCGTGTACACCGCTCCCAGGCGGTCGCCGATCTCGGGCAGCAGCGTGGTCGCGCGGTCGCCCATGTGGAAGGTGTGCGATCCCACGTAGACGAAGCCGACACGATCGGTGTTGAGGCCCCGGATGATGCGCCACGCCTCGAGCCCGTCCTCGACGAAGTCGTCGGGGTGCGGGTCGAAGTTGAGCGTGACGCCCTCGCGCTCGAGCACCGGGATCAGCGCGTCCATCGCGCGGTAGAAGCAGTTCTCCGACTCCTCCTCGCGCTCGGGCCGGCCCGAGAACTCGGTGTTCACGATCGGCGCCTCGAGCTCGGCCGCGATCTCGATGTACCGGGTCGTGTTGCGGATCGCGGCCTGCAGCTGGTGCTCCTCCGGACCGCCGAAGCGCTGCACCGGCAGCACGGAGGTGAAGGTCACCCCGGCGTCGCGCGCGCGCTTCTTCAGCTTCGCGATCATGCCGCTGTCGACCTTCGGGTGGTGGAAGTGCCGCCCGAAATCGGGGCTCGGGGTGAGCTGCAGGTACTCGTAGCCGAGCCGCGCGACCAGGTCGGGGAAGTCGAGCAGGTGCACCGAGTCGTTGTAGGGCGTGGGATCGAGGGCGATACGGACCATGGGGGCTCCTTTGCTGTGCTGTCATCCTGCGTGAAGTCGCAGGATCTCGGTGCTGGATTCTGCGCACTGCGCGCAGAATGACGGGCGGATCCGCCGGGTGCGGTCAGGCGTAGAAGGCGGGGCGCTCGGGCGCCTCGACGGGCACGATGCCGCCGCCGTGCAGCGCCTTGACGCCGGCCTCGCAGGAGAGGGCGACGAGGTAGCCGTCCCACGCGTTGGGGCCGTCGATGAGGTCGCCGCGACGCACCGCGTCGACCCACCGCTGAATCTGTGCGTCGTAGGCGGCGGCGAAGCGCGTCACGAAGCTCTCGTGATCCTTCACGCGGAAGTACCCCGCGTCCCAGCGCTGCAGGCCCGAGGGCTGGCCGATGCGGGCGATGCCCCGCTCGAACACCGCCTCAGTGGCGACCTGGTAGCCGAACTGCACGCTCACGTTCATCTCGACGTCGACGAGCACGCCGTTCTCGAGCTCCATGATCACGAGGATCGGCTCGCTCAGCCGCTCGGGGGCGAGGGAGTTGCGGCGCGGGTGCTTCACCTCGACGCTCACGACGCGGGATCCCGCGAGCCACGGCACCACGTCGAACTCGTGCACCACCGAGTCGGTGATGAGCATGTCGTTCGTGTAGCTCTCGGGCACCGACGGGTTGCGGTGCAGGGCGCGCACCATGAGCAGTTCGCCGCTCTCGCCCGAGACGACGAGCTTGCGCAGCGCCTGGTACTCGGCGTCGAAGCGGCGCATGAAGCCCACCTGGATGTGCGGCCGGCCCATCTGCTGCTCGAGCTCGAGGATCTCGAGCGAGGAGGCCGAGTCCTGGGTGAGCGGCTTCTCGCACAGGATCGGCAGCCGCGCGTCGAGCGCGGGCTTCAGCACGGGGGCGTGGAACTGCCCCGGCGTGGCGATGAGCACGGCGTCCATCGCGTCGGCGGCGATCGCGTCCTCGATGTTCGCGAACGCGGCGGATCCCGGCGCGTACTGCGCGGCCGCCCCGGCGCGGCCGCCGTCGGGTTCGACGATCGCGGAGACGCGGGCGCCCGCGATGCGGTGGGTGATGCGCCCCACGTGGTCGGCGCCCATCATGCCGGCGCCGACCACGGCGATGCGGAGGTCTTCGGTCATTGGTGTGTCCTCAACTTCTTTTGTCGTCCTGCGCAAACGGAGTGCGTCGCAAGATCTCGTCGTGTGGGCCTGGATCCTGCGACTCGCTTCGCTCGCGCAGGATGACGGGGGTGGGCTGCTTCCTCAGGATGACGGGGGTGGGCTGCTTCCGCAGGATGACGGGTGGGGCGTTCGCGCGGGACACGGACGGGGCGTTCGCGCGGGCGGGGCGCTACGTCCGCGCCAGGTGCGTGCAGCCGAAGATGTGCTCGCGGGTGCGCCGGGCGATGGGGAACGGCCGGTCGACGTCGCAGCCGTACATGTCCTGCTCGACGATCGCGAAGATGTCGGGATCGATCCTGGCGACGGCCTCGATGATCGGGGCGAGATCCGGAATGCCGTGCGGCGGCTCGATCATGATGCCCTCGGCGACCGCCTCGGCGAACGGCACGTCGTTCTTCAGCACGTCGAAGAGCAGCGTGGGATCGACCTGCTTGAGGTGCAGGTAGCCGATGCGCTCGGGGCGCTCCTCGATGAGCTTCACGTTGTCGCCGCCGTAGTAGGCGAAGTGGCCGGTGTCGAGGCAGAGGTTGGTGTAGCGCGGGTCGGTCTCGTCGAGGAAGCGCAGCACCTCACGGGTGGTGCCGATGTGGCTGTCGGCGTGGGAGTGGAACTGCTGCCGCATGCCGAACTCCTCGAGCAGCGCCTTGCCCAGGCGGTCGTGGCCCGCGCCGAGCTTCCGCCACTGCTCATCCGAGAGCGTGCGCGGCTCGAGCACCTCGCTCGTCGCGTCGCTGCGCCACAGGTCCGGGATCACGACGAGATGCTGCGCCCCCAGCTGCGAGGCGAGGCCGGCGACGGCGAGCGCCTGATCCCACGCCCGCTGCCACTGCTCCTCGCCCTTGTGGAAGCCCGTGAAGACGGTGCCGGCCGAGAGCTTCAGCCCGCGCGTGCCGAGCTCGTCCTCGAGCTGATGCGGATCGGTCGGCAGGTAGCCGTACGGGCCGAGCTCGATCCACTCGTACCCGGAGGCCACCACCTCGTCGAGGAAGCGCTCCCAGGGCACCTGCTTCGGGTCGTCGGCGAACCAGACGCCCCACGAATCGGGGGCCGTGCCGATGCGCAGGCCCGGGTTGTCGACTGCTTCGTTGCTCATCTGCTCACGCGCTTTCTCGTGACGTCTCGGTACCGCAACAGTCTACCCTCGAAACCTGACTTTGATAGGACAATAAGCCAAATTCGCCGCAGCTGAGGGCCGGCAGAAGATATGGGATCTGCAGAAGACATGCGATTCTGCCCGGGATCGGCCATATCTTCTGCAGATCCCACACGAACGGCGGCAGCAGCCGGTCGACAAGAACCAGACCAGCAACAGCTGGGCCAGCAACAGCTCACCCGGCACAGCAGCCAGGCCGGCAGCGACTACCCCAGCAGCGGCTTCTGCGCGGCGACCTGCCGCTCGTACTCCGCGCGGGCGCGCTGCGTCGACTCGAGCGTCGACACCTGCGGCACGGGGACGTCCCACCAGCCCGCGCCGTCGGGCGCGTAGATCAGCGGGTCGCTGTTGATGTGGATGAAGGTGGCGCGATCCGACGCCTTCGCCTGCGCGATCGCGGCCTGCAGATCCGTGATCGCGGAGGCCCCGGGATCCACCTCGATGACGTCCATTCCGTAGCTGCGCGCGTTCATCGCGAGGTCGACGGGCAGGATCTCGTCGCCCTGGAAGTTCTTCGCCTCCGAGTCGTAGGAGCGGTACCAGGTGCCGAAGCGCTCCGATCCGACGGTCTCGGAGAGGTGGCCGATCGAGGCGTAGCCGTGGTTCTGAATGAGGATCACGATGAGCTTGATGCCCTCGGCGACCGCCGTGACGAGCTCGGTGTTGAGCATCAGGTACGAGCCGTCGCCCACCATCACGATCACGTCGCGGTCGTCGCCCGCGGCCAGCAGTCCGCGCTTCGCGCCGAGCCCGCCGGCGATCTCGTAGCCCATGCACGAGTACGCGTACTCGACGTGGTAGCCGAGCGGGTCGCGCACGCGCCACAGCTTGTGGAGGTCGCCGGGCAGCGATCCCGCAGCCTGCACGATGACGTCCTCGGGTGCCGACGCCCGCTGCACCGCCCCGATGATCTCGGGCTGGCCCGGCAGCGCGAGGCCGGAGGGGGCGAAGGCCTCGTCCACGGCGGCGTCCCACTCCGCCTTCTCGCGCGCGATGCGCTCGGCATAGGAGGGGTCGACACGCAGATCCCCGGCCGCCCCGTTTCCGTGGGCACTGCCGTCAACGGCACCGATCAGCTCGAGGAGCGTCTCGCGGGCGTCGGCGATCACGGGAATCTGCGTGCCGTGCTTGTAGGCGTCGAACGACGCCACGTTGATGTTCACGAACCGCGCGTCCGGGTTCTGGAACGCCGTGCGCGAGGCCGTGGTGAAGTCGCTGTACCGGGTGCCGATGCCGATGATGAGGTCGGCCTCGGCGGCGAGCCGGTTGGCCGCGAGCGTGCCGGTCGCGCCGACGCCGCCCAGGTACTGCGGGTGGTCCCAATCGAGCACACCGCCGCCGGCCTGCGAGGAGCCGACCGGGATGCCCGTCGCCTCGACGAACTCGCGCAGCTGCTGCTCGGCATCGGAGTACAGCACCCCGCCACCGGCCACGATGAACGGGCGCTTCGCCGCGCGGATCGCCTCGATCGCGAGGGCGAGCACGTCGCGCTCGGGCAGGGGCCGGCGGATGCGCCACTCGCGGGGCTGCAGGAACTCGAGCGGCACGTCCATGGCCTCCGCCTGCACGTCCTCCGGCAGCGCGATGGTGACCGCTCCCGTCTCGGCGGGGTCGGTGAGCACGCGCATCGCGGCGAGCGCGATCGAGAACAGCTGCTCCGGGCGCTGCACCCGGTCGAAGAACTTCGAGACCGGGCGGAACGCGTCGTTGACGGTGAGGCCGATGTCGTGCGGCTGCTCCAGCTGCTGCAGCACCGGATCGGCGACGCGCGTGGCGAAGGTGTCGCTCGGCAGCAGCAGAGCCGGCAGACGGTTGGTGGTGGCCAGCGCCGCGCCCGTGAGCAGGTTCGTGGCGCCGGGGCCCACCGACGCCGCGGAGGCGTACGTGCCGCGGCGCCGATGCATGCGGGCGTAGCCGACGGCCTGGTGCACCATGGCCTGCTCGTTGCGGGCCTGGTAGTAGGGCATCAGATCGGGGTTCAGGGCGTTGCACTGCTTCAGCGCCTGACCCACACCGGCGACGTTGCCGTGGCCGAAGATGCCGAACATGCCCGGAATGGTGCGCTCGCGGATCTCGCTGCCGTCGGCGGCGCGGTCGACGGTCCACTGGTTCGCCAGGAACTCGACGAGCGCCTGGCTGACGGTCATGCGGCGGGTGGTCATCGGTGTCTCCTTGCGGGGTGGTCTCTCGTCATCCTGCGCGAAGTCGCAGGGTCTCGGTTCTCTCGTCATCCTGCGCGAGCTCGCGAGTCGCAGGATCTCTCTTCGCTCGCGCAGAACGACGGGTCTAGCGATCCGGTTCGAAGGGGAGCCGGGGATCGAGCTGCTGCCCCTCCCAGGTGTCGCGCACCCAGCCGTGGGCCGGGTCATCGCTGATGAGCCAGCTGCGATCGGGATCGGGTCCGGCCATCACGTTGAGGTAGTACATGTCGTAGCCCGGAGCCGCGACCGCGGGCCCGTGGTAGCCGTAGGGCACGAGCGCGACGTCTCCGGTCTTCACCTGCGAGTCGATCTCGAGGTGCCCGGCCGGCGAGGAGTACGAGCTGAACATGCCGAAGGCGCGTTCGGGATCGACGCCCGCGGGTGCCTCCTTCGTCGGGGCCAGCTCGAAGTAGTAGATCTCCTCGAGCTGCGACTCGTGGCCGGGGATGTGCTCGTCGTGCTTGTGCGGCGGGTACGACGACCAGTTCTCGGCCGGCGTGATCACCTCCACCACGATGAAGCGTGCGGCGTCGAGCACCTCCTTGCGGCCGAAGTTGTGCACCTGGCGGCTCGAGGCGCCTGCGCCGCGCAGCTCGACGGGGATCTCGTCCACCGGCAGGTAGCGGGTGGGGCGGACCGTATCGGTGGGCGAGGTCGCGACCAGGAAGCGGCTCTCGCCCTCGGAGCGGGCGGTGACCGTGCCGGTCGCCGCCGACGAGAGGTAGAGCATGTCGGTGCGGCCGTCGAAGACGGAGGCGCGGCCCGCCAGCTCGGTGACAGTCTCGGCGCTCTCGCCACCGGCCGCGTTCTCGGTGTGCGTCACTGCGAAGGAGCCGGAGAGGGGGACGATCAATCGTTCGACGCCGGTGCCGTCGAGCTCGAGCGAGGCGCCCGGTTCGAGTCTGCCCACTCGAATGCCGGTGTGCTCCCAGCCCGGGATGCGCTCGTCGACCACGGTCTCCCAGCCGCCCTCGGCGAGTTCGCCGCGGCGGTGGAACCAGCGTTCGGCCTGCTGCGTCATGTTCGTCTCCCCTCTCAGGAGTGTCGTCGGTCGAGCGGAGCGCAACGAGTCGCAGTATCCAGGATCTCGCGGTGAGATCCTGCGACTCGTTCCTCGCGCAGGATGACGGGAACTCTTCCCATCACCTGGTGACGGGTAGTGCTAGTCGTTCTGCGGGAAGCCGAGGTTGATGCCGCCGTGCGCGGCGGGATCGAGCCAGCGGCTGGTGATCGCCTTCTCGCGAGTGAAGAAGTCGAAGCCGTGCACGCCGTAGGCCTTCGCGTCGCCGAAGAGCGACGCCTTCCAGCCCCCGAAGGAGTGGTAGGCCACAGGCACGGGGATCGGCACGTTGATGCCGATCATGCCGACCTGGATCTCGTGCTGGAAGCGGCGAGCCGCACCGCCGTCGTTCGTGAAGATCGCGGTGCCGTTGCCGAAGGCGCCCGAATTGATCAGGCTCACGCCCTCCTCGAAGGTCTTGACGCGCACGATCTCGAGCACCGGGCCGAAGATCTCCTCGGTGTAGGCGCGCGAGGTGGTGGGGACGTTGTCGATGAGCGTGGGGCCGACGAAGAAGCCGCCCTCGTGACCGTCGACCGCGAAGTCGCGGCCGTCGACGACGATCGTCGCGCCGTCCTGCTCGGCGATGTCGATGTAGCCCGTGACCTTGTCGCGATGCACATCGGTGATGAGCGGCCCCATGTCGGGCTCGGGCGTCGAGGCGCCGTTGCCGATGTTGAGCTTCGCGATGCGCTCCGTGATCTTCTCGATCAGCTCGTCGGCCACCGGCTCCACGGCCAGCACCACCGAGATCGCCATGCAGCGCTCGCCCGCGGCGCCGTATCCGGCGTTGATCGCCTGGTCGGCCACGAGGTCGAGGTCGGCGTCGGGCAGCACCAGCATATGGTTCTTCGCGCCGCCGAGCGCCTGCACGCGCTTGCCGTGCTTCGCGGCGGTCTCGTAGATGTACTGCGCGATGGGCGTCGAGCCGACGAACGAGATCGAGGCCACGTCGGGCGAGGTGAGCAGGCCGTCGACCGCGAGCTTGTCGCCGTTGAGCACGGTGAACACGCCGTCGGGAAGGCCTGCCTCCTTCCACAGCTCGGCGAGCCACAGCGACGCCGAGGGATCCTTCTCGCTCGGCTTCACGATGACCGCGTTGCCCGCCGCGATGGCGATGGGGAAGAACCACATCGGCACCATCGCGGGGAAGTTGAAGGGCGAGATGATGCCGGCGACGCCGATGGGCTGCTTGATCGAGTACACGTCGATGCCGGTCGAGGCGTTCTCGGAGAAGGCGCCCTTAATGAGGTGCGGGAAGCCGGTCGCGAGCTCCACGACTTCCTGGCCGCGCAGGATCTCGCCCATCGCGTCGGAGAGTACCTTGCCGTGCTCGGCGGTGATGATCGCGGCCAGCTCGCCCTTGCGGGCGTTCAGCAGCTCGCGGAACGTGAAGATGATGGTCTGGCGCTTCGCCATGGAGAACTCGCTCCACAGCTCGAAGCCGCGGTGCGCCGACGCGATGGCCTCGGCGATCTCGGCCTCATCGGCCAGCGCGACGTGCGCCCGCACCTCGCCGGTCGCGGGGTTGTAGACGGGCGCGGTGCGGCCGCTCGCCGACTCGCGGCGGGCGCCGTCGATCCAGTGCGGGATCACGGGGGTTTCGGTGGTCATGATTGCTCCTTCTTCGTCATCCTGCGGCCGCGAAGCGGATCGCAGGATCCAGGTCGAGTGGGGTGAGATCCTGCGACACGCACGCTTGCGCAGGATGACGGCGGATTGCGGAATCCCTACAGGTCAGTGTGCACGAGGCGGGCGGCGGTGTCGACGGCTGCGGCGACGTCGCCGTCGTGGGGATAGAGCAGGGTGCGCCCCACGGTGAGACCGCGCACGCCGGGCAGCGCGAGCGCCTCGGCCCAGGACGCGAAGGTCTCGTCGGGATCGCCGCCGTTGTCGCCGCCGAGCAGCAGGGTCGGCATGGTGGTCGCCGCCATCACGCGCTCCATCTCCGGCACGACCGGCAGCTTCATCCAGGTGTAGGCGCTCGAGTTGCCGAGGCCGGAGGCGATGGCGGTCGAGAGGATCACGGCGTCGGCCGAGAGGTCGTTGACGACCCTGCCGTCGACCCGGTTGCTCATGAAGGGCTCGAGCATGATGGGCAGGCCGGCCGCGGCCGCGGCGTTCACGGCCCGGGCGGTGGCCTCGAGCGTGGCGGCGGTGCCCGCGTCGTTCAGGTCGACGCGGATGAGGGTCTTCGCGAAGTCGATCCCCTGCCGTACCATCGCCTCGACGTCATAGGCGGTGTACCGGTCGTCCATCTCGAAGGAGGCGCCGCGCAGCCCGCCGCGGTTCATGGAGCCCACCACGATCTTGTCATCGAGCAGACCGAGCGCGGCGAGGTCGTCGATGATATCGGGGGTGCCCAGCACGCCGTCCACTCCCGGACGGGAGACGGCGAGCGCCATGCGTTCGAGCAGCTCGTAGCGGTCGGCCATCGCGGTGGGATCCGCGCCGACCGCGACGGCGCCGCGCGCCGGATGGTCGGCCGCCACGATGAAGAGGCGCCCGTCGCCGCGGATCACCTCGCGGCGCTTGCGCTCCGCGAGCGCGCGGCCGATGCCCGCGGGATCGGCGGCACGCAGCTCGCGCAGACGCTCGAAGTCCAACGCCATCTCAGGCTCCCTTCGTCAGTACGGCTTCGACCTCGGTGGCGTCGGGCATGGCCGTGGAGCACTCGAGTCGAGTGGCCACGATCGCGCCGGCGACGTTGGCGAAGCGGAGGACGCGCTCGAGGCCCCAGCCCTCGAGCAGGCCGTGGCAGAGCGCCCCGCCGAAGGCGTCGCCCGAGCCCAGGCCGTTGACGACATCGACGAGGTGCGGCGGCACCTCGACCCGCTCCTCGCGGGTCTTGGCCAGCACACCCTTGGGGCCCTGCTTCACGATGGCCAGCTCGACGCCGCGCTCGAGCAGCGCGTCGGCCGCGCGATCGGGCTCGGTCTCGCCCACGGCGACCTCGCACTCCTCCTTGTTGCCGACGGCGACGGTCGTGTTCTCGATCGCACGCGCCACCTGGGCCGTGGCCTCTGCGGGATCCGCCCAGAACATCGGGCGGTAGTCGAGGTCGAAGACCGTGTGCTGCCGGCGACCGCGGGCCTCGAGCGCCGCATGGTGCGCGGCTCGGCTCGGCTCCTCGCTGAGACCGGTGAGCGTGAACCAGAAGATGCGGGCGTCGCGCACGGCATCGAGGTCGAGGTCGGCGCTCCCGATCTGCAGGTCGGGCGCCTTCGGCTTGCGGTAGAAGTAGAGCGGGAAGTCGTCGGGCGGGAAGATCTCGCAGAAGGTGACGGGGGTCGGGTACTCCGGATCGACTCGCACCTCGCGCGGATCGACGCCGAGACGGCTGAGCTCGCGCAGCAGGTAGCGGCCGAAGGGATCGTCGCCGACGCGGGACACGAGCGCGGCCGAGTGCCCGTACTTCGCGGCGGCCACCGAGACGTTGGCTGCGCTGCCGCCGAGGTACTTGCCGAAGCTCTCGACGTCTTCGAGAGGGCCCTGCTGGAGCGGGTAGACATCGACTCCCAGCCGGCCCATCACCAGCACGTCATCAGGACGCCGTTGTTCCGACATTCGCTACCCGCCTTCCGAGGTGACGCGCAGCGCGGAGTGCGCCGGCGCATTTGTCCTAACAATAGCACGAAGTGTGCGCCCCGCACGCGGATTTCGCGGCGCCGCGCCGTCGACCCGTCACGCGCGAAGCCCGCAGGAGGTAAGGTTGTCATCACAAAGCGTGGCCGGGTCCGCCGATCAACGCCGCTCGATGTTCCAGGGAGGGACCATGAGCACTGCCCCCGTGTGGCCGGACGAGCTCTTCACCGACCTCGATCGCTCCGGCCCGGTACCCCTGTACTTCCAGATCTCCAGCCGCCTCGAGCGCGCGATCCGCGAGGGTGTGATCCCGGCGGGCGCCCGCCTCGAGAACGAGATATCCATCGGCGAGCGCCTCGGGCTCTCCCGCCCGACGGTGCGGCGGGCGATCCAGGAGCTCGTCAACAAGGGCCTGCTCGTGCGGCGACGCGGCATCGGCACGCAGGTGGTGCAGGCGCGCGTGAGCCGGCCGGTCGAGCTCACGAGTCTCCACGAGGATCTCACGCGCGTGGGGCATACGCCGTCGACGCGCGTGCTCTCGCTCGAGCGCATCCCCGCCGATGAGGAGACCGCGCAGCGACTGCACGTGGCCCCCGGCGCCGAGGTCACCCGGCTGCGACGGTTGCGCAGCGCCGACGGCACCCCGATGGCGATCTTGGAGAACCTGCTTCCGCCGGAATTCTCAGACCTCACGATCGAGCAGCTCGAGCGGCAGGGCCTCTACGAGATCCTGCGCGCACGAGGGATCACCATCAAGATCGCCAACCAGGTGATCGGCGCGCGACGCACCCACGGCGAAGAGCACGAGCTGCTCGAGATCGCCAAGGGCAGCCCGCTACTCACGATGGATCGCGTGGCGTTCGACCACGGCGGGCGCGTCATCGAGGCGGGCCACCACTGCTACCGGCCCGACCTCTACTCCTTCGAGACCACGCTCGTCTCCCGCTGAGAGCGCCGAGCGCGCCGAGGAGGGCGGGCGCGGCGAGGAGGGCGGGCGCGGCGAGGAGGGCGGGCGCGGCGAGGAGGGCGGGCGCGATCTGATCGGCGCAACGCCCCGCGCACCGCACCCACCCCTGAACTTGTCGAAGGTCCGGCACCCGCACCCGCACCTTCGTTGGCGCGTCAGGAGTTGCTCCCTCGCGCGAGGTTTGGTGACAACAACTGGCGCGCGAGCTCGCGCGGACGGGCCGGGTCCAGCGCCGACGGGCCGGGTCCAGCGCCGACGGTCCGGGTCCATTGCCGACGCGCGGGTCTATTGCCGACGCGCGGGATCTACCGCGCGAGCAGTTCCCGATAGACCTCGAGCAGCCGCTCGGCCGATGCGTCCCAGCTGCGGCGCAGCGCGTGCTCCCGCGCGGTGGCACCCATCCGCTCGCGCAGCTCGGCGTCATCGAGCAGCCGCTCGATGGTCTCGGCCCACACCCGCGGATCGTCGCCGGCACCGGGCTCGACCGGGATGAGGATGCCCGTCTCACCGTCGATCACCGCCTCGCGCAGACCTCCGGCATCACGCGCGATCACCGGCACCCCAGACGCGGCCGCCTCAAGCGCGACGAGACCGAAGGTCTCAGAGTGCGACGGCACGAGCATGATCCCTGCGCGGCGGATGCGCTCGGCGAGGTCGCGCCGACGCAGCGCGCCGTCGAACGCGGTAGTGCAGAGCATGCCGTGCTGGGCCACGGCCTCGTGCAGCGCGCGCACGTAGTCGTCGCCGTCGGGCGGCGGTGCGCCCACGACACGCAGCATGGGTCGGCGATCCGGGTCGATCGCCGCCACCGCGTCGATGACCAGGTCGAAGCCCTTCAGCGGGTGCAGCCGGCCCACGACGATGACCTCCGGACGCCCACCGCTGCTCAGCCAATCGCGATCCTCGGCGCACTCCTGGGTGGCGCAGGGGTGGAAGAGCTCGGTATCGACGCCGAGGGGCACCACCCGCACTCGATCGTCGACTCCGTCCAGCCGCTCCATAACGGTGCGCCGCTCGGCCTCGCTCACGGCGATCACGAGGTCGACCTCGTGCGCGAGCCTGCGCTCGCCCGCCAGCCGCCCGGGGGACTCCGGGCGCTCACCCTCGCCGAGCGGCGATTCCGGCGGCGCCGCGATGGAGTGGTAGCTCTGCACGAGCGGGATCGCCGCGCTCTTCGCCGCGGGCAGCGCGGCGATACCCGAGAACCAGTGCTCGGCGTGCAGCAGGTCGACCGGGCTGCGCTGCAGCTCTGCATCGAGCAGGGCGCCGAACTGCTCCATGACCCCCTCGTGCTCGCCCTTCGCGAGCAGGCGGGCGGGTCCGGCGTCGAGGTGCACCACGGTCAGGCCCGGGCGCAGCTCCGAACGGTGCGGCAGCGCGGGATCGCTCCGCCGGGTGAAGATGGTGACGTCGTGGCCGGCGCGCGCCAGCGCGTCCGCCTGTGCACGCACCACCACGTTCATCCCGCCGGCGTCCTTCGTGCCGGGCACATCGAGCGGGGAGGTGTGCAGCATCACGAAACCGACGCGCAGCGGTGAGGATTGCATACGTCGAGCGTATCGGGAGTATGCCCGCTCGACGGCATCCTGCACTTCCCGGACGCGCGGCGCCTCGAGGTCGCGACCCGCCGCTGCCTCCGCACGCGATCAGGATGAACTCAGCGTTGCGAGATACCCCCCTGGGGTATACACTTCCGAGTGCCAGCATCTTCGCGGACCCAGCCGTCCGCCGATCCGGAAGGAGTGCACATGTCCACCACCGAATACCAGGTCACCGGAATGAGCTGCGGGCACTGCGAGGTCGCGATCCGCGCCGAGGTCGAGCAGATCCCCGGCGTCATCGGGATCGCCGTCAGTGCGAGCACCGGGCGCCTCTCGGTGAGCACCGCCGCTGAGGCCCCCGTCGACGATGCCGCCGTGCTCGCCGCCGTCGACGAGGCGGGATACGCGGCGGCCCGCGCCTGACCCGCGTTCCCCGCCGGGTCTCCGCACCGGCACAGACCGACCGCAGCGCAGCAGAAAGAGAACGCCCACCATGAACACCCCTGCCCGCCTCGGCATCTACGGCCTCGGCCTCGTCGTGCTGTTCGGCGCCGCGTTCGCCGTCGCCGGAGCGGTCGTGCCCTCCTCTGCCGTCGAAGCCCGCATCGCCGCGACCGCGGCCGGCGGGCACGACGACGTGCGCACCGCGCAGGCTGGCGGCTTCGACGTCGAGCTCACCGGCGACCTCGTCGTCGGCGGCAGCTCGACCCTCTCGCTCGAGGTGACCCGCGACGGCGAGCCCGTGACCGAGATGCAGCCCTACCCGGGCGCCTTCGGCCATCTCGTCGCCCTCCGCGAAGGCGACCTCGCCTACCTGCGCGTGCACCCGGAGGGCGACGAGCCCGAGGCCGGCGACATGTCGGGACCGACCGTCGACTTCGCGACCGAGGCGCCGACGGCGGGCCGCTACCTGCTCTCCTTCGACTTCCAGGTCGGCGACGAGGTGCACACCGCCGCCTTCGCACTCACGACCGCCGAGGGCGAGGCCCCCGAAGGCGCCGACCACGACGACTCGCACTGAGCCGCTCTCACCGAGCCCTCAGCATCACCCATCCGCTTCAGCGAAGGACACCGATCATGTCGACATCACAGACCGTGAGCGAACCCGCAGGCAGCGACGCAGCAGAGCGCAGCTACGAGCTCGAGATCGGCGGAATGACCTGCGCCTCGTGCGCGATGCGCATCGAGAAGAAGCTGAACCGCATCGACGGCGTCGAGGCCACGGTCAACTACGCGACCGAGAAGGCGAAGGTGCGCGCGCCGCTCGACTTCGATCCCGGCCTGCTCATCGCCGAGGTCGAGAAGACCGGGTACACCGCGGCTCTGCCCAAGCCCCCCGTGCAGCCGGGTGCGGGATCCGGGTCCGACGGGGACGACGAAGAAGCCCCCGACCACGAGCTCGTCGCGCTGCGCCAGCGCCTCATCGGCTCGATCGTGCTGTCGGTGCCAGTGATCCTCATGGCGATGATCCCGGCGCTGCAGTTCGACTACTGGCAGTGGGCATCGCTCGCGCTCGCCTCCCCCGTCATCGTGTGGGCGGCGTGGCCGTTCCACCGCGCGGCGTGGATGAACCTCAAGCACGGCGCCGCGACGATGGACACGCTCGTATCCGTGGGCACCGGCGCGGCCTTCCTCTGGTCGCTCTACGCGCTGTTCTTCGGCACCGCGGGCGTCACCGGCATGACCCACCCGTTCGAGCTGTCCGTGAGCCCCACCGACGGCGCGGGCAACATCTACCTCGAGGTCGCCGCCGGCGTGACCATGTTCATCCTCGCAGGGCGCTACTTCGAGAAGCGCTCGAAGCGTCAGGCCGGCGCCGCCCTGCGCGCCCTGCTCGAGCTGGGCGCCAAGGACGTGGCCGTGATGCGCGACGGCGCCGAGGTGCGCATCCCCGTCGAGCAGCTCTCGGTGGGCGACGAGTTCATCGTGCGTCCGGGCGAGAAGATCGCCACCGACGGCGTGATCGTCTCGGGTCTCGCGGCCATCGACGCCTCCATGCTCACGGGCGAGTCCGTGCCCGTGGAGGCCGGTCCCGGCGACGCCGTCACGGGCGCGACCGTCAACGCGAGCGGCCGCATCGTCGTGCGCGCCACCCGCGTGGGCGGCGACACCCAGCTCGCGCAGATGGCGAAGCTGGTCGAGGACGCGCAGTCGGGCAAGGCCGAGGTGCAGCGCCTCGCCGACCGGGTGTCGGGCGTCTTCGTGCCGATCGCCATCGACATCGCGGTGCTGGCGCTGGGCGCCTGGCTCGGCGCGGGCTTCCCCGCCGCCTCCGCATTCACCGCCGCGGTGGCGGTGCTCATCATCGCCTGCCCCTGCGCGCTCGGGCTCGCGACGCCGACCGCGCTGCTCGTGGGCACCGGCCGCGGCGCGCAGCTCGGGATCCTGATCAAGGGGCCCGAGATTCTCGAATCGACCCGCCGCGTCGACACGATCGTGCTCGACAAGACCGGCACCGTCACCACGGGCAAGATGACCCTGATCGACGCGATCCCGGCACAGGGCACCGAGCGCTCCGATCTGCTGCGTCTCGCCGGCGCGCTCGAGGACGCCTCGGAGCACCCGATCGCCCAGGCGATCGCGAAGGGCGCCTCGGAGGAGCTCGACATCGACCTGCCCGACGTGGAGGACTTCCGCAACACGGAGGGCAAGGGCGTCTCGGGAGTCGTCGACGGGCACGCCGTGCTGGTGGGCCGCCGCTCACTGCTCGAGGAGTGGTCGATCGAGCTCGACCCCGCGATCGCGGCCGCGCAGGCGGAGGCCGAGGGGCACGGCCGCACCGCGGTGCTCGTGGCGTGGGACGGGCGGATCCGCGGCGTGCTCGTGGTCGCCGACCGGGTCAAGCCCACGAGCGCCGAGGCGATCGGCCAGTTCCGCGAGCTCGGACTCACCCCGATCCTGCTCACCGGCGACAACGACACCGTGGCCCGGCAGATCGCCGCCGAGGTCGGCATCGAGCAGGTCATCGCCGAGGTGCTGCCCGGCGACAAGGCCGACGTGATCTCGAAGTTGCAGGGCGAGGGCCGGGTGGTCGCCATGGCCGGCGACGGCGTGAACGACGCCGCCGCGCTCGCGCAGGCCGACCTGGGCCTCGCGATGGGCACGGGCACCGACGCCGCCATCGAGGCCTCCGACATCACCCTGGTGCGCGGCGACCTCCGCAGCGCCGCCGACGCGATCCGGCTCTCGCGCCGCACGCTCGGCACCATCAAGGGCAACCTGTTCTGGGCCTTCGCCTACAACGTCTCGGCGATCCCGCTCGCGGCGCTCGGCCTGCTCAACCCCATGCTCGCCGGTGCGGCGATGGCGTTCTCGAGCGTCTTCGTCGTCGGCAACAGCCTCCGACTCAGGCGGTTCAGCGGCTCGGTCGCTCCGGACGCGCGGAAGGATTGATATGGTCGGCCGCATGAGCGAGGAGCCCGGGCCGGCCGAATCCTGCGACGCCGAATTCAGTGCGGGGCACCCCGAGCGACCGGGCGCCGGTTCCGGCGCAGGCGCCCGGGCAGCCGGGCACGGGCACTCGCACGACCACGGCCTGCAGGGGGCCGGCACCGCGACCGGCAAGCACCGCACGCGCCTGATCCTCGTGCTCTCGATCACCCTCCTCGTGTTCGTGGTGCAGGTGATCGGCGCGCTCATCTCGAACTCGCTGTCGCTGCTCGCCGATGCCGGGCACATGCTCACCGACGCGACCGGGGTGGCCATCGCGCTCATCGCGAGCCTCATCGCCGGGCTCCCCGCCACCTCGAAGCGCACGTACGGCTATCTGCGCGTGGAGGTGCTCGCCGCGCTGGTCAACGGCATCGTGCTCGGGGTCATCGCCGTCGTGATCCTCGTGCAGGCGATCTCACGGTTCGGCACCGAGGTCGAGGTGCACTCGGGGCCCATGCTCATCGCGGCCGTCATCGGCGCCGCGGCCAACCTCGTCTCGCTGCTCATCCTGCGGGCGGGCCAGAAGGAGAGCCTCAACGTGCGCGGCGCATACCTCGAGGTGCTCGGCGATCTGCTCGGCTCCGGCGCAGTCATCCTCGCGGGAGTCATCATCCTGTTCACCGGATGGAACGCGGTGGATCAGATCGCCTCGATCCTCATAGCCCTGCTCATCTTCCCCCGCGCCGTCAGTCTGCTGCGCGACGTGGTCGACGTACTGCTCGAGGCCTCGCCCAAGCACGTCGACGTCGATGCGGCGCAGCGCCACATGCTCGCCGTGCCCGGTGTCATCGAGGTGCACGATGTGCACGCCTGGACCATCACGTCGGGCGTTCCCGCGTTCTCCGCGCACGTCACTGTGACCGACGCTGTGTGGAGCGAACACGACTACCACGCGATCCTCGACGAGCTGCGCGCCTGCCTGCACGAGCACTTCGACACGGAGCACGTCACCCTGCAGATCGAGCCGGAGGGGCACACCACCGGCGAGGGAGGCGCGCACCCGGCGGCGTGAGGCGCGGAGGTGCGCGCGACGCCGAATCCGAGCCCCGCCCGCCGAAGCGGGCGTCGGGGCCGCACCGCATATCCCTCCTGGCTCCGATCCACCGCTTTGACATAATGGACACCATCAAAGAAGTTCCGATGCTCCAAGAAAGAGAGTCGACATGACTGGTACCGTGCGGAATGCGGTCGCCGAGGCCCTTGCGACATTCCTGTTCGTCTTCGCCATCGTCGCAGCGATCAACAACGCCGGCGATTTCGCGCCCCTCGCCATCGGCTTCGCCCTGATGGTGCTGATCTACGCGACCGGGCACCTCTCCGGCGCACACCTCAACCCGGCCGTCTCGCTCGGCGCATGGATGCGCGGTGCCCTGAGCGCCGGCGACTTCGTCGCCTACGTCATCGCCCAGCTCGTCGGCGGCGCACTCGGCGCACTCGTCGCGGGCCTCATCTTCGCGGCGCCCGACGCGGCGGTGGCGATCGAAGCCGGCCCGTCCTTCCTCGTCGAGGCGCTCTTCACCTTCATCCTCGTCTACGTCGTGCTCAACGTCGCGACGTCGAAGGACACCGAGGGCAACTCGTTCTACGGACTCGCGATCGGATCGGTCGTCGTTGTCGGGGCGTTCACGGTCGGCCCGATCTCGGGCGGCGGCTTCAATCCGGCGGTGGCGCTCGGCCTGGCCGTGCACGGCGACTTCGCCTGGTCGAACCTCTGGCTCTACTTCCTCGCCCCGCTCGTCGGCGGCGCGCTTGCGGCGCTCGCCTTCCGCGCGCTCAACACGCACGACAAGCTCAAGGCCGGCGCAGCGGGGGCCTGACCCCTCGTTTCGCAGCGCGCGAGAGCGGCCCGCTCCGGTTCGCCGGGGCGGGCCTTTCCCGTGTCAGCCCTCCGCGAAGAGCGCACGAACGCGAGGCACCACGCGCGCGTAGCGCTCGCGCACGTCGAGATAGGCGTCGACGAGCGCGGGATCCGGCTCCACCTTCTCCCCCGGGCGCACCATCGCGGCGACCGCCCGGTCCCAGTCGGCGTGCATTCCAACGGCGACGGCGGCCGCGATCGCCGCCCCGACCCCGGCCGCATCCGTGAACTCGGGACGACGTACGGGCACGCCGAACACGGCGGCGAGCACCGAGAGCATCAGCTCGGAAGCGGCGCCGCCGCCCGTCACCACGACCCCCTCGAGCCGGCGCTCCAGCTCCTCGGCCATCCGCTCGCAGTTGTCGGCCATCGTGATGGCGAGCGCCTCGAGGATCGCGCGATACACGTGGAAACGACCCTGGGTACCGTTGAAGCCGACGATCGCTCCTCGGCGATGCGGCTCGTCGTCGGGTGCGAGCCAATCGAGCGAAACCACCAGTCCATCGGCGCCCGGCGGCACCGATTCCGCGCCGCGTCCGAGCTCGTCCTCCGTCATCCCCGACACCAGATCGCGGAACCAGCTCACCGTCCACATGCCGCGACGCACCCCGGCGCTCTCGAGGAGGTAGTGCTCTGGATCGGCCCCGAAGTTGACCCAGTACGCGTGCTCCGGCGACGTCTGCTGCCTCGTGCCCGTCATCATCACCGAGACGTAGGTGCCGAGCGACAGCAGCGCCTCGCGGTCCGACCTCAAGCCGGCGCCCAGCGCCTCCACGGCCTTGTCGTTGGAGGTCGCGATCACCGGCAGCCCCTGCGGCAGCCCCGTCTCGGCGGCCGCAGCGGAGGTCACCCCGCCGAGCACGGCACCCGGCTCCACCAGTTCGAAGAGCTGCTCGCGGCGCATACCCGTGCGCACGTACGCACCGGGATCCTCGCTCCAGTCCCAGCGCTCGGGATCAATCGGCCATACGCCCTGATAGTTGCCCGCCGTGTCACGGAAGCGGCCGGTGAGGCGGTGCGCGATGTACCCCGAGGAGGTCGTGACGTAGCGCGCCTCGGGAGCCTCGGCCTCGTAGGCCCGCGACACCCGCTCGTCCATCCAGCTCATCACGGGCTGGGCGAGACTGCCGTCGGCGCGCAGCACGGCGCGGCAGAACCGGATCGTGCAGAGGCCGAGCGCCCGGATCTCGGAGGCATCGCCGTCGAATCGGGCGAGCGCCTCGCGGATGGCGGCGACGATCGAGGTCCAGAGGTCGTCGTCCGGGTGCTCCCAACGGCCGGGCGCCGGAGAGTCGTACGGCCGCAGCGCCACGCGGGCGCTCGCGTGCACGGCCCCCTCGGCGTCGAAGATCGAGACCTTCGTGCTCTGCGAGCCGTTGTCGACCGCGATCACATACGCCGCCATCCGCGCCCCGCTCACTCCGCCGCGGCGACGGGGTAGATCGTGCCCCGGTTCATGATCCCGTTCGGATCGAAGCCGCGCTTGAGCACCTCGAGCATCGGGTAGGCGCTGCCGTGCTCCTCGAGCGTCCACGGCGTGCGGTACTTGCCGATACCGTGGTGGTGCACCATCGAGCCGCCGAGCCGCAGCGCCTCCTCGACCACGATCGCGTTGAGCGGCTCGTGGTACTCGGTGATCTCGTCGCGCGGGTCGCAGTCGATGTTGTAGTCGTAGACGAAGTAGAGGTTGGTGCCGGTCTGGTAGCTGTGCGAGGAGTGCGCGCCGAGCATGGTGAGGTCGGCGGCGCGCGGGAACTCGGTGCGCGCGCGGCGCATCACCGATTCGAAGAGCTCCTCGACGCTGGACCAGTCGATCGACACCTCGGTCGTGTACCCGAGGTGCGCCTGCTCCAGCATCGTGCGCTTCTCGGCGTCGATCTTGTCCTGGCCCCAGTTCAGTCCGTCGAACCACTCCTCGATGAGCGCGGGATCGACGCGCTCGTGCGGGATGTCGGCGAAGATCCGCTCGACGCCCTCGGCGGTGGCGTCCGCGACGCCGCGCGGCCCCTCGGCGACGACCACGACGACCGACCTGCCGCCGGCGAAGTGGGCGAAGTGCTGCGCCGCATCCTCCTCGGAGTAGGCGCGCGCGACCGAGGGGCGGTAGCCCTCGGTGATGATCCGGCGCAGGCCGTCGACACCGGCGGGAAGCGAATCGACGAGGTAGCCGAGGAAGCGGTGGTTCTCCGGCTGGAACGCGAAGAGCTTTACCGTCACCTCGGTGATGAAGCACAGCGCGCCCTCGTTGCCGATCGCGATGTGGCGGATGTCGGGGCCCGCGGCGCGGCGCGGCACGTTCTTGATGCGGCTGACGCCGCCGCCGGGGAACACCGCCTCGAGGCCGACCACCATGTCCTCGATGCCGCCGTAGAGGGTCGAGAACTGTCCGATCGAGCGCGTCGCGACGAGGCCGCCCATCTGTGCGATCGGCTTCGACTGCGGCGAGTGCCCGGTGGTGAGGCCCTGCGCGCGCAGCGTGTCCTCGAGCACCTGCAGCGGCACGCCGCACTGCACGGTCGCCATCATGTCGACGGGATCGATCCTGAGGATCGCATTCATCTGCGAGCCGTCGAGCACGATGGAGTCCTCGACGATGGTCTCGAGCCCGCCCTCGGTCGCGGTGCGACCCGTGCGGGGTACCACGTTCACGAGGTGCGCATCGGCGAAGGCCAGCACCTTCACCACGTCCTCGGTGGAGCGCGCCGTGACGATGGCCGCGGGGATCGGGCCGTCGTAGATGCCGTGCACGGCGCTGTACTTCTTGAATCGGTCGACGCTCGCCTCGCGCAGCTCCTGCGCGTTGGTGACGACCTGCGCCTCGCCGACGAGATCGTGCAGTGCGGAGACGATGTCGGATCGGCTGAGGTCCGATCGTGATGCAACCATGGGAATGAGGATCCTGTTCTTTCGTTGAGGTTCGTGGGATCTTGCGCCGAGATGCCTACCCGGTCATCCTGCGCGAGGAACGAGTCGCAGGATCCACATGATGGATTCTGCGACTGCGCGCAGAATGACGAGCAGCGGTCGGCACGGTCAGTTTCGGCATGATCGTTCAGCGGACGAGGTAGCCGCCGTCGACGGTCAGCACGTGGCCGTTGACGTAGTCGGAGGCCCGGCTGGCGAGGAACACGGTCGCGCCCATCAGGTCGGCGATGTCCCCCCACCTCCCGGCGGGCGTGTGCTCGAGCACCCGGCGGTTGCGCTCGGGGTCCGTGCGGGTCTGCTCGGTGATGGGGGTCGCGAAGTAGCCGGGGGCGATCGCGTTGACCTGGATCCCGTGCGGGCCCAGCTCGTCGGCGTAGGCCTTGGTAAAGCCGACGATGCCGTGCTTGGTCGCGGCGTAGGCCGGGGATCCGAGACCGCCGAGGAACGCGAAGAGCGAGGCGACGTTGATGATCTTGCCCGAGCCCTGCGCGATCATGCGCTTGGCCGCTTCGTGGCCCATCTCGAACGCGGCGGTCAGGTTCACCGCGACCATCGGATCCCACTGCTCCCGATCGAACTCGGCGACGTCGGCGATCCGGCTGATGCCCGCAGAGTTCACGAGGATGTCTACCCCGCCGAGCGCTTCGGCGCAGGCGGCGACGGCCTCGGCGGGCGCACCGGCCCGGGTGATGTCGACCGTGATCTCCTCGTAGCGGCGGCCCTCCGCCCGCACGAGCGCGGCGGTCTCGCCCCCGTCGGAGAAGAGGCCGGGCACGAAGACGTCAGCGCCGGCCTTCGCGAGCGCGAGCGCAAATCCCTGCCCGAGCCCGGTGTTCCCTCCCGTGACGATCGCGCGCTTCCCCTCCAGGGAGAAGAGCTCCAGGGAGAAATCTGTGATGTTCAATCCAGCTCCTTCGAAACTGTGCGGTCGGTTCGAGCGAAGGGATCGGAGATGCCGATGTAGCGGGTCTCGAGGTACTCCTCGATGCCCTCGAAGCCGCCCTCGCGACCGAGGCCCGACTGCTTCACCCCGCCGAAGGGCGCGGCGGGGTTCGAGACGATGCCGGTGTTCAGGCCGAACATGCCCGTGTCGAGCCGCTCCGCGAGCCGCAGCGCGCGGTTCAGGTCGCGCGTGTACGCGAAGCACACCAGCCCGAACTCGCTCGCGTTGGCGAGCCGCACGGCCTCGTCCTCCGTGTCGAAGGTGACGATCGGAGCGACGGGGCCGAAGATCTCCTCGCGCAGGATCCGCGCCTCCCGCGGCACGTCCTTGAGCACCGTGGCGGGGTAGAAGTAGCCGGGTCCGTCCGGGGCCTCCCCGCCGAGCACCAGCGTCGCCCCGTCCTCCTGCGCCTCGGCCACGAGCGCAGCGACCTTGTCGCGCGTCGCGGCGTCGACCAGCGGGCCGAGCGTGGCGTCCGGCTCGGTGCCGCGCGCGAGCACGTACCCGCGCATCCGTGCGACGAGCTTCTCCGAGAACTCCGCGGCCACGCTCTTGTGCACGAGGAAGCGGTTGGCCGCGACGCACGCCTCGCCGCCGTTGCGCAGCTTGGCGAGCAGGGCGCCCTCGACGGCCGCGTCGACGTCGGCGTCCTCGAAGACCAGGAAGGGCGCGTTGCCCCCGAGTTCCATCGAGACGCGGAGCACCTGATCCGCCGCGTCGGCGATGAGCCGCCTGCCCACCTCGGTCGAGCCGGTGAAGGAAAGCTTCCGCAGCCGGTGATCCTTCAGCAGCGGCCCGGTGACGGCGCCGGCCCGCGAGGTCGGGAGGAGGTTCACGACCCCTGCCGGCACGCCCGCCTCGACCAGCACCTCGCCGAGCAGCAGCGCCGTCAGCGGCGTGAGCGCTGCCGGCTTCAGCACCGAGGTGCAGCCCGCGGCGAGCGCCGGCGCGATCTTGCGCGTCGCCATCGCGAGGGGGAAGTTCCAGGGCGTGATGAACAGGCACGGCCCCACGGGGCGCTTGGCCACGAGCAGTCGGTTTTTCCCGTCGGGCGCGGTCGCGTAGCGACCGGAGATCCGTGGCGCCTCCTCCGAGAACCAGCGCAGAAACTCGGCGCCGTAGGCGACCTCGGCGCGCGATTCGGCGAGCGGTTTGCCCATCTCGAGGGTCATCAGCAGCGCGAAATCGTCGGCCCGCTCGGTGACGAGGTCGAACGCGCGACGCAGGATCTCGGCGCGCGCCCGCGGGGCGGTGGCGGCCCAGGCCTCCTGCGCGGCGTCGGCAGCGGCGAGCGCCGCCTCGCCGTCCTCGGGCGTCGCGTCCGCCACCAGGGCGAGCGTCTCGCCCGTCGCGGGATCGGTGACGGCGAACTCGGCCCCCGCGGATCCGTCGCGCCACTCCCCGGCGATGAGGAGCCGGGTCGGCACGCGCTCCAGCAGGGCGCGCTCGCCGGCGCTCACGGCACTCGCCCCGCTCATGCGTCCGCCCCCAGCCGCAGCGGCCGGCCGAGCAGATCCTCGTAGAGCTTGAATGGCGTCATCTCACCGGCGCGGTCGCCGTAGCTGGCCCGCGCCCTGCGGAACACCTGCTCGACCAGGGAGGAGACCTCGGCGGGCATGCCCACCGAGCGGGCGAGATCCACCGACAGGCCCAGGTCCTTGCAGGCGAGCGCGATGGCGAAGCCCTCGTCGTAGTCGCCGTCATTCAGGATCGAGAGCACGTCGCGCTCGACGAAGGTGCTGTTCGCGGGGCTCGCGATCAGCGAGTCGCGCAGCACGCCGAGGCCGACGCCGGCCTTGACGCCGATCGAGAGCACCTCGGCCGTGGCGACCAGGTGCGAGAACCACAGCTGGTTGATCATGAGCTTCACGGCGTAGCCGGCGCCGGCGCCGCCGACGTGCAGGATCCGATCCGGATCCCCCATCGCCTCGAACACGGGCCGCAGCCGGGCCACGTCCTCGGCCTCGCCGCCCACGAAGATCTGCAGCATCCCGTTCGCGGCGCCCACCGACATGCCGCTCACGGGCGCGTCGAGGATGCGCAGCCCGCGCGCGGTGTGCTCGGCGCGGATGCGCTCGGTCACCTCGGGCACCGAGGTCGACATGTCCACCCAGGTGCCGCCGTCTGCGATGCCGGCGAGGATGCCGTCAGGGCCGCTCGCGACCTCGGCGACGTGCCGGGGCGTGGGCAGCATCGTGATGACGACGTCGCTCGCCGCGGCGACCTCGGCCGCGGTGCCGACCCAGCGGGCGCCGCCCGCGACCAGGGCGTCGGCGGCCTCGCGCCGGATGTCGGTGACGACGAGGGGGAAGCCCGCGGCCTGCAGGTTCCTCGTCATGCCTGAGCCCATGCTGCCGAGTCCGATGAACCCGACGGTGGGCTGGGTGGTGGTGGTCATGCTTCGCTGGCTGCTTTCGGAGTGAAGAAGGGGTTGGAGGGACGGTGTCGGGCTTCGAGCACCTCGTCGAGCCCGGGGAGTGAGGCGGCGCCGTTGCGCAGCGCGGTGCGGGTGGCCTCGCGGTTGTTGGCGTACACGGCCTCGGCGTCGTCGGCGCCGGGGTTCACCCACACAGCGGCGACGAGCGCGTGCGTGTCGGCCGCCTCGGCGGGGATCGATCCCTCGGCCACCGCGTCGGCGACACCGGCCGCGACGCCGGCCTGCGCCGGACCCCAGATGTGGGTGCCGTGCTCGTCGCTCGCGGGTGCGGCCTTGGTGACGAACAGGGTCAGCGGCTTCACCGGGAGCGACGGCCGCAGCACGGCCATGAAGGGCACGTGCCCCTGGCTCGGGGTGGCGAGAGCCGTAGCCCACGCCACCCCGGCGGGTCCGTCGCGGTGGCCGAGCACCGTGTTGATGTGCGCGGCGTTGACGCCGTCGCCGACGAAGCTCTCGCCGACCTGCACGGACTGCGCCTGCACGGACTGCGCCGGCTGCTGCGCGGATCCCGTCATCAGATGAGCTCCTGCTCTTCGAGCCACTCGATGGCGACGTCCTCGGGATCCTCGCCCTCGACGTCGACGAGCGCGTTGAGGCGCTGCATCTCCTCGGTGGTGAGCAGCGGGCTGACGAGGTCCATGACGTCGGCGATCGCCGGGTACTCGTCGAGCGTCGACTGCTTGAGCGTGAAGCCGCCCTGGTAGCTGGGGAAGAACTCGAGGTCGTCCTCCATCACCACGAGGTTCAGCGCGGGGATGCGGCCGTCAGTCTGGAACACCTCGCCGAAGTTGCAGTCGTCGCCCTTCTCGGTCGCGGTGTAGATCACGCCCGTGTCGAGCATAGTGACGTTGGAGTCGGGTGCGTCGAAGCCGTACGCGGCCTTCAGCCCCGGCCAGCCGTCGTCGCGAGTCGAGAACTCGCTCTCGATGCAGAAGGTCTGATCGGCGCTCGGCAGCTCCGCGACGTCGCTGAGCGACTGTACACCGAGCGCATCGGCCTCGCTCTGGCGGATGGCGAAGGCGTAGGTGTTGTTGAACGGAGCGGGATCGAGCCAGGCGATCCCGTTCTCGGCGTCGGCCTCTCGCACGGCGTCGAACTGCGCCTCGGCGCCCTGCACCGGCTCGGTGTTGCCGTTGTAGGTGATCCACGCGGTGCCGGTGTACTCCCAGTAGCCGAGGAACTGGTCGTTCTCGAGCGCCTGGCGCACGTTGGCCGAGCCGACGAGCTTGGTGTTCGCGGTGACATCGGCCCCGTGCGCGTTGAGCAGCTCGGTGGTGATGTGGGCGAGGATGTACTGCTCCGAGAAGTCCTTCGAGCCGATCTCGCCTGTGAGCCCCGAGAGCTCGTCGCTCGCGGAGGATCCGCCTCCCGAGCCGCCCGAGGAGCATCCGGTCAGGACGAGCGACCCCGCCGCGAGGGCGGCGAAGGCGAGAGTTGCGGCTTTTCGTGCGTGCATGGTGGTTCCCTTTCGGTGTGGATCAGAGGTTGATGACGGAGCGGGGCCTACAGGCCGCGGGGGCGGACGGCTTCCTCGACCAGGCCGGCGGCCCAGTCGATGAGTACCGCGATGCTCGCGACCAGTACCGCGCCGACGACGAGCACGGGATAGCGCTGTAGCTTGAGGCCATTGACGATCATGTCGCCGAGACCGCCGGCGTTGATGAAGGTGGCTACGGTCGCGACACCCACCGCGAAGACGAGCGCGGTGCGCAGGCCGGCGAGGATCACCGGCGAGGCGAGCGGCAGTTCGATGCGGCGCAGCACCTGGGCCGAGGTCATCCCCATGCCCTTGGCCGACTCGCGCACGTTGGGGTCCACCTGGGCGATACCCGTGATGGTGTTGCGCAGCACCGGGAGGAAGGAGTAGACCACGAGCGCCACGAGGGCGGTGGCGAAGCCCGTCTGCCACAGGATGGCGAGCAGGATCACCACACCGATCGCGGGCGTGGCCTGTCCGATGTTGGCGAGACCGATGACGATGCCGGTGAAGACCCGGGACTTCGAGCGGCTGACCGCGATGCCCGCCGGGATCGCGAGTACGGCCACCAGCACCGCGGCGACGACCGACAGCGTCAGGTGCTCGCCGATGCGGGCGATGATGTAGCCGCTGTTGAGCGTGCGCTGCTCGATGGAGTCGAGCTCGAGGGCGGCGATCCAGAGGTAGGTCGCGAGCAGCACGGCGGCCACGACGATGAGGGGCATGAGGCGGCGCAGCACAGGAGGCATGCCCCGACGCCGTTCGGTCCCGTCCGCCGTCGTGATCAGCGTGGTGGGCGACGGGGTGATCTGCTGGGCGGTCATGACCGCTCCCCGGTCCCCTGCGGGGCGGGGACCTCCGCGCCCAGCACGGCCGAGATCGCCGCGAGGTCGAGGGAGCCGACGGCCCGCTCCCCGTCGGCGACGTTGATGCGGGGTGCGCCGGTGAGCACGAGGAGGTCGAGGGCCTCGCGCAGCGAGTCGTCCGGCGAGATCGTGATCGAAGGGGCGCTCGCGTCCGCCGGGCCGAACCGCGCACCGTTCACGGGGATCAGCGCGAGCCGCTTGAGGGCGGCGCCCTGCCCGATGAACGAGGTCACGTAGTCGTTCGCCGGGGCGGCGAGCACGTTCGCGGGGGTGTCGAACTGCTCGATCTGGCTGCGCTCGCTCAGCACCGCGATGCGGTCCCCCATCCGGATGGCCTCTTCGAAGTCGTGCGTGACGAAGATGATCGTCTTGCCGATGTCGGCCTGCAGTCGGAGGAACTCGGCCTGCAGCTTCTCCCGCGTGATCGGGTCGGTGGCGCCGAACGGTTCGTCCATGAGCATCACGGGCGGGTCCGCGGCGAGCGCGCGCGCCACGCCGACCCGCTGCTGCTGTCCGCCCGAGAGCTGGCGCGGGAAGCGGTCGGCGAAGACGGCGGGATCGAGCTGCACGGTGCGCAGCAGCTCGTCGACGCGCTCGGCGGTGCGCTGCTTCGACCAGCCGAGCAGCTTCGGCACGACCGCGATGTTGTCGGCGATCGTGAAGTGCGGGAAGAGACCGATCTGCTGGATCACGTATCCGATGTGGCGGCGCAGCTCGTTGCCGTCGAGCGAGAGCACGTCGTCGCCGTTGATCCGGATCGAGCCGGAGGTCGGCTCGATGATCCGGTTGATCATCTTCATGGTCGTCGTCTTGCCGCAGCCGCTGGGGCCGACGAACATGACGAGCTCGCCGGGCTCGATGCGCATCGAGAAGTCCTCGACCGCGGGGACCTGCTGCCCGGGGTAGTGCTTGGTGATGTGATCGAGTTCGATGTCGACGCCGCCCTGCTGAGCGGCGAGCGAGGAGATGACGCCGGTGTTGGTGGTGAGTTCAGGCACGGAGACCCCTTGAAGTCGTGTAGCGGGCGATGAGGACGAAGATGCCGTCGAGGACGAGGGCGAGGATGATGACGACCACGGTTCCGGTGAGCGCGTAGTTCAGCGCGTTCTTCGAGCCGAGCGATGAGAGGCCCTTGAAGATGTACTCGCCGAGACCGGGACCCGCGACGTAGGCGGCGATGGCGGCGATGCCGACCGTGAGCTGCGCGGCGACGCGGACGCCGGTGAGGATCACCGGCCAGGCGACGGGCAGCTGGATCGTGAAGAGCACTCGCACCGGCCCCATGCCGACGCCGCGAGCGGCCTCGAGCACGGGGAGCGGCACCTCGCGCAGCCCCACGACGGTGTTGCGCACGATGGGGAGCAGCGAGTAGAAGACGAGCGCGACGACGGTGGGGAGCCAGCCCAGGCCGAGCACGGGGCTCAGCAGCGCCAGCAGCGCGAGCGAGGGGATCGTGATGGCGACCGCCGAGGCGGTGAGGACGACGGACCGGGCGAAGCGGCGGCCGCGCACCAGGATCCCCAGGCCGATCCCGATCACCATCGCGAAGGCGAGGGAGATGAGCACGACCACCAGGTGGTCGAGGGTGAGCTCGAGGATGTCGTCGGAGCGACGCGAGAGGAAGGTGAGCAACCCTTCCCAATCGAAACCTGTCAAGAACCGTTCTCCTGTCTCATCGTCGAGGCGGTGTGAGGACAATGCCCCATAAGCTACCCGCTGTAACCATTTCGACATACTCAATTGTCAATATGGCAACAATAGGGCTTACACTGTTCAGATGACCCCGCCGACATCCGCCGCATCGCCCCGCCGCAACTCCTCCGGCCTCACGCGCGACATCGAGATCCTCGAACTGCTCGGATCGCCCGAATCGTTCCGGAGCGCAGGCCTCGGAGTCACGCAGGTGGCGCAGTCCCTGGGACGCGACAAGGCCGTCGTCTCCCGCGCGCTCACCACGCTCGCCGAAGCCGGTCTCGTCGAACGCGACGAGGCTTCGCTGCGCTACCTGCCCGGAGCCCGGCTCTACGCGCTCGCCGCCTACAGCGCCCCGTCGGCCATCGTCCACGCGTCGCGGGCGCACCTGCGGCGGCTCACTCAGCTCACCCGCGAGACCAGCCACCTCTGCGTGCTGCGGGGCGGAAACGTGCTCACGCTGCTCAGCGAGCTGAGTTCGCACGAGGTCCGCACCACGGGATGGGCGGGCATCACCACGGCGGCCTGGCGCACGCCGTCAGGCCGAGTGCTGCTGAGCGACTGGGACGAAGCCTCCCTCACGCACTGGTACCGGGATCACGGCAGGGATCACGCCCTGGTGGGCGTGCTGAACCCCGACGCCGAGCCCCTGGGGTTCCCGCTGCTGGAGACGCCGCCCCCGGGTACGGCGCCGGTCGCCGATCTGGAGTCCCTCCTCGTCGAGCTCTCGCACATCCGGGAACGCGGATACGCCACCTCGGACGAAGAACTGGAGATCGGAGTCGTCGCTGCCTCCGCCCCCGTCGTCGACTTCACCGGGCGCATCGTGGCGGCCATCAACGTCAGCGCGCCCAAGGTGCGCATCGGCCATCGCCTCGACGCGCTCGGCGTATACGTGGCCCGGGCTGCGCGCGAGCTCTCCCAGCACCTCGGCGCACCCGCGACCGAGTAGCCCGCGCCGGCGGGCGGTCGCGGCGGCCCGGGTCAGTCGAACGGCAGCGCCGGAGCAATCCGGCAGCGCCGGAGCAATCCGGCAGCGCCGGGCCAGTCGAACGGAGCGCCGGATCAATCCAGCAGCAGCGCGGGCTCCTCGAGCACCGAGGCGACATCGGCGACGAAGCGCGAGATCACGTCGCCGTCGACCACCCGGTGATCGAACGATCCGCCGACGGTCGTCACCATGCGCGGGCGCACTTCGCCGTCGACCACCCAGGGCTTCTCGCGGATCGTGCCCATCGCCATGATCGCCACCTCGCCGGGGTTGAGGATCGGCGTGCCGAAGTCCATGCCGAAGACGCCGATGTTGGTGATGGTGATGGTGCCGTTCTGCATCTCGGCCGGCTGCGTGCGGCCGTCGCGCGCCGTGATGGTCAGCTGCTCGATCGCCTTCGCGAGGTCGAGCAGGCTGAGCTCCTGCGCCTCTTTGATGTTCGGCACGATGAGGCCGCGCGGCGTGGCGGCGGCGATCCCCAGGTGCACGAAGTTGTGACGGATGATCTCGGTCTCCGTGAACGTGGAGTTGACCTGGGGATTGCGGCGGATCGCCCACAGCATCGCCTTCGCGAAGATGAGCAGGGGCGACACCTTGACGCCCGCGAAATCGGTGGAGCCCTTCAAGCGCTTCACGAACTCCATCGTGCGCGTCGCGTCGACTTCGGTGAAGACGCTCACGTGCGGAGCCTCGGTCGAGCTCGTGACCATCGCCTTCGCGATCTGCTTGCGCATGCCCTTGAGCGGGATGCGCTCCTCGCGGGCCTCCGGCGCCTCGGGCGTCGAGAGATTGCGGAAGACGCTCGCCTGCGAGGCCTGCCGCACCACGTCGTCGCGCAGGATCTCACCGGCGATCCCGGTGCCGCTCAGCTGCGTGAGATCGACGCCCAGGTCCTTCGCGAGCTTGCGGATCGGCGGCTTCGCGATCACGGGCGACGCCTCGGCCACGGGCAGCGACGGCGCCGCACCGACGGCGGATGCCGCTCCCCCGAGCAGCGGCTCGCCGCCGCGACGCCGGCGGGACTTCACCGCGCCGGCGGTCCCGTATCCCACCAGCACGGCCCCGCCCTCATCCTCGTGCTCCACCGAGCCCGCCGCGTCGGCCACGGCGTCTCGGGTCTCCTCCGACTCCGCGGGCTCGGGGATCGGCGCGGGCGCCGCCCCGTCGTCGCCCGCCACCGACACGCGCAGGATCGGATCGCCGACCGGCACGGTCTGGCCCGCCTCGGCGAGCACCTCGGTGACGGTGCCGGTGAACGGCGAGGGGAGCTCGACCAGGGACTTCGCGGTCTCGATCTCGCAGATCACCTGGTTGAGGGCGACCGCGTCACCGGGAGCGACGTGCCAGGCGACGATCTCCGCCTCGGTCAGTCCCTCGCCGACATCGGGGAGGGGGAACGTCATCTCGCTCATGTGTGGCTCCTGGGATTCGGTGTGGCAACAGCGTATGTCTGGGGTGTCCGGTCAGTCCGCGCGATCTCGCGAGTCGCGGAATCTCACTGCGCGACCGCGCGACTCCTCCGTCGCTCGCGATGACTCGGACTGGCGCACCGGCGCACCTCAGTAGTGCATCGTGCGGTCGACGGCCTCGAGCACCCGGTCGGCATCCGGCAGGTAGAGCCCCTCGAGCCTCGCCGGGGGGAAGGGTACGTCGTACCCGGCGACGCGCAGCACCGGCGCCTGCAGCGAGTAGAAGGCGTGCTCGGCGACGTAGGCGGCGATCTCGCTGCCGAGGCTGACGCCGCCCTGCGCCTCCTGGGCGACGACGAGGCGCCCGGTGCGGCGCACGGAGTCGAGCAGCGGACCGTAGTCGACGGGCGAGAGGCTGCGCAGATCCACCACCTCGAGGCTCGTGCCCTCGGCCTGCGCCACCTCGGCGGCCTGCAGCGCGGTGGTGACCATCGCCCCCCAGGACACCACGGTGCAGTCGCTGCCCGAGCGCGCCACCCGCGTGCGGTGCAGCTCGGCGGTCGGCGCCGAAGGATCGACCTCGCCCTTCTGCCAGTACTTCGCCTTGGGCTCGAAGAACAGCACCGGATCCGACGACTGGATCGCCTGCTGGATCATCCAGTACGCGTCGTTGGGGGTGGACGGCGCGACGACGCGCAGTCCCGGGGTGTGCGCGAAGTAGGCCTCCGGGCTCTCCTGGTGATGCTCGACCGCGCCGATGTGGCCGCCGTACGGCACCCGGATGACCACGGGCATGGGCACCCTGCCGTCGTGGCGACTGGTGAGCTTGGCGAGCTGGGTGACGATCTGATTGAACGCGGGGAAGATGAAGCCGTCGAACTGGATCTCGATGACCGGGCGGTAGCCCCGCATGGCGAGGCCGATCGCGCTGCCGACGATGCCGGCCTCGGCGAGCGGGGTGTCGAGCACCCGTGCCGACCCGAACTCGGCCTGCAGGCGGTCGGTGACGCGGAACACGCCCCCGAGGGGGCCGATGTCCTCGCCCATCAGCAGCACGCGGTCATCTGCCGCCATCGCGGCGCGCAGGCCCTCGTTGATGGCCTTGGCGAGCGGCAGCGTGGTGCGCTCGCTCAGCACGGTCGGTGCGGCGGGAACCCGGTGCGCGGACGTCGTGGGAGCCTCGGGATCCCGCGCGATCCGACGCGTCTCATCGGTCTCGGTCGTGCTCATGCGCCCGCCCCTCCCTGCGTCTCGGACGCGAACGACGACTCGTAGCGCTCGAGCCACTCGCGCTGCTCCTCGACGCGGGGATGCGGCTCGGAGTAGACGTGCGCGAACATGGAATCGGGCTCGGGCGCCGGCAGGCTCAGGATCCCGTCGCGAATGCGCTTCGCCTCGGCATCCGCGGTCTCGCGCACCTCGTCGAAGAAGTCGTCTCCGACGCCGAGCGTGCGCAGGTAGGTCTCGAGGCGGGCGATCGGGTCGCGCCGCCGCCAGCTCTCGAGCTCGCCGGACGCGCGGTAGCGCGTGGGGTCGTCACTCGTGGTGTGGGCCCCGATGCGGTACGTGAGGGCCTCGATGTAGCTCGGGCCCCGCCCCTCGCGCGCGTCGCGCAGGAACCGACGGCCCACCGCGTAGGCCGCGAGCGGGTCGTTGCCGTCGATCTGCACGCTGCGCAGGCCGAAGCCGAGGGCGCGGCGGTACAGCGGCGTGCGCGACTGCCGGGCCACGGGCACCGAGATGGCCCACCCGTTGTTCTGCACCACGAACACCTCGGGCGTCTGGTAGCTGGCAGCGAAGATCATCGCCTCGTTGGCGTCGCCCTGGCTGGTGGTGCCGTCGCCGTAGAACACCATGGTCGCCTCGCCCGTCGCGGTGCCGGGCTCCCCCGCGTCGAGGGCCGGATCGGCGGCGCGGCGCTTGGCATCGAGCAGCTGACCGAGGGCGTAGCCCGTGGCGTGCTGCGTCTGCGCGCCGAGCACGAGCGTGTAGAGGTGGAAGTTGCCGTTGGCCGGGTCGGTGACGTCCCAGCCGCCGTGGGTGAGCCCGCGGAAGAGCGCAGCCACCTGCACGAAGGGCACGCCGCGGATCTTCGCGATCGCGTGCTCGCGGTAGGCCGGGAAGATATGATCCTGCGGCTCCGACGCGCGGGCCAGGCCGACCTGGCAGCCTTCCTGACCGACACTGGGCACCCAGAGTGCGAGCTGTCCCTGGCGCTGCAGGTGCGTGCACTCGGTGTCGAACGCGCGGGTCGAGACCATGTCGCGATACCACTGCATGAAGTCGTCGGCGCCGACCGCCGAGAGCTCGTCCGCGAACGCGGCCGCGGTGCTCGAGGGCGCGTAGTCGCCGGCGTCGTCGAGGAAGCGGATCGGCTCGGGATCCGCGCCACCGGACAGCAGCGGGGTGTCAGTCGTCTCTTCGCTCATCTCGACCCAGTGTAATCGCGCCCCATGTCGCGGGGCGGATATTCACCCGCCGGACGCTGCGGTACCGGCACTCGCGCGGAACGGGGCCGGGTGCATCGCGGGAGCCGGCTCCTGCTGACGGTGGGCGCCGACGATGCGCAGCACCTCGGGCAGGCTCTCCGGCTCCCCCACCGAGATGCGCACGCCGTGACCGGCGAACGGCCGCACGAGGGTGCCCTGCTCTGCGAAATCGGCGGCGAGCGCGAGAGCGCTGGGCACGCCGCCCTCGCCAGGTGCGGTCTCGGGGATCCAGACGAAGTTGCCCTGCGCCGCGGGAACGGCGATGCCCTGCTCGCGCAGTCCGGCGGCGAGCGCGTCGCGCCGCGTCACGAGCTCGGCGATCCGATCCGCGTTCGCCGCCCGCGCCTCCGGAGCGAGCGACGCGAGGGCGGCGCTCTCCGCGATGCCGGTCACCGACAGCGGGATCGAGACGCTCGCCGCGGCGCCGAGGATCGCGGGATCGCCGACCCCGTACCCGATCCGCAGGCCTGCCAGCCCGTAGGCCTTCGAGAAGGTGCGCAGCACCACGAGGTTGCGGTGGTCTCGCAGCACGTCCTCGCCCCGCACGGCGTCGGGATCGGTGACGAACTCCCGGTACGCCTCATCGAGCACCACCAGGACGTCGCGCGGCACCTGCGCCATGAAGCGGTCGAAGTCGGCGCGCCGGATCGCCGGCCCGGTCGGGTTGTTCGGCGTGCAGAGCAGCACGACGCGCGTGCGCTCGGTGACCGCGGCGGCCATGGCGTCGAGGTCGTGCTCGGAGCGCGCGGTCAGCGGCACCGCGACGGGGACGGCGCCCGACGCGAGTCCCAGGGACGGATACGCCTCGAAGCTGGGCCAGGCGTGGACGAACTCGTCGCCCGGCCCCGCCGCGGCCTGCACCAGCTGGTAGAGGATCGCGACCGAACCGGCGCCGAGGTGCACTCCGTCGAGGCTCACCCCGAAGAACCCGGCGAGCATCGCCCGCAGCTCGGGCATCGCGGCGGCCCCGTAGCGGTTCGTCTGCTCGGCGCGCCGCGCGATCGCCTCGAGCACGCCGGGTAGCGGCGCGAAGGGGTTCTCGTTGCTCGAGAGCTTGAACCCGGGCTTGGTGGGGGCGGCGCCCTGCCGGTAGGCGGGCGTTGCGAGCACGTCGGGACGGAGGCGGACGGGCGGCACGGCGTTTTCGCTCATGGATGTTCAGTGTAGAGGTGGGGCGCAGCGGCCCGCCGGTTCTCCTGCGCGGATCGCGCACCGGCAGGCAAGATCTGCGCCGCTCCGCAGCTCGGGCTGGGAGACTGGTGGCATGCGCACCATCATCAGAGTTCTCGTCGGCGCCTTCGCGCTCTGGCTCACCACGCTCATCGTGGGCGGCCGCGGTCAGCACGGCGTGTGGATCGCCCCCATCAGCGACGACGAGTACGCGCCGCTGCTCACCCTCGTGCTCGTAGCACTGGTCTTCGGGCTCGTCAACGGGACGCTCGGCCGCGTGGTGCGCTTCGTCTCGATCCCGCTCACCATCCTCACGCTGGGCCTGTTCGGCCTCATCGTGAACGGATTCCTCTTCGCGGTCGTCGCCTGGCTCTCCGACCTCGCGGGATTCGGCCTGCGGATCGAGTCGTTCTGGTGGGGCGTGCTCGCGGCGCTGGTGATGTCGATCCTCGCGGGTCTGCTGAACGGCCTGCTCGGCACCGGCAAGAAGAAGGATCGCTGAGCGGGCCGCCGTCGCGGAATTCAGGACGCGTCTGCTGCGCAATGCGGTGCGTAGTGCAGCAGACGCGTCCTGAAATTCTGCGAACCCTCGGGCAGACGACGGCAGCGGCCACCGCGCCACGCGGGTGAGCAGCGCCGACATCGCGGGTCACGACCAGCTCATCGCCCTGGACCGGGGCCACGAGCGGCACCTGCGCGAGCTCGGTGCCGATCCGGATCGCCTCAGCCTGCTCACCGCCTTCGACCCCGAGCGGCCGACCGACCCGGATGTCTTCGACCCCTACTGCTCGGAGCAGGGCGCCTTTCACAAGGTGCTGGCGCAGGTCGAGCGCAGCAGCGCCGCGCTGCTCGAACACCTGACTCGGCGCAGCTGACCGCATTCGCGCGCCGTTTCCACCTCGCACCGCGGGCCCTCGCGCCCGCCACACCCCACCGCGCGGCGACCCACCCCGCCCGCCACGCCCCACCCTGCCACGCGAGACGCCACGCGCACTGTCTTCGGGCGTCAGTAGTTGTCACCAAACCTGACGGGAGGCAGCAACTACTGACGCCCGAAGACAGAGGGCGCGGAGGCGCGGGCTGGGGCGGGTCGAGGCGCCGGGTGCTGACACCGCGGGGGCGCCGGGTGCGTGAGAGAATGGACCTCGGATCGCGCGGAGGATCGCGCACCTCACGCCACGACTGCACGGAGACTCCATGACGCCCCTGCCCCCGCAGCCCCTCAGCCCGCTCGACGGCCGCTACCGCGCGCAGGTCGCGGGCCTCGGCGACACGCTCTCGGAGGCGGGCCTCAACAAGGCGCGCGTGCACGTCGAGGTGGAGTGGCTCGTCTACCTGACGCAGCACGCGCTGCTCGGCGGCGCCCCCATCGCCGATGAGCAGGTCGCCGCACTGCGCGAGTGGGCCGCGGGCTTCGGGCAGGCCGAGATCGACGAGCTCGCCGAGACCGAGCGCACCACCCAGCACGACGTGAAGGCCGTCGAGTACCTCGTCCGCGGGCAGCTCGAGCGGCAGGGCCTCAGCCACCTCGCCGAGCTCACCCACGTCTGCTGCACCAGCGAGGACATCAACAACCTCTCTTATGCGCTCACGGTGAAGCAGGCCATCGCAGACGTGTGGCGCCCCCGCTTCGAGAAGGTCATCGGAGAGCTCGCCCGCCAGGCCGAGCAGTACCGCGAGCTGCCCATGATGAGCCGCACGCACGGTCAGCCCGCCACGCCGACCACGCTCGGCAAGGAGCTCGCGGTCTTCGTGCACCGTCTCGAACGGCAGCTGAACCAGATCGACGACATCGAGTACCTCGGGAAGTTCTCGGGCGCCACGGGCACGTTCGCGGCGCATCTCGCGGCCGATCCCGATACCGATTGGACCCGCGTCTCGCAGGAGTTCGTGGAGGGCCTCGGCCTCGACTGGAACCCGCTCACGACGCAGATCGAGTCGCACGACTGGCAGTCGGAGCTCTACACGCGTATCGCGCACGCCAACCGGATCCTGCACAACCTCGCCACCGACATCTGGAGCTACATCTCCATCGGCTACTTCCGCCAGATCCCGGTCGCCGGGGCGACGGGATCCTCGACCATGCCGCACAAGGTCAACCCGATCCGTTTCGAGAACGCCGAGGCCAACCTCGAGCTCTCGAACGCGATCCTCGACTCCCTCGCCGCCACCCTCGTGACGAGCCGCTGGCAGCGCGACCTCACGGATTCGTCGGCGCAGCGCAACATCGGCGTCGGTCTCGGCCACTCCGTGCTCGCGCTCGACAACATCCTCAAGGGCCTCGGCCAGATCGACGCCGCCCCCGAGGTGCTCGCCGCCGACCTCGACGCCAATTGGGAGGTGCTGGGCGAGGCGATCCAGACCGTGATCCGCGCCGAGGTGACGGCCGGCCGCTCGACCATCGCGGATCCCTACGCCGTGCTCAAGGAACTCACCCGCGATCGCCGCATCGGCCAGGCCGAACTCGTGGAGTTCGTCGAGGGCCTCGAGATCGGGAACGCGGCGAAGCAGCGGCTGCTCGCGCTGACCCCTGCCACCTACATCGGCGACGCGGTGCGGCTGCTCGACTTCCTGCAGCGCTGAGCACGCGCGGTCGCCGAGGCGCCACGCGCCGGCGACCCCCTGGCAGCACCGACCCCGGTGTGCCAGGGTGGAGGCATCCGACGAGAGGATCCTCCCCGTGACCGCAACTCAGCTGCCGGGCGATCGCTTCACCCGAGTTCGCACCGCGCACCGCTTCACCGCGCGACGTGTGACGGTGATCGACCTCATCGAGATCGAACGCTTCACTCGGGTGACGCTCTCGAGCGACGAGCTCGGCGATTGGGCGAGCACTGGACCGGAGGATCACGCGCGAGTCTTCTTCCCCGATCCCGAGACGGGCGAGCTCACGGCCCCCGCACCCGCTGGTCCGCACGAGAGCGGGATCGTGCGCCCCGCCGGCGTCGCCTTCGGCCGAGACTTCACGCCGCTCAACGTGCGCACGAGCCCCGGCTCGGGGCACCGGGTGTTCGACCTCGACATCCTGCGGCACCCGGGCCCGGGCCCTGCAGCACGCTGGGCGGATCGCGCCGAACTCGGCGATGAGATCGTGATCGTGGGGCCGCGGGGCTCGCTCTCGGTCGCCTCCCGCGCACCTCGGGTGCTCTGCGTGGTCGATGAGACCGCCCTGCCGGCCGCGTCGCGGTGGATCGCCGACATGCCGTCGTCTGCGCGTATCGAGATCATCGCTGACGTTGTCGGCGGTCTCGACTGGGTGCGAGCGTATCTCGCTGCGCAGGGCGGCCGCGATGTGCCCGTCGCCGCTCCCCCGCCAGGTTCCGACGGCCTGGCGGCCGCCGTGCGCGAGGCGGGCATCGACGACGGCACCTACGTATTCGCGGCGGGAGAGGCGACCCGACTCGTGCCCCTGCGCCGCCTGCTGCGCGGCGAACTCGAGGTGCCGCGCCAGCAGTACGCGATCACCGGCTACTGGAAGCGCGGGGCGGCCGCCTTCGACCACCACGCTCCGCTGGACCCCGCAGACCCCGAGGTCTGAGGATCCGGCGGCTGCTGCGCCCGCTGCGGCTGCTGCGCCCGCCCCACCCGCTCCGCCAGGCCGTCCGCCCCACCCGGGCCGCGGCCGTCGGCACCGCTGCGACTAGCATGGGTCCATGGACCCGGTGCAGCGTTCTCGCGTTTCGCTCACGGCCGTGCTCGACGAGTTCTTCTTCGTCTACGCCGGCCTCGCAGCGATCTGGCTGGCGTGGCTCGTGCTCACCGAGACGTTCAGCTTCGGCTGGTTCGGGATCCTCTTCCTCGTGGCGTTCTGGGGACTGCTGGCGTATCTCGTGCTGCCCCGCCTGCACCGCATACTGACCACGATCTACGTGCCCGACTACTTCATCGCCCGCACTCGCACGAGCGACGGGCTGCTGGGCGACCCCATCAACCTCTCGGCCCGCGGTTCCGAGGCCCAGCTGCACCGCGCCATGACGCAGGCGGGTTGGATCCTCGCCGACCCGGTGACGCTGCGCTCGTCGTGGCTCATCATCACCTCGACGCTCACCCGGCGCAGCTACGAGCGCGCGCCCGTGAGCCCCCTGCTGCTCTTCGGACGCATTCAGGACTTCGCGTACCAGCAGGAGGTCGCGGGGAATCCGGCGAAGCGGCACCACGTGCGCTTCTGGCGCACGCCGGACGGATGGCTGCTGCCCGGCGGCGCCCGGGTCGATTGGCTCGCAGCTGGCACCTTCGATCGCGCAGTCGGCTTCTCGCTCTTCACGCTGCAGATCACGCACAAGATCGACGCCGACATCGACGTCGAGCGGGACCACGTGGTCGCGACCGTCATCGGCGCAAACGATGCCGCCGGAGTCGAGCTGCTGGCGGATTTCTCGACGGGCTATCACTCCCGCAACGGCGGCGGCGACAGCATACGGACGGACGGGGATCTGCCGATCCTGGATCTGCGCGGACTCCCAGAGGGGGCGACCCGTGATTGAGCAGCCGCGGAAGCGGTCCGCGGTCGAGCCCGCCGCGGCGCTCTTCGCGCGAGACGCGCAGCCGCACGCTCGCGCGTCCCGCCCGTCCTCCGTCGCCGGGGGCGCCGCGCTGGTGGTGCTCCGCGCCGGAGGCGCCATGCTGTGGAGTGTCGGCCTGCTGCGGGAGTGGGCGTCGATCCGTGATGAGCTCGAGCTCACGACCGCCGAGTCCGCGTGGGCCCTCGGCGTAGTGCTCGGCGTCGAGGGCGCCTGGGCGCTGCTGCTCCTGGCTCTGGCCTGGGCGGTCTGGCGCGGCAGCAACGGCGCCCGCATCTTCGTGATGATCGGAGCCACCACGAGTATCACCGTCTCGGCGATCGCCTACTTCGCCATGGGTGAGGAGATCACCGTGCGCACCACCCTCGTCACGCTTGCGCTGGACATTCTGGTGCTGCTCGCGCTCTCGAGCCGCGACGCCCGCGCCTGGACGAGGCACCGGGCCAACGAGCGTCGCGCGCGCCGCACGCGGGAACGGTGAGGGGGCGGCGGCACGAGCAGACGTGCGGCCGCTCGGGCCGGTCCCGCGTCAGTGCCAGTTCGTGTCGTCTGGGCGACGCAGATCCTTGCGCGCCTCGAGATCCTCGGCGCTCGGCTTGCCGCCGAGCCCCACGAGCGCCACCATCATCACCGAGACGATGAAGCCGACCGCCAGGAAGATGAGCGAGAGCACCCAATCGCGGGTCGCCATGAGCACGATCAGTCCGGCGAACACGCCGAGCACCCCGGAGAAGCCGACGAGTTCCAGCGGGCGCAGGCGATCCCGGCGCGACGGGGTCACGGGATCCTGCTCGGTGGGCTCGGGAGACTGGCTCATCGTCTGCTTTCGTGTCGGATCGGTGTGCTAGCGGTCGCGTCGCGCGGGTTCGCTGCGCCGCGTATCGAAGGCGGAGATGCCCAAGAAGACTCCCGCGATGATCGTGTACGCGCCAAAGAACCCGAGCACGGCGACGGGGTCTTCGCGCACCAGAAGCGTCAGGAGCGCGAGCAGGATCCCCGAGGCGCCGAGCAGCGCGGCATCGGCCCGGCTGCCGGGACGCACGACGCTGCCGATGAACTCGAGCAGCGCACTCACGAGCGCCCAGGCCGAGATCACGCAGGCGAACAGGATCGCCGTGGCGGTGAAGGGCAGCACGACAGCGGCAGCGGCAGCGGCGATCGCGAGCAGCAGCGGCACCGCTCCGGGAGCGCTCGACCGCTGGGAGGTCCACTCGATCAGGTGCGCGAGCGCGATCCCGCCCAGCGCGATCGCGGCCACCGACCGGTCGAAGCCGAGCTGCTCGTGCAGTGTCGCGGTGAACGCGATGACGATACCGGCGACGAGCAGCACGACGACGCGCACCAGGCTCACACTGCGCGGCATCCGCGCGACGTGGTCGGAGGCTTCGGGGGTCGTCGACGGCCCAGTGCCGGTCACCGCAGCAGCCATGACTCCCCTTTCCTCGTCTTCCAGTCTATCGCGCCCGAGTGGGCGGCTCCTGACCGCCGGCACCGCGGGAGACGCGCATGCACTCAGACGCCCTGCGGCATGTCCTGGAAGCGCGAGTAGTGGCCCTGGAACGCGACGGTGACGGTGCCCGTGGGACCGTTACGCTGCTTCGCAAGGATGAAGTCGGCCTCGCCGGCGCGCGGGCTGTCGCGATCGCCCACGGCCTCCCGATGGAGCAGGATCACCATGTCGGCGTCTTGCTCGAGCGAGCCCGACTCGCGCAGGTCGCTGATAGCCGGCATCTTGTCCGCGCGCTGCTCGGACGCTCGGTTGAGCTGCGATAGCGCGATGACGGGCACATCGAGCTCCTTGGAGAGGAGCTTCAGCGCACGAGAGAACTCGCTGACCTCCTGCTGCCGGCTCTCGGACTTCTTGCCGCTCGAGAGCAGCTGCAGGTAGTCGATCACGACCATGCGCAGACCGTGCTGCTGCTTGAGCCGCCGGCACTTGGCGCGGATCTCGACAAGCGTCAGGTTCGGGCTGTCGTCGATGTACAGCGGCGCCTCGGAGACGCGCGCCTGGGTGGCCGCGAGCTTCTGGAAATCCCGGTTGTCCAGTGCGCCTTTGCGCAGGGTCTGCATCGGAATACTCGCCTCTGCGGCGAGGAGACGCATGGCGATCTCCGCACGCCCCATCTCGAGCGAGAAGAACACGGTCGGGGCGTTGGCGTGCACCGAGGCATTGCGCGCCACGTCCATCGCGAGCGTCGACTTGCCCATGGCGGGGCGCGCGGCGATGATGATCATCTGGCCTCCCGCGAAGCCGTTGGTCATCGCGTCGAGTTCGCTGAAGCCCGTCGGCACCCCGAGCATTCCGTCGGCTGCGCCGTTGGCCTTGTTGATCTCCTCGAGGGCCGCGTCGACCGCCAGATGCAGCGGGACGTAGTCCTCGCCCTGGCTCTCGCCCGTCACGCCGTAGATCTCGGACTGCGCGACATTGACAAGGTCGATGGCCTCGCCCTCGCCGGCGTACCCCATCTGCACGATCCGGGTACCGGCCTCGACGAGCCGTCGGAGCAGCGCCTTCTCGGCGACGATCTCAGCGTAGAAACTCGCATTCGCGGCGGTGGGCACGATGCTGGTGAGCGTGTGGAGGTACTCGGCGCCGCCCGCGCGCTGCAGCTCGCCCGCCTTGGTGAGCTCGTCGGTGACGGTGATCACGTCCGTGGGCTCGCCGCGCGAGTAGAGCGAGAGCACCGCCTCGTAGATGACCTCGTGCTTCGGAACGTAGAAGTCGCCGCCCGTGAGCAGCCCGGTGACGTCCGCCACGGCGTCCTTCGAGAGCAGCATCCCGCCCAGTGCGCTCTGCTCGGCGAGAAGGTCGTACGGAGGCGTGCGTTCGTGCCCGCGGGCTGCGTCTTCGACGAACGGATCTGGGATACCCAGGTGTGCGATGGACACTCGCTCACTCCTTCACGATGAGTGGGGGATGTTACTGAACGATCAGACACCGGACCCCGGACATTCACGGTAGGGGCAGGGCTGACCGGTCTCAAACGGGTCCGATCTCCCCGCAACTCGGCCTGTGGATAACTACGGGGATAACTGCCCGCTTTGCGCCGCAGACTTTCCACACTCTTGGGGACAAGTTGTGGAGAGCTTGTGGACTGTGCAATATTTATACGGTCTGATCAGGAGTTTAGCTTTTCCACACGCAAAAAGTTATTCAAGTTTCAGGTAGAACTTGAGGCTTGTCCGGAGTGCCGAGATGTGGACAACCTCGGGAGAACGCCGCATTTGTCAAGAACGAATCGACGTCCGGGCGTTTCCCGCGATTCACCGGCCGTTCTCGCACCGTTCGTCGCCCCGAGCCCGAGCACCCGGAGCGCCTCGGCCTCGGAGTCATCGGTGCAGCACGCCCCGAAAACGCCGGTGGGGCGACGATCCATCGGATCGCCGCCCCACCGCGCCGTGCGCGAGAAACTGCTCAGCGCTGCGAGATGACCTGCAGGGTCACCTCGGCATCCACGCCCTCGTGCAGGTGGATGATCGCGCGGTACTCACCGGTCGACTTGATCGACGGGACGGTGATCTTGCGCTTGTCGATCTCGCCGATGCCGGCCTCCGAGACCGCGGCGGCGACCGCAGCGGGCTTCACCGAACCGAACAGCCGTCCGCCGGTGCCGGTCTTCGCCTGCAGACGGATCTTGCCCTCCTGCAGCTTGGCCTTGAGCGCCTGCGCGTCCTCGGCCGAGGCGAGAGCACGGGCCTCGCGCGCGGCGCGGAGTTGTGCGACCTGGGCCTCGCCACCGCGGGTCCAGTGCACCCCGTAGCCCTGCGGCACGAGGTAGTTGCGAGCGTAGCCGTTCTTGACGTCGACGACGTCACCGGCGGAGCCGAGGCCCTGGACCTCGTTCGTGAGAATTACCTTCGCCATGATGGTCTACTCCTTAGCGGCCGGAGCCGGCGTAGGGGAGGAGAGCCATCTCGCGGGCGTTCTTCACGGCCTTCGCGATCAGACGCTGCTCCTGCACGGACACGCCGGTGATGCGGCGGGCGCGGATCTTGCCGCGCTCAGAGATGAACTTGCGCAGCGTCGCGACATCCTTGTAGTCGATGACGCCGACGGTCTGCTTCTTCGCCGGAGCGAGGGTCTTGGGGTTCTTGCCCCGACCCGGCTTGCGGCCTGCGCCGCTGGACTTGCCTGCCATATTTGGTCTCTTTTCGTGATGCGATCCGGCTGCACCGGATCAAGAAGTTTCTTGCCTAGAAGGGCTGCTCGTCGTCGAAGCCGCCGCCGAAATCGCCGCCGCCGGCACCGCCCTGGCCCGAGTTGGTCCAGGGGTTGTCCTGCTGCTGCCCGGCGGGCTTGCCCCAACCGCTCTGGCCCTGCGGCTGCCCGCCGCCACCGAAACCGCCGACCTGGCCGCGCGACTGCCCGCGGTTGACCTGGGCCGTGGCGAAGCGGAGCGACGGTCCGATCTCCTCGACCTCGAGGTCGAGGGAGGTACGCTGCTGCCCCTGGTTGTCGGTGTAGCTGCGCTGGGTGAGGCGGCCCTGCACGACGACGCGCATGCCCTTGGTGAGCGACGCGGCGATGTTGTCGGCGTACTCGCCGTACGCGCGACACCCCAGCCACAGCGGCTCGCCATCCGACCAATCACCGGACTGGCGGTCGCGCACGCGCGGCGTCGAGGCGATCCGGAAGGTCACCCACGACTTGCCCGCCTGGCTGACGCGCGGCTCCGGGTCGGCAACCAGGTTGCCGACCACTGTGATCAGCGGCTCGCCGGCCATGAGCTACGCGCCCACCTTCGCGGCGGCACGAGCGGCCTTGGCCTGATCGCGCTTGGCCTGGGCGGCGCGCTGGGCGATGAGCTCGTCTGCGCGGAGCACCTTGGTGCGCAGCACGGCCTCGGACAGGCCCAGCTGACGGTCGAGCTCTGCGGTGGCCTCGGGGGTCGCGGTGAAGTTCACCACGGCGTAGATGCCCTCGGCCTGCTTCTTGATCTCGTAGGCGAGACGGCGCTTGCCCCAGATGTCGACGTTCTCGATCTCGCCGCCCGCATTGCGGATGACGCCGAGGAACTTCTCCAAGCTGGGGGCCACGGTGCGCTCGTCGATACCGGGATCGAGGATCACCATGAGTTCGTACGGATGCATTACTGACCCACCTCCTTCGGACTTCACGGCCACAGGATTTCTGTGACAGGAGGGTTGTTGTGCATCGTGCCCGCGCGCGGAGCGGATCGCTCGACACGCAGACAACTAGAACAGCTTAGCACCTTTGCGGCGTCGACTGCAGTAGGGATTCCGCGGCCCACGAGGATCCCGCTATCGACGGCGGAACGCCTCGATCCCGCCGATCGGCTCCCGCTGCCCGCCCACGTGCACGATGTCGCCCCGGTCGACGGTGAGCTGCGTCGCGTGCGCGCGGAGCGCCGCGACCTTGCGGTCGACCCAGGGGGAGACGTCGTGGGCTTCGACGCGCCCGCGACCATCTCCGGACTCCGGAATGTCGGCGGATCCGGGGCTCACGTCGGAGTCGGACCGCGCAGGCTCCATCGATCCCGCCGGCACGATTTCCCAGAACGGCAGTTCGAGCGCCTGCGCGACGGCGCGCGCCACTCGGTGGGCGAGCACGTGGTCCGGGTGGCCGTACCCTCCGCCGTCGTCGTAGCTCACGATGCCCTGCGCGCCGGCCCGATATGCAGCCGCGAGCAGGTCGTTCAGCACTTCGACGGCGGGCACGCTCGTCAGCGCGTCCGGTCCGGCCGCGGGATCCGGGATCGCTCGGCCGTCGTCTCCCCACTGCATGCCCGAATCCTCGTAGATGGCGGGGGAGAGGCCGTCCGCGCGCGCAGGCTCGACGCCGAGGAACGCGTGACGCTCGATCCCGAGCATGCCGAGCGCGGTGCGCAGCTCGTTCTGCCGCGCCACCGCGAGCCCGTGGGCCGCGACCAGCGCCTCGAGCGGGCCCGCGACGACCTCCCCCTGCTCGCCGCGCGTCAGGGTGACGAGCAGTGGCTCCCGCCCCGCCTCGGCCAGCGCTGCGAGAGTGCCCCCGGTCGTGATGGTCTCGTCATCGGGATGCGCGTGCACGAACATCACACGCGCGCGTCCGTCGAACCACTCGCTCGGATCCTGCGTCATCTTCTCCATGTTCCTTCCCGAAGTCGCTCCGACGAGAGTGCGGGGGTGAATCCGCGATCTCGACGCCGCTGCGCCCCGCTCAATGGGCGGAGGCCTGCTCCGCCCACCACGACCGCAGCCGCTCCTCAGCCGCCTCCGCGCCGATCGGCCCCTCGTCGAGCCGCAGCTCGAGCAGGTAGGTGTAGGCCCGGCCCACCAGCGGCCCGGGCGGGATCCCCAGAATCGCCATGATCCGCGCGCCGTCGAGCTCGGGGCGCACGGCCGCGAGCTCCTCGGCCTCGGCGAGCTCGCCGATCCGCCGCTCGATGTCGTCGTAGGCGTGCTCGAGCCGCTCTGCCTTGCGCCGGTTGCGGGTGGTCACGTCGGCGCGGGTGAGGATGTGCAGACGTTCGAGTTCGCCACCGGCGTCGCGCACGTAGCGCCGCACGGCGGCATCGGTCCACTGCTGATCGCTGTAGCCGAAGAAGCGCAGGTGCAGCTCGACGAGCCGCGACACCCGCTTGACGGTGTCGTTGTCGAAGCGCAGCTCGCGCAGGCGCCTGCGCGCGAGCTTCGCCCCCACGACGTCGTGGTGGTGAAAGGTCACGCCGCCGCGCTCGAAGCGGCGCGTGGCGGGCTTGCCGATGTCGTGCAGCAGCGCGGCGATCCGCAGCACGACGTCCGGCGATGGATCGTGCCCGCGCGCGGCTTCGAGGGCGATCGCCTGCCGCAGCACGGTGAGGCTGTGCTCGTAGACGTCCTTGTGGCGGCCGTGATCGTCCTGCGTGGTCACGAGCGCCGTGAGCTCCGGCAAGAAGCGCTCGGCCAGGCCGGTGTCGACGAGCAGGCGGATCCCGGAGATGGGATCGTCGGTCGAGAGCAGCTTCACGAACTCGTCGCGGACGCGTTCGGCGGAGACGATGTCGAGGCGATCCGCGAGGCGCACCATCGCCTCCTGCGTATCGGCGGACACCTCGAAGCCGAGCTGGGCGGCGAAGCGCGCGGCGCGCAGCATGCGCAGCGGGTCGTCGGTGAACGATGCCTCTGCCGCACCCGGGGTGCGGATCACCCCCGCAAGCAGATCCTCCACGCCCCCCGCGCCGCTTGCCGAAGCGGTGCCCACATCCACCAGGCGCAGCTCGGGCAGCATGAGCGCGAGGGCGTTGATGGTGAAATCGCGGCGCACCAGATCGCCCTCGATCGAGTCGCCGTAGCTGACCTCCGGCTTGCGGGAGTCGTCCCGATAGGTGTCGGCGCGGTAAGTGGTGATCTCGACGCTCTCGCCGCGGAGCTGAGCCGCGATGGTGCCGAAGTCCCGGCCCACGTCCCACACGCTCCGGGTGAGCGACTCGAGGATCTCGCGGGTCTCGTGCGGTCGCGCCGAGGTGGTGAAGTCGAGATCGGTCACTGGGCGGCCCAGAAGCGCGTCGCGCACGGGTCCGCCGACCAGCGCGAACTCGTGGCCGCGCTCGGCGAACGCGGCGGCGAGCGTCGCGACGGGCTCGGACGCTGCGATGGCCCGCAGCGCCTGCATCGATTCGGCGAGGGAGCGCATCCTCCCAGCGTAGCGGGGGATCCGCGGCCTCGGATGCGTGTCAGCGTCGGTCCATAGACTGGGCGTCATGTCCTCTGCTCGTCGGCGTCGCACTCGCGCGTCCTGCGCCGCGCTGCTCGCCCTCGGCGTGCTGGCCGGGCCGGCGACGCCGGCACTGGCGGAGTCCGAGCCGGCGGATCCTCGGCCGCTCACGGCGGAGCTCGTCGTCGCGCCGCAGGATCCGGTGATCGGCGAGGGAGCCGACGCCGCGTTCGACGTGCTGATCCGCAACACGGGGGAGGCGGCGATCCCGAGCGGCACGATCGAGGTGCGCATCGCGATGCAGGCGGCGCAGTCGCCCGAGGAGCTGAGCGCCGAGCCCGCCGCCCCGACGGTGCACCTCGCCGAGTCGCGCGTCGGGGAGACGGCTCCCGAGAGCGAGCAGACCTCCGCCGTCACCGTGCCCCTGGACGAGCTGCCTGCGCTCAGCGCGCGCGGCGTCTACGCCGTGCGGGCCTCGTTCACCCCCGACACCCCGGACACCTCCGACACGTCCGGCGCGACGACCGCGCCGAGCGTCACGGCGTTCACCCCCGTGGTGTGGCGCGGCCCTGCGGCGACGGGTGGCGGCTCAGACACCGCGGGCGCCGAGTCCCCGGGCACGGGCAGCAGCCTGCCGCTCGGGGTGCTCGTGCCGTTCGCACTCCCATCGGAGATCCGCACGCTCCCCACGCGCAGCCAGCTCGACGAACTCGTCCCGGTCTGGGATCGACTGCTCACCGCCGCACGCGCCCACCGCGCCACGCTGGCCATCGATCCGCGCGTCATCGCCGGGATCCGAGCGTACGGCGACGATGCGCCGGAAAGCTCTCGACAGTTCCTCACGCGTCTGGAGCAGAGCGCGCTGCCCGGCTTCCTCCTGCAGTTCGCCGATGCGGATCCAGCGGCCCAGGCCGCGCTCGGCTACACGTCGCTGCTCGCACCGAGCAGTCTCGACTTCGTCTCGCGCTTCGGCAGCTTTCCGCCGCCTCCCGAGGGCGGCAACGCGAGCCCGGGTGCGGACGGGGCAGCGGATACGGGCACGGGGGGCGCGGACGACGTCAGGCCCGAAGACGCTGCCGACGCCTCGGCCGACGACGCGGGCGATGCGGGCGATGCCGACGACGCGGGCGATGCGGCTCAGGAGGATCCGGGTGCGGAAGCAGAGGACCCGGAGGCGCAGACGCTGCCCACTCTCGAGGAGCTTCTGGACTGGCCGCGGGGGGAGGCGATCGCGTGGCCTGCGAACGGTGCCGTCGACACGGCGACTCTCGAGCTGCTCCAGGCCTCCGGCATCGACACGGTCGTGCTCGGATCGGGCAACGCCACCGCTTCGGACGCAGTGCGCACTCGCATCTCGGGCAGCGGCGTGCTGATCACCGACGACGCGCTCGGCACGGATGCACGGGCCGCCCTCGCGGGGAACACGGCGGCCGAGCGCTCAGCGGGCGCCGCGTGGCTCACGGCCCGACTCGCGTTCGCGGCGCAGGAGGGCGCCCCCGGTCTGCTGCTCGGTCTCGACCGCGGGGCCGCGGGGGAGTCGCAGGATCCCGCGCAGCTACTGGAGCTGCTCTCCTCCTTCGACTGGGTCGAACCCGTCGCAGCCTCGGAACTACCCGAGGGCCGCGCCGCTCTGCGTGCCGGTGGCACCAGCGAAGAGCGCCTCGAGCTGCTGCGCTCCGCTGCGAACCGCGAGTCCTCCGTGACCGAGCTGGGCGCGGTGCTCGTGCACCCCGAGTATCTCAGCGGCTATCAGCGCGCACGTCTGCTCGAACTCTTCAGCACGCGCTACGCAGCACCCGATGTCGACTTCGACAGCGTGGCCGCGCAGTTCCGCGAGCGCGACGCGGAGCTGCTCGAGGGGGTGCGCGTGATCAGCACCGAGCACACCCAGCTGGTCGGAAGCTCGACCCGGGTGCCGGTGCAACTGCGCAATGCCCTCCCCTTCGACGCGATCGTCGCCGTGCAGGTCGAACCCTCCTCGGCCGCGCTCTCAGTACCCGAACGCCGGTTCCCGGATGTCGTGGTCCCCGCCGAGGCCACCGAACGGGTGCTCGTGCCCGTGCGCAGCCGCGTCTCGTCGGGGGAGTCGGGCCTCGTGGTCACCGTCTCGGCCGCCGGGGGCGACCCGACCGTGTACACGAGCACGCTTCCCGTCTCCATTCGCAGCAGCTTCGAGACGATCGCGCTGTGGACGATCGGATCCCTCGCCGCGCTGCTGCTCGGCTTCGGCACCTGGCGCAGCGTGCGGCGCAGACGACGGCTCGGGGCCGGCGGTGACCGGGGAGCCGCGGAGGACGCCGATGCATCGGTACGCGGTGCACCCACGGACGCCCGCAGCGCAGATGCAGTCGGCACCGCGGAATAGGGCCGCCCTAGTATGGGTTGTACCACCTGCGCGGTCACGACCGCACCCCGATCCAGCCCGCGCGGCCCCGGCCGCGTCAGAACCGCACTGCGCGCGAGGAGCCCCATGCATCAGATCATCATCATCGGTTCCGGTCCCGCCGGTTTCACGGCGGCCATCTACGCCGCGCGCGCCGGCCTCAAGCCGGTGCTCTTCGCGAGCTCCGTCGCCATCGGCGGCGAACTGATGAACACCACCGAGGTCGAGAACTTCCCCGGGTTCCCGGAGGGCATCCAGGGCCCCGACCTCATGCAGAAGATGCAGGAGCAGGCCGAGCGGTTCGGCACCGAGGTGGTATACGACGATGTGGTGGAGGTCGACTTCTCCGGCGCGGTCAAGCGGCTCACCGCCGGTGACGGCACGGTGCACGAGGCGCGCACCGTGATCTACGCGACCGGGTCCGCCTATCGCAAGCTGGGCCTGCCCGACGAGGATCGCCTCTCCGGTCACGGCGTCTCGTGGTGCGCGACCTGCGACGGATTCTTCTTCCGGGAGAAGACCATCGCCGTGGTCGGCGGAGGCGATTCGGCCATGGAAGAGGCCACCTTCCTCACCCGATTCGCCGACAAGGTCTACGTGATCCATCGCCGCGAAGAGCTCAAGGCCTCGAAGATCATGCAGCAGCGCGCCTTCGACAACGAGAAGATCGAGTTCGTGTGGAACGCGGAGATCGCCGGCATCCAGGGCGAGAGCCAGGTCACCGGCGTGACCCTGCGCAGCACGGTCGACGGCGCGGAGAGCGAGCTCGCTCTCGACGGCCTGTTCATCGCGATCGGCAACGATCCGCGCACCCACCTGGTGCACGGCAAGCTCGATCTGACCGCGGACGGCACCGTCGCCGTCGAGGGGCGCAGCTCGCGCACGTCGTCGCGCGGCGTCTTCGCGGCGGGCGACGTGGTCGACCCGACCTACCGTCAGGCCATCACGGCTGCGGCCTCGGGCACTGTGGCGGCACTCGACGCCGAGCACTACCTCGCGGCGATCGACGATCACGCGGAGCCCGAGATCGTCGAGTTGGACCGAGTCGAGGTGGAGGCGCTCGTCGAGCGCTGATCTCCGCACACATTCCGAGGAACAGAGGAGCCAATATGAGTGAGCCCATCAACGTCGACGAGCAGACCTTCGAGAAGGTCGTCCTGCAGAGCGAGATCCCCGTACTGGTCGATTTCTGGGCCGCCTGGTGCGGTCCCTGCCGCGCCGTAGCGCCGGTGCTCGACCAGATCGCCGCCGAGCAAGACGGCAAGCTGCGCATCGTGAAGCTGAACGTCGACGAGAACCCGAACCTCGCGGCCCAGTACCGCATCACCTCCATCCCCGCGATGAAGGTCTTCAAGAACGGCGAGGAAGTGCGCGAGATCATCGGTGCGATGCCGAAGCCGATGATCGAGGAGCACCTCAACGGGATCATCTGAGCCGTTCTTCCCTCGCGGCGGGATTCGTATCGGCCGCGAGGGAAGTGCCGGGCAGCGCGCCCCCGGGCGCCACTCGAGCGGAGTCGAATCCCGCACGAGGGTTGAGCGGAGTCGGCGCGCACCCCCCGGTTGAGCGGAGTCGAAACCAGGGCCCCAGGCGCTCAGTCGACGCGCGGTCCCTGCTGGGCTACTCCGCGCTCAGCGGTGACGATTCTGGTGTTCTGAGTCTCGATCCGAGTCGCTCACGCCCACGTGCGTACGGGATCACCCGAACCCGGGGTCGTCGAGTTCCGAGAGAATGCGCTTGAGATCCGCAATCGTCGCGAAATCGATGATGATCTGGCCCTTCTTGGCCCCGAGCTTCACGGCGACGCGCGTGTGGAACCGATCCCCGAGACGCTCGGCGATCTCTCCGAGCTGGGCCTGCACCCCGCCCGCCCGCGGTTTGGGTGTGCGCCGCTTCGGCTCCTCCGAAGCCGCCGCCTCCGCAGCACGCACCGAGAGCCCCTCGTTGACGATCTTGTCTGCCAGGCGCTGCATCGCCTCGCCGTCGCCGTCGAGCGAGAGGATCGCCCGCGCATGTCCGGCGGAGAGCACTCCCGCGGCCACCCGGGTCTGCACGGGCTCGGGGAGCCGCAGCAGGCGAATCGTGTTGGAGATCTGCGGACGCGAACGTCCGATGCGCTCGGCGAGCTGCTCTTGGGTGATGCCGAAGTCCGCGAGGAGCTGCTGGTAGGCGGATGCCTCTTCGAGCGGGTTGAGCTGGGCTCGATGCAGGTTCTCGAGCAGGGCGTCGCGCAGCATGTGCTCGTCGGCGGTGCTGCGCACGATGGCCGGAATGGTCTCGAGACCGGCGCGCTTCGAGGCCCTCAGGCGGCGCTCGCCCATGATGAGCTCGTAGCGCGGTTCACCCGCCGTCGGCGCGGGTTCGATCGCTCGCACCACCACCGGCTGGAAGACGCCGAACTCCCGCACGCTGTGCGTCAGCTCATCGAGCGCCTCCTCGTCGAACTCGACGCGCGGCTGCGAGCGGTTCGGGACGATGTCGGCGACCGGCAAGCGGGTCAACTGCGCTCCCGGCACCTCCTGCAGGTCCGCCGCGCGCTCGGTCTCGACGGACTCCGTAGGCACCTCGACCGGTTCGGCGCTCACGTCGACCGGGGCGGTCGCGCTGCCGCCGGCAGGGAAGAACACGTCGACCGGGCGCTCTCCGTTCGAGGGCGACTGCGGAATGAGCGCGCCGATCCCGCGGCCGAGCCCGCCTCGCTTCTTCGTCGCCATGAACTACGCCTCTCCGTTCTGAGTACTGATGCGTTCCGGCACCCCGGAACCCCGTTCGGCCATTTCGGCGGCCGCCTCCAGATAGGCGAGGCCCCCGATCGACGCTCCGTCGTAGGCGTGAACCGTCTGCCCGTAGCTGGGCGCCTCCGAGATGCGCACGGAACGCGGAATCACCGCGTTCAGCACCTGCTCCGGGAAGTGCGCACGCACCTCGCCCGCCACCTCCTGCGCGAGGTTGGTGCGCGCGTCGTACATCGTCAACAGGATCGTCGAGATCCGCAGCTCGGGATTCAAGTGCTTCTGGATGAGTTGAATGTTGCCGAGCAGCTGGCTGAGCCCCTCGAGTGCGTAGTACTCGCACTGAATAGGGATGAGCACCTCATCTGCGGCGACAAAGGCGTTGACCGTGAGCAACCCGAGCGAGGGCGGGCAATCGATGAAAACGTAGTGATAACTGCGCTCGGACTCTGCGAGGAACGTCTGCAGCGCGGTGCGCAGGCGCTGCTCCCGCGCCACGAGCGAGACGAGTTCGATCTCGGCGCCCGCCAGATTGATCGTCGACGGCACGCAGTCGAGATTCTCGTGATCGGTGGTCGTCTGCAGCGCGTCCGCGAGCCCGCTGTCGCCGAGCAGCACATCGTAGACGCTCGTCACCTCAGGGCGATGGGGCACACCGAGCGCCGTCGAGGCGTTGCCCTGGGGATCGAGATCGATGACGAGCACGTTCGCACCGCGTCGCGCCAGAGCAGACGCCAGGTTGACCGTGGTCGTGGTCTTGCCGACCCCACCCTTCTGGTTCGACACGGTGATCACCCGCGGCTGCTCGGGCAGCGGGGAGACCGTCTCGGCGAGTTTGCGGCGTCGCCTGATCTTGTCGACGAGGTGGTCGCCGACGAGCGACTTCTCCGCTTCAGCCATGTCTATCGATTTTAGCCCGAAACACCCGGGTCGTCTCATCCAGAAGCCCGACCCCGAGCTCGTCGACCGCACTCTCGCGCACGCGATGCTTGCGCAGCACCTTCTCGGCAGCGTCGATCTCGCTCTCGACCGACGTCCCCTTGAGAAAAAGCATCTCTCCGCCGTCCCGGAGCAGGGGAGCGGTCAGCGGCACGAGCTTGCGGAGCGCGGTCACGGCTCGCGCGGTGACCTGGTCCACCTCGAACGCGCCGTGATACTCCTCGGCGCGGCCCCGCAGCACCTCGGCATTCCGGAGGCCGAGCCGCTCGATCTGCTCGTTCAACCAGGTGCAGCGGCGCTCCATGGGTTCGATCAGCCGGAAGCGCGCGTCTGGCCTGACGATCGCCAGAACGAGTCCGGGCATCCCCCCGCCCGTGCCGATATCTGCCACTTGCGCCTCCGGCGCCACGAGCGGCGCGAGCACTGCGCTGTTGAGCAGATGCCGGGTCCACAGCCGCGGCGGCTCGAGCGGTCCGATGAGACCCAATTTCTCGCCGCGCGCCCCGAGCTCGTGCGCGAATTCGCGCAGCACATCGATGCGGTCTCCCGCGATGGCGGCCGCCGCCGCGGGCTCGGGCTCGAGTCCTACCGTCATTACGTCCTCATCACTTCGACTGCGCGAGCGCGCAGCGCGCCCGTTCGCAGCGACTTCCGGGCGAGGGGAGTGCTGCTGAGAGCTCTGGCTCGACCCGTTTCACGTGAAACGGGTCGGTGGCATCACGCTCGGCTGATGACGAGCCGACGGTCCCGTCCCTCTCCACGGGACTGCGAGTGATAGCCGCGATCGGCCACCTCGTCGTGCACCAGCTTGCGCTCGTACGATGACATGGGCTCGAGCTCGACCCGATCGCGGCCGGCCGCGATCTGCGCGATCGCGGCGTCTACCATGCCCTTCAGCTCTGCGGCGCGGGAATCTCGCGATCCGGCGACGTCCACGATGAGCCGAGAGAACCGCCCGGTCTTCGCCTGCACGGCGAGGCGCGTCAGATCCTGCAGCGCCTGTACGACGTCGGGCCCAGCGATCCGATCGAGATCCTCGCCCCCGCCGTTGACCGACACGTAGGCGCGACCGTTGGCGACATCGATGTCGAGATCACCGTCGAGATCGGCGATGTCGAGCAGCCCCTCGATGTAGTCGGCTGCGAGATCACCGTCGACCTCGAGCTCTTCGAGGTCGGGTTCATCGTGGCTCAGCTTCTCGTCAGCCCGCTCCGTGCTCACAGTGGCCCTCACTTGTTCTTCTTCTTGGAGCGCTTCGCGCTCATGGGCTGCTGGCGCTGACCCTGCTGCGGCTCCGGCGCAGCCGCAGGATCCTGCCCGAGCGCTTTCGCCCGCTTCTCGTCATCGGTCATCTTACCCTTGGCCTTGAGGCGCTCCTGACGCTTTCGCCAGGCTTCGCTACCGGGCGTGGGCATCGTGTTGATCACGATCGCCTGCTGCCCCATGGTCCACAGGTTCGAGCTGAACCAGTAGATGTTGAGTGCGAGCGGGAACGCGACGCCGGAGAAGAGGAACGCGAAGGGGATGATGTAGAGCAGGATCTTCTGCTGCCGGTACATCGGCGAATTCTTCGTCTCGTCCGAGACGTTCTTCGACATGATCTGCAGCTGCGTGAAGAACTGCGATGCGATCATGAGCACCATGATGGCGCCGAGCAGCGCGACGACCATCCAGTTGCCGCTCTCCCAGCCCTGGGTGAAGGTCATCTTCAGCGGCGCACCGAAGATGCTCGCCGCATTGAAGCTCTGCGTGAGCTCCTCGTTCATGAACCCGATGCCCGGCTTGTTCTCGGACGCGTGGCGCAGCACGTAGAACAGCGAGAAGAACACCGGCATCTGGATGAGGATCGGCAGGCACGAAGCGAACGGGTTCGTCCCGTGCTTCTTGTAGAGCGCCATCGTCTCCCGGCTCATCGCCTCGCGGGAGAACTGATCCTTCTTGCCCTTGTACTTGTCCTGGATCTTCTTCATGTCCGGCGCAAGGTCCATCATGCGGCGCTGGGACTTGATCTGTCGCACCGTCACCGGAATAAGGGCGGATCGGACGACGACGACGAGCCCGATGATCGAGAGCACCCAGGTGACACCCGAGGCCGGATCCATGCCGATCGCCGTGAACAGCCAGTGCCATGCCCACAGCACGAGCTCGACGAGCCAGCGCAGCGGCCAGAGTATCGTTTCGAAGAAGTCCACCGGGTTAGGCCTTTCGCTCGATGGGGCGGACGAAGCCGCGGGGGTTGATCACGAAGTTCTGGTGCTCGCCGGCGGGCACGTCATCGATGCCGCCGGGAGTGAATGGGTTGCAGCGCAGAAGCCGCCAGACGGTGAGCAGAGTGCCTACGGTGAAGCCGCGAAGCTGATACGCCTCCACAGCGTAGCGGGAACAGGATGGATGATACCTGCATACCTGGCCGTAAAGGGGTGAGATGATCCGGCGGTAGAGCTGCATGATCGCAATCGCTGCATTGCGCGGCAGCAACCAGATCTCGAGCACCGGCCTCATGCGTCGGCACCCCGCAGCGGCAACTCGCGTGCCACGCGATCGAGTGCGCGGTTCATCTCGCGCTCGAGCTGCTCGAAGGGCGCCCCGGTGATCGCCGGCAGCGCCCGGAACACCACGTCCGCCTCCGCGAACCCTGCGTGCAGACGCCGTTCGACGACGGTCTTCATCCGACGACGGATCAGGTTGCGAGTCACGGCGTTGCCGATCGCCTTGGAGACGATGAATCCGAATCGCGCGGGGTCGCCCGGCGCACGCAAAACCGCGTGGGTGATGCACACGGCACCCCCCACGCGGTGGCCGGCACGCACAGTGCGCCGGTAATCATCACCCCGGGTGACACGATGCTGCCTGGCAGGCATGATCGAGCCGGGATCGGCTGGTCTAGGCGGTGAGCTTCGAGCGGCCCTTGCCGCGGCGCGCCGCGACAATGGCCCGGCCGGCGCGGGTGCGCATGCGGGCGCGGAAGCCGTGCACCTTGGCGCGGCGGCGGTTGTTGGGCTGGAAGGTACGCTTGCTCATGACAGACTCCGTGACTTATGGAACAGATCCCCGAGGCTCGGTGACATCGAGGAAGTCGGATCAGGGCGAGCACGTGTGTCGTTCGAGGAGAAAGCATTGCGTTCTCCCGTGCACGCGCTGGTGCACGTGCGCCGACCGGCAAAGGTCGCCCATACAAGGTATTTACTCTACGCGAGATCTGCGATCGCGTCAAAGCGTCGCGTTGCGCATCGTCTGCAGGTGGGTGCCGATCGCGCACCACTGCCGCTGACGGGGAGGGCTTCGACGTCGACCCGGCAGACAGACTTGCCTGTGGACAAGACTGTGGCTAACGTGGGCGCAGGTGTTCCGACGCCAGAGTGGATATCCCGAATTTTCAAGGATCACCGGCGCTTCCCTTGTGGATAACTCTGGGTATAACATGGACCACTTCCCATCCATTTCGAGATCGAGCCGGGTAGACGCGTGACTGATGACGAACTGCTGGAGGTCTGGGCGCGCGTGACCCGGGCCGTCATGAGCGACCCGTCGGTCGGTCCGGCGAATGGCGCTCAGGTCGCGCTCGCGATGCCACGCGGGATTGCCGCGGGCACTCTGTATCTCGCAGTCCCCTACGAGTTCACGCTCAAGCTGCTCGAGAGCCGGCTGCGCCCGTCGATCATGTCGGCGATCGCCGAGATCCCCGAGGCCGACGAGATCGAGAACTTCGTCGTGATCGTCGATGAGGAAGCCCTGCCGTCGCTCGATCCGGAGCCGGCGATCGCGGAGGCGCCCGTCGCCGCATCGCCTGCGTCGTCTGGGCGAGCCGCCGGAGCACCGGCCCGCCATGATGCCGTGCGCCCGGTCGACGAGCCGCGCCGGCGCCACGGGGCCGAGGCCCCGCTCGACAGCCGCCTCAACGAGAAGTACCGATTCGACAGCTTCGTGATCGGCCAGTCGAATCGCTTCGCGCATGCGGCTGCCGTCGCCGTCGCCGAAGCGCCCGCCCGCGCGTACAACCCGCTCTTCATCTATGGTGATTCCGGGCTCGGCAAGACCCATCTGCTGCACGCGATCGGTCACTACGCGCGCGAGCTCTTTCCCGATGTGCGCGTTCGCTACGTCAGCTCCGAGGATTTCACCAACGACTTCATCAACTCGATCGCCAACAATCAGGGAGCGGCATTCCATTCCCGGTATCGCAGCGTAGACATCCTGCTCGTGGACGACATCCAGTTCCTCGAAGACAAGGTCGAGACTCAGGAGGCGTTCTTCCACACCTTCAACACGCTGCACGACCACAACAAGCAAGTGGTGATCACCAGTGATGTGCAGCCGAAGCAGCTGCGGGGGTTCGAGGAGCGAATGCTCTCCCGGTTCGAGTGGGGCCTGCTCACCGATATCCAGGCTCCGGACCTCGAGACGCGCATCGCGATCCTGCGCAAGAAGGCCCAGCGGGAGAATCTCGAGATCGATCACAGCATCCTCGAGTTCATCGCGAGTAAGTTCTCGTCGAACATCCGCGAGCTCGAGGGCACGCTCATCAGGGTCACGGCGTATGCCAGCCTCAATCAACAACACATCGATATGGCGCTCGTGCACACCGTGCTGAAGGATCTGATCACTCTCGACGCCGACAACGAGGTGCACCCCTCCGACATCATCAGCAAGACCGCGGACTATTTCGATCTCTCGGTGGACGACCTCTACGGCCCGACCCGAGCGCAGCAGATCGCAACCGCTCGGCAGATCGCGATGTACCTGTGCCGTGAGCTCACCCCGCTCTCGCTGCCCAAGATCGGGCAGCTCTTCGGTGGGCGCGACCACACGACCGTCATGTACGCCCACAAGAAGATCTCCCAGTTGATCGCCGAGCGCCGCTCGATCTACAACCAGGTGCAAGAGCTGACGACGCGCATCAAGCAGAGCTCGCGATGACGGCGATTCACTCCGCGTTTCTCCACAGATCCGTATCGGGCTGTGGATAGCTGGGGAGAACTCGGGCGTTTCTGTGGACTGATCCGCTCGGCTTGTGGAATCGCGGATGCGCACGACTTCGGCATCATTCCGCGGATGAACGTCCATGTCGATCCCACCAACAACTCACACACGTGTAGTTCACTAGGAAACACTGCCATCGAGAGAGTTATCCACAGTATCCACAACTGTTAACACTGTTAACACCTCAATCTCTTTTCCCGGGCACTCGATCACAGTTACGGGTCGACGGCGACCCTGCCCGGCGTCCACGTTCGGACGGACTCGCAGATGCTCCGCACCCCCGAGTATGCAAAGATTGTGAACCGACACATCAGCCGCACACGTGTGTGCGTGGGAGGGAACACCAGATGCGATTCACCGTCAACCGCGACGTGTTCAGCGAAGCCGTATCGTTCGCCGTCAAGCTGTTGCCGCAGCGTCCCACCCAGCCTCTGCTGAGCGGTGCTCTGATCGAAGCCGAGGGCGATCTCCTCACCGTGTCCTCGTTCGACTACGAGGTCTCTGCGCGCACGAGTGTCACAGCGGTCGTCGCCGAGGCGGGCCGCGCGCTGGTATCCGGGCGACTCCTCAGTGAGATCGCGCAGCGCCTGCCGCACGCAGATGTCGAGGTCTCGCTGCTCGAGAGTCGTGTCGAGGTTCGTTGCGGATCCGCATCGTTCAGTCTTCCCGCGATGCCCGTCGAGGAGTACCCGCAGGTGCCTCGGATCGACTCCGTCTCTGGTTCGGTGCCCGCGGACGTCTTCGCCGACGCGATCGCCCAGGTGTCGCTCGCGGCCTCGAAGGACGACGTGACGCCGGTGATTACCGGCGTGCAGTTCGAGATCAACGAGAATTCGCTCACCCTGACGGCTACCGATCGGTATCGCGTGGCGACCCGCAGCATCGACTGGGAGAACGCGGGCGGTCAAGAGGCATTGACGGCGCTCGTGCCCTCGAAGATCGTGACCGAGGTCGGCAAGACCTTCTCCGGTGACGGGCAGGTGCAGGTGTCGATCGTCAAGGACTCCGAGCGGGAGCTCATCGCGTTCACCGGCGGCTCGAAGACCGTGACGTCGCTGCTCATCAAGGGCAACTACCCGCCTGTCGGGCGCCTCTTCCCCGAGAACGTCGATAATTACGCCGTGGTGAACACCGGCGAACTGGTCGAGGCGGTAGGACGCGTGGGGCTGGTGCTCGAGCGTGAAGCGGCTCTGCGCTTCTCCTTCGTGGAAGGATCAGTGACGCTCGAGGCCGCGGGTACCGAGTCAGCACAGGCAGTGGAAACCGTGGATACGCATCTGGTGGGCGACGACATGGTGGTCTCCCTCAAGCCGCAGTTCCTGCTCGACGGGCTCCGTTCCACTCATGCTGAGTTCGCCCGGATCGCGTTCACCCGCACTGACAATCCGGGCAAGCCGGGACCGGTGCTGATCACCAGTCAGCGGAGCAAGGACGAAGCCGACGAGGCGAGCTTCCGCTATCTCCTGCAGCCGAACCTGCTGCTCCGGTAGGGGAGGAGAGCGATGCGGGTCGCGCACCTCTCGCTCGTCGACTTCCGCAACTACCGCACCGCGGAGCTCGAACTGGCATCCGGTCCCAATCTGATCCTGGGCCGCAATGGCCAGGGCAAGACCAACCTGGTCGAGGCGATCGGGTACTTCGCGACGCTCCGGTCGCATCGGGTCACCGGCGATGCTCCTCTGATCCGCGCCGGCGCCGATGCCGCGATTGCTCGGATGCGCGTTGCCGCGGCCGAGCGCGATGTGATGCTCGAGCTGCAGGTGAATCGCGATCGTCCGAACCGCGCTCAGGTGAATCGCAATGCTGTGCGCCCCCGAGAGGTCACGCGCTGGTTCTCGGCTGTCGCCTTCGTGCCGGAGGATCTGGGTATCGTTCGCGGCGAACCCGCCGGGCGACGTCGGTTTCTCGACGACGCCCTGGTGGCGAGGCATCCGGTGGCTGCGGGCGCCCTCGCCGATTATGATCGGGTGGTCCGCCAGCGCACGTCGTTGTTGAAGTCGTCACGCGGCGGCCCATCGGCAGTCGAGGCGACACTGGGGATCTGGGACGAGCAGCTCGTCGAGTACGGCACTCAGATCATGATCGCGCGGCGGGAGCTCGTGCGCGACCTGACTGCACCGTTGCGCGAGGGATATCGAAGGCTGGTATCCGAGGATCACGCCCCCGAGCTCGCGCTCCAGGAGTCCGTACTCACTGCGCTGGCGGTGACCGATGTTTCACGTGAAACGGCGTCGATGGACGAGCTCGCCTCCGTTTCACGTGAAACGCTCGCCGAGCAGTTTCGTGATGCGCTGGCGGCGGTGCGGTCGCGTGAAATGGAACGGGGCGTCACGCTCGTGGGCCCGCACCGGGACGACCTGCTGCTGGGGCTGAACCAGCTCCCGGTCAAGGGGTATGCCAGCCACGGGGAGTCATGGTCCTTCGCCCTTTCCCTGAAGATCGGCCTCGCATCGATACTGCGAGACGAGTCGCCCGCCGGCGACCCGGTGATCATTCTGGATGATGTCTTCGCCGAACTCGACGCACGTCGACGAGAGAGCCTGATGGACGCTGTGAGCGACTTCGAGCAAGTGATCGTGACGGCCGCGGTCGAGGAGGATGTGCCGCCCGGCGTGTCATGGCGGCGAGTGCGGGTCGAGGCGGGACGTCTGCTCGAGGAGGCGGCGTGATGCGGTCGATCGGGGACGCAGGATTTGCCACCGAGACCTATCTCAGGGCCAAAGCGGTGTGGCGCGGCACCACGTATCGGAAGCAGAAGCGCGCGGAACTCGCGGCGCCCGGAGCGAGACCCTTCGGTGGGGGAAGGGATCCGCGCGCGCTCGGCGACGTGATTCTCGCGATCGCGGAGGATCTGGGATGGAGCGTGGAACTCGAGCAGGCGCGTGTGATCGCGGAGTGGGCTGAATTCGCGGGTGAGGCCACTGCGGAGCACACGTCGGTAGTGGGCATCAGCAACGGTGTGCTGCAGGTGCAGTGCGACTCCACGACGTGGGCCACCGAGCTGCGTCGTCTGCGCGCCGAGATGCTCACGCGATTGCTCCGGGACTACCCTGACGCTGAGATCCGAGACCTGCGCTTCCTCGCGCCCGGCGCGCCGAGCTGGCGTCATGGCCCGCGGACGGTGCGGGGGAGAGGGCCGCGCGATACCTACGGGTAGTCTGCGTAGGGCATCGACCCGGGATCGGAGTCTGGAACGGGTCGACGCTGGAGCTCGGCTCACTGGACGGCGTCGATGATGCGTCCGGATCGATCGGGGATTGGGGGCATGGCTCGACGTGCGGCGATCGCTCATCATCGCTATCGAGGCCATGCCGCGTGATGGCCGCGCACGTGGGATGTGGCCGCGCACCTGGGCGGAGGGCCGTTGGGGCGCTGATCGGGCGTCGGAATGAGCCGGTCACAGCATCGAGAAGGGGCCCATTGTACGCATCCCTCGATCATGGGGGACGTCCCCCGACCGAGAATGTGCTCGACAGGCCCGCAACAGGCGGTTTCGAGGCTGATTCTTGATAGGCTGGTGTGCGGACGTGCCCGGCGTGGAAAAACGCTCTGAGAGGGCCAGAAAAGGATTATTCAAGGCATGAGTTCAGAACAGGCTGCGGCCGCGGCAGACTACGGCGCCGGTGCGATTCAGGTGCTCGAAGGGCTCGAAGCGGTACGCAAGCGTCCTGGCATGTACATCGGATCGACAGGCCCCCGGGGCTTGCATCATCTCGTCTACGAGATCGTGGACAACTCCGTGGACGAAGCGCTGGCCGGCTACTGCGACACCATCGACGTGACGATCCTCGAAGACGGGGGAGTTCGGGTGATCGACAACGGGCGAGGGATCCCCGTCGATCCGCACTCATCCGATCCGAGCAAGTCGACCGTCGAGGTCGTGCTCACCGTGCTTCACGCCGGCGGAAAGTTCGGCGGAGGGGGGTACGCGGTCTCCGGCGGTCTGCACGGCGTGGGGTCCTCCGTGGTGAACGCACTCTCCAGCCGATTCGACGTCGAGGTCAAGCGTCAAGGTTTCACGTGGAACATGTCGTTCACGGGCAGTGTTCCCGATGCTCCCCTGGCGCAGGGGAAACCGAGCGATGAGACCGGGACGACCATCACCTTCTGGCCGAGCGAAGAGATCTTCGAGACGGTCGATTTCGACTATCAGACCCTGCGGACCCGTTTCCAGCAGATGGCCTTCCTGAACAAGGGCCTGAAGATCGTACTCACTGATCTGCGGCCGCAGGATCCAGTGGAGAACGAGGAGGGGGAGATGGTCGCCCCTGCGGCGCTCCACGACGAGTTCCTCTACGAGCGCGGCATCGAGGACTACGTTCACCACATCAATTCGACGAAGCGCGCGGAGCTCGTGAACGATGAGATCATCTCGTTCGAGCTCGAGGACACCGACCGCAAGATCTCTGCAGAGATCGCCATGCAGTGGACCACCGCCTATACGGAGAGCGTGCATACGTATGCCAACACCATCAACACTCACGAGGGCGGAACGCACGAGGAGGGCTTCCGCGCCGCGTTGACCACGCTGGTCAATCGTTACGCGCGGGAGAAGAACATCCTCCGCGAGAAGGATGACAATCTTTCCGGCGATGACGTGCGCGAGGGGCTCACCGCGGTGATCTCCGTGAAGCTCGGCGAGCCGCAGTTCGAGGGGCAGACGAAGACGAAGCTCGGCAACACCGAAGCGAAGGCATTCGTGCAGAAGGTGGTCGGCGATCAGCTGGGGGACTGGTTCGAGCGAAACCCCGGCCCCGCGAAGGACATCATCCGCAAAGCGATCCAGGCCGCGACCGCGCGTCTGGCTGCGCGCAAGGCGCGAGAGACTGCACGGCGCAAGGGGCTCCTCGAGTCCGGCGGCATGCCGGGAAAGCTCTCGGACTGCACCAGCAAGGATCCTTCCATCTCAGAGATATTCATCGTCGAGGGGGACTCTGCGGGTGGCTCGGCGAAGACCGGGCGCAATCCGCACACTCAGGCGATTCTCCCGCTCAGGGGCAAAATCCTCAACGTGGAGAAGGCACGACTCGATCGCGCGCTGAACAATGCCGAGGTGCAGGCGATGATCACTGCGTTCGGCGCCGGCATCGGCGAGGAGTTCGACCCGGAGAAGGCTCGATACCACAAGATCGTGCTCATGGCAGACGCGGACGTCGATGGGCAGCACATCACCACGCTGCTGCTCACCCTGCTCTTCCGCTACATGCGTCCGCTCATCGATCTGGGGTACGTGTATCTCGCACAACCGCCGCTCTATCGGATCAAGTGGGCGAATGCCGAGCATGAGTACGTGTTCAGCGACGCCGAGCGCGACGCTCGGCTGACCGCCGGCACCGAGAGCGGTCGCCGTCTCGTCAAGGAAAGCGGTGTGCAGCGCTACAAGGGGCTCGGCGAGATGAACCACGAGGAACTGTGGGAGACCACGATGAACCCGGAGACCCGTACCCTGCTGCAGGTCACCATGGAGGATGCCGCGGTGGCAGACGAGATCTTCGCCACCCTGATGGGCGAAGACGTAGAGGCTCGACGCAGCTTTATCCAGCAGAACGCGAAGGACGTGCGCTTCCTTGACATCTGAGAATCAGAACCCCGACCCCGAGACCGTGCAGCACGAGACGACAGAGCCGGCCGTGCACGGCAAGATCGACCAGGTCGATCTGCAGCTGGAGATGCAGCGCTCCTATCTCGATTACGCCATGAGCGTGATCGTCGGGCGAGCACTGCCCGACGTGCGAGACGGGCTCAAGCCCGTGCACCGTCGAGTGATCTACACGATGTACGACGGCGGCTATCGCCCCGACAAGGCGTTCTCCAAGTGCACTCGCGTCATCGGCGATGTGATGGGTCAGTTCCATCCTCACGGCGACGGCGCGGTCTACGACTCGCTCGTCCGTCTCGTGCAGCCCTGGGCGCTGCGCTATCCCCTCGCGCTCGGGCAGGGCAACTTCGGGTCTCCCGGAAATGACGGCGCTGCCGCCCACCGGTACACCGAGACGAAGATGTCGCCGCTGGCCATGGAGATGGTGCGCGACATCGACGAGGACACCGTCGACTTCCAGGACAATTACGACGGCCGCACTCAGGAGCCGACGGTCCTCACGAGCCGCTTTCCGAACCTGCTGGTCAACGGCTCCGTCGGCATCGCCGTCGGCATGGCCACCAACATTCCCCCGCACAACCTGCGCGAGGTCTCGGAGGGCGCGATCTGGCACCTCGAGCATCCCGAGGCGTCTCGCGACGAGCTCCTCGACGCGCTCATGGAGCGAGTGCACGGACCCGACTTCCCGACTGGTGCGCAGATCCTCGGCACCCGAGGAATCCGGGACGCGTATCGCACGGGCCGCGGTTCGATCACCATGCGAGCCGTCGTCAACATCGAGGAGATCCAGGGGCGCACCTGTCTCGTCGTGACCGAGCTGCCCTACCAGGTAAACCCGGACAACCTGGCGATCAAGATCGCCGATCTCGTCAAGGACGGCAAGGTGCAGGGCATCGCCGACATCCGGGACGAGAGCAGCGGTCGCACCGGGCAGCGCCTGGTGGTCGTGCTGAAGCGAGATGCCATCGCGAAGGTCGTGCTCAACAACCTGTACAAGCACACCCAGCTGCAGGAGAACTTCGGCGCGAACATGCTGGCGATCGTCGACGGGGTGCCGCGTACGCTTGCGCTCGACGGGTTCATCACGGCATGGGCGAAGTTCCAGGTCGAGGTCATCGTGCGCCGCACGGAGTACCGCCTGAAGAAGGCGGAGGCCGAGGCCCACATCCAGCGGGGCTACCTGAAGGCCCTCGACGCCCTCGACGAGGTCATCGCGCTGATCCGTCGTTCGCCCACCGTCGACGAGGCCCGTGAAGGGCTCATGGCCCTCCTGGGCGTCGATCAGATCCAGGCCGATGCGATCCTCGGTCTGCAGCTGCGACGTCTCGCGGCGCTCGAGCGTCAGAAGATCCTTGACCTCGCTGCCAAGCTGGAAGCGCAGATCAAGGAGTTCCAGGGGATTCTCGAGTCGCCCGCCGAGCAGCGGAGCATCGTCATCTCCGAACTGGGCGAGATCGTCGATAAGTTCGGCGACGAGCGGCGCACGACGATCCTGCACGGCTTCGACGGCGATATGTCGATGGAAGACCTGATCCCCGAAGAAGAGATGGTCGTCACCGTGACCCGTGGCGGGTACGTCAAACGCACGCGGATCGACAACTACCGCTCGCAGCACCGTGGCGGCAAGGGCGTCAAGGGCGCCCAGCTGCGCGCCGACGACATCGTCGAGCACTTCTTCGTCACCACGACGCATCACTGGCTGCTGTTCTTCACGAACACCGGCCGTGTCTATCGGGCGAAGACCTATGAGATTCCGGAGGGGGGACGCGACTCGAAGGGACAGCACCTCGCCAATCTGCTGGCGCTGGCGCCCGACGAGATGGTCACGCAGATCCTCGATGTCCGCGACTTCGCAGCGGCCGGATACCTGGTGCTCGCCACCCGCGACGGACTCGTCAAGAAGACCGCACTCGAGGAATACGACACGAACCGCACCGGTGGCATCATCGCGATCAAGCTGCGCGAGGGGGACGAACTCGTCTCAGCACTGATCGCGGAGTCAAGCGACGATGTGCTGCTCGTCTCCCGCCAGGGGATGTCTGTGCGATTCACCGCATCTGATCAGGCGCTTCGTCCCATGGGGCGTTCGACGAGCGGCGTGCGCGGCATGAACTTCCGAGCGGGCGACACGCTGCTCTCGGCCTCGCGCATCAACGGCGCCGAGGGGTATGTCTTCGTGGTCACGGAGGGCGGATACGCCAAGCGCACCGCGGTCGACGAGTACCGCGTGCAGAACCGCGGCGGCTACGGCATCAAGGTGGCGAAGCTCGATGAGAACCGAGGCGACCTGGTCGGCGCGCTCATCGTCGGCGGTACCGATGAAGTGCTCGCGGTGCTCGCGAGTGGCAAGGTGGTGCGCTCGAACGTGGCCGAGGTGCCGGCGAAGGGCCGCAACACGATGGGCGTCGTCTTTGCGCGATTCCCAGAGGGGGACCGTATCATTGGCATCGCGCGAAATTCGGAGCGCGGGCTCGATGACGAGGAGTCCGAGGCCCAGGGCGCCGAAAACGCTGACAGCAAGGAAGACGTGAATGAGTAACACTGTCGCCGACAAACTGGCAAAGAAGACGCGGAAGAAGGCGCCTGCGAAGCAGGTGCGTCTGAAGCTCGTCTACATCGACTTCTGGTCTGCGGTGAAGTTCTCCTTCCTCGTATCGATCTGCTTCGCGATCGTGAGCGTCGTCTCGACGGTGCTCATCTACACCGTGCTCACGCAGACCGGGGTCTTCGCCCAGGTCGACACGCTGTTCATGGATATCGTGGGCGAGGACAACAGCCTCATGAAGCTGATCGGCTTCCCGCAGGTCTTCGGCTTCGCGGTGGTGGTGGGGATCCTCAACACCATCGTGGGCACGGCTCTGGGCGCGGTGGGATCCCTCGTCTACAACCTGCTCGTGCGGGTGTTGGGAGGGTTCCAGCTCGGGTTCACGAGCAACTAGGCCGCGCGCACGCGGCGGATCGGCCGGGCAACGCGCCCGATATCCGCGTCGGATTTCGATATTCGGCTCGAATCGGGTAGAGTCATTGCTTGGTCAAGGGGCTATAGCTCAGGCGGTTAGAGCGCTTCACTGATAATGAAGAGGTCCCAGGTTCAAGTCCTGGTAGCCCCACCGAATGACTCTCGTCGAGTTGTTCAGCGGGTCCTTAGCTCAGTTGGTAGAGCGCCTGCTTTGCAAGCAGGATGTCGGGAGTTCGATTCTCCCAGGATCCACCGACACGACGACCCCGGCACATGCCGGGGTCGTTCTCGTTTGCGGGGGCGTCCCGAACCCAGCTCGAAGGGCGGCCGGGACTCCCGGGTGCGGCCGCCCGGCCCGGACCCGGCCGCCCGGCCCGGACCCGGCCGCCCGGCCCGGACCCGGCCGCCCGGCCCGCGCCCGCCACCCACTCACCCCGGGCAAACGCGCAAGGTCTCACCCACTCGGGATGAAGCGGACTCCCATCTCGGCGAGGGGACTGGCACGCTAGCGGTACGCACTCGAGAGAGGAACACTGAAATGTCGTTCTGGGAATCGTTCTGGGCCATCGTCGGGTGGTTCTTCTGGGCTGCGATCTTCATCGCCTACCTGATGGCACTGTTCTCCGTGCTCGCCGATATCGTGCGCGATGAGACGTTAAAGGGCTGGGCCAAAGCGATCTGGGTCATCTTCCTGATTTTCGTGCCGTTCCTCACCGCGCTCGTCTATCTCATCGCACGTGGCGACGGGATGAGCCGTCGCAGCGCCGCCGCCGCGCGCCAGACGCGCCAGGAGGCGGACGACTACATTCGCACGGTGGCGCAGACTGATCCGGCGACGCAGATCGAGAAGGCTGCAGCTCTCCTCCAATCCGGCACGATCACGCAGGCGGAGTACGAGCAGCTCAAAGCACGCGCACTCGCCGGCTAGCTCGAGGGGCCGGGGACATGAGCCTGGGGGCTTCGGCGGCGGGCCTCGCGTACGGCGCGGTCGAGCTGCACGTGATCTCGTTCGAGACCGAGCACGTGCCGGAGGGCCTGTTGCGCGCACTCTCGGAGCGTGCGGCGCACGGAGACGTGCGCATCCTCGACCTCGTGCTGCTCGACCGGCCGGCCGAGGGGGCACCGCGCATCCGCGAGCTCGAGGCGGGGGACGACGGATGCACCCACTTCGCGCTCCACGCGCGGGGGCTCATCGCCGAAGATGATCTGCACGAGTTGGCCTCCTGCGTTCCCCGGGGAGGCGCCGCTGCCGTCGTGGCGCTCGAGCCCATCTGGGCGAGGGAGTTCGCCGAGCAGATCGCGATTGCCGGGAGCGTGATCGTGGCCACTGTGCGCATCCCGGCGCCCGCGATCAACGCCGCCGTCGAGATCGCGCTGGAGGACTGATCGTAGACCCGGGCCTCGGGGACTACGAGAAGAAGCGAACGGCCTCGCGTCGGCTGGCCACGCCGAGCTTGCGGTAGATCGATCGCTGGTGGGTCTTCACCGTATTGATCGAGACGCCGAGCACCTCAGCGATCTCCTGCATGGTCTTGGTGGTGCGCAGCTGCGCGAATACCGCGTTCTCCCGATCGGAGAGGTGATCCTGCGGCCCGGCCGTCGTGCGCAGCGCGAGACACTCGGATATGAACTGCTCGTGCCGGGTGCCCCAGGCCAGATGATCGGTGAGGAGCTTGCGCATGGTGATGCCGCCGCCCGAGAACGGCCGCCGCACTCCCTCGGACGCTGCGATCTCGAGCGCCTGCTCGATGAGTTCGTGCGCGGGCTGCTCGAGCCCTCGCTGGGCCCGGACGAGAGCGTCGACCGCGAGCTTGGTCGTACTGATGTAGGACGCCGAGAGATAGTGATCCTGCCTCGCCATCATGCTGGCAGCGAGTTCCGTCTTACCTGCGCGGAGAGCGATCCCGGAGAGCAGCACGCTCACGAGCGGGAGATCGCTCGCTTCTGCGTAGTGCTCGACGATCTTCATCGCCTGTGCGCGGTGACCGGCCGCCTCGTGCAGAGCTGCGCGGGATGCATTGCGGAAGGCCGGCCACGACACCCCGCGGTGCATCTGCTGCGGGATCGCCTGCAGTTCTCGCGCCGCGCGGTGGCAGAGGCCGGGGTCGCGGGAAGCCGCTGCGGTGAATGCCAGCATCATCCGTGCAACGCCGGCGAAGGCGAGCGGGGAGCTCCCCCCGCGCAGTGCCCGAGTGAACTCGGCCTGTGCGCGATCGAGGTCGTCCTCCCAGTAGGCGATCTGTCCGCTCGCCGCCGTCGCGGCGGCGGGTGCCCCGCCGTACGCGGCCCAGGACGCGTCGTCGGCGGTGCCGGGTTGACGGTTCAGGACCGTGCGGGCCTGCCGCAACTGTCCCACCCACGTCAGCACGTACGAGAGATGATCCAGTGCGCGATGCGCGAGTGCGAAGTTGCCCACGGCTTCGGCCTCAGCTGCTGCCGACGAGAGCAGCTGGACGACGAGCTCGGGGGAGCGCCGGAGGCGCAGCTCGGCGAACCCCAGGAGATAGGTGTACGCGGCACGCGTACGAGCCGACATCGATGAGGGGGCCATGAGCTGCTCGCGCGCACGCGTCGCGATGACGGCCAGCTGATCCCGATCGTCGACGAGTTGGAGCAGCACCTGGGTGCGGATCGCCTCGTACTCTGACCGGTCATCGAGGTGCTCGGCACGCGCTTCGGCGTGGGCGAGCAGCATGCGGGAGACGTCGGTGGCCCCGGTCACATCCTGTGCGCACGCGCGTACGAGCAGCACGCGAGGATCCTCGTCATACGGCTCGGGCAGCGAGGCGCACCACTGCTGGAGCGCGTGCGCGTCAGGACCGACGATCAGTTCGGGCCAGTGCGCGAGCATCGACGCGATGGCCCGGTCGATCTCGCGGGCCTGGACCCAGTAGGAGAGCGAGAGGAGTGGGGCGCTCTGCTCGGCGAAGCGGGCGGCGGCGGCGCTGGCCGCGAGCCGCTGCTCCGGGCGGGTGGATTCGAGGATCGCCCGGCAATAGCGGGCGAACACGGAGTGCCAGCGGTACACGGTGCCGCCGGGCGTGTCGTAGCGATCGATGAACAGGCCGATGCGCACGCACCGCTCGAGCAGCTCCGCACTCTCCTCCAGCCCCGAGACCGCGGCAGCCATCGCCGCGCTCATCTCGCCGCAGACCGAGGTCAGCAGCGCGAACTCCGCGATCTCCTGCGGAACGGAGGCGAGCAGGTGCTCATGCACGTACTCGCGCATGAGTGCGTCGTCGGGAGCGCCGTGCTCCGGGCCGGGCCGCACGCCCGTGAGCTGCACCAGACGGATCGCGATCGGCCACCCCTGAGTCTCCGCGAGGGTGGTCTCCGGGTCGAGCGGGAGTGCGAGCTCGGTCGACAGGGACGTGATCTCGTCCAGATCGAACGCGAGGTCGTGAGCGCGAACGGCGAGGTGCGGTCGGCTGAGCACCAGTCGGTTCAGTGCGATCTCGAGATAGCTCGTGCCGATGAGCAGTAGCCGGAGGGGGCTGACGGCGGAGTCGATCAGTGCGCCGAGCAGGCCCTCTCGGATCTGATCCTTCGCCCGATGCGCGTCGTCGATGACGAGGGTGACGGGCGACTGCACCGCCTGCAGCGCGTCGGCGAGGAGCTCGAACGTCTCTGCCGGGGCGGAGTCGTTCGCGGTGATCTCGAGCAGCGGACGCAGATCGTCCGAGTCGTCGGAGCGCGCCAACTCCTGCAGCGCGCGTACCGCCTCGAGGCCGAGGCGCGTGCTGTCGGATTCGAACGGGCCCACCGTCAGCCAGGCGACCCTGCCCGGGTGGGTCGATGCCCACTCGCTCACCGCCGACGTCTTGCCGTACCCGCTCGGTGCGACGACGAGCAGCGTCGGATCGGTACTGAGCCGATCCTCGAGCACGCGCACGATCCTGGGCCGATCGATGTGGCCCGGCTGTCGTCGCGGCGGTGCGTGTCTGAACCGACGAGCTCGATATGCTTCCCCCTCAGGCATGGCCTCAGTCTAACTATGAACGCGCACTGCGCCTATGGTGAATGACGCCGATGTCACGGAGTGTGACAGCGCAGCGCGGAGGAGCCGGGGAGCCGGGGAGCCGGGGGTATTCCCATTTGTCTCCGGGCGCCGGCGGTAGGCTGATCGGTGCGGGCGTCGCCGTGAGCGGCGAGCGGTATTTCGCTGTCGAATCCGTCGTGATGCACTCGGGGGAGCGTCGCACGCAGCGGTGGAGCAGCCCCGGGCGCAAGCGGGAGGACAGAGTGAGGGGACGAGCGATGATCAGCATTCCGGGCGGTACGCTTCTGATGGGATCCGACGAGTTCTACCCGGAGGAAGGGCCGGTGCACGAGCGTGACGTAGATCCGTTCGAGCTGGACGCCCATCCCGTCACGAATGCCGACTTCGCCCGCTTCGTCGCGGAGACCGGATACGCGACGGTGGCAGAGCGGCCCCTCGATCCGAAGGACTACCCGCAGGTGGACCCCTCCGCCCTCATCCCCGGAGCTCTCGTCTTCACTGCGACTGCCGGGCCCGTCGATCTGCGCGACTGGCGCCAGTGGTGGCGCTGGCAGCCCGGTGCCCACTGGCGCCGACCCTTCGGCGCGAACTCTTCGATCGAGGACCGTCTGGACCATCCGGTCGTGCACATCGCCTATGAGGACGCCTCGAGCTATGCGAGCTGGGCCGGCAAGCGGCTGCCGACCGAGGCCGAGTGGGAATGGGCGGCGCGCGGCGGCGCAGTCGGAGGACGCTTCTCCTGGGGCGACGAGCCGCAATCGGCCGGCGATCTCAGGGCCAATACCTGGCAGGGGGCCTTCCCGTATCGCAATACCGGTGCGAAGGGCTGGGCCGGCACGTCGCCGGTGGGCCTGTTCCCGGCGAACGCCTACGGTCTGCACGACATGATCGGCAACGTCTGGGAGTGGACCGCCGACTCCTGGACGCACCGTCACGTGCCGCCGGGGTGGTCGGGCGTTGACGCGGGGGATCGGGCGAGCCTGCTCTCGGCCGAGCCCGGATCGCAGATCCCGCGCCGCGTGATCAAGGGCGGCTCGCACCTGTGCGCGCCCGAGTACTGCCTGCGCTACCGGCCGGCGGCCCGCTCCGCGCAGGCCGAGGACACGGCGACCACCCACATCGGCTTCCGCTGCGCACGCTGAGCGCGACGCCGAGCGCGACGCCGCGAGCCGCCGCGGAACGATTGGAGCGTCGGTCGGGCGGGTGCACCGGTGACCCACTCGCTCCGGCTACGCGCGCAGACCGGCCGCGACTGCGGAGTGCACCCGGCCCTCGGCCTCGAGCTGACGAAACCACTCGGTGCGGCGCGCGATCCTGCCGGCATGATCCGGCAGCCCCGCCAGGTGCAGCTCCGTTCCCTTCGCCGCCAGCTCCCGGTCGAGATCGGCGAGTGCGTCGAGCACCGTGACCGTCATCACGTCCACCCGCCGCACGTCGAGCACGAGCCGATCGACCGGGTGCGGTGCCTCTGCGACGATGCCGAGGATCGCCTGCTCGTTGGCGCGGACGTTGGCCGTGTACAGGCCGCGCCCCAGGTGCAGCGCCAGCGATGCTCCGCGGGTCTCGAGCACGTCGATCCGGGGTGTGTTCAACTCCCGCAGTACCAGCACGAGGGTGATGGCCACCCCGGCGCCCACCGCCGGGAGCAGACCCGCGGTCAGCCCGATCACCGCGACGGTCAGCGCCACCCAGAAGTCGACGGGGCTGATGCGCGCCCAGCGCACGAGGGTCGGAATATCGATGAGGCTCGCGACGGCGACGACCACCATGGCGGCGAGCGTGGCCTGCGGCAGCAGGGAGAGCACCGGTCCGAGGAAGAGCGCGAAGAGGATCGCCAGCGTCACCGTGACGAGCGCGGCGAGCTGCGTCTGCGCCCCCGCGCGCTGATTGACGGCGCTCTGCGAGAGGCCCCCGGCGGCCGGCAGGGTGGGGAAGCAGGCGCCTGCGAGATTCGCGAGACCGATGGCGACGAGCTCGCGGTCGGCATCGATCGGAGGATCCGTGCGCCTCCGGATGCTCCGTGCGACGGTCGCCGACTCGAGGAAGACCATCATCGCGATCGCCAGCGCGCCGGGGAGGAGCGCGACGACGTGGGTCGGATCCGGGAGCGAGACAGGCGGCAGTCCCTGCGGAACGGGATCGATCAGCGCCACGCCGGCCTGATCGATGCGCGCCACCGCGACCAGGAGGATGCCCCCCGCCGCGACCGTGAGCGTTCCGGGGATTCGGGGGAGGAAACGCTGCATCAGCACCATGACGACGATCGATGCGACCGAGAGCGCCACGGTCGGCGGGTTCACGCTCTCGAAGGCTCGGGCGACCGCGAGCAAGGCGCGCAGGAAACCCTCGCCGGCGGGCTCGGCGTCTTCGCCGAGGAGCTTGGGGAGCTGGCTGATCGCGACGGTGCCGCCGACGCCGATCTTCACCCCGAGCACGGTGGCGCCGCTGATGTTCTCGACCAGCCCGCCGAGTCGCAGCAGCCGAGCGGCGAGCAGGATGGCGCCGACGAGCAGCGAGAGCATCATCAGCGAGCCCAGGTGGTCCTCCGAGCCCGCGGTGACGCCGGCGGTGACGAGCGTCGTGGCGGTGAGTGTCGCCACCGTGGAGGTCGTGGAAACACTCATCGCCCGCGAGCCGCCGAGCAGTGCGTACACCAGCATCGGCACGATGCACGTGTAGAGACCGACCTGCACCGGCAATTCAGCGATCGTCGCGTAGGCCATCGCCTGGGGCACGACGACGGCGCCCGCGGTGAGACCCGCGACGAGGTCGGGTCCCAGCCAGGCGCGGCGATAGGCCGTCAGCGTGGGGAGCAGACGGCGCTCCCGCGCGGGCATCAGAAGCTCCCGATCCCCTTGCCGAGCACGGAGACGCCGAGCAGCAGGAGGACGACGGTCATGATTACGGCGTTCTCCTGCGCCAGCCAGTCGCGCAGGGACGCGAGGGGCCCGGCGAGGCGTTTCGATGCCGCGAGGGCGCCGATCACGGGCACGAGCACCGTGCACCCGGCCAGCGCGGTGAACACGGTGATGGTCCCGGCGGTCGCCCCGAAGCCCAGCGCGGCGGAGCCGATCGTCACCCCCGCGCTGGCTCCGAGCAGGAGGTTCTTCGGATTCACGGCCGCCAGCAGCAGCCCGAGCCCGAGCGCGCCTCCGAAATGGATGCGGTCGATCGACCGCATCCATTTCGGCAGCTGCGGCGCGTCATCCGGCCCGGGACGACCGCGCCACTGCTTCGCGGCGAGGAGCAGCAGAGTGAGGCCGAGCAGCAGCTGTATCGTGCCGAGGATCGGCTTCGGCCCGGTCGGTCCGCTCTCCGGAAGGAACGCCGAGAGCATCGTGAACACCGAGGTGACCGCGATGATCCCGACGAGCCAGCCGGCGAGGAACCCGATGCTCGTCGTGCGCGCCCTGGGGGAGAGCAGCATGAGGATCGCGGCGATGATCGGCACGGGGCTGATCGCGATCCCGAGCGCCAGGGGAAGGATCTGGCCGATGATCGATCCCATCAGTGCGGCCTCAGGAGAGGAGCTTCGCTTTGGCTGCGGCGAACTCGTCGGCGGAGAGCACGCCGGCCTGCATGAGCGAGGCCAATTGCTGCAGCTGGTCCGCGATGGACTCGCCGGCCGGGGCGGCGGGTGCGCCCGGGGCTGAGGCAGGCGCGCTCGCCGGCGGCGTCGCGAGCTGCGCGGCGGCGTTGCGGGCGGCCTCGTCGACCTGGGCCTGCTGCTGCGCAGCCTCGTACTGCTGCTGCTCGAACTCGGCCTGGGTGCGGCGCTGGCGGGCATTGGCCATGCCTCCCGAAACCGCCGAGGCGGTGCCGGCGACGACTGCGGTGCGTGCGGCCAGCCCGAGGAGCCCGGGGCGGCCGATTCTGCGGATGGGCATGTCAGTCTCCTTCTTCCTGCTCGGCGAGGTCGAGCACGGCGTTGACGATGGGTGCGGGGATCCGCTCGCTGCGCAGCACTTCGCCGCCGGAGGCGCCGAGCTGCTCCGCGAGCTCGCGCTGATAGGCGAGTTCGAGTGCGACGATCGCCGCGGAAGCGCCGGGGGCGACGGACTCCGCGAGGCTCTCGACGTCCTCTGCGCCCACGAGTCCCGCCGCCAGCGGGACTGCTCCATTCAGGCCGGGCGCGCCGTCGCCCTCGATCTCGACGACGTCGACGGCCCCGTCCTCGGACTTCGTCACGAGGATGAAGTCGAGCAGGCGCACGAGTCCCGTATCGAGCAGGTCTCCCAGTGCGCCGAGCACCTGCGGGCTCGGCGCGTCACCGGGGAACCCGACGACGTGGAGTTCGACCGGTCCGTATCGGAAGTGGGTCATCAGTTTCCTTTCTCTCGGAGCCGGGTCACGGCTGCGCGTTCGGATCTGCGGGCGGGCTCAGCGCGGCGACGGCGGCCCGGTTCGTGGTGAACACCTGTGCACCCTCCAGCATCCCGAGCTGGGCGAGTCGCGCTTCTGACTCGGGGCGCAGTCGGCTGAAGGCCAGGAGGATCCGCCGATCGGCGAGCCAGGCGGTGAGGCCCTCGAACGACTCGGCGGCCGTGACGTCGATGTCGGTGACCGCCTCCATGTCGATGACGACCGCGCGCACGTCGTCCTCGCCGCTCGCGACGACCGCCTTCTTCACGGCGTCGGCGAAGACGGCGCCGTTGGCGAAGAACAGCGGCGCGGCGATCCGGATCACGATCACCCCCGGCGCCGTAGTGGACCCCGGCGGGGCTTCGTCGAGCAGCGACTGCTTCGGGTCGTCGTCGGCCGCGAGCACATCGATGGCCGGCGATGCGGCGCGCTTCGCGAGATTGATGAGCGCGAGCACGAACGCGACGAGGATGCCGGGAATCGACCCGATGAACAGGGTCACCGCGAAGCAGGTAGCGCCGATCGCGAACTCGAAGCGGTCGCGCTTCCAGAGCGCTGCGAACTCCGAGATCCCGAGCAGAGGGAGCACGGCCACGGCCACGATCGCACCGATCGCCGGTGACGGGATGTCGGCGAGGAGTCCGGTGCCGAACAGCAGGAGGAGCAGTGTGCCGGCGGCGAGCACGAGCGAGGGAAGCTGGGTACGGGATCCCGCCTGATCCATGGCCGCGGTGCGGCTGGTGGAGGAGCCGATCGCGAAGCTGCCCTGGGCGCCGGCGGCGATGTTGGAGAGCCCGAACGCGAAGAGGTCGCGGTTGGGTCGGGTCGTGTAGCGGCGTTTCTCGCCGTAGGAGCGGGAGACGAGCAGACCCTCGGCGGTGGTCACGAGCGTGAGCGCGATAGCGGAGGGCACCAGGGCGAGCCATTCGAGCCACGAGAGCACCGGCCAGGTGAGCGTGGGCGGCCCTGCGGGCACCTCTCCCAGCACCGCGACGCCCTGCTGATCCAGCTGCGCGATCACGACGACGATCGTCGCGACGACCATGACGACGAGCGCCCACGGTACGGCGGCGATGAGCCTGCGGCCCACGATCAGGACTGCGACCGCGACGCCGGAGATGAGGATCGACCAGCCGTTCGCCGTGCCCAGGCCGGCGACGATACCGCCCACCTTTTCGACGAACTCGCCGCCGGACTCGATCTTCACGCCCAGCATCTTCGCGATCTGGGAGACGAGGATGTCGAGGGCCAGCCCGCCGACGAACCCGACCAGGATCGGCTTCGAGAGGAAGTTCGCCAGGAATCCGAGCTTGAAGAAGGCCAGCAGCAGGAACAGCACGCCGCAGATGATGGCCTGCGCCAGCGCCATCGTCGCGTAGTCCTCGGAGCCGGCTGCGGCGAGCCCGCCGATGGACGAGGCGACCAGTGCCGCGGCTGCGGCGTCGGGCGAGGCGACGACCTGGCGCGATGAGACGACGAGAGCGTAGATGACGGTCGGCACCACGAGCGCGTACAGTCCCGCCGTCGGGGGGAGCCCGGCGATCTGGGCGTATCCGATGTTGAGCGGGATGGCGATGGCGAGCAGAGTCACGCCGGCGAGCAGCTCCGTGATGAGATTCGAGCGGGTGAGACCCGCAAGCGGTCGTTGCACGCTCTGCTCCCGTCGATCGTGATCGTCGCCCTGCGCGGTGGTGGTCCCATCTTGACCGCTCCGGAGCTCGCAGGCGTCGTCGATCACCCGCTGAGGGTGACTCTCGGCTCCTCCTCGGCGCGGGTGCGGGCGTCCTGTCGGGGGATGACGACTTGACGCAGAACGATGAGGATCGAAGCCGTGATCGGGATCGCCACGAGCGCGCCGAGCAGGCCCATGAGCGCCGCCCCGATCATCGCTCCGGTGATGACGAGCACCCCGGGGACGGCCACCGCGCGCCCCAGGATTCGGGGTGTGATGACGTAGGCCTCGATCTCGATGTACACGAAGTAGCCGATGACGAACACGAGGGCAGCCCCGGGGCTGACGAAGAGCGCGCTCGCGCCTCCGATCACGAGGAACACGAGTGAGCCGATCAGCGGCACGAGCGTGACGAAGAAGGCGACGAGCGCCATGAGCACGGGGACCGACGAGCCGATCGCCCACTGCAGCAGGAACACGGCGGCGGCGTTGAAGGTCGACAGCGTGATGCCGCCGGCTACGGTGGACCCCACGGAGCGAGTGATCTGCTCGATGAGGTCGCGCACCTGCGTGCGCCGGTAGGCGGGCACCAGGCTGGTCAGCGAGAGCTTCATCATCGACAGCGACGACACGAAGTACAGCGTCAGCACCACGACCATGAAGCTGCTCGAGATGACGCCGATGGTGCCGAAGCCGAACTGGAGCAGGCCGCCGGAGACGGCGAGGAAATTGGAGAGGCTCGTGGCCGACCGCACCCCTTCGTGGACCACGGCGGAGAGGTCGACGCCCAGCGCCGCCTCGAGCGACAGATACCAGTCGCTGGCCTGCACGGCCTGATACGCCTCGGGAGCCTCGGCGACGAGGTGCGCGAGTTGGCGCACGGTCGCCGGGACGATGACGATCGCGATCGCGATCGTGATCACGACGAAGGCGATCGCGACGATGGCGATGCCCCACGCCCGGGGGATCCGGTGCCGCTCCAGCGCGCTGATCGCGGGATCGAGCCCGAGTGCGAGGAACAGGCCGAGGAACATCGAGACGAGCACCGCCGAGATCGATGCGACCGCGATCGCCAGCGACACCGCCAGGATCACGCCGATCGCCACCGCGAACCCCGTGATGAGCGGGCGCCCGGGGCGCAGCCTCACCAGGAGTGCGTGCTCCGGACCCGGGGCGTCGCGCGGCCCGGGTCCATGATCCTCCGAGCTACCCGGCACCGGCCCCCTCCATCTCATCGCCGGCGGCCGCCGGCTCGGCGGCGCCGGGTCGCCGCACCAGTTCGACCAGCAGCAGCACGACGAGCACGACGATCAGGGTTCCGATCACGCCGCCCATCGAGATCGGCCGATTCAGGAAGAGCACCAGCACGCCGACCCCGACCGTCGCGACGATGATGGCCGAGCGCCAGCGCTCGACCGCACGGCCGAAGCCGCCCGTGCCGATGCCGCGCCGATCCGCGGCGCTGCGGGCCGCGGTGAACCCGCTCTCGGCGGCGCCGCGGATGGCGCGCGCGGCGCGGGAGCGGCCGGCGAGCCACCCCCCGACGCCGACGAAGAGGCTGAGCGCCACCAGGGCCAGCAGGGTGGAGGAGATGAGCATGGTCAGCTGCTCGAAGAGCACGCGAGCGGTCGCCGCGGGCATCACGCCCGGACTCACCGCACCCACGAAGAACTGCTTGCCGATGCCGAGGCCCCCGGCGAGAAGCAGGAAGGAGACGGCGAGGCCGGCTCCCGCCCACGCGATCGCGCGCGTGCGATTGCGCGCCACCGCGACGCCCGCGACGAGGAGCGCGAGCACCCCCCACGGCAGCCAGTAGCCCGCGGCCACCGCGACCTGGTAGAGCGTGCGCACCAGGATCAGGGAGTCCGCAGTGAGCAGGGGGATCGAGCGCTCGATCTCGGGGATGTTCGCGGCGAAGCCGAGGCCCTGCTGTACGAGCACCTCCTTGACTTCGCGGATCACCGTGTCGAGCTCGAGCGACAGCGTGCCGTCGTCCGAGAGCTGGAGCGCGGTGTTCGGGTCTCCCTGGATCACCGCGATCGCGCGGCTGTGCGTCTCTCGCAGTGCGGTCTCCCAGAGCTGCGCGAACTGGGGGGAGGCGACGACGCGCTCGACCCCGGTGCCGAGGAGCGAGCGGATGCCCTCGGCGGCCGGGCCCTCGAGCAGCGACAGCCCGGCGAGCGCCCGCGGCGGAAGATCGAGCTCTGAGATCCCGTCGAAGACCTCGCCCACCATGCCGTCGATGTCGACGTTCTGCTCGATCCCCTCCACCACCTGCGCGGTGACGAACGATTGCACCTCCGGCTGCTCGGCGAGAGGGGCGAAGGTCTGCACGAAGCGATCGGTGTCGACCAGCTGCAGCCGCGCCCAGGTGCCGAGCACCGCGACGGGTGCGAGGATGACGCTCACGAGCACCAGTACGAGCGCCACCGCCGTGCGGGCGCGTCCGCGCCCGCGCCCGCTGCGGGCGGGGGCACGCTCGGCCGCCTCCTGCAGCGCGCGATTGCGCTCTTCGAGCTCGACCACATAGGCCTGCAGGGCCTCGATCTCCTGCTGATTCTGCATGGGTTCCCCGTTCGCCTGCCGCCGTCGGCGCCGCTCATCGACGCGAGGTGCTCAGGATAGTTCACCGCATTTCGGCGCGATGGTCGCGCGCGCTCACCCTTCGCGGGTGGGAGGGCGATTGTCATCGAATCCGACGGGCTATCGTGTGTCGCGGTAGGCAAGGGGGTGCCGTGCGGTTGCGCGGCCTGTCCGACCAGGTGCAAGGGGGAGCCGATGTCGATTGTTCGTCGCACACTGGCGGGAGCCGTCGCGCTCGCCGTCGCCCTCGGATTCGCGGTGACCACGGCCCCCGCGGCCGTCGCCGCCGAGGACGACGCGGTGTTTCTGCTCACCAAGGCGGTGAACCCGAACACCTCGCCGTACGAACCGGGCGAGCAGCTGAGCTACACGATCGAGCTCACCTGCAACAGCAACCTGGTCGACACCTGCGTGAACGCGCAGCTCGTCGACACGCTCCCGGCCCCGCTCGTGTTCGATCCCGCGGTCGCCGATCCCGTCGTGGTCTCCGGGGGAGGCACGAGCAGCGTCGCCGTCGACGGCACCTCGTTCACCGTCGACTTCACGTCCGTGGGCGAGGCCGGCACGGGCCAGCCGGCCGGGCAGAAGGCGACCGTGACGGTCTTCGTGCAGGTCCCCACCGACATCAGCGCCGACTACAACGACGTCGACATCGTGAACACCGTGAACGCCGCCGCCGACAACGCGCTGCCGGAATCCGCCGCGGCGACGATCACGCTGAACGTGCCCGAGGTGCTCGACTCGACCGTGACGAAGTCGGTGGACGATCACCAGGACGGCACCCCGATCCCCGCGCTGCCCGACCAGCCGGTGGACTACGCGATCGGCGGGGGGAACGCGTCGAACCGCTCGGTGGACGCGATCGTGGTGCAGGATCCCGCCGACGGCGTCGCGAGTCCGTTCGACGAGTACCTGGACTTCACGGGCATCACCTCGATCACCCCGCCCGCAGGAGCGGACCAGGTGGAGATCGAGTGGCTCGATGCCGACGGCGTCTGGCACGTCGCCTATCCGACGGGGCCGATCCCTGCCGACCCGTCGGGGATCCCCGACGTCGATCCGCTCTCGCAGGTCAAGGGGCTGCGCTTCACCTTCACCTCGTCGACCGGCGATCAGCTCCCACCCTCGGGCGACCAGCCCGCGCGCATCGGCGTGTCGGCGGCCACCAACGACGCCGTGCTCGAGATCCCGGCCGAGGAGGCCGTGGAGGTGCCGAACACCGCGTCGTCGAACATCGTCGTGCACGACACCGCGAGCGAGCCGAAGACCGCGGACGGGAACGCGGTGATCTCGAACACGGGCCCCACCGTGGAGGTCACGAAGGAGTTCGCCGATCCGAATCTCCTCGCCGGCGAGCAGACGACGGCGACGATCATCGCGGTCAACGGCTTCCGCCCCGTGACGTCGATGGTGATCCAGGAGCCGTCGCCCGGCGCACCCGACCTCGCCGCGCAAGGCCTCGAGTTCGAGGGATTCGCCGACGGCATCGAGTGGCCGCCGAACGCCTCCGACGCCGAGATCACCTACGTGTACGCGGACGGCTCGACGGAGACGCTGTCGACGTCGGAGCCGAACACGCTGCCCGGCCCGACCGCCCAGGACGAGAGCGAGGTCGTGGGCTTCACGGTCGAGTTCACCGGCCCGATCGTGCAGAACGCCCGGGCCGTGGTGCCGTTCACCGTCACCGCCGAGCCGCTCGAGGACGGCGAGGACGCCGTGAGTACGAACGAGACGACGTCGACGGTCACGGATCAGACGGGGAAGTCCGGTGATGACGAGGACTCCGCCGACGTGACCCGTCAGCCCGGCCGCGTCTCGACGGTTGTCACGAAGAACATCGCACGCGACGAGCTGTGGGCGGTGCCCGGGAGCTCGACCGATGTCAGCTTCGACGCGAAGGTGAACGACGAGGGCGAGAACGCCTCGACCATCGGCGCCGACGAGCTCATCGTGAGCGACCCGGCGGCGCCGCAGCCCGGCGACCCGATCTCGCCCTTCTGGAACACGTTCGACCTCAGCCGGGTCGTCGTCGGGGTGCCCGCCAACGCCGACCTGCAGGTGAACTACTGGGATGGCGACTCCTGGGAGCCCCTGCCCGGCGGGCAGCTCGACGGCGAGGGCACCCTCGTGCTGTCCGTGCCGAGCGGCACGGCGCCCGTGACCCGGGAGCAGATCCAGGGCATCCAGTTCGTCTTCACCCCGAAGGACGGCGAGCAGCTGCCGCCGGGGTTCCACGTCGTGCCGTCTATCACCGTCGAGACGCGCGATGAGTTCCGCGACGGATCGGGATCGGTCGCCGACGCCGCGGAGGCAGAGAACCCGCTCGAGGTCGCGAACACGGCGGGCTCGGAGGTCGTGAACCCCGACGACGTCACGCCCGAGGACAACACGGCGACCGACACGGACGACATCGACCTGCTGCCGATCGACGGCGGCGACGGACCGGACCTGTTCGAGAAGCACTGGCTCGTCGACCCCGAGGAGCCGCTCTTCGCTTTCAGCGGGGATCAGCGCACCGCCCGCATCTCGTGGTCGACGGAGGGGCTGCCCTTCGACACGGTGGCGATCACCGACGATGCCGCTGCCGCTCCCGGCTTCGACGACGCGGCGATCGCCGGCTCGGCGTTCGACGCCTGGAATCTGGCCGAGATCGCCGCGATCGACGAGACGACCGACCCCGCGATGCGGTACGACCGCGTGTCGAGGGTCGAGCTGTTCTCGTTCGACAGCGTCGCGGGTTCCGGTGCGTGGGTCGACGTGACCGACGCGGCGTGCCCGACCGCCGACGCCTGCGACGGCGCGTTCCCCGGGTACGCGCTCTCGTCCGAGGAGCGCGAATCGACCCGCGCGGTGCGGCTCACCTACGCCGAGGGGTCTGACCGCGGTTCCGGCGAAGGCCCCGCGCCCGGCACCGGAGTGGCCCCCTCCTACGACCACGACCGCGCCCTCGACCTCGTCTTCGAGCTGCGCGACTTCACGCGATCCGACGGCGGCCCGGTCACAGGCACGCTGCACTCGGAGACGTTCAACTCGGGCCAGCCGGGCGTCGTCATCAACACTGCGGAGATCATCGGCGACGGGCCGGCCCCGATCGATCAGACCGACAGCGACCCCATCACGATCCTCGACTCGACGGTGAACACCTCGGTGACGAAGACCTTCGATCAGGACGCGCTCCCGATCCCGCCGGCGGGCACGGCTGCCGAGAGTTACCCCCTCGCCACCGCGACGATCACCGCGAGGAACGAGACCGAGGCCTCGGTGCAGACGCTCCGGATCACGGACCCCGCGCCGGGGTCGGCGACCGACGTCTACGAGTTCCTCAACCTCTTCGGCATCGAGTCGATCTCGATCCCCGCCGAGGCGACGGAGTCGACGGTCGTGCTCACCCGGGAGGGCGGGGATGCCGACGCGCCCATCTCTGTCGCGGATGCGCTGGCGCTGGAGCCCGGCGATCTGGCGGACGTGACCGGCGTCGAAGTGGTGCACACCGACCCCGACGGCGTGTCGATCGAGACGACCGAGTCGAGCAGCGTCGTGCTCACCTACCAGCTGCGGCAGCTGCAGCGCGGCTCGGGGGAGCCGGTCACCACGGCCGACTTCGCCACGAACGTGGCGGGCAGCGAGGTGACCCGGCCGGGCGACGACCCCGAGCTCGACACGGCCGGATCGACGGCGACCGATACCCTCGGGTTCGCGGACGCGACGTACGGCGTCGTGGCCCAGAAGGACATCCAGACGCCGCCGACATCGGCGGACGGCGACGATCGGGTCGAGAACGAACCGCGCGAGGGCTACACCGTCACCCTCACCGGGCAGCCCACCGGCAACGTGCGCACGACGGTGCTCACGATCACCGACGACGAGCCGACGTTCTGGAACGCCTTCGACTTCGCGTCGTTCCCGACGATGACGCTGCCGGAGAACCTGCACCAGGTGCGGGTGTCGGCCCTGACCGGGGTCGACTGGGGGCTCGACGCGGGCACGGACGCGCCGGTGTACACCTGCGAGGGTGCGGAGGATCTCGCGGACTGCTGGGAGACCGGTGAGTGGCAGGAAGCGGCGAGCGACGGCACCGTCGTCCCGTCGCTTCCCGCCGGGGTCGACCCGTCCGAGGTCCGCGGCATCCGTTTCGAGATCCGCGTCGATGACGAGGCCTCCAACTGGGAGCGTCCGAGTAATCCGGTCGTCACGGTCGCGTTCACCGCGGACCAGCGCGAGACCCTGCACATCGGTCCGGAGGGCGAATCCGAGTCCGTGCCGGTCCCCTCGACACGTCCCGGGCAGCCCACCGCGCCCGGCGAGCCCGAGCCGGGCACGACGACCGACGTGGTCGACGTGCACGGCGACGGCGCCTGGGAGGGGCAGGCCGGCTCGCTCTGGGAGGCCGACGACGACGCGTCGGATACGACGCGACTGCTGCACCTGCGGAACGCGATCAGCGTCGAGAAGGTGCCGGGCAACGGCGAGGGCGGCTCGGCGTCGCAGCAGTTCCCGCCGGCCTCGCGGATCCCGTACACGATGACGATCACCAACACGGGCGACTGGCCGATCACCGGCCTCGAGCTCGAGGACGAGGTCGCGAGCGATGCGGAGGGCTCGCTGCTCGTGCCCGTGCCGGGCGTCGACCCCACCTTCGGCTTCGCACTCGAGGCGGGCGACGGCACGGAGCTCGACGCGAGCGGCTTCTCCGGCGAGCTCGACGTCGAGACCGGGGAGGTCACGATCACCGTTCCCGATGGATTCGTGTTCGAACCCGGGGACGTGCTGACGATCACCGCGGCGCTGCAGTTCAGGGACGGGGTGCCGCCGGGCACCCCGGTCGGCAACACGATCACGGCCACCAGCGACCGCACCTTCGACGAGTGCGACTCGACCTCGTTCGCGGTCGCGAATCCTGCGCAGAGCGACGTCGACGCCTGCGCCGCGAACACCACGGTCAATCCGCTGGCCGCGGCGCCGATCAGCCTGCAGAAGGCGGTGAAGGGCACCGATGCCGGAGTGCCCGGCGCACCCGAGGACGATCCGAACCGGGACGATCTGGGTGTGCTCAACACCGCCGACCCCGATTCCGCCGAGGCCTGCGCGACCCCGAACGCCGGCGACGGCTTCTACCGCAACACCTGCGTGCCGATCACACGGCCGGGCGGCACCGAGACCTGGCGGGTCACCTTCACGAACCTCGGGAACGTGCCCGCCCGTGCGATCGCGGGCATCGACGTGCTGCCCGCGATCGGCGACACCGGCGTGACGGTGGGAACGAGCCGCGGATCGGAGTGGGCGCCGGTCTTCGTGGGCAACGTGCAGCCCGGGGGCACCGCGACGAACGCGGTCTCGACACTCTTCTACCTGACGACGACGCCGGCGCTGGCCTGCAACGCTGCCGATATCGAGTACTCGGCGCTGGGCACGGCCATCCCCGTGGACGATCCCTGCTTCTCCGACGTCAGCTCGCGAGTCTGGATCCCGTTCACCAACGACACGCCGCTCGAAGAGCTCGCACAGGCGAAGGCGATCAAGACGGTCGTCGAGTGGCCGGAGGGCGAGGGGCTGGCCCCGGGATCCGAGGGGTCGATCACCTTCGACACGGTCACGCCGCTGCAGCTGCCCGAGGCGCCCGAGAGCGAGCTGCCGATCGCCTGGAACGCGATCGCGGCGGGCTCGCGCGCCGACTTCGACGATCAGGCGATCTACCAGGGGCCGGTCGAGCCGGTGCGATCCGGCGTCGCGGTGCCGACCGGCGAGATCGAGCTCGTCAAGCAGGTCGAGACCGATCCCGACCCCTGGCCGGCCGCGCTGCCCGACGACTACGACTTCGAGGTGCAGTGCACCTCGGGCGGGGACGGCGTCGTGCTGGTCGACGCTGACGGCGCCACGGCGGCAACGGTGAGCGTGCCGGCCGACGGCACCCCGGTGCCCTACGGCGCGGGCACGAACCTGCCGCTCTACGCGGACTGCACCGTGCAGGAGGTGCCGTCGCAGGGCGCGGCGGTGAGTTACGACCCGGCGGGGGCCGACGGCCGGTCGGGCGAGGTCACCGCCCGCCGCGACCTCTCCGGGATGCCCGATGTGCATCACGGCGCTCCCGACGACGAGGCGCTGGAGCGGATCACCGCCACCAACGCGTACGAGCTCGGCGGCTTCTCGATCACCAAGACGGTCGTGAACGAGCCGGGCGCCGTCGACCAGGACGGGCGGCCGATCGAGTTCGATCCGGAGTTCGGCTTCACGGCCTCCTGTCTCTTCCTGGACGAGGAGACGCTCGCCGAGGACGACCGCTCGTTCACGCTGCAGGACGGGGAGACCCGGGTCTTCGACGACGTTCCGGTCGGCGCGGAGTGCGCGATCGAGGAGGTCGACGTCGCTGGGGCGACCGGCACCGGCATCGTGGTCTCGGAGAACGGCGAGCAGGCGCAGAGCGTCGACGGCACGACGGCGGAGTTCACCGTGCTGCCCGACGACGAGGACGCCCACGCCACCGTCGTCTCCGTGACCAACAGGTACACGGTCGGCTCGATCGAGATCACGAAGGACGTCACGGGCGCCGGGGTCGCGGACTGGGCGAGCGCCGAGTTCGAGGTGCGGCTCGTCTGCACGTGGGATCAGGCCGACCCCGATGACCAGACGGTGTACGACGCCACGCGGACCATCGTCGCCGATGAGACCTGGCGGGTCGATGATCTGCCCACAGGCGCCGCGTGCACGGTCACCGAGCCGGAATCGGGCGGAGCGACCGAGGTCACCGTCGAGCCGAATCCCGTGACGATCGGGATCGACGGCACCGAGGGCAGCCCCGTGACGGTGGCCGTCGTCAACGACTACCGGGTCGGCGGCTTCGAGGTCGCCAAGACGGTCTCCGGCTCGGGCGGCGGATTCAGCGAGGGCGTCGAGTTCACCTTCGAATACGTCTGCAGCCTCGACGGAGTGCCGCTCGACCCTGCCCTCGGCGGATCGGGAACCCTGACGATCATGGGAGACGGCACGGCCGGCCCGCTGGTGAGCGACCCGGTGACGGGGCTGCCGGTGGGCAGCGAGTGCGTGGTGACCGAGACGGGTGCCGGGGGAGCGGATGCGGTGCCGGAGCCGGTGACGGTCGTGATCCCCGATGAGGAGGACGGCGTCGCCCAGATGGTCACGGCCGAGCTCGAGAACCGCTTTACCGCGGGCACGATCTCGATCACGAAGACGGTCGACGGCGAGGCGTCGCTCGATCCCGACTATGCGGACCTCATCGCCGACGCGACGTACACGGTCCACGTGACCTGCTCGATGTCGGAGACCGGTGCGCCGCTCTTCGACGGTGACGTCGAGGTGACCGGCGGCGAGACCGTGGAGATCTTGGACCCCGTGAGCGGCGACCCGCTGCTGCTGCCGGGCGGCGCGCACTGCTGGGGCGAGGAGACCGACGCGGCCGGGGCGACCTCGGCGAGCGTCGACTTCGACTCGTTCGACAACGCGGCGATCGTGGAGGCCTCCGACGACGAACTCCCGCAGCCGATCGAGATCACCGCGACGAACACCTTTGATCTCGGAGAGCTGATCGTCGCGAAGGAGCTTTCGGGCGACGCTGCGTCCTATGCGGACGACACGACCTTCGAGATCCTCGTGACCTGCGAGCTGGATCGCGGCGCCGGCAACGAGCCGATCGTGAGCTACGACGCCGAACCCGTCGAGCTGCACGGCGGTGAAGCCGAGGTGCTCACCGGAATTCCGCTCGGCTCCAGCTGCTCCGCGGAGGAGCCCGACGGTCAGGGCGCCTGGTCGATCGACATCAGCGCGACCGCCGACGACCCCGTGATCGTCGACGGCGGTGACGACGACATCACGATCACCGTGACGAACGTCTTCCCCGACGCCGGGTTCTCGGTGACGAAGGCGGTGACGACCGACGCGGTGGATCAGGACGGCGGGGCCATCACGACGCGTCTCGCGTTCGGGTTCTCAGCGGTGTGCACCTTCGAGGATGAGACGGTGCTCGACATGCGGTTCCTGCTGCGCGACGGAGCCACTCGAGAGTTCTCCGGCTTGCCTGCCGGTGCCGACTGCACGGTCGAAGAGTTCGCCGCCCGGGGGGCGGAAACCTCCCTCGTGCTGACGCAGAACGGCGAGGAGGACGATCTCGGCGACACGAACAGTGCCGACTTCGTGCTGCAGCCGGACGTCGACGATCAGGCCGTCACCGCGGTGACGGTGAGCAACTTCTACCCGGTCGGCTCGATCGAGATCGTGAAGTCGGTCACCGGCAGCGGTGCCGACGCCTGGGCCGGCACCTTCGGCGACTTCGAGGTGCGTCTCGTGTGCACCCTTCCCGAGGCCGCTCCGAGCACCGTCTACGACGGCACCCACGTGCTCACCCGGGATGCACCCGGCGACGTCTGGCTCGTCGAGAACCTGCCCACCGGCGCCGAATGCGCGGTGACCGAGACCGACGACGGGGGAGCGACGGAGTCGACGGTGACGCCCGGGACGATCCTGGTCGGCGACGCGAGAACCGAGGATCCGGTGCGGGTGGACATCGTGAACGACTTCCGCACCGGCGCGCTCGACGTGCTCAAGCAGGTCGCGGGCCCCGGCGCCGAGGAGTTCGGCGGCGGTCCGTTCGTCTTCGGGGTGCTCTGCACCTACGAGGGACAGACGGTGGTCGAGCAGGAGCTCGTCGTCGAGACCGACGGTGGCGAAGGCCCGTTCCGCAGCGATACGATCACCGGGATCCCCGTCGGCACCGAGTGCACGGTCACGGAGACCGACGCGGCAGGGGCCGACGCGGCGCCGGCACCCGTGACGGTCACGATCCCGGACCAGGAGGACGGGGTCGAGACCATCGTCTCGGCGGCATTCCTGAACGTATTCTCGCTTCCCTCTCACGACCCGTCCCTGTCGGGCACCGGCGCCCACGGTCGGTGGGCGATGATCGGAGGCGCCGCGACGCTGCTGCTCGCCGGTGCGGCGGCGATCACGATCGCGCTGGGGCGGCGGCGGCGCCGCTGAGGCCGGATTCGTCCACGGCCGGGGAGGAGCGCGATCGGGATCCGGTTGTGACGCTAGATGAGGGCGCGCGCCGCGAAGAGCGCCGCGCACAGGCCGCCGACGACGGTCGCGAGTGCGAGGAGGAGGAGGGGCAGCGCCGAGTGCCCGTCGGGGCCCGTCGCGGTCGGCACCCGGCGGCCCGACCGGACGAAACGCGCATGGGCGGTCGCGTACGACGCGATGGCGAGCCCGGTGCCGGCGAGGCCCAGCAGCGACGCCGGGACGACGCCGAACCCCGGGATGACGTGGTGCATCGTCACGGTGATGCCCACGACGAGCGCCAGCGTCGAGCGCAGCCAGGACATCATCGTCCGCTCCATCTGCAGCCCGGGATCAGGGGCGGCCGTTCCCGTCACGATACGGTCAGTCCGGTGCCGACGAGGACGCCGACGAGCACGAGCCCCAGCACGATGACGATCGCGGGCGAGGGTGCTCTGAGGGGGGCGGATTCGCGCATGGCGCGCTCGTTGCGCATCCACGCGAACCAGCCGTAGATCGGTGCAGCGATGCCGAGTGCCAGCAGGATCGCGACAGCCGCGATGAGCAGTCCGCGGGGAATGCCGAGGGGCAGTGCGGCGAGAGCGACCCCGCCCGCCATCAGCGCGAGCGAGGTGCGGATCCACGAGAGGAAGGTGCGCTCGTTGGCCAGGCTGAAGCGGGGGTCCGGATCGGACCCCCGCTCGTACACGCTGCGCGGAAACCGAGTCATGGATCGATGATCTCATCTCGTCCGGGCGATTCCGGGCTCGTCAGCGCGATCGTGCTCACGGGAGCACGATGTTGAACTCCGGGTCGCCGGGATCGAGCACACCCGTCAGCGTCGTGAGCACACCCGCGTCTCCGTCGAGCTGGAGTCCGTCCGAGGAGGTGTCGCCGCCGAGCAGGTGGAGGAGGCGCTCCTTCGTCGCGGTGATCCGGAGCGCCGCGCTCGGATCCGGGTCCCGCTGGACGTAGATGAGCACCCCGTTGCGCAGACTCACGCGGTAGTTCTGATCGAGGTCGGTGAACGTGATGTCGATCTCGAGCCGCACATCCCAAGCCTTCGGCCCGTTGACCGTGATGGCGATGGCGTCCAGCAGCTGCTCCGCGGAGAGCTGCGCCTGAATGGCCGGTGCGTTCGTCACCGTCGGGGTGCCGAAGTTGCCCTCCCGGAGTTCCGTCGCACCCGAGAGGAAGAAGTTGCGCCACGTGCCGTTCTCCGCACCGTAGCCCAGCTGCTCGAGCGTGTCGGCGTACAGCGCCTTCGCCTCGCCGTGCTCCGCATCCACGAACACGGCGTGGTCGAGCAGGGTGGCGGCCCACCGGAAGTCGCCACCCTCGTAGGCTTCGCGGGCGACCTCGATGACCCGGTCGATGCCCCCGATGGCCGCCACGTACCGTTCGGCCAGCGCCTGTGGCGGATGGGGCCAGAGCCGGGCCGGGTTGCCGTCGAACCATCCCATGTAGCGTTGATAGATCGCCTTGACGTTGTGCGACACCGAGCCGTAATAGCCCCGCGTGCTCCACTCCGCTTCGAGGGCGGGAGGCATCTGGATGACCTCGGCGATCTCCGCGCCGGTCAGACCCTGGTTGATCATGCGCAGGGTCTGGTCGTGCAGATATCCGTAGAGGTCGCGCTGCACGCCGAGGAAGTGCGTGATCCGGTCCGTCTCCCAGGTCGGCCAGTGGTGCGATGTGAAGAGCACGTCCGAACGATCGCCGAAGCGCTCGATGGCCTCGGTGAGGTACTTCGACCACACGTGGGGATCGCGCACCACGGCGCCGCGCAGCGTGAGCAGGTTGTGCAGCGTGTGCGTCGCGTTCTCGGCCATGCAGAGCGCGCGGTACCGGGGGAAGTAGAAGTGCATCTCCGACGGAGCCTCGGTGCCAGGAGCGAGCTGGAACTCGATCTCGACGCCGTCGACGGTGTGCGTCTCCCCGGTCTCCCGGATCTCGAGCGTGGGAACGAGCACCCCGGCGGTCCCCGTTGACGTGGTCTGCCCCAGTCCGGCGCCCAGCTGGCCCGAGGGGCCCCGGTCGAGTGCGGCGCCGTACATGTACCCGGCGCGCCTGCCCATCGCCGTGCCGGCGTACACGTTCTCCGAGATCGCGTGCTCGAGGAAGCCCTCCGGCGCGATGACCTGCACCTTGCCCGACTGCACATCGGCGGGGTCCACGATGCCGAGGACCCCGCCGAAGTGGTCGATGTGGCTGTGCGTGTAGATGACCGCGACTACCGTGCGCGGCCCGCGATGCTCCTCGTAGAGCGCGAGCGCGGCGGTGGCGGTCTCCTGGGAGATCAACGGGTCGACGACGATCACACCCGAGTCGGTCTCGATGAACGACATGACCGAGAGGTCGAAACCGCGCACCTGATAGAGGCCGTCGACCACCTCGAAGAGACCGTGCTTGGCGACCAGCTTCGACTGCCTCCAGAGGCTCGGGTTGACGGACTCGGGTGATTCTCCTCCGAGGAAGTCGTACGAGGAGAGATCCCATACGACCTCACCGGAGGAGTCTCGGATCTCGGGATCCGCGCGCGTGCCGAGGAAGCCCCGGTCCGCTGCCTCGAAATCGTCGGTGTTGTCAAAGGGGAGCTGGTCGAGCAGGGAGCGATGCGCTGCCTGGATCGATGCGGTCGGTGCGTTCTGTTTCATGGTCGCTCCATCTTCAGGTGGGCGCTGCCGCCCGCGCGGCTGCAGAATTCTGTCTCGGCGATGCCTGCGGCGTCCCGCCCGACGGTTGATCCCGTCTGCGGGTCGTGCTGAGGCTAGAGCAGGGCCTTCGTCTTGATCGCCTCGTACTCCTGCGGCGTGATGGTGCCCGCATCAAGCAGTGCCTTGGCCTTGGCGATCTCGTCGGCGGGGCTGCCTCCGCCGGCGACGCTCCGGATGTACTGGTCGGTCGCGTCCTGCGCATCCTTGACCTGCTTCTGATTGCGCTCCGCCATGCCGCGGCCGCGCGCGATGAGGTAGACGAGCACGGTGAGGAACGGGAGGAAGATCATGAAGATCAGCCAGAGCGCCTTCCACCAGCCGTTGAGCGTCCGATCGCGGAACAGATCGCCGATCACGGTGAAGAGCGCGATCAGGTACGCCAGGAACGCGAAGCTCCAGAAGAAGATCCAGATGATGTCCCAGAAGCTGCTCCAGAAACCCATGATGAACTGCCTTTCGTCGTGTGCGACCGATGTGGTCCGATGCTCATTCTGGCCCTACCGATGCGCGTCGGGTGAGTGCACACACCCAAAACGGGTGAGGCGCGTCGGCGCGCCGAACCGCGCCGGGTTCCCGCGCACTGCGGGCTTCGGGGGAGGCACTCAGTGCTCGTCTCCGGTGATCCAGCGCGCGAACCTCGACTCCTCGCTGGCATCGAGGATCAGCGTGCGCGCGAGCAGCGTCATGGGGACGGCGAGGATCGCCCCCATCGGGCCGAGCACCACGACCCAGAAGACGACGGACAGGAAGGTGATCGTCAGGTTGAGCCGAACCGCTCGGCTCACGAACCGCGGCTGCACGAACGACTGCAGCACCACGTTGATGATGCAGTAGCCCACGATCACCACCAGGCCCGCCCGCCAGTCGCCGAGCACGAACGCCAGGATCGCCGGGGGAGCGAGACCGATCAGGAAGCCGATGCTCGGGATGTAGTTGGTGACGAAGGCCAGCATCGCCCAGGCGAACGGCGCCGGCACCCCGAGCGCCCAGACGAGCAGACCGTCGAGCACCGCCACGATCACGCCGAACACGGTGTTCACGAGCATGAAGCGTCGGATCGATCCCGCGTAGGTCCGGAGCGACTCGAGCAGTGCCGCGCGGCGGCGCCCGAACTCGGTCGTGATGCGGTCGAATCGCTGGGCGTCGAGCGCGAGGAACACCACGTACATCAGCACGAAGGCGATGGCGAGCACGATGTCCGCCAGCGCGAGCGCGAGGCGGGAGGACAGGGCGAGCGCGGCCTGCGGGCTGAGCCAGTCGCCGACGAGGTCGTCGACACCGCTGTGCAGCCCGAGCCGCTCGAGGAACGAGCCGACCTCCCCCTGCGCCGAGGCGATCTCCGGCCCGTGCGCCTCGAGCACCCAGGTGAACATGCCGACGATCGCGACGCTCAGCACGAGCATCGCGAGCAGCACCGACCACGCGATCGCGATCACCGCGGCGGCGGCGAGCCAGGGCGGTGCCGAGCGCGCGATGAGGCGACGGCGCACCGGGTGGACCGTGATCACGACGATGAGCGCGAGGAGGAGAGGGGTCACGATGTCGCGCATGAGATGGACGCCGACCAGTGCCACCGCGGCTGCTGCGATCGCGACGAGGATCCGGACCGGATCCCTCCGTCGGACCTGCGGCCGCGCTGCCCGGCGCCTCGCGGCCGCGGCCGCGAGGCGCTCGTGCGGACCCCTGCCTCGCCCGGGCTGGGATCCCGACGCATTCGCCGCGAACCGGCTGCGATTCAACTCCGTCATTCTCTGTTTCCTCCGCGATACCTGCCCGGCTGCGCGCCTAGAGATCCGCGATCCCCTTCCCGATGAGCGTCACGCCGTTGATGAGCAGCAGCACGGCCAGGATGGTGGCGTTGTTCTGCACCAGCCAGGTGCGCGTCGTCGCGAGGCGCGGGGTGGCGCGGTTCGCCGCGATGAGGTGCGCGAGCACTGGCGCGAGCACGGTCGAGCCGGCGATGAGCGTGTAGACCCCGATCGTGAGCGCCTGCTCGCCCGCCGTCAGGTCCTCCGCGCCGATCGTGGTGCCCGCGGCGATCCCGAGCAGCAGGTTCTTCGGATTCGCCGCTGCGAGCGCGAATCCCAGGGCGAGGCTCCGCCGCGCCGACACTGCGTCGACGGCGTCGAGCCACTTCGGCATTCGCGGACTCTCCGGGTCCGGAGCTCGGCGGCGCCACGAACGCGTGGCGAGCAGCAGCATCAGCACGCCGAGCACGATCTTGATGGCCCCGACGATCGGATGCACCTCGCCGGTGGCAGACCGGGGGAGCAGCACGCCGACCACGGTGAAGACGGCGGCGACCGCGACGACGCCGAGCAGCCAGCCGGCGAGGAAGAGCACCGCCGCCGCCGTCCTCGACGCGAACAGCATGAGGATCACCGCGATGATCGGCACCGGACTGATCGCCACGCCCACGGCCAGCGGCAGCAGATCTCCGACCACCGAGGTCATGAGGCCCACCCCCGATCCAGACCGCCGACGCCGAGTCGGCCCGCGCGCCCACCACTGCGGTGAGCGCTTCCGTGCATCATCGCCCGATCAGAGTGAGCGCGCACGCGGCGATCACCCCTGACGGGCGAGAATGCCCGTACTGAGCCGCGGATCCACCGAGGCGAGTCGACGGCGGCACGGGGTTCCGAGAGCCCGGCGGGTGACCGCGATCGGAGGATGCGGAGTGGAGAACGAGCAGACGGGCGCGACACGGGTCGGCCGCGCTCAGGAGATCATCGCGGTACTGCTGCTCTCGGTCACCGCCGTGCTGACCGCGTGGTGCGGGTTCCAGGCCGCCAAGTGGGGCGGCGAGATGTCTATCGCCTTCAGCGAGGCCTCGAGCGCCAGGATCCAGGCCGGCAACTCCGAGGGGCAGGCGCGAGACGCCCGCCAGTTCGACCTCACGATCTACGCGCAGTGGGCCGTGGCCGAGCTGAGCGGCGACGAGGAGCTGGCGGCCTACGCCGAGCAGCGCTTCACGCCGGCACTCGCCACCGCCTTCGACGCCTGGCGCGCGGACGGCATGAGCGAGACGGGTCCGTTCGTGCGAGCGGAGTACGTGCCGGAGGGGACCGTCGAGGCCCGTGAACTGACCGAGCGGGCCGAGCGGCGCTTCGCCGCGGCACTGACCTACAACCAGCGCGGCGACAACTACTCGCTGATGACGGTGCTCTTCGCGCTCGTGCTGTTCCTCACCGCCGTGGCCCAGCGCAACATCCCGAGCCGACTCGCCGGTGCGCTCCTCGCGCTGGCGACCGTCGCCTCGCTCACGGGCATGATCATCACCTTCACCTTCCCCATCAAGATCTGAACCGTCGTCCATCCGGTGCTCGCGTTGCACGCGGGAGCCGCAGCAGAGAGGCCGTCTCATGAACATCCCGCCCATCGACGACATCGTCGCCCAGACGACGGTCTCCGTGTGGGACGTCGTGCTCGCGGCACTCACTCTTCTCGTCGCCTGGATCGTCTCGATCTTCGCGCGCCGAGGCGTGATCGCGCTGACGCAGCGGCTCAACGGCATCAGCGACGGCGCCGCGATCCTTATCGCGCGCATCGTGCGGTACGCGGTCGTGCTCACGGGCGTGGGGGTGGCGCTGGTCTTCCTCGGCGCATCCATTCAGCCGCTCGTGGCGGTCGCGCTCATCGTCGCGGCGGTCGTCTTCCTCGCGCTGCGCGGGGTTTCGGCGAACTTCGCCGCCGGCGTGATCCTGCAGACCCGGAATCCCATCAGAGTGGGGGACGACATCGAGTACGAGGGCTATCGCGGGACCGTGCGCGAGCTCAACGGCCGATCCGTCATCCTGGCGACGCGCGATGGGCGGACCGTCCACGTTCCCAATGCGAGCATCCTCGACAGCCCGATCGTGAACCATTCGACGTCGGGGCGAGGACGGTCAGAGCTCAGGGTGCGCGCAGATACCGGGCTCGACGGTCTCGACGCGCTCGCCGCAGCGGTGCGCGAGGCGATCCGCTCGGTGGGCGCAGCGCTCGAGCTGCCGGCGCCGCGCGTGCTGCTCGAAACGGCAGAGCCGGAGCGCCTGTGCCTCGTCGTGCAGTTCTGGCACGCGCCGGGGGCGGAGCGGCCCGTCACGGCCGCCGCGGTCCTCGCCGTCGCGAACGGGCTGCGAGAGGAGGGGATCACCGCCGTGGTCACGAGCGAGGCGCCGGACCCCGCGCTGACCCCGCCCCCGCCGCTGTGACCGGTGCGAACCCCGTGCGGGGCTCCCGCTCCGCAGGCCACAATGGAGGCACCCGCGCAGAAGAGAGGAACACCCGGTGCAGCAGAACGAGAAGATCGACGAGACCGAGCCCACCGCCGCGGAGCGCGCCGCCGCCACCGCGGCTCTGCGCTCCGCCGTATCCGCGGGGGATCTTCCGGCCGCCCGTGCGGCCATCGAGCGCGGCGCCGATCTCGAGCGGCGGGACGAACAGGGGCGCACCCCGCTCGTGATCGCGACGAAGGAGAACCGCGTCGAACTCGCGGTGCTGCTGCTGGAGGCGGGCGCGGATCCGAACGCGAAGGACGACATCGAGGATTCCGCCTTCCTGTACGCGGGAGCCGAGGGCCTCGATGAGATCCTGCGCGCGACGCTCGAGCACGGCGCCGACGTCGCCTCGACGAACCGCTACGGCGGCACCGCGCTGATCCCCGCCGCCGAGCACGGGCACGTGAGCACCGCCGAGATCCTCATCGCTGCGGGCGTGCCGCTCGACCACGTGAACAACCTCGGCTGGACGGCGCTGCACGAGGCCGTCGTGCTGGGCACGGGGAGCGAGGGTCACGTCGCCGTCGTGCGCGCGCTGCTCGAAGCGGGTGCGGATCCCGAGCTTCCCGACGGCAACGGCGTCGCGCCGCGCGATCTCGCGATCGCCCACGGGCACGCGAACCTCGTCGCCGAGATCGATCGCGCGCTCGCCTCGTAGACCGCCGCGCATTCGGGAAACCCCGAAGGGTTCTCTCCGGGCCTCCGGCTGACGGGTGATGCCCGCCAGCGCCTAGCGTAGTGGCATGATCAGTTCACTCGAGAACGAGGCCGCGCCGGGCGTCGCCGCACCGGCGCCCGCGGCCTCGCCCGGCGACACCGCCCCGACCGCGCCGCTTCCGCCGACGTCGCAGCCCGCGCCGCTCCCGCAGACGACGCAGACGCAGACGCAGGCGATCCGGCCGCCGTCCGCGCAGCCGCCGGCGGCTGCGGCCCGCGGCGCCGCTCCCGACCGGGCCGCAGCGCGGCCCCCGTTCCGCCTGGCGCTCACGATCCTCCATCTCGCCGCGTTCGGCGTGATCGGCTTCGGCCTCATCGGCCTGCTCCTCGGTGCACTCGGCGCCGGCATCGGCCTGCTGTTCGTGCTGGGCATCGGTCTGGTGGTGCTGGTGGGGCTCGTGTACGCGCTCTTCGGGATCGCATGGTTCGAGACGCAGCGGGTCAGTGGTCTCTACGGCCTCGTTGCGGCGCCGCCGCCCTGGAGAGACCGGGCCGGCCCCGGGTTCAAGGCGTGGATCGGATCGGTCGGACGGCAGTCGATCGATGGTCGTATGTGGCGCGCACTCGCGAGCTTCGCCATCTCGAGCCTGCTGGGCGCCGGGGTACTCGCGCTCGCCCAGTGGTTCGTCGAATCGATCATCTCGATGATCGGATCCGCATCGGCATCCTCGTGGTGGTGGTTGCCCGGCATCCCGGGCGCCGTGGTGAGCGCCGCCGGCATCGTCGGGTTCGCGCTGCTGCATCGAGTGATCACCGTGGCGATCGTCGGATCCGGGGCGAAGGAGGCCGTGCTCGCCGAGCGCGCGCAGGTCTCGGCGCAGCAGCGCGCGGGCGCCGTGCGCGCCGCCGATGTCGAGCGCACGCGCATCGAACGGGATCTGCACGACGGCGTGCAGCCCCGGCTCGTGTCGGTCGCGATGACGCTCGGCCTCGCACAGCAGCAGATCGACACCGATCCCGACTCCGCGAAGGCGCTCATCGCCGAGGCCCACACCTCGACCAAGGCGGCGATCACCGAACTGCGGCAGCTGGCGCGCGGCATCTATGCCTCCGTGCTCGACGACCGCGGCCTCGACGCGGCGCTGTCGGCGCTCGCCGCCCGATCCCACATCCCGGTGCAGCTCGACGCGCGCCTGCAGCAGCGCTGCAGTCGCGATGCCGAGGCCGCCGTATACTTCGCGATCGCCGAGTCGCTCACCAACGCGGCCAAGCACTCGCGGGCGAGCGAGTGCCGCGTGGTGGTGCGCGTGCGCGACGACGGGATGCTCTGGGCGCGGGTCGAGGACAACGGGATCGGCGGGGCCAGCGTCTCGCCCGGCGGGGGCCTCGACGGCGTCATGAACCGGGTGCTCGCCGCCGGCGGATCCACTCGACTCGACAGCCCGCAGGGCGGTCCGACTGCGCTGGAGGTGAGTGTGCCGTGCGCATCCTGATCTGCGAGGATTCCGTGCTGCTGCGCGAGGGGCTCGTGCGACTGCTCGAGCACGGCGGGCACGAAGTGGTCGCCGCGCTTCCCGACGCCGAGGATCTGCTGGCACGGGTGGCGGGCACCGATCCGGACCTGTGCATCCTCGATGTCCGCCTGCCGCCCGCCTACACGGACGAGGGGATCCGCGCGGCGCTGGAGCTGCGCCGCAGCCGACCGGGGCTCGCACTGCTGGTGCTGTCGCAGTACGTCGAGGAGCGGTACGCGAGCGAGCTCATCGCGGCGCAGGGCGGCGCATTCGGGTATCTCTTGAAGGACCGCGTGGCCGACGTCGGCGAGTTCGTCGAGTCGATCGAGCGGATCGCCTCCGGCGCCACCGTGCTCGACCCCGAGGTGGTCGCGCAGCTGCTCACGAGGCGCGGGCGCGACGACCGCATGCGCGCGCTCACGGATCGCGAGCGCACCGTGCTGGCCGCGCTCGCCGAGGGGCGTTCCAATCAGGCCATCGCCGCACTGCTCTTCCTCTCGGAGGCGAGCGTCGAGAAGCACATCACGGCGATCTTCCAGAAGCTCGGGCTCGAGCCCGATGAGGGCGGCAACCGGCGCGTGCTCGCCGCCATCGCGCATCTCGAGAGCACGGGGGGCCGCCCGGCGCCCGGTGCGGGCGCCACCGACCACACCGCACAGATGGGAACCGCATCATGACCACGCCGGCATCGAACTCGAAGAGCGCAGCGACCACGGCGATCGTCGTCGCGACGGCGGTGGTCGGCGGGCTCGCACTGCTCGCGGTCGGGGTCTCGACCACGGTGCGCGCGGTGGCGCCGGCCGTCGTGCCCACGGTCGCGGGGGTCGGCGACATCGACTTCGCGCCGGCGCCGTCGGATGTCGCGTACGAGCTCCAGGAGTGGGATCTCGAGGGCCTCGAGAGCCTCTCGATCGACGTGGCCGCGACCTCGTTCGCTCTCGTCCCCGGCGACGGGGAGGAAGCCGTGCTCACGGTCGACGACCGCGCCTTCGCCGGCGAGTGGACCATGTACCGGGATGAGGGCGAACTCGTGATCGAGCATCCGGACCCCGCCTCCGCGGCGCGCACCGGCGGCTGTCTGTTCGACTGCGGCGTCGCCGGCGCCGCGAGCGTTACGCTCGCCCTGCCGAGAGACCTCCTCGAGTCGGGAGTGCTGGACGCCGATATTTCGCTCGCGAGCGGCGAGCTGCGCGGCGAGGGGAGCTTCGACGAGCTCGATCTCGAGGTGAACGTGGGAAGCCTGCAGGTCACGGGGGCGGCTCGCTCGCTCGACCTCGCGGTGCGCGTCGGGGAGGCTCGCGCAGAGCTCGAGGGCGTCGACGAGGCGAGCATCGAGGTGCTGACCGGCGAGGCCGACGTGATGCTCACGGGTAGCGCTCCGATGCGCGTCGACGCGACCGCGAGGATCGGCGCGCTGGGGCTGCGCCTGCCCGAGGAGGAGTACCGTGTCGACCTGAACGGCGCACTCGGGGAGGTCGACAACCGGCTCGCCGAGAACGAGGAGTCTCCGCATCTCGTGAGCGTGCAGGCGACTGCGGCCGAGATCGCGCTGCGCTGAGTCCCCACCCCCTCGCGCTTCGTCCCCCGCCCCTCGCCCCCACCCACCCCCTCGCACTTCGTCCCCCCCCCCTCGCCCCTGGCCTTTCGTCGCTCGACTCCCGCCTCAGTCCCGTGCTTCGCGCGTCAGTAGTTGTCACCAAACCGGCCGCGAGGCAGCACCTACTGACGCGCGTAGGGCATCGGGTGCGGTCGCGGAGCGGCAGCGCGGGGTGCGGTCGTAGACTGGCGGCATGACGGCGTGGCGGGGAGACGTTCTCGGGCCCGGCTTCGAGTGCACCGACCTCGACCTCGGCGTGGACGAGGAGGGTCCGCTGGTGGCGACCCTCGTGCGCTCTCTGCCGACCAGACGTCCGGTGCTGGATCGGGTGCTCAGCCGCACCCGCGCCCTCGAGAACGTCGACGTGCTCTACGTGCACGGCTGGTCCGACTATTTCTTCCAGCGCGAGCTCGCCGGCTTCTGGACGCGCAGGGGCGCACGCTTCTTCGCGCTGGACCTGCGCAAGTACGGGCGCAGTCTGCGCGAGGGGCAGACCGCGGGGTACATCGAGGATCTCGACGATTACCACGAGGAGATCGACCGCGCGCTCGCGGTGATGGCGGAGGACCGGTCCGCGGAGCCGCGGCGCCTCGTGCTGCTCGGTCACTCGACCGGGGGACTCGTGCTGAGCCTGTGGGCGGGAGCGCACCCGGGGCGCGCCGATGCGCTCGTACTCAACAGCCCGTGGCTCGAGTTCCAGCTGGCGAGCACGGGCAGGCAGGTGCTCATGCCGCTCATCAACCTGGGGGCGCGGTTCAACCCCCGCGAGGTCGCGCCCCAGCTCGACTACGGCTTCTACACGCGGGCGCAGCGCGAGGTCGGCCCGCAGGGCGATCTTGCGCTCGTCGATTCCGCGTGGCGGCCGGAGCGCACCCACGCGGTGATGCACGGATGGCTGCGGGCGATCCTCGACGGACACGCGCGCGTGAACCGGGGGCTCGGCATCGATGCTCCGATCGAGGTGCTGCTCTCGGCGCGCTTCGCGCTCCCGGTGAGGTGGAGCGACGACCTGACGCGCGCGGACACCGTGCTCGAAGTCGATGAGGTGGCGAAGGCCGCGCTGCGCCTCGGGTCCGCCGTGACCGTGGAGCGGATCGACGGCGCACTGCACGACGTCTTCCTCTCGCGCGAGGCGTCGCGCCGCGAGGCGTACGCGCGTCTCGAGCGCTGGCTGCTGGGGTGGCAGGCCGGGGCGCGGGTCGACGGAATCGTGCGCGCCGGCGGTGCCGCCGAGATGGATCGTGGCTCGAGCGCGACAGGCTAGGCTCGTAGCATGGACCTGAGGGTGGCCGCGTACGCGGTGGTGGAGCGGCGGGGCAGGATCCTGCTCACGCACTGGCGCCGCGGCCATCTGCACGGGTGGACGCTCCCCGGCGGCGGGATCGAGGGCGGCGAGGATCCGCGCGACGCGGTGGTGCGCGAGGTGCTCGAAGAGACCGGTCTCGAGGCGCGCGTGGGGAAACTGCTCGGGGTCGATTCGCGCGTGATGGTGCGCGAGGAGGCGCCGGAGGGTCGGGATCCGGAACTGCACACGATCAGGATCGTCTACCGCGCCACTGTCAAGGAGGGGCCGCTGCGCCACGAGGTGGGCGGGTCCTCCGACGAGGCGCGCTGGGTGCCCATCCGAGAGATCCGGTCGTTGCGCACTCTTTCGCTCGTGCAGACCGGGATGCGGATGGCCGGGATCAGCGGTCGCCGCCCGCAGAATCGTCAGAACGGCAAACCCGGGAACAAGCAGGCCAAGCCGCGGAAGTAGCCGCGCTGCGCCGACCCGGCGGTGAGGCGTCGGGATCCAGGCCCTCCTCCGTCGTCCCTCGCGGAGCGAGCGCAGTCGCAGGATCCAGCACGGTGGTGGATCCTGCGACTCGCTCCGCTCGCGCAGGATGACCGGGGCCGGCGCTCGCTCGGCCGGCGGAGGGTTCGCTCCGTCGGCCGAGCACGGAGATCAGTTCTCGGGGGCCACCCAGAGCTCGTCGTCGGTGCGGAACGCCTGCCAGAGGGCGTAGCCGACGCCCGCCGCCGCGGCGATCCCGAGCCCGAGGGCGATGACGCCGCCGATGCCCTTTTTCTCGGGCTTCAGGTATCCCGTACGCTCGCCGAAGCCGCGCACCTGCTTCGCGGCGTCCTTGTTGTCGAGCTCGTCGAGCGTGCGGATCGTGCGGGCGAGCGCGCTCGCGACGAGCGGCGCGGTGACGCGGCGCACGCCGTCGGCGGCGCGTCGCGCCGAAGCCACACCGCGATCGACGGCGGGCCGCACGGCCTCGAGGGTCTCGTCGACCCGCGGGGCGAGGTGCTCGTCGCTCAAGCGTCGGGCCTGACGCCCGGCCTGCTGCAGCACGTCGCCGGCGTGTCCGAGGACGACGCGCTGCTGATCGAGCAGCTCCTGTGCTTCGTTCCGCAGCCGGCGGAGTTCGCGGCGGCGCTTGCGTGAGAGTTTCATACCCTGTCCTCCTAGCTCGGCGAGACAATGCTCTGAGCGACATCACTCGTACCTCCACGCTACACCGAACCGTTGCGGGCACGGCGACCGTGCCGCACCCGTTGCGAGCGATTCACAGCCTGGTAGTATCCCCGCCACGGGTTCGCGTGCAGCGATCGCGTCAGAAGCCCGGCCTAGACTGGTCCCCATGAGCATCCACACCTCGGTAGCCACCATCCACACCAATCATGGCGACATCGTGCTGAACCTCTTCGGCAACCACGCGCCCAAGACCGTCAAGAACTTCGTCGATCTCGCAGCGAAGGGCTTCTACGACGGCGTGATCTTCCACCGCATCATCCCGAACTTCATGATCCAGGGCGGCGACCCCACCGGCACGGGAACCGGCGGGCCGGGCTACACCTTCGACGACGAGATCCACCCGGAGCTGGTCTTCTCCGAGCCCTACCAGCTGGCGATGGCCAATGCGGGCAAGCGCCCCGACATGACGGGCCGCCTCGCGGGCACCAACGGCTCTCAGTTCTTCATCACCACCACCGCCCCCGACTGGCTCAACGGCAAGCACACGATCTTCGGCGTGGTCGCGGACGACGCGTCGAAGGCGGTCGTCGACGCGATCTCGGCCGTGCAGACCGGTGCCATGGATCGCCCCGTCGACGATGTGGTGATCTCCGGCGTCGACGTCGTCGAGGCGTAGGCTCCCGGTGGCGAACGGACCGGGGCCGGCGTTCGGCGAGCGCGTCGAGTACGGGCCCGACGACGTCTGCTATCGCCACCCCCAGGTGCACAGTTTCACGCTGTGCCAGCGCTGCGGCCGCACCATCTGCCCCGACTGCCAGGTGGTGTCGGCCGTCGGCGTGCTGTGCTCGGAGTGCGTCAAGCAGACGCAGCCGGGCGCGGCTCAGCGTGCGGGCCGCTCGGCGCGGGTGACGGGCCGGCGCATCGCCGCCCTCGACACCCCCATCACCTACGGCATCATGATCCTCTGCGGGATCGTGTTCGTCGCGCAGACGCTCAGCCACTACTTCGGCGCTGACGAGGTGACGCGTACGCTCTGGTATGCCCCGCTCTATTCGCTCCCGGGGTCGGTGCTCCCGCCGGGTCTCGACTTCGAGCCCTGGCGCATGGTCACCTCGATGTTCACCCACTCCACGGGCTTCCTGTTCCACATCCTGTTCAACATGTACGCGCTGTGGCTTTTCGGCCGCAACCTCGAGCAGATGATCGGTCGGGCGGCGTTTCTCACGCTGTACCTCTTCGCTGGCGTCGGCGGTTCGCTGGGCGTGATGTTCTGGGGGTACGCGGAACCGGCGAGCGTGCTCACTCCCACGGTCGGGGCATCCGGCGCGATCTTCGGCGTGCTGGCGGCAACCCTCGTCGCCTACAAGGCGGCGCGAGTCAACATCACTTCGCTCGCGGTGCTCATCGCGATCAACTTCGGGATCGGGCTCATCCCCGGGGCGAACATCTCGTGGCAGGCGCACCTCGGCGGAATGGTGGTCGGTGCGATCACGATGTGGCTGCTGCTGGCCACACGGGGTCCGCGGCGCAGCACCCGGAGGCTCATTGGCCTCGTGGGGCTCGGCGCGGTGCTGGTCGGGCGCAGCTTCTCCTACTTCGTCGTGCTGCCGTCGATCATCTGACGCACGCGCGTCTCCCGGCGCCGCGGAGCGTGAGGGTGCGGTTGGTCGCCTGTGCGCGCGTCATCCTGCGGCGCCGATCACAGGATCTCAGTGCGGATCCCGCGACTCGCTTCGCTCGTGCAGGATGACGAAAGCCCCGGCAATGCCGGGGCTTTCGTCAGTTATCCACATGCTTCTCCCCAGCTGGGGAAGGAACTACACCGGTGTGATTCGCGGCAGAGCGGGCGGCAACCGCGGGTCGGCGGGGCCTGCGTCGAGCGGCTACTTCCACCAGGGGGTCATGAGGAAGCCCACGAGCACGAGCCCGAAGCCCACGAAGATGTTGGCCTGACCAAGGGCGGGGACGGGCAGGGGGAGCGCCGTGGCGCTCGTGATGTAGTAGAGCACGATCCAGATGAGGCCGAGCAGCATGAACCCGAACATGACCGGCTTGAACCAGACGGGGTTGGGCGCGTCCTTCCGGGCGGAGGAGAGCGCGGCCTGATCCTGCGTCAGCTCTGCCGACTTGCGCTTGCTTACATTCTTCCCAGCTGCTGCCATGACTCTGAGTCTACCGGGAATCCGCAAGACTCTCAGCGCTGTGCGCATACAATGTCAGGGTGATGGAGTCTCGCAGCGCGCGCGGCCGACGCCGGCGGGCCCGCTTGAGTCCGCTCACGGTGATCGGCGAAGTGCTGCTGCTCGGCGGCCTGGGGGTGCTGGGCTACATCGTGTGGCAGCCCTGGCACACCGGCGTCGCGGTCACCGCCAAGCAGACCGAGCTCTCTGCGCAGGATTCGGCTCGCTGGGACGCCGCGGCCCCACCGGTCGAACCGGGCACGGTCCCGGTCGCCGCGCGGCCCGCGGCCGGCGAGGTGTTCGCGGTGCTGCACGCACCGGCATTCGGCACCACCTACGCGAACCGCATCGGAGAGACTACCGACTGGTGGACGGTGCTCAACCTTGACGAGAAGGGCATCGGGCACTACGAGAATACGCAGATGCCCGGCGAGCCCGGCAACTTCGCTCTGGCGGGGCACCGATCGGGGCCCCTGATCAACTCCTTCCGCGAGATCATGAACCTGCGGGTCGGCGATCCTCTGTTCGTCGAAACCGCGGAGGGATGGTACACCTATCGCTTCCGCTCGATCGAGTACGTGCTGCCGGACGCGGTGGACGTGCTGAACCCCTTCCCCCGCCTCGAGGGGCAACCGGGCGAGGATCAGATCCTCACGCTGACCACCTGCCACCCGAAGCTGGCCGGCAGCGACGAGCGCGCCGTCGCCTACTCGGTGTTCGAGGGTTTCCAGCCACGCAGCGACGGCCCGCCGGCCGAACTGCTCGAGCTCAATCCGACCATGGAGCGCACCCAGGCGTCCCGCGGGGATCAGGAGGCCTGATGTTCTCACTGCTCTGGCGTTTCTTCCCGGGGCCGGCCTGGCTGCGGGTGATCGTGCTCCTGCTCGTCGCGGCTGCGCTGGTCACCGTTCTCATCGCCTACGTCTACCCGTGGGCGGCCCTGTACTTTCAAGCCGAGGAGGCGACGGTCGGATCATGACGAGCATTCTGATCATCGACAACTACGACAGCTTCGTCTACACGCTGAACGGCTACCTGCAGCAGCTCGGTGCCGCGACGCGGGTGATCCGCAACGACGAGGTGAGCCCCGGGGAGCTCGAGCAGCTCGTCGCCGACTACGACGGGGTGCTCATCTCGCCGGGTCCCGGAACTCCGGCGGATGCGGGCGTCTCGATCGCGATGGTGGGCATCGCCCTCCGCACGGGTATCCCGCTGCTGGGCGTGTGCCTGGGCCACCAGGCGATCGCCGAGGCGCTCGGCGCCACGGTGACCCATGCCGAGGAGCTCATGCACGGCAAGGTCTCGCGGGTGCACCACAGCGACGATCCTTTCTTCGAGGGCGTCGCCCCCGAGTTCAACGCGACCCGGTACCACTCGCTCGCGGTGGTGCGCGACACCGTTCCGGAGACGCTCGTGATCACCGCCGAGACGGCGAGCGGAATCGTGATGGGACTGCGTCACCGCGAGCTGCCCGTCTACGGTGTGCAGTACCACCCCGAATCCGTGTTGACCGAGGGCGGCTACCGTCAGCTGGGCAACTGGCTGGGTGTGGCGGGCCTCGGCAACGCCCCGCGGATCGCGCAGTCGCTCTCCCCCCTCATCGCGGGCTGAGCACGCGTCGTCCCGCGCTCGGCGCACCTGCTGCGCGGGGAAGCGTCGTGGTCAGGCGGCGCAGTACTTGACCTCGAGCGCGGCGCCCTGATCCTGCTCGCCGACGATCGACTGCCAGGTCACGGGGAAGTTGCCCTCTGCCGGGCACTCATCCGCGGTGTAGGTGATCTCGAGACCGCGGCCGTCGAGCAGGGACCGTGCCGCTTCGAGCGGGTGGCCGACGACCTCGGGCACCTTGACCTTGCCGCTCGACACCCGCACGGAGACGCTCTCGCCCGAGGCGAGCTCGGTGCCGGGGGTCGGTGAGACTTCGAGCACGCGCCCCTCGGGCGCGATGGGGTCGTCGACGCTCGTCTCGACACCGACTGCGAGACCCAGATCCTCGAGCGCCTGCTTGTACTCCGCGAGCGACATGTTGTCGGGCTCGGGCACCTGGGCCACCTCGGGGCCGGTCGAGATGTAGAGGGTGATGGAATCGCCGACGGTGAGCACCGTACCGGTCGTGGGGTCGCTCGAGATCACGCGACCGGCGGCGATCGTCTCGCTCGTCTCGTCGATGGTCACGGGGAACAGGCCCTGCTTCTGCAACAGCTCGAGGGCATCCGCCCGCTCCATCTCGACCAGATCCGGGATCTCGCGCGAGTTGTCGGGCACGAACTGCTGCGGGGCCAGCGTCACCAGCCAGAAGACCACCGCCACGATCACGGCGCCGACAGTCAGTATCGCCGCCCACGTCCACATCACCGGCGGTCGGCTCTGCGTGCGCGCGGCACCGCCGCCCTCCGAGAGCTGTCGCAGTGCGAGATCAGACTCCGAGACCTCCTCGCCGCCGGAGAAGAGCACGGTGTCCTGCGGCTGCACCGACAGCTTCGGCATCGTGCCGCTGGCCGCGAGCCGCAGCGCGTCGCGGAACTCGGATGCCGTCTGGAAGCGCTTGGAGCGATCCTTCGCCAGCCCGTAGAGCACGACGCGGTCGAGCTCGGGAGTCACCTCGGGGTTGCGGTCGCTCGGCGGGGTGGGCCGCTCGCTGACGTGCTGGTAGGCCACTGCCACCGCGGTGTCGCCGCGGAACGGCACGTCGCCTGCCAGCAGTTCGTAGAGCAGCACCGACGTGGAGTAGAGGTCGGTGCGCGCGTCGATGGACTCGCCCTTGGCCTGCTCCGGCGAGAAGTAGGCGGCCGTGCCGAGGATCGCCGTGGTCTGCTGCAGCGTGGAAGACGTCTCGGAGACCGCGCGGGCGATCCCGAAGTCCATCACCTTCACCTGACCGCTCTTGGTGATCATGATGTTGGCGGGCTTGATGTCGCGGTGCACGATGCCGGCGCGGTGCGAGTACTCGAGCGCGGTGAGCACGGAGTCGACCACCCGGCAGGCCTCGGACTGCGACAGGCCGCCCTCGGAGAGGAGCTGCCGCAGATTGGTCCCCTCCACGTACTCCATGACGATGAACGGCAGCCGCTTGGGGCCGTCCGCCGTCTGGATGAGGTCGTCGCCCGCGTCGAAGACGCGCACCACGGTGGGGTGCGCCATGCGCGACGCCGACTGCGCCTCCTGGCGGAAACGGGAGCGGAACTGCTCGTCTCCGGCCAGATCGGCCTTCATGACCTTGATGGCGACCTGACGCCCGAGCTTCATGTCCGTCCCGCGGTACACGGTGGCCATCCCGCCCTGCCCGACGAACTCGCCGATGGAGTAGCGACCGGCGAGGATGCGCTGCTCACCGGCACCATCGGTCGTATCGGGCATGGTCACCTCTTCCGTGCTCAAGGACTGCCTCCAAGTTTATCGGGATCCGGGGTCGCGTTCCGGCCTTCCGCCGAGACCCGTCAGGGCTGACCGTTGCCCCCGGAACCCGCATCGGGTCCGTCGGCCGGCGGAGCCTGCACGGTGATCGTCGCCTCCGGTGAGGCGGGTGAGACCCGTTCGACGCCGCTCGCCTGGCAGGTCGCCGTGTAGGTCACCGTGATCGTGGCGTCGTCTGCGCCGGGATCGAGGGTGGGCGCCTGCAGGTTGGCCGTCGAGCCCGAGACGCTCGCCAGCGCGTTCGACGGATCCGCGGTGACGGTGTAGCCCTGCAGGGTGAGCCCCGTGGGGCAGACATTCGACGCGAGGCTCAGCGTGAACGCCTGACCCGAGTCCACCGTGTCGGTGCCGGTCGGCGCCGGGGGCTGGGCGACGTCGCCGAACGGGACGTTGACCGTGAGCACGATGGCCTGGTCGAAGGGCACGCGGGAGCCGCTCGGATTGACCTCGGTGACCAGGCCGACCTCGTCGTCGGGCGCCTGGCTGCCCGGCTGCGTGGAGACGTTGGTGAAACCGAGCCCGTTCAGGTAGGCTGTGGCCTCCTCGGCGGACTTGCCGACCACCTCGCCGCGGTCGATCGCGCCGGTGGTGGGCGCCTCGGTCGTGGCGGGCGTGGTGGTGGTGGTCGTGGGCGGCGGGGTCGTCGTGCGCTGGGGCTCGCCGTCCCCGCCGCTCAGCAGCGCGTAGGCCGTGCCCGCACCGATGATGAGGAGCAGAGCCGCGAGCGTGATGAGCGGCCAGGTCCACGGGCTCTTCTTCTTCGCGACCGGCTCGGCAGCCTCGCCCGCCTCGTCCTCGGGATCCTGCTGCTCCGCGAGGGCGCTTGTCTGCGGCATCACCGCGGTGGCCGCATCGAGCGCCTGGGTCTGCTGCGCCATCACGGCGGTCGCCGCCAGTGACGCGCCGAGTACCTGGGGCACATAGCTGGCCGCCAGCTGCACGTCGTTCCGATGCAGCGCCGTCGCCGCCTGCGCGAGCTTGGCCGCGGTCGCCGGGCGACCCGCCGCATCCTTCGCGAGGCAGGCCATCACGAGATTGCGCACCGGCTCCGGCACGTCGCCCGGCAGATCCGGCGGGGTGTCGTTGATCTGCGCCATCGCGATCGCCACCTGCGATTCGCCGGTGAACGGGCGCTTGCCCGCGAGGCACTCGTAGGCCACGACGCCGAGGGAGTAGATGTCGGTGGCCGCGGTCGCCGTGTGCCCGCTCGCCTGCTCGGGCGCGAGGTACTGCACGGTGCCCATGACCTGTCCGGTCGCGGTCAGCGGCACCTGGTCCGCGATCCGCGCGATGCCGAAATCGGTGATCTTCACGCGCCCCTCGGGCGTGATCAGCAGGTTGCCCGGCTTGATGTCGCGGTGCACCAGACCGGCGTCGTGAGCGGCCTGCAGCGACGTCGCGGTCTGCGCGACGATCCCGAGCACCCGGTTCGCCGGCAGGCGCCCCTCGCGCTCGATGATCGCCGAGAGCGGCTCTCCGGGCACGAGCTCCATCACGATGTAGGCCGAGCCCTGCTCCTCGCCGTAGTCGAAGACGTTGGCGATCCCCTCGTGATTCACGAGCGCGGCGTGCCGCGCCTCGGCGCGGAAGCGCTCGAGGAAGCCCGGATCCCCCATGTACTCGTCCTTGAGGATCTTGATGGCGACGGTGCGGCCGATGATGCTGTCGGTCGCCCGCCAGACCTCGCCCATGCCTCCGACGGCGATCCTCGAGCTGAGCTCGTAGCGTCCGCCGAATGTGATCCCTGCCGCTGGCCTCATTCGCTCAACACCGCTTCCATTACTCGTTTTCCGACTGCCGTGGGGAGGTCGAACGAACCCCCCTCAAATCCGTAGGCTTCGCCGCCGCCGTTCTCGATCACCACGGCGATGGCCACTTCGGGATCCTCGACCGGCGCGAATCCCGTGAACCACAGCGTAAAGGGAAGGTCATTCCCGTTCTCGTCCGTGCCGTTCTCGGCGGTGCCCGTCTTGCCCGCGACTCGAACCCCGTCGATGCCCGCCCGCTGCGCGAGGCCCTCGGCGGAGGAGACGCCCTCCTCCATCATGCCAGCGACGTCCTCCGCCGTCTCGCGCGAGATCGGCTTCGAGAACTCTTCGGGAGTGTACTCCTTCTCGACGCGCAGGTCCGGTGTGATCACCCGGTCGACGAGGTAGGGCTTCATCACCGTGCCGCCGTTGGCGATTCCCGCCGAAACCATCGCTACCTGGAGGGGGGTGACCCGCACGTCGAGCTGCCCGATCGAGGAGAGCGCGACCTGCGCTTCGTCCTCGGGCATCGGGGACGTGCTGGGCGTGACCGCCAGCGGGATCGACAGCTCCTGCTCGAAGCCGAAGGCGTGCGCCATGTCGGGCACCGCGTTCGGCTCCATGTCCATCGCCATTTCGGCGATGGGGATGTTGCACGACAGCACGATCGCCTGTTCGAGGGTGGCCTTCGAGCCCGTGCCGCAGGTGGTGCGCGACGCGTTCTGCATCTCGTGGGTCGACTGGGGCAGTTTGAGCTGCGCCGGATTCGGGAACTCGGTCGAGGGCGTCGCCTCGCCCGACTCGATGGCGGCGGCGGCGGTCACGAGCTTGTACACGGAACCCGGCGGGTACAGGTCGCCCGCGATCGCGCGGTTCTGCAGCGGCTGCGACGGATCCTCTTCGAGCTGGCGGTAGTTCGCGATGATCTCGGCGTCGCTGTTCGTGGACAGCACGTTGGGATCGAAGCTGGGGGTCGACACGAGCGCCAGGATCTCGCCGGTCTTCGGATCCAGTGCCACCACGGCGCCCTCGAAGCCGCCCTCGGCCATGGCTTCCGCCGCTGCGGTCTGCGCGGCGGGATCGATGGTCGTCTGCACGGAGCTGCCCTGGGGGGCGACCCCGTTGAGCGTGTTCATGATGCGGGTGAAGAACTGCGCGTTGCCGATGCCCGAGAGATCCTGGTTCATGGCCGCCTCGAGGCCCGTCATGCCCTGCGTGTGCGAGAAGTAGCCCGTGACCGGCGCGTAGAGGGGGCCGTCCGAGTACTGCCGTACGAAGCGGAACGAGTCGCCCGTGGGGGTGGAGTAGGCCACGGGATCCCCGTCGACGAGGATCGAGCCGCGCTCCACCTTGTAGCCGTTCTTGACGGTGCGGCCGTTCAGCTCGTTGGCGCGCAGGTCGTCCGCCGACACGAACTGGATCATCGTGACGGAGAAGAAGAGCACCAGGAACATGCCGAACACGGTGCGGGTGAGGAACTTCAACTGCTTGTTCATGTACGGATCACCAGCTTCGGTCGGTTGCGCACCGAGTTGGAGAGCAGGATGAGCAGGGCGATGATCATCCAGTTCGAGACGAGCGAGGAGCCGCCCGCGGCGAGGAATGGCGCCGTGAGCCCGGTGAGCGGGATGACGCGGGTGATGCCGCCGACCACGATGAACACCTGCAGGGCGACGGCGAACGCGAGTCCCGAGGCGAGCAGTTTGCCGAAGTCGTCCTGCCCGGCGAAGCCGATGCGCAGGCCTCGGCCCACGAGCAGCAGGTAGGCGGCGAGGATCACGAACAGCCCGATGAGCCCGAGCTCTTCGCCGAGGCTCGCGAAGATGTAGTCGCTGCGCGACTCCGGCGTGTCGAACGGGTAGCCCTGACCGAGCCCGGTGCCGGTCATGCCGCCGTTCGCCATGCCGAACAGCCCCTGCACCATCTGGTAGCTGCCGCCGAGCGGGTCCGCGAAGGGGTCGAGCCAGTTCGCGAAGCGCACGTTGACGTAGGCGAGCGTCTGGCTGGCGACGATACCGCCCACGAGGAACAGGCCGACGCCGAGGATGATCCAGCCGATGCGTCCGGTGGCCAGATACAGCATCGACAGGAAGAGCCCGAAGTAGAGCAGCGAGGTGCCGAGGTCGCGCTGGAAGACGAGCACCGACATGGCCGCCAGCCAGAACACGAGCAGCGGGCCGAGATCGCGGGCGCGCGGGAAGCGGATGCCCAGGATCTTCTTGCCCACCATCGCCAGCGAGTCGCGATTGCGCACCAGGTATCCGGCGAAGAAGATCGCGAGCAGGATCTTCGCGATCTCGCCCGGCTGGAACGAGAAGCCGCCGATGTGGATCCAGACGCGCGCGCCGTTGATCGTCTGCCCGATCCCGGGCAGCATCGGGAGCAGCAGGAGCACGACGGCGCCGAGGCCGCTGAGATAGGTGTAGCGGAACAGCACCATGTGATTGCGGATCACGAGCAGCACGACGATGGCCGCGAAGACGGCGATCGACGACCAGACGAGCTGGCGCACCGCCCACGCGTCCCAGCCCGAGAGCTGCTGCGCGAGGTCGATGCGGTAGATCATGGCGATGCCGATGACGTTGAGGAACGCGGCGATCGGCATGATCAGCGGATCGCCGTCCGGGGTGATACGCCGGATCGTGATGTGCAGCGCGAACAGGGCGATGACGAAGAGGGCGCCCGCCGGCGCCAGCTCAGTGGTGGGCGCTCCCACCACGGTCAGGTCGATGATGACGACCGCCGCGATGCCCACCGCGATCGCGAAGAGCAGCAGGGACAGCTCGAGCCCCAGCAGCTTGCGGGGAGCGCGGAGGGCGGTGATGCGCTGCAGCACCGTCTCGCTAGTGCGGGTCTGGTCGAAGGTGCGGGCGTCGCCGCTCTGCGGGCTACTCATCGTGCACCCCCAGCCGCAGCACGATCTCCCGCGCCTCCGCGAGGGAGCCGGCACTGAGGGTGCGCTTCACCTGGCGCTGCTCGAGCCCGTCGAGCTCGGAGAGCGGGATCTCCGTGTCCTCGGCGACCGAGTGCAGCGAGAACGAGCCGATGTTCTGCTGCACGCCGCGGTAGATCACCACGGTGTCGCCGTCGGTGCCCACGAAGTAGCGGCTCTGCGTCCACTGGTAGCCGAAGAGCAGGGCGCCGCCGATCGCGAGCAGCACGGCCACCGCGCCGAGCGCCCACAGGAGTCGGCGGCGGCGATTGCGGCGCCGTGTCTCGGCGATCAGCTCTGCCAGGTACTCGTCGACGCGGGGCTCGAACTGGCTCTCGGCGACCACCGGCGGGCGCCGCACCAGGCGACGGCGTCCCATGAGACGCGTGCGCGCCGTCGACGTGTCGCCGTCGCGCAGGTCGGGCGTGGTCGCCGCAGAGCCGGCGAAGCGGCGATTCGATTCGGGGAGCTCGCTGGTGGCGTGCGGATCGACGTCGGGAGCCGCCTCCGTCTCGACGAGCACGACCGTCACGTTGTCGGGTGCGCCGTGGGCGAGGCTCTTGTCGATGAGCGAGTCGACCGCGCCCTGCAGCGAGGAGCGCCGTCGCAGGATCTTCTCGATGTCGTGATCTTCGACGTAGCCGCAGAGCCCGTCGGAGCACAGCAGCCAGACATCGCCCGGCCGTGTGTCGAGCACGTCGGTGTCGACCTGCGGCGAGGAGTCGACGTCGCCGAGCACGCGCATCAGCACCGAGCGCCGCGGGTGCGTCTTCGCCTCTTCCTCGGTGATCTTGCCGCTGTCGACGAGGCGCTGCACGAAGGTGTGATCCTTCGTGATCTGCTGCAGGTGGTTGTCGCGCAGCAGGTACAGGCGCGAGTCCCCGATATGGGCGAGGGCGAGCTGGTCCCCCACGGGGATGAAGCCGGTGAAGGTGGTGCCGAGACCCGCGAGCTCGGGCCGATCCTTCACGACGGCGCGCAGCTTGGTGTTGGTCTCGAGGATCGCCGTGCGCAGCGAGTTGGTGGTGGCCTCGGGGCTGCTCGTCGGCGGCACGTCGAGGGCCGCCATCTCCTTGGCGGCCACCGCGGAGGCGACATCGCCTCCCGCGTGCCCGCCCATACCGTCGGCGACGAGGAAGAGGTGGTCTCCGGCGAAGCCCGAGTCCTGATTGTTCGAGCGCACCATGCCCACGTGGGAGCCGATGGCGCTTTCGTAGGTCACCCGCACGCTCAGGGCCTCAACTCGAACGTGGTCGTGCCGATGGTGACGGGGGTGTACGGCGGAACCGGGGTCGGCTTCGAGATGCGCTCGCCGTCGACGCGGGTGCCGTTGGTCGAGTCGAGGTCGGTGAGGATCCACTGCTCGCCGCTGCGCGAGAGACGCGCGTGGTAGGTGGACGTGTAGTCGTCGACGATGACGAGCGTGGAGTCGCTGCTGCGGCCGATCGTGATGAACTCGTCGTCGAGGTTGATGGAGGTGCCGTCGGCGACGCCGGAGGTGATGACGAGGTGCCGCGCCGCGCCGGATCCGCCGGCCGAGGGGAGGTCGCCGCCGGCCGAGGGCAGACCGCCCCCGCTCGGGGTGATCGCGGGCCCCGAGTGCGGCGGGGCAGGAGCGCTCGGTGCCGAGACCACGGCGGAGACCTGCGGGGTCGCCTGCGGGGCGCCTCCGGTCTCCGCGCCGCTCCGCATGCGGCGCACGGGGGCACCGAAGAGGTCGCTGCGCAGCGCGTACACGATGCCGAAGATGAAGAACCAGAGCAGCAGAAGGAATCCGATGCGCAGGATGAGCAGGGTGAGTTCGCTCACAGGCCCCTCCAGAAGTCTTGATCGATGCTCGGAGGGATCTCCGGCGTCGAGTTCTGCGCCGGCTGGGCGCGTGTCGGTGGGGTGCCCGGTCGCGCCGGCGGCGCGACCGGCGGCGCGGTGCGTCCGCGCCCGGGCACGAGCTGGAACCGCAGCGCGGTCTGTCCGATGGTGATGACGATGCCGGGGGCGAGCGCGGCCTCGCGGAAGCGTTCCCCGTTGATCTTGGATCCGTTGGTCGAGCCGAGATCGCGCGCGATGCCGGCCGATCCGTCCCAGATGACCTCGAGGTGCTTGCGGGAGGCCGCGTTGTCGGTGATGCGGATGCCGCAGTCGCTGCCGCGGCCCACCGTCGTCGTGCCGCGGCGCAGTTCGTGGCGGGTGCCGTCGACGTCGAGCACCGCGATCCAGTCGACCGCGCCCTCGACCCGCGAGGAGTCGATCTCGAGCACGCCGACCGTTAGCCCCTCGTCGGGGCGGATCTCCACGTCGGGATCGCCCAGCAACTGGTAGTTCTGCCGCTTCGCGTGTTTCACCACGACGCCGCGCAATTCCTGCTCCAGCGTGTCGCCGAGGCCGCGCAGGCGATCCGCGTCCTTCGGCGCCACGCGCGCGACGAAGCGATTGGGTGCGAGCACACGGTCGCGGTCGACGATGACCGCGCTGATGTCGAGCTCGCGCTTGAGCGCAGACGCGATCTCGACGGGCTGCACACCGGATCGGAAGGTGCGCGCGAAGGCGCCGTTGACGGCCCGCTCGAGCCCGCGCTCGACGCTGTCCAGAATGCCCACGTGCCGTCCTCCCTTCCCGCTCGGCCCATCGTTCGTCGTCGACGCGCGTCGTTGCGGCACGCCGGTACGCCATTCAGTTTAGCCAGCAGTGTAGCCCGCTTTGGTGAGAAGGCTCCGGTGCTGCTAAGCTTGTGGAGTTGTCCGGCACGCAGGTGCAGGGCGGCGATGCGCGCGAGTGGCGGAATTGGCAGACGCGCTGGCTTCAGGTGCCAGTGCCCGCAAGGGCGTGGGGGTTCAAGTCCCCCCTCGCGCACGCGAATGAAATGGCCCCTGACCTGGGATTTAGTTCTCCGGGTTGGGGGTCATTTGCATCGGAAGTGCTAGAAAAAGTGCTAAGCCCCTCCGCTGGCGACCGTCTGAGCGGCTTCGTTCGGCGCTTCGCTGTCTTTGGTGCCGTGGGATCATGGAGGGTATGCAAGCCGCCCAGACCGTCGTGTTCCTGCACGGGCTGGGTGAGAGCGCGGATGCCTGGGATGCGCAGCGTGCCGCGTTGCCGTCAGGCTTCGACTCGTTGGCTGTTGACGTCTTCGGTTCCGACAACGGGTCTGGTGGGGCTGCCGAGTTCAGCCTCGATGCTGCGGCGGATGCAGTTCTGCGGCAGATCGAGCGGCATGGGGCTGACAGAGTGCATCTGTGCGGGCTGTCGCTGGGGCGATGATCGCGTTGCAGTTCGCGCTCGATCACCCGGCGCGGGTGCGGTCGCTGACGTTGGCGGCGGGGCAAGTGAAGCCGCCGCGTGCGCTCATGGCCGTGCAGGGCGCAGTGTTCCGCCTGCTCCCGGCCAAGGTGTTGGAGAAGCAGGGCGCGCGCAAGAACGTGATGCTGTCGGTGTTGCGAGCGGTCAGCCGTGCCGACTTCTCAGATCGGCTCGATGAGGTGTCGTCTCCGACGCTGGTGCTGTGCGGTGAGAAGGATCGTCCGAACCTGCCTGCGGCTCGCGCGCTCGCAACGGGCATCCGCGGTGCGGAGTTACGCATCATCCCGGGTGCGGGGCATCAGTCGCACATGCAGGCACCCGAGGCCTTCGCGACGCTGTTGGGAGAGTTCCTGACCCGCGTGAGCGCACAGGAGGTAGACAACGGCTGATAGCCGTGGATGTGCGGGGTTCAGGAGCCGAGGTGGGCGGCGAAGCGGTCTACGGCAGAGCGTTGCATGGTCGGGGTGACGTGGGAGTAGATGTTCATCGTCGTGGTGATCGTTGAGTGTCCTAGACGTTCTTGCACGACCTTGGGATGCTCCCCGAGTTCAAGCAGCAGCGTGGCGTGGGTGTGACGCAGCCCTTTGATCGTGACGCGGTGCAGGGTGTTGAACTTCGCGGTCGCCCACTTCAAGCGGCGATCCCATCGGCTCGTCATCGCGTCGGGTGAGCGCAGCTTGCCGTCGTCGTCTCCGAACACGTAGGCGTCGGCTTTCGCCAGCTCGAACGAGAGTTCGGCGCGGGCGACCTTGTACGAAGCGAGTACCTTCAAGGTCTCGGCGTCCACGTCGATGACGCGGGCTTGCCCGGTTTTCGTGGTCTTGGTCTTCGTCCAGTCGTCGGTATCGACGGCGCGGCGGATGCTGATCCGCATGGTCTTGGTGTTGATGTCCGACCACCTGAGCGCCAGTGCCTCGCTCCTGCGCATGCCGGTGTAGGCGATCAGCCGCCATAGCGGAAACAGCTCGTCTTCGAGGGTGTCGCGGTTCCAGGCGAGGAAGGTCTGCAACTGTTCGGCTGTCCAGGTGGCGATTTCTGGTTTCTGTGCCCGCACCTCGCTGGATTTCGGGGGTTTCACGGTGCGCTTCTTCTTCGCCGGGTTCACGGTCAGGTGCCCGTCGTCTATCGCGGCGTCCAGGATCGCGCCGAGCACGACATGCACCTTGTGCACCGAGTTGGCGGAAAGCGGTTTGCCCTTGCCGTAGGTGTCGTTGCGTCCGTGGTCTTCGAGGTCGCGGTAGTGGCGGGCGATCCGGGTGGCGGTGAGCTTGTCGAGGCGAATGCTGCCGAGCTGGGGTCGGATGTGGTTGCGGATGATCTTCTTGTAGCCCTTGATCGTGGACGCCGCGAGCTTCAATCCTGCCGCCCATTCGTCGGCGTATGCGCCGAGCGTGGGTACCTTGTTCCCGAACTTCTCGTTCTGCTTGCGCTGCTTCAACGCCTCCTGCAAGGCGTCGTTCGCCTCGTCGGTGCTGGTGAAGCCGGAACGGGTGAGACGGCGCGACCCCATCTCGGGATACTCGGGGTCTTTCAAGACGTAGATTTGGAACCGCCACCGCTTCCCCTGGTCAGTGTCGTATGCCTGGATCGAGCCGGGCTGCCGGGAACGCGAACGCCGCTGCCGCTTCTCACCCCCACCGCTCTGCTCAGCGGGCGGTTTCTTCCCGGTCATGACCGTGTGCTCCTCGCGGTGATCTGTCCGGGCCGGTGGGTGTCTGCGTAGTTGTCGATGTAGTCCTTGGCGTTGAACACGCGCCCGTCCGGGTCGAGCTGCACGCCGCGCTCCTGGATCACGCGGGCGCGTGCCCGCGCCGTCTCTAGACGTTCCTGGTAGGCGGCGATGGTCTTCGGGTGCGCGCTCGTCTTCTCGGGATCGTCCTTGCTGGGGGTGGTCATGCCGTCGAGGGTGGTTTCGAGGTGGTGGATGCGGTCGGTGCAGATCACCCATTCTTTCTGCCAGTAGTTGAACAGCCCCTCGTCGGTGAGGACGAGTTCCCCGCGCATCCACCTGTCGATCTCTTCCGGCTCATACCCGTCCGGCACTCCGGTAAGGGTTGTCTGCTCGTCCGGTGGGGTCAGGAGTGCCGCGGGGGTGGTGCGCAGCAAGTAGGCGATCACGGTCAGGTCGTCCACGTCCACGCGGCGATCCCCGGCCTCTAGCTTGCTGATGCCCGACGGTGACATTTTGCGCCCTGCCGCGTGCAGTCCGTCGGACATGGTGCGCAAGTCCATCCCGATCGCTTGCCTTGCGGCGCGGATGTTCTGCGCGACGTGCGTGTTTGTGATCCCTGCGGGGTTGCCCCGCACCCTCTCGTTTTCCATGTAAGAAATCTACAGTGCGATACTTGACAGCGCAAGTGCGATTCTCTACGGTGGGAAGAATCACATTCACGCGCGCGACCGGAACGGATGGTGTGACCATGCGGCAGAGCACCCTCGACATGGACGACCTCCGCAAGCGGCGCAGCCTGGTCATCACCCGCAAAGAAGCTGCCGAAGCCCTCGGGGTCGATCCCCGCACGATCACCACGAGCATCAACGAGGGCACGATCCCGCATGTGAAGCTCGGACGGCGCATCGTGATCCCGCGCGAAAAGTTCCTCGCCCTCTTCGCAGACACCCCGGCCAACAACAGCGAGCCCTGACGCTCCACGGCCGGGGGTGCCGATTCGGCACCCCCGCTCCCGGCTTCCCTGTGAATGTCGGTGCCGAGACGTAGACTGATCTGAGAACGCCGACCACAAGGAGGCACCCCGAATGGCTCTCAAGACCTCTGTATCCGAGGCCTATGTCCGGCGCGTGCTCGCGGAGGTCGAGGCTGGGCAGGAGACTGCCGGGGCGGTCGTGTCCGAGGCGGATCGGGAGATTGCCCGCCGCCAGGTGCGCGGGGAACTGTCCGGGGATGAGGCAGTGCGCGAGGCGATCGCAGTCGCGCTTACCCGTTTCCCTGAGAAGTAACCTGTCCGGGCAGGAGCACCAGTGCCCGACCGCTACAGCTACCCGAACAGCCTTGTTCTCATCAACAAGCTCGGCATCACCGACTACGACCGCTGGAAAGCCGTCGAGACGGCCGCGATCCATCAGCGCATGGTCGAACTCACCGAGCACCCCATCCCCGGCCGTTTCGACCTCGCCCACCTGCAAGCGATCCACCGGCACCTGACCGCTGATCTGTATGTCTGGGGTGGCGACATTCGCGACACCGACACCCACCCCGGCGGCACCGGCATCGCGCACTGCCGCCCCCAGTTCATCGTGCCCGAGGCCGAGCGCGTCTTCGACGCACTCGCCGCCCGCGACCACCTGCGCGGTCTGGATGCGGATGCGTTCGCTGATGGGCTGGCGTGGGTCTGGGGTGAGACGACCGCGATCCACCCGTTCCGTGACGTGAACACGCGCAGTCAGCACATCATGTTCAACCAGCTCGCCCGCGAAGCCGGATGGATCATCGACTGGTCGCAGATTCCCGGCGACGTGTTCGCCCACGCCCGAACCCTTGCCATCGTGGAAGACCATTCCGGGATCGATGCCCTGATCCGTCCGAACCTTGTTGCCGTCAAGGACGCTGCGCAGCGCGACCGACTGATGGAGCTGTTGAACGAGCACACTCAAGGCTTCACGACACGCAAGGCCGTCCGTGACCCCGCCGTGCTCGACCGCGAGCTGGACGCTGCACGCGAACACCGCCGCACCCTGCCCCAGGTAGATGCGTTCGGACACGACTACCCTCCTGGCAGCGACCGGGGCGGCCCGAGTCTCGGACGGTAGCCGGGGGCAAGGGCGCGATGTGCCCGCGGCAGCCGACCGCGCCGGGTCATAGGCCGCGTGCCGGGCCGTCGCGCCGGAGCGCGCTTCGGTGGTGCTGCTCATAGTCGCGCGACAAGGCGCGCTCTCGCTCGGCTCGCCAGGCGTTGCGGGCAGCTTCTTCTGCGCGGGTCTGCTCGATCCTCTCTGCGGCTTCGGCCGGGGTGAGCGAGCGCAGCAGCTCGGCTTCCTCCCGTGCTTGCCTCGCAGTCTTCCTGGCTCGTGCGGCCTGTTGCGCGGGGTTGGTGGTGAGGTACGCCTGCTGATTGCGGATCACGGTCTCCGCGCCGAACACTCGCGCGAACGCGACGAGTCGTTCGGTCTGCGCTCGCTCTGGCCGGTTTAGCAGGGCGTTGCGTGCCGCCTGGTGTTCCTGCTTGGCGTCGATCACGCGCGGGTCGTTCTCGATTCGGGGCCGGGTGACTCGCTCCACCCACGCATCGGCGCGTTCGTTCAACCTCGACGGCTCGCCCCACTCAATTGTCACCTGCTGGCGCGCTTCGGCGGTGCGCGCTTGAGCGTTCTCGTGCTCGTCGCGGGCGCGGCGCTTCCCGAACCACGACGACGCCCGCACCTGCTCGCTGGCTTCCTGTTCAGCAGCGTCGGCCTGCTGCCAGTCGGCGAGTGCCCCTCTCGCCGCGGAGACGACCGGCGCGGCGACCTCGGCGCGCACCTGCTCGGCCCGTTGCTGTGCGGTCTGCTCGGCCGCTCGCGCCCTCTCCCGTACCTCGGCCTCACGGTCGGTGAGGTCGGCAAGGGCGGTGCTGACCTGTTGCCAGCGTGCGGCCTGCGCCTCAGCCGTTGCTGCACGCTTGTCGAGCGCCGCGATCTCGTCGTTCACGAACCGCACGGGGCCGTTCTCGACCAGCCCGGCCACTTCTTCGACAGCACGGCGGGTGGCGTCGGCAAGTCCGCGGTCGGCGCGGTCGCGCTCCATCGCCTCGATGAACTGCGCCCTGGCATCGGCCTCGTTCTCGGCAACGATGTGCAGCACGTTCGACTCTCGCCCGCGGGTCATGCCGACGTACACGCCTGCGGCGCTGGTCGCGTCGGTGAGGAGCGTGTGCGATGCGGGCACGGTCGCGCCCTGCACCCCGTAGGCGGTCGCCGCATACGACAGGTGCGCGTGCTCGGCCACATAGTCTGCGGGGAGTCTGACTGTGCGCTGCCGCTTCCGCCCGCTCCCCGCCTCGCGCACAGAGACAGCGCCGTCGTCCTCGACGTGCTGCACGACCCATTGCTGCCGATTCGCCACGCCCACATCGGAGTTGTTCTTCCGCGTCTGAATCACATCCCCCGCTCCGATAGGCAGGCCGTCGCTGCCGTAAACGGTTCGGGCGTCGACGAGTCCGTGGGAGACTCGTTCCTCGCGGATGCGGGCGTTGAGGGTGCGGGCCTCATCGTTCGTGCTGACAGTGACCGCTTCGCCGTCCTGCCGCTCCTGGGCAATATGCTCGCGCGCCTCGTCTCCGCTCTCGTGCAGACGGATGAGACCGAGCCCGGCGAGCTGGTCAAACACTTCGCCGGGGTTTCTACCGTCGCGCATCCGTAGCGTGACCTCGGCGTAGGCGGGGTCGGTGAAGCGGTGCACCTCGGCCATATCGAACGTGTGACCCCGGAACTGCGCGGCCACATCGAGCACGCCGCCACGACCGACCGCGGCGAGCTGGGCGCGATCCCCGACCAGTGCGACCGTCGCGCCCGCCTCGGCGGTGACGGTCAGGAGGGCGATTGCGGTGTCCTGGTCGAGCATCCCGGCCTCGTCCACGATCACCCGCTCACCCTGCGCCAGCCGCGCGTCCTCGGACGGGCCGCGGTAGGTGCGGCCCGTCTCGGGGTCGGTGTCGCCGGGTGCGAGGCGCATCCATACGCCGTCACTGTTCCAGCGCCACCCGTGCGCGTGCACGAGCGCCGCAACACTGCTCGCGGGCACGTCGAGTTCGTCGCGTGCGACCTGCGCGGCGCGCAACGTCGGCGCAACCACCCGCGACACCCGGCCATGCTGCGCCGCGACCTCGATAGCGACACCGAGCATCGTGGTCTTGCCCGCACCCGCTGCACCCTCCACGATCACGAGCGGATCGCGCGATGCGACTGCGGCGGCGGCGCGCTCCTGCCCGGCGTCCAGGCCCCGCGCTGTTGCCGCGTCGCGCACGTCGGGGTGCTTTGGCTCCCGCTTCGGTACTCGTGCGGTCAGGAGGTCGCGCAGTTCCGTCTCAGCCTGCACCACGCGCAGGCTCGTGAGGTGCGCCACATGCTCCGGCGCCGCTGCGCCGGGCGGGAGAAGCGAGAAGCAATCCTCCATCGCCAACGCCGTTGCAATGCGCACGAACTCGCGCACCTCGTCAGGGGCCGCTTGCACGCCGTACTCGGTCATGATCCGCGTCGCGTGCTCCTGCACCGTGTGCCGCGTCCACGCCGAACTACCTGCGGTGCACCGATCCAGCGCACGGCTTGCAACGGTCTGCACGGAGAGGTCGTCCAGCGACGCCGGCGCACGGCGCACGGGCCGGCGCAACGTGGCCGGGTCGTAGCCGGCCTCGCGCAACTCCGTCACCCACGCCTGTTCTTCGCGCAGGGTGGTGGGCTTCTTCGCAGGCCGCTCATACGCCCACGCTTGCGCCGCGAGCCGGGCCGAGACGACCGGCCCCACAGTCTCGCCCGGATGCGCCGCCTCCCACTCCGCCTCGAAGCGTTCTAAGTGCTTGCGCACCTGCTCGCCGCGCTTGCTCATCACACCGTTGAACCGCTCGAGCTCGACCACCTCGCCCGATACCGGATCAAGGGTCAAACCGTGCCGATCCAGCACCTCCGTAAGCTCAGGATGCGCGGCGATCACGGCGGTACCGAGCGCGCGGATCGCGCTCTGCTGCCGGAACAACGCCGCCGTATCCAGCGCCCGCCACTTCCCAGCCGCCCACACGCGGGTACCGACCTGAAAGTGGATATGCCGGTGCGGATCACCCGCCCGCGACGTGCGGTGCGACACCGCCACCGTCTGCAACTGCTGGACGGGCACCACCTCCTGCTTGCCGCGCGGCCCGACACGGGTCACGGAGTGCTCGGCGAGCCACGCCTGAATCTCCGCTACCGCGTCCTGCTGCGCCCGGTCGAGAACATCGGAGACCTCCGGGTGGAGCGCTGCGGCGATCGAGAGCGACTTCGGGGCATTCACCACCATCTCCGCGAACCGCGGCGACCCCTGTTTCCCGACACCCGGTAGACGGGGCGTGCCCATCGACTCGCCCGTGACCGGGTTCACCCAATCCACCCACGCCGCATACGCCTCCGGGTCAAGCCCGAGCGCAGCAGTCACGTTCCCGGCGCTATCGAGCGCGGTGAACGCCGCCACAGACGCATCCGCGCCGAGGTAATAGTCATCGGCACGGGAACGATCGGCCTCGACATAACGGCGCGCGTCGGCTCCGGTTCCCCGGAACAGGATCACGCCGCCATGCATGAGGATCACCACCTGATGTTTCTACGACAGAAACTGACGTATCTACCACGGTAGCATACGTTCATTCGGAATAGAAGTACGAGGTGATCGGCGGTTAAGGCCGAGGTCGATCAGCGGTTCGGACGCGGCGGGCTCAGTCACGTGGGCGCCGGTTGTCCTGAAGCTCTCGGCATCTCGCTGTCATCGAGGCGCACTACGACGAGAAGGTTCCGTGTGAGACGGGACACCGGCTCGATGCGACCGACGCAGCCCCTGGCTGGGGTCGCCAAGCATGCGCACTGGTCACCGGGCGACGGGTCAGGTCTGTTCCACGTCAGCACGGGAGCCTCACGTTGTGACGACTCCTGTTGACTGTTCGAGACTAAACAGGTCGTGCAGGTCGGGTTGTCCCTCGCAGCTGGCACCGTCGACGGGAGAATAGTCGTACGAGTATCCGGCCCGTCAGCGGGCGCCCGTGCTAGCGGGAGGGCTCGTCCGTCGTGTCGCCGTGCCCTGGCTCTCGGCCATTCGGGAACAGTGCTCCGAGGAGGAGCGCCTCTGGGTGGATGACTTCGTCGGTTTGGGTCCTCAGGCGTGGGTTCGGGGGGCGGAGCGCGCGGACTTCTCGGTGGATGCGTTCCATTTTCAGGTCGAGGTTGTTCGCGAGCTCCGCGGCTTCGGTGAGTTCGTTGAGGAGCTCGGCGGGGATCTCTTGGTCGAACTTGTAGTCGATCTTGTGCTCGAGGCTGGCCCAGAAGTCCATGGCGATGGTGCGGATCTGGATCTCGACACGCGCTTCGGTGACCGAGGAGGAGAGAAACACCGGCACTTGCACGATGAGGTGGAGGCTCTTGTAGCCGTTCGGTTTCGGGTGCTCGATGTAGTCCTTGGTCTCGATGACGGTGATGTCGGGTTGGGCGGCGAGCATCTCGGCGATGAGGTAGACGTCCGCGATGAAGCTGCACACGATTCGGATGCCTGCGATGTCGTGAATCTGCTCCTGGATGGTTTCGATCGACAGCGGCAGCTCGTGGCGCTGTACTTTCTCGAGGATGCTCTCGGGGCTTTTGAGGCGGGACGAGACGTGTTCGATCGGGCTGTGGTCGTGGAGGTGCTCGAACTCGGTTCGGAGGATGTTGACCTTGGTCATGATTTCGTTGATGCCGAACTGGTAGCTCAGCATGAAGCGGGCGAGACTGGCGCGGAAGCTTCCGAGTCTCGCGATCCGGTCGTCATCGCCCGGTTCTGGGCGGGCGTGTCGTGGTCTCTTGCTGCTCATCGGCAGGCCTCCCTTGTGGAGATCGGCCGGCGAGTGCGGCAGGGGTCGCCGGCCGGAGCGTCAGTCGCTCATCGTCGTGTGGTCGGTGGTGTTCTGGCTGCTCTCGACGGCGCGGACCAGGGCGCGGATGCCCTGGGCGAGTGCGCGGAGGTCGTCGATCGCGAGCAGGCCGAGCGGGGTGCTGCTGAGTTCCGGTCTTGCGGCCATCAGACGCTGCACGGTCTGGCGTCCCAGCTCGGAGGCGCTGGCTCGGCGCACGCGCTGATCGTTCGGGTCGAGGCTGCGCTCGGCCATGCCCTGCGTCTCGAGGCGATCGACGATCCCCGACATGGTCGCCAGCGACACCCCCACGGTCTTGGCGAGCGCCTGCATCGTGCTGCCGTCGGAGTGGGTGACGAGGATCATCAGCACCTTGAGCTGCTGCATCGTCAGGCGCAGCGACAGCACCGGCTCGAGGTGCTCCGGCACGAATGAGGATTCCAGGCTGGCCTGCAGGCTGAGCAACTCAGCGAGGAGCGTCTTGCGCTCCGTCTCTTCATCTCTCTTCACGCCTCAAACGTACCTTTCGTTCCCAGGTGCAACTCAGATCGAGTTGCTTAGTCCTATACTAAGCTTTGCGTGGCGCTAACCATATTCGGGAGCGTCGCCTGCCCGAGTCCCTCTACTGTTCGGTGGTGTTTTTTGTTCCGACTCGCCCGCTTCAGCCTGGCCAACCGGACGTTGGTCGCGCTCATCACGATCCTGATCGCCGGTTTCGGCGTGTTCTCGATGACGCAGCTCAAACAGGAGCTGATCCCGTCGCTCTCGTTGCCGCAGACCACGGTCGTGACCGCGGTTCCGGGTGCGAGCCCTGAGGTGATGGACGAGCAGGTGAGCGTGCCGATCTCGCGGGCGATCGCCGACCTCGACAATGTGGAGCAGGTCGTGGCGACGTCGTCGTCGAGCATGTCGATGGTGTCGATCGCGTACACCTATGGCGTCGACGCCGATGATTTCCGCGCCTCGGTGGAGCAGGCCCTGAACTCGATCTCGGGCAGCCTGCCGAGCGATGCGGACCCTCAGCTCATCTCGGGGAGCACCTCTGACATCCCGGTCATCTTCATGACCGCGTCCGGCTCCGACGAGGACATCACCGCCCTGTCGAACACGCTCACGGACACGGTCGTGCCCAAGCTCGAGTCGATCTCGGGTGTGCGGTCGGCTGCGGTGTCGGGAGGAGCGGTCGAGCGGGTCGTGATCACCCCGGATCAGGCGGCTCTCGCGGCGAACGGGCTGAACCCGCAGGCGCTGAGCCAGGCGCTCGAGGCGAACGGCATGACGCTGCCGCTGGGCAGCGTCACCGACGACGGAGCGTCTCTGCCGGTCCAGGGCGGCACGGCAGTCGCATCCCTCGACGCCATCAAGGGCTTGCCGCTTGCGAGCCAGACCCAGCCCGGCACCGTCGTGACCATCGGCGACGTCGCCAAGGTCGAGCTCGTCACCGAGCCGCAGACCTCCCTCACCCGCATGGACGGTGAGGAGGCGCTGTCGATCTCGATCACTGCGAACCAGGACGCCGACATCGTCGCGATCTCCCACGCCGTCGGCGACGCCATCGCCGAGCTCGAAGACGAGGTGCCCGGCCTGTCGTTGACGATCGTGTTCGATCAGGCGCCGTTCATCGAGGAGTCGATCCAGCATCTCGCGATCGAGGGGCTGCTCGGTCTACTGTTCGCGATCGTCGTGATCCTGGTCTTCCTGCTGTCGCTGCGCTCGACGATCGTGACCGCGATCTCGATCCCGCTGTCGGTGCTGGTCACCTTCATCGGCCTGAACCTCGGCGGCCACTCGCTGAACATGCTTACCCTCGGCGCGCTGACGATCGCGATCGGCCGCGTGGTCGACGACTCGATCGTCGTCATCGAGAACATCAAACGGCATCTCTCCTACGGCGAGGAGAAGGTGCACGCCATCCTCACCGCCGTGCGCGAGGTCGCCGGCGCGATCACGTCGTCGACGCTCACCACGGTGGCGGTGTTCCTGCCGATCGCGCTCGTGGGCGGCATGGTGGGGGAGCTGTTCGCCCCGTTCGCGTTGACGGTGACGATCGCGATGCTCTCCTCGCTGCTGGTCGCGCTCACGATCGTGCCCGTGCTCTCGTACTGGTTCCTGCGTGCTCCGAAGAACGTCACGGACGTTGAGGCGGTGCGCTTGGCCGCCGAGGAGAAGGAGCACAAGAGCTGGTTGCAGCGCGGCTACAAGCCGATCCTGCGCGGCACGCAGAAGCACCCGATCATCACCATCATCTCCTCCGTGCTGCTGCTCGTCATCACGGTGTCCCTGGTCCCGCTGTTGAAGGTCGACTTCCTGGGCAACACCGGGCAGAACATGATCATGGTCACCCAGACCTTCCCCGCCGGGTCGGATCTGGACACGGTCTCCGACGGCGCCCGCGACGTGGAGGACGCCCTCCTCGACATCGACGGCGTCGAGGACGTCATGCTCATGGCCGGCTCCAGCGGCGGCGGGTCGGGCGACTTCTCCGCGATGCTCGGCGGGGGCGGCGGCACGGCCACCTTCATCGTGAACACCGACGCGAAGGCCGATCAGTCCGCGCTGCAGGACACGGTGCGCGACCGGCTCGCGAAGCTCGACGGCCCCGGCGAGGTGAGCCTCGCGGACGCCGCGTCGATGGGCGGTTTCGGCGGCTCCGTCGACGTGCTCGTCACCGGTACCAACGATGAGGATCTCGCGAGGGCGGCAGAGGCCGTGTACGCGGCGCTCGAAGACACGCCGAACACCACCGAGGTGTCGAGCGACCTGGCACCGGCGCAGCCGATCACCCAGATCACGGTCGACCGCACGGTCGCCCTCGAGCACGGCTTCACCGAGATCCAGCTGCTCGGCATGGTCGGCAGCATCCTCTCCCCGCAGAGCATCGGCAAGGTCACCATCGACAACGAGGAGTACCGCATCTTCCTCGACGCGACCCCGCCGCCCGCGACCATCGCCGAGCTCCAGGATCTGCAGATCCCCACCGCCACCGGCATGGTGCCGCTGACCGAGCTCGCATCGGTGAAGAAGGTCACCGTGGCGACCTCGGTGACCCGGCAGGACGGCGATCTCGTCGCGACGATCTCGCTCACCCCAGCCGAGGGCGAACTGGGCGCGGTCACCACCGAGGTGCAGGAGCGACTCGACGGCCTGGACCTGCCTACCGGCACGACCGCGACACTCGGCGGGCTGGCGGAAACGCAGCAGGAGTCGTTCCAGCAGCTCGGGCTCGCGATGCTGATCGCGATCGCGATCGTGTTCCTGCTGCTCGTGGCGACCTTCCGGTCGCTCGCGCAGCCGCTCATCCTGCTCGTGTCGATCCCGTTCGCCGCGACCGGCGCGATCGTGCTGCTGCTGATCACCGGCAAACCGCTGGGCATCTCGGCCCTGATCGGCATGCTGATGCTCATCGGCATCGTGGTCACGAACGCGATCGTGCTCATCGACCTCGTGAACCAGTACCGCAAGCAGGGCCAGAGCGTGCGCGACGCCGTGTTCAACGGCGCCCGCCAGCGCCTGCGCCCGATCCTGATGACCGCGCTCGCCACGATCTTCGCCCTGATCCCCATGGCGCTCGGCGTGACCGGGTCCAGCGGCTTCATCAGCCAGGACCTTGCGATCGTCGTGATCGGCGGACTCATCTCGTCGACACTGCTGACCCTGGTGCTCGTGCCCGTGCTGTATCTGCTCTTCGAGGACGGCCGGGAGCGCCGCAGGGCGAAGAAGCAGCAGGATGTCACGACGAGTTCGGACCTGCCGAGCGCCAGCGGGGACGCGATGCACGCCGCACAGGCCTAACCCCAGGTGCAGCTGGTCGTCACCCGATTCCCCGGAAGAGATGGCGAGCGGCTGCGGCAGCACCGAAACCTTAGTTTGCAGTTGTGCAAATACTGCGGAGGCGCATAGAATGCATGAGTGAATGATTCTGCTCTGAGTCTGCGTGAGCGACAGCGCCTCGAGGTCGCGGCGGCCATCCATGATGCGGCCGCCGACCTCCTCCTCGAACACGGGTGGACGGCCACCACCGTCGACATGATCGCGGCGCAGGCTGGCGTGTCCAGTAGGACGTTCTTCAACTACTTCCCGAGCAAGGAGGACGCTGCGCTCGGGTTGCGACCGCTGCACGTTCCGGCGCCGGCGAGCGAGTCGTTCTTCGACGGCGACGGAGACCTGTTCGAGCGCGCGGTGAGACTCACGATGGCGGTCATCCGCACCGCCGTTCCCGACGACGGCCTCGGGGAGCGGCGATCCGAGCTCATCCGCACCCTGCCGGAGCTGCGGGCGCGCCTCAAGCACTTCTCGACGACGGCGGGCGAACTCATCGAGCCGATCCTGATCGAGGAGCTCACCCGGCGAGCTTTGATCGAAGAATCGGTGCAGGCGCAGGACATCCGCGATGCGGCAACTGCGCTCCGCATGCTCGCGGCCACGGTCGTCCGTTTCGCTTTCGTCAAGAACCCCGCCGCTTGGTCGGCTACTACCACCGAGTCGCTGGCATCCGCCACCGCCCTATTCCGAGAGGTCATCCAGAGCCCATCATGACAGACGTCACGACCCCGCCGTCGGCCGCAGCCGCGACGGCGAAACGCAACATCCTCCTGCTCTTTTCCACCTTGATGATCGTGATGCTGCTGGCATCGCTGAGCCAGATGGTGCTCTCCAGTGCCCTGCCGACGATCGTCGGCGAGATGCACGGTGTCGAGCACATGACCTGGGTGATCACCGCGTACATGCTCGCCTCCACGATCACGATGCCGGTCTACGGCAAGATCAGCGATCTCGTTGGCCGTAAGCCGATGCTGATCGCCGCGATCGTGCTGTTCGTGGCGGGCTCCGTGGTCGGCGGCCTCGCGCAGGACATGAACTCCCTGATCGTCGGACGGCTCGTGCAGGGCCTCGGCGGTGGCGGGCTCATGATCCTCTCCCAGGCTGCGATCGCCGATGTCGTGCCCGCCCGTGAGCGCGGCAAGTACATGGGCATCATGGGTGGCGTGTTCGCCGTCTCCTCGGTCGCCGGCCCGCTGCTCGGCGGCTGGCTCACCGAGGGCCCCGGCTGGCGGTGGGCGTTCTGGATGAACGTTCCCCTGGGCATCCTCGCCGTCGTCGCGACCATCGTGCTGCTGCGCCTGCCGAAGCTGAACCGCACCGAGCGGCCGAAGATCGACTACCTCGGCATGATGCTGCTCGCCATCGCCACCTCCACGCTGGTGCTGGTGGGCACCTGGGGCGGATCGATGTACGAGTGGGGGTCGCCGCAGATCATCGGCCTGATCATCGCCACCGTTGTCGTCGGCGCCCTGTTCGTGCTGGTCGAATCCCGCGCCTCCGAGCCGGTCATGCCGCTCAGCCTGTTCAAGGACCGCAACTTCAACGTGACCACGATCGCGGGGCTGCTCATCGCGGTCGCGATGTTCGGCGCCGTCGGCTACCTCCCCACCTACTTCCAGATGGCGGTCGGGGCGAGCGCGACAGCTGCGGGCCTGCTCATGATCCCGATGATGGCGGCGCTGCTGCTGACCTCCATCGTCACCGGCGCGGTGATCTCGAAGACCGGCAAGTACAAGCTGCTCCCGATCGTCGGCACCGCCATCGTCGCCCTCGGCGTCGGCCTCCTCGCGACCGTGCAGGTCGACACCCCGGTCTACCTGATCTGCATCTACATGGCCGTGATGGGCGTCGGGCTCGGCACGAGCATGCAGATCCTCACCCTCGTCGTGCAGAACTCGTTCCCGCACAAGATGGTCGGCACCGCGACCGCGGCGAACAACTACTTCCGGCAGGTCGGCAGCAGCCTCGGCTCCGCCGTGGTCGGATCGATCTTCGCCAGCCGGCTCACCTCGCTGATCACCGAGAAGCTGCCGAGCGGCGGGGCGGGCCCCTCCGACGGCGCGAACTCGCTGACGCCGGAGCTGATCAAGTCGCTGCCGGAACCGATCCGCAACCTCATCGTCGAGTCCTACAACGAGGCGCTGATCCCGATCTTCATCTACATGGTGCCCCTCGCGGTCATCACCGCCGTGTTGCTGTGCTTCGTCAAGGAGAAGCCGCTCGCGACCGAGATCAACGCCGAGATCATGCCGGAATCCCTCGCCGAAGGCCAACTGCTCGTGGACGAGAACCTCTTGGAGGAATCGGATACCGAGGCTGCGACCGCACCCCCGGAAACCCGCTGAACGGTCTGGCGCACCCCTCGCGAGAGCAGCGGGGGTGCGCCACCCGCGCGGCGCGACGACGAGGCCGAGGTCGGCGGTCAACTGGGACGGGATGATCCCTCGTGTCGCGGCCGTGCGCAGCAGTTCGCCGCGTCGGTGCTCGAGCCGCCCTCGGTGTCAGCTCGAAGGAGCGGCCCCGTCCGAGCCGATCTCGGCGCGTACGCGGGGTGCAACCTCGGTGCCGAGCAGTTCGATGGAGGCGAGCACCTCGGAGTGCGGCATGCCGCCGATGTCCATCTGGAAGAAGTGCCGCATGTGGCCGAGGTGGCGGTGCAGGTCGATGATGCGGTCCGCGATCTCGGACGGGTCGCCCGCGAACACCATGCCGCCCGGAGAGTAGTTCGCCTTCGCGTCCTCCCAGGAGAGTGCGGCGAAGCGTCCGTGCGCGGCGTAGGCTGCGGACTCGTGGCGGAAGAAGGTCTGCTTCGCGGCCTGCCCGTCGGCGGCGATGAAGCCGTGCCCGGCGACCGAGATGGCAAGTTGCGAGGGATCCACGCCGGACTCTTCGGCGGCTTGACGGTAGAGGGCGCCCATCTGCCCCCACCGCTGCGGGGTGCCGGAGAGGATGCCGTAGGAGATCGGGAGCCCCGCCTTCGCGGCCCGCACGGTCGATCCCGGGTTGCCGCCTGTGCCGAGCCAGATCGGGATCGGCTGATCCGGCCGGGGCACGACGAGCGCATCCTCTAGCGGCGGCCGGAACGGGGACTCCCAGCTGACCCGCTCGTGCTCGCCGATCGCGAGCAGCAGGCCGAGCTTGTCGGCGTAGAGCCGGTCGTAGTCGTCGAGCTCGTACCCGAACAGCGGGAAGGAGTCCGTGGAGGAGCCGCGGCCGGCGATGATCTCCACGCGGCCGTTCGAGACGATCTGCGCGGTGGCCATCTGCTGATACAGGCGGATCGGGTCGTCGGTGGAGAGCACGCTCACCGCCGTCGACAGCGTGATCCGGTTCGTCATCGCCGCGGCCGCGTTGATGACCGATGCCGGAGAGCTGACCGGCATCGTCGCGGTGTGATGCTCGCCGACCCCGTAGAAGTCGAGCCCGACCTGCTCGGCGAGCCGGATCTGCTCGAGCATGTTCCGCACCGCCTGGGCCGTGCTCACCACGTCGCCGTCGAGGTTCTTGCCCGCCACGCCGAAGCTGTAGGCGCCGAGTTCGAACGTCATTCGCCCGATCCTTTCATCGTTCCTGCTCGCTTCAGGCCGACCGTGCGGCGTTCAGGGCGCGTGCCCACCAGAGCAGGTGGTCGGTCATCACCGTCAGTCGTGGCTCCAGCGCATCGAAGACCTCGGCGGCGGCCGGCCCGCCTTCGCGCACGGCCGGGAACTGCATTCCGAAGATGTGGACGCTCTCGCGCACCGAGACCATGTTCAACTCGGCGACGACCTGCCGCAGCTGCTCGATCGCCCGCGAGCCCCCCACGTTGCCGTAGCCGAAGAACGCGGCCGGCTTGTGCTCGAACTCGGCGAAGTAATGGTCGAGCATGTTCTTCAGCGCGGCGCCGTAACCGTGGTTGTACTCGTTGACGAGGAACAGGAACCCGTCGACCTCATCGAGCCGCTGCCCGAGGGCGCGCTGCTGCCGACTCGAATACTCCCGCGGAGCGAGCGCCGGCGGCTTCGGCAGGTTGTAGGAGGGCAGGCCGACGTCACGCACGTCGATCACGGACAGCCGCAGGTCGTCGCGAGCGCCGACACGCTCCCGCAGCCACGCGAGCGGATAGTCGGCGAAGCGCGCAGCGCGGGCGCTGCCCACCACGATCGCGATATGGGGCACGGCGCCGCTCATACGGAGGATCCCCTCACAGCATCGAGGAACAGCTGCGCCATCCGACGCGCCGCCGCATCTGCCCGGATCGGGCCGGGCTCTGCGACAAGCGCCGCGGTCGCGGCGACCAGCAGGTAGAGGTCGGTCTCCCGAAGGTCCTGACGAACAGCGCCGGCCTTGCGGGCCCGGGAGATGAGCCGCCGGGTGGCGCGCAGCGCCCGCGCGTGCGCGCCGGAGAACAGCTCGGAACCCTGCATGGGGCGCAGGAGCACGGCACCGAACGCGGGGTCCGCGACCTGCATGCCGATGATGTCGTGCACATATCCGGCGAAGGCCGCCCATGGATCCTCGACCGCCTGGATGACGGCAGCCTCGGCGCGGTTCGCATAGTCGGCCATCTTCGCCTCGAAGACCGCCTCGACCAGCGCGTCGCGAGTCGGGAACCGCCGATACAGCGTCCCGATCCCCACACCCGCCGCACGGGCGACATCCTCCAACGGCGCATCCAGCCCATCGGTGAGGAACACCGACGCCGCCGCGCACAACAGGGCCTGTCGGCGGCGCTCCGCGTCCACCCGCAGCGCCTTCTCCGGCGCCGCCGGAACCGCTTCTGTCGTCAGCATGGGGACACGATACCGCAACAAGTGGAGGTTCACCTCCACTTATCTGTCGGCCGAGCACGGACACGCTCACCGTGCTCTGGCCCTGGGCGGGACGAACGGTGCGGGCCGGGCTCGGATGCCCGTCCTCGCGCTGCGCGCTCGGCCAGCGCCCCTGCCGCGAGCCGTTCCCGCGCGGTGCGCGGTGAGGGACGCGGCATCGCCGGTTCAACGGGGCGGGACGATCCCTCGTGTCGCGACCGTCCGCAGCAGCTCGGTGAGCCCGGCGATCGACTCTGGCGAACGATCCGAGAGTACTGCGGTGAGCTGCTCCCGATAGGGACGCCGAGCCACGGTCATACGGTTCACGCCCTCGGGAGTCATCCCGATCAACCGGATCCTGCCATCGTTCGGGTCGACGGTGCGCTCCACCAGGCCGAGGGCTTCCAGCTCCTTGATCTGCCGGCTCATCTGACCTTTGTCGGAGGCGAACCTCTCGACCAGAGTCGACAAACTCACCGGGCCGATCCGTGAGATCGTCAGCAGCACCCTGTACGCCGAGGGAGGCAGGTCAGGGTCGACCTGCCCAGCCGCATTGGCGTACATGCCGCGCACTCCCGCCACGAAGTCCGAGAGCGCATCCTCAAGACGCTGCACCGCTTCGACGTGCGCGCTGGGCACCTCGGGTGCGCCAGGTTCTGCCAAGGACGACATCTGCGTTCACCATCCGTCAATCCCGCACGAGACGCGGCACCTATCGGTAGTCTGCGGGGTTCAGACCGGGCTCGCCATCTGCACCGCCCGAGGCGCGGAGCCGGGGGCGAGCCTGGGGGATCTCGGTACGCGCCTGAACGATCGACATGCCTCAAGCCTACCTTCGGGTCACACCTCTACACCCAGACATGACACGTTCACGAGGATCAGGCGTCCATGCTGGAACGCGGGCTGCGGACCATGCCGCATCCCACGACTGTGCTAACCGCTCAGGGGGTCGCCGGATCGCCTGTTGGTCCAGTCTGACTCATGAGCGCAAGTGTGTGCCCGTCGGGATCGCTGAAGAACGCCATCCATTCCTCGACGCCCGAGTCCTCGACCGGTGAGCGTGGCGCAGGCGGCGTGGATGTCATCGACACGAAAGTAGAGGACGGACTCGCCCTGCTCGCCCGCGCCCTCATCGATCGCGCTGAGGAAGAGCCTCGTGCCCTGGACGTCGAAGAACGCGATGTCGCCATAGGTATAGAGGTGCGGGAGCTGGAGGACGTCGCGATACCACGCGACGGCCGCTTCGACGCTGCTCACGCGGCGCGACACCTGCCCGATGGATCTCAGTACGGCGTCGGTCATGGCCTCCTCCTTTTCCTGAGGTGCGGTTCTGAGTGGACTGTCGATCGGAATGCCCTCCCACGATCGGAGTTCCGCTCGGCTGTCCAAGCCGAGCTTGTCGAGAATGTTGCCGATGTGGAACTTCACGGCGTCGAGGCTCACTCCCTGGCGCCGGGCAATCATGCGATTGGGCATGCCGTGGCGCACTGCGTGGGCAATCCGCCACTCAGCCGGCGTGAGCACGTCGGGATGCGGGGGACGTCCCCGACGGTGTGAACTCTCAGCCATGTCTTCAGTGTAGGAACCACCTCCCCGAATTGCCCTCCCCCGAACGTCAGGAGACCACGGGTCCCTGGCCCGGTCCAGACCGCTCGTCTCTCGGCCACACCACCGGAGTGGTTGACACCACAAGCGGTCGAGAAGTACTCGGCCACTGCATTCACCCTTGGGACCGTCGTCCCAGAAGTGCTAACAAAAGTGCTAAGCAATCTGTATCGCGGCGTATCGCGGTGGAGTTATCCACAGGTCACATGCCCTAGATCGTTGATCTTATGCGGCAGAACGCTCGGTCGAGATTCTCGGCGCGAGGGGGTCGAGATCAGTTCAAGTCCCCCCTCGCGCACGAATAGAAAATGGCCTCTGACCTGGAATTGAGTTCTCCGGGTCGGGGGCTTTTTCGCGTCGGAGGCACCGTGGTCCGCCCCGGCGACTGCACAGGGCCGCGTGAAGACCCGCTCTGGGGCTCCCGCCCCGAACTCGCCGGGTGCGTCGTAGTGCGATCCCGTCGCGCCAGCCTGGTGGAGGTGCGGTTCGGCTCGGCGGTACTTCCTCGGGGCTCTCAGAGGATCATGCCCGTGATCATGAGAATGCCGATCACGCCTACGATGCTGCTTCCGACGAGGGTTGTCAGGCGCCGGAACTGCGTGCCGGCTTTCCATCGCACGATGGCTCCGGTGAGAACGAGCAGGAGTTGCCAGCTCAACGAGGCCGCCCCAACCCCTGCGATGAACGCCACGGAGACAAGCGCCGATGCCGATACGCCCGACAGGCCGGTCACGACCGCCGCGAAGTAGATCAGGGTCGCAGGGTTGATCGCGGTCAATCCGAAGAAGAGCGCATATCGGCGGCCGGATCGCGCGCGGTTCGCATCCGCGCCGGCTGGTGCGTCGACGCTCGAGTGCCGCGCGCGGATCAGGCTCCAGATCGCCAGCGCAACCAGGGTTGCACCGCCGATGATTCTCGGCCAGGGACCCCAGCTCGCGATTCCGGGCGCTATGGCCGCTCCTGCCGTGACCGCCGTCACGCAATAGAGCAGGTCGACCGTGGCGACTGCGGCAGCCGCAGGAACACCTCCGGCCCACCCTCTCGATGCGCCTTCTTGGATCAGGAGCACTCCAATGGCTCCGAGCGGAATGGCCAGGGCCAGACCCGTGATCAGACCGGCTCCCAGGGCAGCAACGAACTCCATGCGCACAGGCTCCACTGCTGCCTGCCCCAGGACTGCACGATAGCCCGGTCTGCGTGAGAGAATTTCCTGTATGGATGCACGCGACGAGCAGATCATCAGCATTCTTCGCAGAGGTCGTCGACGCGGTGCACGTCACCGGCCCCTACGACTACCTCTTGCGCGTGCGAGTGAGAGACACGAGCGCCCTGGACCGTCTGCTCAGGCTGCTGAAGAAGGATGCTGGAGTCGCTCAGACCCAAACCCGGCTCGCGCTCCGCTCGCCCTCCTCGCCAAGCCCCGCACCCGCGGCGTCCGGGCCCGCTCGACCTTGAGCGCACTGGCGTTGGCGTCGTCGTCGGTGTCGAGACTTCGCGGGCCGCTTCGGGATGATGCGTAGAACCCGCAGACGGTCCGTCAGCAGCTCTGGGCGAGTTCGACGGGGATCCACGGCGAGTACCGTCCGTCGGGGTGGAGCAGCTGCATCTCGATGACCACGTCCTCGATGTTCGCCGGCGAAAGGCCGGGCCACTGGTCGAGCGGGGTGAGGGATGGAGTCCACCACCAGGGGTTGGGCATCGGGTCCGTGCCGCTGAAGACGTTCTCGAACGTGTTCCCGTACGCATCGGTCACTGTCGGGTAGGTGACGAGCAGAACGGGCTCCGTGGCAGGGGGCTGGGTGATGCGTGCTCTGAGGGCCCCGTACTCTGACGCTGTACCGGTGAGGATGAACCCTTGCACCGGGCTGTCGAGGTGGCATTCGAATCCGATGGTGAGTGACGGATCGAGATTGGGATCGGGCTCTTCGCCTGCTTCCCCCTCGCTGCCCGAGTCGGAGGGTTCGTTCCCGCCATCGGGTTCCCGGTCGCCGGGTATCTCGATCTCCTTTTCGGGAGGGGTGGTTCGAGGAGACTGCGTGGGAGGCGCGGGCGACGCGGATGCCGTCTCCCGGCCTCCGACAACGATCTCGTCGATCTCTGTCGACCGATCATCGGGCGTCCCGTCCTGCTCGGCAGTGGTGTCCCGATCCTCCTGCGCAGGGTCGGCGCGGCGGGATTCCTCATCGATGACGGAGATCTCTTCGCTTGCTTCGACCGAGGCCTCCGGCGACGGCGACTGGGACGGCGAGTGCGACACGGCCAGGATCGTGCCGCCGATCACGGCGGCTGCTGCCGCTCCGGCGACGGCGATGAACGCAATCTGCTGCGCGGCTCCGGCCCCCGCCCCCACCTTGAGCGCTGACGGCTTTGGGACCGGGGGAGCAGCGCCCGCGCTGTGCGTGGCGCCGAGCGCGATCGATGTTTCCGCAGCCGTTCCGCCGAAGGCCTGGAGCAGGGAGGCTGCGCCCACGCCTCCGAGGAAGATCGTGGCGAGCGCCAGCGCGAGGTGCCGGTTGAGGATTGCGTATTCTGCTGCCGCTCTCGTGCAGGTGTCGCAGTGTGCAAGGTGCGCTTCGACATCTCTGTGCCGGGCCGCAGTGAGCTTTCCGCGTTGATAGCGCTGGAGATGCGTGAGCGTCGACCTGCACGCGCCGTCGGCAAGTTCACGATCGACGTGTTGCTCGACCCAGGCGGAGCGCAGCTCTTCGCGTGCGCGCGAGGCGAGAGCCGACACGTTGCGTGCGTTCGTCCCGACGAGCTTCGCCACCTCTCGGGGTCGCAGACCTTCGACCTCGGTGTACCAGAGCACTTCCTGCCACCGCGAGTTGAGCGACAGAAACGCCTGAGCGGCGGCATTGCGGTCGAAGTCCTCATCCTCCCACGGGCCGGCTTCGGTCGCGGTGAGGTGCTCGTGAAGGGGCGCGCTCGAGCTTTCCGGGCTTCTCGACCAGTCGACAGCGACCGAGCGGACCACCCGGTACAGGTACGGCCGGAACGCGCCCGTGGGGCCCTTGCCCCGCGCAACGAGTTCGAAGATCTTGAGATACGCCTCGGCGACGACATCCTCTGCAGGGAAACGAGTGGTGAAGTTCTGCGCGGCGACGAGTGCTGGCCGGTGGTGCCGCCTCCACAGCTCTGAGAACGCAGACGAATCACCGTCTCTGGACGCCTCGAGGAGCTCTCGATCAGAGCTCGAATCTGAAATGCGCATGCCGCGCGACCTCCGGTTCCCTCACCGAACCGAAACCCATCCGATCCGCCTGGGGAGCGACTTCATCCGCACATGAAAGACAAATCTCCCCGAGGTACGGGTTTCGTTCTCGCTCAGGAGCCTAACAGCGACATGAGTGGGCAGAGTTCCTCTCGGCCATGGGTGCTCATTGCTCACGGGATGGCGACCAGATGCACACGCAGATTCGATGGGGCGCAGAGGAGCCTCGAAAAAGTCTGGCAAACGCGCGTCACGTTTTTGCGCCAATGCCGTCTCATAAGTGTGCCGGTTCACTGCGACCGGTTGCTTGTGGTCTTCTTCCGGTCGCCCATGGTGCACGGAATGCGACGACGAGCGGGGAGATATCAGGGAGAGGGAGAGCGTGGAGTTGAGGGGTTTGACGTCGCCAGCCGGTCGGAGGCCGCGCCGATGGGGACGATTTTCTGGAGGCGCAGTCGCGGAGCCGAGGCTGAGCAATTCGGGTTGGTGCCGCAGGGCGCTCGCCGCGGTGATGACGATGCTCCTCGTGGTGACCGGTCTGGCTGCCACGGCATCGGCTGCTCATGCCGATACGCCGGGGATCGACATCGCACTGCTGCATGACGGGCAGGTCATCGGAGATGATGCCGTCGTTCCCGAGGGGGATGACATTCTCCTGAGAGTGCAGTACGACGCGAACCAGCCGATCGACGGCACCCAGATCGTGTTCACGTTGCCGGCCGGGATCACTGCCCCGAGCAGCCTCCCGAGCAACGAAGCCGTCGAGTCGATCGTCGACAACGAAGACGGTACGTACACGGTAACCTTCCGGAATCCCATCCCGGACGACGTGAGCGAGGGCGCGTTCGCGCTGAATCTGCAGGCCGGGCCGGTGGACGAGGACACTCCCCTCGAGATCACGTGGGCGATCGGGGAGGACGCGGGCGGGACCCGGATCGTCGTCGAGAACGAAGTGCCCCCGGTGGAGGAGATCGCCGACGGGTACGCCAAGAGCGTGAACCCGAACAACCTCGATGGTTTCGTACAGCGGGGCGACGCGCCGGGGTACGAGTTTCTCGGACTCGATCCGGCGCTCGCAGATGCAGTGCTGACCTATACGCTCGTGCTCTCGTCTGCAGAGGCGCGCAGCGGCTACTCGATCGCGGATGAGCTCGCGGCCGGCCTGGGCTTCGTCGAGGGCTCGTTCGAGGCGACGCTGACCACGGCCGACGCTTCGGCTCCCGTCGCGTTCGCGCCGACGGTCACCGGCAACTCGTTCGTCGGCGCCGTGGATGTGCCGGAGCAGTCGACGCTGCGGATCACCTATCAGGTGCGGGTCACCGACATCGAAGCACTCGAGACGATGCTGCGGGCGCAGTTCGACGCGCGCAACGACACCCCGGGGAACTACGAGATCCTGCTGCCCAACGATGCCGACTTCGGCGGTGAGCACGAGCGCTCCGTCGACGTGCGCATCCGAGGCACCATCCCGGGCGTCGGTATCGGGAACAACTTCGCCAAGCGGGGCGACTGGTCGCTTCGCGATGTCATCGCCGACGCCGACGGCGCCCTCCAGCCCGCGGCAGAAATGACGTACACGCTGCATGCGAACCTCACCCCGTGGGACGAGCGCAACGCGAACTTCACGCTGCAGCGCAACGTCGTCATCAGCGACGATCTCATCGAGCAGGCGTCCTGGAAAACCGATGACGCCGAGTTCATCTCGATCACGGGCGACGGCCCGATCCAGTCGCTCACGGAGGCGACCGGGTTCACGGGGAGCACGGCAGACTTCGCACACGGCGACTATGTCGGTCAGTACGCGATCGTCGGACAGACGCTGATGATGAACATCGGCAGGGACAACTCGACGAACGTGAACATCGAGGTCAAGGCGCACCTCAACACCGTCGACGGTCTCACCGGAAGCGACAACACCACGGTTGTCGACGGTGTCCACTATCCCTGGAACAACCGGGCGCAGTTCCACTATCGAGACGGCAGCCCGGCAGTCCGCGACCACAACGCTGGTGTCGTCGTGCTTCCCGACGATTACGAGGAGGGTGTGGACGACTCCGCGGTGTTCGACAAGAGCGCGGTGAACGACGAGGTGCAGGTGAGCCCCGGCGACTCGGCCCAGGTGCCCTACCGGTTCACCATCGACACGGGCAAGGAGGGCGTCGACCCGCTGAAGAGCCGTATCGTCGACGACGCCGACACCGCGGTCTTCGACATCACCGACCTCGAAACCACGGTCTCGGTGGGCGGCTCGTACGGCGGCACCGCACTGGGTGCCGAGCACTTCGACATCGCGGTGGATGATGACGATCAGCTCGTCATCGTGCTCAGCGAGGCCGGAAAGACACTCGTCGGAGGTCTTCAGGCCGGGCAGCTGTGGATCGTCGACCTGGTGCTCACTACGGTTCCCTTCGACGGCAAGCAGACGTTCGAGATCACCAACCGGGCAACGCTTCTCGGCGAGGACCAGGACTGGGACTACGTGAGCGACGACCAGTCCGAGGCCACGTCGTTCGGCAACGAGGCTGAGCTGCGCAAGCGCATCTTCGACTCCGAGACCGGCGAATGGGTCGCCGAGATCGACGCGGTGATCGAGAACGGCGAGTTCGTCGACAACCGGTTCGTGTACGCGATCGAACTCATTCCGCGCGGCAACTACGGGAGCGAGTTCCCGGTGACCATCTTCACCCGCGACGACGTGCTGCCGGATGCGGTCGAGTTCCTCGGCTTCGTCGAGACCGACGACGAGGAGGTTCCGGACCTGGACTCCGTTCACGGCGGGCCCGACGACCTGAACGGCAATGTCGTCGCCGACTACGCCGACGGCATCGTCACCATCCGGCAAGAGGACGGTACGAACCTGAACCCCGGTGAGGGCCGGATCGTCACGTACTTCGCGGTGGTGGCGACGGAGACCGACGGAGTCATCGTGAACACCATCGCGGGTTCCGACACGACGATCACGCCGGTCGGCGACCCGAGCGTCGACATCGAGAAGTGGAACGATGAGGGCGCGGCACCCCAGTACGACGATTCGGGAGCGCTCGCCAACGACGGGTACGCGGGCGACTTCGATGCGGCCCCCGGGAAGGCGCTGGCAGCAGACGCACCGCTGCCGATCAACTTCACGATCTCGAACGACGGGCGTGAGGATCTCGTGGACGTCGTCGTGAGCGACCGGTTGACCGGCGGTGCGGGAGCGATCCCAGACCTCAGCTGCGACTTCAGTCCGCTCGGCGGGCCGGAATCGGGAACCTCCTGGGAGGGGCCGTTCGTGATCGGCGATCAGTTCGCATGCACGGGGACCCTGCCCGCACTGGCGAGCGGAGACACCCACTCGAACACCGCCGGCGTGACCGCCGTGGGCATCAGGACCGGGGAAGAGGTCGACGACGAGGACGAGTGGCACGGACACGTGCCGACACCGAGCATCGACATCGAGAAGTGGAGCGACGAGGGCGAAGCGCCCGAGTACGACGACTCGGGCGCGCTGGTCAATGACGGCTACTCCGGCGATTTCGACGAGGCTCCCGGCAAGGAGCTGACCGCGGAGCAGGAGCAGCGGATCAGCTTCACCGTCTCGAACGACGGTGCGGAGCCGCTCGTCGACGTGATCGTCACCGACCGGCTCATCGACGGCACGGGGCACATCGAGGATCTGGTGTGCACCTTCCCCGACGGCTCGACGGGCACCACCTGGGCGGGACCCTTCGCGGTCGGCACGCAGTTCGAATGCACCGGCACCGTGCCGGGGCTCGGTGCCGGTGAGACGCACGCCGATACCGCTGCAGTGACCGGCGTCGGGCTCTATTCCGGCCTGAGCGTCGACGACGCAGACGACTGGCACGGCGCCGTACCCGAAGAGGGCGCCAGCGGCGGTCTGCCCGTCACCGGCGGCACCGCTGCGACGTTTGCGATCATCGGAGCGGTCCTCCTGCTCCTGACAGGTGGCGGAGCGCTCCTGTACAGTCGACGCCGCGGAGCGGGCGTCTAACTGTCGACGCGCGGCGGCCGAGCGTTCATCGCCCGGCCGCCCCGCGACTCCGATCCGCGAGTGTGGTGCCGAGACGGCGAGCGCGCACGCGCCGCCGTCATCGGATCGGCGCAGAGGCGCTGCAGTCGTGCACCTATTCCTCCCCCGGCTCGCCTATCTCGCCCATCTGGGCGAGCTCGAGCCGTAGCTCGGCGAAAACGGCTGCGGGCCGGGCTTCGACTTCCCCGATCAGCGGGGTCGATCTGCCAGTCCCGCCTCGGCGAGGTGCCGCGAAGCCCAGGTCCAGTCGATGCGCTCCTGCTCGAGGCGCACGGCGCGCCCGAGGCGATCCGTCACCAGGTCCGAGTACAGCTCGGCTTCCGCGTCGGTCAGGCCCGATAGCGCGCTATTCGTCGGCGAGGACTCGGCGCCCCATCGCTGCGCATGAGCGATCAGCGTCTCGCGGTCCATCAGCACGGATCGCACGCCCGGCAGGTGGCTTCGCACGCCGCTCAGGATCGCGAAGCCGTGGGTGTCTAGATCACCCCAGTAGTACGCATCGCCCCGTTCGGCGACATCCGTGAAGAGTTCGAGCGCGGCGGACGATCTCGCCTCGTAGCCGCGACCCCACAGCACAACGCCGCCCTCTGGCACCGGAGCGCTGAGAAACGTGATCTCGTTCTCGACGATGAGCAAGCTGGAGACGGCGTGGCGTATCGAAGCCAGCTCGTCGATGCGGAGCGTCGCCTCGGTGATGCCGGGCGGCAGGCCGAGAACTGAGGGATCGAAGCGCAGCCGCACCAGGCGCGGCTTGCCGAGGAAACCGAGCGCCGTGCGGAACGCTTCCGCACTTCCTGGGACGCCGAGTATCTTCGCGAGCACCGCACGGTGCCGCTCGATGAACTTGGTGTCGACGCCGGGCGCATCGACCTGGCGGAGGTAGAGCTGCGAGTCGCGGTGCCAGGTGAGCCAGTCGAGGGCGGCGAGCATCGCAGGCCATTCGTCGAACAGCTCGATCGCTTTGAGAGGTTGTGCCAGGATCCAGTGCTGAGCAGCCGGAGCATTCGCGCTGAGTCGCAGCAACTCGTCGAAGCGCTCGACATCTGCGGCCACGCCGAGCAGCCGCCAGGCCTGCGCCTCGCTGTCGATGCGCACACGAACCGGAATCGTGCTGCGCCCCAGACGTTTGCCGCCTACGACGCCCGAGAGCACCTCGAAGCTGCGCCCGCCGTCAGAAGCACGCTCGATCTCGGCCGCCCAGCGCCTGGCCTCTTCGAGGTGCTCTGTGAGCTCCGCGCCGGAGGGCGCGCGCAGTGGCATATCGATCGGCGCGAATGCCGTTCCCTGCGCCCGGGAGCGCAGCAGATCTCCGCGCACCCAGGCCCGTCGCACACGGCCAACGATGGCCGCGGGGCGGGTCCAGCCGGCCGGGCCGGGGCTTCTCCGGGTGCTCACGCCGATCCTGCTCTGCGGCGCTCGCGGAACTCCTCGACAGTGAGCGTATGCACTCGTGAGCCCGATCCCTGTGGATTGTCGACGAAGCCGATCGAGCTGACGTACGGCTCGATGACATGCACCTTCTGCAGCGGAGTGACGATGAGCAGCTGCAGGCCGAGCCGTTCGAAGAGTTCGAGTGCGTAGCGGGTCGATTGATCAGAGCCCCGTCCGAAAGCCTCGTCGATCACCGCGAAACGGAAGTCCTTCGACTTCTCGACACCCCACTCAAGCCCGAACTGGTAGGCGAGCGACGCCGCGAGGATCGTGTATGCGAGCTTCTCCTTCTGCCCGCCCGATTTGCCGTCGGAGTCGGTGTAGTGCTCGTGCTCCTCGCCGGTCTCGCGGTCGCGCTCGGAAGCTGCGAAAGCGTACCAGTTTCGGACATCGGTGACCCGCGCGGTCCAGCTGCGGTCGTTCTCGCTGCGCCCCTCGCGCCCCCGGAACTTCTCGATGATCACGCGCACCAGCTCGAAACGCTGTTCGGGATCATCGACGCCGATGAGATCGCTGGTCGCGGCGCGCAGGTCGGCCTGGAACTCTCGGATCTCGGTATTCACCGTGCGCTCGGCGACGAGCTTGATGATGCGTCCTGGGTTGTAGTCGATCGCGCTGAGGGCCTCGTTGATTGTCTCGACACGCCCGCGGATCTCCTCGGCCTGGCGCGCGAGCCAGTTGCTGAAGCCCGCGAGATCCTTCACCGCCTCGGTGTTGAGCTGGCGCCTGAATTCGGCTTCGAAGCGTGGCAGGTCGTCGTTCTTCACCTGCCCGTACAAGCGGCGGAATTCGCTGATGGAGGCGATGCTCGCGTCCATCTCGGCTGCAAGCTCCGGCCAGCGCCGCAGTACCTCGCCCATCTGCTGCTGCACACTCGTGGTGTGCCCGTTCATCTCCCGCTGCGCCGCCTCGATGCCGCCGGTGAGTTCTGCGACGAGGCGGGTGCGCAACTCGTCGCACTGTTCGACCGTGCCCGGCCTGCGGCGGCCGACGCGCCCCTCCAGACTGGGGTAGAGCTCGCGCGACGCCGCGGTCGCCTCCCCGGGCACCGCATCGAGCGTGTCGTGTTCGCGCCGCAGCCGCTTGCGCAGCCGCTCTGTCTCGGCCTTCGCTCCGCCGAGGTGTTCGCTGATCTCGGTGTGCTCCTGCTCGAGTCGCCGCTCCTGCTCATCGAGCGCCGAGAGACGACGGTCGATCTCGGCGAGACGGGACGAGCCGGCGAGTATCCGCTCCCGTTCCTCGTGCAGCGCCTGCAGTGCGGCTTCCGCGCCGATGGAGTCGAGTTCTACCCAGCTCGTATACTCCTCGAGCTTGCCGAATGCGTCGAGAGCGCGCCGCAGCGCCTCGTCGCGTCGCCCGAGCTCGTCGAGCCGTTCCGTCGCCTCCGTGATACGGAGCTGCAGCTCCGCCCTTTCTGTGCGCAGCGCCGCGATCTTCCGCTCGCTGCTGCGCCCGAGCACCCACCTGCGAGCATCATCGACTCGGAAGCGATCGCGCTTCTCATGGCGTTCCCGGTCCCTCACCAGCCCTTCGCGGGTGACCGCGCGATCCTCCCGCTGCAGGGCCCCGACATCGTGGACCAGGCGATGCTCGGCACGCCGCGCCAGCTCTCCGAGCACGTAGTCGAAGAAGTCGCCGGGCTCGACCTCGAGCACATCTCGTAGGCGAAGCGCGCCCTCGGCTTCGGCGGGGATCACGCGTACTCGGCGCTCGGGCACTCGCTGATAGCTGAGATCCACGCCCCGCCGCCTGCCGTTCTCAAGGCGGGCCTCGAGGCGACGGCCGTTCACCCACGCCGATACGCGGGAGTAGTGCGCATGCGGAACCAGCAGGCTGAGAGCGAAGGGCCGCAGCACGCGCTCAGCTGCGCCTTGCCAGTCGGAGTGCTCGGGGGAGACATCGATCAGTTCGCCGGCGAACGGCAGCTCCGATTCCGGCACGAGCAGTGCGGCGCACAGCTCGTCGCGCACCGCGACGAGTTCTTCCGGCAGGTTGTTGCGGCGGGCTTCAAGACTCGTGATCTCGCCGTCGATCTCGCGTGCGCGGGTAGTGTCTCTGCCGCGCGTCAACGAGACCGGATCCTTCTCCTGCTGCACGAGCTCGCGTTCGGCCTCGGCACGCGGACGTGCTTCCGCGATGATGAGCGACCTGGTGCGGAACTCCTCGGCCCCGGCGACCGGCTGGAGGTCGGCGCCTGTCAGCAGTTCGGAGTATCGCGTGTGCTTGCGCGTGCGCTCGGCGACGAGGGCTTCGGCCCCCGGCAGCTCCGCTTCGATGCGGGTGAGTCGGTCGCCGCCGGCCTCGAGGCGCTCTGCGTGCAGGGCCGCGCGATGCGGAGGTATTGCGGCGCGACGCTGTGCGACTTCCTGCTGCCGCTGCTGGACGGCCTCTACTTCACCAGCGGCTTGGCGTATCGCAGTATCGAGCACGCCGATCGTGAGCTCCGAGATGAAGACGGTGAGTGCCTGGCGTTCAGCCTCTTGCCCGGTCTTGCGCTGGACGGCCGCCTCGTACTTGTCGGCGCCGGCGACGAGGGGGTCGAGGATCGCGAGCTGAGCGGTCGCCCGCCGCACCGCTTCGTGCGAGCGGGTGAGGTTCTCGAAATGTTCCACGATCGTTGCGACGCGGCGGCTGGCGTCGACCGGTTCGAGCATGTGGCTGCGCACGAAGTCGTTGAGATTGCCGACGGCTTTCATCGAGACGGTCTGGTGGAACAGCTCCATCGCCTGCTCGGAGGTGATGCCGAGCAGGCGGCGCATGCGTCTGGCGTACTCGGGGAAGGTGGTGTCGATCGCCGCGCCGTCCCGCCGCAGGCGAGCGCGCAGCTGCTTGAGGTCGCTGCCGAAATCGCTGAAGTCGTCGGCGATGGTGAGGCGCCGGTCGACGGACACGTAGAAGCGCTCGGGCTGGCCAGCGCGATCCTTCTGGTGGAACACCTGGGCGAGCGTCACGGTCTCGTCGTAGCCCTCGTTCACGAAGACGCCGAGCACCACCGAGTAGGAGCGGTGGTCGCGCAGGCCGACCGGCCGCGAAGCGCCGGTCGCCTCGTTGCGTTCTGAGCGATAGTGCCCCTCGACGTAGCTGCGAAGACTGCGCTCTTTCGTGCCGGCTCCCGCGGCCTTGTTGTAGGAGATCTTGTTCGCGGGTAGCAGCAGCGTCGTGACCGCATCGACGAGTGTCGACTTGCCGCTGCCGATGTCGCCCGTCAGCAACGACGTACGCCCGTCGGGGCGCAGAGCCCACACCCGCTTGTCGAAGGTGCCCCAGTTGTAGACCTCGAGGGCGTGCAAGCGGTAGCCGGTGCGCGAGGTGCCGGGGGCGTCGAACTCGCGCGCCGAGAACAGTGCGTCAGTCATCGTCTCCATCGCCTTCTGTTTCTTTCCCGTTCGCATACTCGCCCAGTTTTCCCGCGAAGTCGCTCATCGTCTCGGCATCGACGTATGCCTTGAGGATGCGCCGCACTTCCCAGGCACCGCCACCCCGTTGCCGTCCGAGTTCCTGCAGAAAACCGAGCTTCGCGACCGCCGAGATGCTCTGGTCGACCTGCTGCAGCACGCGTGTTTCGTTCGTGGAATCGGCGAGGAAGAGCCGCAGCATCTCGAGGATCTGCTCGCGTTCGAGCACGAGTTTGCCCTCGCCACCTGCGGCCTCGAACTCTGCGAGCCGCTTGCGCAGGAGCAGCAGCAGGAGGCTCACGGGATAGGTGAGTGCGCGGCGCTTGACGAGTCGGGGCAGCGGATCCTCATCGGGTCCGGGAGCGATGGTCTTGAGGAAGGCATAGCCCTCAAGCGGATCGACGATCGCGCGGACCCCGATGCGGGCGAAGTGATCCTGCACGGTCGCCTCGTGGCGCTCGAGCGTGCGCCAGACGTCTTCGTGCGTCTCTCGGTAGACGGTACCCTGCATGAGCTTCACGATGGCAGTGGCGATCGCGTGTTCTTCCGGGCTGTTCAACGTCTGGTCACCGTCACTCTCGGCAGGGTCGCGCGTCTCGGGCGTCCGTCGGCGTCCGTGTAGTCGATGCTGGCCTGATCGCCGTCATCGAGTCGGATCTCGAGATCTTCATCGCGGAGCGCGAGGTAGCCGAGGATCTCGGCGATGCCCTCCTCTACGGGATACAGCTCTACGATGTCGATGAGATCCGCGGTGGACTGCGGCGGCACGATGGCGCGGATGTTCTCCGCGAGTCGTGCGGCGTCGACGAAGCGCTGCGCGAACAGCGCCTCGGCGTCGGCGGTCTCTTCGTCTTCGGGTGAAATAAGGCTGTCCACTCTGGTCTCGGGCTGCGGGTTGTAGAGGGGACGCTCGAAGGGAAGCGCAATCGCCAAGCCCGGCTCATCGATCTCGACGCCGAGGTGGGTGGGCGGATCGGCGCGGACCCGGATGGCTGTCTGCTCGACGGTGCGTATGAGGTCGAGCACACGACGGTTCTCGAGCCAGGCCTGCTCCTCCAAGAAGCGTCGCAGCTGCTCGGAGAGGTTGCGCACGGTCTGCTGAGTGCGTTCGGCGGCGTCTGCCCAGTCGTGGTGGATGAAGCGCAGCCGGCGATCCACCTGCACCGCCGGTATCTTCTGCACCGAGGCGACCAACTCCGCGAGCTCTGCCTGCCGCTGCCCGGAGAGCAGGAAGTCGTAGAAGGCCTGGAAGCTGCGGCCCTGATCGGAGACGGCGATGTCGGTTCGGCTCACGACGAGCTCATCGAGCAGCGCTCCCTTGCTGCCGTCCCACCCCGCGATCCGTTCACGTGCGGAGCGGTCGAGGCTGCGGAAATTCTCCTCGACCTCTCTGAAGTCGGAGAGCAGCTCACGCGCCGTAGCCGAGAAGAGCTGGTAGCGATCCCTCACCGAAGTCTCGTCGAGCAGCTCTGACCGCCCCTCACGAACCGCCTCGATCTGCGCGTCGATCTCGGCTCGGCGTCTCTCGAGCTCCGCGATGCGGGTTTCAGGGTCTGCCTCACTGCCGTGCACGATCTGCCGCAGCAGATCGATGAGCGTGTGGAGCCGTGATTCGGTGCCGACGAAACTGCGGCGCTGCAGATCTTCGACGAAGCGGTACGCTTTCTCGACCGCTGGCGTCGCATCGTAGTGCACCTCGTCGGAATCGACCGGGTAGAACTTGCGCAGCCAGCCGCGCTCGGGGTCTGCCCAGTCATCGAGATAGGCCTGTGGTCCGCGCCGGTACAGGCCGTCGTCGCCGCCCCTGATCAGATAGAGATGCTCGTCGAGCGCGTCGATCAGTCGGCTCGCGGGTGTTGCGCCCTCGTTCTGCTCGACGAAGTGCTGCCCGAGAAACGACAGCATGAGCGGGGCACTCGTCGCGCGCAGCAGGCGCCACGCGGGGTGCTGATCCCGCAGCGCGCTGATGTCGTCGATGTTCACGTTCTCAGGGTACTGGTGGCCTCTGACGCTCCCAGATCGATTCGCGTAGTCGCGCGCGTGCTCGCGAGCACGGGTGCCGACGAACGGCCGCGTCAGGAGCGGGGCCCGTAGAGGTCGGGGCGGCGGTCCTCGAAGAGGTCGTTCCGCTCGCTGATGCGCCTGCGCTGAGCGGACAGCTCCGTCTCGGCGTCGAGGCGGCCGTCGTGGCCCATCTCGCCGATGGGCCAGCCGTCGGCTCCCACCACGGTCGTCCCCTCGGTCCACGACGTGCCGCGCTCGTCGCCCCGCTCGAAGATCAGCGTCTCGGTGTCCCACAGGTGCAGCTTGCGATAGACGACGGGATCGGCGCCGGCCGCACCCGCGCTGGCCCGCCCCGGGCGCGCGGCACCCGAATATCGTCGAGCGTCGCAGTGAGCATCGTGGTGTCATTCACGTTCCCCGCGGTCACCACCATTCCCAACGGGCGGCCCTTCCCATCAGCGACGAGACGAACCTTCGTGGTCAGGCCACCACACGAACGCCCGATCGCATGATCCTCGGGCTCAGCGAGCGGATTCGTGTAGTTCGACAGATCCCTTTTTCCGCGCGGCAGCGTCACACCATGCTGATGCACACGCGCGATGGTCGAGTCGATCGATACCACCCAGTCGATCGTGCCGAGACGGTCGGCCTGTTTCTGAACCTCGGCGAGCAGCTGCTCCCAGGTGTCATCCTCTGCCTGCCTCGTGAAGCGCTTGTAGATCGTGTTCCACTTCCCGAACCGCTCTGGCACATCACGCCAGGAAGCTCCTGTCCGGTGTTTCCACGCCATCCCCTCGACCGCGTGCCGGTGATCCGACCACGGGCAGGCCCGCGTGCTCGATCCGGAGACGCGAGAGTCGACCGCGGCCTACCCCGCCATCGACTTGCGGACGGGCCAGGGAGCGGCAGGATCCCCGCTACGAACCGAGGCTCCGTGTTATTGACGGGATGAGTTCGACCTCGACGTCCTCTACATCGATCCCGGCCTCGCTCAGCGCCTTCGCGAGTTCTATGGTCGAGGGTGCGGGATCGGGGCCCGTCACGCGGATCTTGAGGGAGTCGGTGCCGGTGGTCACGCCGAGCATCTCCGACTCGGTGTCCGACAGCCAGTCGCGGGTGATCTGCTGCACCTGCCCCGTCCGGAGGGCCGCGGAGGTGCTGGCGATGGTAGCCAATGTCAGCGGGATGCCGATCGCGATCACCATGGTGATGATGGTGATCAGCGCTCGCCGAGGCATCTTCTCCGCGCCAGTCGCAGCCGAAGCCGAACGGTCTGGGGCGCGCACCCCGTAAATCCCCATCACCACGATCCCCGTCACGAGGATCGCTGCGACGTCGGTGAGGAAGAGAAGCGCTGCTCCGCCGGCCTGCGCGTAGGCACCGGACTCGAGGGTGACGCCCACCACGCTGAGCGGGGGCACCAGCGAGATCGCTATCGTGACGCCGGGCAGGGTGTCCGAGATGTCGACTGTGTTCCGCTCACCACCCGGGCTCGCATTCATACGATGCCTCCTTCTCGATCCGGCTGAGGTGAATCGGATCGAGGAAGAGGGCCCGATGCATGGGAATTGCCGCCGCAGCTATATGGCCTTCCACGCAAGGTTCGGGGCGCCCTCCGGTGAGCGCAACGAGCCCGCAGGGTTCGGGGAATTCGCCTGCCGGGCATCGGTCGGAGTACCTGCCCGGATCCGGCCGCGTCGAAGCGGAGGATACTGCCTTCCCGGACCTTTGCTGTTCGTCAGGCTTCATCACCCGGCGGGCCGTTTCTTGGGGCGATATCAGTCGGAACGGCGAGTCCGGCCGAGTGAGCGGATGTCGCTCACTCTTTCAAAGGGTGCGCCTACTCGAACGGATCGATGTCCCTCCACGCGTATCCGAGGCCTGAGCTTCGTGCTGCATCCTTAACGGAGGTGCCCGCTGAATACTTCCGACCACGTCGGTCTCCATGGGCGATGAGAAAACCAGAGCGGGTAAGCGCGCCGAGATCCCGAGATGCGGTCTGCTCGCTGATCGGTTCTCCCGCATCTGCGAGGGCCGTCATGTATCGCGCTCGGGTGACGGTTCCGTCGTACATGGCGGTGTACAGGGCTTGTGCCGTGCGCTCTGGGAATTGGGCTTCAGCAACGAGCTCATCCATTTTCGCGGCAGCCTCGCCAGATGAAGCGATGCGTTGTTTCCGCTCAAGCGCCTGATTCAGGTGTGCGGTGAGCATGAACCGCACCCAGGGTCGTGCGAGTTCAGGGTCGAAGTTCGCGGTATTCCAGTTGGCTTGGCCGACCTTGGCGAGAACGTCGTAGTAGGCCTGTGTTCGACGCCCCAGGAACTCCTCGATTGTCATGAAGACGGGCGCGAACTCGCCGTAGGCCCCGAGCATCAGGCTCTGTAGAATTCGAGCCACTCGGCCGTTCCCGTCCTTGAAGGGGTGGATGAGTACGAAATTGAGATGCATCATTGCGGCTCGAATGAGGTCGTCTTCTTCGGGCGCCAGCGATGCGCACAGCTGTTCGACGAGGGCAGGGACCGTCTCGGATATCGCCCCTTCGTGGACGATATCTCCGGTGCGTTCCTGTTGCACGTAGACCGGCCCGGGGCGGTATCTGCCGGGCCACTTGATCATGTCGTACGAGGTGGCCATGAAGTGGAGACTGCGCAACACCATGGGGCTCAGTTCGAAGTCGCTCTTTGCCAGCTGCAGCACGAACGTCATCGCCTGCTGATAGCCCGCGAGAGCCTTCTCGGTTTCGTGATCAATGGCCGCGGGCTTCTCGCCAGCAGCGATCGCGTTGATATCGTCGACGCTTGCGTTGATCCCCTCGATGGTGTTCGAGCCCTGCACGTTCCGCGCGAATGTTGTCCGCCGCAGCGCCCCCTCCCACCGATTGCCCTGCCGAAGATGGATCCTGAGCTCCTGGTTGAGTTCTTCAATCGCATTACGCACTTCACGCTCCTGGATGCTGAGCGGGGGTGCGATGAACATGAAGAGAACTCCTTGGTGATGGTCGTCAAAGATCAATGCTATTGCGATTTTGACATTAAGTAAACATCATTCGATAGGTTTCCTCTCTGGATCTCGACGGCTACGGATCAGTTGGTCCAGTCGGCGACGAGCGCTCTTCGGCCGGGCGAAGCTGTTCGAGCCACTTGAAACTCTCGCGCGCCCATCGTGAACCGAATCGCCGAGATACTGGAACGAATGGATACTCCTCTGAGTGTGGTCAGGGCGACTCTCGACGATGTGCCGAGGATCGAAGAGCTGGTGCGAGCCGCGTACGCTCCGTACATCGAGCGCATCGGGCGCGAGCCGTCCCCATGACGGCCGAGTACACCGCGGCTGTCGAGGCGAGGCAGGTGCGGGTGGCGCGCCGAGGCGCGCGCCTGCTCGGCGTGCTCGTGACCGTCCCTCACGCCGACCACCTCCTGATCGAGAACTTCGCCGTCGATCCCACGTGCCAGGGCGCGGGCATCGGCGGACGGCTCCTTGAGCAGGTTGACAGGGAGGCGAGGGAGCTGGGCCTCGACGACCTGCGCGGCGTGATCGTCGACTGCGCCGGCGGTGAGATCGATCCTCGTGCGTTCCAACCGCGAGCGGATCATCTCTGCTGCGTGTTCGCGCGTCGCCGTCGGAGCGGTGTCCCGCACCTCGGCCAGGATCGTCGCGACCGTCGCGGTGTCGTCGGGGCCCAGATCCGCCGTGCGCTCATCGCCATCCGCCGTGTCGTTCATGCTCGCTCCTCCTCGTTGCTCTCTCCATGCGGGCGCACCAGCGTGCCAGCGTCTCCCGGCTTCTCGAAGATTAGCCGTCGCCGCGGGATCCGGGATCGGGGTTGCCGTTCGGGGGACCGGCCGCTAACGGGGGCGGCCTCAGGCGAGGAACTGCGTAGGATGAGCCCATGTGCACACGCTTCCTATGGTCCTCAGAGGGTACGCCGGGCAGCGGCCTGGTCTTCGTCGGTCGCAGCATGGACTGGTTCGAGGAGACCCGCACGGTGCTCGCGCTGCGTCCGCGCGGCGCGCAGCGCGAGAGCGCGCCGGGTGATCCCGGCGGCTTCACCTGGGTCTCGGACTACGGCAGCGTCGTCGCGCTGATGTACGGGCGGATCGCCGTCGACGGCCTCAACGAGGCCGGTCTCCAGGCGAGCGGCCTGTACCTGACGGAGGCCGACTACGGGGAGCGCGATCCCGAGCGCCCGGCGCTCGGCCTGCAGCACGCGATCCAGTGCCTGCTCGACCGCTTCGCGACCGTGGCGGAGGCCGTCGCCTGGCTCACCGAGAGCCGCGTGCAGATCGTGCCGCTCGAGATCGGCGGGAAGCCGGGGACGGGGCACATCTCGCTCGCCGACGTCGGCGGCGACTCGGCGATCATCGAGTTCCTGGACGGGCGGCTGAGCGTGCACCACGGTCCGGAGTTCACCGTGATGGCCAATTCGCCCGCCTACGACGAGCAGCTCGAACTGCTGCGCCGGTACGCGGGTCTCGGCGGCAGCGACCCGCTGCCCGGGGGAACGGATTCGCCCGAGCGCTTCGCCCGCGCGGCCTACTACTCGGCGCACCTGCCGGCGACCGATGATCCGCGGCGTGCCGCCGCGCAGGTCTTCAGCGTCATCCGCAGCGCCTCGGCGCCGTTCGGCACCGTGGACGAGGCGCGTCCCAACATCTCGACCACGCGCTGGCGCACCGTCGCCGACCTCAGCAGCCGCCGGTACTTCTTCGAGTCCACGCTCTCGCCCAACGTCGTCTGGGTCGATCTCGACCGGCTGTCGTTCGAACAGGGCCCCGAGCTGATCCTCGACCTGGTGCACGATTCCGGACTCGCGGGCGAGCAGAGCGGCGGCTTCGCCGCCGCGTGATCCCGCGCCGCGCAGCGGTGGAGGCCCCCGGCGCATCCGCCGAGGGCCTCCACCGCTGCGGGCCGCTCAGCCCTTGAAGGTCTCGAAGATCTTCGTGTAGTTCGTCATCTCCTCGTTGTTGCACGGGGGCACCGGGCGCGCGAGGTCGTAGCCCTCGGGCACGACGATCGCCTCGCTGTTCGCGAGCTCCTCGTCCATCAGCTCCTGCGTGCCCTCGACGCCCGAGGCGTAGGCCTGGAAGTTCACCGCCACGGCCATGTTCTCAGGCTCGAGCATCCAGTTGAGGAACGTCTTCGCCTGGTCGACGTTCTTCGCGCCCACCGGGATCGTGAAGTTGTCCTGCCAGAGCGCGATGCCCTCCTCCGGGTAGACGTAGGTGAGCGAGGGGCGATCCTGCATCGCGCGGTGCGCGGCCCCGTTCCAGATCATCGCCATCGCCTGCTCGCCGTTGGCGAGGCGCTCGAGGATGCCGTCGCTGTTGATCGTGCCCACGCGCGGCTTGAAGTCGACGAGCAGATCCTGCGCGGCCTGCAGCTGCGCCCCGTCCGTGGTGCAGAACTCCCCGCCCGTCACGCGCAGCGCGGAGTTCACGACCTCGCTCTGATCGTTCATGGTGCCCACCTTGCCGGCCGACTCCGGCGGGTTGAAGTAGTCGCTCCAGGAGGTGAGCTCCTCGGTGATCACGTCGGTGTCGTAGGCGAAGGAGGTGGTGCCGTAGAGGTACGGCGTCGAGTACATGCGGCCCTCGTCGAAGTAGACGTCCATGAAGTCGTCCTGGATGTTGCCGCCGTTCGGCAGGCTCGACGCATCGAACTCGAGCAGCAGGCCGTCGTTCTTCAGGATCTCGACCATGTAGTCGGTGGGCACCACGACGTCGTAGCCCGCGCCGTCGGAGGCCCGCAGCTTGGCCTCGAGGCTCTCGTTGCTGTCGTAGTAGTCGACGTTGAGGGTGATCCCCGTGTCCTCGGTGAACTTCTTCACGAGCTCGTCGGGGTAGTAGTCGCTCCAGGTGTAGAGGTTCACCTCGCCGCTCGTCGCCTCGACGTACTCGGTCGACGCGCCCTCGCCGGCGGCGTCGCCCCCGGAGTCCGTGACGCCGCCGCCGCACGCCGTCAGCGCCAGGGCGCCGGCCGCGGTGAGGGCGAGCGCGGTGCCGAGGCGTGCACCGCGTCGTGCAGTGCCGTGTGTTCTACGCATGCTGTTTGCTCCTTCGTTGTGATTGCAGGAATGTGATGGTCGTGACGACGATGGCGAGCACGAGCAGCAGGGTCGCGATGACGTTGACCGCCGGGCTCGCTCCGCGTCGGATCAGGCTGAAGAGGAAGACCGGCAGCGGGGTCGCGCCCGACGCCGACAGGAAGTTCGAGATGATGAAGTCGTCGAGCGAGATGACGAACGCCAGCACGGCTCCGGAGATGATCCCGGGTACGAGCAGCGGCAGCGTGATGCGCCGGAACATCTGCCAGGAGCTCGCGCCGAGATCCGTCGCCGCCTCGAAGTACGAGGAGCCGAGGCTCTTGAGGCGGGCGCGCACGGGCATCAGCGCGAACGGGATGCAGAAGGAGGTGTGGGCGAGCATGAGCGCGAGCATGCCCGGCTGCAGCCCGATCATCCGGATGAAGCCGAGCGTGGCGACCGCCAGCACGATCTCCGGGATGACGAGCGGGGCGGTGAGAATCGCGGTCGCGATGCCGCTGCCCTTCGCCCGCAGCTGCTCCACCGACAGGGCGAACAGGATCGAGAGGATCGTCGACACCACCGTGGCCACGACGGCGATCTGCAGCGACACGATCAGCGCGTTCAGCAGGTTCGTGTTCTGGGCGACCTCGCCGAACCAGCGCAGGCTGAACCCCCGCCAGACGAGTGCGGAGTCGCCGTCGTTGAACGCGTAGACGGTGGTGATGAGGATCGGGACGTAGAGGAAGATGATCCCGAACACGGCGACCGGCGCGATGCCGGGGAAATCGTGCAGCCGGAGGGCGCGCGGCGGCTTGCGGATCGCGGGTGCGACGCCGCCGGGCTCGTCCGAGGGCCGGGTGCGCGCGGGTGCTGGAGCGGTCATAGCGAGATCTCCACCTTCTTCCCGGACTTCCGGGAGTAGAGGGCGATCGCGATGAGCGCGATCATGAGCACGATGAGGATGATCACCGAGAGGGCTGCGCCGAACGGCCAGTTGCGGGAGTCTCCGAACTGCGAGGCGATCAGGTTGCCGATGAGCAGCACCTTCCCTCCGCCGAGCAGCACCGGCTGCACGTAGGAGCCGAAGGCCGGCATGAACACGAGCAGCACCCCGGAGACGATGCCCGGTGTTGCGAGGGGGAGGATGATGCGCCGCACCACCGTCGACTTGCGCGCGCCGAGATCGTACGCGGCCTCGGCGAGGCGGAAGTCGAAGCCGGCGAGCGACGCGTAGATCGGCAGCACCATGAACGGCAGGAACGTGTAGATGAGTCCGAGCTGCGATGCCATCGGAGTGTAGAGCAGCTCGAGTTTCGGGAGTCCGAAGAGGTTCAGCCCGCTGTTCACGATGCCGTTGTCGTTGAGGATCAGCATCCAGGCGTAGGTGCGCACGAGCAGGTTGGTCCAGAACGGGATCGTGATGAGGAGCACGAGCACGTTCTGCAGCTTCTCGGGGCGGGTGGCGATCCACAGCGCGATGGGGAACGCGAGCAGCAGGCAGACGATCGTGGTGATCGCGCCCTGCAGCAGCGAATCGCCGAAGACCGACAGATAGCGCGGATCGAAGGTCGTGTTGCCGAGGAAGTCCGTCTGGAAGAGGAAGTTGACGTACGGCTCCAGCGTGAACTCGTAGATCACGCCGCCGCCCTGGGGCGGGCGCGACATGAACGAGAAGACCACGATCACGACGAGCGGGCCGAGCGTGAAGAGCGCGGCGACGAGCAGGGCCGGCGCAACCCAGGGCCACGGGAAGCGGCCGGGGGCACGGGTGTGGCGGGGCGCCGCCGACACCGGCACGAGGTTGACCCCGGTGCGGTCGTCCAGCTGGGTGCTCATGCGCCGGCCGCCGGCTCGGGAGCGAGGGGGCGCAGCGCCTCGGCCTCGGCGTACAGCGAGACCTCGGCGTCGGGCCGAATGCCCGCGTCGAACGGCGGCGGCACCCGCACGGCGAGCTCGGCGCCGTTCTCGAGACGGACCGTGCAGCGCAGGTCGGTGCCCATGTAGACGAGCTTCGAGATGCGCCCGGTGGCGAAGCGCTCGCCGCCGGGCGAGAGGCGGATGCGCTCGGGGCGGATCGTGAGGGTGACCGTGCCGTCCGGAGTGGGAACGGTCTTCGGGAGGACGACCGGATCGCCGCCGGGCAGCGTCACGACGAGCTCTTCGCCGGCGGGGGCGCCCGTGCGGGTCACCGGGGCGTCGAGGAAGTTGGTCTCGCCGATGAAGTCGGCCACGAACCGGCTCGTGGGGCGCTCGTAGATGTCCTCCGGGGTGCCGATCTGCTCGGGGCGGCCCTGATTGAAGACCGCGATCCGGTCGCCCATGCTGAGCGCCTCCTCCTGATCGTGCGTGACGAACACGAAGGTGATGCCGGTGGTGCGCTGCAGGCGCTTGAGCTCGGACTGCATGCCGCGTCGCAGTTTGAGGTCGAGCGCCGCGAGCGGCTCGTCGAGCAGCAGCACCTCCGGCTCCTTCGCGAGGGCGCGCGCCAGGGCGACCCGCTGCTGCTGCCCGCCGGAGAGCTGCGCCGGCTTGCGGCCCGCCATGCCCTGCAGCTGCACCAGCTCGAGCATCTCGGCGACGCGGGCCCGCACCTGCTGCTTGGAGCGGCGCTCCATCTCGAGCCCGAACGCGACGTTCTCGGCGATCGTGAGGTGGGGGAAGAGCGCGTAAGACTGGAAGACCGTGTTCACCGGGCGAGCGTGCGGCGCCAGCTGGTCGATGCGGGTGTCTCCGAGGCGGATCTCGCCCGCGTCGAGCGTTTCGAGCCCCGCGATCCCGCGCAGCAGCGTCGTCTTGCCGCAGCCCGACGGGCCCAGCATCACGAAGAACTCGCCCTGCTCGATGGTGAACGAGACGTCGTCGATCGCGTTGACGTGGGTCTTCTCGGGGGTGACGAAGGTCTTCCGCACCCCGGAGATCGTGAGCGCCCGCGCGGGCGCGGCCTCCGATTCGCGGGAGCCGGGGGATGTGGCGGTGGAGCTGGGCAGAGTCATGCACGGCCTTCTTCCTGCTGCGTTGCAAGGTCTTGTCGCATAAAGCTAACGGCATTAGATTTGACGCGCAAGGGTCGTTATCGAAGCGTTTCCGTTCTGTCTCGAACACGAAATCCTCGGGTGCGACCATCGGCACGAGTGTGAGGGGCGAGCCATGAACCGCAGCCGCGATCCCGACCATCTGCGGCGCCCGGGGCGCCCGACGCGGCCGCCGCTCACCGAGGAGGACATCGCCCGGGAGGCCCTCGCCATCATCGACGAGCGGGGATGGCCGGCCTGCACGATGAAGCGGCTCGCGGATCGGCTGGGGGTGCGCGCGCCGTCGCTCTACCATCACATCGATGGTCAGCGCGGGATCATCGAGCTCGTGCGCGGTCTCATCGTGCAGGAGATCCACGATCCGGCGATCCTCGAGCTGCCGTGGCGCGAGGCGATCCAGGAGTTCGGCCTCGCCTACTACCGCGCCTTCGCCCGGCACCCGAACACGATCCAGGTGCTCAGCACCACCCCGGTGCGCAATCCCGAGACGCTGCGCATGTACGAGTCGTTCATGGCCGCACTGGTGCGCGACGGCTGGGAGCTGCCGCGGGCCTTCGAAGCAATGGTCGGTCTGGAGTATCTGGCGCTCGGCTTCGCCTACGACTGGAGCGCGGGCGACCTGCTGCTCGAGCACGAACTCGTCGCCGGTCAGAGCCTGCCGCTGCTCGCCGAGGTGACCCGCGGGCAGAGCGATCAGCGCGCGGTGGCCGAGACGACGTTCCTCAGCCTGCTCGGGCACTACGGCGACATGTTTCAGCGGCCGGCCTCGCTCGCCGACGGGGACCTCGCCGGAGCCGCCGCCGGCGCGACTCGGGCGGGGGAGCGTTTCGAGGGCGCAGACGGCCCCGAGCGTGCCGAGGGCCCGGAGCCCGCGGACGGCCCGGAGCCCGCGGACGGCCCGGAGCCCGCGGCGCCCACGACACCGTCGACGTAGGCGCTCGCGGCCGCAGCTGTGGTCTCGCGCAGCGCGAGGTAGAGTGCGGCGCTGCGCGCGCCCGGCCAGTCGCGCGGCAGGAGCGCGGGCGGCAGCCCGGGGTCGAGATAGGGGATCGGGCGCCAGGAATCCAGCGCCCCGATCCACAGCCGGAACGCCGTGGCCTCCGCGGGATCCGCGTTCCACGCCGCGAGGTCGGCGGCATGCGCCGCGAGGAACCCCTCGTGCAGTTCTCGGATCGCGCCCAGATCCCACCACTGCGCGGCGAGCTCGTGCAGCGGCGCCGCGCCGTGCACCTCGTGGGTGACGAACAGCGTCGCGCGATCCGCCAGCCCCAGGCGGCGCACGATGTCCTCGGCCTCGTCGAGCAGGAAGGCGGGCAGGATCCACAGGCCCTGCGACACGTGGCCCGCGCCGATCCAGGAGAGCTGCCTGCGCAGCTGATGCCGCGTCTGCCGCTGGCTCTCCGGCACGCTGAACGAGACGAGGCACCACGCGTCGCCGTCGTCCATGCTGCGCGGCTCGTGGATGCGGCGGTCGCCGCGGGCGAGCATGGCCTCGGCCGCCGGGGCCAGCGCGGAGCCCGGCTGCCGCTCCCTCGGCTCGGCGACGAGCAGGCCCTTCGCCCGTACGCGCGCCAGCGCGGTGCGCGTACGCTCCGGGCTGACCCCGACGGTGCGCAGCAGCTCGACGAACACGGCCGTCGGCAGCCAGCCGCCGTGATCCCGCAGCACCGCCCCGATGACGGTGCGCAGCAACGAGGTCGCACTCCCGGGGCGGGAGTCGAGATCGTCGAGCACCTCCATCAGCCGTCTGCCGTCGTGGCGTCGCGCTCGAGCAGCTCGGCGAGCACGTCGAGGCCGAGCGCCACCTCGGCGAACGAGGTGCTGAGCGGCGAGAGCCCGATGCGCATACCCTGCGGCGGGCGGAAGTCGGGGATCACGCCCCGCTCCCAGAGCGCGGCGGTGAGCCGGCGGAAGTCGGGGTGCTCCAGGGTCACGTGGCTGCCGCGCACCGCCGGGTCGCGGGGGCTGATCACCCGCACGCCGAAGCGGGCCAGATGTTCGTCGGCGTAGTCGATCACGAAGTCGGTCAGAGCGAGCGATTTGCGTCGGATCGCCGCGATCCCGGTCGTGCCGCTGCGTTCGCCGCCGGCCTCCTCGATGAGCGCGAGCATGTCTTGCATCGGCTGCATGCCGACGATGGGCGGGGTGCCTGAGATGAGCTGCCGGATGCCGGGGGAGGGCGCGTACGCCTCGGTCATGGCGAAGGGGTCGGCCGTGCCCAGCCACCCCTGGATGGGCTGGCGGATCGTGTCGTGCAGCCGCTCGGCCACGTAGGCGAACGCCGGCGCGCCCGGGCCGCCGTTGAGGTACTTGTACGTGCAGCCCACCGCGAGGTCGGCCCCGGTCTGGTCCAGACGCACGTCGATCGAGCCGACCGAGTGGCACAGGTCCCACAGCACCAACGCGCCGGCCTCGTGGGCGACGGCCGTGATCGCCGCCATGTCGGCGATGTAGCCGGACTTGAACGCGACGTGGCTCAACAGCACGAGGGCGGTGTCGGGGCCCGCGGTCGCGCGCACCTCGTCGACGGACACCCCGGCGGCGGGATCCGGCTCGATCCAGCGGATCGTGCGGCCCGTCTCGGCGGCGACGCCCTCGAGGATGAAGCGGTCGGTGGGGAAGTTCTCGGTGTCGGCGACGATCTCGCGGCGATCCGGGCGCGCGTCGAGCGCGGCGCGCACCAGCTTGTACAGCAGCACCGAGGTGGAGTCGGCCACCACCGTCTGGCCGGGGGCGGCGCCGATGGCCAGACGGCCGATCGTATCGCCCAGGCGGGTCGGCTCGTCCATCCAGGTCTCGTCCCAGGCGCGGATGAGGCGCCCGGCCCAGGTCGTCTCGACGAGGCCCGACAGTCGCTCTCGCGTCGCGGCGACCGGGCGGCCGAGGGAGTTGCCGTCGAGGTACGAGACGACGTCGGGATGCTGCACGAAGCGGTCGCGGAAGCGGGCGAGCGGATCGGCGGCGTCGAGCGCGGCGGCGCGCTCCGCCGCGGGGGAAAGGGTGGTGGGGTTCGTGGTCACGGGTGCTCCTTCTGATCGTCGTCATTCTGCGCGCAGTCGCAGAATCCATGGAGTGGATCCTGCGATTCCTTCGGGAGCTCAGGTGCGGGGTGGGTGCTTCGCTCGTTCAACCCGTGAGGGAACCGGTGAGCCGCGCGCAGCCAGGCGACGAGTTCGGCCGCCGTGCGCGGCGGCGGCTCGGGGGAGGCGAGGAATCCGGCGGGATCCGCGGCGGGCATCACAGCTTCGAGTAGGCGCCCGCCGCCGAGGCCGATCTCGCCGAGCAGCTCGATCTCCCGCTCGTTCACGCCGACCGGTGCGGGACCGTTGCCGAGGTCGGTGCCGTAGGCGATGGGGCCGCCGAGTGCCGCGTACCGCCGGGCGTTGTCGAGCGCGCGCTCGAGGTCGTCGCCCGAGTGGATCGCCAGCGTCGAGATCCACTCGATGCCCTGTGTGGCCGAGCGCCGCAGGAGTTCGTCGGGCAGCCGCTCCGTCCAGGGTGCGTGCACGAGCGCGTCGGCGCCGGCCTCGATCGCGCGTCGCGCCTGGCCGTCGCCCTCGGCGTGCACCACGGCGGGCACTCCGGCCGCGCGGGCGGCCGAGACGAGCGCCGCGAGCAACTCGTCGCTCAGGGCGGGGAAGCCGGCGTGCAGCGTGATCTTGATCGCCGAGGATCCGGCCGCGCGCGCCTCGGCCACCGCGGCCCCGGCATCCGCCACGGTCTCGACCTCTCGCACGGATCCCTCCGGAGCCCAGCTGCGACCGCTCGGGTAGCCGCCGGGTGCCGTGTGGAAGGGGCCGGCGTAGCGCACCCGTACCCCGCTCAGCTCCGCCGCGATCCCGCGTATCTCGGCCGGATCCCAGCCGAGGTCGTGGACTTCGACCACTGGCGACCCGGCGAGCGCCTCGTACGCCACGAGTCCGAGGTGCACGTGGCGATCCACCACCCCGGGCAGCACGGCGGGGCCGTTCGCGGCGGGGGAGCCGGGGGTGCCCGTGCCGCCTGTGCCGGCTCGGGCACCGCTCTCAGTCACGCAGATCCTCGATCTCCGTGCGCACGGAGATGAGCTCGGGGAAGAAGGTGAGATCGAGGGCGCGCTTCAGGAAGCCGACGCCGCTCGATCCGCCCGTGCCGCGCTTGAAGCCGATGGTGCGCTGCACCGTGCTCATGTGGCGGAAGCGCCAGAACTGGAAGGCGTCCTCGATGTCGACCAGGGTCTCGCACGCCTCGTACACGTCCCAGTGCCCGTCGACGTCCTCGTATACGGTCTTGAGCACGGGGAGCAGCTCGGGGTGCTCGACCCAGGCCTCCGCGACGTCGCGCTGTAGTACGGAATCGGGGATGGGATAGCCGCGTCGCGCCAGCAGGCGCAGGAAGCAGTCGTAGACGGTGGGCTCGTGCAGCAGCGCCTCGAGCTCCGCGTGCTGCGGCGTGCCCGCGAACACCTCGAGCATGCGGGCGTTCTTGTTGCCCAACAGAAACTCGATCGCCCGGTACTGGTACGACTGGAAGCCGCTCGACGGCCCGAGCACGCTGCGGAACTCGGCGTACTCCGCCGGGGTGAGGGTGGCGAGCACCGACCACTGCTCGGCCAGCGTGCGCTGGATGTGCTTGACTCGGGAAAGCGTCTTGAGCGCCCGGGTCAGCCGATCCGCGTCGAGGTACTCGCGCACCGCCCGCAGCTCGTGCAGCACCAGTTTGAGCCACAGCTCGGTGGTCTGGTGCTGAATGATGAAGAGCAGCTCGTCGTGGTGCTCGGGGCGGCTCACGGGCGACTGCGCGGAGAGCAGAGTGTCGAGGTCGAGGTACGTGCCGTAGTCCATCGACGTGCTGAAGTCGGTCTTGATCCCGCCTTCGAGATCGCGAACGCCGTCGTGAATGGTCATCGCAGCTCCTTCGTCGTGGCCCAGCACCGCGCCGCGCGGTCCGGCCGCCGCTGCGATCGTATCAATATCATGCCGTTCGTTGCAATCATGAAATACGTGCTCCGTTGCCGCCACCGTGTCGGGCGAGTCGCGGGAGTTCCTGTCATTCGGCGCGCAGTCGCAGAATCCAGGCGTGTGAATCCTGCGACGCTGGAGCGGTGGCTCCAGCAGCGAATCCGAAAAACGCCGGCGCGTTCTCCTCTGAGGATTCGCTGCTCGCGCAGCATGACCGGGAGCCCGTCGGAGCGATCTCTTGCGAGTACCCGGTGCCGGGCGTGCGGCGCATCAGCCCTGACGCCCCTTGAAGCGGGGGTTGCGCTTGTTGATCACGTAGACGCGCCCCCGGCGACGCACGATCTGCGCCCCGGGCTGATTCTTGAGCGATTTGAGTGAGGCTCGGACCTTCATGCGATCTCCCGACGTTCCGGTTATTAATGAGAATGATTCTCATGTAGTCTATATCGCGGCAGGGCGAGTCCTGCCGCTTACCGCCAGAGGAGGGACATGACGCCCATCGACGTGATCGCGGTCGTCGGCTCGTGCGGGCCGGAGCGGCATCGCGCGGCCCGGCGTCTCGCAGAGACGACCGGATCGACGCTCCTGCCGGCCGCTCGTCTCACGGCCTCGCCCGATCCCGCAACCGCAGCGGTCGACCTCGTCGCCTGGGCGCGGTCTGCGCGTCGCGCGGTGGTGGAGTTCCCTGCTCACGCCTCTACGACCGAGATCATCGGAGCGTTCTGCGAGGCCGAGGGTCGCGTCCGTCTTACCGGGATCACGTGCGTGGTCGACGCGGCGCACGTGCTCGACGATCTGCGCCGAGACGACTACTTCGTGCGGTCCGTGCCGGGGGGAGCGGTGGGGGTCGCGCGCGCCCTGCGCTTCACGGAGCAGATCGAGTTCGCGTCCACGCTGCTCCTCGTCAACTGGGAGCCGCTCCCCACGCCTCGCCTGTCGATGACCATGGCCGTCGTCAGCCACCTGAGCCCGCAGGCCAGGCTGACGCTCGACCGCGGTGTCGTGCACGCGGGTGAGCCGGTCGTCTACGCCGAGGGGCAAGACCGGCCCGGCTGGGTCGGGATCCTCAACGACGATTTCGACCCGCATATCACCGATGCGCGCGTCGAGTCGTTCCGCTACGAGCAGTTGCGCCCCATGCATCCCGCTCGGCTCTCCGCGCTGCTGAACGGGGCGTTCGAGCGAGGCGCGTTCGGATCCGTGCTCCGCTCGGCCGGGCTCTGCCGCCTCGCCTCGCGGCCCCGGATCACCGCCAAGTGGGAGCAGGTGGGCTGCATGTTCTCCCTGCACCCGCTGGCCGCCGACCACGAGTTCAGCGCGGAGGACGAGGTGCTCGGTTTCGGTCAGGACGTCGCGGTCATCGGGCTCGACCTGGATCGGCGCGCGCTCACGGCGGCGCTCGACGCGGCGGCGCTCACCGACGCGGAGTTCGCGGCCGGGCCGGCGGCCTGGGCGGGCTACGCCGACCCGTTCCCCGTCTCGCGCAGTTCCGCGCGCTGAGCGGGCCCGCCGATCCGGCGTGCCGCCGAGCCCCGCCAGCCGCGTGTTCCCGCCGAATTGCCATCTCGCGCGTCAGTTCTTGTCGCCTCAGCCGCGCTGAGGTGACAAGAACTGACGCGCGAAGGAGAGGCAGGGTGAGAGGACGCAGGGTGAGAGGAGGACAGGATGGGGTGGAGGGGAGCGTCTGGGTCGCGCACCGGCGTAAACCGTTGCGATCGACGGGCATCTCCGCAGTTTGCGTCGCTGTGGCGCGGACGCGAGCGCGGGATCCGCAGCGGAAGCGCTCGCGGAGATCCGGCCGAGATGCGACGATAGAGAGTGCGGCGTGCACTCGCGCGCCGATAGTGAAGACAGGAAACTGATAAATCATGGCGAAGTATCGAGTTCAGAACCCCGCGACGGGCGAGATTGTCGAGACCTTCGATTCAGCGACCGATGAGCAGGTCGAGCAGCAGCTCGCGGCGGCCGACGCCGCCTACCGCGAGTGGCGCGAGCGGAGCGTGCAGGAGCGCGCCGCGGTCGTGAAGCGCGTCGCGGAGATCTTCGCGGAGCGCCGCGAGGAGCTCGCCGAGATCATCGCGACCGAGATGGGCAAGTCGATCGCCGAGAGCCTCGACGAGGTGGATTTCGCGACCGACATCATCGAGTACTACGCGGTCTACGGACCCGGGCTCATCACCGACTACGAGATCCCGTCGACGATCCCCGGCAAAGCCGTGATCGAGCACCTGCCCGTCGGCGCGCTGCTCGGCGTGATGCCGTGGAACTTCCCCTATTACCAGGTGGCCCGCTTCGCGGCCCCCAACCTGGTGCTCGGCAACACGATCCTCCTGAAGCACGCCGATATCTGCGCGAAGTCGAATCTCGTGATCCAGGAGATCATGGAGCAGGCGGGTGTGCCGACCGGGGGGTACCAGGCGCTCTTCACGTCGCACGACCAGATCGCCACCATGATCGCCGACCCGCGCGTGCAGGGCGTCTCGCTGACGGGATCGGAGCGAGCCGGCGCCATCATCGGTGCGCAGGCCGGCACGCACCTCAAGAAGGCCGTGCTCGAGCTGGGCGGGATCGACCCGATGGTCGTGCTCGACGCCGACGACGTGGCCGAGGTCGCGAAGACCGCCTGGGACTTCCGCGTCTACAACGCCGGCCAGGTGTGCAACTCGAACAAGCGGCTCATCGTGATGGCCGACATCTACGACGAGTTCGTGGCCGAGCTGGTGAAGCTCGCCGAGGGGCTGAAGCCCGGCGACCAGCTGAACCTGGCCGAGGGCGAGTACGTGCCGCTCTCGACGCGCGCGGCGGCGGAGACCGTGAACGCGCAGGTGCAGCAGGCGGTCTCCGAGGGCGCGCGCCTGCTCGCCGGCGGCGAGCTGTCGGAGGGCCCCGCGGCCTACTACTCGCCGGCGGTGCTCGTCGACGTTCCCCGCGACTCCGAGTCGTACGGCGAGGAGATCTTCGGCCCGGTCGCGACCGTGTACAAGGTGCACAGCGACGAGGAGGCGCTCGAGCTGGCCAACGACTGCGCGCTGGGCCTGGGCGGCTCGGTGTTCTCGACCGACGAGGCGCGCGCGGCTCGTGTCGCCTCGAAGCTCGAGGTGGGCATGGCCCACGTCAACACCATCGCGGCGGAGGCGGCCGAGCTGCCCTTCGGCGGCGTGAAGCGATCGGGCTTCGGCCGCGAGATGGGCCCGGTCGGCATCGGCGAGTTCGCCAACAAGCGCCTCTACTTCGTCGCGAAGTAGCGGGTGGCTCGGGATCCGCGCTCGGGGGTGCGGGATCTGCGCGATGCGCGATCCCGCACCCCCGCTGCGTTCACCGAACCCGAGGGGATTGTTCGAGACCGAGCTTTCTTGCGCCGATATTCGTGTCGGTCTCGAACCACTCGCTCGGTCTCGCCCGGGCCGGGGCCCGAGGTCGGCGCGGCTAGCGTCGCGCCGCCCCCGACCGGCGCCGGCGCGACGCAAGGCGCTTGCCGAGCAGCCCGTGCCGGGGGCTCAGCAGGTAGACGAGCGCGAACGCGCAGCCCTGCACCACCACGACGAGACCGCCGGGCGACGCGTCGAGCCAGTAGCTCAGGTAGATGCCGACGACGGAGCACGCCGCCGACACACTCGGCGCGATGACGAGCATCCGCCCGAATCGGTCCGTCAGCAGGTAGGCGGTCGCGCCCGGGATGATGAGCATCGCGACGACGAGGATCACGCCGACCACCTGGAGCGCGACCACCGAGGTGAGCGCGAGCAGTCCGAGGAGCAGCGCCCCCAGGAAGCGCGGCGAGAGGCCGATCGCGTGGGCGTGTGTGGGATCGAAGGCGTACAGCGTGAGATCGCGCCGCTTGAGCACGAGGATCGCGAACGCGACCGCGGCCAGTACGGCGATCTGCGTCAGGTCGCCGTTGGAGACGCCCAGGATATTGCCGAAGATGATGTGCGTCAGGTCGGTCTGACTGGGGGTGACCGAGATCAGCACGAGCCCCAGTGCGAACAGGGTCGTGAAGACGATGCCGATCGCGGCGTCCTCCTTGACGCGGCTCGTGCCGCGGATCGCGCCGATGAGCGCCACGGAGAGGAAGCCGAACACCAGCGCGCCGAGCGCGAAGGGTGCGCCGAAGACGTAGGCGAGAACCACCCCGGGCAGCACCGCGTGCGAGACCGCATCGCCCATGAGCGACCAGCCGATCAGCACGAGCCAGCACGACAGCAGGGCGCACACGATCGCCGCGATGACGGTGGTGATGAGCGCCCGCAGCATGAAGTCGTACTGCAGGGGCTCGAGGATCAGATCGAGGGCGTTCACGCGGTGTCCCCCTCACGGTCATCCTGCGCGACGGAGGAGTCGCAGGATCCATCGCTAAGATCCTGCGAGTCGCAAGCTCCCGCAGGATGACGAGTGGGGGTGTCGAGCACGTCGAGGCCGAAAGCCAGGGCGAGATTCTCCGGCCGCAGGGCCTCGGCGACGGAGCCGTGGAAGAGCACGCTGCGCAGCAGCAGGACGGCTTCGTCGGCCAGCTGCGGCAGCGCGTGCAGGTCGTGGGTGGAGACGAGGATCGCGCGTCCGTCCTCGGCGAGCTCGCGCAGGAGACGCACGATCGTGGCCTCGCTGCGCTTGTCCACGCCGGCGAACGGCTCGTCGAGCAGCATGATCCGCGCGTCCTGTGCGATGCCGCGGGCCACGAAGGCGCGCTTCTTCTGCCCGCCGGAGAGCTGCCCGATCTGGCGATCGGCGTACTCCGTCAGTTCCACGCGGGCGAGTGCCTCGTCGACGGCGCCCCGGTCCGCGGCGCGCGCGCGGCGAGTGGGGCCCTGATATCCGTATCGGCCCATCATCACGACGTCCCGCACCGAGACGGGAAAGCTCCAGTCGACATCCTCGCTCTGCGGCACGTAGCCGATCAGGCCCTGCCTGCGGGCGGCAGCGGGATCGGCGCCCTCGAGTCGCACGACGCCGGCGTCGGGGCGCACCATCCCCATGATCGTCTTGAAGAGCGTCGACTTGCCCGATCCGTTCATGCCGATCAGGCCGGTGACCCGGCCCGCCGCGACGTCGAGGCTCACCCCGTCGAGGGCGACGACCTCGCCGTAGCGCACGGCGAGGTCGCGCACCCGGATCGCGGGCGTCACGAGGCGCCCCCGGCGAGCCCCGCGATGATCGTGTCGGTGTCGTAGCGGATCAGGTCGAGGTAGCTCGGCACCGGCCCGTCCGTCTCCGACAGGGAGTCGACGTAGAGCGTCCCGCCGAATGACGCCCCGGTCGCCTCGACGACCTGGCGCATCGGTCGGTCGGAGACCGTCGACTCGCAGAACACGGTGGGCACGTCGTTGTCGCGCACGAACTCGATCGCCGAGGCGATCTGCTGGGGGGTGGCCTGCTGCTCGGCGTTGACCGGCCAGATGTACCGCTCGGCGAGTCCGGCGTCCCGCGCGAGGTACGAGAAGGCGCCCTCGCAGGTGACGAGCGCGCGCTGCTGCTCGGGCAGGGCGGCGAGCTCCGCGACGAGCTCATCGTTGATCTGCTGCAGCTCGGCCCGGTACGCGGCGCCGTTCGCCGCGAAGTCCTCGGCGTGCTGCGGGTCGAGCTCGCTGAACGCGGCGACCATGTTGTCCACGTAGATCTGGGCGTTCAGCGGGCTCATCCAGGCGTGCGGATTGGGGGTTCCGGCGTATGCGTCCTCGCTGATGTCGATGACCTCGACCCCTTCGGAGACCACCACGTGCGGCACGTCGACCGAGTCTACGAACTGCTCGAACCACAGCTCCAGGTTGAGCCCGTTGTCGAGGATCAGATCGGCCTGCGACGCCTGCGCGATGTCGCCCGGGGTGGGCTCGTAGCCGTGGATCTCGGCCCCGACCTTCGTGATCGATCGCACCTCGAGGTGATCGCCCGCGACGTTCTGGGCGATGTCGGACAGCACCGTGAAGGTCGTGAGCACCACCGGCTTCCCGTCCTGCGCACCGTTCCCGGCCGAGCCGCCCCCGGCATCTGCGGAGCAGGCCGAGAGGGAGAGCGCGAGCGCAGCGGTGGCCAGCAGGCTCGTCGCGGTGAGCAGTCGGGCGCGGGGGCGCATCGAGATCCTTTCCGGAGGGGGTGAAGATAAAAGTTCGTCTAGACGAACTTTCTTCAGTGTAGGCCCGTGCTCGTGTGCGGAGCAACCCGCGATCCGCCGGTTGAGCAAGCGCAGCGGAGCCGAAACCCTCTCGTCGATCTCGCGGACGCCTTCCACAGGCGGATCGCGCACCTCGGAGGCCGCCCACCCCTCGGTGCACACCGATCCCGATCGATTCCGGCCGAAACCCGTCTTCGCGCGCCAGTTCTTGTCACCAAACCTCGCGTGAGGTGACAAGAACTGGCGCGCGAAGATGGAATCTTGGGTGGTGGGTGCTTCGAGGCTGTTGGCGAAGAGTCGGGACGGCGCCCGTGCTCAACCGGCGGGCGGGCGCACCGAGCGCCGCGGGCGCGGGATCCAGCACGCCACGCGATCCCGGTACGCCGCGAACTCGGCGCCGAAGCGCGCTTGCAGGTCGGCCTCCTCGAGCGGGCGCACGATCCGGTTCCAGAACAGCGAGCCGGCGAGCGCGTAGAGCACCACGAGCCAGGAGCCGAGCATCAGGCCGACCGCCACCCCCTGCGCGATGCCGGCGAGGGCCATGGGATTGCGCACGTAGCGGTACGGGCCGCTCACCACAAGGCGGTGCGGCATCGCAGCGGGCAGGGGAGTGCCCTCGCCGCGCAGCGACATCGCGAGTGCCGACCAGATGCCGAGCGCGCTCGCCGCGACGAGCAGCACCGCTCCCGAGACGCGCGCGGCCGGGGGAGCATCGAGGTGGAGGCCCCAGCGCTGCTCGATCGCGACGATCGCGAGCGGGAATACTATGAGGAACAGACCCCAGAACACGACGATCTGCGCGCCGGTGCGCCCGACGCGGCCGCGAGCGGTCGTGGATGGTGCCGCGCGGAAGGCGAACGGGCCCACGAGCATCCGCTCCGAGGGGATGCGCCCGCTCAGCACGAGCAGCGCGGCCGCGGCGCTGCCGATCGTCGCGGCGATCATGAGGAGCGCGCCCCACCCCGCCCGCTCCGTCCCGGTGGCGTAGAGCGCCATGCCGCCGGCGACGAGTGCGGTCCACGGTGCCGCGATCCACACCGCCCAGCGCAGGCCGGTCGCCGCGAGCGCGGACGCCCCGACGAACAGCGGCAGGTCGAATACGGCCATGAGTGCCGGATCCAACCCGCCCAGCGTGGCCTCCCGCACCGCGGGCACCGCGAACACCGCAACCCACCAGGCCGCACCGGCGACCGCCTGCAGGGCGAAGTACGCGCGCGCGGCCTCTCTCGTCAGCATGGCCACGAGTCTAGGGTTCGGGTGGGGTGGCGCGGATCTCGCGCCGCGCAGCGCACCTGTAGCAGTTTGCTACGAACAGCCCATGGAGACGATCCCGCACCGAGAGCTGCGCAATGACAGCAGCCGGGTGCTCGCCCGTGTTCAGGCGGGGGAGCGGTTCGTGATCACCAACCGGGGGAAGCCGGTAGCGGTTCTGGCTCCGCCGGCTCCGCCCTCCACGGAGCTCGAGCATCTTCGTGAATCAGGGAGGACTCGTGCCGCGGCGCAGCCGAAGCGCCGCCTCGCCGACGTTCCCCGCGCAGCCGCGGTGAGCAGCGGCGACCTGCTCGACGACCTCCGGGGCCGCTGGTGATCGCCTACCTCGATCCCTCAGCCGCGTTCAAGCTCCTCGTCGAGGAGCGTGAGTCCGTCGAACTGGCGGACTATGTCGACCTGCAGCTCGAGCGGGGAAGCGCGTGCGTCTCGTCATGGCTGCTCCACACCGAGTTGCACTGCGCCTCCGACCGGCAACGCTCGATCTACCCCGAAGCGGTGGCGGAGATCCTGGGGGCCGTCGAACTCATCGATCTCGAGCGCATCGACCTGCAGCGCGCGGCGACCTCCGCGTGGGGGCTCCGCAGCGCCGACGCGGTGCATCTCGCGACGGCGCTCCGCGTCGAGGCCGACGAGTTCATCAGCTACGACGTCGAGTTGATGACCGCCGCCGCGCGCGCCGGCCTGACCGTTCGCAGCCCCGGGGCGGCACGCCCGCGATAGGCGAGCCCGCGGGAGGGCGGGAGCGGCCGCCGGGCAAGGTCGACCTCGCCCAGCTCGCGGAGCCCGGGCGCGAGTGGCCGCCCGGGTTCGTGCTGGGGATCCGCGTCGACGGCGCCGAGGCGAAGCGGGCGCTGCTCGCCGGCTTTCCCGAGTCGCTGTTCACGATCCCGCACTTCGACGGCTCCCCGGCGGTGCTGGCCCCCTCGACCGCATCGACGGGGACCTGCTGCGGGAACTGATCATCGACGCCCGGCTGGGCCGGATCCCGAAGCGGCTCGCACGGCAGTGGCTCGCCGAGAACGGGCTCGCCGGGGCAGATGGTGGTGACTCAGGCGCCTGATCCCGGATCGGTGCTCGATGCCGGATCGGTGCTCGATGCCGGATCAGTGCTCGATCCCGCGTCGGTGCGTGACCGCGCGTCGGACTCGGCGCCGGAGTCGGCCTCCGGATCCTCGTCGAATGCGGCGTGCATGCGCTCGGCGAGGGGGTCGGCGAGCATCTCGGCGTAGGCCCAGCTGAGGTGGTGCGAATCGCGGAACGCGAGCACGCCGCCGATCACCGGCGGCACGGCGTCCCCGACCACGAAGTAGTCGCTCAGGTCGATCAGCTCCGCCTGCTCGGTCGTGCTCGCGGCCTCCGCGAGCGGGTCCTCGGTGATGGCCTCCTCGACATCCACCGCGCACTCGCGGGCCGCGCGCTCGCCCTGCTCCGAGACGCACTGCAGCACGTCGTCCGGCAGCTGCGGGGTGTCGCGGATCGCGATCACCCGCTCGATCGACTCGGGCAGTTCGCTCCACCGCTCCTCGTAGGAGCGCACGGCGGTCTCGCGCCAGCTCCGACCGGTCTCGGCGACGACGCGATTCGATGCCTTGGCCGAGGTCACGACCGTGTCGATGCTCGGGTCGCTCTCCAGGCGATCGAGCACCCGGTCGTTCCACCGCGCGCAGTCCTGGCGCAGCTGTGTGTTCTCGGCCTCCGGTGACGACACGAAATCGCGGTGCGCCGCGGTGAACGGGCACGAGGCCTTCGCCATCACCACGAGTCGCCAGTTCTGCTGTCGCGCGATCCGGTCGAGCGGCAGCAGCCACTGCTCGGCGTGCGAATCGCCGACGAGGGCCACAGTGCGCTCGGCGTCGGCGCGGGCGCTCCCGTACTCGCAGAGGCTCGGCTCGCTGCCCTCCGTGTCGTCGAGGCAGCGCTCGGGGGACTTGTCCGCGAGCGCGGGTTCCGGGATCGGCAGGCGCTCCGGCAGCGCCTCGCAGCGCGAACCGGGCGCGAGCGCGGTGGCGCCGAGACACGGCTCCGGATCCTGCAGCGCCGCCGCGACGCGCACCCGCTCGGTCTCGACCGCGCGATCCGCGGTGTGCACCCCGACGAGCGAAAACACCAGCATCGCCGCCATGCCGGCCGAGGTGATCGCGATCGCGCGGCCGTCGGGCCACGAGCGCGAGAGGCGCGTGCGGAACGGATCCTCGACGAACGTCTTCGAGCCCCAGGCCAGCAGGAGCGTGATCGCGATGACCACGAGCCCACCGACGATACCGAGGCTCCTGCCGAGCACGAACGGCAGGATCACGATGAGTGGGAAGTGCCAGAGGTAGGCGCCGTACGAGACGTCGCCGAGCCACTGCATGGGCCGTGCCGCGAGGAGTGCGCGCGGCGACCACCTCTTCCGGGGCTCCTGCGCCGCGATGACGAGAGCGGTGGCGAGCACAGGCAACAGGGCGGCCGCGCCGGGGAAGGGCGTCGAATCGCTGTAGACCCCGGCGGAGACCGCGATGCCCGCCAGTCCGACCCAGGCGGCCGCCGAGCGCACGCCCGGACCCGCGCGATCGAGCCATCCGGCCGGCGATGCTGCGAGGCAGGCGAGGAGCCCGCCGATCGCGAACTCCCAGGCCCGGGTGGTGGTGACGAAGTAGGCCCGGGAGGGATCGGCCGCCGTGGTGAGCACCGAGAATGCGAGCGATGCGAGTGCGATGATCCCCACGAGCAGCGCGAGCGCCGTGCGGATGCGCGGGGCTGCGCCGCGCCGTCGTGCTGCGCGGATCGCGAGGGCCGCCGCCAGCACGGCGACGAGCGGCCACAGGATGTAGAACTGCTCCTCCACCGACAGCGACCAGTAGTGCTGCACGGGCGAGACCTGCGCCTCCGCCGCCATGTAGTCGACGGACTGCCCCGCGAGCACCCAGTTCTGCACATAGGCGGCCGACGCGGCGAGCTGCACGAGGAACGAGGGCAGGAATCCGCGTGGTGCGAAGATCCACACCGCGAGCAGTGTGACCGTGAGCACGAGCAGCGCGGCCGGCAGCAGGCGCCGCGCGCGTCGCGCCCAGAAGCGGGGCAGGTCGATGCGGCCGCTCGCCTCGGCCTCGCGCAGCAGCTGGCCGGTGATGAGGAAGCCGGAGATGACGAAGAAGACGTCGACGCCGATGTAGCCGCCGGGCAGGCTCGCGGGCCAGAGATGGTAGACCAGCACGAGCGCGACGGCGACGGCACGGAGCCCCTGGATGTCGCGCCGCACCGCGTGCGGGCGCGGCGCACCCGGTCTGCCGGTCGCGTCCGAGCGCCCGGAATGCCCGGTGCGCCCGCGCTCGACCGGGCGCGCGCCGCGACTCCGGTCGGTAGTGGTGCTCATGACGTGCTCTCGGGTCTTCGTCCTCGTCGTTCCCTGGCGGGTCGTTCCCCGGCGGGTCGCGCCGTGGGTCGTGTCCAGGTGGTGCCCTCAGCCTAGGTAACGATTCGGTATCGAGGCCAGGGCTTGACAGTCGCGTGGGGCGCGGGTAGTTCCGAGCTGCACGGATCCGGCGTTCGCGGGCGAGCGGAGGTGACCGGAACGTTATCTTGCCCTCGCGGAGCCGCACGCCGCGGAATCCCGCGGCGGCGCCCGCCCGGCTCCAGTGCTGGTATGGACCGGGGGAGAGACTCTGTAGTCGATCGGAACGCGCCGCGCAGTACACTCGGAGCGAGATTGCACTACCGGGGCGACCCGGTCTTCCCAACTGGAGGGATCAATGAAGATTCGATACGCGCTTCCCGCGCTCGCCGCGGCCGCAGCGCTCGCGCTCACCGGCTGCGTCAACAACGCCGAGACGGAGGGCGGCGGCGCCGGTGGCGGCGAGAGCGCCGACACGAGCGCCATCCAGCCCGACCAGGCCGCAGTCGATCTGCTGCCCGACGAGGTCCGGGACTCCGGCGTGCTGCGCATCGGCACCGATGCGGAGTACCCGCCCAACGAGTACAAGGACGCCGACGGCAACCCCGTGGGCTGGGGCGTGGAGCTGGCCGAGGCCGTCACCGCGAAGCTCGGCCTCGAGCCGGAATGGGAGATCCTCGGCTTCGACAGCATCATCCCGCGCATCCAGGAGGGCGGCCTCGACATGGGTTCGTCGTCGTTCACCGATACGGTCGAACGGCAGGAGTCGGTCGACTTCGTCAACTTCCTGAACGCCGGCACCCAGTGGGCCGCCGCCACGGGATCGGATGTCGACCCCGACGATGCCTGCGGTCTGACCGTCGCGGTGCAGGCGACCACGGTGCAGGACACCGAGGAGCTCCCCGCGAAGTCGCAGGCCTGCGAAGACGCAGGGAAGGATCCGATCGAGGTGCTGCGCTTCGACGGCCAGCCCGAGGCGACCCAGGCGGTCGTCGACGGACGCGCCGATGCGTTCTCGGCCGACCTCCCGGTGACCGGCGACGCGGTGGCCAAGCTCTCCGACCAGCTCCAGACCGTCGGCGACGTCTTCGACGCCGCGCCGTACGGGTTCGCGACGCAGAAGGACAGCGGCACGACCGAGGCGGTGCAGGCGGCGCTGCAGTCGCTCATCGACGACGGCACGTACCTCGAGATCCTCACGGCCGCCGGGATCGAGTCCGGTGCCCTCGAAGAGGCCACCGTCAACGCCGGCACCGCCTGACACGCCGGCACCGCCAGACACACCTGACACGCCTGACCGATCGGAGTCGATGATGCGGGGGAACCGGGGAGGGGCCCGCATCATCGGCGCGATCGTCGCACCGAATGCAGCACGCCCAGAACCACCGAAGGAACAGAATCGATGAAGATCCGCCATATCCTCCCCGCCCTGACCGCTGTCGCCGCTCTCGCCCTCGTGGGCTGCACCAACACCGATGGCGTGGAGCGCACCACCGCAGACGCGGCGGTGCTCGACGGGATCGAGCCCGACCCGGCAGCCGTGGAGCTGCTGCCCGAAGAGGTGCGGGAATCGGGCGTGCTGCGCGTCGGCATCAACCCCAACTACCCCCCGAACGAGTACAAGAACGCCGAGGGCGAGCCGGTCGGCTGGGGTGTGGACCTCGGTGACGCGGTCGCGGCCAAGTTGGGGCTCGAGGCGCAGTGGGAGGACATGAGCTTCGACAGCATCATCCCCCGCATCCAGGAGGGCGCGCTCGACATGAGTTCGTCATCGTTCACCGATACGGTCGAACGCCAGAAGTCGGTCGACTTCATCAACTACCTCAACGCCGGCTCGCAGTGGGCCGCGGCCGTGGGACAGGACGTCGATCCCGAGCACGCCTGCGGCCTGACGGTCGCGGTGAAAGCCACCACCGTGCAGGAGCAGGACGAGCTGCCCGCCCGCAGCGCGAAGTGCGTGGCCGACGGCGAGGAGCCCATCGACATCCTCGTGCTCGACCAGCAGCCGGAAGTGACCCAGGCGGTGGTGGACGGCCGTGCGGTCGCGTTCTCGGCCGACTCGCCGATCTCGGGCGACGCGGCGCTGCAGCTGCCCGACAAGATCGAGCTCGTCGGCGAGATGTTCGACGCCGCGCCGTACGGGCTCGTGACGCCCAAGGACAGCGAGATGACGCGGGCCGTGCAGGCGGCCGTGCAGTCGCTCATGGACGACGGCACATATCTCGAGATCCTCACGAGCGCGGGCGTCGAGGCGGGCGCACTGACCACGGCCACGATCAACGCGGGTGAGAACTAGGAGCATAGGAGCATCCCCATGACCAGTCATTCCGCCGGAGGCGACTCGCCCCCCGGCCCGCAGAGCATTCAGGCGATCAGGCTGCGGCACCCGTGGCGCACGGTGTTCGCCACGGTGCTCATCATCATCGTCGCGCTCTTCCTCTACGACATGGCCTTCAATCGGCCGGTGTACAACTGGAGCGAGGTCGGCAAGTACCTGTTCGACACCCGGATCGTCACGGGCGCGTGGTACACCCTGCAGCTCACCGTCTACTCGATGATCATCGCCATCGTGCTCGGCGTCTCCATCGCCGTGATGCGGCAGTCGCCGAATCCCGTGGTCGCCGCGGTGGCCTGGGTCTACCTCTGGCTCTTCCGCGGTACGCCGGTCTACGTCCAGCTGGTGTTCTGGGGGCTGGTGCCCACCATCTACAAGAGCATCGATCTCGGCATCCCGTTCACCGAGGCGATCGTCAGTCTGAACACGAAGGATCTGCTGAGTTACTTCACGCTCGCGATCATCGGGCTCGCGCTCAACGAGGCGGCGTACATGGCCGAGATCGTGCGCGCGGGCCTGCTCTCGGTCGACAAGGGGCAGAACGAGGCGTCGATCGCGCTGGGTCTCGGCTGGTGGCACACCATGAGCCGGGTGATCCTGCCGCAGGCGATGCGGGTGATCATCCCGCCGACCGGCAACGAGGTGATCTCGATGCTGAAGACCACCTCGCTGGTCACGGCGGTGCCGTTCACGCTGGATCTCTACGGGCGGCAGCGGGACATCGCGGCCGTCACGTATCAGCCGGTTCCGATGCTCATCGTCGCGTCGCTCTGGTACCTCACGGTGACCTCGATCCTCATGGTGGGCCAGTACTACCTCGAGAAGCACTTCGCGAAGGGCGTCGAGCAGCGGCCCGACGTGATGAAGCCCACGGTCGAGACGCAGGCGATCGGGGTGGTCGGCACCGACGACCCGACGACGCCGACCTATCCCAGCGGCGGCGGCGAGACCATCGTGCCGCCGCACAATCGACCCGGAGGTGGCGCATGAGCGTTCACGCGACCGACACGCCCATGGTGAGAGCCGAGGCCGTCTCGAAGGCCTACGGTTCGAACGAGGTGCTGAAGTCCATCTCGCTCGAGGTGCAGCGGGGCGAGGTGCTCTGCCTCGTCGGCCCCTCGGGGTCGGGCAAGTCGACGTTCCTGCGCTGCATCAATCACCTCGAGACCATCAACGCCGGCAGGCTCTGGGTCGACGGCGAGCTCGTGGGCTATCGCCAGAGCGGCGACAAGATCTACGAGATGCACCCGAAGGAGGCCGCGAAGCAGCGGCGCGACATCGGCATGGTGTTCCAGCGGTTCAACCTGTTTCCGCACATGACCGCGCTCGAGAACGTGATGCTCGCACCGAACCTGCTGAAGAAGGGCGACAAGGCGTCGCTGCAGTCCCGGGCCATGGAGCTGCTCGCACGCGTGGGGCTTGCAGAGCGCTACGACTACTATCCGGCGCACCTGTCGGGCGGGCAGCAGCAGCGCGTGGCGATCGCGCGGGCGCTGGCCATGGAGCCGAAGCTTATGCTGTTCGACGAGCCCACTTCGGCGCTCGACCCCGAGCTCGTGGGGGAGGTGCTCGAGGTGATGCAGGGCCTCGCCGAGAGCGGCATGACCATGATCGTGGTGACGCACGAGATGGGCTTCGCCCGCGAGGTCGCCGACGAGCTCGTGTTCATGGACGGCGGCGTGGTGGTGGAGGCCGGCGATCCCGCCGAGGTGCTCAGCAACCCGCAGCGCGAGCGCACCAAGGCGTTCCTCTCGAAGGTGCTGTAGTCTCCCTGAGCTCGGGACCGGGCATCCGGCGCCAGCGCGACATTGCGTCCTCGAGATGTGCAGAATCGCACTTCTCTCCGCCGCACAAGCGCCAGCGCCGGATGCCCGGCCCCGAGTTCGCTGTTGGCTGCCGGCCGCCGGTGGAGCGAACGCAGCGAGCGTTCTCCGCCGATTGAGCGAGCGGAGCGAGTCGAGATCCGGGAACGTCGGTTTCGACGCAGTCGTGGGAATCGGCGACGGCTAGGCGTTGACGCCGAGATCCTTCTTGATCTTGGTGGTCGAGACGCCCTCGGTGCGGTCGAGGTAGACGACCTCGCAGTAGTCGCGCAGCACCTCGAAGCGGGGGTCGCCCTCCCAGTCGCCGCCCATCACCACGGCGTCGATCTCGTAGCGCTGCACGTCGCGGATCTTCTGGTCCCACGCCTCCTCCGGGATCACGAGGTCGACGTAGCGCACGGCCTCGAGCATGTTCTTGCGCGTCTCGAAGTCGTGGTAGGTCTTCTTGCCCTTGCCCGCGTTGAACTCCTCGGTGGAGGCCGCCACGACGAGGTAGTCTCCGAGCGCGCGCGCGCGGCGCAGCAGGCGGATGTGCCCCCAGTGCAGGAGGTCGAAGGTGCCGTAGGTCAGGATCCGCTTCATCCCTCTATCGTAAGCTGGCCGGCGCGCGTACGCTGGGAGCATGGGCTTCGCGCCCGCGTGGCCCGCGGAGGCAGGGAGGCACGATGCAGACCGATGGGGATCGCAGGCGTCCGGATCACGAATCGGATCCCGCGCACAACGACGAGCTCGGCCACGAGTGGGTGGACGAGGGGGGCGCATCGCACCTCGGCCCGGCGACCCACCTCGAATCGGGGCGGCCGCACGGCGACGAAGAGGACACGGACGAGTAGCGGCGCTCGCTGCGCTTCGCGCGTATCGCGCGCTCGCGCGCTCGGCGAGACCGAGCCGATTGTTCGAGACCGACGCGTCCAGAGGTGATGATCGGCTCGGTCTCGAACAACGGGCTCGGGTTCGAGCGCGGGTGCCGGGTGCCCAGCCGACGAGGCGCACGACCCGGCGACCGCGGTGACGACCCGGCACACCGGGCTACGAGCGGCCGGCGGGATCCTCGCCGAGTGATGCGCGCGAGCCGATGACGCCGAACGCCAGCTCCCCGGCCGCCGCGACGGCGAGCAGCAGAACGGCCGCGGACCACTCGACACCCGCCTGCACCAGCACGCCGAGCAGGAGCGGGCCGAGCGCGGCCGCCGCGTATCCGATGCCCTGGCTCGTCGCTGAGAAGGCGGCCGTCTGGGCGGCGCTCGGCGCGGTGAACACGATGAGCGCGATCGCGAGACCGAACGCCGCACTCTGCGCGACGCCGAGCACGGCGACCATGAGTGGCGCGAGGGCCAGGGGGCCGAGGGCGAGCCCCGCGATCCCGAGCATCGAGAGCACGCCCACGCCCACGATCAGCTTCGTGCGCAGCGACCGCCGCCCGGCGAGCGTGGGAGCGAGCAGCGAGGCCGGGAGTCCGGCCACGCTCATCCAGGCGAGGAGCAGACCCGCCTGCGGGGCCGGCATGCCGCGATCGACCGCGATCGTCGGGAGCCAGGCCGTGAGCGAGAAGTAGATGAGCGCCTGGCAGCCGAAGAACCCGGTGACCGCCCAGATGCCCCGGGTGCGGAAGACGGAGCCGTGCGCGATCTTCTTGGCGGCGCCGCGCGCCGCGGGCCCGGCGCCGACGCGGGGGCCGAAGGCGAGCGCGAGCCCGACCGCGATGAGCAAGGGGATGCCCCAGCTCATGAGCGCCGGCGCCACCCGGTCGTCGAAGACGTGCAGCAGCGGGACCGCGAGCGCCGCGCCGGCCGCTGCGCTCACTCCGAACGATGTGGTGTAGACCCCGGTCCAGAACCCGCCCCTGGCGGCCAGTGCGTGCCGGATCACCTGCGGCGCCAGGATGCCGAGGATCGCGATCGCCGCGCCGATCGCGACGGTGCCCGAGAACAGGAGCGAGGGCGAGAGCGGCCGCAGCAGCGTGGCCGCCGCGAGCGCCGCGAGCAGCACCGAGATGGACCGGGTGAGGCCGAGCCGGGAGACGAGCAGCGGGGCGAGGGGCGACGCGAGCCCGAAGAGCAGCACCGGGATGGCGCTCAGCACCGCGAGCCCGGAGGCGGAGAGGCCATAGGTGGCCGCGATCTCGCCGAGCAGCGGTGAGACGGAGGTGATCGGGTAGCGGACGCTGAGGCCGACGGCGAGGATCAGTACTCCGGCGGCGATGCCGTGGCGGCGTTCAGGGGTGCTCATCGAGCAACCGCTCCTGCTGCTCGAGCACACCGAGCGCAGCGGACTGGGCCGCCTCGGGGTCTCTCGCATCGATCGCTCGGAAGAGCGCGTCGTGCAGGTCGGCGCGATCGGGGTCTGCGCCCCGGGCGAGGCAGGAGGCGTCGGCGACCGACTCCCGGATGGAGCCGTCGAAGCTCGCGTAGATGTCGGTCAGCAGGCGGTTGCCCGAGGCGGCGGCGATGCCCAGGTGGTATGCGAGGTCGGCCTCCGCGAATGCCGCCGTGTCGCCCGCGGCGACGGCTGCGCTGCGCTGCCGGAGCTGTTCGGCGAGATAGGCGAGGTCGGTCTCGCTGCGGAACTCCGCCGCCTCCCGTGCGGCGAGCGCGTCGAGCGCCCGCCGCACGCGGATGACCTCGCGGCTGTCGGCGGAGCGCAGGGCCCGGCGCAGCGCGACCTGGGTCGCGTCGGTCGCCACCACATAGGTGCCGTCGCCCTGGCGGGTCTCGAGGAGCCCCAGTTGCACGAGCGATCGCACGGCCTCTCGCACGGAGGGGCGGCTGACGCCGAGCGTGGTGGTGAGCTCGGCCTCCGAGGGGATCCGATCTCCGATCGCCCAGCTCCCCTGGGCGATTTCGCGCTTCAGCTCGTCGACGACCGTGTCGACGAGAGATCGTCGTTGAATCTGGCGCACGTGACCATCCTTGCAGTATCGGGTAGCTTGTATGGTTATCATATGTCTGACGAGTCGCCGGCCGCTACCCCGGTCGCGGCGGCAGCGATCGACACGAGACGAGAAAGGTCCAACCAATGACGGCGACCCCCGAGCGACAGCTGCTCCGTACCCCCGGTCTGGTCGATGCCCACATCCATCCCGACAAGACGTCGTGGGGTGCGCCCTGGATGTCGCGTCGCCCGGCCGCGACGCTGCGGGAGCTCATCGAGAACGACCGCGCGACCCAGTTCGGCTTCGACGCGTCGGTCGAGCAGCGATCCCACGCGCTGCTCTCGCACGCGCTCGAGAACGGCACCCTGGCGATGCGCGCCCACGTGGACGTGTCGAGCGAACTCGGCACCGCGAACGTCGAGGGCGTGCGCGCCGCTGCGGAGCGGCTCGCGCCGCACCTCACCGTGCAGATCGTGGCCTTCCCCCAGTTCGGCCTGCTCACGAACCCCGGCACCCTCGATGTCATGGCCGCCGCGCTCGACGCCGGCGCGGATCTCGTGGGCGGAATCGACCCGGGCGGGCTCGAGGGCGATCTGCACGGGCACCTCGATGCGATCTTCGGGCTCGCGGATCGCGCCGGCCGCGACCTCGACATCCATCTGCACGACGGCGGGGAGGACGGACTCGCGCAGATCCGCGAGATCGCCGCCCGCACCATCGCGGGCGGTCGGCAGGGGCGCGTCACCATCGGCCACGCCTTCGCCCTCTGCGACGCATCGCTGCCCAGCCTGGGCGAGACCCTCGATCGCGTCGCCGAGGCGGGCATCTGGATCGCGACCTGCGCGCTCGGGCCCGATCCGGTGCCAGATCTCGACCGGTTCGAACGGCACGGCGTGCGCCTCGCGCTCGGTTCGGACGGAGTGCGCGACGCCTGGAGCCCGTTCGGCACCGGCAGCATGGTCGACCGCGCGCATCTGCTCGCGTATCGCACCGGAGCGCTCACCGATGCCGAGCTGGAGCGCGCCTGGCGCCTGGCCGGGGTCGCCGGCGGCGAGATGCTCGGAATCTCTGAGATCGCCGACTGGGCCGGCCCGCAGAGCGCGACGCGCCTCGAATTCGCCGCCGAGAGCATCGCCCAGCTCGTCACGGACCGCCCCGCACCGATGCGCGTGATCCGCGGCGGGGCGGAGGTGCGCCCGCCTGCCGCCGGCTGAGGACCCCGACCCCGCCACCATCCGAGACACCACCCCCTGAACCACCCGAACCACCCCGTACCGACCTCCGAAACGAAGGAGTTTCCCGTGTCCAAACGAACCCTCATGATTGTCGGCGCCGCGGCAGCCGCTGCCGCACTCGCCCTCACCGCCTGCTCGGGCGGAGCAGGCGGCGGCGACGCGTCCGGCGGCGACGGCGGAGACGCCGCCTTCGAGCTCGACTTCTCGAGCCTCGCGACGACCACGCCGGCCGGCACGGCTCCCGTCGACACCGTCACGTGGAACCTGCCGTACGAGCCGCTCTCGCTCGACCCGATGTTCACCTACAACTACGCCGAGAACACCGTCATCTCGAATCTCTGCGAGAGCCTGATGCGCCTCACGCCCGAACTCGAGATCGAGAACGGCCTGGCCGAATCGGTCGAGAACCCCGATGAGCGCACCGTCGTCTACACGCTGCGCTCGGACGCGACGTTCTGGGACGGGAGCCCGGTCAGCGCCGACGACGTCGTCTACTCCCTCGGCCGCCAGGTCGGTGCGGACAGCGCGTCGTACTACGCTGACTACTTCTCGAGCGTGGAGTCGGTCGAGAAGACCGGCGACCGCGAGGTGACCGTGCGCCTCACGGAGCCCGACGCCCTCTTCGAGCAGGCGATGTCGAGCGCGGCGGGCGCCATCGTGCAGCAGGCGGCCGCCGAGGCCGCGGGCGAGCGGTTCGGCACGCCGCAGGGCGGGCTCATGTGCTCGGGCCCGTTCTCGCTCGCCGGCTGGGACCCGGGCAAGAACCTGCGCCTCGAGAAGAACGCCGACTACTGGGACGCGGAGCTCGTGCCGCTGGTCGAGAACCTCGACTTCACCTTCATCGCCGATGAGTCGACCGCCATCAACTCGCTGCGCTCGGGCGATTCCGACGGGCAGTTCTTCTACCTGCCGCCAGCCGGGCTGACCCAGATCGAGGGCAGCGACGCCGAGATCGTCTTCGGCGAGTCGTTCACGATGTGGACGATGCGCGCGACCAGCACCGAGGGGCCGTTCTCGAAGCCCGAGGTGCGCGCTGCCCTGCTCGCCGCGATCGACCGTCAGGCGATCGGCGACGTCGTGTTCCAGGGTGCGGCCGCACCGGCACCCGTGCTCACCGGGCCCGCCTACTTCGGCACCGGTCCGCAGGCGGCGCTCTTCCAGGAGGCCTTCGACGGCTTCAGCACGGAACCGGACATCGAGAAGGCTCAGGAGATGCTCGCCGAGGCCGGCGACGTCTCGGGCAAGATCGTGCTCGGCGTGCAGGGCTCCTCGGCCGTGCACGAGCAGACCGCCAATCTCATCCAGGCGGCGGGCGAGGCGATCGGCCTCGACATCGAGACCCAGGTGATCCCGGTCGAGCAGTTCGGCAACCTCTACTTCGACGAGACCGCGCGAGAGGGGCTCGACGGCTTCTTCACGACCTACTACGGCGACTTCGCCGATCCGCTCTCCGTCTACGTCGCGCTGGCGCCCGAAGGCACCGGCAACTTCACCGGCTACGACGCGGCGGGCGACGACATCGCGGAGGCGCGTCGCACCCTCGACCCCGAGGCCCGCGCCGAGCACACTATCGCCGCGCAGGAGAAGATCACCCGCGACCTGCCCTGGGTGCCGTTCAACTTCATGCCCGTCATCATGGTGCAGAACTCCGACATCTCGGGCGCCGTCCCGTCGTCCGCCTACCTGAGCTACCCCTGGGCCGCGACCATCGGAGGGGTGGAGTAGGGTCAGATGTCCATTCCCTCGTTCCTCCTGCGGCGCACCGGCGGGCTGCTGCTCGTGCTGGTCGTCACCTCCTTCATCGTCTTCGGGCTGATGTATCTCGCCCCCGGGAGCCCGCTCAGCTTCGTGCTGGGCCCCCGGGGCGGGACCCCGGAGCAGATCGCCCGTGTCACCGAGCAGTACCACCTCGACGACCCGCTGTTCGTGCGCTACTTCGCGTGGCTCGGCGACGTCTTCCGGGGCGACCTCGGCGATTCGATCGTCTACCGGCAGCCCGTGCTCGATCTGCTCTCCGGCCGCATCGGCACCACGGCGGCGCTCATCGCCTACGCGACGATCCTCATCGCGATCGTCGGCGTCGGTCTCGGACTGCTCGCCTCGCTGCGGGGCGGCTGGGTCGATCAGCTCGTGACCACGGTCGCGACGCTGGGGCTCGCGACCCCGACGTTCGTCATCGGCGTGGCGCTCATCAGCCTCTTCGCGGTGGGGACCGGGTGGTTCCCCACCAACGGCAGTGGTGGGGGAGGGCTCGACACGATCTGGCACCTCACCCTCCCGGCCGTCGCGCTCGCGGTCGCGAGCGCGGCCTATCTCGCGAGGATCACCCGGGCCTCGGTGCTCGAGGAGGAGGGGCGGGAGCACGTGCAGACCGCGGTCGCCCGCGGCCTGCGCGCCCCGCTCGTGATCCGCCGGCACGTGCTGCGCAACGCGCTCATCCCGATCACCACCGTGATGGGGCTCACGATCGCCACGCTCATCGCGGGAGCCGTGGTGGTCGAGACGGTCTTCGCGCTCGACGGCCTCGGGTCGCTGCTCGTGCGCGCGATCCTGCAGCGCGACTTCGCCGTGGTGCAGGCCGTGGTGCTCGTGCTCGTCGTGACCTTCGTGATCATCAACGCCATCGTCGATTTCCTTTACACGCTCATCGATCCGCGCATCAAGCTGGGGAGCACACAATGACCGCGCCGAGCACCACAGCAATCGCGCTCACCGCGGCGCGCAATCAGAACCCGGGCTTCGCCACCCTCCTCGCGCGCCGTCTCGGCGCGTGGGGCCTCGTGGCGAGCGGAGTGCTCGCCGTCATCGTGGTGGTCGCGGTGCTGGCGCCGTGGCTCGCCCCCTACGACCCGAACCACCCGGATCTGCTCTCGGCGCTGGCGGGTCCGAGCGCCGAGCACTGGCTCGGCGCCGACGCCCTCGGCCGGGACCTGCTGTCCCGGCTCATGTGGGGCGCCCGGATCACCCTGCTCGGCCCGACGCTCGTGATCCTCATCGCGACCGTCGTCGGCACGCTGCTCGCGCTGCTCGCGGCCTGGAACGGCGGCATCGTCGACACCGTGATCTCGTGGGTGCTCGACGTGCTGTTCGCGGTGCCCGGCATCGTGTTCGGCCTCATCGCCGTCGCGATCTTCGGGCCGGATCTCATGACGGTGGTCGTCGGCCTCTCGATCGGCTACATCCCCTACGTGGCCCGCGTGGTGCGCGGCGCCGCGCTGCGCGAGCGCAACATGCCCTACGTGCAGGCCGCCTGGCTGCAGGGGCAGTCGGGATTCGGGATCAGCCTCCGGCAGATCCTGCCGAACGTGCAGCCCATCGTCACCGCGCAGGCCGTATCGTCGCTCGGCTTCGCCGTCGTCGACCTCGCGGCCGTCTCTTTCCTGGGACTCGGCGTGCAGCCGCCGACCGCCGATCTCGGCCTCATGGTGAAGAGCGGCTTCGATTCCGTGCTGCGCGGGCAGCCGGCCGAGGCGGTCAGCGCGGGCCTCGCGATCGTGCTGATCGTCTGGAGCATCACGGTGATCGGCGATCGCCTCACCTCGAACGCAAGGAGCATCCGATGAGCGAACCACTGCTCGAGATCGAGGATCTGCACGCCAGCCTCGTCACCAAGTACCGGCGTCTCGATCTGCTGAACGGGGTGAGCCTCACCCTCGGCCGGGGCGAGGCGCTCGGCCTCGTCGGCGAGTCGGGTTCGGGCAAGTCGCTCACCACCCGTGCGGTGATGCGCATGCTGGCGAAGGGCTTCCGGGTGCGCGGCGACATCCGCTTCGCCGGGGAGTCGGTGCTCGGCATGAACCGCGAGCGCCTGCGCCGGTTCCGCGCCACCGACGTCGGCATGATCTTCCAGGACCCGCGGGCGCACGTGAATCCCGTGCACACGGTCGGCGACTTCCTCACCGAGGCGCTCGTGCGCGATCGCGGGGTGAAGCTCGACGAGGCCGAGCGCCGCGCCGTGCAACTGCTCGACGAGGTCGGCGTGCGCAACGCCGAGGGCCGTCTGCGGCAGTACCCGCACGAGCTGTCGGGCGGCCTGCTGCAGCGGGTGATGATCGCGAGCGTGCTGCTGGCCGAGCCGAAGCTCATCCTCGCAGACGAGCCGACCACCGCGCTCGACGTCACCGCCCAGTCCGACGTCATGGCGATCCTCGACGAGCAGCGCCGGGCGCGGGGGCTCTCGCTGCTCTTCATCACCCACGACCTCGAGCTCGCGAACGCCTGCTGCGACCGACTCGCGGTCATGTACGCGGGTGAGATCGTGGAGCAGGGAGCGCACGTCTACGACGCGCCGACCCACCCGTACACCGTCGAGCTGCTGGGGGCGCGGCCGAGCATCGACGAGCGCCTGGAACGCCTGCCGGTGCTCGAGTACACCCAGGAACTGCACGAAGAGCTGAAGGCGAGGGCCGCGGGATGAACGCACGGATCACGGGCGGCGAGCCGCTCATCAGCGCGACCGAGCTGCGCAAGGTCTTCCCGGCGCCGCGCGGCACGAAGGGCGAGGATGTCGTCGCGGTCGACGGGGTCTCCTTCGAACTGCTCCCCGACGAGTGCCTCGCGATCGTGGGGGAATCGGGATCTGGCAAGACCACGGTGGCCCGCATGATCGTCGGCCTGGAGCGCCTGACCTCGGGCGCGGTGACCGTCGCGGGCGAGGATCGCTCGGCGCCTCCGACCCACCTGCGGGATCGTCGGCGCCGGGCGCGCGAGGTGCAGTACGTGTTCCAGGATCCGTACTCGTCGCTCAACGGCCGGCAGCGGGTCGGGGAGGTGATCCTCTCCAACCTGCGGCTGCACGCCGAGGGCCGAGTCGGATCGGCGCGCGAGCTGCGCCGACAGGCGCAGGAGATCCTCGACGCCGTGGGCCTCCCCGAGCGCTTCTTCGATCGCTTCCCCCGCGAGCTCTCGGGCGGGCAGCGCCAGCGCGTGGCGATCGCCCGCGCGCTCGCCGCAGACCCCGGCGTCATCGTGCTCGACGAGGCGGTCGCCGCGCTCGACGTGTCCATCCAGGCGCAGATCCTCAACCTGCTCGCCGACATCAAGGCGGAGCGGCGCGTGAGCTACCTGTTCATCTCGCACGATCTCGCGGTGGTCAACCAGATCTCGGATCGCATGATCGTGATGGAGAACGGCCGGGTCGTCGACGCGGGCGTCACCTCGGAGCTGCTCGCGCAACCGACCCACCCCTACACGCGCACGCTGCGGGCGGCGGTGCCCGGGCCGGGCTGGAGGCCGGTGCGGCGAGAGAAGCTCGCATCGTGAGCGCCGGGCACGGGGCGACGGGGGCGACGGCTCTCCGCGCGGCCTTCGTCATCGCGTGCGACGAGGATCGCCCGGGCGGGCCGGGTTTCGTGGAGCTGCGCGACGCGACGGTGCTCGTGCGCGGCGAGCGCATCGAGGCGGTGGCCTCGGGGGCTGCCGCGCGCCGGCTCGAGGTCGGGGCCGACGAGACCATCGACCTGGGCGAGAGCCTGCTCCTGCCCGGCCTCATCGATCTCGAGGGGCTCGTCGACATCGACCACCTGCTGCTCGACTCGTGGTGGGGGCCGGCGCACGAGGCGCGCCTGGAGTGGTCGGAGGCGTACGCCCGCGCCCCGCGCGAGGTGCTGACGCCGGCCGAGCGCAGCGCGCTGCGGCGGTACGGGCTCGTGCAGCTGATCCTGCACGGCATAACGACCGCGATGCCGATCTCCACCGAGATCCACGGCGCGTGGGCCGAGACCCACGACGACCTGCTCGACACGGCCCGCACCGCGAGCGGGCTCGGGATCCGCACCTTCCTCGGCCCGTCCTACCGCTCGGGGGTGCACGTGACGCGTCCCGACGGCTCGCACGGGATCCACTGGGATGAGGCGCGGGGCGAGGCGGCGTTCGCCGATGCCGTGCGCTTTCTCGACACGGTCGCGGCGCTCGACGATCCGCTCGTCACCGGCGTGCTCGTGCCGTGCCGGGTGGAGACCGTGAGCGACGCGATCCTCGCCGCGACCGGGCGCGTCTCGGCCGAGCGCGACGTGCTCGTGCGCGCGCACGCGACGCAGGGGCTCGAGTCGGAGATCGGCGTTCTGGAGCGGGAGCGCGGCACGACGCCGCTCGGCCTGCTCGAGCGCAGCGGCCTGCTGAACGAGCGGCTGATCCTGGCGCACGGCGTCTACCTCGACGTGCACCCCGACGTGCACGGCGAGGATCGCGGCGATCTCGCGCGGCTCGCCGCGGCCGGCGTCAGCATCGCGCACTGCCCGCTCACCAACGCGCGCTACGCCTTCTGGCTCGAACGGCTCTCGCAGTACCTCGACGCCGGCGTGAACGTGGCGCTCGGCACCGACTCGTTCCCGCCCGACCTCGTCCGCGCGATCGACACGGGGGTGCAGCTCTCGAAGGCGCAGCACGGTGATCTCGGCCGCGGTCTGCTCGCCGAGTACGTGGAGGCGGCGACGCTGGGCGGCGCGCGTGCGCTGCGGCGCCCGGATCTCGGCCGCATCGCGCCCGGGGCCGCGGCCGATCTCGTGGCGTTCTCGCTGGCCGATCTGCGCATGGGCGCGATCGACGATCCCCTGCGCACGCTGACGCTCGCCGGCACGGGTCGCGACGCGCGCTTCAGCATGGTGCGGGGGCGTGCGGTGATGCGGGACGGCGAGATCCCCGGCGTCGACGCGCGAGCGCTGCGGGCCGAGGGCCAGCGCATCTTCGAGAAGCTGCGCGCCGCCTATCCCGAGCGCGACGCGCTCGCCGGGCCCACCGGCTCGAGCGAGGAGGAGCTGTTCCCGCCGGTGTTCCCGCGCGCGTGACCGCCCGGGCGGACGCGCCGGGCGGTCGCCCGCCGCGTAGGCTGGCGGGCATGAGCGACTACCGGCATATCGTGCGCAAGTGGGTCAAACCCGAGGATCTCAACCAGCACGGAGCGCTCTTCGGCGGGCGCCTGCTGCAGTGGGTGGACGAGGAGGCCGCGATCGTCGCGGTGACGCAGCTCGGCACGATCGACGTGGTGACGCGGCACATGTCCGAGATCGACTTCGCGGCGCGGGCCGACCGCGGCGACCTGCTCGAGCTCGAGTACCGGGTGGTCGGTTTCGGGCGCACCTCGATCACGCTCGCGTGCCGCGTCGAGAACGCGGTCACCGGGCAGGAGGTGCTCACCCTCGAGAGCATCGTGTTCGTGGCCGTCGACGGGGAGGGACGGCCCGTCGTGCACGGCCGCACGGCGGCCACCGGAGGCACCGAGCGCCTGCGCGGGTGAGCGCGCGTGGCTGAATGCTGCGCTCCGCTCACCCGGCGCGGTCAGTCGGCCGGCCTCAGATCGTAGGTGACCCAGGGGGTCTGCGCGGCGAGGCGGTCGTACAGGCTGCGTGCGGTGGTGTTGTTCTCGGCGGTGATCCAGCGCACCAGCGCGGCGCCCTCGTCGCGCGCGATCTCGGCGAGGCGGTGCAGGATCGCCGACGCCGCCCCCGTGCCGCGCGCCGCCGGGGCGGTGAAGAGGTCGTCGAGGTACAGGCCCTGCCCGCCGTCGATGGGGCGCGCGAAACGACGGAAGTGCCCGAGCCCCACGGGTCGGCCGTCGACCTCGGCGATGAGGCATCGGGTCTCGTGAGCGGGGTCCATGAGCCAGGCCCACACGGTGTCGAAGACCGCGGGGTCGTGCGGCTTCTCGTAGAAGTCGCGGTACCCCCGGTAGAGCGATTCCCACGCGTCGCGATCGCCGTCGGTCGCGAACCGCACCGCGAGGCCGCTCATGCGAGCCGCTCCACCTCGACGAACACGACGGGCGCGTCGGAGGTGCGGTTCTCCACCCGGTGCTCGGAACCCGCGGGCCGGGTGTAGCTCTGCCCGGCGACGAGCTCGGCCACGATCTCGCTGCCGTCGGCGTTGGTCACGTGCATCGTGTCGGTGACGAGCGGCACCACGACGTACTCGTGCTCATGACGGTGCATCGGGATCGCGCCGCCCGGCTGGATGGTCCACCGCGTGACCCTGAAGTGCTCGTTCTCGAGCTGGATGTCTCCGTGCGATCCGGTGCTCATGGTCCTCCTCGACGTCGGGCCCCGCGTGCGCGGGGCGCTCGCCCCTCAGCTTACGGGGCGGCCTGCTCCGCGTGCGCGCGGTCCAGCTCCGCCGCGCGGCCGATGAGCTCCGGGTGCAGCGCGAGCGCCAGATTCGTCAGCGCGAGCGCCGAGGAGATGGGGCGACCGAGCGCCTCCTCGACGCGGCCGAGCCGGTACCGCACCGTGTTGGGGTGCACGAAGAGCGCGTCGGCGGTGCGGGCGATGTTCTGCTCGGCGGCCAGGTAGGTGGTGAGCGTGTCGCGCAGCTGCCGGGAGCCGAGGGGCTCGAGGGTGCGGGCGATGCGCTCTTCGAGCTGGCGGGGGTCCACGTGCGACAGCAGCCACGTCGTGAGGTCGATGCGATCGATGAGCACGGGCGCCGGCGCCTCAGGGGATGCGGAGGCCGAGGCCCACTGGCGTGCGATGCCGAGGCCCGTCTCGGCCTCGCGCACGCAGACCGGCACCTGGGACAGTGCGGAGAACGGTGCCGAGGCGCCCACGAGGAAGTGCTGAGCGACGGCGCCGATCCAGTGCTCGCTCGCCGCCGACGCCGGCACGATCGCCGCGATCGTCGACGGCGAGTCCATGTCGACGCGGCGCAGCATGGTGAGGAACGGCAGGTCGTCCGAGCGGGCGCGGCCGATCAGCTGCGTCAGGTGCGCCTCGCTCGCGGAGGACGCGTCGACGGGAGCGAGCTCGAGCGCGCGCACGGGGGCGTAGGCGGGAAAGCGGAACTGCGCGAGCTGGCTCCAGAAGCGGTGCTCGCGGGCGGGCAGGATGCCGTCGTGGAGCGAGGCGATGAGCTGCTCGTTGTCGCGACGATCCCGCTGCGATGCGCCGTACTGGATCCCGTGGACGGCGCCGAGCAGGCGCTCGGCGGAGTCGAGCAGCAACTCGCCGATCTGGTCGAGGGTCTCCGAGCCGCGGCTGGCGAGGGCGATCACGTGGATGCCGTCGCGCAGCGATACCCGCCGGGTGCGCACGTGCCAGCGGCCGATCGGGATCGAGAGCTCGCGGCGATGGGTGGCGGCGACCTCGTTCCAGATGAGCTGCGCGGGCGCCTCGCCCACGCTCGCGACCGTCGCCCCCTCGAAGTCGTAGATGATCGCGGTGCCCCGGCAGAGCGTGCTGAGGCGCGCGGCCAGCGCGTGCACGGGGTCGGGCGACGACACCGCTGAGAGCAGGGCGTGGGTGATGTCGACGGTGGTGCGCAGGCGCTCCGCCTCCGCGGCGGGATCGGGGGGAGTGGTCACTGCGAGCCCTCGATTCTTGTGCGAACGGGAGGTTTCCCGGCTGGAACCCGCCCGGTTTTTGGAGATTCTACAATGGGATCCACGGAAAGCTTCGTATTCTCTAGTGACCGTGCCGGGGCGGAGGGCGACTCTGGAAGGCATCCGGAACTCAACGACGAACTCCAGGAGGAGCCCATGAGCAGTGTCCGTGTCGCGGTCGATGTCGGAGGGACGTTCACCGACGTCTGCATCTTCGACGACGACACTCAGCAGATGCGCGTGACGAAGGTCCCGTCGACGCCCAGCGATCCGATGGTCGCGGTGATGAACGGCGTGGAGCGGGGCGAGATCGATCTCGGCGAAGTGGCGCTGTTCTCCCACGGCACCACCGTCGCCACCAACGCCCTCATCACGCGCAACTTCCCCGCCGCCGCGCTGGTGACCACCCGGGGCTTCCGCGACGTCCTCGAGATCCGCGACGGCACGAAGGACGACCTCTGGGACGCCTACAACGACGTGTCCGCGCCCTACATCCGCCGCCGCGACCGCTTCGAGGTCTCCGAGCGCGTCGACTACGACGGCAAGACCATCACGCCGCTCGACGAGGCGGAGGCGCGCGACCTCGCCGAACTGCTGCGGCGCCGCGGCGTCAAGACCATCGCGGTCTGCTTCCTCAACTCCTACGCCAACGCCGCGCACGAGACGCGCATGCGCGAGATCCTCGAGGAGGTCATCCCGGACGCGACGGTCTCGACCTCGGCCGAGGTGCTCCCCGAGATCTTCGAGTACCCCCGCTTCAACACGGCGGTCGCCAACGCGGTGCTCGCGCCGCTCGTCTCGGGATACGTGAACCGGCTCGCCGGCCGCCTGCGCGACGGCGGCTACCGAGGCGACCTGCTGCTGCTGCACTCCGGCGGGGGATCGATGACGCCGCGCCTCGTCGAGAAGTTCCCGGTGCGCCTCGCCGCCTCGGGCATCGCGGCGGGCGCCATCTCGGCGAAGCACATCGCGCAGCAGTGCGGATACGAGAACGCCGTGAGCCTCGACATGGGCGGCACCTCGACCGACATCGCGCTCGTGGCCGACGGCGAGCTGCGCGTCTCCCAGGAGTGGCAGGTGGAGTACGGCCACCCGATCATCTTCCCCTCCATCGAGGTGCTCACGATCGGCGCCGGCGGCGGATCGCTGGCCCACATCGACATCGCGGGATCCCTGCGCAACGGCCCCCAGTCGGCGGGAGCCGATCCCGGCCCCGCCTGCTACGGCACGGGCGGCGACCAGCCCACCAACACCGACGCGAACGTGGTGCTCGGGCGCCTCGGCACCTCGCTCGCGGGCGGGGTGAAGCAGCTCGACCGGTCGCTCTCCGAGCGGGCCATCCGTCGGGTCATCGCGGAGCCGCTCGGCATGGGGCTCGAGGAGGCCGCGCAGGCCATCGTCGCCGTCGCGAACGCCAACATGGCCGATGCCGTGCGCCTCGTCTCGATCCGCCGCGGCTACGATCCGCGCGACTTCGCCCTGCTCGCCTTCGGCGGCGCGGGCGCCCTCCACGGCGCCGACGTGGCCCGAGAGCTCGGCATCCCCACGGTGGTCGTGCCGCCGAACCCCGGGGTCACCTCGGCGATGGGGTGCCTGCTCGTCGACATCCAGCACGACTTCGCGCAGATGTACACGGGCCTCGCCTCCGGCGCCGACGAAGAGGGTATCGAGCAGGCGTTCGTGACGCTGGAGACCGAGGCCTCCGCCCGGCTGCGCCACGAGGGGGTCTCTGAGGAGAACGCGATGCTGCAGCGCAAGATCTCGATGCGCTACCAGGGGCAGTGGCGCTCGCTGCAGGTGCCGATGGGATCGGGCCCCGGCGCCCTCGCCCAGGCCGTGCGCACCTTCCACGAGCAGTACGAGCGAGAGTTCGCGTTCCGCCAGGACGACGCGCCCGTCGAGGTGTACCAGCTGCACCTCGGCGCGGTCGGCAAGATCCCGAAGCCCTCCTTCCGCCCCGCCGAGCCCGTGCAGCAGGCTCCGGGCGCTCCGGCGGAGCGCCGCCCGGTCTACTTCGGCGTCTCGGGCTGGCTCGACACCCCGGTCTACGACCGCGACGCGCTCGCCGCGGGCACCGAGTTCAGCGGGCCGGCGATCATCAATCAGCTCGACTCGACGACGGTGGTGCCCCCGTACACCCGCGCCGAGATCGACGAATGGCTCAACATCCGCATCCACCTCGAGGAGATCCACTGATGAGTGACACCACCACGCTGACCCGCGACGCCGCGCCGCGGACCGCGCTCGATCCGGTGACGTTCGAGGTGCTCAAGAACGCCTTCGCCACGAGCGTCGACCTGATGAGCGAGCAGATCCTGCGCACCTGCTACTCCTTCGTCATCTACTCCCGCGACTTCTCCTCGGCGCTCTGCGACGCCTCTGGCAACACCGTGATGCAGGGCTCGGGCGACATCGCCGTGCACGTCGGCACGCTGCACTTCCAGGCGAAGGCCGTGATCGAGCAGTTCGGCGACGACATCAATCCGGGCGACGTCTTCGCCATCAACGACCCGTATCGCGGCGGCACGCACTTCAACGACGTCTCCTTCGTGCGCCCCATCTTCTCGCAGGGCCGCATCATCGCCTTCGCGCAGAACAAGGGCCACTGGGCCGACATCGGCGGCAAGGTGCCCGGCTCGTTCGACGTCTCGGCGTCGGAGCACTTCGGCGAGGGCCTGCGGATCACCCCGGTCCGCGTGTGGTCGAAGGGCGTCTTCCTGCACGACGTCGCGCAGCTGCTCGTCGCCAACACCCGCGCCCCCGAGCAGGCGCTCGGCGACCTGCATGCGCAGTCGGAGGCGACCGCGGTGTGCGAGCGGGAGGTGCTGCGCCTGGTCGACCGCTACGGCACGGAGACCGTCGAGCTCGCGATGCAGGAGACGCAGGACTACGTCGAGCGCACGGTGCGCCGCCGCCTCGCCGAGCTGCCGCAGGGCACCTGGGAGACCGTCGACTACCTCGACCTCGACCCCGGCAAGTCCGAGGGGCTCGTGCCGATCAAGATCCGCATGACCCTCGACGGAGCGGGCATCCACTACAACCTCGAGGGCAGCGCCGACGTGGTCGACACCTTCCTCAACTCGGGGTACGGCACGACGTTCTCGGCCATCTACGCCGGGACGAAGACCTTCTTCCCGGACGTGCCCCTCAACTCGGGCTTCTACGCCGCCGTCACCGCCGACATCGGGCCGGAGGGCACGGTGGTCAACGCCGGCTGGCCCTACGCGGTCACGGGATTCTGCTCGGGGCCGTACGAGAAACTCATGAACGGCATCTTCGAGATCTGGTCGCAGCTCATGCCCGAGCGGGCGATGGCCTGCGCCTTCAACCTCGAGTATCTGCTCGTCGGCGGGCGCGACGCCCGCAGCGAGAGCACGCCGTACTTCATGTGGTACGACTGGATGGCCGGCGGCTGGGGCGGCCGCTCCTCGAAGGACGGCTCGAGCGCCACCGCGCCCGTGTTCGGCGTCGGTCTCGCGGTGCAGGCGTGCGAGGGGCAGGAGCGACTGACGCCGGTGCTCACGACGATGCACAGCATCGGCACCGACTCCGGAGGCCCGGGCCGGTTCCGCGGCGGATGCGGCGTGGAGAAGGGCGGGACCCTCACGGACGCCGACGCCTCGGTGATGAGCTACTGCTGCGATCGGGCGCGATCGATCACCTGGGGGATCGAGGGCGGTCTGCCGTCGATTCCGCACGGCGTCTGGCTCAATCGGGGCACGGAGAACGAGAGGTTTCTCGGATCGATCTTCTCCTCGGTGCCCGTGCAGCCCGGCGACACGTTCTTCCGGCCCTCCGCGGGCGGGGGCGGCTTCGGCGATCCGCTCGAGCGCACCCCCGAGGAGGTGCTCGAGGACGTCATCGACGGCTACGTCTCCCTCGGCCGCGCGGCGGCCGACTACGGGGTCGTGATCACCCCGATCGATCCCGAGCTCGACCGGTACGAGATCGATCGCGAGGCGACGGCGGCCGAACGGGCCCGCATTCGCGAGCATCGTGCGGCCTGGCTCGAGACCGACCCCGCCGAGGTCGCGGCGAAGTACCGCGCCGGCGAGATCGACCTGCTCGACGTGATCCGCCGCCACGGGGTGATCCTCGACTGGGGCACCGGCGAGCTCTTCGAAGAGACGACGCGTCAGCATCGGGAGCAGATGGTGCGCCGCTCGGCGACCCACTGGAGTTGAGCCCGAGGCCGCTCTCGGACGCGGGGGCGGCCGCCGGGGGCGCGGTCGACGGACCGCGCCCCCCTCCCCGGCCGTGATCCGGCCGGGCATCGTCCGGGCGCACGCCCCGGGGCCGTGACCGGACACGGGCCCTCGGCTGTGCATCCCCGTCCGCCGTTCGGCGGAGCGACGCGAGGACCCGCTGTGCGCAGGCGTTATGCAGACGACAGAGAAGTCGTCCGATTTTCCGGCCCATGCACAGTACTCTTCGCCCGCGCCCCTCATCAGAATGAAGTGTCAGTGCGCTGCACCCGGCGCACCGGCCCGGCATCGCCCGGCCCCCGCCGAGGCGACCCCCAGACTGCCGCCCGCTCTGCGCCCCGCTGCGCGGACGTGTCGCCGTGCAGTGCTCGAAATACCAACGGAGGTATGTATCGTGACCCTCAATCTCACCGGGAGCAACGACGACGTCGAAGCGACCGACGCGCTCGCCCGCCAGGGCGACGACGACGATCAGATGAGCCGCGGCTCGCTCGCGATGGCCTGGTACGGCGTCGCCAGCGCGTTCTTCTTCGTCTACATCGGCGCCGCCATGGCCGTGGCATACGGCACCCTCAACGCCATCATCGGCATCGTGCTGACCATCATCTGCTACGGCATCATCAACGCCGTGCTCGCGAAGTACGCCATCAACAACCGCACCACCGTCGCGCAGTTCTCGCGCACCATCCTCGGCACCGCGGGCTCGTCGATCGCGACGATCATCTTCGCGCTCGTCGCGATCTACTACGCGGTGTTCGAGGGATCGATCGTCGCCTACGCCTTCATGGCGGCGTTCGGCGGCGAGATGTGGATGTGGAGCCTGATCGTGGTGATCTACTCCACCCCGCTCATCCTCGGCGGAGCGCGCCGCTTCATGGACAAGCTCAACGGCTGGCTCATGCCGCTCTACTTCTTCGGCCTGATCGCCGCCGTGATCTGGGCCGGGGTGGTCTACGGCTTCGGAGACGCGTGGCTCACCCAGGCGCCGGAGGTGCCGCTGCCCTTCGCGCAGGGCGGGCCCGGCTGGCTGGCCACCTTCGCCGGCTACATGGGCGTCTGGATCCTCATGATGTTCACGATGGACTACGCGGCGCTCGGCAAGCGCAAGGACCTGAAGTTCCATCAGCGCATCACCTTCGGCTGGCTGTTCTACGTGCTCGCCTACGGATTCGCCGCACTCGTCGGCATCTTCCTCACCTTCACCATCCCCGGTATCGAGGCCTCGGAGACCGGCCTCGCCGGCGGCCTCGTCTCGCTCATGGGCGTGTTCGGGCTCGTGGTGATCATCGCCTCGCAGACCCGCATCAACACGGCGAACTACTACCTGGGTGCGGCCAACCTGAAGTCGTTCGGCGAACGAGTGCTGCGGGTGCGCATGCCCAACATCGCGTGGGTGCTCGTCTCATCGCTGATCATCTTCCTCCTGATGCTCCTGCCCATCGTGCAGTACCTGCTCCTGGCGCTCGCCTGGCAGGGCGTGCTCGTCACCGCCTGGGTGGCCATCGCGCTCACCCACGTGCTTCTCGACCGCGGGCGCAACCAGGAGCACGCCGCGATCGAGGACAAGCACTACCGGGCCTTCAACAGCAACGGCCTCGTGGCGTGGGCGGTCGCCACGGTGATCGGCATCGTGATGCTGCAGCTGGGGTCGATCGATCCCGGGCTCGCCGGCGTCGGCGCCACCTGGGGCCCGATCCTCACCGCACTCTCCGCGGGAGCGATCTACGCGATCCTGTGGCGCACGCATCCGACGAGCCGCACGGGACTGATCAAGGTGGTCTCGTAGGGGCCCCGTCAGGCAGCGGGAGCGGGGCGAGTCGCAGGATCCACCGTTGGATCCTGCGACTCCTCCGTCGCGCAGGATGACGGGCTCGCGGGGCGAGCGCTGCGCGTCGACGTGCGTTCGACCGGCGGACCGTCCCCGTCGCGCGCCGCCCGTCGCCTAGTACGGCTCGAGCTCCACCAGCCGCAGTGCCATGAGGCAGGTCGCCTTGCCGTCGAGGGTGTCGAGGGACAGGCCGAGGATCTGCTCGATGCGGCGCAGCCGGTAGCTGAGCGAATTGCGGTGGATGAACAGCTCGTCGCAGGTGCGCGACGGCTGAGCGTCGTTGCGCAACCAGGCACGGAGCGTGGGCAGCAGCTCGGTGGTGCGCTGCCCGTCGTGGGCGATGAGCGGGGCGAGGAAGTGCTCGGCCGACTCGCGCGCGCCCCGTCCCGCCGCAGCGGCGACGACGGCGCTGAGGCCGAGCGCCGGGGCCACCACGGGCACGTCGGTGTGCCGCACCAGGTCGAGGGCGTGCACGAGTGCGATGCGCAGCTCGTCGATCGTGCGCGTGGGGCCGCGGAAGACGAGGGGCAGATCGGGCCGGGTGCGGAGCAGCTGCTCAGCCGCCTCGGGGAAGCCCTCGCGCGGGAACTGCGCCACGGCGATCAGGCGCTCGTCGAGTTCGGCGACGCGCACGTCGTGAAAGGCGTCGTGCAGCGCCACGCGCAGCTTCCAGGAGGCCGCCGCGTGCTCGCCGCTCATGTCGGCGACCACGAGCGCCGACTCCGCGCGGCGGCTGAGGCCGAGCTCGTGGAACGCGTTGGCGACATCGCTGCGGGTCGACTCCGACCAGGCGACGCAGCGGTTGACGAAGCGCAGCATGTCCTGGTGCTTGCCCGCGTCGACCGCGACCGAGCGATTGAGATGGAGCGCGAGGATCGAGGTCACCGGTGCGAGCAGCGACTCCGCCTCTGCCGCCGAGCGGTGCAGCCGCACGGCCAGCTGGCACGGATTGCTCAGCCCCATCGGCAGGGTCACGTTCAGCACGTCGGGCTGCGCGGTGCGAGCCGGGCCGGTGCGCCAGGTCACGGTCTCGGGATACTGGGCGATGAGCGAGTCGAAGGCGTCGTAGACCGCGATCGGCACCTCCAGCGCCGCGTAGACGGTGGCGAGCAGCGTCGCGATGTCCGCCCCGCGGCTCGCCAGCCTGGCGCACTCGTCGGCGAGCTTCCAGCCGCGGTTGAGCAGCTGGATCCGCTCGGCCTGCAGCATGTTCTCCACGTGCTGATCGATCTTGAGCAGCGGCACGGTCGTCGGCACCTCGAGCAGGGGGAGGTCGTGGCTCGTGCACGCGGTGACGAGGCCCCTGGGGAGGGTGGCGTGCGCCGTGCCCACCGCGAACGCGAGCGCGGAGACCGGCACGCGCGCGAGGCGCTCGACATAGCCGTCCCAGATGCTCTGCTCCGTGAAGTTCATGCCGATCCCCGAGGTGAGCAGCAGCACGTTCGCGTCCAGGAAGGGCGTGGGATCGAGATGCTCGGTGGGCGCGCAGCGCACGATCTCCTGTCCGAGCCGCTTCGGACCGGTGGGGGTCTCCAGGCGGAGCTGGAGGGAGTGCTCGGTCAGCAGATCGGCGACGCGCATGGCAGGCTCCTTGGCAGGTGCACAATTGTGGTTGGAACATTCTTGCGTTTGCATAGTAACGCTCTCGGGTGGCTTCCACGTAGTTTTGAGCCCATGACAGCACGACGCGGTGATGCGATCTCAGTGAACTCCGACATGGGCGAGGCGTTTGGCCTGCACACCTTCGGCAACGACCCGGCGCTCATGGGCATCATCGACGTCGCCAACGTCGCCTGCGGGTTCCACTCCGGCGATCCGGGCGCCATGGAGACGACCGTCGCCCTCGCGCAGCAGCACGGCGTGCGCGTCGGCGCGCACCCGGGGCTGCCGGATCTCGTCGGCTTCGGGCGACGCGAGATGCGGCTCTCGCCGCAGGAGGTGGAAGACCTCATCCGGTATCAGGTGGGCGCCCTCAGCGGCTTCCTCAGGAAGCACGATCTCCCGCTCAACCACATCAAGCCGCACGGCTCGCTCTACGGCATGCTCGCACGGGACGAGGAGCTCATGGCCGGCGCGGTGCGCGTGGCCGAGGACTACGGCGTGCCGGTCTTCGGGATCGCCGGATCCGCCCACCAGCGCGCTGCCGAGCGCGCCGGCGTCGCGTTCGTCGGCGAGCTCTACGTCGATCTCGACTACGACGCCGACGGCGGACTCATCATCCTGCGGCAGCCGCACGCGACGGATCCGGCCAAGGCAGCCGAGACCGCCCGCCGCGCGCTCGTGGACGGCGTCGTCGTGACCGTCGCCGGCACCGAGCTGCCGATCGAGTTCGGCAGCATCTGCGTGCACTCGGACACCCCGAACGCCGCCGAGGTCGCCGCTGCCGTGCGCGCGGTCGTCGACGACGCGTAGGCGCGGCCCGCGCAACCCCTCCATCCACTCCCGGATCCGATCCGGACCCTCAATCCCCGACACGCAGGAGCATCGAGCACCCATGAGTACACAGGTCATCGCGCCCATCCCGGGCATCTTCTACCGCCGACCCGCACCCGACAAGGCCCCCTTCGTCGAGGTCGGCGACACGGTCGAGGCCGGGCAGACCATCGGCGTCATCGAGATCATGAAGCAGTTCACCGAGGTGCGCAGCGAGAGCGCGGGGGTGATCCGGTCCTTCGACGTCGAGGACAACGGCATGGTCGGCCCCGGCGACGTGATCGCCACGATCGAGGCGGGCGAGGCATGATGCCGCTCCTCGGCACCGGGCGCGAAGGAGCCCGATCGTGAAGAAGCTGCTGATCGCCAACCGGGGCGAGATCGCCGTGCGCGTCATCCGAGCCGCGCGTGAGATGGGCATCGCCACGGTCGCTGTGGTGAGCGAGGCCGACCGCGGCTCGAACGCGGAACGGCTGGCCGACGAGTCCGTCGTCATCGGCCCGGCGCCCGCGGGCCTGAGCTACCTCAATCACGACGCGGTGCTCGCCGCCGCGGCGCAGACCGGCGCCGACGCGATCCACCCGGGCTACGGCTTCCTGTCTGAGAACGCCGACTTCGCCCGCAAGGTCATCGACGCCGGGTACACGTGGGTGGGTCCCGATCCGGAGACCATCCTGCTGATGGGCGACAAGTCGCGTGCGCGTCAGGCCGCGATCGACGCCGGCGTGCCGGTGCTCGCCGGCACCGACGGGGTGCTCGACCTCACCGGCGATATCGAGGCCGTGGCCGACGGCATCGGCTACCCGCTCGTCGTGAAGGCCTCCGCCGGCGGCGGCGGCCGCGGCATCCGGCGCATCGACTCCCGCGCTGAGGTCCGGGCCACCGTCGAGGTGGCGCGCGCCGAGGCGCTCGCCGCCTTCAACTCCAACGAGGTCTACTTCGAGCGATTCGTCACCCGCGCGCGTCACGTCGAGGTGCAGATCCTCGGAGACGGCGAGACCTGGGTGCATCTGGGCGACCGGGACTGCTCGATGCAGCGCCGCCAGCAGAAGGTCATCGAAGAGGCGCCCGCGCCGGGCCTGCCGGATCACCTGCGCCGGCGCATGCGCGACACCTCGGTCGAGCTGGCACGCCAGTCCCGCTACGCGGGGGCCGGCACCGTCGAGTTCCTCTACGACCCCGATCGTCAGGAGATCGCGTTCATCGAGATGAACACGCGCCTGCAGGTGGAGCACCCCATCAGCGAGGCCATCGCGGGGATCGACCTCGTGCGCGAGCAGCTGCGCGTCGCGGCGGGCGAGAAACTCGGATACACGCAGGACGACATCTCGTTCCAGGGGCACGCCTTCGAGTTCCGCATCAACGCCGAGGATCCCGACAACCGGTTCATGCCGAGCCCCGGCCGCATCGACGCTCTGGAGCTCTCGGGGGGGCCCGGGGTGCGCAGCGACTTCGGCTTCTCCGCCGGTCAGACGGTGATGCCGTTCTACGACTCGCTGCTCGGCAAGCTGATCGTGTGGGACGAGGATCGCGAGCGGGCGCTGGCCCGCTCGGCCCGCGCGCTCGCCGAGATCGAGATCACGGGCATCAAGAGCACCGTGCCGCTCATGCGGCGCCTCATCGCGCTCGACGACTTCGCCGCGGCGCGCCACCACACGACCTACATCGAGTCCGTGCCCGGCCTGTTGGGAGAGCCAGTATGACCCTGCCAGATCATGCCCGATACACCTGGGGCGGCGACGAGTTCCTCGTCGTCGAGATCGCCCCGGACATGTCGCTCGAGGCCAACTTCGTGTCGAACTCGATCGCGGTCGGCCTCGAGCAGCGCGACCTGCCGGGGATCGTCGACATCTGCCCGGCCAACGCGTCGCTGCTGATCCGCTTCGATCCCGACGAGCTGCCCCACACCGAGCTGGAGCGTGCGGTGCGCGAGCTCGAGACGCAGGTGCGACAGGTCTCGGGCGGGGTGCTCGAGACCCGCATCATCGAGGTGCCGGTCTGGTACGACGATCCGTACACCCGCGAGACCGCCGAGCGGTTCCGTGAGGGGTATCATCAGGATCCCAGCGGCACCGACCTCGACTACGCCGCCGCGGTGAACGGGCTCGCCGATGCGCAGGAGTTCATCCGGAGGCACCACGAGCGGCCGTGGATCGTGTCGATGGTCGGATTCGTCGCGGGGCTGCCGTTCCTCTTCCAGCTCGCGCCCCAGGCGGAGCAGCTCGAGGTGCCGAAGTACCTGAGCCCCCGCACCGACACCCCGCCGCTGACCGTCGGATACGGCGGCTGCTTCACGGCCCACTACTCGGTGCGCGGGGCGGGCGGCTATCAGATGCTCGGGATCGCGCCCGCCCCCATCTACGACCCCGATCGGCGGCTCGCGGACTTCGGCGACTTCTCCGTGCTATTCCGCACCGGCGACATCGTGAAGTACCGGCCGATCGACGAGGCGGAGTACCGCGAGATCCAGGCCCAGGTCGACGCCGGAACCTACCGGTACCGGCAGGCGCGGGTCACCTTCTCGCTCGCCGAGGCCCTCGCCGACCTCGAAGGGCACAACCGCTCACTTCTGGAGGCACTCGATGTCGCTTGAGATCATCACCCCCGGGCTCGCGACCACGGTGCAGGACCGCGGGCGCTTCGGCTACTACCGCTTCGGCATTCCGCAGGGCGGCGCGATGGACCAGTACTCGGCAGCCATCGGCAACCGGCTCGTCGGGAACACCCCGGAGGAGGCCGTGCTCGAGTGCACGTACCTCGGACCCAAGCTGGTCACCGACGCAGACGCGGTCATCGCGGTGACCGGAGCGCCGGTCGACGTGCTCGTCAACGGCGAGCCGGCCCCGCAGCACGAGCGGCTGGAGCTGCGCGCCGGCGACGAGCTGTCGTTCGGAGTCATCCGAGGCGGCGCGAAGTTCTTCATCGCGATCGCGGGCGGCATCGACGTGCCCCTGGCCCTCGGGTCGCGTTCCACCTACCCCATCGGCCGCATCGGCGGCGTCGACGGGCGAGCGCTCGCCGCGGGAGACGTGCTGCCCGTGGGCGCCCGCGCGGAGGAGGCGCTGCCGCGGGTCGAGCGGATCTCGGACGACCTGCTGCCGAGCTACGACCAGCAGGTCGAGGTGCGCGTGATGCTGGGGCTCTACGACCACAAGCTCACCGATGCGGGACTGCGGAACCTCATCGAGGCCGAGTGGACGCTCACCCCGGTGGCCGACCGTATGGGGCTGCGCTTCGACGGGCCGGGGGCCGCCTGGAAAGAGGAGGCGCAGCCGTTCGGCGCCGGCCAGGACCCCTCCAACATCACCGATGCCGGGTATCCCGTCGGATCGATCCAGATCCCGGGCGGCACGCAGCCCATCGTGCTCCACTACGACGCGGTCTCCGGCGGCGGGTACGCGCAGGCGGCCACCGTCATCAGCGCCGACATGGATCTCTTCGCCAGGATGTCGCCGGGAGCTCGGGTGCGCTTCGTGCCGGTCACGATGGAGGAGGCGCTCGCGGCGCGTGCCGAGCGGCGCGCGCGGCTCGCGCGGGTGTGGTCGTGAGGGGGATGTCGTGCCGCTCGTGAACGTGAAGATGTTCGAGCATCGCCTGCAGCAGGATCCCGGGCTCGCGCAGCGCCTCGCGGTCGCGATCGACGAGGTCGTGGCCGAGCACTGCAGTGCTCCCGACGGGACGCGGCCCGACACCTGGGTGACGGTCGAGGGGGTGCCGCGCGAACAGTGGACCTTCAACGGCGAGACGCGCTGAGGGGGCGGCTGAGGGGCCGGCTGGGCGGGTCCGGCTGCGGGGATTCGGTTGCGGGGATTCGGTTGGGCGGAGCCGGCTGGGCCGAGCCGGCAGCGGGTCCGGCTGACTCCGCGGCGAGTTGCGATTCGAGCCGCGGCGAGTTGCGATTCGGACACGGGCGGCGTGCGACGCGAGGTGCAGCCCATGCATGGACCATGATGTCTGCATGCGCCGCATTCGCGGAGCGAACCTGCCCTCTACGAAGGAGTTCTCATGACGACCCCCGAAACGAACACGCTGCAGCGAGCCGGCGACGGTCTCCGTGTCGCCCTCGGAGTCGGCGGCCTCATCGCGGTCGCGCTCGGCCTGTTCGTGCTCTTCGCCCCCGGATCCTCGGCGAAGATCGCGCTGACCGCCACCGCCGTCCTCCTCGGGATCTACGCGGTGATCGTCGGCGTCGTCTACCTCGGCACCTCGATCTTCTCGCGCACGCTCGGAGGGTGGGCGCGCACCGGTCACATCCTGCTCGGCCTGCTCTACATCATCGGCGGCGCCATCATGATGTCCAATCTCTTCATGACGGGCGTGGTCATCGCGGTGTTCATCGCGATCACCATCGGCGTGCTGTGGCTCCTCGAGGGCATCATGGCGTTCACCGTGCTGAAGTCGAGCGAGAACAAGGTCTGGACCGTGATCTACGCGGTGATCAGCATCCTCGCCGGCATCACGATGATGTTCACGCCGATGATGGGCGCGACGGTGCTCTGGCTGCTCCTCGGCATCTCGATGGTGGTGCTTGGCGTGGTGCAGGTGGTGCGCGCCTTCACGCTGAAGCCCGCGGTCTAGCGACCGACGGCGGCGCGGCGCGGATCGCCACCGCGTGCGTCGTGCAACGGGGCCGGATTCTTCGGGATCCGGCCCCGTTCGCGTGCCCGCCCGCTCCCCGTCATCCTGCGCGGCCTTCTGTCATCCTGCGCGGCCTTCTGTCATCCCGCGCGGCCTTCCGTCATCCTGCGCGGCCTTCTGTCATCCCGCGCGAGGAACGAGTCGCAGGATCCACCGTCTACCGCAGCGCTTCGAGCGTCTCGGCCGTGACCGACTCGTCTCCGGCCGCGAGCGCGATGTACTTGCGCAGCATCACGAGGGCGGCCGATGCCTTGTCGAACTCCGCGGCGACGAAGCGGTCCGAGGTGATCAGCGCGAGTGCTTCCCGCGCGGGCATGACCGCGCCGCGCAGCTCGTCACGGCGGCCCGCGGGCACCACCGCGCGCAGCTCGTCCATCGAGGTGAAGAGCGGCAGCACGAGCTGACCCGTCGTCGAGCGGATCGTGCGCACGCGATGCCCCTTCCGCTTCGACGGGGCGCCCGTCACGTCGACGACGAGGTACCCGTGCCGCAGCGCCTCGAGGAACGCCGCGAGGTGCGTGTAGTCGGGCGTCTGCTGCAGCGCTCGCAGCGCCTCGCGCACGCCCTCGTTCGCGTAGTCGGCGTGCACGTCGTCGGGGATCTGAGGATGCTCGGCGTGTGCCGAGGCTCCGGGCTGCTCCGAGTTGCCGGGGGCCGCGGATGCATCGGGGGTCCCTGGGGTCTCAGGGGTCTGCGGTGCGTCGTCTCGAGCCATGCCCTCTAGCCTACGGGGCACTCGCCCTCGTGGCTCGTGCTCGTGGCCCGTGCTCGCACCCGCGACCGCGCTCTCGCTCCTGTCCGCGCCTCTGCGCCTGCCGCCCCTACTCCTCGCCGATGCCTCGCGCGGCCAGCGCCTCGCCCGTCGTCTGCGCGTGCGCCACCGTGCGCAGCACGAACGGCACGAGCAGCGCTCGAGGGTCGCGCCCGAGTCCGCGCGCGCGGGCAGCCTCGCGGGTCTCGCCGGCGATCCCGAGAATGCTCGGGATCGCGCGGATCACGAGCGAGAACGAGAGTGCCACGCGCTCCGGCTCGACCCCGACGCGGCGCAGCGGAGCGAGCGCCCACGTGATCGTGTCGATCATGTCCTCGATCGCGGTGCTGGCGGTGACGGCGCTCGCGGCGAGGATCAGCGTGAAGAGGTCGCCGACCACCTCGAAGCCGCGCTCCCACCCCTGCTGCCATGCCTGGAAGGCGAAGAGCGGGATCGCCACCAGCGCAAATCGCCGGGCCACGCGCCAGAGGTCGCGCCCGCGCAGGCCGGCGAGGATCGCGAGGGCGACGGCGATCCCGAGCCAGACCGCGGTGACGGTGACGCCGCCGGTCCACACCACCGCGATCGCGAATCCGAACAGTCCGAGCAGCTTGGCGCCTGGGCGCAGCCGGTGCAGCAGCCCGGTACCGGGCCGGTATGCACCCAGAGGGGAGACCGCGGTCACGACAGCGCCTCGCTCAGCGCCCGGTAGTGCGCAACCGCCTCGACCGGCGCCCCGTCGAACACCACGCGTCCCGCGTCGACGACGAGCGTGCGATCGGCCCGCGCAGCGAGTTCGAGATCGTGGGTGACGAGCACCACCTGCTGCGGCAGCGACAGCAGCAGATCGCCGATCAACCGGGCGTTGCGCAGGTCGAGCAGCGTCGTGGGCTCATCGGCGACGAGGATCGCCGGGTCGGTGGCCAGCACCGAGGCGATCGCGAGCAACTGCTTCTGGCCGCCGGAGAGCGTGTGCACGCTGCGTTCGGCGAGCGCAGCGAGGCCGAAGCGCTCGAGGGTTGCGAGCGCAGCCCGGCGCCGCTCGCGCTTATCGCGGTGCGTGCGGCGCAGCGACAGGGCCACATCCTCCGCGGCGGTCGGCATGATGAGCTGGGCGTCGGGATTCGAGAAGACGAACCCCACCTCCCGCCGCACGGCGGCGCCGTTCGAGACCGAGTCGAGGCGTTCCGATCCGGAGCTGATCGCCACGCTGCCCGACGAGGGCTCGACGACGCCGTTGATCAGACGCGCGAGCGTCGATTTGCCGGAACCGTTGGCGCCGATGATCGAGATGCGGCGCTCCGCGAGTGCGAGCGAAGTGGGATGCAGGATCGTCGTGGCGCCCTCGGCCGTGGGCGCCACGACGGCTGCGTGCTGGAACTCGATCACTCGGCGATCCTATGGGGTCGGTGGGGCGGTGGGTGGGGATCCCGCGACGGGAATCGCTCAGCCCCGCGAGCGGCGGGGGAGCAGTGCGGGGAAGGCGCGGTGCACGGCGGCGGCGATGACGGCGGCGAGCAGGGCCTTGACGACGTCGCCCGGGAGGAAGACGAGATCGGCGAGTGCCGCCTGGCCGAACGTCATGTCGGCGCGCCAGACCAGGCCCAGGATGCCGAGTCCGTGGTTCACCACGACGCCGACGAGCGCGGCGAGGAAGATGAGCAGTGCGCCGAGCGTGACGCCGCGCCGCGGGATCCTGCTCACGATGGCGCCGGTGGCGGCAGCGGCGAGGGGGAAGGAGAGGAGATACCCGACCGTGGGGCCGGCGAACGGGGCGAGGCCCGCGGCGCCGCCCGCGAAGACGGGCAGCCCGATCGCGCCGATGGCGAGATAGAGCGCAGCCGCGAGGAAGCCGCGGCGCGCTCCGAGCACGGCGCCGGTCAGCAGGATCGCGAAGGTCTGGAGCGTGAACGGCACCGGGCCGGCGATGGTGATCGCGGGCAGGATCGCGCACACGGCGATGAACGCCGCGAAGGTGGCGATGAGCGCGAGGTCCGTGGCGGCGTTCGTGCGCTTCGGGCGCGCGGAGGCGGGCGACGGCGCAGCGGTGGATGCCGGCGCAGCGGTGGCCTCGGCAGCGGGTGCACCGGTCCGCTGGTCTGCGTGATTCTCGTCGGCTGCGGTCTCAGGGTTCGACATGGTGTCTCCGGGATCTCGATTCACTGGGGGATCAGCCGTGCTCGCGTCGAAGCAACCTGAACGGTGTTCAGCTGAATGGTGTTCAGGTTAGCTCGGGGGTGCCGCTCTGCGCAACTCCGATGCGGGTGGAGCCGCTCGCGGGTGGTCCTGTCTCTGTCATCCTGCGCGGAGTGGGTGCGGGTGGTCCTGTCCCTGTCATCCTGCGCGGAGTGAGTGCGGGTGGTCCTGTCTCTGTCGTCCTGCGCGGAGTGGGTGCGGGTGGTCCTGTCCCTGTCATCCTGCGCGGAGTGGGTGCGGGGTGTCCTGTCCCTGTCGTCCTGCGCGGAGTGGGTGCGGGGTGGCCTGTCCCTGTCATCCTGCGCGGAGTGAGCGCAGCGAGCGCAGTCGCAGGATCCATGGACCGCCCCACTCGGGCGCGCTACGACCCCGCCGGGCGCCGGCTATCCGTGCTCGGGCTGTCGGGGAAAGTCGAAGTAGGCCTCGTGGTGCAGGCGGCATCCCGGGTTGAACGGGGCCGCGCAGACCGGGCAACGGTCGACGGCGAGGTACTCCGCGATACGCAGCTCATGGCCGCACGGGCCGCAGAGCACCGCCCTGCGTTCGAGATCCTGGGCCGTCCACCGCTCGATCGGATGCGCCGGCGTCGCGCACTCTTCGTGGCAGTGCAAGCAGGGGAAGTACTCGCCGCAGCACGCGAAGCGCATGGCGATCACGTCGGTGGGCCCGCGGTAGTGGACGCACCTCGTCTCGTCGTCGACGACGGCTCCGAGCACGCGCATGATCCTCCTGACCCGCCATCGGCGGCGCCGGCCGTGTCCGTTCGCGTCCGGCCGGGCCGCGGCGGGGCCGACGTCGCCACGTGAATGGTGTTCAGGTTACGACTAGGCTGAGGGAATGCGCAACAGTCTCTCCGACGTGGTCGCCGCGGCGCTGCGGGTGCTCGACGCGCAGGGGCTCGAGGGGTGCTCAATGCGCCGGGTCGCGGCCCAGCTCGATGTGCAGCCAAGCGCGCTCTACCATCACGTGCCCGACAAGCAGACGCTGTTGGCGCTCATGGCCGATGACATCGTGCGCGGAGTGGGCGAATCGGCGCGAGAACCGCGGGAGTTCTGCGTCGAGCTGCGCGATGCCATGCTGGCGGTGCGCGACGGGGCCGACGTCGTGGCGACGGCGGCTGCGTTCCGGCTCGGGGCGTCGCAGATCGAGGATCGACTCGCTGAGCTCGCGGGCCCCGACGGTGCCCGCACGCTGCTGCTCTACACCTTCGGGCACGCGCAGTCGACGCAGACGCACGTGCAAGCCGCTGCGCTCGGCGCGCTCCTGGCCCCCGCCCGCCCGGCCATTTCCGCGGCGGCTCCTTCCACGGCGGCGCCCGATCCCGCGGCCGACCTCGACGCATCGTTCGGCCGAGGCCTCGACATCATCCTCGCGGGGCTCGCGGCGTTCGCGCCCACCCGCCGAGACTGAGCCCATTCGCTGAGACCGAGGCGTTTCGAATCGACATTCGGGTCGTACTCGAATACCGGGCGCGTGTTCGAGGTCGGGGCGCGAGGTCGGAGCCGGCCGCGACGGGTCAGAACAGCGTGTTCTCATCCTCCATGCCGCGCATCGCATCGTAGTCGAGTACGAGGCAGCGGATCCCGCGATCCTCGGCGAGCGTGCGCGCCTGGGGCTTGATCTCCTGCGCCGCGAAGACGCCGCTGACGGGGGCGAGTTTCGGATCGCGATTCATGAGCTCGAGGTAGCGCGTGAGCTGTTCGACCCCGTCGATCCCGCCGCGGCGCTTGATCTCGATCGCTACCGAGGCGCCCGAGGCGTCCCGGGCCAGGATGTCGACCGGGCCGATCGCCGTCATGTACTCGCGACGCACAAGGGTGTGCCCCGGGCCGGCGAGCTCGATCTGATCCGCGAGCAGCTCCTGCAGATGCGCCTCGACGCCGTCCTTGATGAGACCGGGATCGACGCCCAGATCGTGCGAGGAGTCGTGGAGGATCTCGAACACCGAGACGACAAGCTTGTCCGCGGTCTTCTGGTGCGTCACCTGCCAGGCTTCGACGATGCCGGCCGACACCTGATCCTCGTCGAGATCGAGCGCGGCGAGCGTGCACGGCGGGCTCATCCAGTTGAGCGGCTTGTACGAGCCGCCGTCGGAGTGCACGAGGATCGAGCCGTCGTTCTTGAGCATGAGCACGCGCTTCGCCCGCGGGAGGTGGGCGGAGAGGCGGCCCGCATAGTCGACGGAGCAGTCAGCAACAACGATTCGCACTCGCGGTAGTTTACCCGCTCGCGCTCAGTGCACGTCTTCCGATTCCTCGGGTCGACCAGGTGCGTTCCTGCCGCCCGCAGCCTCCTGCCCGCCGTGCGCGCCGGGCGCGCCCGGCCCACCCGCGCTGTCGGAATCGACCAGCTCGACCGCGCTCCGCTCGCGAGCCGCGACCGACGCGAGTCCACCGAGCAGCACGATGGCCGCGAGCAGCCAGAACGCCGTGAGCAGACCGATGTGCTCGCCGAGGAAGCCGAAGGCCATCGGTCCGAGCAGCATGGCGGTGTAGGCGATGGCCGAGACCGCGGCGACGTCGCGCACCGCGGTCGCGGGATCGTCTGCGGCGGCGGAGATGCCGACCGGGAAGCCGAGCGCGCACCCCACGCCCCAGCAGATCGCGCCGAGCACGATGGCCCAGGTGGCGGGGACGAGGATCACGACGACGACCCCGATCGCGCAGAGGATCGCTCCGCCGCGCAGCACGGGGACGCGGCCGAAGCGGTGCAGGATCGGTGAGCCCACGACGCGGGTCACGGTCATCGAGACGAAGAAGACGCCGAGGATCAGCGCGCCCAGCTCGTTGGAGACGCCCCGTCCGTCGACGAGCGCGAGCGGCAGCCAGTCCGCTGCGGTGCCTTCCGCGAGCGCCATGCTCATCGCGGTGAAGCCGACGAGAAGGATGCGCGGGTCGGTCCACGGATTGCGGGCGCGCGCCGGTTTCGGCGCTGCACGTGCGGCGGATGCGTGCTCGGCGCGAACGACGGGGATCGGTCCGGTCTTGGTGGCGGGGACGCCGGCTGCGCCCGCCGGCGCGATCGCGGCCCGGTCGCCGGCCGGCACCCAGCGCAGCACGGTGAGCGAGACCCCGAGGATCAGGAGGAAGACGCCGATGAGGTGGAACGGCACCGCGATCCCGAGCGCCTCGGCGGCGGCGCCGACGCCCATGGCGCTCACACTGCCCAGGCTGAACCCCGCGTGCAGCAGTGGCAGCCGGGGCCGACCCAGGGCGCGCTCGGCCGAGGCGCCGCTGATGTTCATGGCCACGTCGCAGTTGCTGAATGCGAAGCCGTAGCCGAAGAGCAGCGCGAGACCGAGCGGCACCTGCCCGGTCCACAGCACGAGCACCGCGGCGGGCATGCAGACGGCCTGGGCGGCGATGCCGAGCTGCAGCGTGCGCCGGGGACCGAGGCGCGAGATGACGCGCCCGGCGAGCAGCAGGCCGGCCACCGATCCGACCGCGAGGCAGAACCCGTAGATGCTCATCTGCAGCGTCGTCGCGTCGAGGTGGTCCCGCACCGCGGGGAGCCGCGAGAGCCAGCTGCCGAAGCCGAAGCCGAGCATGGCGAAGACGGTGACCAGCGCGTTCACCCAGCGGGTGATCGCCCGGCCATCCGAGGCGTGGTGATCGGTCACGGTGCTCCTGCTGCGGTCGAGGTCGATCGAGGCCGACGCTCCAGCGTATCGCCCACCGGTCGCGCGCGGCTACGGTTCACATGAAGCGCCGCGGTGCGCGGTCGAACTGCACGGCGCGGATGCCGAGCGTGACAGCCCGCGCCAGCATGAAGACGATGGTGAAGCCCGCGGTGAGCGCCACGAGCGCCGCGGTGCCGCTGGGCACCAGCGCTGTGAGCGCCCAGAGCGCCGGGAGGTAGACCGCCAGGTTCACGATGCTCGTCCACGCCAGGTAGCGGGCGTCTCCGGCCCCCATGAGCACGCCGTCGAGCACGAAGACGAGGCCGCCGAGGGGCAGCGAGATTCCAAGTACGAGCACTGCCGGAGGCAGGATCCCGAGCACCTGCGCATCGTTCGTGAAGATGCGTCCGACCACGGGGTGCGCAGCCGCGAGGAGGCCCCCGAAGACGATGCCGCAGGCCACCCCCCAGAACACCGTGCGCCGCACGACGAGTCGGGCCCGCTGCTCGTCCTGGCGCCCGAGCGCGTCGCCCACGAGCGCCTGCGCGGCGATCGCGAGCGCGTCGAGGGCGAAGGCGGCGGTCGAGAAGACGGTGAACACCACCTGGTAGCCGGCGGTGGCCGCGGTGCCGTGACTCGTCGCCGCGAACACGGTCGCCAGCAGCGCCGCCCGCAGCCCGAGCGTGCGGATGAACAGCCAGCCGCCGCTGCGGCCCGCGTGGGCGAGTCCGTCGCGGTGCGGGAGGAGGCCGGATCCGGCCCGCCGCGCGTGTCGCACGATGACCACGAGGTAGACGGCCACCATGCCCCACTGCGCCAGCACCGTGCCCCACGCGCTGCCGGCGATGCCGAAGCCGAGGCCGTAGATGAACCACCAGTTCATCAGGGCGTTCGCGGCGAATCCGATCACGGCCACCGCGAGCGGGGTGCGGGTGTCCTGCAGGCCGCGCAGCAGGCCGCTCGCCGCGAACACCACGAGCATCGCCGGGATGCCGAGGCACGAGATCGCGAGGTAGACGAGCGCCTGCTCGGAGGTCTCGGGCGATGCGCCGAACGCCGCAACCAGCGGCCCGCTCGCCGCCCACAGCAGCGCCCCGACCGCGATCCCGATCCCGAGCGCCAGCCAGAGTCCGTCCACACCCGCCTGCACGGCGCCGCGCAGATCGCCGGCGCCGCGCCGGCGCGCGACCATCGGAGTCGTGGCGTAGGCGAGGAAGATCATGAGGCCGACTGCGGTCTGCAGGATCGCGGCCGCCACTGCGAGCCCGGCCAGCGGCGCCGCGCCGAGATGTCCCACGAGCGCCGAGTCGACCACGAGGAACAGCGGCTCGGCGATGAGCGCGCCGAGCGCCGGGAGCGCGAGGTGCGCGATGGCGCGGTCAGTGCGCCTGCGGGCGGTAGTCACGACCTCTACGGTAGCGGCGGCTGTGACCCGCCGACGGTGCGTGCGGGTCGTGGCGTCGTGGTGCTCATCGGCGTGGGGATCTGGCCGGTCGGCGGTGCCTCATGGCGGCGATGGTGGGGTGGGTCGAGGGCGTGAACCCTGACACATCCTCGAGTGAAATGTCTGTTTTCTCCGATTTGCAGAAATTTATGTGCATGAAATGTCTGTCTTCAAGCGTAGAGTGAACTTATGGATCTTTCGATGTTCGAGAACACCATGCCGGGTCGTCTCGTGCCGATCCACGGGACCGATCCGCAGCTCGGGGAGTGGGCGCATTCGGCGTTCCTCCCGGACGGGCTCGGCGAGGACACCCCGGCGCTCTCGCCCGAAACCTATCTGGTCGTCATGAATGCTCGAGCGGCGCTCGGCGCCCTCGACGCCACCGCGCGGCAACTGCCCAACCCGACGTTGTTCCGCACGCCCGCGCTCCGTCGAGAGGCTCAGAGTACCTCTGCACTCGAGGGTACATACGCTCCGCTCGCCGACGTGCTCACCGCCGACGAGGATGCGCCGTCGACACCGGAGCTCCTGGAGGTCCTCAATTACGTGTCCATGGCGAACCTCGGGTTCGCCCGCGTCGCGGTGGGTCAGCCGATCTCCGTGTCATTGCTCGGAGAGCTGCATGGATTGCTGATGCGCGACACCCCGCTGCAGGCGAAGTCGGGCAGAGTTCGCAACGGGCAGGTGGTGATCGGGCGACGTGCGGGAGCGGATCCATTCGGGTTTCCCGTGCATGCGGCAAGGTTCGTTCCCGCTCCGGCCTCACCTGAACTGGAGATCCGAGTACGCGATCTCGCGGATTGGATGCGGCGCGATCATTCGGCTCGCATCGATCCTGTTGTCGCAGCAGCAATGGCGCACTACCAGTTCGAGACGCTGCATCCGTTCCATGACGGGAACGGGCGCGTGGGGCGCTATCTGGTGGTACTGCATCTGCAGGCCCAGGGTGTTCTGTCGGAACCGACCCTCACGGTCTCCCCGTGGTTCGAGGCTCGTCGCCCGGACTATTACGATCGTCTCCTGGCAGTGAGTACCCGGGGCGACTGGGATGGGTTCGTGCGGTTCTTCGCCCAGGGAATCAGAGTCGCAGCGGATACGACGCGCCGACAGATGCTTGCCCTGGTCCAAGTGCAGCAACGGCTCGATCTGCAGGTGCAGGAGTCCGCGCTCCGGGCGAGGAGTGCTCACGCGCTCATCGAGTTCGCGGTGGCGAACCCGTCCTTCACGGCGGCTCGCGCCGCTGCCGGAGTCGGTCTCTCCTACGGGCGGACCAATGCCCTGATCGGCCAACTCGTCGAACTCGGAATCCTCCGGATGCTGGGAACGGAGAGCGCGTATCAGCGACGCTTCTTCGCTCCGAGTGTGCTGCACGTGCTGACCCAGGCCGAGGAGGAGTAGCCGCTCGCAGCCTTCCCGACGCTCGCCGCCGGTAGGCTGGAGCGCATGAGCAACGCCGCGCCCGTCTCAGGTATCGACCTCGCCGAACTCGACCCCGCGGTCCGTCCGCAGGACGACCTCTTCCGGCATGTCAACGGCAGGTGGATCGCGCGCACCGAGATCCCCTCCGACAAGGCGCGCTACGGGTCGTTCGCGGTGCTCGCCGAGAACGCCGAGGAGGCGGTGCGCGACATCATCACCGGTACGGCGGCGCCCGCGGAGGGCCTGATCGAGGGCGGCGCCGACGCCGAGGCCGACAAGGTGGCGGCGCTCTACGCGAGCTTCATGGACGTGGAGCGCGTCGATGCACTGGGCGCCGCGCCCATCGCCGCCGACATCGAGCGCGCGCTCGCCGTCGCCTCGGTCCCCGAGCTGGTGGCGCTCGTGGGCGCGCTCGAGCGGCAGGGCCTCGGCGGCTTCACCGGCATGTTCGTCGACAACGATCCGGGCGATCCCGCGCGCTACATCGTGTTCGTGATGCAGGGCGGCATCGGCCTGCCCGACGAGTCCTACTACCGCGAGGAGCAGTTCGCGTCGATCCGCGAGCAGTACCGCACCCACATCGCGCGCATGCTGGGCCTGGCCGGCGTCGCCGACGCCGAGCGGCTCGCCGGCCTCGCCTACGACCTCGAGCGCCGCATCGCCGCCTCGCACTGGGACAAGGTCGCGAGCCGCGACATCCAGAAGCTCTACAACCTGCGCACCTTCGAGGAGCTGCGCGAGATCATGCCGCAGCTCGACTGGCCGGCCTACCTCGCCGCGATGGGCGCGCCGGAGGCGGCCTTCGCCGAGGTCGTGGCGGCCCAGCCGGAGGCGCTCGCCGGGATCGCCGAGCTGCTCGTCGACGATGAGCTGGAGGCCTGGCGCGCCTGGCTCGTGTGGGCGATCGTGCGCTCCTCGGCGGCGCTGCTCTCGCAGGAGATCTCGCGCGCCAACTTCGACTTCTACGGCACCGCGCTCACGGGCGCGACCGAGCAGCGGGACCGCTGGCGCCGTGGCGTCTCGTTCGTGGAGGGGGCGATGGGCGAGGCCGTCGGTCGGCTCTACGTCGAGCGCCACTTCGACGAGGCCGCGAAGTCGGCCATGGACGAGCTGGTGGGCCACCTCATCGAGGCCTACCGCGAGTCGATCCAGCGGCTCGAGTGGATGGGGCCGGAGACGCAGGCGCGCGCGCTCGAGAAGCTGGATCGCTTCACCCCGAAGATCGGCTACCCGGTGAAGTGGCGCGACTACTCGGCGCTGGCCGTCGACTCGGGCGACCTCGTCGGAAACTCGCGCCGGGTGGCCGACGTCGAGTTCCATCGCGAGCTGAACAAGGTGGGCCGGCCCATCGACCGCGACGAGTGGTTCATGACTCCCCAGACGGTCAACGCCTACTACAACCCCGGCTTCAACGAGATCGTGTTCCCCGCCGCGATCCTGCAGCCGCCCTTCTTCGACGCGTCGTGGGACGCCGCCACCAACTTCGGCGCCATCGGCGCGGTGATCGGCCACGAGATCGGGCACGGCTTCGACGACCAGGGATCCCGCTACGACGGCGACGGCAGGCTCACCGACTGGTGGACCGAGCAGGATCGCGCGGCGTTCGAGGCGCTGACCGGCGCGCTCATCGGGCAGTACAGCGCGCTCTCGCCCGAGGGCGCGGGCGGTCAGACAGTCAACGGGGAGCTGACGATCGGCGAGAACATCGGCGATCTCTCGGGGCTCGAGATCGCGTGGAAGGCCTACCTGCGCTCGCTCGACGGCGCCGAGCCGCCCGTGATCGACGGGCTCACGGGGGCGGAGCGGTTCTTCCTCGCGTGGGCGCAGGCGTGGCAGCAGAAGTCCCGCCCGGAGGAGACGGTGCGGCTGCTCACGATCGACCCGCACTCGCCCAACGAGTTCCGCTGCAACCAGATCGTGCGCAACCTCGCCGCGTTCCACGAGGCCTACGGCACGCGGCCCGGCGACGGGCTGTGGCTCGACGTGGAGGAGCGCGTCAGCATCTGGTGAGCGCTGCGGCGGCGCCGATCGGGCCGGCGCGTTCCGCCGCTCAGGCGCCGGGCATCGCCCCGGTATAGAAGCCGAAGGTGGCGTCGGCGCCGCGCGCGGCGGTCTCTCGGTCGGCGCCCGCAGCGACGTGCGCCTCGCCCCAGCCGTCGGCCGCGGCCCGGTAGAAGGCCTTGCCCTCGTCGGTGACGGCCCACGCCTCGGCCTCCTCGGGGGAGAGCGATCCCTCGACCGCGCCCAGATGCAGCGACAGGCCGAGCAGGCCGCCGTCCCAGCCCACGCCGGTCGCGCCCGGACCGAAGGTGTCCCACATCTCGGCGGGGACGTCGGCGACGCGGGCGGCGTGCTCGAGCTCGAAGCGGGTGCGATCCTGGCCCGCGTCGGTCAGCCGGATCGTCACCCAGCTCACGCCGCCCCCGAACTCCCACGTGATGCGGTACTCAGCCCGGCCGCCCTCGGGCGGCGCGCAGGCGAGGATCTCTCCGCCCGCGTTGCCTTCCAGCTGGTAGCGGCCGCCGAGCCGCAGCTCGCCGGTGATGGGCAGGAACCAGCGGGCGATGCGCTCGGCGCTCGTCGCGGCGTCCCACACATCCTCGATGCTCGCGGGGTACTCCTGCGCGAGCGTCTGGATGCGCGTCTCCTCGCCGTCCACGTCTTCCGTGCGCAGCGCACGCGTGACGGACTCGACCTGCTGCGATACATCGACCATGATCATTCCTTGCTCTCGGGGGATCGGGGATCGCCTGAGCGAGTGCTCCGGCGGAGGGGCGATTGGCGGTCCGGGGCCCGCTCGGCCTCGAGCCGGCGCTGCCGCTTGCCGCGGGCGAGTTCCGTGCCGAGCGCGGCCATCGGCCCGCGCCAGAACCGCTCGAACGGGCTCAACCACTCGCTCGCCTCGCGCGGGCCGTGCGGGTCGACCGCGTAGAGCCTCCGTGCCCCCTCGGGGCGCACGGTCACGAAGCCGCCCTCTCGCAGCACGCGCAGGTGCTGGGAGACCGCGGGCTGGCTGATCCCGAACTCCCCGGCGATGACCTCCGCGATGGAGCCGGCGGGTTCCTCGCCGTGGACGATGAGCTCGAGGATCCGCCGGCGGACCGGGTCTCCGAGAACGTCGAGCGCGTGCATGGCCCTATTGTTCATCTGCAACTTATATAAGTCAAGAGTGAAATGAGAGTGGGGAGCGAACGGTGCTCCGAGGGCCGCCGGGGAGTGCGTCCGGGCGGCTTACGCGTGGCTCACGCCCGGGACAGCGTCCGGGTCCGCGACGGCGTCCGGGTCCGCGACGGCGTCAGCGTCGAGGCCTCCGTGCGCACTGCACCCCGCGTCCTCGTGGTCCGCACACGCGACGAATCGGTCCCGGCAGGAGCGGTCGGCGCAGTTCGCCAGGCGGTTCGACGCGGCACCGCACACCGTGCAGCGCCCCAGCACCGCGGCGCCGGGGGCGAAGTCCATCGCCTCGCGCCCGTCGAACACCGCGAGGGATCCCTCCCAGAGGCCGTCGTTGCCGAACGCCTCGCCGTAGCGGACGATCCCGCCCTCCACCTGGTAGACCTCCGCGAAGCCGCGCTCGCGCATGGCGGCGGAGAGGATCTCGCACCGGATGCCGCCGGTGCAGTAGGTGACCACGGGCCGCCCCTTGATGTCGTCGAAGGCGCCGCTCTCGATCTGCGCGATGAAGTCGCGGGTGGTGCGGGTCTCGGGCACGATCGCCCCCGAGAACCGCCCGATCTCGGCCTCCCAGGCGTTGCGCCCGTCGAAGAACACCACCTCGTCGCCGCGCTCCTCCACCAGCCGGTTCACCGCCTCGGGGGAGAGGTGCTCGCCGCCGCCCACCACGCCGTCGGCGTCGACCCGCAGTTCGCCGGGGATCCCGAACGCCACGAGCTCGTCGCGCACCTTCACGCTGAGCCGCGGGAAGTCCGAGATGCGGGCCCAGGGCGCCGCGCGGTCGACGCCGTGCAGCGGTTCGGGCTCGGCATCGGTGAGGCCCGTGCCGTCGCTCCACTTCACCTCGAGCCCCGAGAACGGGCCGTACTCGCGTGTGCGCCGCAGGTAGCGCTTGCAGGCGTCGATCTCGCCGCCCACCGTGCCGTTGATGCCGTGCTTCGAGATGATGATGCGACCGCGCAGGCCCAGCGACTCGCACAGCTCCCGCTGCCACAGGCGCACCGCCTCGGGATCGGCGACGGGGGCGAAGACGTAGTACAGCAGGATCTTGGGGTCGCTCACCCGACCATGGTAGCCGCGGGTTCGGGGAGTGCGGGGTCGGAGAACGCGGGGCGTGGGGCCCGGGGTGTCGTGGGGACGTGGAGCGCGCCGCAAGTCGGCCCGGGCGGTGCCGCGCCGCCCGGGCCGACTTGCGCGCGCCGACCGTCACCGCGCACACTGGCAGCAGCGGCCTCGCTGATGGGCCGCCGCAGACAGCACGTCGGGGTCCGAGCGCCCCGACCGAGCGAGAGGCCGACGATGACCGACGCAGCGGCGCAGCCGATCCCACCGAACCGGCCGACCCACACTCGAATGCACTCCACCTCTCCCGAGACGCAGGACATCGTCGACCTGGTGCTCGACTACTCCCGCCGTCGTATTCTGGCGACCGACACCCCGCTCGACCACGCGGCGTCGCCGAGCGAGCTGCGCCGCCTCGCGGGCACGACGATCAGCGAGGAGGGGCTCGGCGCCCGGCGCGCGCTCTCGGTGTTCGAGCTCGTGCTCGCGCCCGCGTGCATCACGACCGATCATCCGCAGTACCTCTCCTTCATCCCGAGCGCACCCTCGAAAGCGGCGATCGCCTTCGACCTCGTGGTCTCGGCGAGCGCGCTGTACGGCGGGTCGTGGCTCGAGGGGGCCGGCGCGGTGCACGCGGAGAACGAGGTGCTGCACTGGCTCGCGGCCGAGTTCGGTCTACCGGAGGGGGCCGGCGGCGTGTTCGTGCAGGGCGGCACGATCGGCAACCTCTCGGCGCTCGTCGCCGCGCGCGACAGCGCACGCATCCGGCGCGAGGAGCACGGGGGATCGCCGCGCCCCGACGGCGGCTGGGCCGTCGTCTGCAGCGCGGAGGCGCACTCCTCCATCGCGTCGGCGGCGCGGGTGATGGACGTCGATGTGCTCCCGGTGCCCGCCGACGACGACGGGGTGCTGCGGGCCGAGGGCGTGCGCGCGGCGCTCGAAGCGCACGGCGAGCGGGTGTTCGCGGTCGTCGCCACGGGCGGGTCGACCAATTTCGGCGTCGTCGACGACATCTCGGGGATCGCGAGCCTGAAGGACGACTTCGACTTCTGGCTCCACATCGACGGCGCGTACGGGCTGGCCGCCATGCTCTCGCCGCTCGCGCGGGATCGATTCGCGGGTGTGGAGCGCGCCGACTCCGTGATCGTGGATCCGCACAAGTGGCTGTTCGCGCCCTACGACGTCTGCGCGCTCATCTATCGCGATCCCGAGACCGGCCGCCGGGCGCACACCCAGCACGCCGAGTACCTCGACACGCTCACCGATGCCGGCGACTGGAGCCCGTCCGACTACTCGATCCAGCTCACCCGCAGGCCCCGCGGCCTGCCGCTCTGGTTCTCGCTCGCCGCCTCCGGCGCGGGAGCCTATCGCGAGGCCGTCTCGGCGTCGATCGCCCTCGCTCGGCGCATCGCGGACGAGATCACCCGGCGTCCCGGCCTGCGCCTGGTCCGCGAGCCCCAGCTCTCGGTCGTGGTGTTCGAGCGCGACGGCTGGGAACGCGCGGACTACGACCGGTGGTCGCAACGACTGCTCGAGGAGCAGCGGGCCTTCGTCGTGCCCAGCTCGCACGCGGGGCGCCCCAACACGCGCTTCGCGATCGTCAATCCGCTCACCACGTTCGAACAGCTCGCGGAGATCCTCGACACGATGGAGTAGCTGTCTGCTGCCGAGCTGCCCGCCGCCTGCTGTCTGCTGCCTGGCGCCTGCTGCCTGGCGCCCGGCGCCCGCTGCCCGGCGGTTCTCGCGCTCCGCCTCACTCGCTCCCCACCCCGCGCGTCAGGCAGGCGATCGACGCTCAACAGGCCGTTTCCCGGGGATTCGTCCTCCTGGAACTCGATCGCCCGTCTGGCCCAAGGCGAGTCTGCGCCGAGGCGGGTGCGAGTCGCAGCTCCCGAGCCTTGACATTGACGCAGCGTCAACTCCTACCGTGGAATCGTTCACCGGGGGCACGCGACCGCAGCACTGCGACACGCGCGCCGAACGAGAAGATGAGGAGACCGACGTGGAGTACTCGATCCAGGAGATCGCCCGCGCCGCGGGGGTGACCTCGCGCACGCTGCGGCACTACGACAGCATCGGACTCGTCGCGCCGAGCCGCGTGGGAGGCAACGGATATCGCTACTACGACGACCGATCGCTCGTGCGGCTGCAGCGCGTGCTGCTGCTGCGCGAGCTGGGGCTCGGGCTCGACGCGATCGGGCAGGTGCTCGCCGCGCAGGATGCGCAGTCGGCCGATGCTGCGGGGAGCCCCGCCGCCGAGGCGCGGATCCTGACCGCTCATCTGGAGCTGCTGAGGCAGGAGCGGGGGCGGATCGAGGCGCAGATCGGTTCGGTCGAGCGCACCATCGCGGCGCTGCGCGGCGCGCATCCCGGTGGCGCATCGCACACCGCACACGGAGAGGATCTCATGTCCGAGAACATGTTCGAGGGTTTCGACCACACGCAGTACCGCGAGGAGGTCGAGCAGCGTTGGGGCGCCGACGCGTACGCGAAGAGCGATCGCTGGTGGCGCGGGCTCGGCGAGGAGGGGCAGGCCGAGTGGCGGGCCCGCATGGAGCGGTTGGGGCGCGACTGGATCGAGGCCGCTCGGCGCGGCGCTGATCCGGAATCGCCCGAGGCGCGGGATCTCGCCCGTCGTCACGTCGAGTGGCTGCGCGGGATCCCAGGAACTCCGGCGTGGGAGGAGACGCGGAGCGTTTCCTCGCCGGAGTTCGTGCGGCCACTGCCGCAGCCGGCGTGGGAGGAGACGCGGAGCGTTTCCTCGCCGGAGTTCGTGCGGCCACTGCCGCAGCCGGCGTGGGAGGAGACGCGGAGCGTTTCCTCGCCGGAGTTCGTGCGGCCACTGCCGCAGCCGGCGTGGGAGGAGACGCGGAGCGTTTCCTCGCCGGAGTTCGTGCGGCCACTGCCGCAGCAGGCTGCCGAGGGCGGCGGCCTCGCGGACTACGTGCGCGGCCTCGCCGAGATGTACGTCGCCGATGAGCGTTTCGCGGCCGCGTACGGGGGCGTCGAGGGCGCAGAGTTCGTGCGCGACGCGCTCCTCGCCTACGCGGAACGGGAGCTCGGCGCGTAGCGCGCCACCCGTCCGCGCCTCGCCCGACCGCTCGCCGCCCGCCCGCTCGCCGGTCCCACTCCCGACCTCTTGAATGAACGCGCGTCAGTTGTTGCGGCCTCGCGGCACGTTTGGCAGCAACTACTGACGCGCGTGATGGGATCGGGGCTCTCCACTCGCTCGTTGAGCCTCCGCGCGCCAGGAACCGTCGTCTGGCCGCAACACCAACACCTGGCGCGCAGATGGGGTCCGGACGCGCGCCGGCGGGGAGCGCTCCGGAGGGTTCGGGCGCGAGCCGGCGGGGAGCACGCCGGAGGGGACGGGAGCGCTCCGGCGGGGCCGGGGCCGACGGCGCCCCGGGGAACGGGCCGGGGCCCGGGGTTAGACGCGGGTCTGCTCTTCTGCGGCCTCGCGCACCTCCTGCGCCTCCTGCGCCTGGTCGATGCGCTGCTGCTGCTCGGGCGTCCGGGTGAGCGGGGGCACCACCTCGTGCTGGTCGTTCACGATGACCACGTCGTGATCCACATGGTTCACCATCGCGTGCACGGCGTCGATGAAGTCGCGCCGACGGATCGCGTCGAGCACGCGGGCGTGATCCCGCTCCATCTCGGTGCCGGTGGCCACGTTGGCCAGTCGGCCGCGGTGCTCAGGCGTGCGCAGCTGGTCGTTGATCCCCGCGTAGAGCGAGGCGAGCAGGCGGTTCTTCGCCGAGTCGAAGACGAGCCGGTGAAAGGTGCTGTCGAAGGCGCCGTCGTCGGTGCCCGAGGCCAGCCCGAGCACCGGGCAGCGGGTGCACCCGACCTCATCGGCCGCCGCCCGCTCGAGGGCGGCGATGTCCTCCTCGGTGCGGTGGATCGCGGCCTGCTGCGCCGCCTCGATCTCGAGGGCGCGCCGGTAGCTGAGGATCTCCTCGAGGGTGAAGTCGGCGAGGAACTCGTTGAGCAGCGTGCTGGTGGGCGCCGCGGAGCGCACGAAGGTGCCTCTGCCCGGGAGTGTCTCGAGCATGCCGATGCTGGCGAGCGAGCGCACGGCCTCCCGCACGGTGGAGCGGCCGACGCCGGTCTGCTCGGCGAGCTCGGGCTCGATCGGGATCCGGCTGCCCACGGGCCACTCGCCGGTCGTGATCTTGCGGCGCAGGTATGCGAGCGTCGCGCGAGCGCGCTCGGATCCTGTCGTCATTGCCATGCTCACTCCGCTTCGCTTCGAGGCGCCGTCGTCTGGTGCTTGCGAGTATACCGGGAGCGACGGAGCGCTCCGGGGCCTGGAGACGCGCAGAAGCGGGGCCTATGCTGGGGCTGGGTTCGCGCGTTGCGCGGGCCAGGAGGATCGAGACATCGAGGGAGAGCAATGACGCAGCCGAGCCGAGGACCGATCAATCCGTATGCGGGCATGCGGGAGGTGCCCGGGTTCACCCTGAGCAGCACCGACATCGAGGACGGGGAGCCGCTGCCCGCCGAACTCTACGCCGAGGCCGCAGGCGGCTCCAACCGCTCGCCCCAGCTGAGCTGGTCGGGATACCCGGAGGGGACCAAGAGCTTCGCCGTGACCTGCTTCGACCCGGACGCGCCGACCGGCTCGGGCTTCTGGCACTGGGCGGTCGCGAACATTCCGGGCGATGCAACGGAGCTGCACGCCGGTGCCGGGTCGCTCGGCAGCTCGTTGCTGCCCGGGGGCGCCGTCACCATGCCCAACGAGAAGCGCGAGCCGGCGTTCACCGGGGCCGCACCACCCGAGGGCACGGGGGTGCATCACTACTGGTTCGTGGTGCACGCGCTCGACGTCGAGCGCATCGACGTGGATCCGGAGGCGACGCCGGCCGTGATGGGCTTCATGATGCGCGACGCCGTGCTGGCCCGGGCGATCATCGTGGCCACGGGCGAGTACGGGGGCGCTGCCTGAAGGTGTCGCGCCGCTCGTGCAGGAGATCGGCCGTCAAGCGGGTCGAAGTCGTGAAATCGCTCCTGCACGAGCGGTGATCTCCTGCACGAACGGTGAGCACGCCCGCCTCACCGCACGCCGTGCACGTCGTGCACACCGTGCACACCGCGCACACCGTGCGCGTCGAGCCGGAACGCCTCGGGCGGTCGCGCGGCGCCGAGCGTCGCGTCGGCCAGCACGCGGCCGATGGCGGGCACGAACTTGAAGCCCTGGCCAGAGAATCCGGCGCCGACGGTGATGCGGCCGCGCGTGTCGAGCACGAACCGTTCCGAGGGCGTCAGGGTGTAGGTGCAGCTGATCTCGGCCGCGGAGTCGGGATCGAGACCGGGGAACCAGTGCGCCACGTGCTCCCGCAGCTGCGCGCGCGCCACGTCGGAGGCTCGGAAGCTGCGGCGGTCCGGATCCACCTCGTCTCCCGTGGCGTGGAAGCCCACCTTGATGCCCTCGCCCGGGGTGAGCATGCCGTAGAGATTGCCGCGGTATCCGGTGCGGCGCACCTCGGGCTGGAAGTGGTTGAACGAGGGCCAGGCGGCCGACGCGAACTCCGGGCGCACGGCGAAGTGCGCCGGGTGCTCCTCGGTGACGCGCAGCGGCGGCAGGTCCACGAGCCCGTCGAGCAGCTGCGAGGTCCAGGCGCCCGCGGTCACCACGACGCCCTCGGCCGTGCAGGCCGCGACGTCTCCCGCGGGCGTCTCGACGGTCGCGGTGACGCGATCCGGGCCCGGATCGATCGCGAGCACCCGGTGCCCGTAGCGCAGCTCGGCCCCGCGCTCCCGCGAGAGCGCGTCGAGCACCTCGAGGGCGTCGGCGGCGTGGATCCGGCCGGCGTCGCGATTCACGAGCACATCGCCCTCGAAGCGCATGCCGGGCCACCGCATCGCGGCCTCGTCCGGGGTGATCAGCTCGATCGCCGCTCCGCGCGCCGCGAGGGAGTCGTGCGCGGCGCGCACCCGCGCGGGATCGCCGTGCGTGACCAGGCCGTTCAGCGTCAGCAGCTGCCGGCCCGACTCCGCCTCGAGCTCGCGCCACAGCCGCAGCGCCTCGTCGTAGAGGTCGAGGTAGTGGTCCTCCGCGTAGGCGTTGTTCATGTTGCGGGTGGCGCCGTGCGAGGCGCCGCGGTCGTGGCCGGGGCTGAACCGCTCGAGCAGCAGCACGCGCAGCCCGCGGCTCGCGAGCTGCCAGGTGGTGGCGAGGCCCATTGCGCCGCCGCCGATGACGATCCGGTCGAAGTGCTCGATCACGGGGACTCCTGAGTGTTTGGGGACGGAAGCGGGGTGCGGGCGCGCCCGGCCGAGCCGGCCGCTGGTGGTCGGCATCGGGTCATGCGCGCTGCTGCGGGGCCGGATCCGCCTCCCCGGCCACGGCGGACTGCACGAGCGGCAGGGTGCGGTTCCTGAAGTGGCTCTCAAGCGCGAGGCGGGTGGAGACGCGGGCCACGCCCTCGGTGTTCGACATGAGGTCGAGCACGCGCTGCAGGTCGTTCGTGGAGCGCGTGACGATGGTCGCCATCATGTCGGCGTCGCCCGTGATGGTGTGCAGTTCCAGCAGCTCCGGAATCAGCGTCAGCCCTTCGGCGACCCGCTGGTGGCCGATCGACTGCCGGATCTGAATGGTGCAGAAGGTGCGCAGCGGATACCCCAGCGCTGCGGGATCGATGCTCGGCGCCTCCGAGGCGATGACGCCGGATCGGCGCAGGCGGTCGAGCCTGCCCTGGGCGGTGGCGCGCGCGACCCCGAGCCGTCTGGCGCACTCGACCACCGAGATGCCCGACTGCTCGCTGACGAGCGTGATGAGCCGTGCGTCCAGTCGATCGATGCTCATACGTCCTCCTTGACACCGGCATTCCTCTAGGCAGATTGTACTGAAAGATCACGAGAGTGCTATACGAAGTGAGCATGTTGCCGTGTTGATTGTGTACTGATTGCGAGCGAGGCCCGCGGCTCTCTAGAGTGGCGCGCGTCAGACTCCAGAGTGGAAGGTGGGTGTCGATGACGCCGCACGCGCAGCAGACGACGGAAGCGGCTCGGGCCGCGCAGACGTTCCGTCCCGGCCTCGAGCAGATCGCCGCGTACCGGGCGGGCAAGCCGGCGCCGGTCGGCCCGGACGGGCGCAGCATCAAGCTCTCCTCCAACGAGAACCCCTACCCCCCGCTCCCCGCGGTCGAGCGCCGTCTGGCAGAGATACTTCCCGCGGCGATCGCACGGTACCCGAGCATCGCCGCTCCGGAGGTGACCGCCGTGCTCGCCGCACGCTTCGGGGTCTCGCCCGAGAACCTGGTGCTGGGCGCGGGATCCGTCGAGGTGGCCGCGCAGCTGATCCACGCCCTCACCGCCCCCGGAGACGAAGTGCTGTACGCGTGGCGATCCTTCGAGGCGTACCCGATCCTCACCCGCGTGGCCGGGGCGGTGCCGGTCGAGGTGCCGCTCGATGCGGCGGCGCGCCACGATCTCCCGGCCATGGCCGCCGCGATCACCGAGCGCACGCGCCTCGTCTTCGTCTGCAATCCCAACAACCCCACGGGAACCGTCGTGACGGCGGCCGAGCTCGAGGCCTTCCTCGCGGAGGTGCCGCAGCACGTGCTCGTGGTCATCGACGAGGCCTACGTGCACTTCGATCGGGATCCCGATTCGCCGAGTGGCATCGAGGCCTTCCGTCGCCATTCCAATGTGGCGGTGCTGCACACCTTCTCGAAGGCCTACGGGCTCGCGGGCCTGCGCATCGGGTACGCGATCGCATCGCGCGAGGTGGCCGAGGCGCTGCGCAAGGCGGCGATCCCGTTCGCGGTGTCTCGTCTCGCGCAGGAGGCCGCACTGGCGTCGCTCGAGGCCGAGGCCGAGCTGCAGCTGCGCATCGATGAGATGACCCGGGAGCGGCAGCGGGTGTGCGAGGCGCTCGCGGCAGCGGGGCTCGGATTCGCGCCCTCGCAGGCGAACTTCGTGTGGATGACCGCCGGGGCCGAGAGCGCGCGGATCGCGGCGGCGTTCGAGGCGCGGGGGATCTCGGTGCGCTGCTTCGCGGGCGAGGGCGTGCGCGTCTCGATCGGCACGCCCGAGGAGAACGACGCCGTGCTCGACGTGATCGCCGGCCTCGCCTGAGCGATCCGGCCTCGCCTGAGCGATCCGGCCTGTCATCCTGCGCGGCCCGGCCTGTCGTCCTGCGCGGCCTGGCCTGTCGTCCTGCGCGGCCCGGCCTGTCGTCCTGCGCGATCCGGCCTGTCGTCCTGCGCGGCCCGGCCTGTCATCCTGCGCGGCCCGGCCTGTCATCCTGCGCGGCCCGGCCTGTCATCCTGCGCGGCCTGGCCTGTCGTCCTGCGCGAAGTCGCAGGATCCACCGCTGCAGGTCGGGCCGCGAGATGGATCCTGCGACTCGTTCCTCGCGCAGGATGACGGGGTCGGAGTGAATCGCGCGATCCGCGCGTTTCGGCGCGGGATCCTCCCGTTCGGCCTGCGCGCAGGGTGACCGGAGGATCGGCCGCGACGCTATGCAGCTTGTATAGCTTCAGCCGAGAATCACCGGTCCAGATGTCTCATGTGTCTAGATAATCTGTGGCAGGTTTACTATTGAGAGGCCCGTGACTACGATCGGGCACCGGACGGCGCGGTCCCCCGGCGCCGCGAGTTCCACCACACTCCTCGGCGCAGTCCCGCCCGAGGCACCATCACACTCGAGTGAGGAAGACCCATGGCAGTCACCAGCATCCGCGGCAAGGCGCTCGCCTTCGCCGGCCTGGCCGCAACCGCTGCGCTCGCACTGAGCGCCTGCTCCTCCGACGGCAGCGACGCCGGTTCGGAATCGGACAGCGTCTCGGTCGGCATCAGCCAGTTCGTGCAGGCGCCGCCGCTCGACGCGGCCGTGGCGGGCTTCAAGCAGGCGTTCGCAGATGCCGGCTACGTCGAGGGCGAGACGGTCGAGTTCACCGAGCAGAACGCCAACGGCGAGGTGCCCACGGCGACCACGATCGCGCAGACCTTCGCGGGCGACGACCTCGACCTCGTGCTCGCGGTCGCCACCCCGTCGGCGCAGGCCGCCATGCAGAACATCACCGATGTGCCGGTGCTCTTCACCGCCGTCACCGACCCGGTGGCGGCCGACATCGTCGAATCGAACGAGGCCCCGGGCAGCAACGTCACCGGCACGAGCGACATGAGCCCCGTCGCCGAGCAGATCGCCCTCGTCACGGAGATCGATCCCGGCGCCAAGAAGCTCGGGATCGTCTACAGCTCGGGCGAGGTGAACTCCGAGGTGCAGGTCGAGCTCGCCCGCGAGGCCGCCGCGGCCGAGGGCATGGAGGTCGTCGAGCAGACCGTGACCAACGCGGGCGAGCTGAAGCAGGCCACCGAGGCGCTCGGCGACGTCGACGCGATCTACACCCCGAGCGACAACCTCGTCGTCTCCGGCCTCGGCTCGATCATCTCCGTCGCCGAGGAGCGGGGCATCCTCGTGATCGGCTCCGACGCGCAGCACGTCGAGGGCGGTGCCGCCGCCACCCTCGGCATCGACTACGAGCAGCTGGGCTACCAGACGGGCGAGATGGCCGTGCGCGTGCTCGAGGGCGCCGATCCCGCGACCATGGCGGTCGAGACCCAGGGCGAGTTCGAGATGACCGTCAACCCGGCCGCCGCCGAGCGCTTCGGCTTCGAACTGCCGCAGGAGATGCTCGACCGCGCCGCGAACGTGATCGAGTAACCCATGATCGGGGCTCTCGAACTCGGACTCCTCTACGGAGTCATGGCGCTGGGCGTGTACCTCACGTTCCGCGTGCTCAACTTCCCCGACCTCACGGTCGACGGCAGCCTCACCACGGGCGCAGCGGTCGCCGCCGCGCTCATCACCGCCGGGCAGAACCCGCTGGTGGCCACGCTCGCGGGCACGGGTGCCGGCGTCGTCGCGGGCGTGATCACCGGTCTGCTGCACACCAAGGGCAAGATCGACGGCCTGCTCGCGGGCATCCTCACCATGATCGCGCTGTGGTCGATCAATCTGAGGATCATGGGCAAGGCGAATACGCCGCTCCTGCGGGAGGAGACGCTGATGAGCCCGCTGCGCGATGCGGGCTGGATCGGCAAGACGTGGATCGCGGTGCTCATCTTCGCGGTGCTGGTGTTCGCGCTGAAGCTGGTCGTCGACTGGTTCCTGTCGACCGACCTGGGGCTCGCGATCCAGGCCACGGGCAACAACGAGCAGATGATCCGCAGCTTCGGCGTCAACACCGACGGCACGAAGATCCTCACCCTCGCGATCTCGAACGGCCTCGTCGCCCTCGCCGGCGCGCTCGTGGCGCAGTATCAGGGCTTCGCCGACATCAGTATGGGCATCGGCGTGATCCTCATCGGCCTGGCCTCGGTGATCCTCGGCCAGGCGGTGCTCGGCCAGCGCACCCTCTTCATGGCGAGCCTCGCGGTGATCGTGGGATCGATCCTCTACCGCCTCATCATCTTCTTCGCCCTCTCGGTCGGGCTCAACCCGAACGACATGCGCGCCATCACAGCGATCCTCGTGGTGCTCGCCCTGCTGCTGCCGCGCTGGGGGTTCCTGAAGAAGATTCCGTCGCTGCGGGATCGCGGCAACCGCAGACCCAAGGATCCGGAACCCGATGCGGTCGCCTCGGCGACCACCGGCGTCACCGTCCCGGCGGCGGAGAGGTAGGAGCACCATGCTGAACATCGACCGCATCTCCAAGACCTTCTTCGCGGGCACCATCAACGAGCGCAAGGCGCTGGTCGACCTGAGTCTGCAGCTCGACGAGGGAGACTTCGTCACCGTGATCGGATCGAACGGCGCCGGCAAGTCGACGCTGCTCAACACCGTCGCGGGTCGCTACTCCGTCGACACCGGCTCGCTGTCGATCGACGGCAAGCCGGTCACGAAGCTCAAGGAGTTCCAGCGCGCCCGCTACGTGGGCCGCGTCTTCCAGGATCCGATGGCGGGCACCGCGCCCGATCTGACGATCGAGCAGAACCTGTCGCTCGCACTGCAGCGCGGGAAGACGCGCGGCCTCGGTCTGGGCGTGACGAAGTCGCGTCGCGCGCGCTTCGTCGAGGAGCTCAAGTCGCTCGAGCTGGGCCTCGAGAACCGCCTCACCGCGAAGGTGGGCCTGCTCTCGGGCGGGCAGCGCCAGGCGCTGTCGCTGCTCATGGCGGGCTTCACGCAGCCGCGCATCCTGCTGCTCGACGAGCACACGGCCGCGCTCGACCCGCAGCGCGCGGCGCTCGTGACCGACCTCACCGAGCGCATCGTCTCCTCGGGCGGCCTGACCACGCTCATGGTGACGCACAACATGGAGCAGGCGCTCAAGCTGGGCAACCGCCTCATCATGATGCACGAGGGCCGCATCGTGTTCCAGGCATCCGCCGAGGAGAAGAAGAAGCTCACGGTGCCGCTGCTGCTCGCCGAGTTCGCGAAGATCAAGGGCGCGAGCTTCGACGACCGCGCGCTGCTCGCGTAGGCGCCGGCGCGCAGCTCGCGTAGGGCGCCGGCGCGCAGCTCGCTCAGGGCGGCGGGGATCCTCCGGGATCCTCGCCGCCCTTCCGCGCGCGGCGGCGCGCTGCTCGGCTGGCGGGGGTGCTCTCTCGCCTGCACCCAACTGCACCGATTTGCGGGAGAACGCCGACTGGATCGGTCCACCGGGTGCGGCCGGGCGAATACGTGCTGCAGGGCGAAGCGGCGAAGAGGACGCGGCGGCGCGCATCCCCGAGAATGTCGGCGGGGCGGCATACAGTGGGCGCATGGCTGCTGAACCCGTGGACCAGGCCGCGCTCTGGGGTGCGGTCGCAGACCGCGCCGAAACTCGCGTCGCCGAGTGGGTCGTCGCGCTGCGCGAGCGACCGGACGCCGTGGATGCGGCCGGGCGAGAGCTGCTGGGGCGGGGTGATTCCGAGACGTTCGAGTTCACCCGGCGCCTCCTCGAGCTCGTCGCGGGCACCGAGGACGCGGTGGCCTCGGCCGTCGGGCTGCACGAGATGGCGCAGGAAGTGCCGCGCTCGCTGCCCGCAAAGGACAGGCTCGCCGTGCGCGCCGGCGGCATCGCGTCGCTCGGCCTGCCGTGGGCGGTGATGCCCGTCGCGCGTCGCTGGCTGCGCGACCGCGTGTCGAAGCTCGTGCTCGCGGCGCGACTGCCGACGGAGACAGCCGCACCCGGTCGGCTCAGCCGGCTCACGGAGACGCTGCGCCGCCACGTCGAGGCCGGCTTTGTCCCCGTCACCGTGCCGCTGGGAGAGCCCGTGCACGGGCCCGCCGGCGCTGAGGCGGAGACCGCTCGGCTGGTGGCGCTCGCCGCGGTGCCGACGGTGACGCACCTCGTGGTCGACCCCGCCCGTCTCGCGCCGGGCGGCAGCGACTGGTCGGCGGACGACGATGTCGCGCGGGCCGCCCAAGCGCTCCGTCCCGTGCTCGAGGCCGCCATCGCGCACGACACCACCGTGCACCTCGAGTCGCGCAGCGTGCGCTGGGCGCGCCTGCTGCCCGATCTCGTCGTGCGGGCCCTCATCGACGCCTCGCTCGACCGGGCGCGCGTCGGGGTGCGGCTGATGGCCGAACTGCCCGAGTCGCGCCAGCACTACGACCGCCTGAGCCGCTGGGCGCAGCGGCGCGTCGCCGACGGAGGGGCGCCCGCCGAAGTGGTGATCGGCGTCGCCGGCGTGGCGGGGGCCGAGCGCATCGCGTCCCTGCAGAGCGGGTTGGCGGTGCCCGTGCTCGAAGAGCGCCGCGAGGTGCTGGCCCAGCTGCTGCGCCTGATCGAGCTCGCGCTCCACCCGGCTCGGGCCGCGACGCTGCGTCCCGTGATCGCGTCCGAGGATCTGCTCGTGCTCGGTGCCGTCGCCGCGCTGGCCGAGCATCTCGATGCCGCCGCGCTCTGCTCCGTGCAGCTGCGCGCTGGTGTCGCTGCCGGCCTGGCCGAGACGGTCTCCGGGCTCGTCGCTGAAGTTCGGATCGCGGTTCCCGTGATCGCGCCGAAGGAGTTTTCCGGGGCCGTGGATCTGCTCGTGGGGCTGGTGGCCGAGGCGGCCGACCCGCAGTCAGCGATGTCCCGATTCGCGGCAGTGGTGGGGGATCCCGATCACGGCGCCGCGCCGGAGTTGCAGGCGGAGCGGGAGGTGTTCCGAGCGGCCGCCGAACTGGCCGCGGAGCCGGCTCCGGCGCCGCACCGCACGCAGCACCGGGCGCGCGAGTGGAATCCGAGCGAGCGCGACAGCGCGCTTTTCTACCGCGAGCCCGACGAGCCCGCTCGGCTCGACACCGGCGGCCTTACCGCGGCGGTGCTCGGACTCACGCGGGGTGCGACGGGTGAGCTGCGCCTCGAGGAGTTCGCGCCGACGCGCGCCATCCCGGTCGTCTCGCGGTCTGGGTTCGCGAACGAGCCCGAGACCGATGCGAGCTCAGCCGCCAATCGCGCCTGGGCCAGGGAGCTGCTCGCCGACGCCGCCGAGACGGTGGCGGGGGTGGACACGGCCAACGACACCGTCGCCCTCTCGGCGGCCGATCTCGACCCCGCATACGCCACTCGCGAGGCGCACGAGGCGGCGCTGCGCTGGGCGGATCTGCCGCACGCCGCTCGGGCGTCTCGTCTGCGCCGCGCCGGGCTTGGCGTCGCGGCCGCACGTGATCGTCTCCTCCAGGCGCTCGCCGGGGACACCGGCGCACCCGCGGCCGAGCTCGACGCCGAGATCGATGACATCGTCGACGCGGCGCGCTACTGCGGGCAGCTCGCCGAGGGGCTCGCGGCCGTGCGCGGCGCGAGCTTCGAGCCCCAGGGCCTGGTGCTGGTGGCGGCCGACGGTCTCACCTCGCTTTCGGTGCAGGCCGAGGCGGTGATGGCGGCGCTCGGAGCCGGGAGCGGCGTGCTGTGGTCGGTGCCGCAGCGCCTGCGCCGCTCGGCCGCCGCGCTGCTCGACGAGTGGCACGCGGGCGGGCTCCTGCCGGGCGCCGTGCGGCTCGAGGCCGTCGCCGTAGGTCGCACGCTGGCCGAGCTCGCCGCCAGTCCCGAGATCGGTCGGGCCGTCGTGCTCGGAGATCGGGCCGAAGCGCGCGAGCTCGCGCGCCGGCGCCCCGACCTGCGCGTCGAAGGGCGCTTCCATGCGCGCGGCGCGGTGCTCGTCACTCCGGCCGCCGACCTCGACCGTGCCGTCGAGGACATCGTGGCCTCGGCGTTGCGCGCGGCCGGCACGCACGCTCGCGCGGCGCACGCCGTGATCCTCCTGGGCAGCACGGCGCGATCGCGGCGTTTCCGCGACGCGCTCGCCGACGCCGTGCGGGCGCTGCGCGTCGGCGACACGGCCAGGCCGGAGGGGGCGGATCCCCTCGCATTCGACCTCGGCCCGCTGCCCGCGCCTCCCGACGCGGCGGGGATGCGCGCCCTCACCGAGCTGGGGCGCGGCGAGGAGTGGTTGGTGCAACCGCGGCCGCTCGACGCGGCGGGCCTCGTGTGGTCGCCGGGCCTGCGAGCCGGCGTTGCCGCCGATTCGACCTTCTGGGACGACGCCCGCGGCGTTCCCGTGATCGGCATCGCGCACGCCCGCACCCTCGGCGAGGCGATCTCCATGCAGAACGGGCCGGGCAGCGGCGCCGTCGCGGGGCTGCAGTCGAACGACGCGGACGAGATCCTCGCGTGGCTGCATCGCGTCGAAGCGGCCGCGCTGGCCGTGAACCGCCCCACGACGGCCGCGCGCATCGAACGGCAGCCGAGCGGCGGCTGGAACGATGCCGCGATGGGCCTGGCGGCGCTGAGCGGCGGGCCGAACCGACTCGTGCCGCTCGGATCGTGGCAGCTGCGCTCCGGGACGCGCAGCGAGACGCTGCATCTGCGCGGGCTCGACCCGGAGGTGCGCCTGCTCGTCGAGGCGGCGCGTTCCGTGCTCCACTACGAGGATTTCGACGAGGTGCGTCGCGCGGCGCTCGCCGATGCGCTGGTCTGGCGCACCTCGTTCGGCGTCGCCCGCGACACCATCGGCCTCGGGATCGAGCGGAACGTGATCCGGTACCTGCCGGTTGCCACCCAGGTGCGGCTCGCCGAGGGTGCCCGGGTCGTCGCGCTGGTGCGGGTGCTGGCCGCCGCACTGCTGGTGCGCGCTCCTGTCTCGGTATCGACGGGCGAGGTGCTGCCGGGCGAGCTGAGCGCGTTCCTCGAACAGCTCGGGATCGAGGTGTCGCTCGAGCGCGACGACGACTGGATGCAGCGGCTCGCGGTGTCGGGGCCGACGGGATCCGACGGCGTCGCCGCCGCGCGGGTGCGGCTGATCGGCGGCGACGCGGTGCGCACCGCGGAGTGGATGGGCGGGCTGGATCGCGCCGCGCTCTGGGCCGAGCCCGTCACGATGGCGGGTCCGGTGGAGCTGCTCACTCTGCTGCGGGAGCAGTCGGTGTCGGCTCGGGCGCACCGGCACGGTCTGGCGGTGCCCGTGCCGGGCCTCGATGAGCTCGTGGAGTAGCGAGGGCGCAGTCTGGGAGCGGGTGTGCCCTCCGGTTGGGCCTGTCGAAACCCGCGCAGTGAGTCGCAGGGTCCGTTCTCTCCGTCATTCTGCGCGAGCGCAGCGAGTCGCAGAATCCACAAGCAGGCCGCCTGCCCCCAACCGCCCAGCCCGTGCCGCTCGGCGACGCAGAGGCCGCTCCGTGTCAGCCGATCCGCATCGGCAGATGCGGGATCCCGTCCTCCAGGAACTCCTCCCCGCACGCGGCGAAGCCGAACCGCCCGTACCAGGCCGCGAGGTGCGCCTGCGCGTGAATGAGGATCGGGCCTCCGGCGCACTGCGCGATGGCCGCTTCGAGCAGCGCGGCGGCGACGCCGCGTCCGCGCCAGGCCGGAGCGGTGACCACGCGTCCGACGCTGCGCAGACCGGGCTCCCGGTGGCGCTCGTCGAGCACGCGCAGGGTTGCCGCGATCTCTCCAGACGCGTTCTCCGCCCAGATCTGGGTGGTGGTCGGCTCCAGGTCGCGGCCGTCGAGGTCGGGGTAGGCGCAGGCCTGCTCCACCACGAAGACCTCCTGGCGCAGGCGGGCGATGCGGTAGAGGGTGCGCGCCGGGAGGTCATCGATCCCGCGCGCGGAGCGCAGCCGGAGGTCGTCGGGGAGCTGTGGCATCCTCCGATTCTGCCACTCGCGGCGTCCTTCGACGGATCGGTGCAGCCTAGCCGTCGGCGCCGCGGCCGTGACCGTCGCTGCACCGCGGACCGATTTCCGTTCCGCCGCGCGAAGCGGTAATGTGGTCTCTCGGTCGTGTTCGCATGACCGATGGCGGGTTACCCGAGCGGCCAAAGGGGGCTGACTGTAAATCAGCTGGCACTGCCTACGGGGGTTCGAATCCCTCACCCGCCACCACCGAGATCCCCCGACTCACCTAGAAGACACTAGGGAGTCGGGGGATTTCTTCGTTTCGGGATTCGTCCCGTGCTCGCTCCGCCTCGGTCGGGATCGACGTCGGAGGAGACGCCTGGGAGGATGGGTTGCAGCCGTTTCTCACAGTGAAGGTCTGAGCTTGTCGAAAATCGTCACCCTTGTCCGCTCGTCGTCGTTGTCCGATGCTGCCGAGTACGCCTACGCGGCGACCGCCCCGGCGGACGCTCGGTTGGTCTTCCTGGCCGGATCCTGTCCCCTGAACGAGGACGGGTCGACCGCCGGAATCGGCGATTTCGCCGCGCAGGCCGCGAAGTGCGTCGAGAACATGAAGATCGCGCTCGCCGAGGTGGACGCCGACATCGACAACATCATCAGCACCCGCGTGCTGGTCGCCTCGTCGCGGCAATCCGACCTGGTCACCGCCTGGGAGGTCGTGCGCGACGCATTCGGTGAGCACGACGTTCCGAGTACGCTCCTCGGTGTCACGGTCCTCGGATATGACGACCAGCTCGTCGAGATCGAGGCCGTCGCGGCCGTTGCCTGATCGGGTACGCGGCCCTCGGGAAGCGCTGGCGGAGGAGGCGGTCGATGCGCCCGTTCGTGAGAGGCCCGCGGTCGGGGCGCCCGATCCGCTGACGGCGGTAGCATGAGCCCATGCGGGCATCGCGGTGCTCGTGATGTGGCTGTTCTTCGGAGCCGTTGCCGCGGTGTCGAGCCGGACGGCCTTCGTCCTGGTGCTCGCCCTGCCCATTGCGATCATCGCCGGCGTCGTCACCTGGACGGTCGCGGCGTTCGCGCTCGAGTGGCACGAGCGTCGGCACCAGCGCGACGAGCACGACGAGCGCGACGAGCGCGACGAGACTCGCACCCCCGGTTCCCGGTGACGCGAAACGAGGCGGCGACTGCGATGCGCCGAGATCCTCGACCCGCACCCATCGCGCCCCACCGCTTGTGCAGAGGAATGCACCGCTCATCAGGTATTCGCTTTCCTGGTGCAACTCGGCTATGGTGCAGTCATGGCACATGTAGCGATTGCTGCACGGCTGGATTCCCTGGCAGCGAAAGACCGCAGAACGGCCGACGCGCTCGAAGCACTCGCGCGCTCCACAGGATCTTGCGACCTCGGTATCGAGGTCCTCATCGAACGGCACCGTCGCCTCGCCGCCGACCTCGAAGACGTCGCCGAGGCGACGCGAGAGGGTGGGAGGTGGGAGATGCCGGGCTCGGCCTTCCGAACTTCGGTCCGAGTGCGAGAGGAGTTGATATGTCCGGAAAGAACCGTGGCCAAAAAGCTGCGAAGAAGCCCGCTGCGCAGACGCTGAAAGAGAAGCGCGCTGCGAAGCGCAGCAGGGCGGAGGCAGAGAGTACACTGCTGAGAAAGCGTTCGTAGTGCGATCGCGGGGGTGCGCGGATCCGCGCGCATCCCCGGCGCATCGGCGGCGGACCAGGCGGGGGTGCCCATGAGCGGCCCGAAAGAGACGTGGTCGAGCTACCGCTCATCGATCGGCGATCGCTCCCCACTGTTCGCCATGCTGGCCGAGCAGTGGGGGATCCGCAACGCGCTGTACCCGGGGTGCTACCTGGATCTGTCGCCGTCGACCGCGATCGACTCGGTGACCTACGTCGATGTGGACGATCGCGCCGCCAGGTTCTTTGCGGCGCCCGGGATTGTCGCGTCCGAGCTCGGATCGCGTCGTGCGTCGTGCGCGCGGGTCGAGTTCCTGCATCGCGACTACACCCCGCCGCTCCCGCTGCCATCAGAGCACTTCGACCTCGTGATATCGCTCTACGCGGGGCCGGTGTGGGATCACTGCGCGAGCCACCTCGCCCCGGGCGGGCTGCTGCTCGCGAATACGAGCCACGGGGATGCGAGCCTGGCCGCGCTCGATCCCGCCCTCGAGCTCGTCGCCGCGGTGCAGCATCGGGATGCGAGATATCGGCTGGACACGGAGCGTCTGGATACGTATCTCGTGCCGAAGGCCTCTGGCTCCCCGAATGCGGAGAGCATCCGTCGGAGCGGACGCGGGATCGCATACACGAAGCCCGCGTTCGCCTATGTGTTCCGCTCGCTCGACCGGTGAGGCGGGAGCGCAGCCCCGCCCCGCCGGTCCGCGACTAGTCGTCGCGCAGTTCTTCCTTGGCCTCGTTGCGGGCCTTCGTCGCGTCGCGCTCGGCCTCGGCCTGCTTCACCTTGGCCTCGGCCTGCGCCTCGTCGAGTGCGTCCTTGGCGCGATCCACGCCGTCCTCTACCGCGCGACCGACCTTCTTCGCGGCCGCTCCGGCGGTCTCCTTCGCGTCATCCAGGAATCCCATCGAATACCTCCCCACAGTCGATTGGACTGAGCATCGTGTCACGAATCCCGGAGCAGGTCAACCCGGCACCATGCGTCGTGCGAGACTCCCGCGGCCAGTCCGAGGTTCTCGCGGATCGTCGGCACTCGTTCTCGTAGATCAGCGCGCGCGAGGGCCGGCATTCACTCCCCTGATTCGCGCCGAACCATTCCGCAGCCCTCGCATCTCCACCCCTCGCGAACGGGCCACATGAGCATGATCCTGCACCTCGGGCATATCGGGAGTCCGCTGGAAGAAGCGCTCTCGATCTCCATCCGTCTAGTTTGCGCCTCCTCGCGCCGTACGTCCACCCGCTCGTGCAGGTGTGTGGGCGTCCTGCAATGAGCGGGGCACTCGCGGGTGCGGCGTGTCACGGATCTGCCAGTGGCGCCGACAGTGACCCGGTGCGATCGGAACACGGCGCGGCTCGGGCCGCCCCGGGTTGCTTCGTGCCGCTTCGGCCCGCTTCGGCCCGCTTCGGGCGTGGCCCCATCGCCCCTTACCCGTGCGTCGTCGCCGCGTCAACGGGCTGCACAGCAGCCCGGGTGCGGCGTACCGTGAGTGCACCGAAGCGAAGAGGAGCAGCCCATGGCCCATCACGAGCAGCACGAGCACCACGCGCCCAACGGGCGGAGCGAGCAGACCGGGGCGACCGAGAGCGACGAAGCCTCGGGAGTCTCGTCATCGGGAGCCGGTGACGAGAAGATGGATCGGCCCATTCTCGACGGGTCCACCGATGATCTGGGGCACGATGGGCAGCGGCAGAATCCGAGGTATGGAATGTCGGATCCCGGACTGATCCGGCACCCCGAGACGGGAGAGAAGACCCCGATCCCCGACGAGGAGGCATGAGCGACCGCGTCTCACTCGCGCGTACGCATCGTCGCCGACCAGGGGTGCCGGTGCACGATGGATCGGGGTAGCATCGCCGTATGGCCGGAGACTGGCGGGACCGACGCGCCGAGCACGTGCGCACCCTGATCTCGCGGGCCGCACCCGACATCGTCGAGGAGCGTAAGTGGCGCAAGCCGTCGAATCCTGACGGAGTTCCCACGTTTTCCCTCGGCGGGCTCGTCTGCACGATCGAGACCTATCGCGACAAGATCAAGCTGACCTTTGCGCAGGGTGCCGCACTGCAGGATCCCGAAGGCCTGTTCAACGCGAGCCTCACGGCGGGCACCAGGCGCGCGATCGATCTGCACGAGACCGACGCGCTCGACGATGAGGCGTTCATCGCGCTGGTGCGAGAAGCGGTCGGGCACAATCTGAGCTGAAGCTCGTGCTCATTCCCGAGGGGCCCGCTCCTCCGCTCGAAGAGCGGGGCGCGGCCGAGGGCTTGCCGAAGCGCGGGATCCGGCCTACGCCGGAGAGAAGCGATTGCGCAGCTCCGCCGCTCGACGGATGTCGCCCTCGATCGCGGCGGTCTGCTCGGAATTGAGGGATCCCGACTTCTTCGTCTCGTCGAGCTGCTCGAGTCCGGCCTGCACTTCATTGTCGAGTCCGTCGAGCACGAGCTGCTGAATGCTCTGGGGGAGTCGCTGAAAGCTCGAAGTATCCATAATGAAAACGCTACACCCACCCGCCGGGGTTGCCCACTCGGCGCACGGTCGCCACGCACTGTGAGTGCTCGGACTACACTCGTGGGCATGAATGACCTCGTCGTCTCACTGCCTACGGATCCGGGTCTGCGCGATGCGCTGGGAGAGGTCGAGGGCGTCGAGTTCGTGACGTGGGATCTGGACACCGCGCCGCCGCGGGACCGCTTCGACATCGTGGTCCCACCCTACTGGGGAGGCAACCGGCAGCTCGCCCGGCTCGAGGGCGTCGACGCGGCCCTCGTGCAGTGGCAGTCGATCGGCTACAACGGCGTGGCGAAGCACCTCCCGCAGGGGATGCGCCTCGCCAACGCCGCGACGGTCCACGAGGCCTCGACTGCCGAGCTCGCGCTCGCGCTCGCGCTGGCCGCTCAGCGCGGGATCCCCGAGTTCGTGCGCGACGGCGAGGAGCACCGGTGGCAGCTGCGCTCGTTCCCGAGCCTCGCCGATCGGCGTGTGCTGCTCGTCGGCTACGGGGGAGTCTCGCGGGCGATCGAGGCCCGACTCGGAGGCTTCGAGACGCGGGTCACTCGGCTCGCGCGCACGGCCCGAGACGACCGCAACCTCGCCGGCGAGCCGGTGACGGTACACGGCTTCGACGAGTTGGGCGCGTGCCTGGCCGACGCCGAGATCGTGATCCTCGCCGTCCCGCTCACGGACGAGACGACGGGGCTCATCGATGCCGAAGCGCTCGCCGCGATGCCCGACGGGGCGCTGCTCGTCAACGTGGCGCGGGGACCGGTCGTCGACACCGAGGCGCTGGTGGCCGAGCTGCGCTCGGGGCGCCTGCGCGCCGCGCTCGACGTCACCGATCCCGAGCCGCTGCCCGCGGATCATCCGCTGTGGGAGTGCCGCAATGCGCTCATCACCCCGCATGTCGGCGGCGACTCGAGCGCCATGCTGCCGCGCATGGTCGCCCTCATCCGGCGTCAGATCGCGCACCTGCAGGCGGGCGAGGCGCCCGAGAACCTCGTGCTCGGCGGCTGACGAGCGCCCCGCACGCGGGGTTCCGGCCCCGGTACTCTGCTCCGTGCGCCGCCCCCACTGCGCGCTGATCACTGTGCGCCGTGTGCGCCCGAAGCCGCGATCCTCAACTCCCGCGAAGGTGAATCATAACGTTCGCATAACGGCTCGAGGTCGAATGGAGTCGAGTCGGATCGCGCAGGAACGCGCGGCCGACGTCGACCCCGAGACGTCAGGAGCACCGTGTCCACCAGCAGCCTCATCCTCATCGCCGTCGATCTCGTTGCCGCGCTGATCCTCGCTCTCGGGCTCTACTACCCGCGGCACCGGCGGCGCGATCTGGTGGTCGCATTCCTCGGCGTCAACATCGGCGTGCTCGCGGTCACCTCCGTGCTCGGCGGCGCCGAGATCGCCGCGGGTCTCGGCCTCGGGCTGTTCGGCGTGCTCTCGATCATCCGCCTCCGGTCCTCCGAGATCTCGCAGCGCGAGGTGGCGTACTACTTCTCGGCGCTGGCGATGGGGCTCATCGGCGGGCTCTCCGCGTCCACGGTGGTCGTCCCGTCGCTGCTGATCGCGCTCATCCTGGTCGTGATGTGGGCCGCGGATCACCCGGCGCTGCTCGCCCGCAGCCGGCATCAGGTGGTGCGGCTCGACCGCGCGATCACCGACGAGTCCGAGCTGCGCGCCGAGCTGTCCGAGCGGCTCGGCGCGCCAGGAGTTGCTGCCATTCCTCAGGTTTGGCGACATCTTCTGACGCGCGAATGTCGGATGGCCGGCCCGGGGACGCTGCGGGTCGAGGCGGACCGCGCCCGTCAGGGGGGATCGGGCCCGCGCAGCCGCCCGCGGGTAGACTGGGCGGGTATGCGCGGGATCCCGATCCCGAGTCCGATCAGGAGCCGATCCCGCGCCTCGTTCCCAAGATCCCCGCTTGCCCCTTGGAGTGAATAGAACATGGCTGAGCAGTCCCGCCTCGACAAGGTCATCGCCCTCGCCCGCCACCGCGGCTTCGTGTATCAGGCGGGTGAGATCTACGGCGGATCACGCTCGGCCTGGGACTACGGCCCCCTCGGCACCGCGCTGAAGGAGAACATCAAGCGCCAGTGGTGGAAGTCGATGGTGCAGAAGCGCGACGACGTGGTGGGCATCGACTCGAGCGTCATCCTGCCGAAGCAGGTCTGGGAGGCCTCCGGGCACGTCGAGGTCTTCAGCGATCCCCTGGTCGAGTGCCTGCAGTGCCACAAGCGCTACCGCGAGGACCACCTCATCGAGGAGTTCGAGGAGAAGAAGGGACGCGCCCCGAAGGACGGGCTCGCCGAGATCGTCTGTGTGAGCTGCGGCACCCGCGGCCAGTGGACCGAGCCGCGCGCCTTCTCGGGCCTGCTCAAGACCTTCCTCGGCCCCGTCGACGACGAGGCCGGCATGCACTACCTGCGGCCCGAGACCGCGCAGGGCATCTTCGTCAACTTCGCCAACGTGCTCCAGTCGGCGCGTGTGAAGCCGCCGTTCGGCATCGGTCAGATCGGCAAGAGCTTCCGCAACGAGATCACCCCCGGCAACTTCATCTTCCGCACCCGCGAGTTCGAGCAGATGGAGATGGAGTTCTTCGTCGAGCCCGGCACCGACGAGGAGTGGCAGGAGTACTGGATGAACGAGCGCATGGCGTGGTACGTCGGCCTCGGCATCGATCCCGAGAACCTGCGCTTCTACGAGCACCCGCAGGAGAAGCTGTCGCACTACTCGAAGCGCACGGCCGATATCGAGTACCGCTTCGGCTTCTCCGGTGGCGAGTGGGGCGAACTCGAGGGCATCGCCAACCGCACCGACTTCGACCTGTCGACGCACTCGAAGCACTCGGGCAAAGACCTCAGCTTCTTCGATCAGGCGAAGAACGAGCGCTACACGCCCTACGTGATCGAGCCCGCGGCCGGCCTCACCCGCTCGCTCATGGCGTTCCTCGTCGACGCGTACCGCGAGGAGGAAGTGCCCAACGCGAAGGGGGGCACCGACACCCGCACGCTGCTCGCGCTCGATCCGCGCCTCGCGCCCGTCAAGGCCGCGGTGCTGCCGCTCAGCCGCAACGAGAAGCTCTCGCCGCTCGCCCGTGAGATCGCGCAGGATCTGCGCGAGGACTGGAATGTCGACTTCGACGACTCCGGGGCGATCGGACGTCGCTACCGCCGACAGGACGAGATCGGCACGCCGTTCTGCGTGACGGTCGATTTCGACTCGCTCGACGACGACGCGGTGACCGTGCGCGAGCGCGACACCATGCAGCAGCAGCGCGTGCCGCGGGCGGAGCTCCACGCCTATCTCGCCGCGCGCCTCCGCGGCGCATAGGGTCGCTCCTCACCACCGAATTGTCAGAGGCATGGGGCAGGATCTTCACGTGGGATCCTGCCCCATGCCGTATGCACGCGAACGACGCGGAAGGATCGAGATGACCAGCGCTGGACCAGAGCAGCCCCGACCGGCGGCGCCGCCGCCCGGCGCGCCCGTGCCGCAGGCCGCTCCGCCCGGTGCGCCGGTGCCGCCCGGCGCCCCGCAGCAGTGGGCCTGGGCGCAGGCCCCGCAGGCCATGCAGACCGTCGAGACCGAGCCGCTCGAGTACCATCGCCTGCTGCGCGGTTCCGCCGCCTACCGCTGGTGGAAGCCGCTCCTGCTCCTGCTGCTGTCCGCGGTGTTCTTCGGCGTCATGACAGTCGCACTGAGCCTCGCGTTCGTGCCGGTGCTGCTGTTCGCGGATCCCGACTACGCCATGGATATCGCGACCGGGGCGTCCGAGGTGCTCGACACCCAGCGCCCGGTCTCCGTCCTCCTCAGTCTGCTCTCCATCATCATCATGATGCCCGCCGTGATCCTCGCGATGCTGGTGATGGGCATGCGACCCGTGGGCCGGGTCTGGTCGGTCGCCACGCGCATCCGCTGGGGGCTGCTCGGTCGACTGCTCGGCGTCGCCGTGCTCGCCGTCGTGGTGATGAACGCCGTGGGGATCGCGGTCGAGATCGCGCTCGACCCGGCGTCGCTGACTGAGCCGCTCCCCGAGTCCGAACGGGGCTTCGACGCGAGCGCCGCCCTGCTCTCGCTGCTGTTCGTGCTGCTCTTGGTGCCGCTCCAGGCCACGGCCGAGGAGGTCGTGTTCCGCGGCCTCTTCATGCAGGTGCTCGGATCCTGGCTCAAGAATCCCTGGTTCGCGATCCTCATCCCCTCGGTCGGATTCGCGCTGCTGCACATCTACGACGTCTGGGGACTCGTCGCCGTCGGCCTGCTAGGCGTGGTCGCGGCGTGGCTCACCTGGCGCACGGGCGGCCTCGAAGCGGCGATCGCCATTCACGTGGTCAACAACCTCATCGCCTTCGGCATCATGACCTCGGGCGTGGCGGGCGAGACCGCCCAGACCGCCGATGGCGGCGGGCTCGGGGGTGTCATCGGCGAGATCGCCGGCCTCGCGGTGTTCATCTGGCTCACGCTGCGCGTCTTCGCGAAGGGCGGCCACGGGCGCGAGCGCATCGATCTGATCCAGGTGCCCGTCGCGCCTGTCGCGCCCGAGGCGCCCGTCGCGCCAGAGGCTGCCCAGGCGCCCGTCGCGCCAGAGGCGCCCGAGATGCCCGTCGCGCCAGAGGCTGCCCAGGCCCCCGTCCGCGAAGCCGGTGAGGAGGACGCACGGCATGGGTGACGCCTACGTGCTCGGCGACGGTCTGCCCGAACTTGCCGCTGCGCTCGATCTCGCCGAGGTGGGGCTCTCGGTGCGCGTGGCGGTACCCCCTCGCGGCGAGTGCGGCGATTCCTGGGACGAACTCGACGATCGAGGAGAGTTCGACCCCGACGGATCACTGCGCGGTCTGCTCGAGCACATCTCGGCTCCGCTCGACGAGGGCGATGCACCCCTCGACGCCGCGCGCCCGGCCGCGACGCCGCCCGGTGCGGTGCTCCTGCGCGACGCCGCCGGCGGTTGGGCTCCGCAGCCGGAGCCGGCCGTGCTCGGCATCCCCGCGGTCCCGCTGTCGTCCCGGGCGTTCGCACTGCTCGGCACGGGTGGCGCGCTGCGCGCCTATCTCGATCGTGTGCGACCCGTGCTGACGATCGGCAAGACGCACGCCCTGGGCGCCCTGGTGCAGTCCCGGCTCGGCGGCGCGACGCTGGAGCGGCTCGTCCAACCGATCGTGCGCGAGCGCTTCGGCGTCTCCGCAGATGAGGTGGACGTGGCGATCGCCGCTCCGGGGCTCAACGAGGCGCTCACCGTGGCCGGCTCGCTCTCGGGGGCCGCGCTCGCCTACGCCGAGCGCGATGTTGCACGTGAAACCCGGGTGGCTCCGCGCGGCGGGTGGCTCGCGCTGCGCGACGCGCTCCTGGAGCGCCTGACGCTGTACGGTGTCTCCTTCGGCGAGGCGTCGGCAGCGGATGTGCGAAGGGGGGAGTCGGAAGCCGACGAGTGGGTGGTTGCAGAGGGCGACGCGGAGTTCCGGGCGCGTGCCCTTGTCGTAGGTGCCCGCGCGATCCGCGACTCGTCCGGCGCGCCCGGGGAGCTCGAGGCGCTCGACGGTCTGCTCCCACGGCATCTGCGCATCGGCGCGGTCGTCGGCATCGAGGATCCGGGCCTACCGGATGCCCCCGACGGTCTTCCGGCCCTGCAGACGGTGACGCTCGCAGGTGGGGAGCGCTGGTCGGTGCGCGTCGAGCCCGGCGGCGGCGCGCCGCTAGCGCGCGTCGCGGGGCCCGCGATCCCCGCCGATCGAGCTCCGGGAGCCGCGGAGGCTCGGTCCCGCATCCTCGAGGCGCTCGAGGCCTCGTCGCTGAGCCCGAGAGGTTCCGACACGCCGCACGCCGCGGCCAGCGCCGCGCCGCACGCGACGGTCGGGCAGCGCGACGAAGCGGCCGACCGACTGGAGGGCTTCCGGGAGTCTGCGCCCGATCTGCTGCCGGTGGGCGCGGCGCTGCACGGCGGCGCCGTCGCCTCCGCGCTCGCCGATGCGCGCACCGCCGCGGTACTGCTGCGGCGCCGGCTTACCGGAATCTCCGGGTGAACGCAACGGGTCTCCTATATAACGGTCGGGGTATGCGCTCGTCGACTTCGTCGGAGTAGGCTAGCTGGAGACCACGAAACGCCATCGGTGGGAGGCAATGATGAAGGGCAAGATCGCATTCGTTCTCGGCGCGGCGGTCGGGTATGTGCTGGGCAGCCGCGCGGGCCGTGAACGCTACGAGCAGATCAAGCGGGGGGCCCAGAAGGTGTGGAACACCGAACCCGTCCAGAAGGGCGTCGGTCTCGTGCGCGATGCTGCGCAGACTCGAGTCGACGAGGCGAAGGCCGTCGTGGTGCGCGCCGGCAAGGGCGCCGTCGCCGCGTTTCTGAACGACTCGGGCCGCGGTGCGCCGCGCGCATCGGGTGGGGACCCGCGGTCCGGTACGTCAGGGGCGGCACCGAAGAGCTCTGCCTCGGCCGACACCCCGAAGACCGCCGGTGTCGACACTCCCGACGGAGACGCTGAGGGCGGAGCCTCCTCGAGCGGGGGCGGTGCCGCATGAGTCGCAAGAAGGATCAGGCCGGCACCTTCGAGCTGCTCGCGCGGCTGCCGCAGCAGATCGTCTCGCTCGCGAAGATCGAGTACGAGAACGCCAAGCGGGAGGTCATAGCAAAGGCGAAGAACGCCGGCATCGGCGCCGGCGCCATCGTCATCGCGCTGTTCTTCCTCTTCTTCATGCTCGAAGCGCTGGTGATCGCAGCCATCGCTGCGCTCGCGCTCGTCTGGCCGTGGTGGCTCGCCGCGCTGGTGGTCGCCGCCGGGCTGCTGCTGCTGGCGGCCGCCGCGATCCTCGCGGGTGTCGCATTGATCAAGCGGGGCAACCCGGTGCCGGAAGAGACGCTCGATCGCGTCGGTGGAGACATCGCCGCGATGAGCGAGGTGCGCGTGAACGCCGACTCCTCGGAGCCCCGCGCACCGCAGATGCCGCGGGTCGGCGAGGAGGGGAACTGGCGATGACCGCACACGAGAGGCAGCGCGGCGTCGCAGAGGCCGCCGCAGCCCGCGCAGAACTGTACGACACGCTCTCGCAGCTGAAGGATCGGCTCAACTACGCGCAGCGGATCGACGACGCCGTGGCCGACGCGAAGGTGCGCATCGGTGAGCAGAAGCGGCGCAACCCGCTCGGGTTCGCCGTCGGAGTGGCCGGCGTGGCCGCCACGGCGGGACTCGTCGTGTGGGGCGCGGCGAGCGCGATCGCGAAGCGCCTGCGGTAGCGCGCCCGCGCTCGACCCGTAGGTCACATTTCGGTTGCGTTCACGTGCGCGATAGCGCTCGTTTTGCTTCCGACGTGCGGCGGGGTCAGAATAGGGATCAGCGGAAAACCGCGAACGGCCATACCGTTGGTCCATGAACGACTGATCGTATGGCCTGTTGTGTTGGTGTCGAGTGAGTGGGGTGTATGTCGGCTGAGGCGAAACCGCTCGGTGGCCTGCGTGTCCTGGTGCCCAGGGGAGGAACCTGGGGAGACCTGGTCTCGAAGGCGCTGCGCGAGCAGGGGGCCCACACGGTCATCGCACCGCTGGTAGATTTTTCCCACACGAGCGAAGAAGACAAGCTCGTGGAGGCGCTGAAGGAGCTCGAGGCCGGTCGATTCGACTGGATGACGGCGACGAGTTCCACCGTCGCAGACGTCCTGGCGCACCACAACGCCGTGATCCCGCCCGAGACCAAGGTGGCGGTCGTCGGCGAAGCGACGGCGGTCGCGTTTCGTGACGCCGGCTACCACATCACCCGCACTCCCGTCCGCGAGAACAGCACGCACGCGCTGCTCGAGGAGTGGTCGGAGATCGACACCGACGAGCGGCTCCGCGTGCTCACGCTGCGCTCGGACGTCGCAATCCCGGTCCTCACGCAGGGGCTCATGAGTCGCGGCCATGACGTCACCCAGGTGCTCGCCTTCCGCACGGTCGGCGTGCCGGCATCGGTGCATATCCGCGAGGACATCGAGTCCGGCCGCATCAATGCCCTGCTCGTGGCGTCGGCGAAGATTGCAGAGCAGGTGGCCGAGCAGTTCCCCGAGTTGTCGGAGGACACGATCGTCGCCTGCGCGGGCGCCAATACTCTCGAGGCCGCCGCGGCGCTCGGTCTGCCGACCGAGGCGGACGATCCTGCGCACCCGCTCTACGCGTCGAAGCGCGCACTGATCGAGACCGTGGAATCGGTCATCGATCAGAGCGACATGCTCGACTGAGCGGCGCTCGTTCGGGCCTGCGGTTGCGCGGGACGACCCCGTGCACCGCGATGCGCGTCAGTCGCGCGCGAGCACGAGATCCTCGAGCGCCTTCCGCGTGCGCGGCGCGATCTCGCGCTCGCGGAGCGGCTCGGGCAGCTGCGCCGGGTTGCCCAGCATCCCGATCGCGGTGATCGACACGGGGATCAGGCGCTCGTCGAGATCGAAGGCGGTGCGGATCGCCTCGCGGTCGAACCCGCCCATCTGGTGGGTAGAGAAGCCTTCGGAGTGCGCCTGCACGCTGAGGTGCGCGACCGCCTGGCCGAGATCGTACTCGGCCCAGGGGCGGGGAGCGCCGTCGGCGTCGGCGACCTCGGCGAGGTTGACGATGAGCGCCGCGGCCCGACCGGCCCACTGCCGGTTGGAGCCCGCCAGCGCCTGTGCGATCCGCGCGAATGAGGCGCCGCCCCGGCGGGCGACGATGAAGCGCCAGGGCTGCGAGTTGTTGGCGCTCGGCGCCCAGCGCGCCGCCTCGAGCACGCCGCGCAGCGCGCCCTCCGGAAAGGTGTGCTCGCCGTCGAAGGAGCGTGGGCTCCAGCGCTCGGCGAGCGTGTCGAGAACGGGGGCGCTGGTGTGTGCGCTGCGCGGGGTCACAGTACTCCTCGGTGCGTGTGGGGCGGATTCGCCCGGTGGGTTCCGCACACGTGCAACGCGGACGCCGCCCGCGCTATTCCTGGGGATGCCGCAGGTCTGGGGGCGGTCCCGACGCGGACCGCCGGGGCGCGGCCCGCGCTGCACCCCGGCCGTCCGAACGCGCGGCATCCGCCGATCGAGCGACAGATCGATTCACCCGAGCAGCCAGGCGATGCCCGCGATCACCGGCAGCGAGGCGAAGGTGGTGAGGAACACCGTGTCGCGCACCATCGTCTCGGCGCGGCGGTAGGTGGCGGCGTAGTTGTAGACGTTCTGCGCGGTCGGCAGCGCCGCGATGGTGGTGGCGACGAACACCTCGTGCGGGCCGAGGCCGAAGGCGGCGGCGAGCGCCCAGGCGATCAGCGGCATCACCAGCACCTTGAGTGCCGTGGCCGCGAACACCGCCGAGCGACCGGTTCCCGGCTGCAGTGCGCGCTGGCCGCGCAGCGACATCCCGAAGCTCAGCAGCACCATCGGGATCGCGGCGGCGCCGAGCATGTCGATCGGCCCCATCAGGAGCTCGGGCATCGGCACTCCGACGAGCGCGACGACCAGCCCCAGCACCGATGCGATGATGATCGGGTTCGACGCCGCGCGCCCCAGCGCGACGAGCGCGCCCCGCTGATTGCCGCGGGTGGATTCGAGGATCGCGAGGATCGCGGGCGAGAAGACGACCAGCTGCACGAGCAGCAGCGGGGCCACGTAGGCGGCGTCGCCCAGGATGTAGACGGCGACGGGCAGGCCGAGATTGTTCGAGTTGACGTAGCCGGCGCAGGTGGCGCCCAGCGTCGTGCCGGCCAGATCCCTGCGGAACCACAGGCGTGACGCGCCGGTGAACAGCGACGCCGCGAGGATCGCGGCCGCGCTCGTCACCAGGATCACCGGGGAAGCGATCACTCCGGGGTCGCTCTGCCGCAGCACCGAGAAGAGCAGGGCCGGGGTGGCGACGAAGAAGGCGACGTTGTTGAGCACCCGGCGCTGTTCGCCCTCGACCACTCGGAAGAGCGCAGCCAGGTAGCCCGCGCCGATGATGCCGAGGATCAGCGCGAAGCCCTGCAGCACGCCGAGCATCACCGGGATCCGGGGGTGCCGGGCGGGGCGTCGTGCGTCATGGATCCTCCTCGGAGCGCTCCCACCAGCGTAGCGCTGCGCGAGGCCCCGTCCCGCGCCTCGTCCCCGACCCCCGCGCCTCGCGCCCGCGCCCGTCTCAACCGAGCGCCGCGCCCGCCTCCTCGGCCACGATCGCGGACAGGGCGTCGAGCACGGGGGAGCTCAGGTTCCACCGCTGCCAGTAGAGCGGCAGTTCGATCACGGTTCCCGGCGAGACCTCGACCAGGCGCCCCTCGGCGAGGGCGTCGGCGCACTGCAGGGCCGGCAGCATGCCCCACCCCATGCCGAGCTCGACCGCGAGCGCGAACTCCGACGACGAGGGCACGTAGTGGCGCGGGGGGACGATGCCGGATCGGCTGATGCGGCGGAGAAAGCGCTGCTGGAAGATGTCGTGCCGGTCGAACTCGATCATCGTCGCGCCGCGCAGCGCCTCGACGCCCGGCCCGTCGGGGAAGTGCTGCGCGGCGAACGCCGGGCTGGCGACCGCGCGGTAGCGATCCACTCCCAGCCGAGCGACGGTGCACCCCGGGACGGGCTCGCGCGTCGCGGTGACGGCGGCCATCGCCGCACCGCGCCGCAGGTGGTCGGTCGAGAGCGTCTCGTCGGCCCGGATCACCTCGAAGCGCGCACCGGTCTCCCGAGCCGCGCGGGCGAGCGCGGGAACGAACCAGGTGGCCAGCGAGTCGGCGTTCACCACGATCGGGATCAGCGATCCGCCCGTCGATCCCTGGCCGAGTTCGGCCGCGAGGTCTCCGGCGATCCGCTCGACCTGCCGTGCCGCACGCAGCACGGCGGTGCCCGCCTCGGTCACCTCGACGGGGCGGCTGCGGCGCAGCAGCACCGCGCCGATGCGCTGTTCCATGGCGCGCACGCGCTGGCTCACGGCCGAGGGGGTGATGTGCAGCTGTCGCGCGGCCCCCTCGAAGCTGCCCTGCTCCACGATCGCGGCGAAGGTGGCCAGGTGCTCGATCGGCAGATCCATTGGCCACTCCTCCGCGGTGGAAGACTTGTTGTGAAGCAAGTCTTATGTTACTTCACGAAGTTGAGGGATGCTGAAGTGGAGGATCCGGTGCCGCACGCCGTAGCGTCATCAGGGTGATCGTTCCTCTTCTCGTCGGCGCCGGCAGCGGGCTCTCCCTCATCGTGGCCATCGGCGCGCAGAACGCCTTCGTGCTGCGCCAGGGGATCCGCCGCGAGCACGTGCTGCCGGTGGCGCTGATCTGCGGCCTCACCGACGCGCTGCTCGAGCTGCTGGGCGTGGCCGGGATCGGCTTCGTGGTGCAGCGCGCGCCGATCCTGCTCGAGATCGTGCGCTGGGGCGGTGTCGCGTTCCTGCTCTGGTACGCCTGGGCCGCGGCGCGACGGGCGATGCGGCCGGAGGTGCTGGTGGCGGGCGAGGGATCCGAGGGATCGCTGAAGCGCACGATCCTCGCCTGCCTCGCGATCACGTATCTCAACCCGCACGTCTATCTCGACACCATGGTGCTCATGGGGTCGATCGGCAACGCGCAGGGCGATCCGGAGCGCTGGTGGTTCGTGCTCGGCGGCGCGCTCGCGAGCATCGCCTGGTTCTTCCTGCTCGGCTACGGGGCGCGGGCGCTCACCCGCTTCTTCGCCACGCCACGTGCGTGGCAGGTGCTCGACTGGGTGGTCGCGGTCGTGATGCTCGTGATCGCGGCGCGCCTCGTCTTCGGTGGCGTCGGTGTGTAGCCGCGCGTCTCACTCCGCCAGGCGTACGACGAGGTTGCCGATCTTGCGCCCGCTGTCCACGATGCGGTGCGCCTCGGGAATCGCATCGAGACCGTCGAGCGTGCGCACCACCGGATCGAACCGGCCCCGGGCGACGAGATCGAGCAGCAGCTCGAAGTCCGCGGCACGTTCGGGAGCCGGTCCCGCGAAGACGCGGCCTCGGGCGCGGATCGTGTCGGCGAGGCTTGCGACCGCGAGCACCAGCGCCCCGCCAGGTGCGAGCAGTCGCTGTCCGCTGGAGCGGGTGATCGTGCCCACGGCGTCGAAGACCACGTCGGAGTCGCCGCCCCACTCGACGATCGGAGTCGTGGTGTAGTCGATGACCTCGGCTGCGCCGAGCTCCGTGGCGAGCTCGCGATTGCGGCCGCTCGTCACGGCGGTGACCTCGGCGCCCAGCGCGCGGCCCAGCTGCACCGCGGCGCTGCCGACCGAGCCGGACGCGCCGTTCACGAGCAGGCGCTGCCCGGTGTGCAGGCCGACGCGATCCCGCAGGAAGTACAACGCGGTGGTGCCCCCGAAGAGCGCTGCGGCAGCTGCGTCGTGCGAGAGCGCGACGGGCTTCGGCACCAGCCGTTCCGCGTCGATCACGGCGTATTCCGCGTGAGCGCCCATGCGCCCGCCGGTCATGCCGACGACCGCGTCCCCGGGTGCGAAACGGTCGACCGCGCTGCCCGTCCGTTCGATCACGCCCGAGCAGACGGCGCCGAGCACGCGGCGCCGGGGCCCCCGCAGCCCGAGGGCGAGGCGGGCGGGAAGGCCGAAGCCGCGCGGAAAGCGGCCGGCGCGGATCCGGGCGTCTCCCGCGGTCACGGGGGTGGCGACCACTCGCACCAGCACCTCGTGGGCGCGGGGCTCGGGGGTGGGGATTTCGGCGATGCGGAGGGTCTCCGGCGGCCCGTACCTCCCGGCGAGTGCTGCCTGCATGCTGGCTCCTTACGCATGTAAGTCTGTGGGGATACGATAGCCTTACACCTGTAAGTGCGCAACTATCGGCGCGAGAACGGTGCGGAACGGAGGCTGCGTGGCCACTCGCGAACCCCTGAGCTCGGAGCGGATCATCGCGGCTGCGGCGGGCGTCGCCGACCGCGGCGGACTGACCGCGGTGAGCATGCGGAGCGTGGGCCGCGCCCTCTCGGTCGAGGCGATGTCGCTCTACCACCACGTCGACGGCAAGGAGTCGCTGCTCGACGGTCTCGCCGATTGGGTGTTCGCGCAGATCGTGCTGCCGCGCGAGTCCGACCCGTGGCGGGAGGGCATGGAGCTGCGGGCGCGATCGGCGCGGGAGGTGCTCGCGGCGCACCCCTGGGCGCTCGGGCTGATCGAGTCGCGCAGCGCTCCCGGTCCGGCCCTGCTGCGGCATCACGATGCGGTGATCGGCTGCCTGCATCGCGGCGGGTTCCCGCTGCTTCTCGCCTCGCAGGCCTTCTCCGTGATCGACGCATACGTCTCTGGCTTCGTGCTCACCGAGCAGTCCCTGCCGTTCGATGCGGCCGGCGTGGAGAACGCCGGCGACTTCGCGCGCCGGGTTGCGCCCGCGCTCGCCGGATATCCGCATCTCGCGGCGCTGGTCGGCGCGCTCACGAGCGACCGCGAGTACGTCTACGCCGACGAGTTCGAAGTGGGACTCGGCATGATCCTCGATCAGCTCGCGCACCGGCTCGCCTCGTCTTGAGCGAGTCGCCCTGCCGGTTGCGCGAGGCGGAGCCGAGACGAAACCGAGTGATCCTCTGGTTCCGCCCCCGCTCCCTCGTCGCTTCGCTCAACCCACGGGCTGTCGCGACCGCGCCCCGTCGAGCGATCCTGGATCAGCCGGCGATCGCTGCGAGCAGCGCGTCGACGTCATTCGGAGAGGTGTCGAAGGCGCACATGAGGCGCACGAGCGAAGCGTCGCCCGGCCAGTCGTAGAAGTGGAACCGCTCGTGCGCGCGGGCCTGTGCCTCGGGCGGCAGCGCCGCGAACACCGCGTTCGACTGCGTCGGGTGGGGGAGGTCGATCCCGACACCGTCGGCGATGAGCGTCTCGAGTCCCGCGCGCAGCCGCGTCGCCATGGAATTCGCGTGGCGCGCGGAGCGCAGCCAGAGATCCCCCTCATAGAGCGCGAGCAACTGCGCCGAGACGAAGCGCATCTTCGAGCCCAGCTGCATATCGAGCTTGCGCAGGTAGGGGAGACCGGTCGCGGCAGCGGGGTTCAGCACGACGACCGCCTCTGCCCCGAGCAGGCCGTTCTTCGTGCCGCCCAGGCTGAGCACGTCGACCCCGGCCCCGCTCGTGATCTCGGCGAGCGAGCAGCCGAGGTGCGCGGCGGCGTTGCCGAGGCGCGAACCATCCATGTGCAGCACCATGCCGCGCTCGTGCGCGTGGTCGGCGAGGGCCCGCACCTCTGCGGCCGTGTAGCAGGTGCCCAGCTCGGTGCTCTGCGAGATCGAGACGGCGAGCGGCTGCGCGCGGTGCTCGTCGCCCCAGCCCCAGGCCTCGCGATCCACGAGCTCGGGAGTGAGCTTGCCGTGCTCGGCGGGCACCGCGAGCAGCTTGAGCGAGGCGACCCGCTCGGGCGCCCCGCCCTCGTCGACGTTGATGTGGGCGGTCTGCGCGCAGATCACCGCGCCCCAGCGGGGCAGCGACGCCTGTAGTGAGAGCACGTTGGCGCCGGTGCCGTTGAAGACGGGAAACGCTTCAGCCTGCTCACCGAAGAGGTCTCGGACGACGTCGCCGAAGCGCGCCGTCCAGGGGTCGGCCCCGTAGGCCGGTGCGTGACCGGTGTTCGCGGCCGCGACGGCCTCGAGCACCTCAGGGTGCGCTCCGGCGTAGTTGTCCGAAGCGAAGGAGATGGGGGTGGCGTGCGGTGTCTCGATGCTCACCCGCCCAGCCTACGCCGCGGGAACGCCCACGGCCTCCGCCCGCTCGGCCCACCGCCGCCCCGCTCGGCCCACCTGCGCCCGCTCGGCCCACCTCCGCCCCGCTCGGCCACCTCCGCCCGCTCGGCCACCGCCGCCCGCTCGACCACCTCCGCCCGCTCAGCCACCGCCGCCCGCTCGACCACCGGAGCCCCTCTTCGCGCGTCAGTTGTTGCGGCCAAACCGCGGTTTTGCCGACCACTACTGACGCGCGAAGGGTCAGCCACCTCGCCTCCCGGGGGTGGGGGCGGGGGGGGCGGACGGCCGCGAGGCCGTCTCGAACAGGCAGGTCGCCGCACCCACCTCCCCGGGCGGAACCGACCCGCCCGCCGAAACCGAGTGCGGCGCGCAACGGCCGCGGCGCGGGAGGTGCACAGCGACGACGCATCCACCGACCGGTGGATGCAGAAATCACACGACCGGTCGCTGCCGCCGGGCGCCGCGGCGGTGCAGTCTGGAAGCATGAACCACAGTGGAGCGGCCGTGCGGGTGCGCGGCCTCGGAAAACGGTACGGCGATCGCACCATCCTCGACGGGATCGACCTCGATATCGCGCCGGGCGAGACCTACGCGCTGCTCGGCCCGAACGGCGCGGGCAAGAGCACGACCATCGAGATCCTCGAGGGGCTCCGGCGCCCCGGAAGCGGCGAGGTGCGCGTGCTCGGGGAGGATCCGCTCGACGCCCGTCGTGCCTGGCGGGCCCGCATCGGCATCGTCGCCCAGAGCACCGGAGACCTCGGACCGTACACCGCGCGCGAGCTGCTCGCGCACTTCGGATCGCTCTACCCGAATCCGCGGGCGGCCGATGAGGTGCTCGAACTGGTCGGCCTCACCGAGCACGCGGGCAAACGAGCCACCAAGCTCTCGGGCGGTCAGCAGCGTCGCCTCGACGTTGCGCTCGGGATCGTGGGTCGCCCGGAGCTGCTGTTCCTCGACGAGCCCACCACCGGCTTCGACCCCGAGGCGAGGCGGCAGTTCTGGGGCATGCTCGAGGGGCTCACCGGGGAGGGCACCGCGATCCTGCTCACCACCCACTACCTCGACGAGGCGGCGCACCTGGCCGACCGGGTCGGGGTGCTCTCTGGCGGCAGCATCACCGCGGAGGCGCCGCCCGAGGAGCTCGGCGGCGCCGACGCGCGGGTGCCGCTGGTTCGGTGGCGCGATCCTCATGGGGGACTCCGGGAGGAGCGCACGGCGACGCCCGGCCTCCTGGTCGAGCAGCTCTGCGCGCACGCTGCGGCCGCGGGGGCGCCGGGCGGCGAACCCGCCGAGCTCGAGGTGCGGCGCCCGTCGCTCGAGGAGATCTACCTGGAACTGATCGGAGCGGACTCATGACCACAGCACCGGAATCACCCGCGGCACGCACCGCGCCCGGCACCTCGCCGGCCCGCCCGTCGGCACCCGCACCGGCACCGGCACCCGCACCGGTCCCCGAGCCGCGGCATCGCCTGCCCGGAGTGCTGCGAGCGGGTTGGAGCGCCGTGGGGCTCGAACTGCGCGGGTACTTCCGCACTCCGGACACGGTCTTCTTCACCTTCCTGTTCCCGGTCCTGATGCTCGGGATCTTCGGCGTCGCCTTCGAATCGAGCGGCGACGTGGGAGCCCGGCCAGACGGCACGGGCGGGATCTCGATGGCGGCCTACTACCTGCCCGGCATGGTCGCGGCCGGTCTGCTGCTGGCGGGGGTGCAGAACCTCGCGGTCGACATCGCCCGCGAGCGGAGCGACGGGTGGCTGCGCCGACTCGGCGGCACCCCGATGTCGCCGGTCTCGTACTTCCTCGGCAAGGCGGGCATGATCCTCATCACCGCCGTCGTGCAGACGGCGCTGCTGCTCGCCTTCGCCGCCCTTGTGCTGGGCGTCGAGCTGCCGAGCGATCCGGCACTCTGGCTGCGCTTCGCCTGGCTCTTCGCGCTCGGGATCGCGACGATGACCCTGCTGGGCGTCGCGCTCTCGGCGGTGCCCCGCTCATCGCGCAGCGCAACCGCGGTGGTGCTCCCGATCGTCCTGCTGCTGCAGTTCGTCTCGGGCGTCTACCTGCAGTTCGCGATGCTGCCGGAGTGGCTGCAGAACGCGGCGGGGGTGTTTCCGCTGAAGTGGCTGGCGCAGGGGATGCGCTCGGTGTTCTTGCCGGAGCACTTCGCCGAAATCGAGCAGACGGGCGCGTGGGATCTGGGTCTCGTCGCGCTGAACCTCTGCATCTGGCTGGTGGTGGGCCTGGTGGCGAGCCGTCTCACGTTCACCTGGCAGCGGCGGAGCTAGTACCGGCTCACCGGTGCACCGCAGAAGCGACCATGGCGGCAGCGGTTCGTGAGAGGGTGAGAGCATGAACGCGGCGATGTCGAACGATGCGGTTCCGGCCTCGCGGCCGCTGCCGCGGATCGGCGGCCCGGCCCGGCGCCCGCGGCCGCTGCTGTGGTGGGACCTGGGGGTCGCCGCGACGGTCGCGGTGATGGGGGCGTTCGGTCTCGCCTGGGCGCTGGACGCCGACGGGGTGCCCGCGGCCGTCCCCCTGTTGCGCGCCCTCTGGACGCTCGCGCTGCTGGTGGTCTGGTACCTCGTCCTCGGGCGCTCGGCCCTGCGGCGCGCGGTGCGCGACGATCCCGCCCGCCCGATCGACCTCGTCTACCTCGGCGGCGTGGTGCTCATCGTCGGTCTGGCCACGATGGCCGTGCCGAGCTATGCGACGCTGCAGACCCTCGCCTACCCGATGGTCTGGACGATCGTGGCCCGGTATCGCGACGCCGTCCTCTGGAGTGCCGCGCTGGCGGTCGCCATGGGGAGCGGCTTCGTGCTGGCGCTCGGCCGATACGGGGCACTCGAAGCGGTCCGCGAGGCGACGACGATCGCTGTGCTCTCGTTCGCGTTCGCGGTGGCGATGGGCACTTGGATCACCCGCATCTTCGCCCAGGGCGAGCGCTACCGCGCCCTTGCCGAGCAACTGCGCGTCTCGCAGGCCGAGGTGGTGGCGCTCTCCGAGCGGGCCGGAGCCGGGCGCGAGCGGGAGCGGTTGTCGCGCGAGCTGCACGACACGCTCACGCAGACGCTTGCCGGGCTCGTCATGCTGAGCGAGCAGGCCGAGCGCGCGCTCGCCGCCGGTGACGCGGAACGTGCGCGGGATCGTCTGGCGCGGGTGGGGGCCGCCGCGCGCGATGCGGTCGGCGAGGCGCGAGCGCTCGTCGCGACGACGCAGCCGCTCGGCGACGGCGGGCTCGAGGCCGCGATCGAACGCATCGCCGCCCGCCTGAGCGTGGACGCCGGACTGAACGTGGAGTGCGAGCTCGAGGCCGTCTCGCTGGACCGGGAGCGACAGGTCGTGCTGCTGCGCGCGGCTCAGGAGGGGCTGGCGAACGCGCGTCGGCACGCCCGGGCCTCGCGGGTGGTGCTCGCGCTCACCGCCCCTGCGCAGGGCGGCGCCGTGCTGGTGGTCGAGGACGACGGCGTCGGCCCGGATCCCGAACGGATGCGCCTGGGAGGCTTCGGGCTGAGCGGGATCGCCGACCGGGTGCGCGTCGTCGGCGGAGCGGTGAGCTTCGGGAGCGGGGCTGGGGGCGGTGCGCGCCTCGAAGTGCGGCTGCCCGGATCCGGATCGGGATCGGGGCAGGGAGAGGGATCCGGATCCGGCGAAGTCGAAGGATCGGGATCCGGGTCGGGGTCGGGACCGGCGTCGGGCGCGAGGCCGGGATCCGGATCGGACCCGGACCCGGGCGAGGGATCGGGATCCGGATCGGACCCGGACCCGGGGGAGGGATCGGGCTCCGGATCGGACCCTGGCGCAGGCTCGGCGGTGAAATCGTGATCCGCGTGCTGGTCGCCGACGACCACCCCATCGTGCGCGCCGGGATCGTGGGCCTGCTCGACACCGAGCCCGACTTCGACGTCGTCGCCGAGGCCGCCTCCGGCGAGGAAGCGGTGTCGCTCGCGACCGCTGCGCAGCCGCACGTCGTGCTCATGGACCTGCGCATGCCGGGCATCGGCGGCGTCGAGGCGACGCGGCGCATCGTGCAGGGCGACTCGGCGGCGGCGGTCGAGGCGGGCCCGCGAGTGCTCGTCTTCACCACCTACGAGGACGACGATCAGATCCTGGCAGCGATCGAGGCCGGTGCGAGCGGATACCTGGTCAAGGCCGCCCCGGCCGAAGAGCTCGCGGCCGGCATTCGAGCGGTCGCGGCGGGGCAGATGGTGCTCGCGCCGTCGGTCGCCACGGCGCTGGCCCAGGCGGCGCGCGGCGCGGCCGGCGCTGCCGGCGCGGTCGACGGGGGAGGCGACCCCCGCGATGCGGTGGGCCCCGCGCCGAGGCTGACTCCGCGCGAGCGGGAGATCCTCGCGCTCGTGGCCGAGGGGATGAGCAATCCGGGGATCGCCGCGCGGCTCTGCATCGGCGACTCGACGGTGAAGACGCACCTGCTGCACGTCTTCGAGAAGCTGGGCGTCTCGGATCGCACGCGCGCGGCGATCCGCGCGATGGAGCTGGGGCTCATCTGAGCGAGCGCTGCAGGCGCCTGGGGTGCCCGTGCGGCGCGGACTCCCGGGGGAGCAGCGCGATGGGACTGCCAGTCGGGCCTCGGGCCTGTGGATAAATCACAGCCGTGTAATTCGACGAATGCGTGCGCGGGATCACCGTGAACTCGCAGCTCGAAGGAGCCTTGCGGCGATCGCCGCGATCCCCGGTGGACGGTTCTGCACAGCTCCGGACCGACCCTGTGGATAAATTACACGGGTGTAATTCGCAGGGGAAAGGGTCGGAAGCGGCGAGAATTCGCCGCGCACCGAGTGTCCTTCCGGCTGAACGGTGATCCTCCACCCCGGTCTCCGCACCCCCGCTCTGCACACCTGTGGATGAATGACACCAGTGTGATTCATCCGTAGAATGCGGGGGATCCACGAGAATTCGCCGCCCATTCGAGTTCTGGAGAACGTCGGCGCGATCCCGCACCCGCGTTTCCCACAGGGCGCAGGTGACGCTGTGGATAAATTACACCGGTGTGATTCCCGCGCGGCGAGCCGCCGGCGTGCTCAGGCGAGCTCAGCCCGCGCGCCAGTAGCCGCAGAAGTCGATCGAGGACTTCGCGACGCCGCGTTCGCCGACGAGGTGCCTGCGACCGCCGGTCGCGAGCTGCTGCTCGCCGGCGACGAACGCCGACACGGGTTCGTCCCACTGCGGCAGCTCGCGCAGCGCGGCGAGCGCCGCCTCGCCGATGCCGCCCGCGCGCACCACCCACTCGACGCGCACGCCGTCGGGGGCGGCGTCGGGCTGGCGGTCGTCGGTGTCGGGCACCTCGATGATCGCGTCGCCGACGGCGTCGCGTGGCAGATCGCGCAGGATCCCGAGCACCGCGGGCAGCGCGCTCTCATCGCCCGCGAGCACCACGCGCCGGGCGCCCGCCACAGGGCGGTATCCGCACCCCTGGTCGATGAGCGCGACGCGCTCGCCCACCGGCAGCGACTCGGCCCAGGGCCCGGCGACGCCGGCGTGCGACGGATCCTCCGACGGATGCTCCACGAAGTCGATATCGAGTTCGCACGCGTCGGACCGGTACTCGCGCACGGTGTAGCTGCGGATCACGGGGCGGGTCGCCTGGGGGAGCGCGAGGTAGCGCAGGTAGCCCCGGGTGTCGAAGCGCTTCGCGAGCCGGTCGAACTGGGCGGCCTCGCCCGCCACCGGCAGGGCGAGGCGGAACCACTGGTCGAAGCCGAGGTGCCGCCAGTGCTGCAGCTCTTCCCCGGCGACCGTCACGCGGACGAAGCTCGGCGAGAGGCGTTCGGCTCGGCGCACCTCGGCGGTGATGAACCCCGCGTCGGTGTGCGTCACCTTGATGTTGCTGCTGGCCACGTGCGTCCCTCCCAGCCGTCGGAGCCGGCCCGACCACCCTCAAAGTAGTTCATCTGATGAATGTCCGCAAGGGCTCCCGATGCGCCCCTTCCCGCCCACGCTGTGATGAGATCCCGATTCTTGTCGCCGCTCCGTCGCGCTCGCGACAGAAAGCGGGATCTCGATGAGGCGGGACGGGGACGGGCCTCCGGCGGCGAGGCTGGGGTTGACAGAGTCGCTCGAGGTGCGTAGGTTCATTAGTGAAGTAATGAACCAGTGAAGAACTGGGGCAGAATCCCGCAGCCCCGAGACCAGGAGGTGCCGAGTGTTCGACGACACGCGCCCCATCTTCCTGCAGCTCGCAGACCGCATCGCAGACGACGTGCTCCGCGGCGTCTACGAGGAGGAGCAGCAGGTGCCCTCGACCAACGAGCTCGCGGCCTACCTGCGCATCAACCCCGCCACGGCCGGAAAGGCGCTCAACCGACTGGTCGACGCGGGTGTGCTCTACAAGCGGCGCGGGATCGGCATGTTCGTCGCCGAGGGTGCGAAGGCGCTCATCGCGGGCGAGCGCCAACAGGGATTCGTCGATCGCTACGTCGCCCCGCTGCTCGTCGAGGCGCGGGCGCTGGGCCTCTCCACCGAAGACATCGTCCGACTCATCGAGAAGGAAACGAAGGAGCCAACGCCATGACCACCCACTCCGCGACCGCGGCCATCGAGACGCGCGGCCTCACCCGGCGCTACCGCGGCACGGCGGCGCTCGAGGACGTCACTCTCGACATCCACGAGAACGTCATCACCGGCCTGCTGGGCCGCAACGGCGCCGGGAAGACGACGCTCATGTCGCTCATCACCGCGCAGGATCGCCCCAGCTCCGGCACCGTGCGCGTCAACGGGCACGCCCCGTTCGAGCGCGCCGAGACCATCGAGCAGATGTGCTTCGTGCGCGACAACCAGCGCTACCCCGACGACTACACGCTGAAGCACGCCATCCGGGCGGCCGCGATCTTCTACCCCAACTGGTCCCAGCAGACCGCAGACCGGCTCGTCGAGCTCTTCCGCATCCCCGCGAAGCCCGTGATCAAGAAGTTCTCCCGAGGCCAGCTCTCGTCGCTCGGCATCGTGCTCGGACTCGCCTCGCGCTCGCCCATCACGTTCTTCGACGAGCCCTACCTCGGACTCGACGCAACAGCGCGCCACATCTTCTACGACGAACTGCTGCAGGACTACTCGGCGCACCCGCGCACGGTGATCCTCTCGACGCACCTCATCGACGAGATGGACCGCCTGCTCGAGCGGGTCGTGATCCTCGATCGCGGCCGCGTCGTGCGACACGCCGATGTGGAGGAGCTGCGCGGCGGCGCGTATCAGGTGGCCGGCCGATCCTCGGCGGTGGACGAGTTCGTGCGCGGCCGGGATACGCTGTCGACCCGCGCGATCGGCGGACTCGGCACCGCGGTCGTGCAGGGCGTGCTCGACGATGAGGATCGCCGACGCGCCTCGCATCTCGCGCTCGAGATCAGCCCCGTGTCGCTGCAGGATCTCGTCGCGGCATACGGCCTCGGCGAGACCGAACACGCCGAGCACACGACATCCGACCCCACCGCGCTCACGGGCGCGCGCTAGACGGGAGCTCATCATGAACCGCATCTTCAATGTGACCCGGCTGCACCTGAACAAGATCGGCTCCTACGTGAGCGTGCCGCTGTTCATCCTCGCGTCCGTGCTCGTGGTGACCGTGATCATCCAGATCGCGATCCAGCGCGGCACAGGCGCTGATCCCACGTCTCCCGAGTACATCGAGGGAGCGCAGTGGAACCAGGCGATCCTCTGGTCGCTCCCCGGATTCCTGATCTACTACGGCGTGCAGGCGGTCTCCACCACCTACCCGTTCGCCCTCGCTCTCGGAACCACCCGTCGCAACTTCATCCTCGGCACGGTGCTCGCCAACGCGCTGCAGTCCCTCTACATCTCGGTGCTGCTGCTCGTGCTGCTCGGCGTCGAACTGGCCACGAACCACTGGTTCTTCGGGGTCTACGTGCTCGACGTGCACCTCACGGGCGGCGGCGACCCGCTGATCCTGGGCTTCGGATCCTTCCTCGGCGTGCTCTTCTGCCTCACCGTCGGCGGGCTCTTCGGGGCGGTGTGGGTGCGATTCGGCAACAAGGGCCCCGCGATCATGGGCATCGGGGTGGGGCTCGTCCTCGCGGTGATCCTGCTGATCATCGCGCCGAAGCTGGGGGAGATCCTCATGGGCCTCACCGGCGGCGGGCTGGCGATCGGAGTGATCGTCGTGATCCTCATCTCGCTCGTCGGCACCTGGTTCGCGATGCGCCGCGCCTCGGTGCGGTAGGGAGGATCGCCCCGGGGCGGTGCACCCCGGTTTCATCTCAGGTGGGAGTCGCGTTCTGCCGCTTCGCTCGCGCGGAAGCGGCAGAACGCGACTCCTGCTGCGTGCGCCCGAGGTCTCCGCGCGGCCGCGACCGTGCCCTACGCCCGCCCGCGCTCGTCGGCCTTCGCGAGGTGCTCCCTCTCCTTCTGCACCCACTCGTTGTCCTGGGGGAACTCGTCGATGCCCGGGATGCGGCGCACCTCGAGCTTGCTGCCCGGGCCGAGGGGGCAGCGCCTCGCCCAGTCCTCGACCTCCGCGCGAGAAGCGACCTCCAGAATCCAGAAGCCGTTGAAGAGCGCCTCGGTCTCGCCGTAGGGGCCGTCGGTGACGAGCGGGGGATCTGCCGAGAAATCGACGACGAACCCCTCCTCCGGCGGCGCGAGCCCGTCGCCGCCCGCCATGACGCCGGCCGTGATGAGCTCCTCGTTGTAGCGGCCCATGGCCTCGAGGATCTCCTCGAACGGCACCGCTTTCGACGCCTCGTACGCCTCGTCGGTGTCGCGCATGATCAGCATGTACTTCATGATGTTCTCCATATCGCCGGGAGGGTTCCTCTCGACCCTCTCACTCAACACGCCGAATGGGAACCGCGGGGGTCGACTTCGTGACGGGAAGCCTCGCCGATCCCCGCACCCGCAACGAGCATAGGAGTCCCGTTCTGCCGCTTCCCTCGGCGGGATGCGGCAGAACGGGACTCCTATCTGCGATGTGCTGCACCGGCGTGCTGCTGCGGTGCGCTGCTGCGGTGCGCTGCTGCGGCGCGCTGCTGCGGTGCGCTGCTGCGGTGTGCTGCCGACGGCGCCGGCGCTACGCCTTCGCGGGCGCGGGATCCCGGATCTCGTCGGACGACGGGCCCGAACCGGATCCCGCGGCCTCGGCGGCCTCGACATCGTCGTTGTCGAAGGCGAGCCCCTTGCGGGGGGCGTTGTAGAGATCGAGATCGAGGATGCCCTCGCGCTTCGCGACGAGGGTCGGCACGAGCGCCTGACCGGCGACGTTGACCGCCGTGCGGCCCATGTCGATGATCGGATCGACCGCGAGCAGCAGGCCGACGCCCTCGAGCGGCAGGCCCAGCGTCGAGAGGGTGAGGGTCAGCATGACCGTGGCCCCCGTGGTGCCGGCGGTAGCGGCCGAGCCCACGACCGAGACGAGCACGATGAGCAGGTACTGCACGAGCGTCAACTCGATGCCGAAGAACTGCGCGATGAAGATCGCCGCGACTGCCGGGTAGATCGCCGCGCAGCCGTCCATCTTGGTCGTCGCTCCGAGCGGCACGGCGAACGAGGCGTAGCCGCGCGGCACCCCGAGATTGCGCTCCGTGACGCGCTCGGTGAGCGGCAGCGTGCCGATCGAGGAGCGGCTGACGAAGCCGAGCTGCACGGCGGGCCACACGCCCGAGAAGTACTGCCGGATCGACAGGCCGTGCGCCTTGACGAGCACGGGGTAGACCACGAACAGCACGAGCGCGAGTCCGAGGTAGAGCACCGCGACGAACCAGGTGAGCGACCCCATCTTGTCCCAGCCGTACTCGGCGACCGCGTTGCCGATGAGCCCGAGCGTGCCGATGGGGGCGATCCGGATGATCCACCACAGCACCTTCTGGATGACCGCGAGCGCCGACTCGGTCAGACGGATGAAGGGCTCGGCCTTCTCGCCGATCTTGAGCGCGGCGATGCCCACGGCCGCGGAGATCACGATGACCTGCAGCACGTTGAAGCCGGGGCTGGCGGAGAGGGCGCCGGTCTCGAGGTCGGCCGAGCCGCCGACCGTGAGCCCGAGGAAGTTCGAGGGGATGAGCCCGGTGAGGAAGTTCCACCAGGTGCCCACGGTGTAGGGATCGCCGGTCTCGAGCTCGGCCTGCGAGGCCGCGGCGCCGGGCCGCAGGACGACGCCGAGCGCGATCCCGATGCTCACCGCGATGAGGGCGGTGATGGCGAACCAGAGCAGCGTCTGGCCGGCGAGGCGCGCCGCGTTCGTGACGCGACGCAGGCCGACGATGCTCGACACGATCGCCGTGAAGATGAGCGGTACGACCGCCGCGCGCAGCAGCGAGACGTAGCCGCTGCCGATGGTGGAGAGCGTGGCGTGCAGGCCGTTCTCGTTGCCCTCGGCGTCGGGGCCGAGCGACATCGCGATGCCGCCGAGCACGAGGCCGAGCACGAGGGCGGCGAGGATCTGCCAGCCGAATGAGGTGACCCACCGGGGCAGGCGGCGGGCCTGCTGGGGATCTGCCGTGGGTGCGGACACGTTCTGGTTCCTTTCGGAGCGGGTGGAAAGAAGAAGGGCGCGGGATCCGCCGGCGCGCGCGGATCTCCCGCACGACCGCGGAGCCACTGCGCCCGAGCCACCGAGTATCCTAGCAAAACATTCGGCCAGATTATGCCTGGTATTCAGATTCGTCTCGGATGGCGCCGCCGTGGGGCTTCAGGCCTGGTGCGCCGCGTGGCGGCGGGTTCACCCAGCTACGAAACGCTTCGCGTTTCGTTTACGCTGGGTGCATGGCTGATTCTTCGTTTGACGTGGTGAGCAAGATCGACTCGATGGAGGTCGAGAACGCGGTCAACCAGGCTCGCAAGGAGGTGGAGCAGCGCTACGACTTCAAAGGCGTGGGCGCCGACGTGTCGCTGAGCGGCGAGTCGATCCAGGTCAAGGCGAACACCGAGGAGCGGGCGAACGCCGTGCTCGACGTGCTGCAGTCGAAGTTCATCAAGCGCGGGCTCTCGCTCAAGGCGCTCGACACCGGCGAGCCCTACGCGAGCGGCAAGGAGTACCGCATCGACGCCAAGCTCAAGGAGGGCATCGACCAGGCCACCGCCAAGCAGCTGAACAAGCTGATTCGCGACGAGGCCCCCAAGGGCGTCAAGTCGCAGATCCAGGGCGACGAGTTGCGGGTCAGCTCGAAGAGCCGCGACGACCTGCAGGACACGATCGCGCTGCTCAAGGGCGCCGACGTCGACGTGGCGCTGCAGTTCGTCAACTTCCGCTGATCTCGAGCGGGCGCGCGTCGCGCTCCGCGGGGCTCGTGAGCCCGCGGGCCCACGCGTTCGCGAGGTCGCGCGCCTGCTGCGCGACGGGAGCGCCCGGGGGTGAGGCGCGCGGGTCGGGGCGCGACGACCGGCAATAGACTGTCCGCATGATCGGAGAGAACCTGCTCGGCCCCGAGCCCACCCTGCTGGCCGACGACCCCGCGGCGGCCGCGCTGCAGCCGGGCGCGGATCCGGAAGCCGTCGTCCGGGCCCACCCCGAGTCGCCGCTCGCCTGGGCGGTGCTCGCCGATACCGCGCACGCCGAAGGGCGCGAGATCGAGGCCTACGCGTTCGCGCGAGTCGGCTACCATCGCGGGCTCGACGCGCTGCGCAAGGCCGGGTGGCGCGGTGCCGGCCCGGTGTCCTGGGCGCACGTGCCGAACCGCGGGGTGCTCCGCGCGCTCTACGCCCTGCGCCGGGCGGCGGCGAGCATCGGCGAGCAGGGCGAAGTGGACCGGCTCACCGAGTTCCTCGACGGCGCCGATCCCGCCGCGATCGCCGCGATGGAGGTGCGCCCCGAGGGTCGCCCCGAGCACGCACCGGGCGACTGAGAGGATCCTCGAGGCCCGCGCGTCGCGGGATCCTCGGCGGGCGCGCCCGCGCGAGCGCCGGTCCGGCTCGCGGTCCCGTCGGCGGCCCTCGCTAGACTGGCTCGGTATCTGCCTATGCCGAAGGAAGGGGCTGAGATGCCCGCAGTGCTCATCACCGGTGCCCAGTGGGGCGACGAGGGGAAGGGGCGAGCGACCGATCTGCTCGGCAGCCGTGTCGACTACGTCGTCAAGTTCAACGGCGGCAACAACGCCGGTCACACCGTCGTCGTGGGTGACGAGAAGTACGCGCTCCATCTGCTGCCCTCCGGCATCCTCACCCCGGGCGTCGTGCCCGTCATCGGCAATGGCGTGGTGGTCGACCTCGGCGTGCTCAAGCAGGAGCTCGACGCGCTGAGCAGCCGCGGGGTCGACGTGTCGAAGCTGAAGGTCAGCGCCAACGCGCACGTCATCACCGCCTATCACCGCACGCTCGACAAGGTGACCGAGCGCTTCCTGGGCAAGCGCCAGATCGGCACCACGGGGCGCGGCATCGGCCCCGCGTACGCCGACAAGATCAACCGCGTCGGCATTCGCATCCAGGATCTCTTCGACGAGAGCATCCTGCAGCAGAAGGTCGAGGCGGCGCTCGAGTTCAAGAACCAGGTGCTCGTGAAGATCTACAACCGTCGCGCGATCTCGCCGGAGGAGGTCACCGAGGATCTGCTGAGCTTCCGCGAGATGCTCGAGCCGATGGTGTGCGACACCGGGCTGCTGCTGCACGAGGCGATGCAGCAGGATCAGACGATCCTGTTCGAGGCGGGGCAGGCCACGATGCTCGACATCGATCACGGCACCTACCCGTTCGTCACCTCGTCGAACGCGACGGCCGGCGGCGCCAGCACCGGATCGGGGCTCCCCCCGCATCAGCTCGACCGCGTGATCTCGGTCATCAAGGCCTACACCACGCGTGTCGGCGCCGGCCCGTTCCCCACCGAGCTCTTCGACGAGAGCGGCGAGCACCTGGCGCGGGTGGGGCACGAGTACGGCACCACGACCGGCCGCCCCCGCCGCTGCGGCTGGTACGACGCCCCGATCGCGCGCTACGCGGCCCGCATCAACGGCGTCACCGATTTCGTGCTCACGAAGCTCGACGTGCTGTCGGGGCTCGACTCGATCCCCGTGTGCGTCGCCTACGACGTGAACGGTGTGCGGCACGACGAGATGCCGGTCAATCAGAGCGATTTCCACCACGCCAGGCCGATCTACCAGGAGTTCCCCGGCTGGACCGAGGACATCTCCGGCGCGCGGAGGTTCGAGGATCTGCCGAAGAACGCGCAGGACTACATCCTCGCGCTGGAGGCGATGAGCGGATCCCGCATCTCGGCCATCGGCGTCGGCCCCGAGCGCGAGCAGGTCGTGGTGCGCCACGACCTCCTCGGCTGAGCCGCTGCTGCACCCAAGGCCCATGTCATCCTGCGCGAGGGTCGAGTCGCAGGATCCACCCCGGAGATCGAGATGCTGCGACTCCTCCGTCGCGCAGAATGATGAATAGGAGGCGAAGGTGAGCGACCCGACGCCGCAGGAGCGGCTGGAGCAGCTGCGCTCCAGCATCGACAACATCGACGCAGCCCTCATCCACATGCTCGCAGAGCGCTTCCGGTGCACGCAGGAGGTGGGCCTCTTGAAGGCCGGTCACGACATGCCGCCGTCGGACCCGGCGCGGGAGGCGCGGCAGACCGCCCGACTGCGCGCACTCGCAGAGGATGCGCACCTCGATCCCGAGTTCGCGGAGAAGTGGTTCAACTTCGTGGTGGCCGAGGTGATCCAGCACCACACGCGCATCGCCGATCGGGCGGGCGAGTAGCGGGGTTGGGTCGCGGGGCTTCGACTCCGCGCTGCGCGCTCCGCTCACTCGGCGGTGGGCCCGCGTACCGCTGGGCCCGCGCTGCGCGCTCCGCTCACTCGGCGGTGGGCCCGCGTACCGCTGGGCCTGCGCTGCGCGCTCCGCACCGCGCGCTCCGCGCTGCGCGCTTGCGCATCTTTCGAACATATGTTCGAATACCTGCATGAGGTGGAGCGGTCAGAGCGTGGGTGCGTCGTCGGCGGCGCTGCCCGGCCTCGAGCTGAGCGAGGTGGCGGCGGTGCCCGGCCACCTGCGCACGGTGCGCGCCCCGGAGTTCGCCGGTCTCGTCTTCCACGAGGTGCTCGCGAAGAGCGCGCTCAACCGAGTGCCGGGCGAATCGTCCATGCCGTTCTCGTGGACGATCAATCCCTACCGCGGATGCTCGCACGCCTGCGTCTACTGCTTCGCGCGCGGTTCGCACCGCTACCTCGAGCTCGACACCGGTCGCGACTTCGACTCGCAGGTCGTCGTCAAGGTCAATGTGGCGGAGGTGCTGGGGCGCGAGCTCGCCAGGCCCTCCTGGGGCGGTGAGCGGGTGGCGCTGGGCACGAACACCGATCCCTACCAGCGGGCGGAGGGGCGATACCGGCTCATGCCGGGTGTCATCGCGGCGCTCGCGCGTGCGCGCACCCCGCTGTCCATTCTCACGAAGGGCACGCTGCTGCGCCGCGATCTCCCCGCCCTCGTCGACGCGGCCGAGCGCGTGCCCGTCGACCTGGCCATGTCGATCGCGGTCGCGGATCCGCAGCTGCAGCAATCGATCGAGCCGGGCACGCCGAGCACCCGGGCCCGGTTGGCAACCGTCGCGGCGGCGCGCGATGCGGGATTCGCGCCCGACGTCTTCCTCATGCCGGTGCTTCCCGGCCTCACCGACTCGGCGGCGCACCTGGCGCCCCTGCTGCGCGACATCCGCGACGCGGGCGCGCGCTCCGTCATGTACGGTCCGCTGCACCTGCGCACGCACGTGAAGCCGTGGTTCTTCGCCTGGCTCGAGCGGGAGCATCCCGAGCTGCTGCCGATGTACCGCACCCTCTATCCCGGCACCGCCAGCCGGGCGCCGCAGGCGTACCGGGCGGAGCTCGCTGCGCGGATCCGACCGCTCATCAGGCGCTACGGCCTCGAGTGGACGGGTCGGGATCGCGCCGAGCGTGTGGCCGCGGGTGCGGGCGAGTCGCAGTCGTCGATCGCGGCCGTGCCCGGCGACCCGGCGCCCACGCTCTTCTGAGCCGCGGTCGGGCGCGCTGCGCGAGCGACCGAGATCGCCGCGAGCACCCGCGCGCGCAGGGCGTTGCCCCGCTCGGCGAAGTCCCGCTGCCGGCGCACGTACTCGCGCTTGCCCGCGGCGGTCTCGATCGGGATCGGGATCAGCGGCTCGCCACTGGCCCCCGTGTAGCCCGACACGTCGTAGGGGGAGGCTTGCATGTCGACCTCGCGGATGTCCCGGGCCAGTTCGAAGCAGTCGAGCAGCAGCTCGCCCGGCACGATGGGGCCGAGCTTTGCGGCCCACTTGTAGACGTCCATGCCGGCGTGCAGGCATCCGGGCTGCTCCATGGCGGGCTGCGTCTCGCGGGTCGGCTGCAGCGCATTGAGCGGGCGGGCCTCGTCCGTGAAGAAGCGGAACGCGTCGAAGTGCGTGCAGCCGATCGGATGCGTCTCGACCACGCGGTCGGTCGCCGCGTGCCCGATGCGCAGCGGGAGCGTCGTGTGGCGCAGCTGATCCGGGGTCATCCGGTACACCATCGCCCACTCGTGCAGGCCGAAGCAGCCGTATCTGGGGGTGCGGTCGAGCGTGGCCGCGAGCAGTCGCTCCACGTAGTCGACGGTGCCGCCGCGGGCCGCGAAGAACGCGGCGAGATCGACGAGGGCGTCGCCCGTGCTCGTCGCGGCCGTGTAGTAGCGCCAGGACGCCCGTGACGTCGCACCCCGGCGCAGGATCACGCCCGCTCCGGGGTGCCACCGTCGCAACTCGTTCGGCTTGACCGAGTAGTAGGTCCAGAGGAAGTCCTCGACGGGGTGCGCGCGTCCCGCGCGACGCCGCGCGCGATGCGCGGCGGTGAGCCCGTCGGCCCGGCGCTCGTGGGCGGCCTCGCGCGCGCGCCACTCGGCTGCGGTGAGCGCCTCGGCCGGCGGGTCGGCGGCGGGCGCCCCCGGGGCGGGGATGCGGGGGTGGGCGATGCGCACGTGGAGAGTGTAGCGGGCGCGCGGGACCGCCGTCGCAGGGGCACGGGGCGTCGGGATCCGGCCCTGCGCACGCCGCGCGGAACGCGGGGGTGAAGAACCGGGTGAAGGTCGAAGCCCGGTGCGTCCGGTTCGGGGGAAGCTCCGGGTGAAGATCCCTCGAATGCCGCGCGACAGCGCCCGCTGAATTGATTGGGTGTTCGTTGGGAATCGTTTCCGATTTCCGTAGGTCAGCATGCCCGATCCGCGTTCGTATAGGGGATTTTCGAACGCGCGTCGCAGTCGGGCAACATCACGCGTCCGCGCGTTGGGGTAGAGGGATATCAGTCAGGTCATGACCAAGCATGCACGAGCCGTGAAGCGAAATCGGTTGCGCTCATTTATCGCATCCGCAGCTGCGGGAGCGCTGATCGCGGGTTCGCTCGTCGCGGTCGGCGTCGGCGCCCAGGTGGCGCTGGCCAGTGGCCCGGCGCCGTCGGTGTCGGTGACGCAGCAGGACCCGCCGTTCATCGCGGGCGAGGACCTCACCGTCGAGGTCGAGGTGCGCAGCGCCGGAGCCGCGGCCGGCGATGAGTTCAACCTCGGCTTGGCCGTGCTGATCCCCGCGGACGCCGCGCTCGTGGGCACCAGCGCGGCCCTGGGCGCGCCCCGGGTCTACGGTGCGGGCCAATCGGTGCCGAGGCAGGGCTCCGCGGACTGCGCGTCGGTCGGCCTCGCCGGATCGGGCGACGCCTGCGCCGTGCCCACCGGTGCGCAGTACCTCGTCTTCCAGAACATCTCCGACCTGCCCGAGGGCGCGGCCAACAGCGGCACCCTCACCCTTCGCCCCGACGCCGCCGTGTTCCCCGTCGGCAGCACCTTCGATGTGCGGGCGACCGCGTTCACGAGCGACAATGAGCGCTACCTCCCGCGGTTCCCGGGCAGCAGCAACCGGGCCGACGCGGGGCACACCTCGGCGCCCGGCGGCGACGAGCTGGGCGTCGCCGTGCAGGCGCTGCGGCTCGAGAAGCAGGAGCCGAGCCCCGAGGGCGAGCTGCTGCGCGGCGTGCACCTCAACACCACGACCTACACGCTGCGGGTCTGGCACACGGGGGAGGGCGACATCGCCGACACCGAGGTCGTCGACTTCCTCCCCGCGGGCCTGGAGTACCTCGGCATGGGCGGCGTCGACCACACCGCCGGGGCCGCCAACGGCACGCGACCCGACTCGGCGGAGTATCCGGGCGCACCGTCGCTCGCGGGCACGCCCGAGCCGGCGGGCGCGGGCGTCAACGCCGGCACCGTCGAGCGCTCGGTCGAGACCGTGATCCCCACGGGCGACGAGGTCGCCCGCTACGGTCTCGAGGCGGGCAAGGTCTACACCAGGGTCGTCTGGGATCTCGGCGCCCTGCTCGCGGGCGGCGACGGCCGCGACATCCAGGACCCGCTGGCGCAGGACTACGCGAACGCCGCCGGAGTGCCGGGGTACCTCGAGATCCGCTACCGTGCAGGCGTGCCGCTCTTCGAGAACACGCTCGATTTCGGCTACACCGCCGATACGACCGGCCAGCAGACGGCCAACCTCGACAACAACCGCGGCGCCTCGACGCGTCACGGCGAGGAGCTGCCCGGCGAGAACGGCGCGCCGCTCTCGCTGCGCAACGTCGCAGGAGTATCGGGCACCTATGCCGGACCGATCGCGCCCGGCCACGATCCCGTCTCCACCGACACCGCCGAGCACACCGTCGACGCCGTCGACGTGCGCGTGCTGAAGTCGGTCGACGACAGCACTTTCGAGCAGGGTCAGCTCGCCACCTACACCCTCGACATCGCCACGAGCGAGTACACGGCCGCGTCGCTCGGCGACGGCGGCAGTGAGGACGTGCGACCGAACCGGCTCACGGACGACCTCGGCGACGGGATCTGCCCCGCGATTCCGGCCGACGGCGTGACCCCCGGCATCGGCGACCCCCGACTGCTGATCGGCGACCCGCGCCCGGGTGGCGCGGTCGTCGAGGACGACATGACGCCCGCCGAGTGGACGGCCGCGCTCGGCGAGCTCGGCACCGACTGCGCGTACCCGTCCGGGCTCGGCGGTGCGGAGCTCTCCGGTGCGACGCTCTCCGGGATCGCGTTCGATCCCGCCAGCGGTCACTTCTACCTCGACCTGAGCATCGCCCCGATCGCGGCGGGCACGGGATCGGGGCACGACGGCGGGTCTGCGGGCCACCAGGTCGTCTACACGGCCGCGCAGAACGCGCTCTACGCCGAGGACGCGCACGCGCCCGGCGTCACCACCTCGGGCGACCGCGTCACTAACACCGTCGAGCTGGCGGTGACCACCGATTCCATCGACGCCCTCGACGGCGTGACCTCGAGCGGCGACCCCGCGAACGGCGTCCCCGCTGCGGCAGCCGCGGGCGAGTGGCACGCCTCCGACGATTCCTCGGCGACGCTCGAGGCGTCGCTGAGCCGCCTCGCGAAGAGCGTGCTGCCGAGGGACACCGCGATTCCGGCCGGCGGAGTGGCCGATGTGCCGAACGCCGCGTGGGAGCCCGAGACCGCTCGCGAGCCGTTCGCGGCGGGCGACGAGGTGTGGTGGCGCATCACCGTGACCCCGCCGTTCGGCGCCGACGTGCGCAATCCGAAGCTCACCGACTTCCTGCCGGAGGGCACCGCGTTCGACACGGCCTCGACCGGCGGGCGCTACGACAGCATCGTCTACTCGACGAGCGCCGAGACGGCCCTGGGCGTGTGCGCGCCGACGGGCGCGGCGTGGCTCGACGAGTTCGTGCAGAACCCCGTATTCGATCCGGATGGCGACTCGCTCACCTGGGAGCTGGGCAGCGATGCCTGCGTGCCCAGCGACACCGACGACCGCTTCTTCCCCAGGAACACCACGATCGACATCTTCGTCAAGGTGCAGGTCGTCGACGTGGCCGCGTTCAGCGAGGTCGACCTCAGCGCCAACCTGGCGAAGTACCAGCAGGAGAACGTCGAGGGAGAGATCTTCTTCCTGCGCGACGAGGCCGCCGTGCAGCTGGACACGGGCGCCCGGCTGATCAAGGGCGTGCGCGCGATCGACGGGGATCCGGCAGCCGGCAACCCGGTCAACAGCAACGTCGACCACCGCGAGGTCGTGCAGAACGAGGCCGTGGAGTTCCGCCTCGACGTCACTGCGCCCAGCAGCACGACGAGCGCGTACGTGCTCTACGACGCGCTGCCCGCGGGCATCCGCGCGGAGGATCTCGACGGCTACGACGACGGGACCGCCGCGATCACCGCCGACGCGAAGCTCTGGGAGGACGGCGCCGACGGCGCCGCCGCTGCCGTCGTCGCCCGCGCCTACAACCCGGGAGACGCCGGGTATCCGGGCGACGTGAGCGTCGCCTACAGCGGCCGCAGCGTCGTCGTGTGGGAGCTGCAGGCAGAGGTGCCGGGATCCACCGCGCCCGTCGAGGCCGACGCCGGCGCCCCGGCGGTGCCCGGCGTGGAGCGTGGCTTCACGCTGGCCTACACCGTGATCGTGCCCGACGGCACCGGGGGCGGCGGCGCAGCCGCGCTGCTCTCGCAGAGCTTCGAGAACACGGCGTCGATCGTCGAGTTCCAGGTGAGCAACAACACGGGCGGCTCATCGACGATCGTGCCGACGCTCGAGGCCGGGCAGACGACCGCACCGAACGGCGGCGGCAGCGGCAGCTCGGCGCCGGTCGCCGACCGCCCGGTCGCCGACGGCGAGTTCGGGGTGACCGCCGCGCAGGCCACCGACCCCTCCGACGTCTTCCTCCCCGGCGCCGAGATCGAGAAGACGCTCGTCGCGACCGAGATCGGCCCGAACCGCGCGCCGAATCCTCCCGGCGGTGCGTACGATCTCGATGCCAACAATCCCGATAACGCGATCGTGCAGGGCGAGTACGCGACCTTCGACTACTCGGTCACCGTGCCGGCGCACACGAGCGTGCGCGAGGGCGTGCTCGCCGACTTCGGCAACTTCGTGGGGCAGGACAGCGGATCGATGACGCCGAACACCGCGGCGTACCAGGTGCAGTCCGCGACGCTCGTCGAGCAGCCGGCGGGGATCACCGTCGCCAGCACGACCGGCGCGGATCCCGCGGTGCACGCCACCGAGTTCGGCTTCCGCACCGACACCGGCAAGCTGGTGTTCCCGAGCTACTACGACGTCGCCGACGAGCCCGCCACCTTCACGGTGCGCGTGGTCGTGTGGACCAACGACGTCGACGCGAGCAACCCGACCTCGTCGGAGTCGCGCCCCAGCATCCCCAACAACAAGATGCTGCAAAACACCGCGTACTTCGACTCGAAGACGCTCTCGGGCGGGCAGAACCCGCGCGTGCAGGACTCGGCCGACGTGCAGTACCGCGAGCCCAATCTGACGATCGCCAAGTCGGCGAACCCGCAGACCGACGTGGAGGCCGGCGAGCTCGTCACCTACACGCTGAGCATCACCAACCCGGACGACCGCGTCAAGAGCTACGACAACACCGTGGTCGACACGGTGCCGCGCGGCCTCATCGTCGACACGACGCAGGTCGGGCTCATCGACGCGACGTACCTCGACGAGAACGACGTCGACACCGAGGCGAGCCTCAACGCGGGCACCGGCGGCACCATCACCTGGAGCTCCGAGCATTTCCCGGATCTCGCCGAGATCCCCGGCACCGCGACGCTCAGCTACGCCGCGACGATCGATCCGACCACGGGCGCCGGCCGGAGCTACACGAACACGGCCACGGTGAGCGGTTTCACGCTGCCGAGCGATCTGCCCGACGCCGAGAGCCGACGCGGCGATCGCACGTCGACCGACGATGCGACGATCAGCGCGATCACCGCCGCGATCGACAAGGGCGTGCGCCTGGCGGATGCCGATTCGGCGGGCGCCTTCGGCCCCTCGGTCTCGGCGCCGATCGGCGACACGGTCGAGTACCAGGTCGATGTGACCCTGCGGGCCAACGTCAACTACTACGATCCGACGATCGTGGATGATCTGCCCACCGGCGTCTCGCTGGTCGAGGCCTCCATCGACGGCCCCGAGGTGGTCGCGGGCACTCCCGCGCTCACGGGCTCGTGGAACTATACGGACCGCACGGCCAACGGCAACGTGCACGAGTGGCGCTACGACGGCGATATCGCCTCGGCCGACGCGGATCGCACGCTGCGCCTCGGATACCGGGTGGACCTCACGAACAGCGTTCCGTTCAGCACGAACTCGCTGCCCAACACCGCCGTGTTCTCCTGGAACACGGTGGACGGGGATGAGAGCACGCGCCAGCAGCTGGACGATCCCGCCGGGGTGACGGTGCTCAACCCGCAGCTCGAGATCGTGAAGCGGGTCGACGGCCAGGACGCGGTCACCCGCGACCCCGGCGCCACCCTGCCCTACACGCTGACGGTGACCAATACGGGCGGGACGCCCGCGCACCACATCACCGTCACCGACGAGGTGCCGGACGGCATCGTGGTGGATGCCGACAGCATCTCCGACGGGGGCGTGCTGACGGGAGCCGGCGCGACCGGCGGCGGCACGATCACCTGGTCGCTGGCCGGCCCGCTCGACCACCAGGGCGGGGCGGGAACCGACACGGAGATCCTGCTCACCTACTCGGCAGAGTTCGCCGATTCGGCGCAGCTGCAGGCGAACGGCAACGGGCTCGGCACCGCGCTGACCAACACGGCCGACGTGACGCGCTTCGAGTCCTTCGCGGACGAGGGCAGCGGGCGCGAGTACACGCCGGGCCAGAACGGCCAGCCCCCGGTGCGCGATACCGCCGAGGCGCGACCCCTGTTCCCCCAGGTGACGCTCGACAAGACCGTCTCCGACGGCGACCTCGCCCACGTGGGCGAGAGCTTCGGCTGGACCCTCACGCTGGTGAACGCCGGTCAGGGCGCGGCCCAGACCATCGATGTCGCCGACGTGCTACCGAAGAACTGGAGCTACGACGACGGCTCGGCGATGATCAGCGTCGGAGGCGCTGCGGCGGTGCCGCTCGCGGCTCCGGTGCAGGGCGCCGACGACGGCAAGACCTCGCTCGCCTGGAGCCTGGGATCGATCGCCCCCGCGACGCCGATCCTGCCGGGTGCTGCGTCGGGCGCCACCGACCAGCAGCGCACGATCGTGATCACCTTCACGGCGACGCCGGGCGCAGACGCGGTGACGGATGCCGGCGCCGGGCTCACGGTGCCGCACACCAACACCCTGAGCGCGTCGACCACCGACACCACCGGGGCCACGGGCAACGCCTCCGAGCCGAGCTTCACGGCGGACCCCGACACGGCGGACGCCTTCCTCGGATCCGCGGATCTGACGATCGAGAAGACCGGCGCAGCCGATCCGATCCTCGCCGGCACCGAGGCGAGCGCCTGGGAGATCACCGTGTCGAACAACGGGCCGGATACGGCCGACGGATCGATCACGGTGAGCGACACGACCGGTCCGCTGCCCGCGGGCGTCGTGGTGACCGACGTGAGCGGCGCCGGCTGGACCTGTTCGGTGCCGGTCCGCGATGCCGACACCGGCGCGACCGCCTTCGACTGCGCGCGCACCGACACCGCCGAGCAGCTGGCGGACGGGGCCTCGTTCCCGGTCATCGAGGTGCAGGTGAGCGTCGCCGCGGATCAGGCGCCGATCACGGCCGCCGGTGAGCTCGTGAACACCGCGGAGGTGCACCCGGGCCGCACGCACGACGACGACCCGGACAACAACGAGAGCTCCGACGACATCACGACCGGCGCGGCGGCCGATCTGGCCGTGGAGAAGACCGTGAGCACCGCGTCGCCCACCGCGGGCGCCGGGATCACCTGGCAGATCGCCCCGAGCAACATCGGGCCGTCGGTCTCGGTGAGCACGGGCGATACGCCGATCACGATCAGCGACACGATCCCGAGCGGCGTGAGCGGCGTGACGTTCGCCGACGGAACGGGCACCTGGACGGCCGATACGCCGGCCGGCGGCTCGTGGAACGCGGGCGACACGATCACGTGGACCTACACGGGATCCGCCATGCCCGTGGGCGCCGCACCGGTGATCACCCTCAGCGGCACGATCGACGCGTCGTGGACCGGCGGGGAGATCAGCAACACGGCGGTCATCGAACCGGGCGTCACGCCCGACCCCGAAACCCCGAACAACACGAGCACGGTGCCCGTGACCCCGGGCGATGCCACCACCCTCGGCATCGCCAAGACGCGGGTGGTCTGGGACGCGGCCGCAAGCGCCTGGGTCGCCGCGACCGAGGCGGCGCAGTGGGGCGACGAGATCAGCTACCTCGTGCGCGTGGTGAACCAGGGGCCCGCCGATGCCCGCGCGGTGACGGTGGTGGACGAGGTGCCCGCAGGGCTGACCTTCTCGAGCCTCACCGACGTCGCGGGAACCTGGACCCGTGTGCTCCCGCAGGGCGGCACCAACGCGGCGGGCACGACGAACGCGAGCTGGGAGACGTTCGCGCTCACGGGTACGCAGCAGGTCGGCGAGACCGCGGCGCGCGCCTTCGTCGTCACCTTCGACACCGACTCGACCATGGACCCCGACACGGAGATCGTGAACTGGGTCGAGGCGTCGGCCGAGAACGCGACGAACGATCCGCGAGACGACGACCGCACCGGCTCGTCGCGCGTCGCCGATCTCTCCGTCACGAAGTCCCACACCGGCAACGCGGAGGCCGGTTCGACGCTCGACTACACGATCGTCGCGACGAACCACGGCCCGAGCGTCTCGGACGGTCCCATCGTCATCACCGACAGCCTGCCCGACGGCTTCAGCTATGTGGCGGGGTCGGCGATGGTCAGCGTCGCGGGCTCCACCCCCGTCGCCATGGACCCGGTGATCACCGAGGCCGGTCAGCTGCTGACGTGGACGCCCGTCGCGACAGGCGCAACGCTGGCGCGGGATGCGACGATCGAGATCACGCTGACCACGGCGATCGACGCGAAAGTGCCGGCGCAGCTGGACCTCGTGAACCGTGCGACGGTCGACGCGCCCGAGGATCCGAACCCGGACAACGATTACCGCGACGACTCGACCGAGGTCGAGACCCACGCCGAGATGACGATCGTCAAGGACGTCGAGCCCGCACCGTGGGTCGCGGGAACCGAGGTGGCCTACACGCTCACGGTGACGAACGACGGGCCCTCCGCCGTCGCGGCATCCGTCGAGGACGTGCTGCCCGCCGGGCTCACGCTGGTCTCCATCTCGGGCGCCGGCTGGACCTGCGACACGGTGTCCGAGGGCGCCACGAGCGGATCCTGCGACTTCACGGCGAATGATGGCCTGCACCCGGTGGGAGCGGCGAATGCGACGACCCTGTCGGTCGTGGCGCTCATCGCCTCGAATGTCCCGACGATGGACTCGGGCAGCAGCCCGCTCGTCAACACGGCCGAGCTGACGTGGGTCGACACGGATGGGCCCCAGCGCGACGAGGACACGGCGGAGATCCTGGTGACCACCGAAGCCGATCTCGGCCTCGTGAAGACGGCCGTCGACCCGGCGGACGACACCACCGAGGTCGGCACGGCGGTTGCCGGCGAGCAGGCCCGCTACCGGATCGACGTGGAGAACTTCGGTCCGAGCGACGCCATCGCGCCGATCACCGTGGCGGACACCCTGCCCGACGGCATCAGCTTCGCCGGGCTCGCCGGCGGCGCGTCGGCGAACTGGGCGGCTGCCGTCGACCCGGTCGATCCGCAGCGCGTGACGTTCACGCTGCTGCCGGACGGCACCGGCCTCGCGGCCGGGCAGGCGACTCCCGCGATCCTGTTCGACGTGCGACTCGACCCGGGTCTGCAGCCCACGGCGGATCCGGACGTTCCGGCGCTCGTCAACACGGCGACGGTGACCTCGGGCACTCCCGACCCCAACCCCGCCAACGACACCGACGAGGCTCCGCTCACGGTGACCCGCGCAGCGGATCTCGCCATCGTGAAGAGCCACGAGGCCGAGCGGGTGCGCATCGGCGACGAGCTGCCGTTCAGCCTGCTGGTCTCCAACAACGGCCCCTCGGTGGCGAGCGGGATCACGGTGACCGACCGGGTGCCGGCCGGACTCGAGGTGCTGAGCGCAGCAGGCGACGAGGCGGACGGGTGGACGATCGTCTCCGTGACCGCCGAGGCCGATGGGACGTCGACCGTGGTCGCGTCGCGCAGCGACGCGGGCGAGGAGCTCGCCGTCGGCGACTCGGCTCCGGCGCTCACCGTGCTGACGAGGGTGCTCGAGAGCGCCTACCCTTCGGTGGTGAACGTCGCCGAGGTGCGGGGCGCAGAGCCGGACGGCGATCCGTCGAACAACACCTCCGAGGACGAGGTGGCCGTGCCTCCGATGGTGACGCTGGTCACCGAGAAGACCGCTGTGGGCGAGTTCCAGGTCGGCGGCACCGGCACCTACCGGATCACGGTCGAGAATCTCGGCCCCACCGCGGATCCCGGGCCGATCACGGTGACCGACTCCCTCCCGGACGGCCTCTCGTTCCGATCCTCGCCCGACGAGCACGTCTCGGTGTCGGGGGACACGGTGACCTGGACGCTGCCGGACGGTCTGCAGGTCGGGGAGCGCGTCGAGCTCACGCTCGTGGTCGATGTCGGTCAGGCGGCCTACCCGTCGGTGACGAACGTCGTGTCGATCGACACGCCCTCCGAGCTGACGGACGACTCGCAGACCGAGGACAGCGCGGTGGTGCCGGTGGCTGCCGCCGACCCGCTCGCGATCACGGGCGCGGACCTCGCGGCCTTCGCGGCCCTGGCGGCGCTGCTGCTGGTGCTCGCCGGCGCCGGAGCGCTGCTCCTGGAGCGCCGCCGCAGGGCTGGGCAGCGCTAGCGGCCGAGGCGCCGAGCGCGGTGTCGGATCGAGTCCCGATCCGGCTCCGCGCTCGTGGCGCGTCACGGTCGTGGGCCTCCCACCGTCAGACCGGGGCCGGGTGCCGTCCCCGGTCATCCTGCGGCCGGGTGCCGTCCCCGGTCATCCCGGGGCCGGGTGCCGTCCCCGGTCGTCCTGCGGCCGCGCAGCGGATCGCAGGATCCACACGCCCTAGGTGACCGCGCCTCGAATCTGAAACTCGGGCGCGCGCCAGAGTTCCTCGTCGAGTACACGCCGAAGTGCTTCGACCGCGTCCCAGACGTCGGTGTAGCCGAGGTAGAGGGGCGTGATGCCGAAGCGGAGAACCTCGGGTTCGCGGTAGTCGCCGATGACGCCGTTCGCGATGAGCGCTTTCATCACGGCGAAGCCCTCCGGATGTCGGAGCGAGACGTGGCTGCCACGCTCGTCGTCCTGGCGCGGGGTGATGAGCGTGAGGGGGTGGTGCGGAATCCGCTCTTCGACGAGGCTGATGAACAGCGACGTGAGCTCGAGCGACTTGGTGCGCAGGGCTGTCTGATCCACCTCGAGCGCGATGTCGACTCCGACCTCCATCGTCGCGAGCGAGATCATCGGCTGCGTGCCGGTGAGGTAGCGGCGAATGCCGGTGCTGGGCTCGTAGCGAACGGTCATCTCGAACGGCTTCTGATGACCCCACCAGCCGGAGAGCGGTTGCCGAGCCCGGTTCACATGTCGATCTGCAACCCACACGAATGCGGGCGACCCGGGTCCCCCGTTGAGGTACTTGTAGGTGCAGCCGACCGCGAAGTCGACGTTGGCGGAGCCGAGCGCGATGGGCACGGCGCCGATGGAGTGGCACAGATCCCAGATCACGAGGGCGCCCGCGGCTTGGATCTTGGACGTCGTGGCCGCCATATCCCAGAGGCGCCCGGTGCGATAGTTCACCTGGGTGAGCAGCACGACGGCGACATCATCGTCGAGCGCGTCGTCCAGAGTGAGCGCGTCATCGATGAGGCGCAATTCATACCCGCTGTCGAGCGTGCGGATCATTCCTTCGGCCATGTAGAGGTCTGTCGGAAAGCTCTCGCGTTCGGCGACGACGACCCGGCGCCGAGGATGGTCTTGGCTCTGGATGTCGAGAGCGGCACCGAGTGTCTTGAAGATGTTGAGCGAGGTCGTGTCGGTTGCGACGCACGCGCCTCCCGTGCCGCCGATGAGCTCGGAGATCTTCTCGCCGATGCGCACCGGCATCTCGAACCAGCGGTGTGTGTTCCAGCTGCCGATGAGGTCGGTTCCCCACTCCTGATGGATCACACGGTTCGCTCGTGCCGCGGCGTCTCTCGGCAGCACGCCGAGGGAGTTGCCGTCGAGATAGATGATCCCCTCGGGGAGGTCGAAGCGGTTGCGGTACATGGCGAGGGGATCGCGCTCGTCAGCGGAGAGGCAGTCTTCTCTCGTGAGGAGGGGGGTCATGATGGGGATGTTCTCCTGTCGGTACGGTCGGCACGATCGGTCTGAGACGGCGTTCCGATGCTCGCATCGGGGCGGTGGTCGACCGCCCAGGCGCAGCACGGTGCACACGCGCGGAGGTCGACCCTCGCCCGAGGGCTGAGAGCTGCAAGGTGCTCCGGCACTCCCTCGCGTCGCGAAGAACGCCCAGCGCCATTCTCGGAAGCGCGGCAGTATCTTGGTGCAGATGTGAGTCTCAGTCCGGATGTATGCGTAGGATCGGAACTGTATCCGAAAATCTTCATGATGGGATGCTCATCGATGGAAAGCATTCAACTCAGCGACCTCGACCGGAAAGTGCTGAGCGTACTCACATCCCATGGCCGGCTCCCGTACAAAGACTTGGCCGAGCTCGTCGGCATCCCGGTGTCGACGTGTCACGGCCGAGTGCGTGCCCTCGAAGCTCGGGGAGTGATTCGCGGATACCGTGTCGAAATAGACCCGAACGCGTTGGGGCAGCAGATCGGTGCATTGATCCTGGTGAGAGTGCAGGGGCACCAGCGCAATCGCGTGCCGGAGATCGCTGAGGAAGTCCGTCGGATCCCCGGAGTGCAGCAGCTCTTCCTCGTCGGGGGCGAGCGAGACCTGGTGGTGCACGTGGCATGCGAGAGCATTCCCGCGATGCGGGCCATCATCTCCGATCACTTCGGATCGAACCCGGCACTCGCGCAGACCCAGACGCAGATCATCTTCGAGCACTTGTCCGGCCTCGACTCAGTGTGATCATCGGTGCGGGTCGGTCTCGCCCGCACATCTCACCTCGGAGCAGAAATCGGATCTCGGGAGAGTGAGGTATGCCCAAACCGGCATCAGCGCTCCGAGAAAAGACATTTGCCTAGCCTTGCGTTCGGACGTTGAACTAGCGTCTATGGAAACACAATCGATTTCGGCACCAGACTTCATTGATGAAGCACGAGTGTACAGTGAGCAACTTGTGAGCCTGAGGCGGGTTCTCCATGGGCACGCAGAAATCGGGCTCGATCTGCCGAATACTCAAGCTGCGGTTCTCGATGCTCTTGCAGATCTCGACCTCGAAGTCCGTACCGGGCGAACGCTGTCTTCGGTAGTCGCTGTGCTCCGCGGTGCCCGGCCCGGCCCGACGGTGCTTCTCAGAGGCGACATGGATGCGCTGCCCATCAGAGAAGAAACGGGGCTCACCTATGCGTCCACGAACGGTGCGATGCACGCTTGCGGGCACGACCTGCATGTCGCGGGTCTTGTCGGCGCAGCGCGCCTGCTCAGCGAGCATCGAGATGAGTTGCGCGGGAACGTCATATTCATGTTTCAGCCTGGCGAAGAGGGCTACTACGGAGCGCGGGTGATGCTCGAGGAAGGGGTGCTGGACGCTGCCGGGGAACGACCGGTGGCGGCATACGGGATCCACGTGCATGCGGGTTTGCCGAGAGGGGTGTTCACCACGAGGCCCGGCAGCATGCTGGCGGGGTTCTCGAATGTGACGATTGAGGTGCACGGGGTCGGCGGGCACAGTTCCTCGCTCGTCACCACCCGGAACCCCGTCACGCCGGCGGCCGAGATCGCTTCGTCCCTGAACACCATGGCGACCCACACCTTCGAATCGTCGGAGTCGGTGGTGCTCGCGGTCACCAGGATGGAGGGTTCATCCGCTGTGAACATCATCCCCGAGGTGGCGCGCATCGAGGCATCTGTGCGCATGTTGTCGCCGGAGAACGCGGCTCAGCTTGAAGCGGGCTGTCGGCGACTCGCTGAGGGGATAGCCGCAGCGCACGGCTGCACCGCCGAAGTGACGATAACGCACGGCTATCCGGTGACGGTGAACCACCCGGACGAGACGGACATGGTCTTGGCCACGTTGAACGAACTGGTCGGTCCTGATCGCACCACGGTGATGACGGAACCGAAGATGGGGTGCGAAGACTTCGCCTACGTGCTGGAGAAGGTGCCGGGAACCTACATCATGCTCGGCGCCGCCATAGGGGATGGAGACGCGGCGTCCGGGGAGCACCACTCGTCGTCCGTGAAGTTCGACGACTCGGTGCTGTCCGATCAGGCTGCCGCTTTGGCTGCCATTGCGTGGCAGCGTCTGAATATCTGAATGCATTCGTGTCAACTCGTTCATCCATCTGAAAACTGATTGAGGTAGAAAGCGATGAGAAAACATGCTCAGCGTGGAGCAATCGCCGGTGCTGCAGTTCTGACGCTAGCGCTGGCCGCTTGCTCCGGACCGACGATTGCAGGCTCCGAAGGGAGCGAGAAGGCAGCGTACTCCACCGATACCGTGCGAACGGCGCTGCCTTCAGATCCCAATACGCTCGATCCTACGAGCGCGCGAGGAGTGAGCGGCTACAGTCTGATGCCGCTGCTCTACGCTCCTCTGGTCTATCAAGATGACGACCAGGAACTGATCGCGGGAATCGCGAGCGAGTTCGAAATCGCACCCGACAGGGGCGAGTTCGTCATCTCCGATGCTGCGACGTGCTCCGACGGAACACCGCTCACCGCGAGTGCTGCGGCTGCGTCGATCGAGAACTACGTCGCCAATTCGATCGAGAAGTACTTCACCTTCGGCCCCGGAACCGTCTCGGTTGCCGCCGATGATGGTGCGAAGACACTGACCATCGAGTTGAGCGAGCCCTGGGCGGATATGGCGCAGGCGATCACCAAGGTGGGAATCGTCTGCCCCGCAGGCCTGGCGGATGCGGAAGCGCTGGGGGCCGGCGCTGCCGCAGGTGCGTTCTCGGGCCCCTACGTCATCGATTCCTACAACCCCGGCGTGGAGCTCACCCTCGAGCTGCGAGAGGACTACGTCTTTCCCGAGTACGCGACCCCGCTGGAGGGCGCGGCCCCTGCGAACATCAGATTCGCGATCAACGGCGACCCGAACAGCATCACCAACAACCTGCTCACCGGCGCCTACGATACCGCTGGGCTGAACGCGCAGTCGATCGAGCGCTTCGAGGGGAACGATGACTTCGAATCCCAGAGGTTCGCCGTCGCCGTTTCCTACATCGTCTTCAACCAGCGTCCTGGCTCGGTGTTCGCAGACGAGAAGAACCGGCAGGCCGTTGCTCAGAGCATCAGCTGGGAAGCATTCGACCAGGCCACCAACGGGGGCGCCGGCGATCGGCTCACGAGCTTCGCGGCGTCCGATGTGCAGTGCGTGAACACAGACGAATCGCTGCTCCTCGAATCCGGCGATGCGGCGGCATCCAAGCCGCTCGAAGGGCTGACGATTCGATTCGTGGGGACTCAGCTCACCGGTCCGAACGGCGCGGGGAACTCCTACATCTCGCAGGCGCTCACCGAGGCCGGAGCCGAAGTGACGCTCGAGAACCTCGACAACAATGCATGGATCGAGACCTTGACGACGAAACCGGACGCCTGGGACATGACCGTGATGGGATCCACGAACCCGACACGCACTCTCGCGAACCCGCTGTCGCAGCTTGTCGGACCCACCCAGGCGGAAGACGGACGAAACATCATCGGCGTCCGCAATCCCGAGGTAGAGGCGCAGCTCCAGGCGCTCATGAGCGAGGAAGACGGCGAGAAGCGCTGCGACACCTGGCAGGACATCCAGACGGAGCTCATCACCACGGCGACCGTCGTTCCGTTGAGCGCGAGCCCGAGCTACCAGACGACCAGAACCGGATTCGCTGTACGCGGGATCGGTGGCGTCGTCAGGCTTGACACGTTGAGAATCACGGAATAGCCATGAGCCGCCCCGTCAAGGGAGTGCTCCAGGGGGGCGTCACAGCCCCCCTGGAGGTCATCGCCGCTCCCAGGAGAGTTGTCAACCCCTGGTTGGGTTTCGGGATACGCCGATTCACCGGATTGCTCCTCTCCTTCTGCCTTCTCGTGGTGATCACCTTCCTCATTGTTCCGCTCATCCCAGGCGACCCGGCGACGATGGTCGCCGGAGAAGCCGCCACGCCGGCGCAGGTCGCGGATGTCCGAGCCGCGCTCGGACTCGACCAGCCGCTCATCGTGCAGTTCTGGGAGTACGTGAAGGGGCTGTTCTCCTTCGACCTCGGACGATCGTTCTTCTACGGGGGGACGGTCTCCGACGTCGTTCTCGCCCGCTTGCCGTACACCGTCACGATCGCGCTGCTGTCGATCACCTGTGTGCTTCTCGTCGGCGTGCCCTGCGGCCTCGCGGTCGCACTGGTGACTCGCGGGGGGCGCAACCGCGGGTTGGACCACACGTTCAACGCGCTGACGAGCTTCGTGTTCGCCATCCCCAACTACGTACTCGCGACGCTTCTCATCCTCGTGTTCGCGATCGAGTTTCGCTGGTTTCCGCCAGGCGGCGTTGAATCGCCGCTTTCCTATGTGCTGCCGACGCTTGCAATCATGAGTGGCCCCACTGCCGTCATAGCGCGGATCGTGCGGCGTGAGACAGCCGTGATCCTCGAGCAGGACTACATCCGGACTGCGAGGGGATGGCGTCTGAGCGCCTGGGTCGTGAACACGCGATACGTCCTCCCCAACATTCTGACGACCGTACTCACGCTTTCCGGGCTGATGCTAGCGGGTCTCTTGGGCGGCGCCGTCGTCATCGAGACTGTTTTCGCGCTGCCGGGATTGGGCAGCGGGGTGATCACCGCGATCATCAACCGGGATTACCCGGTCATCCGCGGCATCGTGCTGTTGCTCGGAATGCTCGCCACCATCATCATCGTCGCGGTGGACTTCTTGCTCGCAGTCATCGATCCGCGCAAACTCACTGGAGCTGAGTCGAATGGTTGATACTGCTGTGCGTGACAAGAGGCGCTCTCGGTTCTCGGTTTCCTTCTACGTAGGGGCTGCGATTCTCGCCGTCCTCGCGCTCATCGCCGTTCTCGCCCCCGTGCTGCTGGACAGTCAGGCGAACGAGCTGACAGACAGCTGGAGCGAACCCCCCTCGCTCGGGGAGCACGTGCTCGGCACCAACTCCTACGGGCAAGACAATCTTGCCCGTGCCCTGGTTGCGGTGCGGCTGACCCTCGTCCTCGCCACTGCTGCGTCGGCCCTGTCGGTCATTTGCGGTCTGACCGTGGGCGTGGCGATCTGGTTGGCACCGCCGCGGATCCGCGAAGGCGCACTGCGCCTGCTGGAGACGACGGTCGCATACCCGACGCTGATCTCGGCATTGATCATCGCGGCGATTCTGCAGCCCGGCGCGCTGACGGTCGTCATTGCGATGGGCATCGCTGGAATCCCGGGATTCGCGCGGGTCACCGCGAACCTCGCTCAGGAGGTGACGAAGAGCGACTATTTCATCACTGCGCGACTGCTCGGCGTCTCGCCCGTGAAGCTCGCTCTTCGGCACATGATCCCGGCGATGACCGAGCCCTTGCTGACGCTCGCAGCGACGATCTTCGCGACCGTACTGGTGGAGATCTCGGCCCTGTCCTTCGTCGGACTGGGAGTCCAGCCTCCTCAGTACGATCTCGGCGCGCTCTTGAACAGCAGCTTCACGGCGTTGTATACGAACCCTGCGGAGGTGGTCGGGCCGGCCATGATGATCGTTCTCGCCAGCATCGGCATCATGATGCTCGGGGATGCGCTTGTCGCGAGGTCGAACCCGCTGGTCACTCAGCTCGATGGAGCTCGGAAGCCCAAGAGATCGGCGACCGCGGTGCCGGTTCAGGCGATCGGCCGGGCGGCTGCGGCCGAAGGCGCCGGCGCGGACGATGAGCAAGCCATGGTGGTGGTCGATAATCTTCGCATCACGACGCGGGGCGGAGAGCATCCGCTTGTCCACGGGCTTTCGCTGCGCATCGGCAGCGGTGAGATTCTCGGGGTGGTGGGCGAGTCTGGCAGCGGGAAGTCTCTGACCGCGATGTCAATCGCGGGGCTCCAGAGCGAACAACTCTCTGTCGAAGCCGACGCCCTCGAGGTGGCGGGGATCGACATGCTCGGAACGACGAGCCCTGAAGCCCTTGCCGAGCGGATCGGGATCATCTATCAGGATCCGGGGACCACGTTCAGCCCTTCCTTGCGCATGGGGACCCAGTTGACCGAGGTGCTTCGGCGGCATCGCGGCATTCCGAAGAAACAGGCCAGGGCGATGATCATCGAGACGTTGCAGGCCGTGGGGATCTCCCGCCCGGAAACCCGTCTCCGCCAGTTCCCCCATCAACTTTCGGGAGGTATGAGGCAGCGTGCGATGATTGCCGCCGCGTTGGTCACCAGGCCGGCGCTCTTGATCGCCGATGAACCGACGACGGCGCTCGACGTGACCGTTCAGATCGAGGTGCTGAAGCAGTTCCGCCGAGCGCGAGACGAACTCGGAACATCGATGTTGTTCGTGTCGCACGACCTCGGCGTCGTTCAGGAGTTGTGCGATCGAATCGTCGTCATGGAGCAGGGCGTCATCGTCGAAGAGCTCACCCCGCTGCAGCTGCGAAACGAAGATGCGAAACACCCGTATACGAAGAAGCTCCTCGAAGCGGTGCCGAAGCTGCAGAGCGGTGGTTCTCGTCAAAGCGCTGGAGAAGAGCAATGATCACTACGGACTCGCCCTCGAGCACTGCTCGCATGATGGTGGAGTGCGAGAACCTCAACCTGAGCTTTGGAAGAGCTCAGATTCTGAAAGATGTGTCGCTGAGTCTGCCGATAGGCCGAATGGTCGGACTCGTCGGAGAATCGGGCTCGGGCAAGTCGACGCTCGCGAGGGCCATCGTCGGTGTCCACAGGATCGATTCCGGCCGGCTGGCGGTGCTCGGTGAAGACATGTCGAAGCCGACCCGCAGGCAACTCCATCAGCAGTATCGCAAGGTGCAGTACATTCCCCAGGATCCATACTCTTCGCTGAATCCTCGACGCACGATCGGCGAGACGTTGGCAGAGGCAGTCGATCCGGCGACGGCGAACTTGCGACGCCATCGAGAGGAGATCATCCGGTCCCTCGAGGTCATGGGCCTGGGCGGGACCGTGCTCGACCGGTATCCCCATCAGTTCTCCGGCGGTCAGCGTCAGCGCATCGCCATCGTGCGGGCGCTGCTGGTCAAACCCCAATTGATCGTGGCAGATGAGATCACCTCGGCGCTTGATGTTTCAGTGCAAGCGGAGGTCGTCAAGCAGCTCCAGGACCTCAAGGGCAGCGTGGACTGGTCGATGGTGTTCATCACGCATAATCTGGCCGTAACGCAGCAGGTCTGCGATGACGTCGTCGTGATGAAGCAGGGAAGGATCGTGGAGGTCGGGTCGGTCGAACGCGTCTTCAGGGCGCCGGAGAGCGACTACACGCAGTTGCTGCTCAACTCCGTTCCCGGGTCAGCAGGGTTCAGCCTCGCCTAGTCCTGGGCGTCCCGGCCCCTGAGGCGATCGATCTCGCGACGCTCACGCTTCGTCGGACGCCCGGCGCCGCGATCCCGCACCACCGCCGCCGGACGCTCGACGCGCGGCGGGGGCGGCGGGGTGAGATCCTCGAAGTGCTTCGCGGCCTCGGCCGCGCTGCCGCGCCGCACCGGCAGCCCGGCGACCCGGTAGATGCGGTCGAAGCCGTGCAGGCGCACGCGCACCTCATCGCCCAGCCGCACGGGGTGCGCCGCCTTCGCCGCGACGCCGTTGACCCGCACGTGGCCCGCGCGGCAGGCCGCCGTGGCCTGGCTGCGGGTCTTCGCCAGCCGCACACCCCAGACCCAGGTGTCGATGCGCACGCTCTCGGCCATGCACCGATCGTACCGGTGCGCGCTGCTCCCGGTGTCCCCGGTGCGCCCGGTGTCCCCGGCGTCCCGGTCCTCCCGGTGTCCCCGGTGCCCCCGGTGTCCCCGGTGTCCCCGCCGCACCCTCCAGCTGAGAGGATGGAGGCATGAGCGCGGAATACGAGACGATCGCGGGCGCCGCCGACGCCGAGCTCGAGATCTCCCGATCCCGCTTCATCGCCCGCCTCGAGCGAGTGGAGCATGAGGAGCAGGCGCGCGAGGTCATCGCTCGCGCGCGAGCGGAGCACCCGAGAGCGCGCCACCACTGCTCCGCGTTCGTGATCGGACCCGACGCCCGCGTGCAGCGCTCGAACGACGACGGCGAACCCAGCGGCACCGCGGGCGCCCCGATGCTCGACGCGCTCGTCTCCGCGGGCCTCAGCGACGTCGTCGCCGTGGTGACGCGCTACTTCGGAGGGGTGCTGCTGGGCGCCGGCGGGCTGACGCGGGCCTATCGCTCCGCGGTGGCCGAGGCGGTGCTGCATGCTCCCCGAGTGCGGCGGGGCATGCGCTGCGAGGTGGCCGTGACGTCGAGCTACGAGACCGCTCCGCAGATCGAGGCCGAAGCGCGACGCCGCGGGTACGCCGTGGGAGCGGCCGACTACAGCGATCGCGTGCGCCGGATCTTTGCCGTGGCCGAGGAGCAGGTCGACGCGCTCGAGGCGCTCGCCGCGGAGGCGAGCGCCGGGACCGCTCAGGTCGTGTCGGGCGCGCCCGAGTACGTGGATCTGCCGGTGGACCGCGGGCAAAGATGAACCCCCGGTGGCCTGGGGGGCAGGGCCGGGGGTTGCTCTTTCCTCTGCGGCGGGGGATTGCCGCTTCGGATGCGGTCATCGTCCCGGGGGGATGGGCGTCCGACCGATCCCGAGTCTACCCAGCGGGCCCGGCAGCGGCGCCCGAGCGCCCGCACCTTCACCCTGATCTTCACCTCGGCGCGTCCGGCAGGGCAACCCGGCGCCGCCAGCGGCGGGCGCGTCTGTCAGCTACCAGCGATACGCTTCTCTGGTGGACTTCTGGGCTGAGATCGTGGGGCAGGCCGACGCCGCGCGCACGCTTGAGCACGCGGCCGGGCCCGCGGGGTCGCCGGCGCACGCGTGGCTCATCACCGGCCCTCCCGGCTCCGGTCGATCCAACCTCGCGTTCCGCTTCGCCGCGGCGCTCATCGCCCGCGATGCTGCCGAGCGCGCCGCCGTGTACGAGCAGGTGCGCGCCCGCACCCACCCCGACCTCGGCGTGCTGACCACGCAGAAGCTGCTCATCGACATCCGGGCGGCGCGCGAGATCGTCACCACGGCCCACTACTCGCCGGCGGAGGGCCGGTACCGGGTGATCGTCATCGAGGACGCGGATCGAATGCCCGAGCGCACCTCGAACGTGCTGCTCAAGGCGCTCGAGGAGCCTCCGGAGCGCACGATCTGGATCCTCTGCGCGCCGAGCGAAGCCGACCTGCTGCCCACGATCCGATCCCGTGCCAGGTCGCTGCGGCTCATCACCCCGAGCGTCGCCGACATCGCGGGGCTGCTGCACGAGCGCGACGGCATCGATCCGGGCGACGCCGAGCGGGCGGCCCGGTTGGCCCAGAGCCACATCGGCATGGCTCGGCGCCTGGCGAGCGATGCGGACGCGATGCAGCGACGTGAGCGCACCATCGGAGTCGCCTTGAGCGTGAGCACGCTCGGCGACGCCATGGCGGCCGCGGCCTCGCTCTCCTCCGTGGCCAAGGCCGACGCGGAGGCGCTCACCGAGGAGCTCGACGCGAAGGAGCGGGAGGACGCCATGCGCAGCCTCGGCCTGGCGCCGGGCGCGGCGATCCCGGCGCAGATGCGCGCCCAGATGCGGGTGCTCGAGGAGGATCAGAAGCGCCGGGCGACGCGCAGCCTGCGCGACGGGATCGACCGCATCCTCACCGACCTGCTGTCGCTCTACCGCGACGTGCTGCTGACGACGCTGGTCGCCGCCGACGCCGGGCGAGGGGGCGACGAAGCGCCGGCGGGCGCGGGCGCGGGCGCGGGCGCGGGCGCGGGCGCCGCCGCCGGACGAGCCGCGGGCGGATCACTCGAACTCGTCAACCGCGAGCACGAGGCGGGGATCGCCGCGCTGGCCGAGGGCTGGGGGCCGCGTCGGGCGCTGGCCGCCGTCGGCGCCGTGGAGACCGCGCGCGAACGGCTCGGACGGGGCATCACCCCCGGGCTGGTGCTGGAGGGGCTCTTCGCGAGCGCGCTCGTGGCGGGTGATCCGCGATGAGCGAGACGCAGACGCTCGAGACGGCGGCGACGCCGGCGACGCCGGCGACGCGACGGAGGCCCTGGCGCGCGACGGTCGCGATCCTCGCGGCCTGCGCGCTCGCATTCTCGGGCTGCGGCATTCTGCCGCAGCTGCTGGCGGCTCCCGGGGGGTCGAATGCGCCCGCCGAGCTGCCCGCGGCGCCTGATGGCACGGTGGAGGGCTACGGGGCGCAGCGGCCGAACTGGGTCGACTGCGACAACGGAATGCAGTGCGCCGACGTGTATGCGCCCCTCGACTGGAGCGACCCCGGTGGAGAGCGGATCACCCTGCGCCTCGTGAAGCACCCCGCGACCGGGGGCGAGCCGATGGGCACGCTCTTCGTGAACCCGGGCGGCCCGGGAGCCTCGGGGGCCGAATACGTCGCGAACGGGATCGATGGCACGATCGCCGAAGAGGTGCAGCGCGCCTACGACGTCATCGGCTGGGATCCCCGCGGGGTGGGCGCCTCGACACCGGTGCGCTGCTTCGACGCCGCGGGCATGGACGAGTTCCTCTTCGGCCTCGGCGATGCCGGCGACCTCGAGCCGGGCAGCGACGCGTGGATCGCGACCGCGCTCGACGAGGCGGAGCAGTTCGGCGCGGCCTGCAAGGAGGGTACGGGCGCGCTGCTCGGCCACGTCGATACCGCCTCGACGGTGCGCGACCTCGACATGCTCCGCGCCATCTCGGGCGATCCGGCGCTCAACTATCTCGGCTTCTCCTACGGCACGTACATCGGCGCGCGCTACGCCGATGCGTTCCCGGATCGCGTGGGTCGGCTCGTGCTCGACGGCGCCATGGACCCGTCTGCCGGCCTCGCCGACGTGGTGCGCGAGCAGACTCGGGGCTTCGAGTTGGCCCTGCGCGCGTACACGTCCGACTGCCTGCAGCGGAGCGGGTGCCCGCTGAGCGGCACCGTCGACGAGGCGATGGCGAGCATCGGGGAGCTGCTCGACCGGGTCGAGGCGTCGCCGCTGCAGGGCTCCGACGGGCGCATGCTCTCAGTCGGCACGATGCTCACCGCCACCATCACGCCGCTCTACTCCCAGAGCAACTGGGGGTACCTCGATCGGCTCTGGGAGTCGGTCGCGCAGGGCGACGCCGACGTCGCGCTCTCGCTCGCCGACTTCTACTACGACCGCGTCGACGGCCGCTACCTCAGCAACTCGACGGAGGCCTTCTCGGCCATCAACTGCCTCGACTATCCGAGCGATCCGGATCCCGAACGGATGCGCGCGGAGGCGGCGGAGCTCGCCGAGATCGCCCCCACGATCGGCCGCTTCCAGGGGTACGGAGATATCGCCTGCGCCGCTTGGCCGGTGGCGGGAGCGGCCGAGCGCGGGGGAGTGGTCGCAGCCGGCGCCGATCCGATCCTCGTCGTGGGCACCACGGGCGATCCCGCGACACCCTACCGCTGGGCCGAGTCGCTCGCGCAGCAGCTCGAGAGCGGTGTGCTGGTCACCTACGAGGGCGAGGGGCACACCGCATACGGCGAGAGCGAGTGCATCGGGCGCGTGGTCGACGACTACCTGCTCACGGGCGCTGTGCCTGCCGCCGATCCCCGCTGCTCGTAGCGGGGGGCGGGGTGCGCGACGGGCGTGCGTCCCGGCGTACGGAACGACTGCTCCGGCGTGCTAAAGTATTTGCTTGTGTGCGAGAGCGATCCCGCACTCCGCCGCCTTAGCTCAGGGGTAGAGCAGTTCCCTCGTAAAGAACAGGTCGTCGGTTCAAATCCGACAGGCGGCTCTCCTGGCCCTCGTCATCCGTGACGGGGGCCTTTCCTGTTTCCAGCCAGCTCTGATCGACTCCGGTAACGTCGGCCCACGCGATCAGGTACGGCCGCGTGGGCCTCCTGCGGCCGTTCTCGTAGTTGCCCACGGAGTTGCGCGAGATACCGAGAGCTTCGGCTAGCTCGATCTGATCCATGCCCGCGTACTCGCGTGCTCGGCGCAGGCGGTCCGTCAATTCAAACTCCGGGATTGCGCGTGCCCTCTGCGGTGTCATCTGCATCGTCATGCCCCAATTCTGACACAACGTAGTCACTTGACAACAAAGTTCCCACTCGGCGTGTCGAAATGACAACCGTGTAATTTCTTACCTATCGTGGTCCTATGACAACGATGCTCCCAAAACTCCTCACGACTCGTGAGGTGGCTGCACGCCGCGGTGTGACGCGGCAGGCAATCAGCCGAGCCGTGCGCGAAGGCCGGATCGAGCCCGCCGCGACGCTCGCCAGTGGCGCGCACCTGTTCACCGAGGATCAGGCCGAGTCCGAGGCGGGGGAGTCGTGAGCGTCGAAGCTCTCGCGCTCGCTCTGCACCACTCGCGTGCCAAGGGCAGCGCCAAGCTCGTGCTCATCGGGATCGCGAACCACGACGGCGACGGCGGCAGCTACCCCGCGACGCTGACCCTTGCCAAGTACGCCGGGTTCGAGGGCTGGGACGCCGAGCCCGAGGACGACACCCCCGAGGCCAAGAAGGCCGCACGCAAGCGCCGCGAGAACGCCAAGAAGGCCGCACGCGAAGCCGTGCGCAAGCTCGAAGCGCTCGGCGAGGTCGAGGTGATCACCAACGGCGGCGTGCAGGGCAAGCCCGAGCACGAGCGCACGAACCTCTACCGCATCCTGCTCGCCTGCCCGCCCGAGTGCGACCGCTCCGCGCAGCACCGCCTTATCCCTGTGGATAACTCCACGGAAGACCCCCGGGGCCACAGCCCCGCCCCGGGGCCACAGCCCCGTACCCCCCGGGGCCACAGCCCCGCCGAACCGTCCCTTAACCATCCACCTATGGGGAACTCTGGAACTACAGCCCGGGAGTCGCACGCGAACGACCGCGAAAGCGTCTCCACCGATGAGGCGAGCGGGTACGCAGACTGGCACCCCGGCCAGAAGATCGCCGAGGCCGCACGGCAAGCCGCCGACGCCGAGCAGCGACACCAGCCCGTGAAGCGGCCCGACCTCAGCCGAGCTGGCAGCAGTCGCTCTATGGTGCCGCCCGCAGTGGTGCCGCCACGCTTCGATCCCGCCAGCGTCCCCGCAAAGCCTCCCGTGCAGTCACCCGAGCAGCGCGCCATGAACGAAGCCGCCAACCGGCTCCAGTGCCCCGAGGGCTTCGGCACCGGCTCCGGCTCACGCCACCTCGTCCCGCCCACCCTCACCGGCTGCGCCCGCTGCGGCGAGGAAGCCGCCGACATCATCAACGGATTGGAACTCACAGCATGACGATCAAGCTCCGCGCATTCGTGTTCCGCGCCTCAATGGCCTGGCCACCCGGCTCTAACCCGTGGTCGACCGTCATCGGCGTCGAGCCCGAGGATCTCCTGACTACCGACATCCGCCGCGTCGAATGGTCGGCATCGCACGCCGAGGCGATGCAGGCCGCGTACAAGATGCTCGCCGACCTCGACGCCGAGCTGATGAACGAAGTCCACGAGAGCCATGCCAGCCGCCGCGTCGAGCGGTGCGGCGGATGCCGCGATCTCGGACCTCACCGCAACACACCCGACTGCGAGTTCTACACCCCGGAGGCCCCCTGATGAGCACCCCTACCGCACTCACCCGAGCCGCTGACAAGCTCGCCGACCTCATGCTCAAGTCCGGCGAGCAAGGCGTGATGATGCCCGAAGACACGATATCGACGCTCTGGGCAGTCATCGGTGTCTCCTACACCACCGCCCGCCACCCCGAGAGCGCACCCGAGCCCATCCCCGGCATGGTGGCCGACCTCGACCGTTGGCACGCGGCACTCTCCAAGACCCTCGCCGACCACAACCGAAGGACCAACCGATGAGCAAGCCTGCACCCCGCCGATACGTCGACATCATCATCGCCGCTGACCAGGCCGACGCGAAGGCATACGCCGACAAGCACGGGCATTGGCCCTACTTCGCTGTGACGCCCCGCAGCATCATCGGCGCGAGGGGCCGCACCGGCCCCGTATACGCGACCCGGAAAGCTCGCCTGCACCCCGCCTACGAGCGCATGCGCGACGAGTCCGCACCGGCCGGGGCGACCCTGCCCCGCCGCGCGAGGGACCGGAGGATCGCATGAGCGCCCGGGCTCGCGCCTGGGTGGTTGGCGTGCTTGTCGCGATCATCTACGTCGGAGGCTTCGGTGCTGGCGGCTGGTTCGCGGGCATCGAGGTAGGCGAGGTGACGTACTACGGCATGGTCGGTGCCCTGGCCGTGGTTGGCCTGGCAATGCTCACCGTCGGAATCGTGGCGGTCATCGTGCTCCTGATCTTCGCCGCGCTGTCGTGGATCGAGAGGGGGCACTGATGTACACGCTACTCACGACGACCGGCGTCGGCTCGTCGCTGCTGCTGCTCGCCATGCTCGGCATGGTCGTGTGGTGCCTGGCGACGGATCGGGGGCCGCGAGCATGAGCGCGGTGAAGGCTCCGGTGCGGCTGATGACGACTGAGGAAGCGGCTGTGCTGCTCGGGATCTCGAAGCGGGCGCTGGAGCAGATGCGGAACCGTGGGCGCGGCCCCGCGTACACGTACGTGGGCCGCTTCCCCCGGTACTCGCGTGCCTCGATCAACGCCTACCTGGAGGCGCGCGCGAAGGGTCCGGGCCGTGGCTAGCGGGCATCGGGGCGGCACCGAGAACCAGAAGCTGACCCGGGCCGTGATCGACTACTACGGGCCTGTGTGCTGGCTGAACCTGCCCGGGTGCACGAAGCGTGCGACCACCAAGGATCACGTGATCCCGGTGAACCTGGGCGGCGATGACAGCATGGAGAACCTGCGCCCCGCCTGCAACAAGTGCAACGGGAAGCGGCAGGATCTCGCGATCAGTGGAGCGGACCCGCACGGCATCAGCGTGGTCGTCGTGACGGGTCCGCCAGCTGCTGGCAAGTCGTCCTATGTGCGCGAGAACGCGAAGCCCAAGGACATCGTGATCGACCTCGACCGCATCGCCAGCGCGTTCATGCCGGGTGATGTGAACGACCGGCACGGCTACCCGCCCCACATCAGGAACATCGCTATCGGCGCCAGAAAGGCCGCGATGCACCGGGCACTGCGCACCCGCTACCCCTGCACCGTGTGGCTGATCCACGCCGTGCCAGCACGTGACCAGCTCCAGCAGTACGCACGCCTGCGCTACCGCGTCGTCACCCTCGACCCGGGCCGCGCCGAGGTGGAGGCACGGGTGCGCAAGCTCCGCCCGCACGACAGCCTGCAAGGCGTGGCTCGATGGTATACGCGCTACCCCGAGGGCGTGGCATCGGTCGAGCGCATCGCCTCCACTCGCCCGGTCGCATCGGTCAGCCGAGACGAAGCGAGCGAGCAGCAAGCGGAGCCGTCGCGCGCATGGTGACCGGCCCGTTTTTCCGTGCGCGATGCCCCGACACCCATGCGCTCCCCTCCCTTTTCTCTCCCCGAACCCCTACAAAAAAATCCCAGGACGGAGGCCCGAAATGGTTGACCGGACCGCGCTGACGCTCGACCTATTCGACGGCGAAACCGACCCGAAACCGGGGGATTCTCTGCAAGTCGAAGCGGTTCGCGCGCTGATCGCCGAGATCCGCGAGAACGGCACCATGACCGCCGCGAAGCAAGTGATGTGCGCCACGGCCATGCGACTGGCGCACATCATCGAGCAACCCAAGTCCGCTATCGCCGCTGTGCAGGCCGCTGCGCAGCTCACCCCGCTCATCGAGAAGCTGACCGCCGAGGAAGGCAACGCGGCAGGCTTCACCCCCGAAATGAAGGCCCTAATTGATGCTCTCGCCGTTGACCCAGCGTCCTATGCCCAGCCCCCGGCAGGCGACCCCTCTGAACCCGGAACGCCCGACCCTGCTACGCCATAACGCAGCTATCGCGCAGGCGATGGGATGGCCCTTGATCCCAGCGCAGGAATACGTGCTCGCGGGCGCGTCCGAGATCGACCCAGAGACCGGGACGCTCTACTACGGGCGCGTCGTGGTCACCGTGCAGCGCCAGTTCGGGAAGACCACGATGGATGCGATCGACTCAACCCGCAACTGCATGATGGGGCCGAACCGGCGCGCATGGTACACCGCGCAGGACGGCACGCACGCACGCGAGAAGTTCCGCGAGATGGAAGACGTACTAGAGAAGTCGCCCATCGGCGGCATCGGGACCGGGCTCGTGTCGAAGTACCTGCGCGGCAACGGCTCCGAGCTGGTGCGCTTCATCAACGGCTCGGAGTGGAGGCCGCACGCCCCCGGCCCCGAGAACCTGCACTCCAAGCAGTCGGACAAGAACACCATCGATGAGGCGTGGGCATTCACCGAGCGCGAGGGCCGCGACCTGATGCAGGCGATCACGCCGACCACGACCACCCGGCGCATGCTCACCGGCCACCAGCCGCAGACCTGGATCATGTCAACCGAGGGCACCATCGAATCGACCTGGTTCAACCCGATCCTGGACGAGTGCCGCAGCGGTGCGCCCGTGCGCACGTTCTTCGTTGACTTCGGGATCCCCGACGACATGGACCCCGAAGACCTTGAGGGCATCGCGAAGTGGCACCCCGGCTATCGGCATCTGTTCGACATGCGCGACCTCCAGAAGTTCCGCGGCGAGTTCGGCAACGACGCGAACGGCTTCGCGCGCGCCTTCGGGAACCGGCGCACCGGCTCCAGCGAACGGGTGATCCCCGCGACCCTGTGGAACGCGGGCCGCACCCTAGAGAAGATCCCCGAGGACTCGCCCGTGTGCGTCGGCGCGGCGGTCGGCGTGGACGGCGTAGACGCCGCAATCACGATCTCGGGAATCCACCCCGAGCTGGGGAAGATCACCGAAGTCATCCCGAACGGCTGGCGGGACGGGTCCGCCTGGGCGCTGCTGCGCCTCAAAGAGCTGCAAGCGAACGCGGGCAGGCCCGTGCACGTCGCTATCGACGACCGAGGCCCCTCCGCAGCGCTCCGCCAGAACGCCGCGAACGCCGGTATCCCGCTGCTCGACGTGCGCACCAACTACGTGGTCGCGGCCTGCCAGCAGGTCATCACGGGACTTGAGACGGGGGAGTGGCACTTCCGCTCGCACGACGCGCTGGAGCACGCGGCAGACCTCGCCGCGCGCCGCTGGATCCAAGACGGCGCATGGGTGTGGGGGCGTCGCGCGTCGGTCGGCTCCATCGCCGCGCTCGAAGCCGCCACCCTCTCATCGCACGGCCTCGACAACCTGCCCGAGGACCCCGGCGTGCAGCTCTGGGTGTAACAAACATGTGTAGCTTAATGAGCGTTGGTGAGCGCTCATGAGCGCTGGTGAGCGTTCGCGCTAGGTGATCCGGTTGACGGGCCGCGAGCATTCTGGGCATGGGAATCATGCAGCGCACTGCCGAACTCATCGGCTTCGCCAAGCGCTCCGCCGAGGATACGCCGAGCGCTCCGCCCGCGATCATGCCGCCGCCCCGCCAGCACGTCCTCAACGACACCACGGCGATGCTCATCCTGGATGTCTACCGGGCGGTAGAGGTGCTCCAGATCGGCGTCTCGCAGCTCGGCCTGGACCAGTGGCGGGGCGACCGGCGCACCTCGCCCGCGTCCATCATCGTGAAGCCCGACACCGAGACGCACCGGCCCGCGTTCCTCGAATGGTCGGTCGTGTCGCTCGCGCTCGACGGCAACGCCTACTGGCGCATCCTGCGAGGCATGAACCGCGAGCCCATCTGCCTCCAACCCCTCAACCCCGCCGAGGTGTCCCCGGTGCGCGACGAAAAGACGGGCCGCGTCAAGTTCTACTGGCGCGGCCTCGAACTCGCCCCCGGCGACCGCACGGGTGGCGATATCGTGCATCTCCAGAAGCTCCGGAAGCCTGGGCGCGAAAAGGGTCTCGGCCCCATCGAGGCGGCACGAGTTGAGCTGACCGGCACGATGCAGGCACGCGACTACTCGTCAACCTGGTTCGAGCGCGGCGACGTTCCCAGCGGGATCCTCACCACCGAACAGCAGCTCAACGGCGATGTCGCCGACGAGTACAAGAAACGGTGGATGGGGTGGAATCCCGAGACGGGCAAGTACGAGCCGAGCGGGCACGGCGTCCGAGTGCTCGGCCACGGGCTCAAGTATGACCCCCTCCAGATCAAGCCGGCCGATCTCCAGTTCCTCGAAACGCAGCAGTTCAACACGACGCAGATCGCCCGCCTGTTCGGCATTCCTGCCTCGCTCATGCTCGCCGTGATCGAAGGCAACTCGCAGTCTTACGCGAACGTTGAGCAGGACTGGATCGCCTTCACCCGGTTCACGCTCATGGTGTACCTGCGCGAGATCGAGGAGGCCTTGTCCAGCGTCATCCCGCACGGCAATCACGTGCGTTTCAACGTGGACGCCCTGCACCGCTCCGACACCCTCACCCGATACCAGGCCCACGAGGTCGGCATCCGATCCGGCTTCCTCACCGTGCCCGAGGCTCGCGAGATCGAGGGACTGGACCCGCTCACCCCCGAACAGCTCGCCGCTCTCACCCCGACGCAGGAGACCACCAATGTTTGATCCCACCGCGACCCAGACCCGCACATTCCAGGCCCGCGCCGTCGCCGACGTGCCCAAGCGCGAGGTGTTCGGCATCGGCGTGCCCCTCGAAGTCGAGACGCAGGTGTACCCCGGCTTTAACGAGCTATTCGCGCAGGACTGCGAGTTCGACAACCTGGAGCGCGCCAAGCTCAAGCTCGACCACGGCCCCCTCATCGGCGTCACCCGCACCGCGACCCGAGCCCCCGGCAAGCTCGACATCACCGGCTACGTGTCGGAGACGACGCACGGCAACGACGCCCTGACCCTCGCCAACGATGAGGCCCTGGACTCGTTCTCCATCGGCTTCACCCCCATCGAGTACGAGCGCACCGACCACGAGGACGGCAGCTTCACCATCCGTCACACCCGGGTGCGCGTGCGTGAGTTCAGCCTGACCGACAACCCCGTCTACACCGATGCGGTCGTCACCGACGTTCGCAGCCAGACCCCCAAGGAAGGAACCCCCATGCCCCCCACCACCGACGCGATCACGCGCGAGGACTTCGACGCCCACCGCTCCGAGCTGTCCGAGCAGATCCGCTCCGTGCAGGCGCAGCTCGCGCAGGTCAGCAGCCCGCAGCCCGAGCGGCCCGCGGTCCAGTTCCGCAGCTTCGGCGAGTTCATCCGCGCCTACCACCGCGGCGACACCGAGGCCCGCGCCCTGCACACCGCCTACACCGAAGCCGCAGCCGGTGCCTCACTGCACGAGCAGCGCGCCTATGACGGCGGCGTGATCGCGGATACCATCGCGAAGGCCCCCTGGATCGGTGACGTGATCCGCCTGATCGACAAGCCCCGCAAGGTGCTCAACAGCTTCCAGACCGCGCCGCTCCCCGCGACGGGAACCCAGATCGAGTACGGCGTGCTGGAGTCCAACACCGTGCAGGTCGACAAGCAGGCCGCGGAAGGCGACGAGCTGGCGAAGGGGCAGGTGTCCGTTGGGTCGGACACTGCGCCGGTCGGCACGTACGGCGGCTGGTCGGAGCTGTCGTTCCAGGCTGTCGAGCGCGCCGACATCTCCCTGCTGAACCTCACCCGCCGCGCGCAGGCAATCGCCTACGCGCAGCAGACCGAGGCCGAGGTGCGCGCCCTGCTCACCACCACCATCACCGACAACATCACCGCGGGGCACAACCTCGACCTGATCGCCTCCCCGAAGGCCGCAGACTGGGTATCCCTGTTCATCGACGCGCACGACGCGTTCGATGACGCCGCCCTCCCCATCGCGGGTCTCTACCTCTCCAAGGACAAGTTCAAGGAGCTGTTCACGCTCGCCGATCAGAACGACCGGCTGCAGTTCCAGATCTTCGGCACCGGGGCGAACAGCGTCGGCGAGCTGAAGGTCGAGGGCCTGGAGGGGCAGGTGTCCACCACCCGCGTGCGGCTCCTCCCGGGCGCGGCGACCGGGAGGGGCGCGTTCTACAACGAGCAGGCGATCACAACGTTCGAGAACGCGGGCGCGCCCGTCTCGCTCGAGGACGCGAACGTCACCAACCTCACCCGCTCGTACAGCATGTACGGCTACCTCGCGACCGCCTGCGAGATCCCGGACGCGATCCTCCCCATCGACTTCGCGGTCTGACCCATGCCACTTCCCACCGAAGCCCAGGCCGTGCAGGCGCTCGCCAAGCACCTTGAGGAAGACCCCAGCGATGAGAGCGTGAGCGCAGACGCTCGCGCCGCGCTCGACATGGTGACCCGTCACCTGGGCGCGGCAGGCTCGGCGGCGATCCCGGCCATGGTGGGGGCGCTCGCTGTGACCGAGTGCGGGGCGGCGGTGTTCTACCGTCGCCTCGCCCGGAACGGGATCACGACATTCGGCAGCGGAGAGGTGGTCCCGATGCGGATCTCGAAAGACCCCATGAGCACGGTGTATCCGATGCTTGCCCCCTACGCGACCCCTGGGATCTCACGATGAGCACTCGCACCGAACGACTCGCCCAGATCCGCGACACCATCGCGGAGCACGTGCCCGAGGGCGTCCCCGTCACGAGTGACGCCCGCGACCTCGACAAGCGCCGCCAGGCGGAGGGTGTCGTGTTCGTCCACCCGGCCCCGCGCCTGGAGTTCCCGGTGCCGCAGGTCACCCGTTGCACCTGGACCGTCTGGGTGCTCGGCAAGGCCGGGGATGCGCTCGACGCAATGGGCGCTATCGACCCGATTCTCGACGCCCTGATTGCCTCCCCGCTCCCGCTCGACGCCGCCGAACCCGGCGCGCGAGAGGGCACGGACGGCGCGCCGGATCTCCCCGGCTACTCCCTCACCATCACCGAAGACTTCTACAACTAAAAGGAGCACCATCATGGCTGAACAGCCCGTCAACGCTCGACTCGTCAAGCAGATCACCCTCAAGGTCGGCGAAGACAGTTTCTCCAAGCACGTGAACAACTGTCGGTACGCGCGCACCTCCAGCATGCAGGAATGGCGCGGCGGCACCCCCGACGCCGTGTTCACCGACGAGACGGCCCCCACCTACACGTTCGAGCTCACCGGCATTCAGGACTGGGAGACGGCCACGTCGCTCTGCAACTTCCTGCTGGAGCACGAAGGTGAGACCGCCGAGGTGGAGTACAAGCCCCACCATGACGGCGAGGTGTCTTTCATCTCCGATATCAAGATCGTGTCCCCGGAGATCGGCGGCGCGGTCGGCGCGTACAACGAGTTCACCGTCACGATGGGCTCCACCAAGCCCACCCTCGTGCGCACCCCGGCAGGCCCGTAAGCCGATGCTCGACGTTCGCAAGTCTCCCGAGCTACAGGCCGTGATCCTGTTGCTCAAGACTGCCGCCGCGCCCGTCCGCAAAGAGATGCGGGCGGGCGCGCGGCGCGAACTCAATGCGACCTGGAAGCCCACCCTCCAGCAGTTCGCGAAGACCGCGCAGCAGCAGAAGGTGATCGTGCGCGGTGCACGCGCCAAGGTCGGCTCCGACAACTTCCAGATGCTCGCCGCGACCTCCCGCCGCTCCCTCTCAGGCGGGCTCAACCCCGCAACGCAGTGGCACGGTGCAGAGTTCGGCGCGAACCCCAAGCGCGTCGAGGTGTCGATCCGCGGCAACCGCCGCACACAGATCGCAGGCCGAAACTTCGGCCCCCGTCAACAGCGCGGCAAAGTCGCCTTCCCCGCAGCCCGCAAGGTCGGCCCCCGCATCGTCGCCGCCTGGGTAAACGGCATCGTAAAGGGCCTCGCCCGCGGCAACAAGAACCTGGAGACACGCTAATGGCAATCGAGATCAAGTTCCTATCAAACGTGGTCCGCTTTCTCAAGGGCACGAACGACATGGAGGAAGCCCTCGATGATGTGGCCGACACGCTCGATGACGTAGCGAAGGACGCGAAGAAAGCCGGTGACAAGACCGGCGACGCGCTCACCGACGCAGCCAAGGACGCCAAGCGCGCAGGCGACAAGATCGGCGATGAGATCAGCGACGGCGCGAAGGACGCCGAGCAGAGCGTCGAGCGCCTCGAACGCACCTTCAAAGACATGGCCGACACCGCCCGCCGCGAGACCGGGGACGCCTCAGACGCGATGCGCTCCGACATGCGCGACGGAGCAACGGGAGCGAGCGAGGCCGTCACCGAGTTCGGCGATGAAGCTGTGCAGAACATGTCCGAAACGTTCTCGTCGTTCCGTGGCGAGGCCGAAGACTTCGCGCAGATCGCTCAAGATACCTTCGGCGGTGTAATCTCGGCGCTCGGCCCAGTCGGCATGGCCGCAGGCGCGGCGGGTGCAATCGGTATCGGCATGATCATGGCCTCGCTCGAAGAGGGAGAAGAGGCAGCGCAAGACATGCGCGACCGCGTGGGCGAACTCGCAGGCCAGCTCATCGAGATCGGCGGCGACCCTGTAGCGCAGCTCGACGCCATAGTCGAGGGCCTCAAAGATCTCGCCTCCGAGAGCGAGGAAGGCGAAACCTCCCTCGCAGATCTCCGGGCCGCCGCAGAGGGCAGCGCCACCGGATTCCAGCGCCTCGCCGACGCCTACGCCGGGAACACCGAGGGCTTGCGCGACATGCTCGAAGCCGAGAAGGAACGACTCGCCGCCGCAGAAACCAGCTACAACCAGGATAAGCGCTGGGACCAGGAGAAGACCAAGAACCTCCGAGACCAGCGCGACGGCCTGCGCACCATCGTTGACGGGCTAGAGAAGGCCAGCACTGCCGCGGAGGAAGCCGAGGCCGAAGAGGCCGCCTGGCTCGCATCGAACGGTCCTGCCTATGAGGCGAAGGCCGAAGCTATCGATTCGCTCCAGGGTGAGCTGAACGATGCAATCGGATCGTACGGCGATTTCATCGACGCAGAGACCGGGGCCACTGATCCAGCCGGGTATCTCGCGGCGATGCAGGCCCGGATGGATGCCACCGCAAATTTCAACTCGAATGTTCAGGATCTCGCGAGCAGATTCGGGCTCTCTCACGACGAGGTACAGGCGATCCTCGACAAGGGTCTAGATTTCGCGCCGATGCTGCAAGATCTCATCAACGGGGGGTACGACGAGCAGTACGTCGAGCAGCTCCGAGCGATGCTCGACGGCGGGCAGTCCATCGTCGATGGAACCCCGATCACCGCGAAGATGACCGGCGAGGCAGACACTGAGGGCGCGGTGAGTGCGCTCGAAGCGGCCTCCGCAGACCGTGATACCACGATCAAGGGGAGCGCGGAGACCCGCACCGCGGCCCGTGACCTCGACGGCGTGGCAGACAAGAAGCGCACCGCGAAGATCACCGCGAAGGCGCAGACGACGCTGGCCTCGTCGGCGCTGCGCTCAGTGGCCCGGAATCGCACCGCGAAGATCACCGCACAGGCGTCGACGTGGGCGGCAGAGCAGGCCCTGAACCGCTTGACCCGCGCGCGCACTGTGCAGGTGACGGCGGATGTTCGGACGAGGGAAGGGAAGCCCGTACCGTGACGACAACGATTTCTGATGGTGTGACGACGCTGCACCCGAAGGTGTGGATGCAGTACGTGTCCGACCGGGACAGCAACACCCGCGAACACACCCTCCTCAGTGGCGGCATCGCGTTGACGGTCGCCCCCGCAACCCCCCGCCGTGTCGCGGTCGCGTTGCTGTTCAATTCGGAGGCGGAGAGCGAGGCGTGCGAGCAGATGCACGCCCGCCCGGGCATCCTCTCGATCACCGAGGAGGGCAGGCCCACGCACTCGATGCAGTATGCCGTGGTCGGTACGGTGCGCCGCGAGCTGGACCCGGAGAATGCGGCGGTGTGGATCGTGACCGCTGAGGTGCGGGAGGTCGGGCAGTGATCCCGATCCGTGCGGTCTCGGCGCGCCTGCTGGAGCGGATCACGCTCGCCCCACTGGCCGAGCCGATCAGCGTATCCCTGAGCATGGACGAAGAATGGTCGCCCCGTATGCAGGGCACGATCACCGTCCCCGATACCGCCGACCTCTCCGGCGGGCTCCTCTGGAAACACCAGGGCGACACGATCACACTGGAGCTAGTGACCCGGTACGGGCCGATGCTGGGTGTCGCAGGTGACGGCGACCCGGGCGGCTCGTGCGCTGCGCTCACGGCCCGGTTTGGGGGCAGTGTCGCCAGGTGGCGGGAGGATCTCACCCGACCGTGGAACCCGGGCGAGCACATCGAACCCCTCTCCACCGCGACCGGCCTTTGGGGTGGTGCGGTGGCGGCGGTCACGACCGACCACGCAGGGGATGTGGATGCGATCACGGGGCGGCTGCGCGTCGCGGGCGGCTCGTACCGGATCCGCCCCACCGAGCGGCTCCTGCTCCGGCTGCGCGTGCGCCGCATCCTCCCGTCTGCGCAGGAGGGCACCATCGTCTACGAGGTCGCGGGAGAGGACACCCGCCTACACGACTACCGCCGCACCAGCACCACCGCGAAGACGTTCACCGAGAGGTTCTCGCTGCGGCAGGTCGTGCATGAGGTGCTCACCGAGATCGCCGCAGGCTCGAACCCGGTCTACTCGATCGGTCTGCATCCCGGCCCGGATATCGCGATCCCAGAATCCGCGCTCTGGGACCCCGCCGTCAGCGCGTGGGAGTTTTTGCAGCCGATCCTGGAGGCCGTGGGATGGACGCTCTACGCCGACACCGACGGCCTGCACCGCCTCCACCCCCGCAGCACGGAGACCGCGCCGGTCATCCTCGACGCGACCGACAACCTGAGCCGGTGGGAGCCCGTCACGGACTACGAGACCGCCTACTACGACGGGGCGATGGTCGAGTACCTCGACGCGGAGCCCCTCGACCCGCGCCGCTGGGACGTGTACATGATGCCCGGTGCAACCCGCATCCTCCACGAGACCCGCCCCGGGATCCGGCACCTCCCCGGCGCCGCCGAGCAGCTCGTCACCCGATCCCGCACCCGTGCAGGACGCGCCACCGCACACGCCACCGTGCAGCTCGGATTGCGCCCCGGGCACCGCGTCGAGGTCCGCCTACCCCCGTACGACGCGCACGGCACCCCGGTCGTGCCCGTCCACCACGGCACACTCGCCACCCTCACCCACACCTACCCCGACGCCGAAACCACATTCGGCTTCCGCGACGTCATCTAGAAAGGACCACACATCATGCCGCTCGACCTCAAAGGCATCCATCAGTACACCGAAGCCGACGACGAAGCAACGTTCTCCGACCTCCTCAATCTCGGCCAGGGCTCCATCTCGGATGCGATGACGTACCTGTCTGGGCCGGGGGCGAATCGCGACGCGCTCGACCCCGCACCAGCCGGGGCGATGTGGCAGGACACCGACGGAGACCAGCGCCTCTACTCCACCGGCCCGGACGGCAAATGGCGACTCCACGAAGGCTACGCCTCCGGCCCTGCCGCCTCGTGGGATCTGGGCGGAGCATCCGGCCCCATCACGCTCTACGTGCGCACCGTCATCGTAGATATCCCCACCGTGCTCGCCCTCGATGAAACCATCCTCGTCGGACACGCGCCCCCCTCGTCCGGGTTTACGTTCGTCTCGCTCATCGGCCACACGCGCCACGCCGACCGCACCACGCTCTCGCTCCGTCACATGATCGTGCAGGCCGCCACACAAACCGCGTGCCATTTCACCTGGCGCATCGTGAAGGCAGGCCTCTAATGAGCATTCGACTCGTCAACCCCTGCCCCAAGGGCCGCGAAACCGACGGCTACGGGTGGCGTGCCGCGATCCCCGGCGTCGTCCCCGCACAGCTCCACACGGGGCAAGACTGGGCGGCACCCGAAGGCACCCCGGTGCTCGCGATGCACGCGGGCCGCGTCTCCCGCACATGGTGGGACCGCTTCGCAAGCGGTGCCGCAGCAGGCGGACACATGATCGAAATCGGGTCCGCCCGCGTGACCACCCGGTACGCGCACCTCTCCGGCTACGCCGTAAAACCCGGCGACGCCGTGAAAGCCGGGCAGGTCATCGGCTACGTCGGCTCGACCGGAGCCGCCACCGGCCCACACCTCCACGGCGAGCTACTCATCGGCAGCGGCTTCGTTGACCCCATGCCCTACATCCGATCCACACCCACCCCCACAGCAGAGGAGTTCCCCATCATGGCCGCAGACATGTTCGTCCGCCGCACCGACCAAAGCAAGGTCTACGCCGTATCCCTCACCGAGAGCCACGGCAAACGCCCGAAATCCCGCCCCGTCTCCTCCCTGGAATGGACCGTCTACCAGCGCGCACGCCGCCGCGCAGGACTCGGCGTACCCGTCACCGAAGAAGGCCCCGACGCCATGAGGGCGCTCGTCGGGCGGGAGCGATGAGCGCGCCCGTGCTCGCCGCGCTCATCGCAGCAGGCGGCGTGCTCGGAGCGGCCGTCATCACGGCCTGCGCGACCCTCGCGGGCCTGCTCTGGCGGCGCATGATCCGCGCCGAAGTCACCAACCACGGCTTGTGGGCGTACACCCGTGACCTGATCGACCACATCTACCGCGGCCGCATCGGCCCACCCCCATCACCACCCGACCACATCAAACACCTCTACCAGACAGGAGACTAACCATGCACTGGACCCGCCTCGCCCTCTACAGCATCGCCACCATCGCCGCGAGCATCATCGCGGTACTCGCCTACATCGCGGACGACCTCGCCACGATGGGCGTCGCCCTCGGCTGGATCACCACCAACATCATCGCGGGAGCGAACGTCAAGATCCCCGCACCCGACACACAGATAGGCGACCACGCCGCAGAGTGAGCTAGTCGCGCACCAGACGGGCTACCCGAGGTTCGGTGTAGCCCGTCACCTGCGCGATGCGATACATGCTCATACCCTCCGACCGTGCGGCCCGCGCGACCTCGCGCAGCACGTCGCGCTCACGCTCCACCAGCCGCTCAGCGTCGGCGACCGCCGCAGCAGCCGAGCGGAGGGCAGCCACTCGGCCGCCCTCCGCTCCGTCTGTCACGCCAGCTCCCATGCGAACGGCGCAGGCGAGCGCAGCACGCCCTCACGCGTCAGCTCATTCAGCGCGTAGTCGATCATCTGCATATCGACCTCGCCCCGCTCCCGGTACACCTCCACCGAACTCGACGCCCCACCCTGCACCGCCTCCAGCGCGGCCACGAGCGCAGCATCTCGATGAGCACCGATCCACGCATCCACCGCCGCCTGCGCGTCCGGCAGCGTCTCGAACTCGTGCACCGCCGCCCCTACCGAGGCCGCATAGGCCGCGCCCCGAGTCTCGACCTTGTGGCTGCGGTAGATGATCGTGGTCATGATGTACTCCAATCGGAAGATGTAACACCATACTAACGCGACGTTAGTATCTGCGCAAGGGGTGCAGCCGAGTGAGTGCTACTCGTCACCCTCACGCTTGCCCACCGCAGCGACCACCGCCGCCCCAGCGAGGAAGGGCGCGGCCCAGCCGAACAATGTTCCGCCCACGCCCATGCGCGCAGCGTTCAGCAGCTCCTCCTCGACCCCGGAGCCGCCCGCAGCGGATCCGCGCAGCACCCAGAAAAGCCCCAGGGCGAGCAGCACGACCCCAGCCCAAAGGAGCAGGCGGAATGGCCCGAGCGCGCGGGGCGCGAGCTTCGCGGCACCCTTGATTGGGGCGTGATAATCCTTCTGCGTCTCACTCATGCTGCGATCCTATCCCTACGCCGCGAGCCGGAGAGTGCCGACCGCGGCAACCTTGGACGCCCAGTGGATATCGGTGTAGAGCTGGGTCGTGCTCACATCGGCGTGCCGCATCAGCTCCTGTACGACGCGGAGGTCGGCGCCGCGGCCGAGCAGCTCCGTACCGTAGGAGTGGCGCAGCATGTGCGGCTTCGCATGCCCGTACCCCGCGCGCTGCATCGCGCCCTTGATCGCTGCATATACGGCCTTGCGGCCCACGCACCCCTCGACTGTGTAGGCGGGGAACCAGTGGCCCGCCCGGGGCCACCGCGCCGCGAGCGCGCGCAGCTCGTCGTGAAGTGGCACGATCTCGACTACACCGCCCTTGCCCTCGATGATGAGCGTTCCCCGATCCAGGTCGATATCCTCGCCCCGGATCTTCGCGATCTCGTGAATGCGCATCCCCGAGAGCACCGCGAGCAGGATGTACGCGCGCGTACGCTCGCGATTCGCAGCATCGTAGATCGCCCGCACCGCCTCGAAACTCAGCGGGCGCGGTTTCGTGCGCGCTCGCTTCGGCTTCGGCGTCTCGTCGGTGGGATCGTCGAGACGCACACGGGCCTTCACCATCCAGGCGCAGAACGCCCGGATGGTTGCGTGATAGCTGTACCGGCTCGCGTCCGACAGCTCGGGGCGACCCGTGTACATGATGATGTGGAACGGGGCGAGCGTGCGAGGCGTCGCCCCGGTGACCTCGAACAGGTGCCGCATCGTCGCGTCCCGCTCGTCATAGGTGCGATCAGAAAGGCCCTGGGCCACTTGCCACCCCCGCCACGTCGTGAGCAGGGCGTCGGTGTCGTCCCAGAGGGTCGGCTGATCCGTCATTGAGTCGTCTTCCTTTGTCCGTACCGCTGTTGGGCGGCTTGCTTAGAAATCCCCAGGCCGTCACCGATCATGGCCCAGGACCGCCCGTGCGAGCGCTGCCCCTGCACGGCATCGGCAATCACCCGGTCGAGATCGTCACGAAGAGCCGCAAGGTCCGCTAGCTCCACCTCGTCAGCCGCAGCGACCCGCCTGCCCGCAGCGCGCAGCATCCGCCGCAGCATCGCCAGAAACTCGCCGGTCTCGACGCTCACACCGCACCGCCCGAGCCGCGCGATTCACCGTCAACCGCGCGTTGACGGTCCCGGCGACAACGCGGGCAGAAGCGGATGACCTCGCTCGCCTCCGGGCCGGATGGAATGCCGGGCTCGAATACATGGTTGGGGGATCCGCACCGATCGCACGATAGGCGGATCCAGCCGTCCGCTGTCGCCCTCATCGCGCGTTCACCGCCTCGACCATCCAGGCGGGCACTGTGTCGGGGCACTCGGGCCAATCTTGGACCTTGTAAAGAACAGGTCGTCGGTTCAAATCCGACAGGCGGCTCTCTTCGGCCTCCACCGTCTCGGTGGGGGCCGTTCCTGTTTCAGCCCGCGCCCGACGCGCGGGCGACCTGTTCGCGCGCTCGGCCTGTTCGCGCGCCGGGCCTGTTCGCGCGCTCGGCCTGTTCGCGCGCCAGTAGTTGTCGCCAAACGTGAGCTGAGGCCGCAACTACTGACGCGCGAAGCGGAGGAAGCCGCAACTACTGACGCGCGAGGGGGGGGAGGCCGCAACTACTGACGCGCGAGGGGGGGAACGGAGGGAGGAACGGAGGGCGGAACGAATCAGGAGGGATCGGGAGGGAACGGGAGGGGCGGGCGCGCGCGAGGACGAGAGGGCGCGCGAGAGCGTGCAGACAGGAAGCGTCGCATATGCTATGCGGGTGACCGCAGACCCCACCATCGCGCCGTCGGTGCGCACCGCGAAACCACGCATCGCGGTGTGGGATAACGCCCGCTTCCTGTTGATCGTGCTCGTGGTGGTCGGCCATGCCATCTCGACGGTGCGGAACGATTCGCAGCTCGGCTTCGCGCTCTACGCCTACATCTATCTCTTCCACATGCCCGCGATGATCCTGCTCTCCGGCATGTTCTCCCGCGCAGAATCGTCGCCCAAGGTGCTGCGTTCCACCATCCAACTGGTGCTGGTCTGGCTGACGTGGGAGGCGATCTGGGCGGGAATCCACTTCGCCGTCGAGGAGAAGACGCCGGGCCAGAACTTCCTGGTCTCGCCGGCCTGGACGCTCTGGTTCCTGGTGACGCTCGCGACGATGCGCATTCTGCTGCCCTACATCGCGATGCTGCGGTGGCCGCTGCTGACCTCGATCCTCATCGCCCTCGCCTCCGGCATCCTCCCCGCGATCGGCACGCAGTTCTCGGCTTCGCGCACGCTCGCGTTCCTGCCGTTCTTCGTCGCGGGCTGGTTGGTCCGCCAGCGAGGCTGGCTCGAGGGGCAGTGGTTCGTCCGCCCGTCGCGGGGCGCGCTCGTCGCGGCTTGGGCCGGCCTCGGGGCGCTCGCGGCGGCCTTCGCGGCGACGCCCGGCCTGCGCGAGTTCTGGCGCATCGACAGGTGGCTCACTTGGCGGGACGACTACACCTGGCTGTTCGTGAACGCGCCGATCGGCGACTGGGTGCCCGACCAGTGGGGGTGGGTGATGCTCGGCGGAGCCGCGGTGACCGCCGCACTCATGGCCGTAGCGGCCGCGATGACCCTCGCGCTGCTCGTCGTGACGCCGCGGCGCAGGAGTGCGATGACCGTGTGGGGCACCCGCACCCTCTACGTGTATCTGCTGCACGGGCCGATCATCTGGGTGCTGCGCGAAACCGGGGCCATCGATCGGGTCGGTGCGCTGGGGGTGCCCGGCGTGCTGATCGTCGTGGCGTTCGGCATCGGGCTGGCGATTCTGCTCTCGATGGCCTGGGTACAGAAGTCCTTCTCGGCGATCGTCGAGCCGCGATTCGACGGGCTGCTGCGCCGCTCGTAGCGCTCCTGCTGCCCGGAGCGGTGGATCGGCGGCGCATCGGCGGCGCATTCTGCGGGGGTTCCCGGCGCGCCGCGCCCCGTGAATGTCGGCGGCGGGCGGTAACTTCGGATCAGGCATTCCGCGTCGGAGTGCGTGAACCGAGGAGGGGACATGCCGCAGCGCGCCAGGGTGTTGCGCAACCGCGGCGGTGCCGCGCGTGCGCGGCGCGGACGGCGCGTGCGGCGTGCGGCGTACAGCCTCGCCGCGTTCGTGGTGGTCGGCGGTCTCGTCGCGTGCGCGCAGATCCCGCCGGTCGCGGACTGGTCGCCCGCCGCGTGGCCGGATCCCGCCGGAACGCGGCTCCTGCCGGCTGATGATCCGGCTGATGATCCGGCCGGCGACGGAGCCGGAGACGGCGCGGCGGCATCCGGAGGCGCCGCGGAGAACGATGCCGAGGGCGCGACGTCCGACGGCTCCGCAGAGCCGGCCGGCACCGGGAATCCTCCCGACGCGATCGTGCCATCGGCGGCCGAGCTCGGATTCATCGAGCGCCGCGTGCGCAACGATCACACCAGGTTCCACGCGCGATACATCGAGATTCCGGGATGGCATCTCTTCAACGTGCGAGTGGCGGATCTGCTCGCGCAGCAGATCGCGACGACGGGCGGTACGTTCACACCCGAAGTGTTCCCGGTATCTGCGGGCCTGTCGAACGCGGGGTGCGTGCCCGGGTCGGCGAGCTGGCCTGGCGCGCGCGTGCTCTCCGATCCCGAGACCGGGCCCGCGGAGGGCGCCGGCGTCGCGGTGGTCTGCGACCTCACCGCGGCGTTCGGAAGCTCCGTCGGTGTGGTCATGCGCGTCGTGGCGGGAGACGCATCGGGGGTGACACGGGACGAGACGGTGACGCTGTACACCGACCTGGCGACGGGGGAGGTGCACGAGGACCGCGAGCTGTGGACTGCCGAGGCCGCGGGCGAGCTGTGGCGCAGCACGGTCGAGCTGCTGCGCCGGGACGCCGGAGGCCTGAGCGCCGCACCCGTGTCGGAGCCTGCCGAGGAGCAGCTCGCGCTGGCGCAGCGCGCACTGGTGGCGGCGCGACTCGGTGAGACCGGCGCGCGGATCACCCTTCCCGCGGGAGTCGCGGCTCCCGAACTCGCGGGCCTGGGCATCGACGCGACCGCGGGGCCCACTGTCGTCGAGGTCGATGCGCAGACCGTCGCCCGCTGGTCGACCGGGCTCGGCGCACAGATGCAGGCGCAGCGAGGCGTGCCCTTCACCGGGATGCCGGCGTGGCGCGCCGATCACGAGGTGGACTGCGCCCTGCTCGCGTGCGTCGCCGTGACCTACGACGACGGGCCCTCCGAGTACACGGCGCAGCTGCTCGACACGCTGCGCGACGAGCAGTCCGCCGCCACGTTCTTCATGGTGGGCCGCTCGATCCGAGCGCTGCCGGAGGTGGCGCAACGGGTCGCCGCGGAGGGGCATGAGATCGCGAGCCACACCATGACGCACCCCGACCTCACCACCCTCTCGCCGGCGAAGGCGCGCGACGAAGTGCGCGACGTGGAGCAGATGCTGGCCGAGCTCACCGGTCGCAGCATCGACATGTATCGCCCGCCCTACGGGGCCGTGAACCAGAAGGTGCTCGACGCCGTCGATCAGCCGGCCATTCTCTGGTCGATTGATACGCTCGACTGGAAGAAGCCGTCGCTCGAGCAGCTTGTCGAGCGCTCGGTCGGCGCCGCCGAGCCCGGCGACATCATCCTCTTCCACGATATCCATGCCGAAACGGTTGAGCATGCCGACGTGGTGCTCCGCGGATTGCGGGATCGCGGCTTCACTCTCGTGACCGTGACGGAGCTCTTCGACGGCCGGGTTCCGGAGGGACGGGTGTCGCGACGATGACCCGACGGAGCGAGCGCAGGCGGGCGGCGGCCCGGGTGGTGGTGGAGCCCGCCGAGCCGACGGCGCGCGCGGAGCCGCCGGGGTCGCGGCGCCCCGGCCGCGGGCGGCGCTGGGTGACGGCGGCGGTGCTCGTGCTGCTGCTGATCCTCGTGGGCGGCGTCGCGTACGCTGCGACACTCGGCCCCGAGCAGTTCGCGAAGCTGCAGGCCGAGACCGCCGACGGGGCGCAGACGGTCGCTGTGGGCGACACGGCCACCGTGGTGCCCGAGCCGGGGTGGGTCGTGCAGCCGCTCGTGCGCGACCTCATCGAGTGGCCGCCGTTGCCGCCGCTGAAGGACTGGTCCGTGCTGCTCGGCGAGCAGAGCGGCGTGCTGCTGCTCTCGCCCGACCAGCGGCTGCGGGTCGAAGTCGATGTGCTGCCGGGATCGAGCGACCGCGCGGGGCTGGCCTGGCTACGCGAAGAGGGCCGGGGGATGGGCGCGAGCGGCGCGACGGACGAGGATCCCGGGGCTCCGGAGGTGCGTGACGAGATGCTCGCCTCCGGGCTCGGCGTGCGCCACGTCGATGGACCGGAGCGGATCGCGGCGGTGGTCGACACGGGATTCGGCATCGTCACGGTGCGCGCCGACACGGGACGCGAGCCGATCGATCCGTATCGCCCGGCCATTTCGGCTCTCCTCGAGAGCCTCAGCGCTCGCTGAAACCTGCGGCTTGGCCTGCACTTCGCACCTCGTCATCCTGCGCGACCGGAGGGAGTCGCAGGATCCACGCGGCGAATCCATAGATCCTGCGACTCGCAAACTCGCGCAGGATGACGGTGAAGGTTGCCCGGCGGGGCCGCGATCCGGCCGCCTACGATTGCTCGGGCACGAGCAATTGGTGCTGCGCGAGCTCGCGGTAGAGCGGCGTCGATTCGAGCAGCTCGGAGTGGGTGCCCTCGCCGATCACTCGGCCTTCGTCGAGCACCACGATCTTGTCCGAGTCGATCACGGTCGAGAGCCGGTGGGCGATCACGATCAGGGTGCGCCCCGTGGCGACGGAGTCGAGGGCGTCGCGCATGAGGCGCTCGTTGACTCCGTCGAGGCTCGCGGTCGACTCGTCGAGCAGCAGGATCGGCGGAGCCGTGAGCAGCGCCCGCGCGATGGCCAGGCGCTGCTTCTCGCCGCCCGAGAGCATGATGCCGTTCTCGCCCACCTGGCTGTCGAGCGCGGCGGCGAGCTCGGCGTCGGAGAGCGCCCGGTCCGACCCGTCCGTCTCGGTGAGGCCGGCCGTGTCCGTGCGGCGCGCGCGCTCGGCGGCGGCCGACCGGTCCAGCAGCCCGCCGAGGTTCACCGCGCGCAGCACGCGCTCGCACGCGGCGTCGGTGGACTCAGGGGCGGCGATGCGCAGATTGTCGCGCAGGCTGCCGGCGAGCACGGGGGCGTCCTGCTCCACATACCCCAGTTGCGCGCGCACCTCGGCGCGGTCCAGCGTGCGCAGGTCGGCCCCGTAGAGGGAGACGGCGCCCCGGTCCGGGTCGTAGAATCGCTCGATCAGGGCGAGGATCGTCGATTTGCCCGCGCCGGAGGGGCCGACCAGCGCGACGCGCGATCCGCGTGGCACCGCGAACCCGACCCCGTGCAGCACCGGCGTCTCGATGATCTCGGCGGGAGCCGCCTCGGCGTCGCGCCGAGACCCGCCCCGGCCGCCGCGCACCAGCTCGCGGGCGTCGGCGCGCTCGGGTGCCGCCGAGCGGTAGGTGAAGTGCACGTCCGAGAACCGGATCGCCGCCGCGTAGTCGAGTCCGGAGTCGGCGAGCGGCGCCGTGCGCCCGAGCGGCGAGAGCTGCTGGTCCCGCTCGGTCTCGGTGGGCAAGGAGGTGATCTCCTGGATGCGGCCGAGCGCTCCCAGGGCCTGATTCACCGCCGAGATCGCTCCGAAGGCCTGACCCAGCGGCATGATCATGAGGAACAGGAAGATGATGAAGGTGACGAGCTGCGCGATCGTGATCGCGCCGGTGGCCACGCGGAAGCCGCCGATGCCCAACACGGCGAGGAACGACACCTGCATGGCGATGAACGACACGGGCACGATGAGCGCCGAGATGCGCGCGACCCTGATCCCGAGGCGGTAGGCCTCGGCGGCCTCGCCCTCGATCTCCCGCTGCTCGCGCTTCGCGGCTCCGGCGGCGCGGATCGTGCGCATTGATCCGATCGCGCGGTCCACCGCCGCGGCGAGGTCGCCCACCTTCTCCTGCGAGCGCGCGACGGCGGGCCGGATCCTCGCCGAGAGCGCGACGACGACCACGACGGCGACCACGATCACTCCGAAGGTGACCGCGAAGAGCAGGGGGTCGATCACGAGCATGCCGATGAGGGCGCCCGCGAAGAGCAGCGCGCCGCCCACGGCCTCCACGAGCCCCTGCGTGAGCACCGCGCGCAGCAGCGTCGTGTCGCTGCCCACGCGCGACACGAGGTCCCCCGTGCGGCGGCGGTCGAACTCGGCGATCGGCAGGTGCAGGATCTTGGCGACGAGCCGCTTGCGGCTGGCGAGCACCACGCCCTCCCCCATGCACTGCAGCAGGTAGTGCTGATAGCTGTTGAGCAGGGCGCTCGCGAGCACGAGCCCCACCAGCGCCCACAGCAGCCCGCCCAGGGCGGCGGACTGCTGCACCCGCTCGATCACCGAGCCGACCAGCAGGGGCTGCGCGAGCGAGGCGAGCGCGCCCAGCACGCTGAGCCCGGCGATGAAGAGCAGCTTGCCGCGCTGCTCGAAGAGGTAGGGGAGCAGCTGCTTCAGGGTCGCGCGAGGGCCGCGCGTCTGCGCGGTCGCGTCGCGCCGGGGCCGGCGGGACCGAGCGGTCCGGGAGATGGGGACGGTGTCGCTCGCGATGTCGTCTGGTCTGTCGGCCACGGCCACCACTCTAAGCCAGGGTGCCTGGCAGCGCGCTTCGGCGATCCGGCGCGCGCCCTGGAACACGCACGGAATTCGAGTCCCGTCAGGTGCGTTATCCGGTTGATTTCGCACCTGCTGAGCCCACAATTTGGGCGTGTGGGGCGGGCGAGGGCGCGCGGGGGATCGGGCGCGCGGGGGCGGGGGATCGGGCGCGCGGGGTCGGGCGCGCGCGGGATCGGGCGCGAGGGATCGGGGCTGACGAGGGTGCGCGGGATCGGTGAGCCGCGTCAGGCGAGCCCGGTCTCGCGGATGCCGCGCACGGTCACCGCGAGGTGCAGCGCCGCCTCCGCGGCCTCCCGCCCCTTCGACTCGGGCGCACCCGGTCGACCCGAGCGATCCAGCGCCTGCTGCTCGGTGTCGGTGGTGAGCACACCGAAGCCGACGGGCTTGCCGGTGTCGAGCTGCACGCGGGTGAGCCCATCGGTCACGGCGCTGCAGACGTACTCGAAGTGGGGGGTGCCGCCCCGGATGATCACGCCGAGGCACACCGCGGCGTCGAAGCCGCCCCCGCCCTCGTTCGCGGGGCTCAGCGCCGCCTGCGCGGCCAGGGGCAGCTCGAACGCTCCCGCGACCCGGAACAACTCGACGTCGGCGCCCGCGCCGGCGAGCGTCTCGCGTGCGCCCTCGACCAGCGACGTCATGATCTCTTCGTGCCAGCTGCCCGCGAGCAGGGCGATCCGCAGCCCGCTCGCATCGACGGCCAGGTCAGGTGCTCCGGCTCCGCTCATGGTGACTGCTCCTTCATCTCAGGTGTTGGTGGTGTGGTCGGTGGTGGATCCTGCGACTCGCAAGCTCGCGCAGGATGACCGGAGGGCTCACGCAGGATGACCGGAGGGCTCGCGCAGGATGACGGGAGGGCTCGCGCAGGATGACGGGAGGGCTCGCGCAGGATGACGGGAGGGCTCGCGCAGGATGACGGGAGGGCTCGCGCAGGATGACCGGAGGGCGGAGGATCTCAGGCACCACGCACGTCGCCCGGCAGCTCGTGCCCCATGCGATCGCGCTTCGCCGCGAGATAGCCGATGTTCTGCTCGGTCACGCCGACGAGCAGCGGGACGCGCTCGGTGATCTCGATGCCGTGGTCGCGCAGCTGGGCGACCTTGTCGGGGTTGTTCGTGAGCAGGCGCACACGGTCGACCCCGAGGTCGGCGAGGATCTCCGCGGCAGCCGAGTAGTCGCGCGCGTCGGCCGGCAGGCCGAGTTGCAGGTTGGCATCGAGTGTGTCGAGCCCCTGCTCCTGCAGCTGGTAGGCGCGCAGCTTGTTGGCGAGCCCGATGCCGCGGCCCTCATGCCCGCGCAGGTATATGACGATCCCGCCGCGCTCGTTGACGAGCCGCAGCGCGGCATCGAGCTGGGGTCCGCACTCGCACTTGAGCGAGCCGAAGGCCTCGCCGGTGATGCACTCCGAGTGCACCCGCACGAGGGCCTCGGGCCCAGGCATCGTTCCCTCCGGCGTTTCGGCGACCAGCGCGATGTGATCGACGCCGATGCGCCGATCGCGGTAGGCGAGGGCGCGAAACTCGCCGTGGACGGTGGGGAGCAGCGTGTTGGCCCGCAGGCTCACGCTGCGGTGCGGCTGCACCGGCTGGTCGGTCGCCGCGTCGTCGGAGGTGGGGGCCGCGGGCTCATGCTCGTTGAGGTATGCGATGAGTCGCTCGATGGTCGTGACGGGCACGTTCTCGCGCCGCCCGAGCTCGATCAGCTCGGGCAGGCGCATCATCTCGCCGTCGTCGGCCACGATCTCGGCGATCACCGCGACCGGGCGCAGACCGGCAAGGCGCATGAGTTCGACACTCGCCTCGGTGTGCCCGTCGCGAGCGCGCACACCGCCGTCGACGGCCCGCAGCGGCAGCACGTGCCCGGGGCGGCGCACGTCGCCCGGCACCGCGGCGGCGCCGGCGAGTGCCCGTACCGTCGCCGCGCGGTCGCTTGCGCTGATCCCGGTGGTCACACCGTGCGCGGCATCGACCGTCACGGTGTATGCGGTTCCGCGCACGTCCTCGTTCGTCTCGACCATCACGGGGAGGTCGAGCTGATCGGCGATCTGGTTCGTCATCGGAGCGCAGAGCAGACCCGACGAGCGCTGCACGGTCCAGGCGATGGTCTCGGCGGTCGCGAGCTCGGCGGAGAGGATCACGTCGCCCTCGTTCTCGCGATCCTCGTTGTCGGCGACGATGACGGGGCGCCCGGCCTTGATCGCGGCGACGGCCTCCTCGATGGTGGAGATGCCAGGGGTGGTGCTGGGATCACTCATGACGGGTTCCCTTCGGTGGTGGGGACGGAGTTCTCGGAGACGGCGCCCAGGCGCAGCATGCGGGCGACGTGGCGCGCGAGGATGTCGGTCTCGACGTTGACGCGTTGGCCGGGCCGCAGGGCGCCGAGCGTGGTGGCGCTGAGCGTCTCGGGGATCAGCGAGACCTCGAACCACTGCTGCGGATCCTGCTCCCCGGCGATCGCCGAGACCGTGAGCGAGACGCCCGACAGCGTGATGGAGCCCTTGTCGACGAGCAGCGGCGCCAGCGCGGCGGGGAGCGAGAATCGCAGCGTGCGCCAGGCCTCGTGCGGCGTCACCGACAGCAGCTCGGCCGTGCCGTCGACGTGCCCCTGCACGATGTGGCCGCCGAGCCGGGTGTCGACCCGCACGGCCCGCTCGAGGTTGACGGCGCTGCCGGGCTGCAGCTCGCCGAGCGTCGACATGCGGATCGACTGCCGCATGACGTCGGCGGTGAAGGCGCCGCGGCCGTCGGGGGTCTCGCTGCGGTCGATCACGGTGAGGCAGACGCCCGAGACGCAGATCGAGGCGCCGTGCGCGGCGTCCGACGTGACGGTCGGGCCCGCGATCGTGAGACGCAGCGAGTCGTCGACCGTGTCGACGGCGACGATCTCGCCGATCTCCTCGATGAGTCCGGTGAACATGGATCAGCCCTCCTCGGGTGTGGGGTCGGGATCGGTGACGATGATGGCCTTGATGAGCAGGTCGGCGCCGATCTGCACGGTGCGCGAGACGCGCAGCCGCGCGATCCCGCTCATGCTCTCGATGCCCAGGTCGCCGAGCGCGAGGCGCGGGCCGCCGAGCAGCGCCGGGGCGAGATAGACGAGGATCTCGTCGACGAGCCCCGCCGCGATGAACGAGCTCGCGATGGCGGGGCCGCCCTCGACGAAGAGCCGGCGAAAGCCCCGAGCGTGCAACTCTGCGAGGTCGGCGGTGAGGTCGTCGCCGGTCAGGCGGAGGGGACTCGCGAGGCCGCGGGCCGCGAGCGCGGGGTGCTGCAGCACGCGGGCGCCGTCGGGGATAGGGCGATGGCCCATCACCACCGGGACCGGCTGCTCCTGCGCCGGAACGAGCAGGCCGCCGTGTTCGGCTCGGGCCGTGAGCGCCGGGTCGTCGGCGATGAGGGTGCCGGTGCCCACGAGGATCGTGTCGGCTTCGGCGCGACGCCGGTGCACGTCGGCCCGGGCGTCGACGCCGGTGATCCACTGGCTCGAGCCGTCGGCCGCCGCGGCACGGCCGTCGAGCGTCTGCGCCCACTTCACCGTGACGTGCGGGCGGCCAGGCGCGTGAAGCAAAGCATCGCTTTGCGTGCCGATACCGCCGAGCGCGTCCTCGCGCTCAGCTGACGTGCGGAGCACGGAAGAAGCTGTCGATGACGTCTGCCGCGCGAGCCACGGCCCAAGCACTGCTCGGGCCTCCCCGGGTAGCACACCCCCGCGCACCTCGACGCCCGCGGCTCGCAGCGTGGCTGCGCCGCCCCCGGCCTCGGCCCCGGGATCCGAGAGGGCATAGGCGACCGCGCCGATGCCCGCCTCGACCAGCGCACGCGCGCAGGGCCCGGTGCGCCCCGTGTGGTTGCAGGGCTCGAGCGAGACGACCGCGGTGAGCTCGGCCGTGCGCGAGCGCCAGGCCTCCGGCAGCTGCTGCAGCGCGTCGATCTCGGCGTGCGGGGTGCCGGAGCCTCGGTGCCAGCCCTCGGCGACGATGCGGCCGTCGGGATCGAGCAGCACGCAGCCCACCTGCGGGTTGGGATCGTCGGCAGGACCGCGGCGGGACACGGTGAGGGCGCGACGCATCGCGTCTTCGACTCGCGCCAGCTCGATCATCCCGTTCGCCGTTCTTTGATCCTGCGTCCGGGGGTGCTGCGACGGACGCCGGCGTGCGCGGGCGTCCGTGTTCCTCTCATCCAGACTCGACCGCGACTCGCGTCACGGCCATCACTGTCGGCACCGGAGTTCCACCGGTTCGGCCTCGCAGGTGCGAGGTTCGCGGGCTGTACCGCCGGTTCGGATTCTCACCGACCCCGGAACATGTCTCTACTGTATCTCGTTTGGCCGGACGGCGAACCCGGGATGTCGTGCTGTGACGGCTCGAGCCGCACCGTCGGCGCTCGCGGTCACTCGAACAGGTCGGCGAGGAGCGAGCCGTTGGCGATCACGTTCATCGTGAGCACGATGATGAGGGCGTTGAAGAAGAACGCGAGCGTCGTGTGCCAGACGACGGTCCAGCGCATGTGGGTGTGCACCACCTTCACGTCTGACACGGAGAAGGTGGTCGCGTTGGTGAACGCGAAGTAGGCGAAGTCGACGAGACGCGGCTCGTCGGTGCCGGGGAACTCGAGAGGTGGGCGGGACGCGCGGTGGTATCGGGAGAAGTAGATGCGTGCGTATCCCCAGTTGAACAGCACCCACGAGAGCAGCATCGCCCACACCGCACTGAGCTCGAGGAACGCGTTGTGGATGTCGCGGCCGAGGCTCGAGATGAGATCGAGGGCCACGGTCAGTCCGAGGAGGCTCGCGCCGAACGTCAGCACCATCGAGAGCAGCCGGGTGAGCGGGTGCCCCACGAGCAGCCGCGTGGCCGCGGGATCCGGGGTGTCGATGCGCACCAGCACGTTGAGCCAGAGCAGCGTGAGCCCGAGATACAGGCTGGCGACGATGCACCACCCGAACAGGATGAAGGCCTCGTCTTCGTCGACCTGGCCGTCGTCGCCCCAGATGATCAGCGCGCCGAGCCACACGAGCACGAGCTGCAGGAGCAGGCCGAGGATCTCGCCGCCGATGCTCATCACGGCGCCGGTCGTGGACCGGAATGCGCTCAGCCTGGACATGATTCCCACTGTAGGCGGTATCGGCGGTCGACGATCAGTCGCCGCGTCCCACCGAGGCCGCCGACGCGACGAGATCGCGCAGCGAGGCGTCGGGCAGATACGCGCGGGTGAGGGCGATGCCGATGCGCGGCAGATCGCCCTCGTCGCGGTAGAGCAGGTGCAGCGACTCGTGGCGCGGGTTGAACTTCTGCTTGAAGCGGTGCAGCGAAGCGAAGCCGTAGAGGGGCTCGATGAGCCCGCCGAGCTGTTCGAGCACCTGATCGACGGGGCCGGCCTCGGCCTGCTCGGGGCGCACAAGGGGGGCGCCGGAGAGCGAGACGAAGTCGTAGCCCTCTGCTGAGAAGTGCTGCGCCGACGCGGCGATGAGGAACTCCATGACGGGGCCGAAACCGCCGTCCCTGCGCCGCATGAGGTCGAGCGTCCACCCCGCGATGCGGGGCTCGCCGCCGGCGCTCGCGTCTGCGCTCGCGTCGGGGCCGCCGGCCCCGGCCCCGGCTCCGTTCGCTCCGTCGGAACCGTCGTGCGCGTAGACCGGCAGCCAGGAGGTGATCCCGTGCAGGTTGCCCTCGCCGTCGACGGCGATGCCGACACGGGTCTCGGGATCCAGCGCCTCGTCCACCGTGCCCAGGGTGAACCGCATCTCGGGGAGCCCCTTGTCGCCGCTCCACTGCTCGGAGATCGCGCGTACCTGGGCCAGCACGTTCCACGGCTCGTCGGCCAGGCGCACCATGCGGAACTCGATGCCCTCCCGGCCGGCCCGGTTCATCGCCGTGCGCACCGCGCCCCAAGCCTTGCCGGTGAAGGCGAGGCCCGGGAGGTCGACGATCGTGTCCTCGGCGACGACCACCGAGCGCCAGCCGGGCGGGCGGGCCGCGGCGGCGGCCTCGCTCGCAGAGAAGACGCAGGGGATCAGCCCGGCGTGCTGCGCCAGTCGGCCGAACTCGGAGAGCGCGCTCGCGCGCGACGCCCCCGGCACGATGGGATCGCCCAGCATCACCGCGACGCCGGCGTGCGACTGGTAGGCGATCGCGCCCTCGCCGGGGGCGGCGATCCGCGTGTTCCCGTCCCAGGTGGTCATCCACGAGATCGTGCCGCCGCCGAAGCGGCGGAGCCGCCCGATCAGCTGCTCGCGCGTGAGCGGCTCGGCCTGCAGCGCGCGGCGCGAGGCGCGCAGGCGCACCCGCCAGGCGCTGCGTCCCAGGATCAGCAGCAGCATCGTGGCCGCCCAGAAGAACGTCGGGGCGACGAGGAGGCCGAGCACATCGGTCGGCGAGTCGAGCGCCCCGACCTCGACGAGCAGCGGCAGCAGCGCCAGGACGAGCACGCCCGCGCTCACGTTGAAGGCGGCGAGCGCGATCGCCGCGATCCACGCGATCCGGTAGCCCTGTCGGATCCCGTTGGCGATGAGCAGGATGATCACCAGGTCGATGGCCACGTCGACCATCGAGGCGGTGGGGTCGTTGCTGCCGAGCGGGCCGTCGTAGGGCACGACCAGGTCGAGCACCTGCACGGCGCCCACGGTGACCAGTGCGGCGAGCCCTATGAGGCGCCACTCGCGCTGGCTCGGGCGGCCCGCCGGGTGCCGGAATGCGGGCAGCCAGCCGCTCGCGGCGAGCGCCGCCACCATCGCCACGGCGTGCTCGAGATCGTGCAGCTGCCCCAGGTAGAGCACCGAGATGCCCACCCACACCGCGATCGCGATGCGGGCTCGCAGCCGCCACGGGGCGGGCAGTGTGGCGATCGCGAACACCAGCGCCGTGAGCGCGCCGCACGACGGCCCCACGTCGAGGGTCTCCGAGAGGCGCACGGCCCAGGGCCAGCCGCCCTGGGCCACGAGGGCGAGGATCCCGGCGGCCCCGAGCACCCCGACCACATGGCCCGCGGCGAAGAGGCCCGCGGCGCGCAGCGCGCCGAAGCGCCACTCGGCCCAGCCGAGGCCGCCGATCACCAGCGGCAGGAGCGTCAGGTAGACGAACGGGTGGTCCACGAAGAAGGGCGAGGTGAGCAGCGTCCACCAGCGTCCCTCGGCGAAGGCCGGCAACCCCGTCGCGACCTGCGGGTACCACGTCTGCTCGGATGCGGGGGCGAGCAGCGTGCCGGTGACGGCTCCGACGACGAGCATGGCGAGCACGAAGGAGACGGTGACGGGCAGCCGCCGCAGCACGGCGAGCGCCCGCGCGGGCCGGCGCGCTGGCGCCGCGGTCTGCGTGGTCTCGGCGGTCTGCGTGGTCTCGGCGGTCCGGGTGCTGACGGCGTCGTCGGTCATGGACCCAGTCTAAGGATTTGCGCGCCGGGCGGCGACGGCGGGCGAGATGAACGCCGTGCCAACGCGTCGCGACGACCCCTAGCGGGCTCGTGCAACGGAGGTACGCTGGAGGTGAGGACGCCGATCCGACGCCCTGACGAACCGTGGCCGTGCGCCGCGCGGCCGGAACAGGAGAAGTGATGCGCGCAGTGACCTACGTGAAGAACGACACGGTCGAGATCCAGGACAAGCCGGTTCCCGAGATCGAACCGGACGAGGTGCTGCTGAAGGTCGGGGGCGCGGGCCTCTGCCACTCCGACATCACCATCATCGGCATGGGCGACGACAACCCGCTGATCGGCAGCACCCTCGGCCACGAGGTGGCGGGCACGATCGAGCGGGTCGGCGACGACGTGACCGGGTGGGAGCCGGGCGAGGGCGCGATCGTCGCGCTGATCCTCTGCTGCGGGCGGTGCCGGGAGTGCCTGGCGGGGCGTGACAACCAGTGCGAGGTCTTCTACCCGCGCGACGCGCTCGCACCGCTCTCTCCGGGGATCGGCAGCCCGGGCGGCATGGCCGACTACATCGCGGTGCAGGCCCACCACCTGCTGCCGCTCGGCGGGCTCGACCCCGTCGCCGCGGCGCCGCTCGCAGACGCGGCGCTGACCCCCATGCACGCCATTAACACGGTGCGGGATCGGATGACAGGCGATGCCACGGTCGTCACGATCGGGCTCGGCGGGCTCGGGCACCTGGCGCTGCAGATCCTCGCCGTGACCACCGGCGCTCGGATCATCGCGCTCGACACCGATGCTGAGAAGCTGGCCTTCGCCGAGGCGCACGGAGCCGATCTCGCACTGCCGAGCGACGCGAACGCGGCCGCCCGCATCATGGAGGAGACCGGGGGCGTCGGCGCCGACGTGGTGCTCGACTTCGTCGGCGTGCAGCCCACCGTCGATCTGGCGCTCGCCGTCGTGCGGGGCGGCGGCGCGATCCGCTTCGTCGGGCTCGGCGGCGGCCACTTCGACTACGCGGCATCGGCGAGCGAGCTGCCCTGGGGCGTCAACATCGAGCGCGCCTACGGCGGCACGCGGTCCGAGCTGCTCGAAGTGCTCGGGCTCGCACGGGCCGGCAAGATCGCGGTCGAGGTGGTGCGCTACCCGCTCGACGATGCGGTGCAGGCGTTCGACGATCTGCACCACGGCCGCGTGCAGGGGCGCGCGGTGCTGGTGCCCTAGGGTCCGGGGCGAGTCGACACCCGGGATCCCGAGCTAGCGGATGAGGCCGATCCGCTCGTAGACCAGGTCGAGCGTGCGGTTCGCGACCTCGTTCGCGCGGTCGGCCGCCGTGGCCAGCAGCCGGTCGAGCTCGGCCGGATCGGCGAGCAGCTCCTCCGTGCGCGCGCGCACCGGGGCCAGGCTCTCCTCGACCACCTCGACGAGGCCCTTCTTCAGGTCGCCGTACCCGCGGCCAGCGTACTCCTCGACCACCGATTCGATCGTGCGCCCCGACAGCACCGAGTAGATGGTGAGCAGATTCGACACCCCGGGCTTCGCCTCGCGATCGAAGCGGATCTCGCCGTCGGCGTCGGTGACGGCGCGCATGATCTTCTTCTTCGTCACGTTGGTCGGATCCAGCACCTTGATGAGCCCGGCCTCGGTCTCGGCCGACTTCGACATCTTGGCCGTCGGCTCCTGCAGGTCGTAGACCTTCGCGGTGCCCTTCGAGATCTGCGCCTCGGGCACCACGAAGGTCTCGCCGAAGCGCGAGTTGAAGCGCGTCGCGAGATCGCGGGTCAGCTCGACGTGCTGGCGCTGATCCTCGCCCACCGGCACGCTCGCCGCCTGGTACAGCAGGATGTCGGCGGCCATCAGGACCGGGTAGGTGAAGAGCCCGACCGAGGCGGCGTCGGCGCCCTGCTTCTGCGACTTGTCCTTGAACTGCGTCATGCGGCCGGCCTCGCCGAAGCCGGTGATCGTGTTGAGCACCCAGGCCAGCTCGGCGTGCGCCGGCACCTGCGACTGCACGAACAGCGTGGACTTCTGCGGATCGATGCCCGCAGCGATGTACTGGGCCGCGGTGCGGCGCGTGCGGGCCACGAGGTCGGCCGGATCCTGCGGCACCGTGATCGCGTGCAGGTTGACCACGCAGAAGAAGGCGTCGTAGTCCTCCTGCATCTGCGTCCACTGGCTCAGCGCGCCGATGTAGTTGCCGAGCTGCAGCGAGTCGCTGGAGGGCTGCATGCCCGAGAAGAGGATGGGCTTGGACGGGGTGGTGAGGGAACTGTCGGTCATGGGTGCTTTCGCTTCTCTGTCATCCTGCAGTCGCGCAGCGGATCGCAGGATCTCTGTCTTCGAGTATGGATCCTGCGACTCCGCGCAGGATGACGGGGTGGGGGAGTGCGTCTCGCGACGTTTGCGGGAGGAACGCGGGGGTCATGCTTCCTCCGTGTTTCGCACGTCGGCCGGCCGCAGGGGCGCGACCGGCGTCGGCGCGCACAGCGATGCTGTGCCCTATGCGCCGTGCCGGTAGTCGACGATGACGGGCGCGTGGTCCGACCATCGCTCGGCGTACGAGGCCGCGCGGTCGATCGTGTAGTGCTCCACCCGCTCGGCGAGCGCGGGGGTGACCACGTGGTAGTCGATGCGCCAGCCGGTATCGTTGTCGAACGCCTGGCCGCGGTTCGACCACCACGTGTAGGGGCCGTCGACGTCGCCGTGGAAGCGGCGGCCCACGTCGACCCACCCGAGGCCGGGGCCCTCGGTGCCGTCGACGCCCAGCACCGCCTCTCCCCGCGGGCCGAAGAAGCGGTCGAAGTAGGCGCGCTCTCTGGGCAGGAAGCCGGATCGCTTCACGTTGCCCCGCCAGTTCTTGATGTCGAACTCGCGGTGGCCCACGTTGAAGTCGCCCACGATGGCCACGAGCTCGCGCTCGTCGGCGAGCTCGTTCATGCGGGCGCCCATCGCGTCGAGGAAGGCCCACTTCGCGTCTTGGCGGGGGGTGTCGACCTCGCCGGAGTGCGTGTAGTTGCTGATCACGGTGAAGGGGGATCCGCCCAGCTCGAAGTCGGCCTCGAGCCAGCGGCCCGACGACTGGATGCTCTCCTGCGCGTCCAGCGCGCCGAGCCCCGCCCGGTGCGCGACAGCGGGCTCCCGGCTCGCGATCGCGACGCCGGCGCGGCCCTTGATCTGGCAGGGATCGTGCAGGATGTGCCACCCGTCGCCGAGCAGATCGAGCAGGTGCGAGTCGTCGGCGCGCACCTCCTGCAGCGCGAGCACATCGACGTCGCGGTGCTCGAGCCAGTCGCCCATGCCCTTGCGGAACGCGGCACGGATGCCGTTGACGTTGACGGAGGCCACGCGCAGAGAGTCAGACATGCCGACCAGTCTAGTTCGGTCTCCCGAACGGGGGCGGCGCTCGCCGCCGTTGCCGACGACGAGCGCCGCCCCATCGCCGGCCGGCTACAGCACGCTGTGCAGGAAGCCGCGGGTACGGGTGTGCTGCGGGTCGTCGATCACGGACGCCGGGGGGCCGGCCTCCACCACCACGCCGCCGTCCATGAAGACGACCTGGTCGGCCACCTCGCGCGCGAAGCCGATCTCGTGCGTCACCACGATCATCGTCATGCCCTCGTTCGCGAGTTCCTTCATCACGTCGAGCACCTCGCCCACCAGCTCGGGGTCGAGCGCCGAGGTGGGCTCGTCGAACAGCATGAGCTTGGGCTTCATGGCGAGCGCCCGGGCGATCGCGATGCGCTGCTGCTGGCCGCCCGACAGCTGCGCGGGGTAGTGATCGGCCCAGGCGTCGAGGCCCACGCGGCGGAGCAGGACGCGCGCCTCCGCGACCGCGTCGGCGCGGGAGCGCTTCGACACGACCATGGGCGCCTCGATGATGTTCTCGAGCGCGGTCTTGTGCGGGAAGAGGTTGAAGCGCTGGAAGACCATGCCGATCGAGCGCCGCTGCTTCGCCACCTCCCGCGGGTGCATCTCGCGCAGCTGGGAGCCGTGATCCCGGTAGCCCACGATCTCGCCGTCGACCGAGATGCGGCCGCCGTCGATGCTCTCGAGGTGGTTGATGCAGCGCAGCAGGGTCGACTTGCCCGAGCCGGAGGGCCCGAGCAGCACGGTCACCTGGCCGGCGTGCACGTCCATCGAGATCCCCTGCAGCACCTCGAGGCTGCCGAAGTGCTTGCGCACCCCGCGCAGCTGCACGAGCGCGGTGTCGCTGAGCTCAGTCATGTCGCTCCCCCTTCTTCCTGCCCTGGAACTGCACGGTGATCGCGCCGGTCATCTCGCGGGCCTTCTGAAACGCCGAGGTCGGCGCGTTGCGCTCGATCCCGCGGCCAAAGTACCGCTCGAGATAGTGCTGCGGGATCGACAGGATCGAGACGATCACCAGGTACCAGATGCTCACGACGATCAGCAGCTCGACCTGCTTGAGGTTCTGGGCCGAGATCTGGGTGGCCCGCGTGTAGACCTCCATGACCGCGATGAGCGAGAGCAGCGACGTGTTCTTGATCATCGAGATGAGCTCGTTGCCGAGCGGCGGGATGATGACGCGCATCGCCTGCGGCAGGAGGATCCGCACGAACGTGTCGAACGGGCTCATGCCGAGCGAGGCGGCCGCCTCCTTCTGCCCCGCATCGACGGAGAGCATTCCCGAGCGCACGATCTCGGCGGAGTAGGCGGCCTCGTTGAGCGTCAGCGCGATGATGCCCGCCACGAATGCGGTCAGCAGCAGGTTGGTGTCGACCTGCCAGAAGACGATGTCGGTGAACGGGATCCCCAGCGTGATCTTCTCGAAGATGAGGCCGAAGTAGCCCCAGATGACGATCTGCACGAGCAGCGGGGTGCCGCGGAAGAGCCAGACGTAGAACGAGGAGAACGCCACGGCCACCGGATTGCCCGAGAGCCGCATGGCCGCGAGGATCACCGCGAGCACGGTCGAGATGACCATCGAGATCGCGGTGATGAGCAGCGTCACTCCGACGCCGGACACGATCTCGGGGTTGAAGAGGTACTGGCCGACCACCGCGTAGTCGATGTTCTCGTTCGTCCACAGGGCCTGGACGAACCAGGCGGCGAAGAGGATCAGGACGATCGCCCAGATCCACCGTCCGGGCCGCCGGAGCGGCCGGGCTTCGATGTCGAAGCTCCGATCCCGCTCCGGCGCCGTGACCGTCGATGCGCTCATGGCGATTACTCGCCCGCCAGCGATGCGCCGTTGACGATCGCCTCTTCGGTCGCGAAGCTGCCGAGCCCGTGCGACTCGAGGATGTCCTGGTAGACCCCCTCGTCGATGAGGGCCTGGAGCGCGAGACGCAGCGCCTCGGTCAGCTCCGTGTTCTCCTTGAGCGTGCCGATGCCGGTGTAGACGGGGTTGACGCCGGCCGGGTGCTCGGGATCCTCGACCATCTCGAAGTCCTTCCCGTCGCCCGCGGTGGCGACGGTGTACGCCGCCACCGGCGCGTCGACCGGGTACGCGACCACGCGGCCGGCCTTCAGCGCCGTCTGCGGATCCTGGGCCGTCGGCAGCTGCTGGATCGTGAGTCGGCCCTTGCCCTCGGCGGAGCAGGTCTCCGAGAGCTCGTTCAGCAGCTCGAGCTGCGCGCTCGCCTTCTGCACGGCGACCGGGTGGCCGCAGAGATCCTCGAGGCCCGCGATGCCCTCGGGGTTGCCCGCCTTGACCACGATCGTGAAGCCGGCGTAGATCTCCTCGACGAAGTTGAGCGTCTTCTCGCGCTCGATGGTGTCGTTCATACCCGACATGATCACGTCGAACTTCTTGGCCTGGAGCGCGGGGATCACGGTCTCGAACGCCTGATGCGAGAGCTCGATCTCGACGCCGAGCTTCTCGCCGAGCGCCTGGGCGAGATCAGGGTCGAGCCCGGTCTGCTCGTCGCCGTCGAGCAGGATGAACGGCGGGTAGGGGATGCCCGCCGCGGCTCGGATGACACCGGCCTCGCGGATCGAGTCGGGCAGCGCGGCAGCTGCGGCCTCGTCGATGCCCGAGGTGAGCTGCTGAGCGGGCGCATCGCCCTCTGCGGAGGCCGCATCGCCTCCGCCCGAGCACGCGGTGAGGCCGAGCATCGCGGCGAGCGCGGCGGCGGCGGAGACCTGAACGAGTTTCTTCATGGGTGTTTCCTCTTCCTCGGGGAATGTTCGTGTACGGCGGACGGGTGGTCGGATGGTCGCGTCAGGACGCCCACGACTGCTGGGACGGCCCGACGTGGTGCCCCAGGAACTCGGCGTAGGTCTGCCGGCGCACCGCGAGGCGGCTCTCGCCCTCGCGGCAGAAGACGACGGCGGGCTTCAGCGCGCCGTTGTAGTTGTTCGAGAGCGTGTAGCCGTACGCCCCCGTTGCGGCGAGCACGATGGTATCGCCCGTCGCCGGCGCGGCCAGCTCTGCGCGGTCGACGAGCAGGTCGCCGGATTCGCACTGGCGCCCGACCAGTTGTGCGACGGTGTCGGGGCGGGTGCTCGCGCGGTCGGCCACGAGCGGGGTGAACTCCATGTCCATGAGCGCCACGTTGAGCTGGTCGGCGAGGCCGCCGTCGACGGCCACGAACGTGGCGCCCGTGCGCTTCACGTTGTTCACGCGGTAGGCCGTGACCCCGCTGCGCGCGACGAGGGAGCGCCCGGGCTCGATGATGAGGCGGCTGTGCGCGGGCAGCACGCAGGTTGCGGCCGCGGTGATCGCATCGAGGTAGGCGTCGAGGGTCGGGGCCGCGTGGCGCACGTGGTAGTCGACGCCGAGGCCGCCGCCGATGTTGTAGACGGGGAACTCGCCGAGCTCGCGCACCGCCTCGACCGCGCGCTCGAAGGGCTCCACCTCGAGCACCTGGGAGCCGATGTGCAGGTGCAGGCCCACGACGGTGATGAAGGGGTGGCCCTCGAGGCGCTCGATGAGCGCCTTCGCCTGCGGGATCGGGAGTCCGAACTTCGAGCGCTCGCCGCCCGTGGAGATCGCCCGGGGCACGCGCGGGTCGACGCCCGGGATGATCCGGATCAGCACATCCTGGGGTCGGGTGAGCAGCGCGTCGAGGCGCTCGACGTCGGCCTCGCCGTCGAGCACGATCGTGCCGATCCCGGCGTCGACCGCGAGCGCGAGCTCCTCCTCGCTCTTCGCGTTGCCGTGCAGGTGGATGAGCTCGGGCGGTGCGCCCGACTCGAGCGCGAGCAGCAGTTCGCCCGCCCCGGCCACGTCGATCGCGAGGCCCTCGGCGGCGGCGATGGCGTACGCGGCCAGCACGGGGAACGACTTGGACGCGAAGGCGACCTGGCTGTTGGGCCGGCGCGCCGCGAGCCCGTCGCGGTAGGCGCGCATGCGCTCCCGGAGGCCGAGCTCGTCGATGACGTAGAGCGGGGTGCCGTACTCCGCGGCGAGCTCGGGCAGCGCGCAGCCGCCGATCTCGAGCACGCCGTCTGTCCGCACGGATGCGTTCGGGGGGAAGATCCGCTCGAATCGGGGATCGTGAAACCCGGGTGCTGCCACTGTGTGCTCCTTCGCTGTCGTCCCTTTCGACTGTAGGGAGGCGCACGTGGCGATCTTTTATCGAAGCCGATAATCTTTGCGGGTGGAGTTATCGAATTCGCGAATCGATCTGTCCCACCCGATTTCCAACGGGCTCCCCATCGGCTCACTGGTGGAGCAGATGGGGCACGGGGTGCTCACCGTCGTGCACGCCGTGCCGCGGCCGGCGCCGATGCTCGGGATCGCCTACTACGACAGCGATCTCGGCGATCAGCAGCTGACGGGCCAGCTCGTCATGCTCACCGTGCACGCCGAGCTCGGGCCGGAGCGCCTGGACGCGCTCTGCGCCCGGCTCCGGGCGGCTCGGGCGAGCGGGATCGTCGCGCGCTCGGTGTTCGGGCCCGAGGGTGCCGGCCTCGTCGCGGCCTGCGCGCACCACGAGCTGCCGCTGCTCGGGCTGTCGCCCGCGGTCGGATGGCGCGAGTTCGACGCGCTCGTGAGCCGGCTCCTCGGCGAGCACGGCGCGGGCCTGCAGCTCGGCGCGAACTCGGGGGACCGCCTGTTCTCGCTGGCCAACTCGGTCGCGCAGGTGTTCAAGGGATCCGTGGCGATCGAGGATCATCGTCGCAACATCCTCGCCTACTCGGCCCTCCCCGGGCAGGCGATCGACAGCCTGCGCGCGAACGGCATCCTCACCCGGCGCACTCCGGACGGGCCGCTCAACGAGGTGCGCTACCGCCAGGTGTTCGCGGCGGACGGCATCTCGCGGTTCCCCGCGGAGGGCCAGTTCGCTCCGCGCGCCGCAGTGCCGCTGCGGGTGGGCAGCATTCCCCTGGGGTCGATCTGGGTGATCGACCCCGATGGCGACGACGTCGCCGCACCGCTCGCGCAGGAGAAGCAGGAGGCGCTGCGCACCGCTGCGGAGCTCGCGGCGGGCTATATCGTCGATGCGTGGCGCTTCGACCACGGCGACGAGCGCTCGAAGGAGACCGCGCTGCGCCGCCTCTTCGCCGGCACCCCCCAGGAGAACGACACGACGGTGCTCGGGATCCGTCCGGACCAGCCGTGCCTGGTGCTGGCGATCGACGCGGGGACGGCGGGCGAGGTGCGCGACGCCGACCTCAGCGAGCTGAGAACGGCCGTGGCGCGTCATCTCTCGGTCTACTTCCCCGGCAGCGTCTGCACGGTGATGGCGGGCAAAGCGGTCGCCCTGGTGCCGAGCGGATCGGCCGCGCCGGTGGTCCGGTCGCTCGAGCGGCTGCTTCCCGAGCTGCTGCGGATCGCGGGCACCGACTGCGCCGCCGGCGTGACGGAGCCGCGCCGCCCCAGCGCGTCGCTCGCGAGCGACTCCGAGCGCGCGGTGCGAGTCGCCGAGTGCGCTCGTTCACTGGGGCTTCCCGTCGCCACCCCCGAGGATGTGCGGCCGCAGCTCATTCTGCGAGCGTGCGCAGATGCGCTCGGGGCGACGGAGCTGCGGCTGCCCGAAGCCGAGCTCCTCCGGTCGGCCGAGGAGCGCGAGACGCGCGAGACGCTGCTCGCCTGGCTCGAGGAGCGCGGCAGCGCCCCGCGCGTGGCCGCGCGCCTCAACGTGCACGAGCAGACCGTGCGGTACCGGATCCGGCAGGCTGCGGCGCGCCTCGGTATCGATCTCGACGATCCGGATCGCACCCTCGCGCTCTGGCTCCTGCTGCGCGTCGAGGGGCGCTGAGCGGCCCGATCCGCGGGTCTCCCCTCGTCTCCGTGCGACGCCGGAGGGCGCAGGATCCGCAGCGGTCAGAACACCATGGGCCGGTCGTCCTCGTCCTCGAAGGTGTCGCCCAGCAGCGACGGGTCGATGTCGCACACCACCGGCACGTGGTCGCTCGGCGCGTCCCCCTTGCGCTCGTCGCGCGCGATCGCCGCCCCGGTGACGGCGTCGGCGAACGCGCGCGAGCCCATGATGAAGTCGATGCGCATGCCCTCGTTCTTCGGGAAGCGGCCCGCCTTGTAGTCCCAGAAGGTGTAGCCCTCGGGGACGATGGGCCGCACGACGTCCTCGACCGTCGGCGAGAACGAGGCGAACATCGCCCGTTCCTCGGGGGAGACGTGCGTCGACTCGCCCACGGTGAAGGACGGGTCGCCCATATCGCCCTCGAGGGGGGCGATGTTCCAGTCGCCCATCAGCGCGAGCGGCAGATCCGGGTCCTCGCCGAGCCAGGCCTCGGACTCGCGCCGCAGCGCCTCGAGCCACGCCAGCTTGTAGTCGAAGTGGGGGTCGCCGAGCGCGCGGCCGTTCGGCACGTAGAGACTCCACAGCCGCAGATCGCCCACCGTCACGCCGAGGGCGCGGGCCTCGACCGGCAGCCCGTTCGAACCGACGCTCTGCACCGCCTCCTGGCCCTTCACGGGAGCGCCGAATCCCGGGATTCCCGCGAAGGAGCGCGCGACGTCGGTCATCTCGTGGCGACTCGCGAAGGCCACGCCGTTCCACTGATTGAGCCCGTGGATCTCGAGCTCGTAGCCCGCCTGCGCGAACGCGTCGACCGGGAACTGCTCGGGCCGGCACTTGATCTCCTGCATGGCCAGCACATCGATGTCCTCGCGCACCATCCAGTCGACCACGCGGCCGAATCGAGTGCGGATCGAGTTGACGTTCCAGGTGGCGATGCGCATGGTCCCAGCGTAGTGGGACCGCGAAGGTCGCGCCCGACCTGGACATTCGATATCGGAGCACTGGACATTTGTCCAGGCAACACGCCGTGCATCTCTGGCTGATGTCTGGGAATCGCTTGCTATTTGGCGAGGTCGGGGCGAGAATCTGGCTGAGGGGGAGTGGGGGCAGAGGGAATGCGGGAGGGAAGCAGGATGCCTGTCGGGTCCCGTCGCGGGAGAGGCGATTCCCACGACGACCACGAACATCGGCAGCAGGCGGTCGACCCTGCTGCGCAGCGTCTCGAGCGCGTCATCGCCGCCGTCGACCGTCCGGCATCGATCACCGTGCTCATCGGCGAGTCGGGCAGTGGCAGGACACGACTGGCGGTCCGGGCCGCCGAGGCCGTGCGGGAGCGGCTCGGCGACGCCGACGTGATCGTGGTGGGCGCCGCCGCGCACGCGTCGGGCGACTCCGTCTCGGCCTCCACCGGCGACCCGGGTGGGCTCGAGGAGCACCGGGACCCGCCCGAGGGGGCGCCGAGGGTCCTCGAGCAGCTCGAACGCCGGGCCGAGGGACGTGAGCTGATCCTCGTCGTGCCGCACATCGACGGCTATGCGCCCGGCGATACCCGGAGCCTCGCCGCCCTCGCTGATGCGCGCCGCGCGCGCATCGTCGCCACCGCGAAGCACCTGACGAGCGAGGTGGAGCGTCTCTGCAACGGGCCGAACGGGCACCTGGTCTCGATCGGGCCGCTCGACCGCGCGGAGAGCGAGGCGTACCTCGTCTCCCTGCTCGGCGTGGAGCGGATCGAGGCCGAGACGCTGCACCGCTGGCACCAGGCGTCCGGCGGCAATCTCCATGCGCTCTCCGTCCTCGCGCTCGCGAGCGACCGGATGGGCGCGCTGCACCGCAGCCGCGGGGCCGCCTGGGTCTCCTCGGATGAAGACGTCGTGCCGGGCGACTTCGCCGATCTCCTCACCGAGTCGTGCAGCCGCGGCGAGCTCGACGTGCTCGAGACCATCGCGGTGGCCGAGCCGGTGGTCGAGACGTCGCTGCTGCGCGCGCTCGATGCGGCGTGCCTGTCGAGTCTGTTCGAACGGGGCCTCGTGGCGTCCCAGACCCACGAGGGCGCGCTCTCGCTCGTGCTCGGTCCTCCGCTGCTCGCCGCCTCGCTGCGCACGCGCATGTCTCCGGTGCGGCGGATCCAGCTCAACGATCGCATCTTCCGCGCGCTCGACGAGGATCGCGGCGGCGCGGATCCCACGCACCTGCCCGATCGCCTGATGCGCCTCGTCGCCTTCGGTCTGGAAGGCGGGAGGAGCATCCCGCTCTCCTGGCTGTGGACGGCGTTCGAGCTCACGGCGCGCAACGGCGGCCCCCGGGTCATTCTGCGCCTGGCGATGGCGACCGCCGTGCACCCGGATGCCGACGCGACGCAGGCCGGCGCCGCGGCGCTGCGCGCCTTCCGCATCGCGAGCCTGCTGGGCGACGACGTCGCGCTGCGCAGCACGATGCGCGTCATCGACGGCCTGCTCGACGCGGCCGATCGCGCGGGGGCACTCGGTACGCGACTGGGCATCTCCCTGCGCACCGCGCTGCTCCGCCAGCTCGTGTGGGACGGCGAGGAGCTCGGCCCGGCGCTGCGCGCGCTCGATCGCCTGGACCGGGAGGCCGACCTGGCAGAGGATCCCGTCGCCGCAGAGATGGTGCGCAGCACGCGAGTGCTCCTGCTCGCCTGCTCCGGCCGCATCCGCGACGCGGCCGAGACCGCGCCCGATCCCGAGCTGTCCGCCGATCTGGGAGTGGAGTGGGTGCGCTCCCCGGCGCGCGCCGTGCAGGCGCTGATCCTCGAGCAGCAGGGTGCGCTGCACAGCGCCGTGCAGTGCGCCGAGAGCGCTCGCCGCCTCAGCCGGCTCGGTGCCCGGTTCCGCACCGACCACATCGATCTGCAGGGCTTCTGCTGGCTGCTCGGCTACTGGGGCAGCGGCAGCAGTGAGACGGCGCGGCAGGTGCTCGACGAACTCGTCGCCGAGGCCTACGCCGACACCCACGCCGAGGCCCGCTACTCCGGGCTGGTCGAGGTGGGCGCCGTGCTGCTCGGCGTGCAGGAGGGGCGGTGGAGCGAGGTGGTCGAGAGCGGGGAGCGCCTGGTGGAGCGTTTCGCGCGCCGGGACCGCTACGGTCTGGAGCCGCTCGCGCAGGCCGCACTCGCGTTGGCGCTCGCGGTGCTCGGTGAGCGAGAGGCCGCGCTGCGGGCGATCCGGGCGGCGGACGCCCCGCGGCCCGGGATGGCTCGGGCGCTCGGCGGGCACGGGGCCGTACTCGCGCTGCGCGCCCGGCAGTGGCTGCGCTGCGCCGATGCGCTCGCGGAGGCCGAGCGCATCGCGGCCTGGGCGCGCGAGGAGGGGCTCGCGCTGATCGAGCTGCAGGCCCTGCACACGATCGCGTTCGAGACCCGGTCACCGTCCGACGAGCTCCGTGCGCGGGCCCGCAGCATCGCCGCGCGGATCGACCCCACGGTGGGCGGCGCCTTCGCCGCGCACATCGAGCGCATCGCCGCACCGCCCGGGGTGACCGCGGCAGACAGCGACGAGCCAGAAGTGCGGCTGCTCGCCGATCTCGGGGTGTGGCTGCCGTTGCCCCCGGCGCCCGGTCTCACGGCGCGCGAGCGGGAGGTCGCGCTGCTCGCGGCGCTCGGGCACTCCAGTCGCTTCATCGCGGAGCGCCTGTACATCTCGGTGCGCACCGTCGAGACGCACCTCTCGAACGTCTTCGCGAAGCTCGACGTCGAGAATCGCGACGAGCTGGGGCGCTGGGTGACGAGGCACCGCACGTCGCTCACCTCGGTCTGAGATCCGCTGCTCTTCCGCGCGCCGCAGAAGCGCGACGCTCTCCAAGGGGGCACACAGTAGCCTCGGGTAGATTGAGGCGATATCGTCGAGCGCGGCCGTCGCGACTCGCAGGGAATCACGGGAAGCTGTATGGCCAAGAAACTCGCCGCAGGGGTGGATCGCTCCACCTCGGTGCGTCACGGCAGGCTGCGACGCTCGAGCGCCTGGGGCAATGCGTTGCGCGTACTGCTCACCACAGCGATCGTGGTCGCGCTGAGCGGGGTGGCGACGGTCACCTATGCGCTGTGGGGGCTGGTCTCCGATGTGCGCACGGTCGAGCTGGGCCCCAGCGCCGACGCGGTGGGCGCGGGCGACCAGTCCATCGACGGCGCGCTCACCATCCTGCTCGTCGGATCCGACTCCCGCGAGGGCCAGAGCTATCAGGACGGCGAGGAGGGCGAGCTCAACGACGTCACCCTCATGCTGCACGTGTCCGCCGACCACCAGAATGCCACGGTCGTGAGTTTCCCCAGAGACCTCATGCTCCCGATCCCGAGCTGTCCCAGCGATGACGGTCAGCCCGACTACTACCCGGCGATGAGCGAGCAGCAGCTCAACAGCACCATGATGTACGGCGGTCTGCCGTGCACCGTGCGCACGATCGAATCGCTCACGGGCATGAGCATCCCCTATGCGGGGCTCGTGACCTTCGACGGTGTGATCGGCATCTCCAACGCCATCGGCGGAGTCGAGGTCTGCCTCGCCCAGCCGATCGTCGACGAGCACACCGGCCTCGACCTTCCCGCCGGCGAGGTGACCCTCCAGGGCAACGACGCACTGCAGTTCCTGCGCACCCGCCACGGCGTGGGCGACGGCGGCGATACGAGCCGCATCAGCAATCAGCAGGTCTTCATGTCGTCGCTGGTGCGCGAGCTGAAGAGCGCCGAGACTCTCTCGGACCCGGTGAAGGTCTACGGGCTCGCCAAGGCGGGCGTCGACAACATGACGCTCTCCAGCAGCATGGCGAGCGTGCAGTTCATGCAGGCCGTCGCCGGCACTGTCAAGGACATCGACCTCGACCGCATCAATTTCGTGCAGTACCCGTCGTTCACCCACCCGTATCAGGAGGGTCGCCTCACCCCGGACTACGCCAACGCGCAGCTGCTGTTCGACGTGCTCGAGCAGGGCAAGCCCTTCTCGGTGGCGGGCACCGGCGAGGGTGCGGTCGCGGAGGGCGAGGAGGCCGCAGCCGATCCGGCGGCACCCGCGGAGGAGGTGCCCGCCGAGACGCCGGCCGATCCGAACGCCCCCGTCGACGCCGAGGCGCCGGCCGTGGACGAGAGCGGAGCGGTCGTGCTGCCAGAGGGCATCACGGGGCAGGACGCGGGCACGGCGACCTGCTCGGCGGGCCGAACCGTCTTCTGACGCCCGGCGCGAGTCGCACGGATCCGGCGCGCACCGGGATCCCACGATTTCCTGCGGGGCCCGTCGTCCGGTTAGAATGGATGACGTTGTTCGCGTATGGAGACGTGCCGGAGCGGCCGAACGGACTTCACTGCTAATGAAGGGTCGGGGTTAACTCGACCGGGGGTTCAAATCCCCCCGTCTCCGCCAGATCGAGCAACACCAGAAGCCCCGGCTTCCCAGGCGCGCGCCAGGGGAGCCGGGGCTTCTGCGGTGTCGCCCCGCCGTTGCGGGTGCGCGGCTGCCGTTGCGGCTGCTGCGCACCCGCGAGTCGCCCCGCCGCAACGTCTGGGACTGGGAGACTCCTGCGCATCGTCGACCATGCAGGTCCCTGCATGGTCGACCGGATAGCGTGGAGACAGCGATCGGCAGTTGCCCTTGGCTTCACCGGATCGCGTCGCACGCGGTTCACGACGAAACAGGTGCCGCGCATGACGACCGCTCTCCCCCAGACGCTGGACGGACTCGGGCCGCTCCGACCGACGAGGGCCCGATCCGGCGATTTCCCGCCGATCGCGAAGGCCTACACCCGCGTCTCGCAGGTGGTTCGAGAGTCGGGTCTGCTGCGCCGTGCGCCCGGGTTCTACACCTGGGTCGGCGTGGCGATCGCCGTCGCCCTCGGCGGTGCGATCACCGGCTTCATCCTGCTCGGAGACAGCTGGTTCCAGCTCCTCATCGCCGGCGCCCTCGGCATCATCTTCACGCAGATCGCGTTTCTCGCGCACGAGGCGGCGCACCGGCAGATCCTCGCACTCGGGCCCGCGAACGACCGCCTCTCCCGCGTGCTCGCGGGGCTCATCGGCATGAGCTACTCGTGGTGGGATTCCAAGCACTCCCGCCACCACTCCAATCCGAACCGCATCGGCAAGGATCCCGACATCGAGGTCGACACGATCTCGTTCGTCGAAGAGGATGCCGTCGAGGCCCGCGGGCTGCGACGCGCGATCACGCGATGGCAGGGATGGCTGTTCTTCCCCCTGCTGACCCTCGAAGGGCTCAACCTCCACGTCCACAGCTTCAAGCATCTCTTCGGCCGCGGGCCGGTGACGGGCCGCTGGACGGAGATCGGGATCATCGCCGCACGCTTCGCGGTGGTGCTCGTGCCGGTGTTCCTGCTGCTGCCGCCCGGCATGGCGTTCGCCTTCATCGGGGTGCAACTCGCCGTGTTCGGCGTCTACATGGGAGCCTCATTCGCCCCGAACCACAAGGGCATGCCCGTGATCGCGCACGATGCGAAACTCGACTTCTTCACCAAGCAGGTGCGCACCTCGCGCAACATCCGGGGCGGCTGGTGGGCGACCTGGCTCATGGGCGGCCTCAACTACCAGGTCGAGCACCATCTCTTCCCGAGCATGGCGCGCCCGCATCTCGCCCGGGCGCGCAAGATCGTCCGCGAGCACTGTCGCACGCTCGATGTGCCCTACACCGAGACCTCGCTCTGGCGTTCGTACGCGATCGTGATCGAGTACCTCAACCGTGTCGGGCTCGCCGCGCGCGACCCGTTCGATTGCCCGATCGCGGCGCAGTACGGCCGCGCCCGCTGAATCGCTGCCGCGGCGAGCGTGCGCCGCGGCGCAGGATCCCGCGCGCGGTCGCCGGCGCACGCCGCCCCCGAGTCGGGGTCTCGACAGCTGCGGCGCAGGTCGCGCTATGCGGGATCGGGCTCTTGCGCCCAGGGGGCGTTGCGCAGCGAGATCTGCTCGGTCATGTCGTCGAGGAACCGCTGCACCACCGCGCGCTCGTCGCTCGTCAGGCGTGCCGCCGATGAGAAGCGCCGCGACTGGATCTTCCCGACGGTCTCCTGCGCAGAGGCGGCGGTCTCGGGCGTGATCTCGATGACGAAGGCCCGTCGATCCGTGGGGTGGATGTGCCGCACGACGTGCCCGCCCTTCTCGAGGCGGCTCAGCAGCTTGGTCGTCGACGCCGCGGAGATGCGCAGGTGTCGCGCGATCATGCTCGGGGTGACACTGCGGCTCTGTCGCTGCGCGACGATCAGATAGTGCAGTGCCCGCATGTCCTGCGTGCTCAGTTGCATGTACTTCCTCGAGGCCTCCGACAGCGCGAGTTCGGCCTCGCGCAGCCGGGCGAGCGAGTTCATGAGGTCGCCGATCTCGGCGAGATCCCGCTCGGTGAGGTGTTCGGTCTCCGGGAGCCGCGCGGGCCCGGTCGAGGCGCTGAAGGCATAGAGATTCGCGGCGATCTGATCCTCGCCCCGCGTCTCCTCGCTCTTGTGCACTCCACCATCCTAAGGTTGCTCAACCGTTCGGGTAGATAGTATCCTCTCAGATATTAAGTTATCTATGGATAATATTACCGTGAGTTGATTATAAACCCAAGGGAGGTTGCGATGGCGGGCGAGCAGCGCACCGCAGGGGCCGGTCTCGCGACGCTCGAGGATGCAGCGCGCGCCGCGACGCCCAGCGCACTCGAGCCGCGGGAGGAGATCGAGCGCGAGATCCGCGAGCTGCTCGACCGGCGCGCGGCGCGCGCGGCGGCCTACGGGCCGACCTACGCCGAGGTCTGGGAGGCGGCATCGCGGTGCGCGCAGGGCGGCAAGCTCCTGCGGCCGCGGCTGCTGGTCGACGCCTTCGACGCCCTCGCCGCGCCGCAGCTCCGGGGCTCTGAGCGCCGGGAGTCGGCCCTCCGCATCGCGGCGGCCATCGAGATCCTGCACTTCTCCTTTCTGCTCCACGACGACGTGATCGACGAGGATCTGCTGCGGAGGGGCACCCCCAATCTCATCGGAGAGCTGCTGCGGCGGCAGGAGGCCGTCGACGGCGACGGGCAGGCCCCGCGGGGAGGGGCCGGCGGCCCGCTCCACTGGGCCCGCAGCAGCGGCATCCTGGTGGGCGACGCCATGCTCTCGCTCGTGCACCAGGTCTTCGCCCGAGAACCGCTCCCGGAGGAATTGCGGCTCCGGCTGCTCGATCTGCTCGATCACACGATCACCGAGTCGATCGTCGGCGAGTGCGCCGACGTCGGTTTGAGCGACGGCATCATGCCTGCGGAGCTGAGCGCCGTGCTCGAGATGACGAGGCTCAAGACAGCGACCTACACCTTCGAGCTGCCGCTTCGCGCGGCTGCCGTGCTCGCCGGCGCGGTGCCGCGCACCGAGACGGCGATCGCGGCCATCGCGCGGCGCTTCGGCGTCGCGTTCCAGCTGCAGGACGACCTGCTCTCGGCCTTCTCGTCGAGCGACCAGCACGGCAAGGATCCCTTCTCCGATTTCCGGGAGGGCAAGGAGACGGCGATCATCGCCTACGCCCGAATGACGAGCGCCTGGCCGGGGATCGAGCCCCGCTTCGGCGCCGCCGACTTCACGGATCGCGACGGCGCCGCGATCCGCGCCCAGCTCGTCGCCTGCGGTGCGGAGGAGTTCATCCGCTCGCTCGTCGACGAGCATCTGCGTGCCGCGCTCGAGCTGGTCTCGACCACCGACGGTGCGCTGCCGCCGGCGCTCGTCGATCGTCTGCTGCGGCTGGTGGAGTCGCTCGAGAAGCGGAGGTTCTGATGTCCGGCCTCGAGCACCTCCTTCCGCTCCCGAGATATGCGCGCGCGTCGGAGCGCGCCGCCGAGCAGATCATCGCCGCCTACTCCTCGTCGTTCGGTCTGGCGACCCGGCTGCTCGGCCCGAGGCACCGCGTGCACGTCCGCAACATCTACGCGCTCGTGCGCGTCGCCGACGAGCTCGTCGACGGTGCCGCCGAGGGCGCAGGGCTGTCGAACGCGCAGCAGCACGAGCTGCTCGACCAGCTCGAGCGCGAGACCGAGCGCGCCACGCAGTGGGGGTACAGCAGCAACCCCGTCGTGCAGGCGTTCTGCGGCACGGCGCGCGCCGCGGGGATCGACGGCGAGCTCACCGGACCCTTCTTCGCCTCCATGCGCATGGATCTCGAGGAGAACGCCGCCGCGCCGTCGGGGGCGTCGCTCGGCAGCGGCATTCCGCTCGGCGCCGACGCGCCCGCCCCGCTCGGCGGCTTCGCCGAGAGCGGCCCCGAGCACCACGCGCGCTACGTCTACGGTTCTGCCGAGGTGGTCGGCCTCATGTGCCTGCGAGTCTTCATGAAGGACGAGGCGCCCTCCGAGCGCGAGGCCGCCGTGCTCGAGCACGGGGCGCGCCGGCTCGGCGCGGCGTTCCAGAACGTCAACTTTCTGCGGGATCTCGGTGACGACCGCGAGCGACTGGGACGGGACTATCTCAGCGCGGGCACGCGGATGGACGCCGCCGCGCAGGCGCGCTGGGTGGCGACGGTGCGCGAGCAGCTCGCCGACGCCGCGGCGACGCTCCCGCTGCTCCCGCGCGACGCACGGGTCGCCGTGGGCTGCGCGCTGCGGCTCTTCTCCGAACTGACGGACCGCATCGCGGATACCCCGGCTGAGCTGCTGCCGCGCCGCCGCGTGCGCGTGGGCGCGCCCCGAAAGGCGCTGCTCGCGCTGCAGTCGGTGCTCGAGCCGAACGGACCGGCGTCGAAGGAGGTCGCGACATGACCCGCACCGTGGTGATCGGCGGAGGGGTGGCCGGCCTCGCGACGGCCGCGCTCCTCGCGCGCGAGGGGCACTCCGTGCACCTCTTCGAGCGCAACGAGCGCGTCGGAGGACGAGCCGGTACCCTCGAACGCGACGGGTTCCGCTTCGACACCGGCCCGTCCTGGTACCTCATGCCCGGAGTCTTCGACCACTTCTTCGAGATGCTGGGCACGTCGACGTCGCAGCAGCTCGACCTGCGCATGCTCGATCCCGGGTACCGGGTCTTCGGCGAACCGGTCGGAAGCGGCGAGGCGCGCCGCCTCACGATCCCGCACGGGCTGGAGTGCGTCGTCGAGTGCTTCGAAGAGGTCGAGCCCGGCAGCGGCGCCAGGCTGCGCGCCTACCTGAGCTCGGCCCGACAGGCCTCCGGCATGGCCGAGCGCTTCTTCCTCTACAACCCCTTCACCCGGTGGCGATCGCTGCTCGCCGGGCCCGTGCTGCGCGCACTGCCGCGCCTCGCATCGCTGCTCGGCACCTCGCTGGAGCGCTTCGTGGCCCGCCGCTTCAGCGACCCGATGCTGCGGCAGGTGCTCGGATACCCGGCGGTCTTCCTGGGAACCGACCCCCGCCGGGCGCCCGCCATGTACCACCTGATGAGCGCGCTCGATCTCGACGAGGGCGTGCAGTACCCGATGGGCGGCTTCTGGGGACTCGTGGAGCGCATCGAGGCCCTCGCGCGCGAGGCGGGCGTGCAGATCACCACCGGTGCCGACGTCTCGGAGATTCTCACCCGTCGCTCCGATGGCGGCCTGGTCGCGAGCGGCGTGAGGTGGCGGGATCGGGCGGGATCCGAGCATGTGGAGCACGCCAACGTCGTGGTCTCCGCGGCAGACCTGCACCACACCGAGACCGCGCTGCTGCCGGCCGAGGCGCGCAGCTATCCGCAGCGCTGGTGGGACGACGCGGAGAGCGGCCCCGGCGCGGTCCTCCTGCTCCTCGGCGTGCGGGGGGAACTGCCCGAGCTCGAGCACCACTCGCTCTTCTTCACCCGGGACTGGGGGCGCAACTTCGACGCGATCTTCGGCCCGGCGGCCCGCATTCCCGACCCCGCATCGCTCTATGTCTGCCGGCCGAGCGCCACCGACCCCGCGGTCGCGCCGGAGGGGCACGAGAACCTCTTCGTGCTCGTCCCCGTGCCGGCCGACACCTCCATCGGCGCCGGCGGCGCCGATGGGGAGGGTGACGGCGCGGTCGAGCGGGTCGCGGATGCGGCGCTGCAGCAGATCGAGCGCTGGGCGGGCATCCCCGACCTGCGCAGCAGGATCGTGGTGCGGCACACGATCGGCCCGGCCGACTTCGCGCGCGACTACTCGTCGTGGATGGGAGGGATGCTCGGCCCCGCCCATGTGCTGCGGCAGAGCGCCCTGTTCCGCGCGCAGAACCAGTCGAAGCGCGTGACGGGCCTCTACTACGCCGGGGGCACCACCGCGCCGGGGGTCGGCGTGCCGATGTGCCTCATCAGCGCCGAGCTGGTGCTCAAGCGCATCCGCGGCGACCACTCGGCCGGGCCGCTGGTCCCGTCCGCCCCGGCGCCGGCGGAGGCCCGGCGGTGAGCGCGGTGCTCTACCTCGCGATCCTGCTGGGAGGGATCGGGTGCATGCTGCTCCTCGACTGGCGCTTCCGCCTGTTCTTCTGGCGCGACGCTGCCGCGGCGGCGCTGGTGACGCTCGCGGGCACCGCGTTCCTGCTGTTGTGGGACGCGGCCGGGATCGCCGCGGGCATCTTCCTCCACGGTGCGTCTGCGATCGCCACCGGGGTGATGCTCGGTCCGGAGATGCCGCTCGAAGAACCGGTCTTCCTCGTCTTCCTCGTGCTCTGCACGATGGTGCTCTACACCGGCGCCGCCCGTCTCCTCTCGCGGCGCGCGCGCCGCAGGCCGAAGGCGGGGAGCGGATCATGAGCTATCCCCTCGTGGCGGGCGCCTTTCTCGCACTCGCGGCCGGCGCCGGGCTGCTCCTCGCCCGGCGCGCCGGCGCCGCCCTGTCGTGGCCGGCCGTGGCGCTGGCAGGCGCGGCGCTGATCCTGCTCACCGCGGTCTTCGACAGCCTGATGATCGCCGCCGGTCTCTTCTCCTATGCGCCCGATCTGGTGGCCGGGCCGCGGATCGGCCTCGCCCCGATCGAGGACTTCGCGTATCCGATCGCGGCCGTGCTCGCGCTCCCCGCGCTGTGGGCGCTGCTGACGCGCCCGGGCGGTGCATCGATGGGGCGCCTGCTCCGACACGCCTGGGTCGCGTCGCGCCCCGTCAGCTGGGTCAATACCGCGTTCCCGTTCGCCGCGGCGATGCTGCTGACCACGCGCGAGATCGACTGGCTGCTGGTGGTCGGAACGATCTACTATCTGGTGCCCTACAACCTCGCGATGTACGGCATCAACGACGTCTTCGACTACCCCTCGGACGTGCGCAACCCGCGCAAGGGCGGCATCGAGGGCGCCCTGCTGCCGCCCGAGTATCACCGCCCGATGGTCTGGCTCGCCGCGGCCACGAACGCTCCGTTCCTGCTGATCCTGCTCGTCTCGGGCGATGCCCTCTCGGCCGCTGCGATCGCGCTGAGCACCTTCGCGCTCGTCGCCTACTCGGCACCGGGGCTGCGGTTCAAGGAGCGGCCGCTGCTCGACTCCATCACCTCGAGCACCCACTTCGTGAGTCCGGCGCTCGTCGGCCTTGCGCTCGCGGGTGCACGCTTCGACAGCGGACTCGTGCTGGTGCTGCTCGCGTTCTTCGTGTGGGGGCTCGCGGCGCACGCGTTCGGGGCGGTGCAAGACATCCTGCCCGACCGAGAGGCCGGGATCGGCTCGATCGCCACGGTGATCGGCGCGCGGCGGACGGTGCGGCTGGCGCTGCTGCTGTGGATCGCCGCGGGCGCGATCATGCTCGCCGTGCCGTGGCCCGGACCACTCGCGGCCCTCGTCGCGCTGCCGTACCTGCTCAACTGCCTGCCCTACGCAAACGTCTCCGACGCCGACTCCGCTCGGACGAACCGTGCCTGGCGCCGGTTCATCCTGCTGAACTACTTCTCCGGCTTCCTCGTCACCCTCACCATGATCCTGTTCTGGAGCATCTCATCATGAACGCACGTCCTCGCCACGACGACCGCACGATGGAGCGGTCGCGCCCCGGCCTCCGCCCCTCACGAGCGGTGCGCATCCTCCTGCCGGCGGTGCTCATCCTGGTCTGGCTCGTCGCCGCGGGCATCGGCGGCCCGTACTTCGGCAAGGTCAGCGAGGTCTCGTCGAACGATCAGACGAGCTACCTCCCGGAGTCGGCCGACGCCACCCAGGTGCAGCAGGCCCTCGGCGACTTCAACGACTCGGAGGCGCTTCCCGCGGTCGTGGTGGTCACCTCGTCCAGCCCGCTCACCGACGCCGATATCGCGCAGGTGCAGGAGGTCGTCGACGGCCTCCCGGGGATCGAGGGCGTGGCCGACGGGATATCGCCACTGATCCCCTCCGAGGACGGCTTGGCGCTGGAGGTCTTCGTGCCGATCGACGCCGACTCCGAGATCGGCGACGTGGTGGCCGAGGTATCCGAGCGGCTCGAGGCGGGCGCCCCGCCGGGCGTCGAAGCATTCGTCACGGGCCCCGCCGGCTTCACCGCCGACCTGGTCGAGGCCTTCTCGGGCATCGACGGGCTCCTGCTGCTCGTCGCGCTCCTCGCAGTGCTCGTCATCCTCGTGATCGTCTACCGCTCCTTCCTGCTGCCCATCGCGGTGCTCTCGACGAGTCTGTTCGCGCTCACCGCGGCACTCCTCTCCGTGTGGTGGCTGGCGAAGGCCGGCGTACTCATGCTGAGCGGGCAGACCCAGGGCATCCTCTTCATCCTGGTGATCGGCGCCGCCACCGACTACTCGCTGCTCTACGTCGCCCGGTACCGCGAAGAGCTGCGCGTGCACCAGGACAAGTGGACCGCGAGCATGCGCGCCCTGCGCGGCTCGGTCGAGCCGATCCTCGCCTCCGGCGGGACGGTGATCGCGGGTCTGCTCTGCCTGCTGCTCAGCGACCTCAAGTCCAACAGCACGCTCGGGCCGGTCGCGTCCATCGGCATCGTGTTCGCGATGCTCGCAGCGCTCACGCTGCTGCCCGCCATCCTCTTCGCGTTCGGCCGCGCAGCGTTCTGGCCGAAGCGACCGGCCTACGAACCCGAGGTCGTCGCCGCCGAGGGCGGGGTGCCGCGCACCGGACTCTGGCATCGGGCCGGGCGCCTCATCAGTCGTCGCCCGCGCGCGGTGTGGGCCATCACGCTCGTCGTGCTGCTCGCCGGCGCCGTGGGAGTCGGGCAGCTGCAGGCGCAGGGCGTGCCGCAGTCGGATCTCGTGCTCGGGGCCTCTGAGGCGCGGGACGGCCAGGAGGCGCTGGGCGAGCACTTCCCGGGCGGCTCCGGCAGCCCGGTCTCGGTGCTCGCAGCGCAGAGCGAGCTGCAGCAGGTCGCCGACGTGCTGCTCGCGAGCCCCGGCATCGACGGGGTCAGCGTGCTCAGCGCCGATTCCCCGTCGGGCACCGCCACCGTCACGGCGGACGGGATCACGGCGTTCGGCCCGCCCGGCACGCCCGCCCCCGAGCCGACCGTCGTCGACGACCGGGTGCTGGTGCAGGCCACGCTCACCGATGCGGCGGATTCCCCCGAGGCCGAGCAGACCGTGCGCGAGCTGCGGAGCGTGTTCGCCGACGCCGACCTCTCGGCGCTCGTCGGGGGCACCACCGCGACGGCGATCGACACGAACGACGCGTCGATCCACGACCGCACGCTGATCATCCCCGTCGTGCTCGTGGTCATCCTGCTGATCCTCATGCTCCTCCTGCGCTCGGTGGTGGCGCCCGTGATTCTGATCCTCACGACCGTCGTCTCCTTCGGCACGGCCCTGGGCGTGTCGGCGCTCGTGTTCAACCACCTCTTCGCGTTCCCCGGCGCGGATCCCGCGGTGCCGCTGTTCGGCTTCGTCTTCCTCGTCGCGCTCGGAATCGACTACAACATCTTCCTCGCCACCCGCATCCGCGAGGAATCGCTGCAGCACGGCACCCGGGAGGGAATCGTGCGCGGACTGTCGGTCACGGGCGGCGTCATCACCTCGGCCGGGCTGGTGCTCGCGGCGACCTTCGCGGCGCTCTCGGTGATCCCGATCCTCTTCCTCGTGCAGATCGCGTTCATCGTCGCCTTCGGCGTGCTGATCGACACCTTCATCGTGCGCGCGCTTCTCGTGCCCGCCCTGATGTACGACATCGGGCCCGCCGTCTGGTGGCCGTCGCGCCTGAGCCGTCGCGAGCGCGAGTCGCGGGCGGAGGCCCGGGCAGAGGGGGATTAGATGCGGGCGATCTCCCGACGGGGGCGCACCGCGAGGTCGGTGATCTGCACGTCGGCGGGCGCGTCGACCACGAAGCGCACCGCGCCCGCGACGGACTCGGGGCGGATGTACCGCTCCGGGGTGTAGTGCTCGTCGGGCACCATGTCGCGCAGCATGGGCGTGTCGGTCTGCCCCGGAGCCACGGTGACGACGCGCACGAGATGCGCCTCCTCGTCGATGCGCAGCACGTCGGCGACGGCGCGCAGCGCGTGCTTGGTGGCCGAGTAGACGGCGCTCCCGGGCACCGGACGGGTGCTCGCTCCCGAGCCGATGAAGACCACGGTGCCCCGCGCCGCGCGCAGCAGCGGGAGCGCGAGGCGCGTGAGGGTGGCGGGGGCGGTCACGTTGACCGCGAAGTGGCGGTGCCAATCCTGCGGGTCGGCCTCGTCCACGCGCAGGGTGCGCGCGAGCGCGGCGGCGTGCACGAGCACGTCGAGCCGGTCGAGGCCGGCGACGCGCTCGGCAAGACCCTCGGCGTCGGTGACGTCGAGCCGCCAGGGCTCGCCTCCGGTCTCGGCCGCGACCGCGCTCAGCCGCGACGCATCTCGTCCCACCGCGATGATGCGGTGCGTACGGGACAGCTCGCGGGCGATCTCGCGGCCCATGCCGCTGGAGGCGCCGGTGATGAGGGCTACGGGACGGGGATCGGACATGCGCTGCTCCTGGTGTCGTGGGCGGTGACCGCGATGCGGATCGCGCTGCGGGCGACGCGGTCGGTCTCGCGCAGCATGGGGGGATCGGTCCCGGGCATCGGGCTGATGATGGTGCCGTGGACGGCCTCGTCGACGGGGATGCCGGCGATGTGCACGGCAGGATCGGGCGAGCCGTCCGCGCCGATCAGCCGCCCGGTGGGCGCGTCGAGATCGAAGGCTCCGGTCGTCGCTCGCGCCCCGCGCCGCGCCGGCACGGTGAAGGGCCGCGCGCGTCCGGCGGCGACGAGGCTCTGCGCGAGGGGGTCGGCGGTCTCGGCGACGCTGTGGAAGTGCATCCACGCGTCGATGAGCGCGGGTGCGACGACCTCGGATCTCGCGACCGCTGGGGAACTCGCGGTGAAGCCGCGCTCGTCCACCGCGACGCGGGCCTCGGGCCCGATGAAGCGCACGAGGCCCTGCTCGGCGAGCGCGATGAGCTGGCGGTTGCGGAACGCGGGAGGCCCCGATCCCGCCATGCCGCCGATCGCGATCAGCAGCTCGTAGCCCGCCGCGCGCGACTCGGCGTCGAAACCGCCCAGCGTGCCCAGCGCGCCCGCGAGGCCGCGCGCGGCGCTGATCGACCACAGCCCGGCCTTGCGCGCGCTGTCGTGCCCCAGCTCGGCCTCACGCAGATCGTCGAGCACCCGCTCGCGCACCCAGGCGTCGAACTCGTGCGGGCTCGCGAAGTCGCGGTGCACCGGACGCAGCTCGGCGGCGAGGTCGAAGTGCAGCGACGGGTCCGGGATGAGCCGCGCGACCGCGGCGCCGATGCGGGTGGGCGCCGCGAAGAGGTCGACGGGCCCGTCGCCCGGCGCTGCCGCCTCGGCGAGCGTCTCGGCCAGCGCGGCGGCGATCGTGCGGCGCAGCTCCTCCGCGCCGGCCGCGACCGATTCCGGCCGGCTGCGGAGCAGCGTCTCCGCGAAGTCCAGGTACGCGTCGGCGACGATGCGGGGCCACAGCTGCCGGTCGAAGTCGATCGGTCGCGGCACCGACTGCCAGTCGATCTCCAGGGCGAAGCGCTGCGCCGGGGCGGGCGGCAGCGATCCGTAGAGGGTCTTCGCCCGGAACGGCACGCCGCGCCGCGAGGTGACGTGCAGGATCGGCTCGCCCCCCGACGGCTCGTAGCGCAGCCCGCCCGGCGCCTGCGGATCCGCGGCGAACCGACCGCCGCGCCCGATCGTCAGCAGGGCCATCGTGTCGAAGAAGCCCATGCCCATGCCGCGCACGATCGCGTGCGCACCGGGGGCGATGACCTCGAGATCCTGCTCGACGGGGCTCGCCGGGCGCACCCAGGCGAGCTCGGGGCGGTCCGCCAGCTGCACCGCCATCCGGCGCTCGGCCGGCGTCTCGCCGCGGGGCATCCAGCCCGTCGCGAGGATCACGGAGTCCGCGACGATGCGCCCGCCGTTCGACAGCCGCACGGTCTCGCGCGGGCCCTCGGCGTCGTCGGCGCGTTCGATGCCGACGGCGCGGGCGCGGTGCCGGATCACGCGCACGCCGTCGGGGAGCTCGGCGACGGCGCGGTGGAAGCACCAGCTCAGGTACTCGCCGTAGAGCGCGCGACTCGGGTGCGAGTCGGGTCGGATGGCCGCCAGCTCCTCGCGGTAGTCCTCGGCCAGGCCGTCGCGCACGGCGAACGCCGCGAGCGCCGCGACGTGCGCTGCCGGGATCTCCGCGAGCCGGGCGGTGCGTGCGGGGTCTGCGGCCCGCATGCTCGGCCGGAGGAGGTCGTCCCCGTGGCGCACGAGCAGGCACCACTCGTAGAGGGTCGGACCCGGTCGCACCGGTCCGCCCACCGAGCTGCCGGGTTCGGTGAAAAGGGTCACGGCGTGGGCGAGCGTGTTCATGCACAGCTCGCGGGTCTGATCCGTGCGCCAGATGCGCCCGGCCCCCGATTGCGCGTCGTCGATCACGTGCAGGTCGAGCCCGCCGATCGTCGGATCCGCGTCGAGATGGGCTCCGATGCGCTCGATCAGCGAGGTGCCGCGCGGCCCGGCGCCGATCAGCGCGATCGAGGCTCGGGGCGGGGGAACGGCCATCCCGCTGTTATACGCCGGCGCAACGGCGGTCGTGGAATCGGATGACGGAATGTGACGGGCGGGATTCGGCGTGGATTTCATGAAGTTCTGTGACAACCGGACTTTCTTGTATCTTATGACAGGTATAAGAATAGCTTTCAATGCTCGGGATCCCGTGCATCCGCTCGTACACCGCGCATCACCGCGCGAAAACCCAGAGGAGTCCCCACATGAAGACACGCCGCATCGCCTGGATCGGAGCACTCGCCGCCGTCGCGATCGCGATGACCGGCTGCTCCGCGAGCGGAGACGGCGGGGGAGATTCCGGGTCGGATGCCACGGCGGGCGGCACGCTCACCTACCTCGAACCGCAGACCTGGATCACCCTCTATCCGCCGGCCGCGGGCTTCTACCCGAACGGCGGCGTGGTCAATCAGATCACCGATCGCCTGCTGTACCAGAACCCCGAGACCCTGGAGCTCGAGCCCTGGATCGCCGAGGACCTGCCCGAGGTCAACGCCGACGCCACCGAGTACACCTTCACGCTGCGAGAGGGGGTGACCTACTCCGACGGCACGCCGCTCGACGCCGAGAACGTCGTCAAGAACATCGACCTCTTCGGCACGGGTGATCCGGATCGGGCGCTGTCGGTCTCGGAGGCCATCAACAACTACGACCGCGGAGAGGTGATCGACGATCGCACCGTCACCTTCCACTTCACGGCGCCGTCGCCCGGCTTCGCGCAGGCGGTGTCGACGATCAACTCGGGGCTGCTCTCGAACGACACGCTCGACCGCAGCGGCGAGGAGTTCGGGCCGGGCAACGCGACCGAGATCATCGGCAGCGGCCCCTTCGTGATCGACGACGAGACGATCGGCAGCGAGCTCTCGCTCGCCACTCGGGAGGACTACGACTGGGCGCCCCCGTCGCGCGACCACCAGGGCCCGGCGCAGATCGACGGCGTGGACATCATCGTCGCGGCCGAGGCGAGCGTACGCGTCGGCACCGTCGTCTCGGGGCAGGCGGATCTCGCCCGCACGATCCCCGCTCCCGACGAGGGGCAGTTCGCCGCCGACGGCCTCGAGCTCGTGGCCGCGGCCACGAACGGGGTGAACAACGGGCTGAACCTGCGCTTCGGCCATCCCCTGCTCGAGGATCTGCGCGTGCGCCAGGCGATCATCGCCGGCATCGACCGCCAGAACATCGTCGACACCCTCTTCACCGACAGCTACCCGCTCGCCACGGGCATCCTGGCGCAGAACGCGCGCGGCTACGTCGACACGTCCGAGCACTACGTCTTCGATCAGGATCGCGCCCGCGAGCTGCTCGACGAGGCCGGGTGGGCTCCGGGAGCCGACGGCATCCGCGAGAAGGACGGCGAGCGGCTGATCCTGACCTTCAACGAGGCGCTCCCGCAGCCGCGATCGAAGGAGGTCGTCACGCTCATCCAGGAGCAGCTGGCCGAGATCGGCATCGGCGTCGAGATCTTCGCGGGCGACCAGGTGGCCCAGGACGAGGCCCAGCGCGACATCGACACCGTGCAGGTCTACCACTCCATGGTCGGCCGTGCCGACTTCGACGTGCTGAAGTCCCAGCTCTTCTCGGCCAACCGCAACGCGGTGCTGAACCTCGACGTCGAGAGCGGCGAGCTGCGCGATCCCGAACTCGACGAGCTGCTCGCGAGGATCGCCTCGGTGCCCACCACCGAGGAGCGGCAGGAGGCCTCGGCCGCCGCCCAGCAGCACATCGTCGACAACGCCTACGTGCTCCCGCTCTTCGAGGAGCCGCAGGTCTACGGCCTGCAGTCGCGGGTGACGGGCTTCTCGACCGAGTCGATCGGCCGCCCGTCGTTCTACGAAGTCACCATCGAGAAATGAGCGGGACGGCGCTGCTGCGGCGCGTGGGCCAGGCCTTCCTGGTGCTCGCGCTCGCATACACCGGTGCCTACGTGCTGCTCGCGGCGCTGCCGGGCGATGCCGTGATGGCTCGCTACGGCAGCCCCGATCTCGGGCTCACCCCCGAGCAGATCGCGGAGATCCGGGAGTCGTACGGCATCGACCAGCCGCTCGTGGTGCGCTATGTCGAGTCCATCGGCGCGTTCCTGCGGGGAGACTTCGGCTACTCGGTGCAGAGCGGGGCGAAGGTCTCGGAGCTCATTGCCGAGGCTCTGCCCTCGACGCTGGCGCTCGCGGGCCTCGCGCTCGCGAGCGCGGTCTTCCTGGCCGTCGTGATCGCGTTCACGGCGAGCTACGGCAGGGGGCGGTGGCTGCGCCGCATCTTCCGCAATCTCCCGCCGCTCTTCGTCTCGCTCCCGGTGTTCTGGATCGGGATCGTGCTCATCCAGGTGTTCTCCTTCAGGCTGGGGCTGGTCCCCGTCATCGGGGCGAGCCCGGCGCAGGCCCTGATCCTGCCGGTGCTCACGCTCACGATCCCGATCGCCGCTCCGCTCGCGCAGGTCTTCCTGCGCAGCATCGACGAGGTGCGCGAGCAGCCGTTCGTGAACGTGGTGCGGGCGCGCGGCGCGAACACGTCCTGGCTGCTGTGGCGCAACGTGGCTCCCAATGCGCTGCTCCCCGCGCTCACGATGGCCGGACTGCTGTTCGGCGAGCTGGTGGGCGGAGCGATCGTCACCGAGACCGTCTTCGGGCGCGTGGGCATCGGCAGCCTGACCGCGCAGGCCGTGGCGAACCGCGATACCCCGGTGTTGCTCGCGGTGGTCGTGATCGCAACAGTGGTGTTCGTCACCATCAACCTGGTGGTCGATCTGCTCTATCCCGTGCTCGACGCGCGGCTGCGCCGCGGCGGCTCTGACGGCCGGCCGGTGCGGCGCTCGGCGCGCGCCGTGGAGACCGAGGCTGCCGCAGAGCTGGGCGCGCCGACCGATCGCGCCTCGGAGTCGGGTGCGACGACCGAGGCCGCCGCGCGCTCGGCGACGAATCCGGGAGGTTCCCGATGACCGCGATCGCCACATCCGCCGGCACCGACCCGGCGACCGAGCCTGCGCCCGGCGCCCGCTCGTCGGGCTTCTGGCGCTCCGCGCTGCGCCCCGGCGCGCTCGTGCCGCTGCTCGTGCTGCTCATCGCGCTCGCCTGGGCCGTCGCGCCCGGGCTCTTCACCTCGGTGAGCCCCACCGAGCAGGTGGCCGCCGCGCTGCAGCCGCCGAGCGCCGAGCACTGGTTCGGCACCGACGCGACGGGCCGCGATGTGTACGCGCGAGTGGTCTACGGCGCGTCGCAGTCCATCACCGCGGCGCTCATCGCCGTCGCCGTGGGCCTCGTGTTCGGCTCGCTCATCGGCGTCACCGCCGGGGCCACCGGCGGCAGAGTCGACGAGGCCCTGATGCGTCTGGTCGACGTGCTTCTGGCGATCCCCACCCTGCTGCTGTCGCTCAGCATCGTGATCCTGCTCGGCTTCGGCACCGCGAACGCCGCGATCGCCGTCGGGGTGACCTCGGTGGCCGTGTTCGCGCGCCTGTCGCGCTCGCAGGTGGTGAGCGTGCGCGCGAGCGAGTTCGTCGAGGCGGCCTACGGCTCGGGCGGCACCTTCTGGAGCGTGCTGCGGCGCCACGTGCTGCCGAACTCGCTCGCTCCCGTGATCGCGCTCGCCGCGCTGCAGCTCGGCTCGGCGATCCTGCAGATCTCGACCCTCGGGTTCCTCGGCTACGGTGCGCCGCCGCCCACGCCCGAGTGGGGGCTGCTGATCGCCGAGGGGCGCAACTACGTGGCCACCGCGTGGTGGCTCACCACACTGCCCGGCATCGTCGTGGCGATCGTCGTGATCGCGACGAACCGCCTGAGCCGGGCCATCGACGGCGGAGGAGAACGATGACCGGGGCCCCACTGCTCAGCATCCGGGATCTCGCGGTGCAGTACCGCACCGCACGCGGCACGGTCGACGCCGTGCGCGGCGTGAGCTTCGACGTCGAAGCCGGCAGGGTGACCGCGGTGGTCGGAGAGTCGGGATCCGGCAAGACCACCGTCGCCCAGTCGGTGATCGGCCTGCTCCCCGCGAACGGTCGCGTCGTGCGCGGGGGCATCACGCTCAACGAGCGCCGTCTCGGTTCGACCGAGCTGGTGGGCCTGCGCGAGCGCCGCTGGCAAGACCTGCGGGGGCGCTGCATCGGGCTGATCCCGCAGGACCCGGGCAACTCCCTCAACCCCGTGCAACCGATCGGCCGGAGCATCAGCGAGTCTCTGCGCATCCACGGGCGCCCGAGTCGTGCCGAGGTGCGGGACCGGGTGCACGCCCTGCTCGAGCAGGTCGGCATCGACGACCCGATCCGGCGCGCGAAGCAGTACCCGCACGAGCTCTCGGGCGGCATGCGCCAGCGCGTGCTCATCGCGGCCGCGATCTCCAACGACCCGGAGCTGATCATCGCGGATGAGCCGACGAGCGCGCTCGACGTGACCGTGCAGCGCACCGTGCTCGACCTCATCGACCGGCTGCGCGAGGAGACGGGCACGGGCGTGCTCTTCATCACTCACGACCTCGCGGTGGCGGCGGATCGCGCCGACAGCGTCGTGGTGATGCGCGGCGGCGAGGTGCAGGAGGCCGGGGCGAGCGCGCGCGTGCTGGCCCGGCCCGAGTCCGCGTACACGCGGCAGCTGATGGAGGACGCGCCGTCGTTCGGGCGCATCGTGGTGCGGGAGACTCTCGCGCCGCCGGCTGAGCGAGCGCGGCGAGTCGAGACCGAGGAACGCCGAGCCTCCTCCTCCGGCGCTCCGCTCGTCGACGTGCGCGATCTGCGCCAGGAGTTCGGCCGCCGCGGCGACGCCTTCGTGGCCGTCGACGACGTCTCGTTCACCGTGGCCCGCGGCACCACGCACGCGCTGGTGGGTGAGTCCGGCTCGGGCAAGACCACGACCGGGCGTGCCATCGCCGGCTTCTCGCGACCGACGTCGGGCAGCGTGCGCGTCGCCGATGCCGACGGGGGAGCGGTCGAGGTCACCGAGCTGAGGGGCCGGGCGCTGCGCGAGTTCCGACGCACCGCTCAGATGGTCTATCAGAACCCGTACGGTTCGCTCGATCCTCGTCTGCCCATCGGGCACGCGCTGGCCGAGCCGCTGAAGAACTTCCGCATCGGTGCGCCGAGCGAGCGCGCGGAGCGGGTGGCCCGGGCGCTCGAGCTCGTGTCATTGCCGGCCGAGTTCGCGCACCGGCGTCCCCGGGAGCTCTCGGGCGGGCAGCGGCAGCGCGTCGCCATCGCGCGGGCGCTCATCGTCGATCCCGAGCTCGTGGTGCTCGACGAGGCGGTCTCGGCGCTCGACGTGACGGTGCAGGCGCAGATCCTGCGCTTGCTCTCGCGGCTGCAGGCGGAGCTCGGGCTCACCTATCTGTTCATCTCCCACGACCTCGCCGTGGTGCGGCAGATCTCCGACACGGTCTCGGTGCTGCAGCGCGGACGGCAGGTCGAGCAGGGCGAGACGGAGCGGGTCTTCGGCGACGCGCAGCACCCCTACACGCAGCGCCTCATCGAGGCGATCCCGGGGGCCTCGCTCGCGTCGGGCCACTGGGTGATCTAGGGCCCCAGCCTCGCCGCTTCCCTTCCCGGCCCCCGCCCCGTCCCTTTCCCTGTCCGTCCTTTCCCCGCCCCACCCACCCCCGTCCCTTCCCCCGTCCCTTCCCCCGTCCCTTCCCCCGTCCCGCCCACACCCGGCCCCCACCTCCACTTCCCTGAAACCGAGCCCATTGCGCCACACCGAGCGCATCATCACCGCCGAAGCCACCGGTCTCGCGCAAGTGCCTCGGTTTCGAGACGCAGAACACGACGCAGAACGCGACGCAGAACGAGACGCAGAACAGGAATCCTCATGACCCACGGCACCGCTCTCCCGACCGACATCATCGACGCGTTCACGGGGATCGCGGCGGGCGACGCCCTCGACACCGCGAGGCGGCGGCGGCCCGACGCGCGCGACCATGCGCAGGGCAGTTTCGAGGCGCTCTTCATTCCGGTCGACGACGCGCAGGTCTCGCTGTCCGAGCGCGCGGCCGTCGCGCTGTTCGTGGCGCGCCTCCACGAGCAGCCGGCGGCCGTCGCGTTCTTCGGTGCGCTGCTGCGCGAGACCGGCGGCGGGGAGGGCGTGGAACCACTGATCGTGGCCGAGGCCGAGCGGGCAGCGGGATCCGGACCATACGGAGCGTTCCGGGCCGAGAACGCGATCGAGAGCACCGAGGGCCCCGTCTACACCGTGGCGTCCGTCGAGGCGGCATACGCGCTGGGCGACCGGCTCGCCGCGGCCCTCGAGCACGCCCACCTGCTCGTGCTGCACCCGCGCGACGCAGCGCGCGAGCACCTGCAGCGGCTGCTCGACGCGGGCTGGAGCAGCACTGGCGTGGTGACCCTCTCACAGCTCGTCGCGTTCCTCGCGTTCCAACTGCGGGTGGTGCACGGGCTCGACGCCGTGCGGCGCGCCGCGGGAGGCGCCCCGGTCGCCGTCGAAGACCTGTCCGCGCTCGCCGCCGAGGTCGCACGAGCCGCCGAGGCGCGGCTCGCCGCAGGCGGCGCGGATCCCGAGCAGGCACCGGCGGCGGCACCGGCCGCGGCACCGGCCGCGGCACCGGCCGCGGTCGGCCCGTCCGAGCAGCTGCCGCCCGCGCCGCGGGTGTCGGAGCCGCCGCGCTTCACGCAGGACTCGCTGGGGTGGAAGCCCTGGCTCGAGCCCCTGCCCGTGGCCGACTTCACCGAGCGCCACTACGCGGCCCTCATCGAGCGCGAGCGCGTGCACATGCCCTACTTCCGGGTGCTGGCGCGGGATCCCGATGCGCTGCGCGAGCGCACCCTCACCGATCTCGACATCTTCCACAACACCGACGCCGGACTGCCGCGCGCCGAGCGCGAGCTCGCCGCCGCCGCGGCGTCGCGCTTCAACGGCTGCGTGTTCTGCGCCTCGGTGCACTCGCGCTTCGCCACCGAGCAGGGCGCCGACCGCGCCGAGGTGCAGCGGCTGCTCGACGCGGGCGTGACCGCGCGTTTCGGCTCGCGGTGGGACGCGCTCATCGACGCCACGGTGGCGCTCACCGCGACGCCCGCGCGCTTCGGCGCCGAGGAGGTCGCCGCGTTGCGCGGCGCGGGCCTCGACGAGCTCGAGGTGCTCGACGCGATCCAGGCGGGGGCGTTCTTCAACTGGGCCAACCGGCTCATGCTCTCGCTGGGAGAGCCGACGGTCTGAGCGTACGCCGCGCGCGTCCCGCGCCCGCCCATCCCCTTCCCGCGCTGCCCCAACCGAAGTGGGAGTCGCGTTCTGCCGTATCCCCGTCGGCGAAGCGGCAGAAAGCGACTCCCACTTCGCGCCGGGGGCGCCGGGGGTCGGGTTGGGCGCCGGGGGTCGGGTTGGGCGCCGGGCCGCGAGGGCCGGGCTGGGCGGCGGGCCGCGAGGTCCGGGCTGCTCGCCGCGCCCCCGGGCCCCGCGTCAGGCCCGGTCCGGCGGCGCGGCCTCCCGCGAACCGCCCGGAGCGTCGCCGTCGCCGTCGCCGTCGTCGATGCGGGCGCGGGCGCGGGCGCGATACGCGCTCGGGGTCACGCCGAGCAGCGCCCGGAAGTCCGAAGTGAAGTGCGCGTGATCGGCGTAGCCGAGCTCGCTCGCGAGCGCGGCGATCCCGAGCCCCGCATCCTCGCGCAGGCGCAGCGCCCCCTCCTGCAGCCGGCGCCGCCGGATCATCGAGTGCAGCGAGAGGCCGAAGAACCGCTCGGCGAGACGCTGCAGCGTGCGGGTCGAGGCGTGGAGCATCGCCGGGAGCTGGTCGACGCGGGTGACCTCGGGATCGGCGAGCGCTTCGGCGAGCTCGTTCGCGAGCGCACCGTCGGCGCCGGCGTCGGGGACCCGCTCGAGCAGCCACGCCGAGAGCACCGCCACCGCCCGGTTCCGGCGCACCGATCCCGCCGCTGCCCGATGGGTCATCGCGCTGGTGACCTCTGCAAGCAGCTCGGGATCCCGCACCGCACGCTCGCCGTCGCGGCACGCGGCGGGATCCGGCACCAGCGCCGGCACGGCGGCCGGGCGCAGCAGTGCGCCGACCGCCCACCCCGTCCCCGTGAGCACGCGCTCGGAGGCGCGAGTGGTCGGGCCCACCGCGGTGACGCCCGAGGCTTCGACGACGACATTGCAGGCGGGGAACGGGAGGAGCTCCTGGTGGGACTCCTCGCCGGCCGGGAGCGCCCACTCGGGGATCCAGAACCAGCGCACGGCGTGGGTGAGTCGTGGGGGTGGGGCGAGGCGGTGCAGCTCGGGAAGTCGATGGGGGTAGAGGATGCCTCTCCGGTCCTCGTCCACGTCGTCTCCTTCGGTCTCGAATCGCGCGCGGCCCCGGCACTCCGGGGGAGATGAACATGGCGCGGATCTCCAAGCGGCGCTGCGAGGCCGATCCTACGCTGGAGGCATGAACGCTCACGAGACCCGCGCCGCGAACGGCGCGCACACCACCGACGGCAGGCCGCACGGATCCACCAGCCTCACCCCGTTCCTCGCGATCGCGGGTGCTCGCGCGGCCATCGGCTTCTACCGCGACGTGTTCGGCGCGCGCGTCGTCGACGTGACCGAGATGGGCGGGGCGGTGGTTCATGCCGAGCTCGACTTCGGTGCGGGCCACCTGCAGCTCGGCGAGCCGGTGCCCGACTTCCACCTGGTGGCCCCGCCCGCGGGCGAGGACGACTGCTACTCCATGGGGATCTACGTGCCCGACGTCGACGCCGCGGTCGAGCGGGCAGTGGCGGCGGGCGCGACGGTGCGCGAGGCGCCCGCCGACTTCGTCTCGGGGGACCGCTACGCGAGCATCCGCGACCCGTTCGGCGTGCGCTGGTCGGTGATGACCCGGGTCGAGGACCTCTCGGAGGAGGAGAGCGCGGCGCGCGTGCGGGAGTGGGCCCGCGCCATGGAGGGCTGAGCCGGGAAGCGCTCGGGGGCTCGGGTGCTGGGGCGCGAGCGGACCGTGACATCGGGGACGCTCAGGGGTCTTGTCCGGTCGCGGTGCCGACCGTATGCGTCCCCGATCCCCCCGCCACGTCCCGCGCCTCGCCCCCGCCTCGCCCCCGCTCCGGTCCGCCTCGCCCCCCGCTCCGGTCCGCCTCGCCCCCCGCTCCGGCCCGCCGCGCCCCTACTCCGGGCTGTGCAGGTGCAGGCGCTCGCCGACGCTGTTGAAGATGCTGACCACCTCGGCCGGCCTGCTGCCCACGGCGCGCATGCGGTGCGGCGTGGTGGTGTCGAACTCGGCGGCCTCGCCGCGCGTGAGTACCATCTCCTGTTCCCCGAGCGCGAGCTGCAGCCGCCCCGAGAGCACGTAGAGCCACTCGTGGCCCTCGTGCACCTGCAGCTCCCGCTCCGGGGCCCCGGGGAGGTAGGTGATCTTGAAGGCGCGCACCTCGGACTCCTCGCGGGTGAGCGGGGCGATCGTCATGCCGTCGCGCCGGATCGCGCTGCGGCGCACGCGCGGATCGGGATCCGGCGTCTCGAGCAGATCGTCGATGCGCACGCCGAGCTGGCGGGTGAGCGGCAGCAGCAGCTCCAGGCTCGCCTGCCGCTTGCCCGACTCGAGGCGCGAGAGCGTGCTCACCGACATGCCCGCGCGGCCGGCCAGCTCGTCGAGCGTCCACCCGCGATCCTGGCGCGCGGCCCGCAGGCGCGGCCCCAGGCGCTGCAGCTCGTCCATACCCGGCTCCTCTCGGTCACCCCACTCAGCTTGCCAATTCAGCAAGCTGTCTTGCAATTGTTGCACAATCGGCCGAGCATGGGCGCATGACGAACTCGCAAGACCACACCCGAACGCTCTGGGACGCCGTCGTGATCGGCGGCGGCGCTGCCGGACTGAGCGCGGCGCAGGCGCTCGGCCGCTCGCTGCGCCGCACCCTCGTGATCGATTCCGGGCAGCCGCGCAACCGCTTCGCCGCGCACATGCACAACGTGCTCGGGCACGACGGCACGCCGCCCGCCGAGCTCGTCGCCCGCGGCCGAGCCGAGGCAACGGCCTACGGCGTCGAGTTCCGCGAGGGATCCGTGCGCGCGGTGCGCGACGAGGCCGCGGCCGAGGACGCATCCGGGGGCGCGGGATCGCCGCGCACCGTGCGGATCGAGCTCGACGGCGGCGAGGCGGTCGAGGCCCGCGCGCTCGTCGTCGCCACGGGCCTGCGCGATGCGCTGCCGCCGATCCCGGGTCTCGCCGAGCACTGGGGCAGCGGCGTGCTGCACTGCCCGTACTGCCATGGCTGGGAGGTGCGCGGGCAGCGGCTCGCGGTGCTCACCACCTCGCCGCTCGGCCTGCACCAGGCGAAGCTGCTGCGGCAGTGGAGCGACGACCTCGTGGTGTTCAGCGCGGGGTTGGGCGGTCTCGACGCCGACACCGAGCGCACGCTCGTCTCCCGCGGCGTGGTGATCGAACCGGATCCCGTCGCCGAGATCGTGGGCGACGGATCCCGCGTCACCGCGATGCGCACCGAGGGCGGCCGCGAGTTCGCCGTCGACGCGGTGTTCACCGCGAGCCGGATGGTGCCGCACGACGCCTTCCTCGGCGCGCTCGAGCTGCGCCGGGCGGACACGCCGTTCGGCGACTTCCTCGACGTCGACGGCACCGGGCGCACCAGCCACCCGCGCGTCTGGGCGGCGGGCAACGTCGTCGCGCCCGCGGCAACCGTGCCGGCGGCGATGGGGGCCGGCGCGCTCGCGGGAGCGGCCGCGAACTTCGCGCTCGTCGAGGAGGACTTCGCCCTCGCCGCGGACGACTTCGCACTCGCCGCGCAGGATCGAGGCCTCGAGCCCGAGCGGGCGCAGCGCGTAGCGGGGGCGTCCTCGTGAGCGCGCCAGACCCCGGGCACGGCGGTCACACGCACGGGGAACAGCCGAACGGCGGCCACGGGCACGCACGGGTCGATGCCGATGAGGATCCGACCGCCTTCTGGGAGCGCCGCTACGCCGGGGCCGGGCCCGTCTGGTCGGGGCGGGTGAATCGGACGCTCGCCGCTGCGGTCGAGCACTGGCCGCCCGGCGATGCGCTCGACCTCGGCTGCGGCGAGGGCGGCGATGTGCTCTGGCTCGCCGAGCGCGGGTGGCGCGCGACCGGCATCGACCTCTCCGAGACCGCGATCGCCCGAGCCCGCGAGGCCGCGGCGCGGGGCGGGAGTGAGGCGCGCTTCGTCGCCGCCGATCTGGGGCGGTGGATCGAGGATCCGCACCGCGCGGCCGACGCCGCCGGGCCCTTCGACCTGGTGACCGCGAGCTTCCTGCAGTCGCCGGTCGAGCTGCCGCGCGAGCGCATCCTGCGCGCGGCCGCCGAGAGGGTGGCGCCGGGAGGGCGGCTCGTCGTGATCTCGCACGCGGCCCCGCCGCCGTGGGCGGAGGGACACCCCGGACCGTTCCCGAGCCCCGAGAGCGAGGTGGCCCTGCTCGGTCTCGATCCCGAGCGATGGGCCGTGACGGCCGAGGTGCGCACGCGCGAGGCGACCGGCCCCGACGGTGAGCCGACGACGCTCGACGACACCCTGGTGGTGGCGCAGCGGATCGGCGGGGCGCTGCAGTAGCCGGCGCAGCGGATCGGCGGAACCAGTCAACGGCCGGCGCGGCCGCTGGGTTCGCAGACACCGATGGCGCCGCTCCCGCGCAGGAGCGGCGCCATCGGTGATCGTGCGCCGGGTCTACGGCAGCAGGCGGTTCGGTCCGCGGAAGAGGTAGGTGACCTCGCGGATCGACGACTGCTGCAGCATGAGCATCAGCACACGGTTCAGACCCATGCCGAAGCCGCCGTGCGGGGGCACGCCGTAGCGGAAGAAGTCGAGGTAGAACGACAGCTCCGCGGGGTCCATCCCCTTCTCGACGGCCTGCGCTTCGAGCACCTCGATGCGATGCTCGCGCTGGGCGCCGGTCGAGATCTCGGTGCCGCGGTAGATGAGGTCGTAGCTCTTGGTGAGCTGCGGGTTCTCGGCGTCGCGCATGTGGTAGAACGGGCGGATCGACGCGTCGTAGTCCGTCAGGAACACGAAGTCGCTGCCGTACTTCTTCTTCGCGTGCGCGGCGATGCGGCGCTCGCCCTCCGGGTCCATGTCGGCGTCGGCGCGCGGTACCTCGTAGCCCTCGGCCTTCACGATCTCCTTCGCCTCGGCGAGCGGGATGCGCGGGAAGGGCCGGGTCGGCACCTCGAGATCGACGCCGAAGAGCTTCTGGATCTCCTCGCCGTGCTGCTCCTTGACCGCGGAGAGGCCGGCGACGATGAGCTCCTCGTGCAGCTCCATGACGTCCTCGTGCGAGTCGATCCAGCTGATCTCGGTGTCGATCGACGTGAACTCGGTGGCGTGGCGCGAGGTGAACGAGGGATCGGCGCGGAATGCCGGACCCACCTCGAAGATGCCGCCGAACCCGGCCGCCTGGGCCATCTGCTTGAAGAACTGCGGGCTCTGCGCAAGGAACGCCTGGCCCTCGAAGTACTCGACCTCAAAGAGCTCGGCGCGCGACTCGGAGGCCGACGCCATGAGCTTGGGGGTCTGGATCTCGATGAAGCCGCGCTCCACCCACACGTTGCGGAGTGCGTGCAGGAAGGTGGTCTGCACGCGGAAGACGAGGTTCTGCTCGGGCCGGCGCAGGTCGAGGAAGCGCCAGTCGAGGCGCACGTCGATGCCGCTGTCGGCTGCGATCGGGTTGTCGGGCAGGGCCCGGGTGACGACCTCGATCGTGTCGATCTGGATCTCCACCCCGCCGAGCTTGACGCGCTCGTTGTGCTGCAGTTCGCCCTCGACGGTGACGAAGGTGCCGTGGGTGAGCTCGGAGATCGTCTGCGTGCGGGGCACGAGGATGTCGGAGCGCGGGTTCTCGGGATCCGGCTCGCGCAGCACGCCGCCGTTGACGAGCTGCACCGCTCCCGATTCGTCGCGGAGCACGACGAACTGCACGTAGCGCTGGTCGCGCACCTTCTCGACCCAGCCGGAAACACGCACGGGGCCGTCTTCGCGGGCGGCCAGATCCTTGATCAATACACGCTCAGTCACCCGGACAGTCTACCGGCCGTCATGCGGTGCCGATTCCGGGGCGCTCGGGCTGCGCGGAGCTGCGAGAATGAGCGGGTGAGCGAGCTTCCGGATCCCGCGCCCCCGTCCGCACCCGAGTCGGCTCCGGCGTCGCACCCCGAGCGCACGACGGCCGGGGTCGGTCCGTGGCCCGGCGGGCGCGACGCGTGGCCGAGCGAGGACCGCTACGATCCCGAGCTGCTCGAGCACGGCGACACCCGCAACGTGGTCGACCGCTACCGGTACTGGCGCATGGAGGCCATCGTGGCCGACCTCGACGAGCACCGGCACCCGTTCCACGTGGCCATCGAGAACTGGCAGCACGACATGAACATCGGCTCGATCGTGCGCAGCGCCAACGCCTTCGCCGCCGACACCGTGCACATCGTGGGCCGCCGTCGCTGGAACAAGCGCGGCGCCATGGTCACTGATCGCTACCAGCATGTCGAGCACCGCTCGGGTATCGGGGCGCTTGTGGAGTGGGCGCGGGGCGAGGGGATCCCGATCATCGCGATCGACAACGTGCCCGGCTGCGTGCCCATGGAGACCTTCGACTGGCCCGAGCGCTGCGTGATGCTGTTCGGGCAGGAGGGCCCGGGGCTCACCGCCGAGGCGATCGCCGCGGCGGAGGCCGTGGTGGAGATCACGCAGTACGGATCCACCCGCTCCATCAACGCGAGCGCCGCGGCGGCCGTGGCGATGTACGCCTGGGTGCAGCAGCACTCGCCGCTGCGGCCGGGTGCGGCCTGATCCCCGCCCCGCAGCAGGATCCCCGCCCTGCTCCGCCCCACCGCTGCTCAGCAGCTTCGCGCGCCAGTTGTTGTCACCTCACGTGGGTTGAGGTGACAACAACTGGCGCGCGGCCTACGCGTCGCCGCGGGCGGGGGTCCAGCTCTTCCACTCCCCGCTGCGCTCGAACTCGAGGTCGAGCGGGATGTTGGAGCGATCCTTCAGCAGCAGGCTGGCGAGCAGGCCGAGCGAGGTCATGAAGAGCAGGTACACCACGATCGCCCAGGTGGAGCCGAACGACTGCAGCAGGATCTGCGCGATCGTGGGTGCGAAGGCGCCGCCGATGACGCCGCCGAGCGCGTAGCTGATCGAGATGCCCGAGTAGCGTACCGAGGCGGGGAAGGTCTCGGCGAACCACACCGCGGCCGGTCCGTAGGTGAGGCCGAGGCCCACGGCGAGCAGCGAGGTGCCGAGGAGCACGCCGCCGACGCCTCCGTTGAAGACGAACTGGAAGAGCGGGATGACACCGAGCGCCTGCACGATCCAGCCGAGGTTCATGATCGGCTTGCGGCCGTAGCGGTCCGAGAGCGGCCCGGAGAGGAAGGTGAAGATCGCCCAGACGACGGCCGAGGCGAGCACGGCGAGCTGCACCTGCACGGGATCGTAACCCAGGCCGCCCTGATCCTCGGGGCGCGACGCGAGGCCCTGCACGTAGCCGCCGGTGAGCATGTAGCCCACGGCGTTGTTGCCGGCGAAGAGCAGCGCGCTGAGGATGACGAGCGGCAGGTGCATCTTGAACACCTGCACGATGGGAGCCGACTCCTGTTGACGGGTCTCCTTGATCTCGCTGAAGACGGGCGACTCGTCGACCGTCTTGCGGATGATGAACCCCACGACGATGAGCACGACCGAGAAGAGGAACGGCACGCGCCAGCCCCACTCCTCGAACGCCTCTCCCGGCGCGATGACGCGCATGAGCGCGAGCATCGCCGAGGCGAGCAGCATGCCGAAGGGCACGCCGAGCTGCGGGAAGATGCCGAAGAGGCCGCGCTTGCCCTTCGGCGCGTGCTCGACCGACATGAGCACCGCGCCGCCCCACTCGCCGCCGGCCGACAGGCCCTGCAGGATGCGGAGCAGGATCAGGATGACGGGTGCGGCCAGGCCGATCGCGTCGTAGGTGGGCAGCAGGCCGATGCCGACGGTCGCGACGCCCATGAGGAGGAGGGTGATGACGAGCATCGGCTGGCGCCCGAGCTTGTCGCCGAAGTGGCCGGCGAGGAAGGCGCCCAGCGGGCGGAAGAGGAAAGAGAGGCCGATGGTGAGCAGCGAGAGGATCTGCATCATGCCCTCGCCGGCAGGCTCGAAGAAGAGCTTCGCGAGCACGAGGTTGGCGGCGAATGCGTAGATGAAGAAGTCGTACCACTCGATGGTGGTGCCGATCACCGAGGCCGCGACCACTTTGCGGCGTTCTCGGGCGGAGCTGACGGCGACCGGTTGTGTCATTATGTGACTTCCTTGTCCAAATATCGAATTAATGCTCAGGCTGAATGTATTTTACGCCTCGCGTTGCGCGACAGATGTGTGCTCGTTCAGGAATTGTGACACAGCTGTAACTTTTCCTATTCGGGATACTGGAGGGATGACGCTCGCAGATGGATACCGTTTCGCCCGCCTCGACGATCGCCGACGTCTCGCGCAGGTGCTGAGGCTCGACGCATGGGCCTTCCCGACGGAGATCCCCATCGCCGAGCTGCTCTCCGTAGAGCACGCGATCCCGTGGGGGCGCGCGTGGGCCGTGGAGCACGAACGGGCGCACGATGGTGAGCTCGCGGCGATGTACGGCGCCTATTCGCTGCGCGCGTTCCCGGTGCCCGGCGCCGAGACGGCCTGCGGCTGGCTCACCTGGGTCGGCGTGCACCCCGGGCATCGGCGTCGCGGGATCCTGCGCGAGATGATCGCCCACCACTTCGCCGACTGCCTGGAACGCGGCGAGGCCGTCTCCGGGCTCAACGCGGCCGAGGCGGCCATCTACGGCAGGTTCGGGTACGGCATGGCGGCCGAGCAGGTCTCGCTGACGATACCGCGGGGCGCCGAGCTGCGGCCGGTCCCCGGCGCCGATCGACTCGGGATCGAGCTCGCGGAGTGGGATCCCGAGCGCCACGGCGACCTGATCGCAGCGTTGCACCGCGACTACGCGCGCGTGCCGCAGGGGATCGGGCGTCCCGGGTGGGCGAGCTGGGAGACTCCGGAGCTGCGTCGCGCGGCGGATCAGGATCCGCCCGAGCTGCACCGGGGGCAGGAGGCGCTGCGCCTGCTCGTGGTGCGCGACGCCGATGGCGCGGCGCGCGGCTACGCGCGCTTCCGCCGCAAGTCCGCGTGGAGCCGCAACACCGCCGACGGGTCGGTGCACGTGCGCGACGCGGTGGCGCTCGATCCCGCTGCGGCGCACCGCCTGTGGTCGGTGCTGCTCGACCTCGACCTCATGGCCCGCGTCGAGACCGGGCCGATGCCGCTCGACGCTCCGATTCTGTCGCTGCTCGTCGACGCCCGCGCTGCGATGCCGGTGACCAACGACCTGCAGTGGATCAGAATCCTCGACCTGCCCCGCGCGCTCGTGGAACGGCGCTACGCCGCGCCGGTCGACGTGGTGATCGAGGTGACCGACGCGCTGCTGCCGCGGAACGCGGGCCGCTGGCGGCTGCGCGCCGAGGCCCACGGGGCCGCTGAGGTGTCGCGGAGCGAGGCCGAGCCCGACCTGGTGCTCGACATCCGCGAGCTGGGCGCCGTCCATCTCGGGAGCGTCTCGTTGGCCGCGCTCGCACAGGCCGGACTCGTCACCGCCCGGCAGCCGGAGACGCTGGCGCGAGCGGCCACCGCGTGGTCGTGGCCGGTCGCCGCCGGGGCCGACTGGGTGTTCTGAGCGGCCCGGGGCCGCGTCGCCGCAGCGATCAGTCGGACTCGACGATGCTGAGCAGCAGATGCCCGTTCGACACGGTCTGCCCGATCGGTGCGTCGATGCCCGTGATGGTGCCGCTGCGGTGCGCGTAGATCGACTGCTCCATCTTCATCGCCTCGAGCACCACGACCAGGTCGCCCTCCGCGACCTGCTGCCCCTCTTCGACGGCCACCTTCACGACGGTCGCCTGCATCGGAGCGGCCACGGCGTCGCCGGTCGCCGTCGCGACTCCCGCGCCCTTCGCCCGCTTGGGGGCCGGGCCGCGGGTCACCTCCTGGTCGACGAGGGGCAGGAGCGTGGCGGGCATGGTGACCTCGACGCGTCGACCGGACACCTCGACGACCACGCTGCGCCGCTTCGGATCCTGCGCGATCACGGGCATCTCGCCCTCCCACGGCTCGATGTCGTTCGCGAACTCGCTCTCGATCCAGAGCGTGTAGACGCCGAATCGCCCGTCGGGCGCGGTGAAGGCGGGATCCCGCACGATCTTGCGGTGGAACGGCAGCACCGTCGGCAGGCCCTGGATCTCGAACTCGTCGAGCGCCCGGCGCGCCCGCTGGAGCGCTTCTTCACGAGTCGCGCCCGTGACGATGAGCTTGCCGAGCATCGAGTCGAAGGCTCCCGAGACCACGTCGCCGGTGGCGACGCCGGTGTCGACGCGCACTCCCGGGCCCGCGGCGGGCTTGAACAGGGTCACCGGGCCGGGGGCGGGGAGGAAGCCGTTGCCGGGATCCTCGCCGTTGAGGCGGAACTCGAAGGAGTGGCCGTGCGGCACGGGATCCGGATAGTCGATCGCGCCGCCCTCGGCGATGCGGAACTGCTCGCGCACCAGATCGATGCCGGTGACCTCCTCGGAGACCGGGTGCTCGACCTGCAGGCGGGTGTTCACCTCGAGGAACGAGACCGTGCCGTCCTTCGCGACGAGGAACTCGCAGGTGCCGGCGCCCACGTAGCCGACCTCCTTGAGGATGGCCTTCGATGCGGAGGTGAGCTTCTCGTTCTGCTCATCGGTGAGGAACGGCGCCGGTGCCTCCTCGACGAGCTTCTGGTGGCGGCGCTGCAGCGAGCAGTCGCGCGTCGAGACCACGACGACGTTGCCGTGCTGGTCGGCGAGGCACTGGGTCTCGACGTGGCGCGGTTTCTCGAGGTACTTCTCGACGAAGCACTCGCCGCGGCCGAACGCCGCGACGGCCTCGCGCGTCGCCGATTCGAAGAGCTCGGCCACCTCGTCGCGCTCGTAGGCGACCTTGAGGCCGCGGCCGCCGCCGCCGAACGCCGCCTTGATGGCGATGGGCAGGCCGACCTCGTCGGCGAAAGCGAGCACCTCGTCTGCGCCGGCGACCGGGTCGCTCGTGCCGGCCGCGAGGGGTGCGCCGACCTTCTCGGCGACGTGGCGGGCCGAGACCTTGTCGCCCAGGCGCTCGATGGCCTCGGGGCCCGGGCCGATCCAGACGAGGCCCGCGGCGATGACGGCGCGGGCGAACTCGGCGTTCTCGGCGAGGAAGCCGTAGCCGGGGTGCACGGCGTCGGCGCCCGAACGGCGGGCGACGCCCAGGATCTTGTCGATGACGAGGTAGGTGTCGGCGCTCGTGGTGCCGTGGAGGGCGTAGGCCTCGTCGGCGAGCTGCGCGTGCATGGCGTCGCGATCCTGATCTGCGTAGACCGCCACGGAGGCGATGCCGCTGTCTGCGGCGGCTCGGATGATGCGGACGGCGATCTCGCCGCGGTTGGCGATGAGCACTTTACGAATGCGCGACATGGATGACAGCCTATTCCAGGGACGGAGGCGAGCCTTGGATATCGGCTACAAACCTTCTCCCGGATCGTTGCCGATCGGCATACACCGGTGGGGTGCGCGGTGGCGCGCGAGGCCCGCAGTGGCGCGCGAGGCCCGCGGTGGCGCGCGAGGCCCGCGGTGGCGCGCGAGGCCCGCACGGTCGCCCGGGGCCCGGAGCCGGCGCCCGCGGTAGACTCGCCGTGTGGTGAATCCAGAGATCCAAGGGCGGGTGTACCCGCCGACCGCCCCGTACCTCGTCGGCCGTGAGAAGGTGCGCGAGTTCGCCCGCGCCGTGCTGAGCACGTCGCCGCTCCACCTCGACCCCGAGGCCGCCCGTGCGGCCGGCTACGCCGACGTCGTCGCACCCCCGACCTTCGCGGTCGTGGTGCAGGAGGCCACGCTGGCCCAGCTGCTCGCCGATGAGGCGGCCGGCGTCGACTTCTCGCGCGTCGTGCACGGGGATCAGCGCTTCACCTACACGCGCCCCATTGTCGCGGGCGACGAACTCACGGCGACGCTCACCATCGCCGCCGTGAAGCAGCTCGGCGGCCACTCCATGGTCACGGCCTCGAGCGAGATCGTCGATGCCGACGGCGCGCACGTCGTCACGGCCATCTCGACGCTCGTGGTCCGCGCGGCAGAGGAGGAACAGGCATGAGCACCCCCGTCTTCGCAGAGCTGTCGGTCGGCGAGGTCGTCGCCGAGCGCGAGCTGCTCGCCACCCGCGACCGGCTCGTGCGCTACGCGGGCGCCTCGGGCGACTTCAACCCCATCCACTACCGCGACGACGTCGCCCTCTCGGTCGGGCTGCCCGGCGTGCTCGCCCACGGCATGTTCACCATGGGCGCCGCGGGCTCCGTGGTCACCGACTGGCTGGGCGCCGCGGGCCGCGTGGTCGACTACCAGTCCCGCTTCACCCGGCCGGTGCCGGTCGACGCCGATGCGGGCGCCGTGATCACGGTGACCGCGACCGTCGGGGCGATCGACGCGACTCTGCGCACCGCCCGCCTCGACCTCAAGGTCGTCTTCGACGGCGCGACCGTGCTGGGCAAGGCGCAGCTCGCGGTGGCGTTCGAGTGACGATTCCGGAGATCGCACCCGAGCCGGTCGGCGACTCCACGCCGCTCGCCGAGCTCACGACGATGCGCGTCGGCGGTCCGGCCGAGCGCATACTCGTCGCGCACGACTCGCACGAGCTGGCGCGCCGGGCGAATGAGCTCTGGGACACGGGGGATCCGTGGCTGCTGCTCGGCGGTGGATCCAACACGATCGTCAGCGACGAGGGTTTCCCGGGGACCGTGCTGCTGGTGCGCAGCACGGGGATCGCCCGCGTCGACGACCCGGGCGCCGCGTCCGCGGGAGCAGTGCATCTGCGGGTGCAGGCCGGGCACGACTGGGATCACCTGGTGGCCGCCTGCGTCGACAGGGGCTGGTCGGGCATCGAGGCGCTCTCCGGGATCCCGGGCCTGGCCGGGGCGGCCCCGGTGCAGAACATCGGCGCGTATGGCCAGGAGCTCTCGGACGTGCTGCACTCGATCGAGTTTCTCGACCGGGGCACCGGCGAGGTGCGCCGCATGGCGGCCGGCGAGCTGCAGCTGGGGTACCGCGACTCGGCGATCAAGCGCGGGCTCGAGGGGGTGGTGCTCTCGATCGATCTGCTGCTCGGCGACAGCGGAACGGGCGGAGGATCCGGTGCCGGTGCCGGTGCCGGTGCCGGTGCCGGTGGTGGGGCCGCCGATGCGAGCGCGGAGGATCTGCCGCTCTCGGCCCCGATCCGCTACGCGCAGCTCGCGGGGGCGCTCGGCGTCGAGACCGGCGACCGCGTGCCGCTGCGGCGACTGCGCGAGGCGGTGCTGCGTCTGCGGGCGTCGAAGGGCATGGTGCTCGATCCCGAGGATCACGACACCTGGAGCGCCGGATCGTTCTTCACGAACCCCATCGTCACCGAGCATTTCGCCCGCCAGCTGCCCGAGCACGCGCCGCGATTCCCGCTCGGAGCCGATGAGCCGCCGCCGGCCGTCACCAGCTTCGAGGAGCTCGCGGCGGGAGTGCCGTTGCGCGTGCCGCGGCCCGCCCCCGAGTGCATGGTGAAGCTCTCGGCCGCGTGGCTCATCGAGCACGCCGGGATCGGACGAGGCTTCCGGCTGCCCGGCTCGGGCGCGGCGATCTCGTCCAAGCACACGCTCGCGATCACCAACCGCGGCGCAGCGTCCGCGGCTGACGTGGCCGAGCTCGCCCGCCTCGTCGTGCAGCGGGTGCAGCAGGAGTTCGGGGTGATTCTGGCGCCCGAGCCCAATCTGTACGGTCTGGAGCTGTAACCGTCATGCGCACGCAGATCGTCGGCAGTGGCCGCATGGGCACCGCCCTCGCGCGTGCGCTGCGCGACGCCGGGGAGGAGCTGCTGCCGGCCGGCGGGCGGGGCGCCGCGGGAACCGACGCCGACGTCGTGCTGCTCGCCGTGCCGGACGCGGCGATCGCGGAGGCCGCGCAGCGGATCCGGCCAGGGCGCTTCGTGGGGCACCTGTCGGGCGCGACCGGCCTCGGCGCGCTGCGACCGCACGAGCGGGTCTTCAGCCTGCACCCGCTGCTCACCGCGACGGGCGCCGGAGCGCCGTTCGCCGGCTCCTTCGCAGCCGTCGACGGCTCGGATGCCGACTCGCTCGAGGTCGCCCTGCGGCTGGCCCGGGCGCTGCAGATGGAGACCTTCCGCGTGGCCGACGAGGATCGCGCCGCCTATCACGCGGCGGCCTCGGCGGCCGCGAACTATCTCGTGGTGCTCGAGGGATTCGCCGAGCAGCTGGCGGCGAGCGCGGGCGTGCCTCGCGGCGCCCTCGCTCCGCTCGCGCGGGCCGCGCTGCGCAACTGGGCTGAGCTCGGAGCGGCCGCCGCGCTGACGGGGCCGATCGCGCGCGGCGACGAGGCCACGGTGGCGGCGCAGCGGGCCGCGGTCGCGGAGCGGCTGCCCGGCCGGCTCGAGCTGTTCGACGCGCTCGCCGCGGCGGCGCGCGAGCTCGCGGCGGACGGGCGCGCGGCGGACGGGCGCGCAGAGCGAGTCGAGAGGAACGGGTCATGAGAATCGTGCGCACGATCGCGGAGCTGCGTGCGGCGCTGGCCGAGGCGCGGGGAGCGGGAGCGGCGGGATCCGGCGCGGCGGGATCCGGCGCGACGGGATCGGGATCCGGGTCGGCGGGATCGGGATCCGCGGGATCCGGCGCCGGGGCCTCGTCTGCCGACGCGGCGCCCCGCCGCGTCGGCATGGTGCCGACCATGGGGGCGCTGCACGAGGGGCATCTCTCGCTCGTGCGCGCGGCTCGCGCCGAGAACGACACGGTCGTGCTCACCATCTTCGTCAACCCGACGCAGTTCGACGAGGCCGCCGACCTCGCCGCCTATCCGCGACAGGAGGAGCGCGACGCCGCGCTCGCCGCCGGCGCGGGGGTCGATCTGATCTTCGCCCCCGAGCCCGCGGAGATGTACCCGAGCGGCTTCGCCACCACCGTGCGCGTGTCGGGTGCGCTCGCCGAAACGCTCGAGGGGGCCGCTCGCGGGGCCGCGCACTTCGACGGCGTCGCGACGGTCGTCTCGAAGCTGCTGCTCGCAGCGCTTCCCGACTCGGCCTACTTCGGTCTCAAGGACGCGCAGCAGCTGCTCGTGGTGCGCCGAATGGTCGCCGACCTCGGCATTCCGACCCGCATCGTCGCGTGCCCCACGTCGCGGGATCCCGACGGTCTCGCCCGCTCGAGTCGCAACGTGCGGCTGAGCGCCGAGACGCGGAGCCGAGCCCTCGCGATCCCGCAGGCCCTCGAGGCGGCGATCGACGCGGTGGGATCCGGGGAGCGCGACGCGGGCCGCCTCGTGCGGCGCGCCGAGGCGACGCTCGCCGCTGCCGGGCTCGCCGTGGAGTACGTCGCGATCGTGCACCCGGAGACGCTCGAGACCGTGCACCGCGTCGACACGACCGCACTGCTCGCGATCGCCGCCCGCGCCGGCGAGGTGCGGTTGATCGACAACGCGATCCTGCAGCGCGCGAACCCGGCCCACCCCGATGAGGAGGAATGACATGCCGCGGATGACGATTCCGATGCTGAACGAGAAGCGCGCCGCCGGCGAGCCGATCGTGATGGTGACCGCCTATGACTACCCCGGGGCTCGCGCCGCGGATCGTGCGGGGGTCGACATGGTGCTCGTGGGCGATTCGGGTGCGCAGGTCGTGCTGGGGCATGCATCCACGGTCGCCGTGACCACCGACGAGATGCTCGTGCTCGCCGGCGCTGCGCGGAGGGGCACCGAGTCGGCCCTGCTCGTGTGCGACGTGCCCTTCGGCTCGACCGAGGCGTCGGACGCGCAGGCCGTCGAGACGGCGGTGCGCTTCGCGAAGGAGGCGGGCGCCGACGCGGTCAAGCTCGAGGGCGGCAACGAGGATCGCTTGGACCGGATCCGGGCGATCGTGTCCGCGGGCGTGCCCGTGGTGGGGCACGTCGGGCTCACCCCGCAGACGGCGACCGCGCTCGGCGGCCTTCGCGCGCAGGGGCGCACCATCGAGAGCGCGGTGCGCGTGGTCGAGGAGGCGGTCGGCGTACAGGAGGCAGGAGCGTTCTGCGTGGTCGTCGAGGCGGTGCCCGCCGAGATCACCGAGCTGCTGAAAGAGGTGCTGCGGATCCCGATCATCGGCATCGGGGCGGGGTCCGGGCACGGTCAGGTGCTCGTGCTGCACGATCTGCTCGGCATCACCGAGGGGCGGGCGGCCAAGTTCGTGAAGCGCTATGCGGCGATCGGCGAGGACATGGTGGCTGCGGTCACGGCCTACGCCGACGACGTGCGGTCGGGCGCGTTCCCCACCGCGGAGCACCAGTACGCCGCGAGCCCGGAGGCCGTCGAGGCGGCGCGGCAGGCGCTGCGCTAGGACACCGCGGCGACCCGATCCAGCGCACCGCGCAGATCCCGGATCAGGTCGTCGGCCGACTCGAGGCCGACCGAGAGGCGCAGCAGGCCGGGCGTGATCCCGAGCCGCTCGGTGATCTCGGGCGCGAAGGTGCCGTGCGTCGAGGTGAGCGGGTGCAGCACCATCGAGCGGGTGTCGCCGATGCCGGTCATGCGGGAGAACACGCGGAGTCCGTCGACGCAGGCGCGCGCGCCCGCGATCCCCCCGCGCACGGTCACGCCGAACACCGAGCCGGTGCGCGCGATGCCGCTCTGCCCGCCGGGGGCGCCTGAGGTGCCGGGGGCGGTTCCGTAGTCGCGCAGTGCGAGCTCGTGGAGCGGATGCGAGGGGAGCCCGGCGTAGTCGACGGATTCGACCTCGGGCTGCTGCTCGAGCCAGGCCGCGATCCGCTGCGAGGAGGCGACGTGGCGCTCCATGCGCAGCGAGAGCGTCTCCATGCCCTGGTGCAGGAGGAAGCCGTGCAGCGGTGACAGGGTCGGCCCGATGTCGTTGACGACGGACTCGCGCGTCGCGCGCGCGTAGGCCCCGGTGCCGAAGCGGTCGAGCATCGAGGCCACCCCGGGGCGGCTCGACCGGGTGATCAGGGGGAAGGATCGACCGGCGCGTTCGGCGGCCTCCCAGTCGAAGTTGCCGCCATCGACGATGGCGCCGCCCACGGCCGCGCCGTGCCCCGTGAGGAACTTGGTCGCCGAGTGCACCACGATGTTCGCGCCGTGCTCGAAGGGGCGGATCAGCGCCGGCGTGCCGACCGTGTTGTCGACGACGAGCGGCAGGTTGTAGCGGGCGGCCACCTCCGCGATGCGGCGCAGGTCGGTGACGTCGTTGCAGGGGTTCGGAATGGTCTCGGTGTAGATCGCCTTCGTGTTCGGGCGGATCGCGCGCTCCCACTCGGCGTCGTCGTCGGCATCCCACACGAAGTCGAACTCGATCCCGAATCGCTTGAAGCTGCGGCCAAAGAGGATGCGCGTGCCGCCGTAGATCGAGGCCGTGGAGACGATGTGGTCGCCCTGCTGCGCGAGTGCGAACAGCGCTGCCGAGATGGCGGCCTGGCCGCTCGATACCGCCACCGAGACCACACCGCCCTCGAGCGAGGCGAGCCGCTCCTCGGCGACCCAGTTGGAGGGGTTGCCCTGGCGGGAGTAGATCGCCGCTCGTTCGCTCGGGGAGAACCCGGCTGGGTCCTCGCGACCCGGATGCTCCTCCGCCTTCCAGTGGATGCTGCCGTCGAACCGGCTCACCTGATCGTCGAAGTCCTCGAAGAGGTACCCCGCAGACAGCGCGATCGGCGGCACCCGGAGCCCGTGGTTCTTGTCGGGGTACTCGCCCGCGTGCACCTGGCGGGTCTCGAACCCGAAGCCGTCCCAGTCGTAGACGGGCTGAGCGGCGCCGGTCATGCGCGCGCCTCCCCGGGAAGGATGCGCGCGATCCGCTCGACGGCCTCGCGGATGGTGTCGGGGGCGCAGGCGAGGTTGAGCCGTGCATGCCCGGATCCGCCCGCGCCGAAGGCGGCGCCGTCGCTCAGCGCGACGCGCGCCTCGGTCAGGATCCGGCGGCCGGGATGGTCGCCGAGTCCGGCCTCGCGGAGATCGAGCCAGGACAGGTACCCGGCCCCGAGGCGGGTGCGCCGCACTCCGGGGAGGCGATCCCGGATCAGGTCGGCGAGCAGCCGATCGTTCTCCTCCACCTGCGCGATCGCACCGTCGAGCCAGTCGCGCCCCTCGGCGAAGGCGGCGACGCCGGCGTGCAGCCCGAGAATGCTCGAGCGACAGGCCACCTCCGGCGGCAGGCGCCGGAGCACGTCGTTCGCGCGCTCGTCCGCCGCCACGATCATCGAGCACTTCGTGCCGGCAAGATTCCAGCCCTTGCTCGCGGAGGTGGTCGTCACCGAGAGCGCCCCCGCCGCCGCCGCGAGCGGGGCGAACGGGGTGAAGCTCCGGCCGGCATGAGTGAGTGGGGCGTGGATCTCGTCGGAGACGACGAACACGTCGTACCGGGCCGCGAGGCGGGCGAGCGCGGCGAGCTGATCGGGGGGATGGATGAGCCCGTGCGGGTTGTGGGGGCTGCACAGCAGGAAGGCGTCGATGCCGGGGTCGTCGGCGAAGAGACGCTCGATCGCGGCGAGGTCGAGTTGCGCCTCGGGCGTCTCATGCGCGCGCGGCGCCGATCCGGGGGTGTGCTCCAGCGGGACCTCGACCACCTCGAACGGCACCTCGTCGAGCATCTCGAAGAAGCTCGGGTAGACCGGCGTCGGCAGCGCGATGCGCCCGCCCGCCGGCCGGAACAGCCGGAGCGACTCGACGATGCCCGTCGCAACGTCGGTGGCGAGGTGCACGTGGTCGTGCGGCACCTCCCACGCCCAGCGATCCCTCGCGAAGTCGGCGAAGGCGGGCGCGAGCGGGCCCGGACCGTCGAGGTACCCCGTGTCGGACGCGAGCACGCGGTCGATCAGCGCCTGCTGCACGACCGGGGCCACGGCGAAGTCCATCTCGGCGACGAAGAGCGGCAGCACATCGGCGGGGTAGCGAGTCCACTTGAGGCTGGTGCGCCGCGTGCGCAGCAGGGCGGGATCGAGCTCGGTGAAAGGCACGCCACCCGGGTCGGTGCAGTCGTCGCGGTCCGTCATGCCCCCATGCTCTCCCGGGCGCCGACCCCGCGCGAGCCCGTCGGTAAGGCGGCGTCACACTCGCAGCGCCGCGCGCCCTCCGCGCCGCGCGCCCTCCGCGCCGCGCGCGCCCCGACCCGTGGAAGTGGGAGTCTCGTTGTGCCGCTTCCCCGCGCAGGAAGCGGCACAACGAGACTCCCACTTGGGGGCAGCGGCGGGGAGGGCGCGCGGCGGGGCGCAGGGGGAGCCGCGCGGGGTGCGGCCTCGCCCGGGTGGAACTCAATCGATGCGCCCCGCGGCCGCGCGGCGCACGTGCGCCCTGGCGTGCGCCAGGGCGGCGTCGAGCTCGGCGAAGAGATGATTCGGGTGCCGCAGCGACGCGATGACCCCGAGCCGTTCGAGCAGCGCCCGGTGCTCGGGCCGCACGCCCTTGATCAGCACGGTCGCCCCGCGCCGCTCGAGAGCCGACACCAGCTCGGCGAGCGCGTGGGCGCCGGTCGCGTCGACGAGCTGGAGTCCGGAGAGGCGCAGGATCACGACCTCGACATCCGGGGCGCTGGAGATCGCGTCCACGAGTCGGTCCGCGGCCCCGAAGAACAGGGAGCCTTCGATGTGGAACAGCGCAATGCGCTCGTCACCCGGCTGAGGATCGCCCGGCAGCGGATCCCGGTGCGCTCCGCTCATGCGGCTGAGCGAGCGCAGCGCGAAGAAGGCGGCCGCGGCGAGGCCGATCCCGACCGCCACGATGAGATCGAAGGCGACGGTCACGGCCAACGTGACGACGAAGACCGTCGCGCCCGAACGCCCGGATCGCAGCACGCGAAGTGCGGTGGCGGGCGACACCATCCGCGCGGCGGTCATCATCAGCACTCCGGAGAGTGCGGCGATCGGGATCACGGAGACCACGTCGGCCGCCACGAGCACCACGAGCAGCAGGACGATCGCGTGGGCGGCTGCGGCCAGGCGGGTCCTCGCCCCGCTGCGCACGTTGACGGCGGTGCGGGCGATGGCCCCGGTCGCCGGCATTCCGCCGAAGAGACCGGCGGCGACCGACGCGAGCCCCTGCCCGAAGAGCTCGCGATCGGCGTTGACGTGCCCGGTGTCGGCGAGCGTGGCGGCCACCCGCGCCGACAGCAGCGACTCGATCGCGGCGAGGGCGGCGACCGCGAATGCGGGGCCGATGAGGCTCGTGACCACGGCGGCATCGAGCGCGGGCAGCGACGGCGCGGGCAGGGTGCGGGGCAGTTCGCCGATGGTGCTCAGGGGCAGCCCGCACAAGGCCGAGATCACCGCGACCGCAGCGATCGCGATGAACGACGCCGGCAGTGCGGGGGCGAACCGTCCGAGCAGCATGATGGCGGCGACCGCGGCCACCGCCCCGAGCGGCAGGAGCGCCTGCGGCCATTCGGCCTGCGCCAGCGCCTCCCACGCGGCCGCGACCGCGTTCGACGAGTGCGCTCCGCCCTGCGCGCCGACGGCTGCCGGCACCTGCTGCAGGAAGATGATGACGCCGATCCCCGCGGTGAAGCCCTCGATCACCGGCCAGGGGATGTAGCTCACCGCGCGCCCGAGCCGCAGCACCCCGGCGGCCAGCACGATGATCCCCGCGAGGACGCTGACGAGCGCGACCGCGCCGACCCCGTGGCTGGCGATGATCGGTGCGAGCACCACGACCATGGCGCCGGTCGGGCCCGAGACCTGCACGTTCGAGCCGCCGAAGACCGCGGCGACCAGGCCGGCGACGATCGCGGTGATGATCCCGGCCTCGGCCCCCGCACCCGAGGTCACGCCGAAGGCCAGGGCGAGCGGCAGCGCGACGATTCCGACCGTCAGACCCGCGATGAGGTCGGCACGCCAACTCGAGCGCAGGGCGCGGTAGTCGTCGGCCTCGGGCAGCAGGCTGCGCAATCCGGAGCGCGCGGATCGGATCATGTGGCGGGTTCCGCGCCTCCCGGCCCGGCGATCGCCGGAAGCGCGGCGGCCGCCGCGCCATGCGCCTGGTCGTCGGTCAGCAGCCCCAGCAGCAGGCGCCGAGCGACGTGCAGGAGCTCGGCGACCTCCGGGAACGCGAGCCGGTAGTAGACGATGCTCGCGCGGCGCTCCGAGCGCACGAGCCGGTGGCGCCGCAGCACGGCGAGGTGCTGCGAGACATGCGACGACTCGAGGCCGGTCTCCGCGATCAGCTCCGACACCGAGGTCTCGCCGTGGGCGCTCAGGATCTCGAGGATTCGGATGCGGTACGGGTGGGCGAGACCCTTGAAGAGGTTGGCCTTGATCTCGTAGAGGGGGCGTTGCGCGTCTCCGAGGTGCATGCGCGCTCCTTCCGGTCGGCCTCATGAATCGGCGACATTGCGAAATGATGATTCCATCATATTGGCATATCGAGGGCGGACTCCGCGCGGCAATGCCCACGGGGATACCGTTCGCCGGCGCGATTCGATGTCCGAGTGGCGGAGAACGCGGCGATTCTGCGAGAAACGCGCGGGTTCTCCGCCTCTTGCGAGGCCCCGCCGAGGGGTTCGCGGCCGATGCGCGGGCGAGCGTGAGACCGCTCGCCTCGCCGTTCGCCCGCCGCTACGCTATGCCTCAGGGACCACGGTGGTTCGGAGGTGGGGGCGACATGGAGACCGTTCTGTTCGTGACGCAGCTGCTCGTCGTGCTCGGCTGCATCGTGATGGGCACGCGCTCGAGCGGCGTCGCGCTGGGACTGTGGGGCGGTACCGGTGTGGCGATCCTGGTCTTCGTCTTCCGCCTGCCGCCGGGATCCCCGCCCGTCGATGCCCTGCTCATCGTGCTGGCGGTCGTGCTGGCGTCGTCGATGATGCAGGCCGCGGGCGGCATCGACTGGATGGTGTCGATCGCAGCGAAGCTGATCGCCCGCAATCCCAAGCAGATCACGCTCGTCGCACCGCTGGTCTCGTTCGTCTTCTCGGTGGGCGCCGGCACCTCCAACATCCTCTACCCCCTCCTCCCCGTGATCCAGGATCTCTCGTACCGCAACGGCATCCGTCCGTCGCGCCCGCTGTCGTTGTCGGTCGTGGCGACGGGCGTCGCGCTCGCCTGCAGCCCGGTCTCGGCGGCGATGGCGGCGATGGTCACGCTCACCGACACCGCGCCGTGGAACTTCGAGCTCATCGACATCCTCAAGGTCACGATCCCCGCTGCCGTCGTCGGGATCGTGGTCTCGAGTTTCGTGGTCAACCGGCTGGGCAAGGACATCGCCGATGATCCGGACATCCAGGCGAAGATCGCCTCGGGCGAGATCCCGGCGCCCCAGGCCGACGCGCAGCAGGTGCAGGCGCAGGTGACCGTCACCTCATCCGGCCGCAACGCCGCGCTGATCTTCCTGACCGGAGTCGCCGTGATCGTTGCCTTCGGACTGTTCACGGGGATCCGCCCGCTCGACGCGGCGGGGGATCCGATCTCCATGACGCCGATCATCGAGATCGTGATGTTCGTCGCGGGCACGGTGATCCTGCTCGTGTCGCGGCCCAAGGTCGCCGAGATCCCGACCATGACCGTCTTCCGCGCCGGCATGGTCTCGGCCATCGCGCTCTTCGGGCTGGCGTGGCTGACCGACACCTTCCTCGCCGCGCACACCGAGGTGATCGCCGACGGCGTCGGCAGTCTCGTCGCGGCCGTGCCGTGGATCTTCGCGCTCGGCGTGTTCCTGGTGTGCGTGCTCACCACCAGCCAGTCCACCGCGACGCGCACGATCGTGCCGATCGGCCTCGCCGCGGGGATCCCGCTCGGGCTGCTCTCCGGCATGTGGGCCGGCGCGTTCGCCGGGATCTATCTGCTGCCGACCAACGGCTCGCAGATCGCGGCCGCGAACTTCGACACCTCCGGGAGCACGCGACTCGGCTCGAAACTGGTGGATCACTCCTTCTTCGTGCCCACCCTGGTGCTCGCGGCGTCGACGATCGCGGCCGGCGCGCTCTTCGGAGTGCTCTGGGGCGGCTGAGCCGCAGACGCCCACGAGGTCCCGCGCCCGGTCCCGCGCCCGGTCCCGCGCCCCCTCCCGCGCTCCGCGCTGCGGATCAGGCTCCGCCGTCGCGGAACGCGTCCCAGGCCCGCTTGCACGCGTGGGCGAGCGCATCCACGCGCGCGGGATCCTCATCCACCCAGTCGGATCCGGGATCGCGCAGCTGTGCAGTGGCCTCGGGGCCCAGCAGGTACTCGCGCAGGAACTCGGCCTGCACCGCGCCGAGGCCGAGGCCCGCTTCGCCGGCCTCTCGCGCGAGGGCGCGGAACCGCGCGCCCGCAGCGAGGATCTCCTGGCTGCCGAGGTACGGCTGGTTGAGGCGCACGGCGCCGGGATCCGCGACCTCGAAGCCGTCGCGGTGCGCGTCGGCCAGGCGACGCAGCGCGGCTCCGTCCATGGTCGGCGGATCGGCGGGATCCCGCGGCTCACCCCGGTGGTCGCCGCGGTTCGACAGGGCCACCACGTCGGGGAGCATGTCGCGTTCGGCGCGCGCGACGCTTACGGCGCCTTCTCGGGTCGTCGTCGTGTTCATGGTGTCGTGGAACGACAGCCGGGTGATGCTGCCCCCGCGCTCCAGCCCGTTCGCGAGGAACATCTCGGTGAGCGCGTCGCGGGTGCGCTCGTAGACGCCGAGCCCCTGCTCCGCGGTTCGCGCGAAGGCATCGACGAGGCGGGCGATCCCGTCGTCCGTGCCGGGCACCTCGAGGATCGGGAAGAACGAGAAGGTGACCGGTCGGATCGCGTCGACACCGGTCAGATCGACCGGCTGCCAGGCGCCGGCGGCGCGCACGCGCTCGAGCGCGGCGGTGAGGTCGGCGCGCACGTCGGCGGGCTTTGCGCGGTTGGGGTCGCGGATGAGCCGAGGGTGCGGGTTGACGACGGCGACGATCCGAGGATCGATCTCGGCCCACCGCACGACGACCGCGGCGGTGGAGACGTCGCTGAAGTCGTACTGCAGGCGCCGGGTCAGGGCGGGCGAGAGGAACTCGGCGACCTCCTCGGGGATCGCCGCGCCGGCGTGCGGGGCGCTCACGAGCACGTCGGCGTCGAGCACGGCCTGCTCGAGGGATCGCGTGTCCGGGTCGGCGTAGTGGGTGATCTGCTCGGGGGTGAACTCCGTGCCCGCCGGGATGAGTTCGAGGTCGCTGCCGCTCATGCCCTCAGCGTAGCTTCCTGGAGAATCGAGTGTGCGCGAATCGTCGGTATTCTGCGCGCGCATGGACGATTCGGCAACACTGAGCGGCGGCGGGATAGGGAGGATCGGGCGCGGGGGCCCTGGGGCGCCGGGGCGCCGGGGCGCCGGGGCCCCGGGGGTGCGGGACGCCTATGCCCCGCGATTGCGACGGCGGATCGCGCGGGGCGGCTTGCCCCCCAGGAACGACGCGGCCGAGTCGACGACGAAGCCCCGGCGCAGCGCCTCTCGTCCGATCAGCATGCGGAAGACCATCTCCTCGCGGTCGGTCAGGGTCACCTCCGCCTCGATCGTGCGGCCGGCGATCCCGATCTCCATGAGCACCACCGGTCGCTCCTGCGCGTGCCCGGAGGAGCTGCGCACGGTGCGCCGGTCGTGCACCGGCAGTTCGACGGCGACCGCGTCGTCGTCGGTGACCTGCCAGGGCTGCACCTCGAAGCGCACCCACGGCGCGCCGTCGCGCACGAACTCCGTGATCTCCGTCGCGTGCAGCGCCGAGGTCTGCGCGCCCGTGTCGATCTTCGCCTTGATCCAGGGCACGCCGATTCCGTTCAGCGACACCCATTCACGCCAGCCCGTCGGGGTGCTTGAATAGTGGGGTCCGCTCACGCATCTATCTTGGCAGGGAACCACGGTGAAACTGGCGATTCTTTCGCGCGCCCCGCACGCGTACTCCACGCAGAGGCTGCAAGCGGCAGCGGCCGACCGGGGCCACACGGCGCGGGTGCTCAATACCCTGCGCTTCGCGATCGACCTCGCCACGCCCGAGGAGCCCGACCTGCTGTACCGTGGCAAGCAGCTCAGCGACTACGACGCGATCCTGCCGCGGATCGGCGGCTCCATCACCTACTTCGGCACTGCCGTCGTGCGGCAGTTCGAGCAGATGGACGTCTACACGCCGAACACGGCGAACGGCATCTCCAACGCCCGCGACAAGCTGCGGGCGATACAGATCCTCTCCCGTCACAGTATCGACATGCCGGCCACGGCCTTCGTGCGCAATCGCGCCGACGTGCGCGCTGCGATCGAGAGCGTGGGCGGTGCGCCGGTGGTGATCAAGCTGCTCGAGGGCACGCAGGGCATCGGCGTGATCCTCGCCCCGCAGGTGAAGGTGGCGGAGGCCATCATCGAGACGTTGCACTCCACTCGCCAGAACGTGCTGATCCAGCGCTTCATCGCCGAGAGCCGCGGGCGCGACATCCGCGCGCTGGTGGTGGGGGATCGAGTGGTCGCGGCGATGCGGCGCATCGCGAGCGGGGACGAGTTCCGCTCGAACGTGCATCGGGGCGGCACCGTCGAGGCGGTGCAGCTCGATCCGGCGTACGAGCAGGCGGCGGTGCGCGCCGCGCAGATCATGGGGCTCCGCGTCGCGGGGGTCGACATGCTCGAGGGCGACGACGGGCCGCTCGTGATGGAGGTCAATTCCTCGCCCGGCCTCCAGGGCATCGAGACCGCCACGGGGCTCGACGTGGCGGGCGCCATCATCGACTACATCGCGAATCAGGTCGACTTCCCCGAGATCGACGTGCGGCAGCGGCTGAGCGTGTCGACGGGCTACGGCGTGGCCGAGCTCACGATGCACGCGGGCTCGGAACACGTGGGCAAGACACTCGGCGATCTCGGTCTCTGGGATCGCGACATCACCGTGCTGACGCTGCACCGCGGCGTGCAGGCGATCCCGAATCCGCGCAAGCACGTGGTGCTGGAGGCGGAGGATCGTCTGCTCTGCTTCGGCAAGCTCGAAGAGATGCGGTCGATGATTCCGCAGCGGAAGCGCCGCAGGGCGAGGGTGCGCAAGCTGCCCGCGTCGGCCGCGGACCTCGCGGACGGTTAGGATCCCGACAGCCCGTGGGCTGCGGCCGCAGGCGGCGGGGATCCCGGCGTGCCATGCTCGGGACCTGAGAGGATGCGCCACATCCACTCCGCGGCGACGTCCGGCGAGGGGAGAGGATCGCGCGCGATCCAGGCCTCGATGACGCCGAGCAGCGCACCCGCGGTGCCCGCCGCCTCGATGTCGAGCGGCAGGCCAGTCCGCGGGGTGCGCGAGAGCTCGATGCCCTCGCGCACGAGATCGACGGTGCGCGCTCGCACGCGCGAGGCGACGAGCGCCGATCCGTCGGGCCCGAGCGCTCGGCGGTAGACGGCGGCGTGCTCGGCGAAGTGCGCGAGGAAGCGCACGAGTGCCGGCGCGGCGCGGCCCGTGCTCGGAATGCGTACGGGGGTGCGCACGCGGCCTGCAGCGTCTTCGGCGGTCTCGAGCGCGCTGGCGAGGAGTTCCTCCCGGCTCGAGAAGTGCTGATAGTAGCTGCTGCGATTGACTCCGGCCCGGGTCACGAGCTGCGTGACCGAGATCTCGTCGAGTTCGCGTTCGGCCGCCAGCTCGAGCACCGCGCGGTGCAGGCGGGCGCGGGTGTGTGCGGCTCTGGGATCCATGTTCCGATTCTGCCAGGCCGCGGAATCGTCGCCGTCGCCGTCGCGGTTCGTCGGCTGAGCGCGCACGGAATCCTGGCTTCTCCGACAGTTGTCGGATACGCTGTGGAGTGCACGGAGCCGCGCCGAGTGCCGGTTCCGCCGCAGTGCCGCACACGTACCGAGGAGGCCCGCATGTCCCAGCTCACCGCCAACAGCTCGATCGGCGACTGGCTCGACCACCCGCAGGGGGGCGAGCTGATCCGCAACCTGCTGGCCCAGTCGGGCACCGACGCGAACTCGCTCGATCCGGTGCGCTCGCTCCCGCTGCAGCAGCTCGTCGAGATGAGCCAGGGACGCATGCCGCAGTCGGTCGTGGACGACCTCGTGCGGGCGGCGAACGGGGGCGAGATCCCCGAGGACGACGGCCCGAGCGGCTGGCAGGAGCGGATCACCCCCGGCCGCTTCGAGGGGCGGACCGTGATCGTCACCGGCGCCGCCGGAGGGATCGGGCGGGCCACCGCGTCGCGCATCGTGCGCGAGGGCGGTCGGGTGATCGCGGTCGACATCTCCGAGGACCGGCTCGCCGAGTTCGCGGCCTCGGCGCCCGAGGGGCGGGTCGTAGCGGTCGCCGCCGACGTCACCACGCAGGTCGGCATCGATCGGATCATCGCCGCTGCCGGGGAGCGCATCGACGGCCTCGCGAACGTCGCCGGGGTGAACGACGACTTCTCGCCCATCCACGAGACGAGCGACGAGATCTGGGACCGGGTGATCGGGATCAACCTCACCGGCGTCTTCAAGCTCACGCGCGCGGTCGTGCCGGTGATGCTCGCCGCGGGCAGCGGCTCGATCGTGAACGTCTCGTCGGAGGCCGGTCTGCGGGGCAACGCCTCGGGCAACGCCTACACGGTCTCCAAGCACGGCGTCGTCGGGCTCACGCGCAGCGCCGCGTTCATGTACGCCCAGCAGGGTCTGCGGGTCAACGCGGTCGCGCCGGGCGGCGTGGCGACCGGGATCCCCTTCCCCGCGCACGTCTCAGAAACGGGCAGCGCGCGGCTGCACCCGTTCCAGTCGGCGATCCCCTCGGTCGCGGCGCCCGAGCACCTCGCCGCGTCGATCGCCTTCCTGCTGAGCGACGACGGCGTCAACATCAACGGCGCGATCCTGCCCTCGGACGGCGGCTGGTCGGTGCAGTAGATCGGCGGTCCGCCCGCCCGGGAGTGCAGCGCTCGTGAGAGCCGGGACCGTGGATCCTGCGACTTCGCGCAGGACGACGCGGGGCGATGGAGCGCGGGACGGGTGCCGCGGCGCTACTGGCGGGCGGCGGTGAGCTGGAATTCGACGAAACCGGTCTCCTCGACCGACACGAAGCCCAGATCGGGCGCCTCGACGCCGAAGTCGGCGAAGACGATGGGGATCGAGCCGGCGATCTCAGCGGTAGTGCCGTCCGAGCGCACCTCGACCGATGCCGTGACCGTTCGGGTGGCCCCCGCGATCGTGAGGTCGCCGGTGGCCTCGGCCTGCACCACGTCTCCGGCGTTCGGGGCCTGCTCGAGCGCGACGGGCTCGGTGAGCGCGAACGCGGCGGTCGGGAACTCGTCGGTGCGCAGCGCCTGGTCGCGGAAGTAGGCGTCTCGCTGCGCGCTGTCCGTGGAGATCGAGGCGACGTCGACCGTCAGCTCGGCCGCCTCGAGGGTGAGACCGTCCGCGCCGATGGTGAACCGGCCGTCCACCCGGTCGGTGCGCCCGGTGACGGTCACGTCGGTGCCGTTCAGCACCTCGTCGACGCGATAGCCGGCCTCTGATCCCTGGGCCACGTTCCAGACCCCGACGAGGGTTGCGGGATCGAGGGCCTCGCCCGCCGACTCGCCCGGCAGGATGTTCTCGTCGCCGCTCAGCGTCGGCGCCGACGCCGCGGGCGGAGCGATGAAGTCGCGATAGACGACCGGACCTGCCAGAGCGGCGACGGCCGCGAGCGCGAGCACGCCGGCTCCGGCGCCGATGAGGATCTTCTGGGACTTCTGCACGGGAGGCTCCTGACGCGGGCGCGGTGGATCGGGCTGTGTGGTTCCACCCTGACAGGCGCCCCATTGAAGACGCTTGGAGACCGGGGTGAAGCGGCTGGACGGCTCAGCGCACTCGGAGCGCGCCCGGCAGGATCCTGGCCTCGAACGCCGTGATCTCGCCCACGTCGTCGCCGTCGACCTCGAATGCGAGCGGCACGGGCAGATCCACGCGCACGGCGCGGGCGCGCAGATGGGCGGTGGATCCGGAGCTTTCGGCTTCGCCGCCCCGGGAGATGAGCCGCTTCACCCCGTTGTCCCACACCATGTTCTTCATGGTGTCGAGCCAGGCCCCGGCGGTCTCGGCGCGTAGCACGAGCAGATCGAGCCGACCGTCATCGGGAACGGCGTCGGGGAGCAGCGTGATCCCGCCCTGAATGCTGCCGCAGTTCGCCACGAGCATCGTGTGGGCGGTCTCCGTGCGCGGCTTCTCCGCATCCAGACGCAGCGCGAATTCCACGACCTCGGCGCCCGACGCGGCGCGCCCGAGCGATTCGACATAGGCGAGCCAGCCGGATCTCGCCTTGAGCTCGTCGTCCGTCTCCGTGATCATCTGGGCGTCGATGCCGAACCCGGTCATCACCACGAAGCCGTAGCGCCGGTCGAATCCGTCGTCGCCGGCTTCGACGCGCGCGGGATCGTCGCGCCCGGCTTCGACGCGCGCGGGATCGACGCTTCCGGCATCGTCGTGCGTTGGCGTCGAGCGCACGCGCACCACGCCGAGGTCGAGCCGCGATCCCGCGCGTTCCAGCACGCGTGCGAACGCGGCCTGCGGATCACCGAGCGGGATGCCGAGGTTCCTGGCGAGCAGATTGCCGGTTCCCAGCGGCACGACGCCCAGCTCGGCCTCCGGGGTGCCCGATCCGCCCAGCCGCTCGGCCACCGCGCGCACCGTGCCGTCTCCGCCGGCGGCGACCACCACGTCGCATCCGCGCGCCAGCGCGTCGCCCGCGGCGCCCTGGCCGGGATCGTCCTCGGTCGTCTCGAACCAGAGGCATTCGGGCCGCTCCCGCGTGCCGGGGAACACGCGCTCGATCGCGCCCTCCACGGCGCGCCGCAGATCCGCCTCCTCCACCTTCGACGGATTCCAGACGATGCCGATCCTGTCGCTCATGCTCGCTCCTCCGGATGCTCGATGCTCAGCGTACCCAGTCGATCCGCGCCCCTGCTGCGCGGGCGACCGGCAGCGCGCCGTTGATCGCCATGCGCCGCCGTGGACCCCGTGGCTCGGCGTGGCTCGGCGTACCCCGCTCAGAGCTCGGCCAGCAGCGACTTCCAGTGCGCGCGCCACTCCTCGATGCGCTCTCCGTCTGCGAGGCCGTCGTGGTTCACCCCGAGCGATGTCTTCTCGCCCTTCGGCGTGGCGGACACCTCCACCCGGCCCGCCCCGTCGAGGGCGAAACGCCAAAAACTGCGCTTCTCGGTGCGGGAGCGACGCGGCGGCCCCGGGGTGTGCCCGAGATGCTCGGTGCGTGCGCCATGCGTCGCCGCCCAGGCCTCGATCGCCGCGTCGCGGTCGAGCGGCAGCGTGCGGCTGGCGCTCACCCGGAAGTCGCCCCTCGAGGACTGTCCCGGCACCCGCAGCCCCGCGTGCTGCTCGTAGGCGATTGCGGTGGCCTGCGCCCACCAGTCCGGGTTCTGCAGTTCGGCGGGCATCGCCGAACGCGCGATCCGCACGATCTCGCCGTGCCCCAGCGCGCCGGCGCGTCGGGCTTCGAAGAGCGCCACCCACTCGCCCCAGCCCCGCCCGCTCGCCCGCTCGATGGCGGGCACGTTCTCGGCGCGGGTGCGATTGCCGCCGGGCTCGGGGGTGCCGTTGCCGTCGCGCTCGGGGGTGCCGTCGCCGTCGCGTTCGGCGGTGCCGTCGCCGTCGCTGTCGCGCTCGGGGGTGCCCGGCGGATCCGATCCGATCCGTTCCGAGCACTCCGGCTCGCCGCTCGCCCGATCCGCGCCGCTCATCCCGACCTCCTTCGCCGTTCTCACACTACACACGGTGCTGCGCTGCCGGGCGTCGGGCGGATGATTGAATAGGCCCATGACCGCACAGGCTCAGGAGGATCACGGCCGACGCCCGGTGGAGCGCGGGATCGAGGCGCCCGAGCCGCGCGAGGTGTCCGAGCCGCCCGAGCCGCGCGAGGCGCGCCGATACGTCGAGCACGTCTCCTCCCAGCACCGCTCCGCCGCCGTCGACGACGCTGACGGCGCGCCCGGCACGCGCAGCCCCCAGGAATATCGCGTCGATCTCGAGCGCATCCGCTTCTCCTCCTACTTCGCGCGGCTCTCGGACGTCACCCAGGTGGTGCCGCAGTCGGGCGTCGGGCCGGTGATGCACAATCGACTCACCCACTCGCTCAAGGTGAGCGCCGTCGCACGGGTGATCGCCGCGCAGCTCGCGGGGCAGGAGGCGCGGCACGCGGCATTCGTCCGAGGCGAGCGGAGCGAGGACGATGAGACCGGCGCCGTTCTCGCACGGCTCGGCGGATGCGACACGATCGTCGCGCAGGCCGCGGCCCACGCCCACGACCTCGGCCACCCGCCCTTCGGCCACCTCGGGGAGCGGGTGCTCGACCGGGTGGCGCGCGACCGCCTCGGGCTGGCCGAGGGCTTCGAGGGCAACGCGCAGAGCTTCCGCATCCTCACCCGGCTCGACACCCTGGGCCGCGACTTCCCCGGGCTCAACCTCACGGCGGCCACCCGTGCGGCGACACTCAAGTACCCCTGGACGCGATCGGCCTGGATCGGCGTGACCGCGGAGCGCTTGGCGCCGCAGGATCGACCGCGGGGCGTCGGTACCGACGCGGCGGAGGGGGCCGAGAAGTTCTCCGCGTACGCGCTCGAGGCGATCGAGATGGAGCACGCCCGCGCGGCGTTCCCGGGGATCCGCGAGGGGGTGCAGACGGTCGAGTGCGCCGTCATGGACCTGGCCGACGACATCGCATACGCCGTGCACGACCTCGACGACTTCACCCGGGCGGGGGTGCTGCAGCAGGCCGCGGTGGCGGGCGAGCTGCGTGCCTGGCTGGAGCACTCCGCGTCCTTCGCCGCCGAGGAGATCGGCGAGCTCCTCGCCTCGTGGCGGGCGCCGGGGCGGTCTCTCGAACTGCTGTGGCGCCGACTGCGGAGCAAGGACGCCTGGATCGCCGACCGCGAGGCGTTCGGGGCCGCGGTGGCGCGGGTGAGCGCCGAGGTGGGGGAGGCGCTGCTCGCTGCGCCCTACGACGGCGGGATCGACAGCGAGCGAGCGGTCTCGAGCTTCACCCGGCGGTGGATCGAGCACCTGCGCACCTCGATCGTCGTCGAGGAACACCCCGATGTCCGGGGCGGGCACGTGCGGCTCGATCAGCAGGCGTGGCACGAGGTGATGGTGCTGAAGTTCGTGCACGCGCACTTCGTGCTGGAGCGTCCTGACCTCGGGCAGACGCAGCGCGGGCAGGCGAGGGTGGTGGAGGAGCTCGTGCTCGGCTTCGACCAGTGGCTGCAGGATCCCGTCGATTCCGGGCGGGCGCCGCGGCGGCTGCTCGAGTGGGTCGAGGATGCGACCGGTGCGAGCTTCGCCCTGCGGCGGGAGCGGCCCGAGCTGCTGATCGGGGACACGAGCGATGCGGGCCTGCGCAGGCAGGGGCGCGCCCGGGCGATCCTCGACTACGTGGCCTCGCTGAGCGATCAGCAGGCCGTGACGACGCATCGGGCGCTCACCGGCAGGCCCGCGTGATCGCCCGCGTCTGCGCGACCCCGCGCGCCTGCGTGATCCCCCGTGCGCGGGTGATCCCCCGTGTGCGCGTGATCCCTCGTGCGCGCGTGATCCCCCGTGTGCGGGGCTGCGCCTCCACGCGGTAGCGTTGAGGAGTGGAAGAACAGCAGGATCGTGAGATGACGCGCAATCGGGATCGTCTGGTGCAGGAGCTCATCGAGGTGGGGCGCGACGCCGTCGGCCGCGGACTCGTGCTCGCGAGTGCGGGCAACCTCTCCGCGCGCATCTCCGACGACACGTTCGTGGTGACGGGCAGCGGCACCTGGCTCGATCGGCTCACGCCGGACGACTTCGCGGTGCTCACCCTCGCCGACGACGAGTCCGGATCCGTCCCGCCGGGCGCGAAGGCCCCCTCGAGCGAGTGGAAGCTGCACCATCGGGCCTACCGGGCGCGCCCGGACGCCGAGTGCGTGCTGCATCTGCACCCCCGCACCGCCGTGGTACTGGCGAGCATCGGTCAGCCGGTCCGCCTGCTGACGCTCGACCACGCCTACTACCTCGGCTCGATCGGCGTGACGCCGTTCTACCACAACGGCACCGATGAGCTCGCCGACACCGCGGCCGAGCAGCTGCGCGAGCACGACTGCGTGATCATGCAGCATCACGGCTGCTCCGTCGTGGCCGACTCCGTCGGCATGGCCTACCGCCGGGCGCTCAACCTCGAGGACGCCGCGCAGGCGACGGCCCTCGCGCTGCAGCTCGGCGACACGGATACCGTCTTCCCGCAGGAGGGCGCCCGCCACGCCTAGCGGTTCCGCCCTCGGCGGTCCTGCGTGAGTGCGCGGCCTCCCCTGGTCATCCTGCGTGAGTGCGCGGCCTGTCCTGGTCATCCTGCGTGAGTGCGCGGCCTGTCCTGGTCATCCTGCGTGAGTGTGCGTCCTCCCCTGGTCATCCTGCGCGGAGGCGAGGAACGAGCCGGAGTCGCAGGATCCATCCCGTGCGGCCCCTCCGAGCGCGCGCTCCTACGGCAGCACCGGGAGCTCCCGACCCGGATCCCACGGGCGGCTCCAGCCGAGCTCGTCGAAGAGCGTGGCGAGCAGGATCCCCGTGAAGCCCCACACGATGCGCCCGCCGAGGTGCGGCGCGAGCCGGAACGCCGCACCGCGGTGCGTCATCCCCTCCCGGCGCAGCACCGACGTGCCGCGCGCCGCGGGATCCAGCAGCTCGGCCACCGGCACCCGGTAGACCTCGACGGACTCGGTGCGATCCGCGGCGACGGGGCTCGGCAGACGCCACCACCCCACGACGGGGGTGACCAGGTTGTTGCTCACCGGAATGTGCACCTCGGGCAGTGCGCCCAGCACGTCGACGCCCGCGGGATCGAGCCCGGTCTCCTCGGAGGCTTCGCGCAGCGCCGTCGTCGCCGAGTCCCGGTCGCCGGGCTCGGCCCCGCCGCCGGGGAAGGCGATCTGCCCCGCGTGGTGCCGCATGCGATCGGCGCGGCGGGTGAGCAGCACATCGAGTTCGGGCGCCACCGCCGGAAACGAGGAGCGGGCCGGAACCCGGTCGAGGGCGCCGAACAAGATGAGCACCGCCGAGCGCCGCAGCGGCAGCTCGGCGAGCGCGCCCTGCGGGCGGAAGTCGAGGTCGACGCCGCGCCGCATGAGGTCGCGCAGTTCGCGTTCGGCCCGGGATTCCTCCATGCCGTTCAGCCTACCCGGCGCCGCCCCAGGGATCTTCGCGCGCCAGTTGATGCTGCCTCAACCCGCGCGAGAGGACAACAACTGACGCGCGTCGAAGAACCGAAGCGGGGCTGGAGATGTCCGGTGCGGGGGGTCAGGCCTCGGCGAGCAGATCGCCGATGCCCTCGGGGACGCGCTGGGAGCGGGCCCACGGCTCGCGATCCCGACGCTCCACCCGCTTGGCCTGCCGGGTCTCCTCCTCGCGCACGCGGGTGAGCACCGCGATCACCGCCGCGCGCTCCTCGGCGCTCACCCGCTTCGTGGTGAAGCGGATGTCCTCGCCGTGCAGGGTGTCGTCCTGCTCGCCGAGTCCTTCGCGTCTGGCGGCGTCGCGCTCTGCGGCATCCGGCGGCAGCGGCGCGTCGTACTCGCCCATGGCACCTCCTGAGGTCTCGACAAGCTCCAGCGACGCAGGCGGCCCATCGAGCTTGCGGGATGAGCGGCCGTCCACGGTCAGAGCGGGATGTTGCCGTGCTTCTTGGCCGGCAGCTCGTCGCGCTTGCCGCGCAGGCCGCGCAGCGCCTTGATGACGGCGAGGCGGGTGCCCGCGGGCTCGAGCACATTGTCGAGCTCGCCGCGCTCGGCGGCGAGGAACGGGCTCGAGACGTCGGCGGTGTACTTCGCGGTCAGCTCGGCGCGCAGCGCCTCCACGTCCTCGCCGCGCTCGGCGGCGGCGGCCAGCTCCTTGCGGTAGAGGATGTTGACGGCGCCGGCGCCGCCCATCACCGCGATCTCGGCGGTGGGCCACGCGATGTTGAAGTCGGCGCCCATCTGCTTGGATCCCATCACGATGTACGCGCCGCCGTACGCCTTGCGCGTGATGATCGTGACGAGCGGCACCGTCGCCTCGGCGTAGGCGTAGAGCAGCTTCGCGCCGCGGCGGATCACGCCCTGGAACTCCTGGTCGGTGCCCGGCAGGTAGCCCGGCACATCGACGAGGGTGAGGATCGGGATCGAGAACGCGTCGCAGAACCGCACGAAGCGCGCGGCCTTCTCGCTCGCGTCGATGTTGAGCGTGCCCGCCATCTGGTTTGGCTGGTTCGCGACGATGCCGACCGTGCGGCCCTCGACGCGGCCGAAGCCGATGAGGATGTTGGGGGCGAACAGCGGCTGCACCTCGAGGAAGTCGCCGCCGTCGAGGATCGTCTCGATGATCGACTTCATGTCGTACGGCTGGTTGGGGCTGTCCGGGATGACCGTGTTCAGCCTGCGGTCGGCGTCCGTGATCTCGAGCGCCGTGTCGCTGTCGTAGACGGGAGCCTCGGCGAGGTTGTTGTCGGGCAGGTAGCTGATGAGCGTCCGAGCGTAGTCGAGCGCGTCGAGCTCGTCGCTCGCGAGGTAGTGGCTCACGCCGCTCGTCTTGTTGTGCGTGAGGGCGCCGCCGAGCTCTTCGAAGCCCACCTCTTCGCCCGTCACGGTCTTGATGACGTCGGGGCCCGTGACGAACATGTGGCTCGTCTGGTCGACCATGATCACGAAGTCGGTGAGCGCGGGCGAGTAGACCGCGCCGCCCGCGGACGGGCCCATGACGATGGAGATCTGCGGGATCACGCCGGAGCACGCGGTGTTGAGCCGGAAGATGTTCGCGTACTTGCTGAGCGCGACCACGCCCTCCTGGATGCGCGCCCCGCCGGAGTCGAGGATGCCGAGGATCGGGGCACCGGTCTTGAGCGCGAACTCCATGGCCTTGACGATCTTCTCGCCGGCGACCTCGCCGAGCGAACCGCCGAACGTCGTGAAGTCCTGCGCGTAGACGACGACCTGCCTGCCGTGGATGGTGCCGGCTCCGGTGACGACCGAGTCGCCGAAGGGGCGGCTGCCCTCCATGCCGAACGCGTGGGTGCGGTGCCGCACGTACTTGTCGAACTCGACGAACGAGCCCGGATCGACCAGCGCGGCGATCCGCTCGCGGGCGGTCATCTTGCCTCGCGGATGCTGCTTGGCGGCGGCGGCGGCGTCGCGGTCGCCCACGGCCTCCTGGTACTTGCGGCGGTGGTCGGCGATGCGGCCGGCGGTGGTCGCGAGCGTCTCGGCCGCTGCTGCGGTGGCGTTGTCTCCAGTCACGCATGCCAGCCTAGCGCGGGGTGTGCGCCGCACGCTCCTGAACCTCTCCAACGGAATCGGAGAACCTTGGTGGAATCCCTACTACGTGTGCGCGACGTGCCGCTTGCTCCTCGCTGGCGCGCGCCGCTCGTGCAGGAGATACCCACCGGCGCGGATGGCTTCGGGGGTTCCGATCCTGCATGACTGGTTTTCTCCTGCATGACGGGCGGGCGGCGGATCCCGCCGATGAGCGCGGCGCGACCAGCCGGTAGCGTGGAGCGCATGGAACTGACGCGAACGCGCGAGCTGCTGCCGACCGTGATCTGGCGCGAGAGCTCGCCGTCGACCAACGCGGAGCTGCGCGAACTGGTGGCGGGCCGGGGGCATGCGCGCGCGATGCGGGATCCCGGCGCGCTGCGCCGGTCGGCCGGCGGCGGGGGGCGAGGCGAGGCGACGCCGCAGGAGCTGCGCGAACCGCAGGAGCCGCGCGAACCGCAGGAGCCGCGCGAACCGCACGAACCGCAGGAGCTGCCGCACGGCACGCTGCTCGCGACCGCGAACCAGACCGCCGGCCGCGGCCGGCTCGACCGCGGCTGGGTCACCCCGCCGGACACCGCGGTGGCCGCCTCCCTGCTCGTGCGAGGATTCGGGCGGAGCGGTCTCGGGGTGGGCTGGCTTCCGCTGCTGACGGGATCCGCCATCGCGACCGCCCTGCAGCCGTACTTCGGCGATCGCATGCGCGTCGGCGTGAAGTGGCCGAACGACGTGCACGTGCGCGACGAGGACGACGCGATCGCGGGCCGGCCCGGGCTGAAGCTGTGCGGGATCCTCTGCGAGATGATCGATCCCGAGACGGTGATCGTGGGCACGGGGATCAACCTGCTCATCCCGGAGGAGGACCTGCCGACGGGGCGGGCCGCTTCGCTGCTCTCGGCCGGCGCCGACGTGCCCGGCGGAGTCGCGGCGGAACCCGGGGCGCGGGATCGGGATGAGGATCCCGGTGCGGATCGAGGCGCGACGGGCCCGGATCCGGAGCACTGGCCGCACCCGCCCGCGCCCACCCTCGCCGATCCGGCCGGGCAGGACCTGGCCGACCGGGTGCTGGCGGCCTATGCGGCCGAGCTGCTGCGGCTGATCGAACTCGCCGCCGTGCACCCCGGCGCCGCACGCGCCCGCGTGGCGCGGCACTCGCTCACGCTCGGCACCGAGGTGCGCGTGCACCTGCCCGGCGGCGAGGTGGTGGACGGGCGCGCCCGTGAGCTTGCCGACGACGGATCCCTCGTCGTCGATCTGCCCACGGGCGGCACCCTGACGGTATCGGCGGGGGACGTCGAGCACCTCCGCTGAGGGCGCTCGGCCCCGGCGGCTCCCGAGGGAGCCGCCGACCGGCTCAGGCCCGATGGGCCTCCGCGCCGCGCACGTGGGTGCTGCGCACCGTCGCGTCGAGGAGGGCGCTCGGGTGCGCCTCGAGCGGGTTCACGTCGAGCACGATGAAGTTCGCGTCGAGCCCCGCGCGGATGCGTCCGCACGTCTCCTCCATCTCGCCGGCCCAGGCGCCCCCGGCGGTCAGCGCGGTCAGCGCCTCCGCGGGCGTGAACACCCGTTCGGGGTGGTACGGCGGGAGCTCAGGCGCGAGCACCGACCCGCCCGTGAGCGCGATGTAGAGGTTGGGCAGCGGCTGGTGCGGCGCGGTCGGCGCGTCGGTGCCGAGCGTCAGCGGCACCCCGGCCGCGCGGAACTTCTGCCACGGGAACCCCGTCTCGCCGCGCTCGTCGCCGAGCATCGCCTTCCAATTGTCGAGCACGGCGGGATCGCAGTGCACCGGCTGCATGGACGCGACGACACCGAGTTCGCCCATCCGCTCGATGGTGGTGTCGGCCACCGACTCGAGGTGCTCGATGCGGTGCCGTCTGGGCCGCGGCCCGTTCACCCGGATGCAGTGCTCGACGGCGTCGAGGGCGATCTCGCTCGTGCGGTCGCCGATCGCGTGCATCGCGATCTGCAGGCCCGCGCGGTCGGCCGCTGCGGCCACGGGCAGGATCCGCTCTGCGGTCCAGATGGGTTCGGCGTTGCTGCCGTCGGCGTAGGGTGCGCGCATGGTCGCCGTGCAGGCGTCGATGACGCCGTCCATGATGAACTTCACGCCCGCGATCCGCAGCCACTCGGCGGCGTCGCTCGCCGCGATCTCGTCGCGCAGGGCGACGATTCCGGTGATCCCGGCGAGATCGCGCTCGGCGTCGCCGCTCGGCTCGAGGATCCAGTGCGCCGTGACCGGGAACGGCAGGCGGCCGTCGCGCGCGATGAGGGTGCGCAGGCCCGAGACCTCTGCGGCGTTCAGCGACATCTCGGTGGCCCCTGTGACGCCGACGGCGAGGTAGGAGCGGAACGCGGCGTCGAGGGCGTGCACGAGGTCGTCGGCCGTGCTCGCCGCCTCGAGGAACGCCCACCCGTACTGGGTGCACGCCGTCTCGTAGAGCATGCCGGTGGCCTCGCCGTCGGCGTCGCGCGCGATCTCTCCGCCCACCGGATCGGGCGTCTCCCGGGTGATGCCCATCTCGCGCAGCGCGGCGGTGTTCACCCACATCGAGTGCAGGTCGTTCGCGTCGAGGTAGACGGGCACCTCGGGCAGCACCTCGTCGAGCATGGCGGCCGTCGGCTGCCCGTCGCCGACGGCGTCGAAGAGCCAGCCGATCCCGAGCACGCGCGCCGCCTCGGGATCGGCCGCCCGTGCCGCGAGGAGTCGCTGCTGGATCTCGCTCAGCGACGCGCAGTCGCGCAGCGGCGTCTTGGCGAGCGATGCCCCGAAACCGGCAAGGTGGGTGTGGGAGTCGATGATGCCCGGCGCGACGAAGCGGCCGGCGAGGTCGACCTCTGCGACGGGCCCGGACGCGGGATCGGACGCGGCGCGCACCTCGTCGAGCGTGCCGACCGCCGAGAAGCGGCCGTCGCGCACGGCGAAGGCCTCGACGACTGCGCGGGCCGGTGCATCGTCGGCCGTGAAGACGGCGGCGCCGCGGTAGATGGTGGTGGACATGGGCTTCCTTTCGTCGGGGTGATGTCGGCGGCGCGCTACGAGCGCCCGCTCTGCAGCGGGAACTCCTCGGCCAGGGCGTCGATCGCCTCGGTGGAGGGGGTCTCCTCGGAGAAGTCGAGCGTGGGCACCGGCCTGCGGAAGAACCCGGTCTTCGCCGCGAGGATCGCGACGCCGATGAGCACCCAGATCCCGCCGATCACCCAGGTGAACGCCTCGAGCGAGGTCCAGAGCCAGATGGTGAGCGCGAACCCGATGAGCGGGATCGCGCCGTAGCGGATCCCCTGCCATGCGGTCAGGGGCTCCTGGCGCCCGCCCTTCGGAAGCAGGTAGGTGCGGATCACGGTCAGGTTGACCATCGCGAATGCGGCCAGGGCGCCGAACGAGATCATGAACGCGGCCTGGTCGAGGCTCAGGAACAGGCTCGACAGGGCGAACACGGAGACCACCGTGGCCGCGACGACGGGCGTGCCGAAGCGCTTGGAGAGGATCCCGAGGGGGCGCGGCAGGATCCCGTCGCGACCCATCGAGTAGAGGATGCGCGATACGGCGACCTGGCCGGCGAGCCCGGAGCCGAAGCAGCCGGCGACGGTGATGATGATGAAGATGCCGGTGAGGATGTCGCCTCCGACGTGGTCGAACAGCACCACGCCCGCCGCGTCGAGCAGCTCCTGCGGCGCCTGGCTCCAGTCGTCGAGGGAGTAGGCGCGTGCGCCGACCCACGAGACGAAGATGAAGACGAGGCCGCCGATGATGGTGGTGAGCATGATGGCGCGGGGGATGTCGCGACGCGGATGCTTCGCCTCCTCGGAGAGGGTCGAGACGGCGTCGAAACCGAGGAAGGACAGGGCGAGGACCGCTGCGCCGGTGAAGATGGGGCTGTAGTCGGCCGAACCCGGGATGAAGGGCTCGATGAGGCTCGGCGCGTCGGGGTCGCCGATCGCGGTCTTGATCGCGAGGATCGCGAAGACGAGCACGGCCGCCATCGAGACGACCACGATGGCGGTGTTGATCTTGCCGACGAGCGAGATGCCGAGCACGTTGAAGACGAAGACGGCGATGAGCGCCGCGAGCGTGAAGACCCAGGTGGGCACGCTGGGGAACTGGGTGCCCACGTAGAGGCCCAGGATCAGGAAGTTGATCATGGGGATGAAGAGGTAGTCGAGCATGAGCACCCAGCCGGTGAGAAACCCGGTCGCACCGCCGAAGGCCTGCTGCGAGTAGGTGTAGGCGGAGCCGGCCACGGGGTAGCGGCGCACCATCGCGGCGTAGCTCGATGCGGTGAACAGCATGACGATCAGGGCCACGACGTAGGAGTCGACGAGGTGGCCGTCGGTGATCTGATTGACGATGCCGTAGGTGGTGAACACGGTGCCGATGGCCATGTAGGACAGGCCGAACAGGGTGAGGGTGATCGGGCCCAGCGTCCGCCTGAGGTGGGGCGCGGCGGGTCGGCTCATGTGGATCTCCTTTGATGCGGGATGGTGCGTGACGGTACGTGGTGCTGCGTGATGGCCCGCGACGAGTCGCGGTGGGCGTGTCGAGTCGCGGTGGGCGTGTCGATGCGCGGGGACGGCCCCGGTGCGCCGGTGGCCGCCGACTGGGAGCGCACAAAATGAACGAGGTTCTTTTTGCACTGCATAGACTAGTCCCATCGAGGCCGATGCGCGAGTTCGCCCGGGGAACGGGGTCCGTGCCGAGACGAGGGGCACCAGCATGGACGAAGCCGCAGCGCCGACGGGCCGCGGGGGGCGCCGTCGCGTGGGGCGCCCGAGCGAGCAGGTGCTCTCGCGCACGATGATCATCGAGACCGCGCTGCGGCTGCTCGACGAGCACGGGCAGGACGGCTTCGGCATGCGCGACGTCGCGAACGAGCTCGGCGTGCGCCCGTCGGCGCTCTACAACCACGTCGAGGGCAAGGACGACATCTTCCGGGGCATCCGCGAACTGATCGGCGAGCGGATCACGGGCGAGATGTTCGACGCCGAGCCCTGGGACGCCGCGCTCATCGTCTGGGCTCGCGAGTACCGCGACGCCTTCGCCGCGCACCCGCCGACGATCGCGCTGCTCGCGGTGATGCCGTTCCATCCGGCCTCGTCGGTGAGCGTCGCCTACGATCGCGTGATCCGCACGCTCACCGACGTCGGTTGGAGCAGTGACGAGGCGCTCAACATCCTCGTGTCGCTCGAATCGTTCATCCTGGGGTCGGCGCTCGACGCCGCGGCGGCTCCCGACATGATGGATCCGGGCCCGCGGGACGACGTGCCCGAGTTCACCGAGGCGTACCGCGCGCGGCAGCGGCTCGTCGAGCGCACGGGCACGGGTCCCGCCGATCTCGCCTTCGAGACGGGCCTCCGGCTGATGCTCAACGGACTCCGCGCCGAGCGCGCCGCGCGGGCCGAGCGCGCCGCGCGGGCCGAGCGGGACGCGTCGGACCCCGGCCGGGAGCCGTGATCCGGCGCGTACTCCGCGGACGGCTCGGACCGCGCGTACGGTGCGTACGGTACGAACGGTGCGCCGGCCCGTGCCGGCGCACCGGCGCGCGCTACTGCCGCGGATCCAGCGGGTAGTCCTCGGCGAGCTGGTCGATCTGCTCCGTGGTGGGATCCCCCTCCGAGAAGTCCATCTTCGGCACCGGTCGCCGGAACCCGCGCGTCACGATCGCGATGATGACGACGCCGACGGCGATCCAGATCCCGCCCACGATCCAGGTGGTCGGCTCGAGCGAGGTCCACAGCCAGATGGTGAGGAGGAAGCCGATGGCCGGGGCCACGCCGCGCGTGAGGATCTCCCGCGCGGTGAGCGGCTGCCGTCGCCCGCCCTTCGGGAAGAGGTAGGTGCGGATCACCGACAGGTTCACCATCGCGAACGCCGCGAGGGCGCCGAAGCTGATCATGAACGCCACGACGTCGAGTGAGAGGAACAGCGCGGAGAGCGCGAACACCGACACGACGCACGCGGCGACGATGGGGGTGCCGAAGCGGGCGTGCAGGCGCGACAGCGGCTTGGGGAGCATGCCGTCGCGACCCATCGCGTAGAGGATGCGCGACACCGAGACCTGGCCGGTCATGCCGGATCCGAAGGCGCCGACCACGTACACGGCCACGAAGAACGCCGTGAAGGCCTCGCCGCCGATGTTGTCCATGACGGTCACGCCGGCCGCCTCGATCTCCGCGTCGCTGAGCGAGGTCCAGTCGGGCTGGAACGCGATCGAGCCGGCCCACGACACGAGGATGAAGAAGAGACCGCCGACCAGGGTGGCGAGCACGATGGCGCGCGGGATGTCCTTGCGGGGGCGCTTCGCCTCCTCGGAGAGGGTGGAGACCGCGTCGAAGCCGAGGAACGAGAGCGCGAGGATCGCGGCGCCCGACGCGATCGCGCCGATCCCGCCCTCGCCGAAGGTGAACGGCTCGACGAGGCTCACCGAGGTGTCGCCGCCGAAGGCGTACTTGAAGGCCAGCACCATGAAGAGCACGACCAGGATCACCGACAGCGCGATGATCGCGAAGTTGACCTTGTTGACGAGGGTGATGCCCAGGATGTTGAACAGCAGCACGAGCAGCAGCGCCACCAGGGTGAACGCCCACACCGGGATCGCGGGGAACTGCGTGTTGAGGTAGATGCCGATGAGCATGAAGTTGATCATCGGGATGAACAGGTAGTCGAGCAGCATGACCCAGCCGGTGATGAAGCCGGCCGCGCCGCCGAACGACTGCTGGGTGTAGGTGTACGCGGATCCGGCGACCGGATAGCGGCGCACCATGGCGCCGTAGCTCGCAGCGGTGAAGAGCATCGCGACGACGGCGACGACGTAGGCGGCCGGCAGGTGGCCGTCGGTCACCTGGTTGACGATGCCGTAGGTCGTGAAGACCGTGATCACCGTCATGTAGGTCACCCCGAAGAGCGTCAGCCCGACGAGGCCCAGTGCCCGCTTGAGATGGGGTTGGGTGGTTTCGCTCACGGTGTCTCCTTCGATTCGGTGAGGCGTTGAGGGGTGGTGAGGATCACGCGCGGAACGTGGCGTCGCCCGCGAGCCAGGTGCCGAGCACCTCGAGCTCGGCGATCGCCTCCGGGGCGATGCGCAGCGGATCGGCCGACAGCCAGACGGCGTCGGCGGTCTGGCCGACGGCGAGGGTGCCGCGGTCGGGGGCGAGGGCCTGGCGCGCGATCCCGCGGGTGTAGGCGGCGTAGGCGGAGGCCGCGTCGACGCGCTCGTCGGGCAGCCAGGCCGGCGCGTCCGGCTCGACGTGGCTGTGCCGGGTGACGGCGGTGGAGAGGGCGGGCCGCCAGTCGAGCGTGGTGACGGGCCAGTCGCTGCCGAACGAGACGGTGGCGCCGGAGCGGTGCACGGACCCGATGAGATACTGCCACTCGTCGCGGGGGTGCCCGAGGTGCGGAATCGTGAGGTCGCGCATCACTGCGTCGCACTGGGCCCAGTACGGCTCGAAGTTCGCGATGACGCCGAGCGCGGCGAAGCGGGCGACGTCGGCCGGGTCGAGCAGGGCGACGTGGGCGATGACGTGGTGGCGCTCGCGGGGGCCGTTGGCCGCGCTGGCGGCCTCGATCGCGTCGAGCGCGAAGCGGTTGGCGGCGTCGCCGATGGCGTGCAGGTGCAGCTGGAACCCGGCGGCGTCGAAGGCGGCGGCCGCGGCCGAGAGCTCCTCCGGAGTCCAGTTCGGCAGGCCGTGCTCGTGCGGGCGGTCGGCGTAGGGCTCGATGAGTGCGGCCGTGTGGCTCTCGATCACGCCGTCGACGAAGAACTTGACGGTCTCGGCGCTGAGCCGATCTGCGCCGAGCGCGCGAACCGACTCCCTGGCGGCCGCGAACTCGGCCACCTGCTCGCGCCAGCGGGCCGGATCCGCGCGCTGCGCGAGGTTGACCCGAGTGTGCAGGCGTCCCTGCGCGAGCGCCGCACGGTAGACCTCGATGTCGGTCGGCTCCACCCAGGCGTCCTGCACCCAGGTCGTGCCCTGTGCCGCATAGCGTCGCGTGGCCTGCTCGATCGCCCCGATCCGCTGCTCGAGGGCGAACGCGGGAGCGGTCGTGGCGAGGAAGTCGTTGGCCGCCGCCTCCTGCAGCGTGCCGAGCGGTGCGCCGTCGTCGCGGCGCACGATGCGGCCGAGCGGCGGGTCGGGCGTCTCCGCGGTGATGCCTGCGGCCGCGAGCGCCGCGGAGTTGACCCACGCGGTGTGGTAGTCCCAGGCGCGCAGAATGGTCGGCGTGTCTCCGGTGACCTCGTCGAGCCAGCGCGCGTCGAAGAGCCCGCCCTCGGCGAAGGTCGCGTCGTAGCTGCCGCCGATGATCCAGGCGGCCTCGGGGTGGGCGGCCTTCCACGCGGCGACGGCGGCGAGGATGCCGGGCACGTCGGCGGCCTCGCGGATCGCGGGGCCGAGGGCCTCCTGGCCGCCGAGCAGCGGGTGCGCATGCCCGTCGCCCGGCGCCGGCGCGAGCGTGCCGCCGCGGAGGTCGATCGTCTCGGTCGCGGGATCCTGCGCGGCAAGCTGCTCGGCCTCGGCGCCCAGGGCGACCACCCGGCCGTCGCGGAAGGCGATGGCCGTGCTCGTGAGGGTGCCCGGCGCTGCTGCGGCATCGATCAGGATCGTGCCTCCGGTGAAGACGGTGGTGCCCATGGGACTGCATCCTTGCTGTTCTCGGTGCTGGACTTCGCTCGGCGGAGCCCGGTACGCTCACGATTAACGAACAGAGTTCGTTTGTGGTCGGCTTGAGAATAATACGAAATCCGGCCGAGCGCGAGCGGCGGTCGGAGGTTCGTGACCGAGACGCGGGAGTCCGAAGGAGGCGACGTGCGGGAGCGCGGTGAGAGCACGCACGGCGGAAGCAACGCACAGCGGCGCGGCGCCGGGCGGCCGCGCCGCCGGGTGCTCTCGCGCGAGCTGATCCTCGAGACGGCACTGCGCATGATCGACGAGCAGGGCGAGGCGGGCGCGGGCATGCGCGCCGTCGCGCACGCGCTCGGGGTGCGCCCCTCGTCGCTCTACAACCACGTCGCGAGCCGCTCCGACCTCATCGCGGGCGTGCGCGAGCTCATCAGCGACCGCATCGACGTCGAGTGCTTCGAGCAGATGCCGTGGGACCGGGCCCTCGAGCGCTGGGCCGACTCCTACCGGGCGGCATTCGCCGCGCATCCGCCGACCATCGCGCTGCTCGCGACGACCCCGCTCACCGCCGCGTCACGCACGAGCCTCATGTACGACGCGGTGGTCTCGGCGCTCGTGCGGGCGGGCTGGCCCGAGGCGCGGGCGCTCTCGGTGATCGTGGCCGTCGAGTCGTTCCTGCTGGGAGCGGCCCTCGACGCGGCCGCCGCCGCGGACATGCTGGATCCGGGCCCCCGCGCCGACGTGCCCGCCTTCTCGGCCGGCTACGCGGCCCGGGATCGCGCGCTCGCCGCGGCCGGCGAGCGGCCGGCCGATGCGGCCTACCGGCTCGGCCTCACCGCGATGATCGCGGGATTGCGGATCGAGCTCTCCGCGCGGTCGGAGGCCGATCCGGCGCTCGTGGATCGCGGGTCCGGGCGCGGCCGGGGCAGCCGGGGGTTCGGTGACGCCGACCCCGCCGCATCAGCCCGGCCTAGAAGATGATGGTGCGGTCGCCGTCGGCAAGCACGCGGTTCTCGGCGAACGAGCGCACCGCGTGGCGCAGCACGCGCGCCTCGACGTCCTGGCCCAGCTGCGTCAGCTCGCGCACGGAGTAGGAGTGATCGACGCGGATCGTGTCCTGCTCGATGATCGGGCCCTCGTCGAGGTCGGTGGTGACGAAGTGGGCCGTCGCGCCGATGAGCTTCACGCCGCGCTGGTGCGCCTGCTTGTAGGGGTTGGCGCCCTTGAACCCCGGCAGGAACGAGTGGTGGATGTTGATCGCCTTGCCCGCGAGCGCCTCGCAGAGGCCGGGGGAGAGGATCTGCATGTAGCGGGCCAGCACGACGAGCTCGATGTCGAGCTCGTCGACCGCGGCGAGCACGCGCGCCTCGAAGGCGGCCTTGTCGTCGGCGCCGGCGATCGCGCGGTGCTCGAACGGCACGTCGTAGAACTCGGCGATGTCGCGCACCGTCTCGTGGTTCGAGAGGATGAGCGGCACCTCGATGGGCAGTTGGCCGCCGCGGCGCCGGTAGAGCAGATCGTTGACGCAGTGAGTGGCGGTGGACGCGAGGATCAGCGTGCGCACCGGTCGGCCCACCGTGTCGAGGCGCCAGGTCATGTGATAGCGCTCGGTCACCGGGGCGAGCGCCTGCTCGAAGCGGCCCTCGAAGGTGTCGGGCTGGGCCACCGCCTCCACCTGCAGGCGCATGAAGAAGCGTCCCGTGTCGTGGCTCGCGAACTGCTGGCTCTCGGCGATGTTGCCGCCGGCGGCGACGATCGCGCCGCTGATGGCGTGCACGATTCCCGGGCCGTCGATGCAGGAGAGGGTGAGCACCCACTGGGTCGTGGGGAGGTCGTTCGCGATCGTGTTCACGGAGTACAAGGGTAGTCGATCCCGCTGGCGGACCGGATTCGGGGTGCCCGCTCGCGGGCACGTCGCCCCGCGGCGCGTCGGAGCACCTGGAATGCCGCGCGCACTCGCTGGTAGGATCGGAACCGTCGTGACTGGCGTGCAGATGGGACACCATCGGGGAACGACATCTCTTTCAAGGCCGCTCGCCTGGGCCGCACTTTCCCGAATGCGTCGCCGCGTGCGCGCGGTCGAGTTTCAGAAGGAGTACACATGACCACCCAGTCCGCATTCTTCAACGAGCCGCTCGAGACGGTCGATCCCGAGATCGCCGAGGTGCTCAAGAACGAGCTCGGCCGCCAGCGCGGCACCCTCGAGATGATCGCGAGCGAGAACTTCGTGCCCCGCGCGGTGCTCGAGGCGCAGGGGTCGGTGCTCACGAACAAGTACGCCGAGGGCTACCCCGGCCGCCGCTACTACGGCGGGTGCGAGTTCGTCGACGTCGCCGAGGATCTCGCGCGCGAGCGCGCGAAGAGCCTCTTCGGTGCGAAGTACGCGAACGTGCAGCCCCACTCCGGCGCGAGCGCCAATGCCGCGGTGCTCAGCGCGATCGCCGAGCCGGGCGACACCATTCTCGGCCTGGAGCTGGCGCACGGCGGCCACCTCACCCACGGCATGAAGCTCAACTTCTCGGGCAAGCTCTACCGGGTCGCCTCGTACGGCGTCGATCCCGAGACGTTCCTCATCGACATGGACGCGGTGCGGCAGCAGGCGCTCGAGCACCGGCCCAAGGTGATCATCGCGGGCTGGTCGGCCTACCCGCGCACCCTCGACTTCGCGAAGTTTCGCGAGATCGCCGACGAGGTGGGCGCGACCCTGTGGGTCGACATGGCCCACTTCGCCGGCCTCGTGGCCGCGGGTCTCTACCCGAACCCGGTGCCGCACGCCCACGTCGTCTCCTCAACCGTGCACAAGACCATCGGCGGCCCCCGCTCCGGCTTCATCCTCACGAACGATCTCGAGCTCTACAAGAAGCTCAACTCCAACGTGTTCCCCGGCCAGCAGGGCGGCCCGCTCATGCACGTGATCGCGGCGAAGGCGACGGCTTTCAAGCTCGCGGCCACCGATGAGTTCGCCGACCGCCAGGTCCGCACGCTGAGCGGCGCGAAGCTCGTGGCCGACGCGCTGACCACCGAAGCCTCCCGCGCGGCGGGCGTCGACGTGCTCACCGGCGGCACCGACGTGCACCTGGTGCTCGCCGATCTGCGCAGCAGCGAGCTCGACGGCCAGCAGGCCGAGGATGCGCTGCACGCGGTCGGGATCACGGTCAACCGCAACGCGGTGCCGTTCGATCCGCGCCCGCCGATGGTCACCAGCGGCCTGCGCATCGGAACGCCCGCCCTCGCCACCCGCGGCTTCGGCGACGCCGAGTTCGCAGAGGTCGCCGACATCATCGCGCAGACGCTGCAGCTCGGCGCCGGCGCCGATGTGGAGGCGCTCAAGGCGCGCGCCACGGCCCTCGCCGAGGCTTTCCCCCTGTACCCGGGTCTCGAGACCTGGTAGATCGCTTGCGGTCATCCTGCGAAGGTCTTCTTCCGTCAGTCTGCGCGCGTGAAATGCTGGAAGGGAAACGCGCCGGCGTTTCTCGCTTTTCGCGGTGGCCCAACTGGGCTGCGTGTCGCCGAATGACGGGGGAGGGCTGCCGCAGGATGACGATTCTGAGGAGCTGAAATGACTGCACAGAAACTCGACGGAACGGCGGCCGCTGCGGAGATCAAGCGGGAGCTCGCGCAGCGGGTCGCGGCGCTGGCCGAGCGCGGCGTCGTGCCCGGCCTCGCCACCGTGCTGGTGGGGGAGGATCCCGGCTCGCAGTGGTACGTGGCGGGCAAGCACCGCGACTGCGCCGAGGTGGGCATCTCGTCGATCAAGCGCGAGCTGCCGGAGACGGTGTCGCAGGAGGAGCTCGAGGCGGTGCTCGACGAGCTCAACGCCAACCCCGAGTGCACGGGCTACATCGTGCAGCTGCCGCTGCCGAAGCACATCGACACCGACCGCATCCTCGAGCGCATCCACCCGGACAAGGACGCCGATGGGCTGCACCCGACCAATCTCGGCCGGCTCGTGCTCAACGCCAACTCGCCGATCACCAGTCCGCTGCCGTGCACGCCGCGCGGCGTCATCGAGCTGGTGGAGCGCAACGGCATCTCGTGGGCCGGCAAGCGGGTCGTGGTCGTGGGCCGCGGCGTGACGGTGGGGCGCCCCATCGGACCGCTGCTGACGCGCCGCGACGTCAACGCCACGGTGACCCTCACGCACACGGGCACGCAGGATCTGGGCGCCGAGCTGCGACGCGCCGACGTGATCGTGGCTGCGGCCGGGGTCGAGGGCATCGTGCGGGCCGAGGACGTGCAGCCGGGCGCGATCGTGCTCGACGTGGGCGTCTCTCGCCGCACGGACCCGGAGACGGGCAAGAGCCGTGTCGTGGGCGATGTCGATCCCGCGGTGGCCGAGGTGGCGGGATGGGTGTCGCCCAACCCGGGCGGCGTCGGTCCGATGACCCGCGCCCTGCTGCTCCAGAACGTGGTTGAAATGGCCGAGCGCGAAACGGACGCGAAGCGTTCGTGAGCACTCGGCCTCCGGCTACTGCCGGAGTTCTCGGGCGCGAAGCGGACGCGAAGCGTTCGTGAGCACTCGGCCTCCGGCTACCGCCGGAGTTCTCGAGCGCGAAACGGACGCGAAGCGTTCGTGAGCACTCGGCCTCCGGCTACCGCCGGAGTTCTCGAGCGGTCAGCGCACGCGAGGTGAACGCGGTGCGTTCGGCGACCCCTCGGCCTCCGCCCACAGGCGGAGTTCTCGAGCGCGAGGCGAGTAGTCGGCGAACGCGTTGCGAGCGCGGTGCGTTCGGCGACCCCGGCGTTCCAGGCAACACTTGAGTACCCCATGAGCAAAACCTGTGTGTGGACTCTGTGCTCAGTGTATGTGTAGTGTGTGTCGGGTGAGAATTCTACAGTCCAGTGCTCGTGCCCGTCTCGGCTGGGGTGCCGTCGCACTCGGCGCCGCGCTCGCTCTCGCCGCCGCGCCCGCGGTGCTCACCGCTGCGGCGGTTCCCGTCGCGGCGGCGCCGGCAGTGATGACCGGGGCGGCCGCGCCCGTCGCTGCGGCGCCCGGGGTGCTCGGCGATCCTGGTGATTCGCCACTCCCCGCGCCGCCGGCTCGTCCGGCGGCGGTCGAGCACGTGGTCGACTCGTCGAGCTACCACGATCTCGCTGGGTATCCGTGTGCACCCGGCGACACGAGCACTGTCGTGCGCATCCAGTCGGCCTTCGGGTTGGGCAACGTGCAGCACCTCTGGGGCCTCAGCGGAGACGGTTTCGATCTCGTCGGGCTGATCAAGGGCTGCCACCCGCTCGAGGGCGACGTCGGATTTCACTCCGATGAGGTCGACTGGCGCTACGCTCCGTCCGGAGGCGCGCTCGCCGCGATCCCCTCTGCCGTGTTCCAGGAGGGGCGCGAGACCATCCCCACGACTGTGGTCGCGAGCGTCGAGCTGGGTGCCGAGGATGATGGCGCACGCCTGAACTTCGGCACGATCAACCAGGTGGACATCGACGGGGAGAGCTTCGGGCAGCGCACCAACGCCTATCTCCACGTGGCCGACCCGGCCTTGGAGCTGCGCAAGGAGGTCTGCGTGGCCGAGCACGCTGCCGACTGCCGGGGCGACGTCGACGCGGTGTGGAGCGAGATTGCGACGGTCGTTCAGGGGGCCGACGTGATCTGGCGTCTGACGGCCACGAACACGGGCAATCTCGATCTCACGGGGGTCGAGGTGAGCGCCGAGCAGCTCGTCGGCGGCGCTGCCGCCTCGAACGCGTGCGCGGGCGCTCCTGTTGTCGCTGAGCTGCCGATCGGCGCCTCGGCATCCATCGTGTGCATCACGTCCGAGACGCGGGTCGACGCGGCTGCAGGGGGCATCGTCACGAACTGGGCGCGCCTGACGAGCTCGTTCACGGATCCCAGCGATGGTGCCGAACCGTCTGCGGCCGGGCTGGTCGATCGCTTCGATGCCGTCGGCGGGGTGCTCTCGAACGATGATCCCGCGCAGCTGCGCGTGCTGGATCCGGGTATTCGATTGACGAAGGAGGTCTGCGTCTCGGGGGTGGGCTGCGACGTCACCGATGACGCGCAGTGGGTTCCGCGGGCCGAGACGGAGTTCGGCGGAGCGGCCCAGTGGCGTCTGACGGTGGAGAACACCGGCACGGTATCGATCAGGGACCTGGCGGTGCACTCCGAGGAGCTCACCGGCGGGCAGACGGGTGCGAACGAAGAATGTCTGAGCCTCGTGTTCGCGCCGGGCGAGCTCGCCCCGGGGGAGCGGGCGTCTGCGACCTGCACCACGCCCGGCATCGATGATGTCGAGCAAGACACGGTGAATACGGCCGTCGTTCAGGGCAGCGCTTTCGATCCCGTCGACACTGGTGTCGAAGCCCTGTTCCCAGAACCGGTGCTGACGAACGCGGCGTCTGCCGCCGTATGGACGCAGATCGGCGGCGACGGCGGCGATGGCGGCGACGGTGATGGTGACGGCGACGGCGACGGTGATGGCGATGGCGACGGCGACGGCGACGGCGGTGACGGCGATGGCGGCGACGGTGATGGTGACGGCGACGGCGACGGCGACGGTGATGGTGACGGCGACGGCGACGGCGGTGACGGCGATGGTGACGACGACGGCGATGGCGACGGTGACGATGGTGATGGTGATGGCGATGGTGACGGCGACGGTGACGACGGCGATGGCGATGGTGACGGCGGCGATGGCGGCGATGGCGGCGATGGTGACGGGGACGGCGGCGACGGTGGTGACGGCGGCGACGGTGACGGCGACGGTGGTGGTGATGGCGGCGGCGGGACCGGTGACGGGACCGGTGACGGCGACGGCGGCGACGGCGGTGATGACGGGGACGGCGGCGACGGTGGTGACGGCGGCGGCGGGACCGGCGACAGGGACGGTGGCGGATCCGGGGCAGGCCGGCAGGCGGAGTCCGATTCATCGGACGCGGCTGCTCCGCAGCTGGCGGTGACCGGTGCGACCGCGCCGGCACTCCTCGCGGTGTCCGTGGTGCTGCTGATCGGCGGCGCACTGGTGGCGGCCCGCGCACGGCGCACGGCGTAACCCCACCCGCGATCAGCTGACTCGCACGTGTCGGCGTGGCGCCACCCATCGGCGGCCCGTCTGGCCGCCCGTCAGTCGGGGCTGCTTGCGGTGAGCAGCCCCATGCGTGTCGCCCGCAGGATGGCCTCTTCGCGCCCCCGCGACTGCAGCTTTCGATAGACCGCGTTGAGGTGCTTCTTCACGGTCGCGGAGGTGACGAAGAGCGTGTCTGCGGTGTTGCTGATCGACCGGTGCGCGGCGACCGCCTCGAGCGTGCGCAATTCCATCTCGGTGAGGCGCTCGTACCGGCGGCAGCGCGCCGCAGTCGGCACGGCATCGATCTCCGCGACGAGATCGCAGACGCCCGCGTCTCGAGCTGCTTCGGCGAGGCGGCGGAGCTCTTCGTGCGGGAGCCCCCACATCAGCGGGGCCAGCGTGTGCTGCCGCACGAGCTCGACCGCGGCGGTGAGCGCGTCGAACGCCTCCTGCGTGCGTCCGCAGCCCCAGGCAGCCACCGCCGTGATGAGTGCGCGGTCCGCCTGCTGGCGCACGGTCAGCCCACCGCTGGTCTGCTGCGCCAGCAGGAGGGCCTGCGTATCGTCGAGCGAGAAGAGGGCGAGGCGCGCGCGCTCGAGACGGGTCCCCGGCTCCTCCGGGTCGAGTGAGGAGAGCAGCTCTGACGCTCCGGCAAGATCTCCGACGGCGACGCTGAGCATGGCTCGATAGGTCCCGACGCACTGCTGCCACATGCGTGTCTGGTGCCTCGCACCCTGCCCGTCGTGCTCGAGCCGGGCTTGCATCTGCGCCAGTGCCCACTCCGCGCCGCGTTGCGAGCGCACCGCCTCGGCCTCGCCGATGAGCAGCACCGGCCACGCCTCGACCCGGTCCCGGAGCGGGGTCAGCCGTTCGAGCGCTCGCTGCAGGAGGGTATCGTCGGCGCACGCGTGCGCGAGGTGCGCGCGTGCGATCTCTCCCACGACCCAGGTCGACGCGGGCGCCGAGGCCCCGGTCTCGTCGCCGAAGGCGTCGAACTCGGCGAGTAGCGCCGCGCACCGGTCCATGCGGCCCTCGAGCGTCTCGGTGAACGCCAGCCCGCTCAGCGCGGCGAGCCGCCAGCGCTGCCCCGAGACCGTGTCGGTGACGGTGCGCGTGTCCCGCGGGTGCGGATCCGACGGCTTCTGGATCTGCGCCTCGGCGTGCGCGAGCAGCAGTTGCCAGTTGCGTCGTGCCCCCTCCAGGTCGCCGACGCCCAGCGCGGTGAGCGCGATCTCGCGGTGGTAGATCGGGGCCGCGCCCGGGGTTGCGCCCGGTGCCGCTGTCGCGCCGCCCAGATCCGCCGCCCCCTGGGGGCCGGTGAGTTCCACCTGCGGCGACGAGACGATCAGCGACTCCAGCTCGCGGGCACTCGTGTAGGCCGAGTCGAGGTCGCCGGCCAGGCGGGAGAGTCCCATGCACTGGGCGATGGTGGCCGGGCGCTGCTCGGCGTGCACCGCGCGAGCGGCGGCCTGCGGCGGTTCGGACAGCCGAGCGCTCACTCCCGCCCGCAGCAGCTCGAAGAGGCGGGAGAGCGTGCTCGAGGGCACGCTCGGGTCGCCCGTCTCGAGGATGAAACGGGCAGAGACGTACGCGGGGTGCGCTGCCAGCACCGCGTCGGGGAGCCCTCTCAGATAGGCGAGGAGTTCGTCGGCCTCGTCCGTCAGCGTCACGAAGTTCCGAATGAGCAGCGACTCCGCCCGATCGTGGTCGGCGATCGTGCAGGAGAGCTTGAACGCGGTGAACGGCGCGGACTGGTCGAGTTCAGCGGCGCGACCGCGCAGCAGGTCGACGCGTCTCTCGCGGGTGAACGACCGCTCCGAGCGCTGTGCGAAGGCGGCGCGCACCGCGGGGTGGCACCTGAACTCCGTTCCGGCGCCGTCGCTCATCGAAGTCAGCACGCCGAGTTCGAGCAGCTCGTGCACGGTCTTGCGGAGTTCGGGCCCCGCGACCCCGGTGAACCGCTCGAGCAGGCCGAAGGAGATGCCGTCGAGCAGCGACGCGGCGAGGAGGACATGCCGACCGGCATCGCCGACGATCTCGAGATGGTTGAGGGCGAAGCGGTGCAGCTCGACGCGAGGGTCGATGCTGCCAGCGGCATCCGCCTCGGCGGATCCCGGGGCCTCGGCGGATCCCGGGGCCTCGGCGGATCCCGGGGCCTCGGCGGATCCCGGGGCCTCGGGGGATCCAGCGGCATCCGGCTCGGCGGATCCTGCGGCCTCGCGCCCGAGGCTGTACGCGTGGGCCGGGCCCAGCGCGGCGCGGGTGGCCAGGGGCCAGCCCGAGGCGTCGCGCATCGCCGCGCGCAGTCGCGGGTCGTCGCCGAGGCCGTGGGCCGCGACGAAGCCCTCCGCCTCCTCGGCGCCGAATGAGAGCTCTCGGGTGCCGAAGATCCGCACGCGCGTGCGGCTGGTGACGAGCGGCCCGTCGAGCACGCGCACGCGCCGTGCGAGCACGAGGAACACCACGTGAGGGGTGATCTCCGCGAGCTCGGCGATCAGCTGGTCGTTCTCGGGAGTGGTGACCCGGTGGTAGTCGTCGAACACCAGCACGAGCGGGTGGTCGACCGCGGAGACGAGTTCGCGCACCGAGCTGAGGGGGAAGTCCGGTGTCGGCACCTCCGCGCCCAGTGTCTGCGCGAGGCGCTGAGCCGTGTACCTCCACAGCGTGTCGGCGCTCGCCGCCGCGCAGCTGATCCAGAGCGATGGCTCGTCGCGCCCGCTCAGCCAGCTGCTGACGGCGGTCGTCTTGCCGTAGCCCGCGGGGGCGCGCAGCAGGGTCACGCGCGAGCGTTCGGTGCTCTCGGAGATCTGCGCGAGCAGTTCGGGGCGATCCAAGACGGGCACGGTCTGAGCCTCAGCGCTCTGCGCCGCGCGGTGCAGAGCACGCGGTGCGACGCGGTGTCTGGATGAGGGGCTGCATATGCGGGTCGGGTCCACTTCGCCGAGAAATCATGGCTCGGGAACGGTCCTGCACCGGTACGCCACCGGTCGATCCCACCCCCGTATCCCCATCCTATGCCCGACGCGGCACGCGCGAGCACCCGCGAGCACCCGCGTCTCGTCAGAGCGCCTCACCGGTGCAGCGGCGGCGCGGGTGCTAGTGTGCTTCGGATGGAGACTCACCCCGGCGCAGAGTACGAGGGCCTCGTCGGCTGGATCCTCACCCTGATGGAGACGATCGGCGAGCTCGGTGTCGGCATCGCGGTGTTTCTCGAGACGTTCATCCCCCCGATCCCCTCCGAGGCGCTGCTTCCGGGAGCCGGGTTTCTCGCCTACGACGGGCGGCTGAACTTCTGGCTGGCCTGGCTCATGGCCACCCTCGGCGCTCTGGTCGGGGCCTGGGTCTGGTACGGCATCGGCGCCGTGTTCGGGCGCGAACGCACGCGCTGGGTGGTGGGCAAGATACCGCTCATGGACCATGACGACTTCGACCGGGCGGAGGCCTTCTTCACCCGCTGGGGCGGCGCCGCGGTGCTCCTCGGCCGCTGCGTGCCGCTCGTGCGGTCGTTCATCTCCATTCCGGCGGGCATCGAGCGCATGCCGATCGTCAAGTTCACGTTCTACACCCTGCTCGGGTCCGGCGTGTGGAACGGCATCTGGATCGGGCTCGGCTTCGCGTTCGGTCCGGCGATCAAGCCGGTGCTCGAGCAGTGGAGCGGGCTCATCTCCGACCTCGTCGTGGTCGTGATCCTGGCGCTCCTGATGTGGTTCGTGATCGCGCGCCTGGTGCGCAACGCGCGCCGCCGGCGGGCCGCTCAGGATCCCGAGGGGATCGATCCCGAAGCGCACTAGGGGGCTGCGCGGGGTGGGATCCGCTCAGGCGGCCTCGTCGCCGGCCACCCACACCCGCTGCACGGCGAGATCGCGATCGAGCAGCACGGCGTCGGCCGCGTAGCCGGGGCGCAGGCTGCCCAGGTCGCCGCCCCGTCCGATCGCCGCTGCCGGGGTCGCGGTGAGTGCGAGCACGGCGTCGGCCAGATCCACCCCGCACACCGCCACCGATTGCCGGAGCGCCGCGTCGAGGGTCAGCGTGGAGCCGGCGATGGCGCCGTCCCCGCTCAGTCGCGCCACACCGTCGCGCACGGTCACCGCGAGCGAGCCGAGCGCATAGTCGCCGTCGTGCGAGCACGCCGCTGCCATCGCGTCGGTGATGAGCGCGATCCGCTCCGGCGCCTGCGTGAACAGCAGGCCGGCGAGCACGGGGTGCACGTGCACCCCGTCGTTGATGAGTTCGAGCGTCACTCCGGGGTCGGCGAGTGCGGCGCCGATGGGGCCTGGCGCACGGTGATGCAGGGGAGGCATGGCGTTGAAGGTGTGGGTGAGGATGCTCGCGCCGGCGGTGAAGGCGTCGCGCGCGGTCTCGTAGTCGGCGCCCGTGTGTCCCACGGCCACGGCCGTGCCGGCGGCGACGAGACGGGGGATCGCAGCGGCCGCCCCGGGCAGCTCGGGAGCCAGCGTGACCTGCCGCAGCGTGCCCCGTGCCGCCCCGAGCAGTGCCTCGACCGCAGCCTCCGCCGGGTGGGTCAGCAGCGCGGGATCGTGCGCCCCGCGGTACTGGTCCGAGAGAAACGGGCCCTCGAGGTGACTGCCCAGCACCATCGGATCGGTGCCGACGAGCTCGGCGACCTCCGCGAGTCGGGGGAGCAGAGCCGCGGGTCGGTCGCTCACGAACGACAGCACCGCGCGGGTGGTGCCGTGCGCGCGGTGCGCGGCGAGGGATGCGCGGATCGCGGCTGCGCCGTTCTCGTGCGAGTGGCCGCCGCCGCCGTGCACGTGCAGGTCGATGAATCCGGGGGTCAGGATGCGGCCGGCGCCGTCGACGACGGCGGTGCCCGCCGCCGATCCGGTGCTGTCGGCGAGGGAGCCCGCGATCCGGTGCCAGCTTCCGCCCGAGCCGGTCTCGCGCACGGTTCCGTCCTCGAACAGCACCCATGCGTCCCGTGTGCGCCGCCGGTCGGTGACGAGCTCGACGGAGTGGATGAGGGTGGCGGTCATCGCGCCAGCCGTTCGTCTCGATCCATCGTCGCAGTTCCCTCCGGCCGGTTCGGTACTGGGGTCAGGCTACCGGATCCTGGTGCCGCCGTGCCGCTGTGCCGCCGTGCCGCCGTGCCGCCGTGCCGCTGTGCCGCTGTGCCGCTGTGCCGCCGTGCCGCTGGTGCCGCTGTGCCGCCGCGGCCTCTCGGCCCGCGCAACCCGCGAGCTCGGCGGGGGTTGACGGCGCGCCGTCGAGGGCGTAACGTACAACCAAATGGTTGCACAAAAACTCGAACTCACCGATGAGCAGGTGAACCGCATATTCCGCGCGCTGGCAGACGCGACGCGACGGGATATCGTGCGTCGCACGCTCACCGCGGAGGCCTCGATCTCCGAGCTCGCGGCCGACTACGACATGTCGTTCGCGGCGGTGCAGAAGCACGTCGCCGTGCTCGAGGCCGCCGATCTGGTTGCGCGCTTTCCGCGCGGAAGGGAGCGGATCATCCGAGGCAATCCCGAGACCATCAGGCGGGCTCAGCAGCTGCTGAGCCACTTCGAGCAGATCTGGCGCGGCCGCGTCGACCGGCTCGACGCCATGTTCGCCGCAGAAGATACCGAGCACTGAAGAAGACACCGAGCACTGAAGACGACACCGAACTCCAGAAAGGGGCGCATCATGCCCGTCACCGACATCACCACCGATCCCGAGGCGCTCACCCTGCGCGTGGTCGCCGACTTCACGGTCCCCGTACGCCGCCTCTGGGACGCCTACACCGATCCGCGCCAGATCGAGCGCTTCTGGGGGCCGCCGGAGTATCCCGCCTCCTTCCTGCGCCACGACGTCTTCCCCGGCGGCCTCAGCAACTACTACATGACCGGGCCCGAGGGCGACCGCAGCTTCGGGTACTGGAAGTGGGTGGCCGTCGACGAGGGGCGCAGCTTCGAGGTTGCAGACGGCTTCGCGCACGATGACGGGAGCCCCAACACCGAGCTGCCCGACATGCGCATGGTGTTCGAGTTCACCGAGACCGCGCTCGGTTCGCGGCTCGTCACCACGACCCGTTTCAACACGCTCGAGGAGCTCGAGCAGCTGAAGGGCATGGGCATGGTGGAAGGCTTGCGTGCCGCCATGGGCCAGATCGACGCGGTGCTCGAGGATCTCGAGTCGTTCGCCGCCGGGCGCGGCACCGAGCTGCAGCTCATCGGGCAGAACCAGGCACGCGTGTCGCGGGTGATCCGCGGCACCGTCGAGCAGGTGTGGCGCGCCCACACCGATCCTGCACTGCTGCGGCGCTGGCAGCTGGGCCCCGACGGGTGGAGCATGCCCGTGTGCGAGTACGGCGCCGAGGTCGGGCAGCCGCTGCGCACCGAGTGGCAGAGCGACGAGACCGGCGACCGCTTCGGCTTCGCGGGCGTGGTGGTCGAGGCCGCGGCCCCGCGTCGCCTCGTGACCACCGAGCGCATGGTTTCGCCGCAGGATCCCGAGGGCGCGCAGAGCGCGGAAACCCTCAACGAGATGACGCTCGCGCCGGTCGAGGGCGGCACACTGCTGGCCTACCTCATCACCTACCCCGACGCGGCCACGCGCGAGATGGTGCTCGCCACCGGCATGGTCGACGGCATGGAGCAGGGCTACGCCCGGCTCGAGGCCGAGGTGCTCGTGGCATAGGCGGCGGATCACCCGCACGGCGTCCGCGTGCAGCAGAATGGGGGCATGGCGACGAAGATGATCCTCGACTGCGACACCGGCGTCGACGACGCGATGGCGATCATGTACGCGGCGCTGCACCCGGGGATCGAGCTGCTCGGCGTGGGAGCGGTGTGGGGCAACGTCGACGTGCCGTTGGCGACGCGCAACACGCTGCGGGTGCTCGATCTGGTGGGCCGCACCGACGTGCCGGTGGCGTCGGGCGCCGCCGCGCCGCTGCTCGGCGATCGGCCCGAGTTCGCCTTCCACGTGCACGGCGCCGATGGGCAGGGCGGCGCGGGAGACGACGCCCCCGTGCGGCCCGCCGCGCCCACCACGGCGGCGCAGCAGATCGTCGAGCTCGTGCGGGCGCACCCGGGGGAGGTGTGGCTCGTGCCGGTCGGGCCGCTCACCAACATCGCGACCGCCCTGGCGCTCGACCCCGAGCTGCCGGGCCTCGTGGCGGGCGTCGCCCTCATGGGCGGATCCGCGCGCCGACCGGGCAACGTCACACCGGTCGCGGAGGCCAACATCCATAAGGATCCGGAGGCGGCGGCAGCGGTGTTCCGGGCGCCCTGGCCCATCGTGATGGCCGGGCTCGATGTGACGATGGATGTGATCCTCACTGCCGAGCACCGCGATCGCCTCGCCGCCGGGGGCGAGGCCGGCCGCTACCTGGCCCGCATCCTGCAGCACTACGGCGAGTTCTACCGCGACGAGGTGTTCGGCGAGTGGCAGTGCTGCATGCACGATACGCTCGCCGTCGCCGCCGCTGCGGGGGTGCTCGATGTGCGGCTGGCTCCCGTCGTGCACGTCGAGGTGGACACGACGGCCGGCCCCGGCCGCGGCCAGACAGTGGTCGATCTGCGCGGAGTCTACCGGGGCTTCCCCGCGCAGCACGGGGCGCACTGCACGGTGCTGCTCGACGTCGACGATCGCATCGCCGACGAGGCGGTCGACCTCATCGCCGGGCACGGGGCGCTCCCGACCTTCGGAGCCGAGCGATCATGAGTCGCGACGTGGTCGTGGTCGGCAGCGCGAACGTCGACCTCGTGGTCGAGGTGCCCCGGCGCCCCGGTGGCGGCGAGACCCTGCTGGGCGGCGACCTGCAGCGACTGCCGGGAGGCAAGGGCGCCAACCAGGCCGCGGCGGCGGCGCGCTGCGGGGCCGACGCCGGGATCGTCGCCTGCGTCGGCCACGACGCCGACGGCGCCTTCCTGCGGGATCGCCTCTCCGCCGCCGGTGTGGACACGAGCACCATGATCGGCGTCGACGGGGCCACCGGCACCGCGATCATCTTCCTCACCCCCGACGGTGAGAACTCCATCGTGGTCTCGCCCGGGGCCAACGCCGCGCTCGACATCGAGCGCGCCGAGCAGCACGCGGCCGCCTGGACAGGATCGCGCGTTCTGGTGCTCAGCCTCGAGATCCCCGCGGCGACGGCGTTCCGCGTGGCGGCGCGCGCAGCGGCGTGCGGCACGCGGGTGGTGCTCAACGCCGCCCCGGCCACTCGGATCGCCCCCGAGACGCTGCGCCTCTGCGATCCGCTCATCGTGAACGAGCACGAGGCGCGCGCGGCTCTGGGCGACGACACGACGGACGCCGCCGGCCTCGCAGTCGAGGACTACGAGCGCCTCGCGGGGCGCCTGCGCGAGGCGGGGGCGTGCTCTGTCGTGATCACCCTGGGGCCCGCGGGCGCGGTCGTGGCGGGCGGGGGAGCCGAGACGCCGACGCGCGTCGCCGCCCACCGGGTGCCCGTGATCGACACGACCGGGGCGGGCGACGCGTTCGTCGGGGCCGTGGCGTGCGAGCTGGCGCGCGGCGTCGATCTGGTGGAGGCCGTGCGCTTCGCGACCGCCGTCTCGGCGGTGTCGGTGCAGCGCGTCGGGGCACAGGCCTCGTATGCGGATCGCGCCGAGGTCGAGGCGTTCATCGCGGCGCGAGCCGAGACCCCGGGCGCGACCGCTACACCACGGTGACGAAGCGGGTCACGGCGTCGACGAGCACGCCGGAGAGACCGGTCTCCTGCTGCATCTCGTCGCGGATCCCGAGCGCCCGATCCGGGTGATCGGTGATGATGCCGTCGGTGTCGCGCCGCAGGTGCTCGTGCATGCCCGCGTCCTCATTGACGGTCCAGACCATGAAGCCGAGCCCCGATCCCCACGCGGCGCGCTGCATCTGCTCGGTGGCCGTCCACTCCTCCACCACGATGAAATCGGCGGGGGTGTCGGGCACGCCCGCCCCGGCGAAGGCCATGGTGTATCCCACAGTGAGGTCGGGGCGCAGCTGCTTGAGACGCGCCACGCTCGCGGCGTCGAGCGAGTGGTAGATGTTGCTCTCGAGCGCGTCCAGGCGCTCGAGCTCGGCGACGAGGCGTTCGACGTGATCGGGTGTGTCGGCCCCGCCCAGCTTGATCTCGATGAGCAGCGGCATGCCCAGCTCGTCCGCGCGGGTCACGTAGTCGGCGAACGACGGGATGCGATCCTCGTGCCCCTCCAGATCCCGCACCGCGATGCCGCTGAGCTCGGCGACCGTCAGGTCGCGCACCGCCTCGGGCCGGCCGGCCAGCCGATCGAGCGTCGCATCGTGCATCGCGACGAAGCCGCCGTCCTTCGTCTGCATCACGTCCATCTCGACCAGGTCGGCACCCGCGCTCGCCGCGGCCTCGAGCCCGCTCAGCGTGTTCTCGACGCCGCCGTCGGAGAAGCCGCGATGCGCGAGCACGAGCGTGTCCGGTGCGTTCGAGAGGCGCTGCAGCGTGCCGATGGACGCGGTGCCGAAACCGAGCGCCAGCACCACCGCGACCACGGCGACCGCCGCTGCGGTGCGTCGGGAGCCGCCGGGCCGCGGGGGGCGCGGGGGGCGCGGGGCGCGCGCCGCGGTCTCGGGCGCGGATCCCTCGCCCGGGAGCATCTGGACGCCGGCGGGCAGCCGATCCTCGCCCCTCCGCACCCGCACGATGAGCACCGCTGCGACGAGTGAGGTGACCAGCCCGCTCAGCAGCAGACCCACGACCTGCGCTGCACCGAGCGAGTACGCAGCGACGAGCGGCGATGCCTCGGGTGCGAGCAGGTCGGTGAGCGCGGTCGGAACGATGGCGGCGACGACCACGGCGAATGCGACGACGGCCCCGAATACCAGCACCGTCGCGATCGCCAGCACGAGCGGCACGGAGGCGCGCAGCCCGCGGGTGAGGCGCCAGCTGGCGCGCGCTGACTTGCCGCCGGAGGTGAGCACGAAGACGGGCACCGTGAGCGAGAGCCGGATGTTGAGCAGCACGAGCAGCAGGATGACCAGGACCAGCGCGGCGCCGTTCGACGCGCTCTTGAGCAGCTCACCCGAGATGAAGGACGGGATGGCGATGCCCCGCGTGAACGCCGAGGTGAAGCCGAATCCCGTGAGCGGCAGCAGCAGGAAGAGGTAGAGGAGCAGGGGTACGGATGACGGGCGCAGCAGCTTGCGGGTCATGCGGCCGAACTCGCCGAGCAGCTCGCGCCCGGAGATGCCGGGCCGGTGCAGCAGCGCGACGAACGCCGTGAACTGTAGCGAGATCAGCCAGAACGCCAGCGCGATGATTCCGACGATCAGCGCGATCGAGAGCGTGAGGCCCCCGCCCGCCCGCAGCTGCCCGAGATCGAGCCCGGACATGCCGTTTGCGCGCAGCGCCTCGCGGAAGAGCCACCCGAGCACGGGCAGCGCGACTCCGAGCACGATGAGGTGGGTCACGAGGATCAGCGCGGCGAGGCGCGCCCCGGCCGCCCTTACGAGTCCCCACCCGCCGCGCAGCAGCAGCCGGTACTCGCTCCAGAGGCCGGGTCTGGGCGCCCGCGCGGTGTCGGTCGGCATGGTCACAGTGTAGGGCGGGCCACCGACGCCGGGCGGTGGGGCCGGCGGACCCTCGCGCTCGGCGGTCGGTGTGTGCTCGGTGGTCGGTGTGTGCTCGGTGGTCGGTGTGTGCTCGGCGGTCGGTGTGCGCTCGGCGGCTCGCTTGTACTCAGCGTGCTCGCCGCACCCGGCGATAGGGGTGGGTCTGCACACGCTCGGCGACCTCGGCGATCAGGTCCTCCGAACTGCGCCCCGAGCGCGCCCGCTCCACGAAACGGCGGGTGACGCGGGCCGCCGCGCGCAGGTTCATGGGACGGCCGTCGATCCCGAACAGCAGCAGCGCCCAGTCCGGCAGCAGGGAGAGGATCCCGTCCTGGATGTTGACTCCCGCCCACACCTTGAGCGGATTGCCGCGGAGTGCGGGCTTGCGCAGATTGCGAGAGATCTCGGCCGCGGGCAGGGTGAGCGCCATCCAGTCCTTGTTGTCGTCGACGTAGCGGTCGAGTTCGGCGCGGGTTGCCGGGAGCAGCGCGCGGTCGGTGATGCCGACGATGCGGGCGGCCTCGTGCTGCTCGACGACGAAGCGGTCCTGCTCGGCCACCGTGAGCAGCGGGCCGAAGGCGTCGGCGGCGCGCAGCACTCCGTAGACGATGCTGTTGTGCGTCCAGGCGAGCCACTCCTCGGTGTCGGCGCGCAGTTCCTCGCCGGTGCGCGGGTCGGTCCAGACGCTGGCCGCGTGCAGGCGCTGCACGGCGGCGCCCGCGGCGTCGGCGTGAGCCCGGTCGCCGTAGATCGTGGTGTCGATGTAGCGGCCGGTGCGCTCGCCGCGACCCTCGATGTCGGTGGCGTAGCCGCTGGTGCCGTCGAAGACCCGCATCATCATCGGATTCAGCGACTGCAGCAGGATCGCGGCCACGCCGCCGAGCTTGGAGCTCGGGTCGGCGAAGAGCCGCCAGCTCACGCTGCCGGGGCCGAAGTACCCGTCGTCGGCCCGCAGCGTGTCGGTGGGGCCCGCTATCGCCGGTGCGCCGGATCCGCGGTGCGCCACTGGGCAGCCGCCCGGGTGGGGTGCGGCGGCGACGTCTGCGGAAGCCGCGCTGCCTTCGATCTCAGTGGTGCTCATGCGTCTCCCCGTTTCTCACCGCACAATTGCTTCTGATCTTGTCAGGAAATGTGGATGATGTCCAATACTGGTTGCAGTTCGGTATCGCGGGGGATCGGCGGACGGGCGGGTCGGTGATTCGGCAAGGCGGCGGTTCGATAGCACGGCAAGGCGGCGGTTCGGCACGTCGGCACGCCCGCACGTCGGCACGCCGGCACGTCGGCACGCCGGCACGTCGGCACGCCGGCACGTCGGCACGCCCGCACGTCGGCACGCCCGCACGCCCGCACGTCGGCACGCCGGCCTGCTCGGCGGTGGATCGCGACGCGGAACCCCGACTATTCGTGGGCCTCGGCCAGCGGTTCCTGCGTCGCCGGGCGGGACGGCCGTCCCACCAGCGCGAGCATCGGGAAGAGCAGCACGGTGAGCATCGCCGCCCCCACCATCGCGGCGGCGGTGGTCTCGTCCAGCACGCCGGCGTCGGCGCCGATGTCGGTCACGGCGATGACGAGCGGCAGTGTGGTGGCGGTGAACAGGGCGACTGTGCGGCGGTCGCCGGGTGGGGCTCCGCGGCCCGCCCCGAGCCAGCCGGGCACGCCGCGCACCACCAGCATGATCACCGCGAGGAGTGGAACGAGGGTGAGGCTCTCGGGGCTCGCGAGGAGCGCCGCCAGGGGAAAGCCCACGCCCGTGGCGACGAAGAAGATCGGCACCAGCAGTCCGAAGGCCACTGAGTCGAGCTTGGCCTCGATGACCCGCATCTCTTCGGGATCGCCGCCGCGCAGCACCACGCGGGCGAGCATGCCGGCGGTGAAGGCACCGAGCAGGAAGTCGACGCCCAGCGCCACGGCCAGTGAGACGAGTGCCGCGAGCAGCAGGAGCACGAAGCGCACGGCGAACTGACCGCTCGTGTGCAGGGTCAGCGTGACCATGCGCCGCAACCAGTGGTGCGGGCCGTGGCTCGCGAGCCAGAACGCGGCCGCGGCGATGGCGATGAACAGCAGCAGTACGATCGTGCCCGCGAGCGGCTGCCTGCCGCTGAGGAAGACTGAGATCGCGACGAGCGGCGCGAACTCCCCGACGGCCCCGGCTGTACCGATGGTGCGGCCGAGCGGGGTGCGCGAGAGTCCCGCGTCGCGCAGCATGGGCATGATGGTGCCGAGCGCGGTGCCGGTGAGCGCCACTGCGATGATGATTACGGCAGCGGGGTCGTCGCCGAGCAGCAGGCCCGCCCCGAGGGCGAGCACCGCCGAGAGCCCCCACCAGCCGAGCGCGCGCCGACCCGATGCCCCGCGCAGCGATCCCGGATCGATCTCATTGCCGGCCATGAAGAACAGGGCCGCCAGGCCGAACTGTGAGAGGGCGTCGAGCATCGCGCCGTCTTGTACCCACCCGAGACCCGAGGGGCCGATGAGCATGCCGAGAGCGATCTCGAAGACGACGAGCGGCACCACGAGGGCTCGACGCACGAGCGCGGCGAGGAGCGGGGCCACGACGGCCACGAGGGGAACCAGCAGTACGGTGAGCTCGGCGTCGGTCACGGTCGGGTTCCTCTCGGGGCGGGAACGGAGCGGCGTTCGCGTTGCACTATGCTACCCGCCCGGTGCTGCGCCGATGCGCGGCTCTGCGCGTGGATCTTCGGCTGTGTACCCCGGTGAGCGGCTATCGTGCCCGGTGCGCCTCGCTGCGGTGTCTGGTGAGCGTCGCGATGGTGGCCCCGCGCGCGTCGCGATGGTGGCCCCGCGCGCGTCGCGTTCGCGCCCTGGGTGAGCGTCGCGATGGTGTTGGGTGCGCGTCGTGTTCGCGCCCTGGGTGAGCGTCGCGATGGTGTTGGGTGCGCGTCGTGTTCGCGCCCTGGGTGCGCGTCGCGATGGTGGCCCCGTGCGCGTCGCGTTCGCGCCCTGGGTGCGCGTCGCGATGGTGGCCCCGTGCGCGTCGCGTTCGCGCCCTGGGTGAGCGTCGCGATGGTGGCCCCGTGCGCGTCGCGTTCGCGCCCCGAGTGCGCGTCGCGATGGCCCTCTGTGCGCATCGGGCCCGTGCCCAGGCGCACTTCTCCCCTCGTGTTACGCGGCGAGTGTGAACCGCCGTGGCGGTGGGTCGATGCCTGCCCAGGCGAATCTGAGTTCGATGCGCGGTGGCAGAGGTGTGCTTCCGCCGCCGGGGTCGTGGAGGACGAAGTCTTCGGTCTCGGCTCGCGTGATGCGCCACCCGCCGTTGTGCAGCTGCATGTGATGGAAGGCGCACAGCAGGATCCCTCGATCGATATCCGTGCGCCCGCCCTGGCTCGCCCAGGAGTCGATGTGGTGTGCTTCGCAGTAGGACGCGGGGCGATCGCACTCGCTCCATCGGCACCCGCCGTCTCGGATGGCGAGCGCGATCCGTTGCGCCGGCGTGAACAACCGGACGCTGCGGCCCAGGTAGAGCGGGTTGCCGTCGCGACTCAGCGACGCCTGCACGGTGCCGACGGTGCACGCCTGCTGCTGCGCCACCCATGACGGCAGGGCGAGCACCCCGTCCTCGGTGTGCGCGGGCCCGGAGGTCACGGGCGCAGCGTCGTCGGCTTCCCGCACTACTTGCACCAGGCGCACCCCGGCTTGCCGGGTCCCGTACACCGTTTCGGCGTCGGCGAGGCTGCCGGCCCGCAGCAGATCGACCAGCAGGTCGAAGGCGAGTTGTTCGTTCGAGCGCGGATCCGAGGTGAGGGCGGCGGCTTTCTCCTGCTCGGCGGGATTCACGAATCGCGGGCCGCCTCGCCGCGGGCGCAGTGCGGCGTCGAATGCCGACCGCACCCACGCGCCCGAGAAATCGTCGAACGTGACGCTCGCGCGGAGACGGCCATCCGCGTCGGCCCACATGCGGAACGACCGCGCTTCGTATCGCGCCAGGTAGCGTTCTTCGGCGCCCTCGGGGTCGAGCTGGTCGCGCAGGTATCGCGCCGCCTTTCCCAGCTCCTCGACCGTGCGCCGGGGCGTCTCCTCGATCAGCTGTTCGGCAGCCACGGACCAGGCCGCCGCGAAACCCGAGGTCTCTCTCGGGCAGTCGCGCTGCGGCGGTTGCCCGAGCCCTCGCAAGATGGCGTCGTGCTGCGCAGCCGTGATCGCTCCGTTGAGCAGGGCCGACCCGAGGGGTGCGTGCCAAGGACTCGCCGCGATCGGATCAGCGCCGGTCTCGGTCGCGCGGGCTGCGTCGCCGACACCTGCGTCGCCGACACCTGCGTCACCGGCACCTGCGTCACCGGCACCTGCGTCACCGGCACCCGCGTCGCCGGCACCCGCGTCGCCGATCCCCGCATCCGCCGCGTCTGCCGGGAGGCTCTCGGCGCTGCCCGCGCTGTCGACAGGGACGCCGATGCTCGGGGTGAGCGTCTCGGCAGCGGCTGTGTCGTACAGTGATTCTCCGACTCTCACTTGCTTCGCGGCCTCGCCCCGGCTCATGCCGGTGACGTGCTGCACGAGCGTCACTGCGCTCCGATGGCCCTGCGATTGAGCGAGCCCGGCGTGTCCCGCAGCGCGGGAGGAGCGGATCGCGACGACTCCCGCAGCCGCGACTCGCAGCCGCTCGGCCATCTGCCCCACCGCCGACGCCAGTTCGAGCAGCTGCACGGCTCCGGCATCGTCCAGGCGAGCCGCCGCAGTCGGCAGCAGCGCGACATCCGATACCTCGCCGGTCAGGGCGCGGATCGCCGCGACGTTGGCGGAGATGTCGGAGAAGAAGGACATGCTCAATTTTCTCATGTGAACAGGGAAAACACCTAGGGATAACTCTACGAGTTTTGCTGATTTTGGGCGGTTGTGGGCGAAGCATCATCGGTCTCTTCGTTCCGAGAACTCGGCTGATCGCACATCGAACGGCGGTGCGCACCGACGCGGACCGGGGCCTCTGCCGAAGAAACTCTTGGGGTTCGGGCGCGCCGATGCCAGACTGTGCGCATGGGGATGAATACTCGAGCCGCCTATGGAGCGGCCGCGATCGTCGCGCTGTCGCTGATGCTCACCGGGTGCGGCGGCCAGGCCGCCGACGATCCCATCGGCGGCGACGTGATCGCGCCGGTGACCATGAGTGCCGATGAGCTGCAGGGCGCCACGGTCGAGCTGCTCGCAGGGCAGGTGCTCAACATCGACACCGGCAGCCTCTCAGTCGACAGCTATGCGGGAGAAGTGGCGGATCCCGCCGTGGCCGAGTTCGTGCCCGGCCGCAGCGACGGCAGCGCAGAGTTCAATCCCGGCGTGACCGCCCTCGCCCCGGGGAGCACTGAGGTCACCCTCACCAACGAGCAGGGCGGGATCCAGCCGCTCGAGTTCGCGGTAGAGGTCTCCGAGCGGCCCTAGCCTTACCCGCCGGCGTCGTGCCCTCGCCCCTCCCGGCGCCCGCCACGCTCCGGCACCCCGCGCTCCCGGGGAGACTTCCCAGGCTGCCGCGATACGCTGAACAACTGTGAGCGAGCTGGAACATTTCTCGACGATCGCCCTCTATTCGGCGATGATCGTGTACGCGATCGCGTTCGTCTTCTACGTCGTCGATCTCGCGAATCGCAGCGGTGACGCCGCGGTTGCGCGACGCGAGGCCGATTCGGCCGCCGTCGAGTCGAGCGCGCGGGCCGTCGAGCCGGGCGCGCGCGCCGCGGCCGGAGGCGGCACTGCCACCCTCGTGCGCACGGCCGCGCGGTCGACGGGTCGCACAGGGGGCGAAGCACGGCAACCCCGATCCCGCGCGCTGCGCATCGGGTTCTCCCTCACCGTGCTGGCCTTCGCGCTGCACCTCGCCGCCACCGTGCTGCGAGGGATCGGCGCCGAGCGCGTGCCGTGGGCCAACATGTACGAGTTCGCGCTCACCGCCACCTGCGCGATCGTGCTCATCTTCCTGCTCGTGCAGTTCTTCGTCGATCTGCGCTTCCTGGGTGCCCTGATCACCGGTCTCACCGTGCTGTTCCTGGGGCTCACCAAGATCAACTTCTATGTCGAGATCGTGCCGCTCCAGCCGGCCCTCGACTCGTACTGGCTGGTCATCCACATTCTCGTCGCGGTGCTCGCGGTGGGCTTCCTGACGCTGTCGTTCGGGCTCTCCGTGCTGCAGCTCATGCAGACGCGGCGAGAGGCGAGGATCGCCGCCGGCGAGCCGGGCGGACTGGGCTTCCTGGTGAGCTTCCCGCGCGCGGTGCGCCTCGAGGATCTCGCCTACCGCCTCGCCATCATCGGCTTCGTCTTCTGGACGTTCACGCTGATTGCGGGATCGATCTGGGCGGAGCGCGCCTGGAGTCGCTACTGGGGCTGGGACACCAAGGAGGTCTGGACCTTCGTGATCTGGGTGCTCTACGCCGGCTTCATCCACGCGCGGGCGACGCGCGGATGGCGCGGGGCGCGGTCGGCCTGGCTCAACGTCATCGCCTACTCGGCGGTCATCTTCAACTTCACGATCGTCAACGTCTTCTTCAAGGGACTGCACGCCTACTCGGGCCTGTGAGCTCGCGTGCTCTAGGCTGCAGCAAGCCCGGGTGCACGCCTACTCGTTGCAGCAAGCCCGGGTGCGCGCCTACTCGTGCCTGTGAGCTCGGGCGGCGCGGGTGAGCCGGGCGGCTCGGCCGGCTCGGGCGGCGCAGGAGATCCGGCCGGCTCGGGCGGCGCAGGCGATCCGTCCCAGCCGAATCGGGTTGCCTCGCAAGAGCTTTGCGTCTACGCTCGTTGACATCGCGGTGACGCGCCGCGACTCAGAGCGGAGGCGACCATGTCGGACAGCACCGAGAGCGAGAGCCGATACGAGCACCTGTTCGTGCGGCACATGCCCAGCTGCGCGGGCGACTTCGACAACGAGGGCGAGCGAGCGGGCCTCGAGCTGCCCGACAACCTGGGCGAGGGGCACTGGTTGGTGCCCCCGAACCTGATCCCCGAGAGCCGGATCAACATGACGCACATCTGGGTGCATGAGACGGACGAGCCGCGCCACTGGGTCGAGCCGCACGTGCACGACTACGACGAGGTGCTGATCTGGACGGGTGGCGATCCCGACAATCCCGAGGATCTGGGGGCCGAGATCTCCATTGAGATCGAGGGCGAGCGGCACATCATCACCACGTCGGGATCGGTGTACATCCCCGCGGGCATCGTGCACTGCCCGCTCGGCTTCAACCGAGTGGACCGTCCCTTCCGCTTCAGCGCGCTGTCGCTGTCGCCCGACTACCGCTCCCGCAGCGAACGCGGAGGAGAGCTGTAGCCCTACTGCAGCACCTCGACGATCTCCGCCGGCTCGATGAGGCGCCCGGTGTAGAACGGGGTCTCGGCCGAGACGTAGCGGCGGGCATCGACCGCGCGCAGATCCCGCATCATGTCGACCAGCTCGGTGAGCTCGTCGGCCTCCATCGGCAGCAACCACTCGTAGTCGCCGAGCGCGAAGGCGGAGACCGTGTTGGCGACGACGCCGGTGTGTGCCGCGCCCGCCCGCCCGTGCTCAGCGAGCATGCGGCCCCGCTCAGCGGGGTCGATGAGGTACCAGTCGGTCGATCGCACGAAGGGGTAGACGGCGAGCCACTGGCGGGCGGGCTCGTCGCGCATGAAGCCCGGCACGTGACTGCGGTTGAACTCGGCGTCGCGGTGCACACCCATGGCGCTCCAGGTGCGGATGAGGGGCCGCAGCAGACTCGTGCGGCGCAGCTCGCGCAGCGCCCACTGCAGGTCTTCGGCGGCGGCGCCGTGCAGCCACACCATCAGGTCGGCGTCCGAACGCATGCCGCTCACGTCGTACCAGCCCCGCAGCGCGACGCCCTCGTTCTCGATCAGCTCGGCCACATCTTCGAGTTCGCGCACCGAGCCCGGCACATCTCGTCCGTCGATGACGAGGGGATGCGACGAACTGAGGCGGAACACCGCGAACAGCGTGAATGCCTCGGCGGGGGACTCCGCGCCGGGATCGGACGACCCGGTCACGGACGACCCGGGATCGGACGACCCGGTCACGGACGACTCGGGATCGGACGACTCGGGATCGGACACCCCGGGATCGGGCAATCCAAACTCGGGGCGGGCGTCGGCGGGGTCGGGAATGCTCATACTCTCATCGTGCTCCGTCTCCCGGGCTCGCGCAAGGAGTGCCGCGCATGCGCGCCGCGCTCTTGACGCGGCGCGGGATCGGGGGCAGACTTGCGTACGTGCGAATCGCGTAGCGTTGCCGCCGACGCCGCGTTTTCGAGACCTACTCTGAATGGACTTTCAGGCAGTAGGGGAGCTGGCTGACGTCCCTGAGGGAGTCAGTGATGGAAACGTTCACGTTGCAGCTTGAAGAGTGCGGCACTACGACAGCGTCACCGGCCGCGGTGGCCTCCGCGGTGACGGAGAGCAGCACCCCCGAGCGCCTGGAGGCGGTCGTGGAGACGCTCATCGCGCCGGGCAGCGTCTCGCTGCTGATCGGCGGCGCGGGCACCGGGAAGAACCGCCTCGTGCAGGAGGCCGCGACGGCGCTCTCGGAGCGTCTCGGCGAGCGGGTGGCCATGATCTCGTTGATCCCGCCGACGGATCCGATGACCGGGATCGCGGGCCACCTGGGGCGCCGCTTCCCCGCCGCGCCGCCCGACAGCGGAAGCCGGATCTCGGCAGCCGAGGCCGACCCGATCGGTGCGCGTCTCATGGAGGCCGTCGATCGGGAGGCCCAGCGCGGCGCGCCGTTGATCGTGGCCCAGGGGCTCGACCAGTACTCGACCGAGGCGACTCTGATGCTCGACCGCCTGGTGCGCTCCCGGCGCAGCCGGGTCGTGGGCACCGCCCGCCGGCTGAGCGGCGCAGCCGCGCACGTGGCGCGCGATCCGCGCGTGCACACGATCACGGTGCCGCCCCTCACCGTGGAGGAGTGCCGCCGGTTCGTCGAGCGCCTGCTCGGCGTCGAGCTCGTCGAGCTCGAGACGCTGCGACGCTGGTACCGGCTCACCGAGGGCAATTCGCTCTCGCTCACGCTCCTCGTGCTCGCCCTCGATCGCCAGGGCCTCATCGGCCGGCACCGCGGCGTGGCCTACGAGCTGCCGGGCGCCGTGGCGGTTCCGTCCGAGTTCGGCGACTTCCTGCGCGAGACCTGCTCTCCGGAGGAGCTGCGCACGCTCGAACTCGTCGCGAACGTCGAGCCGATGTTCGAGAGCACCTTCGTCGAGCTGCTCGATCCCGAGCACGTCGCCGGGCTGCAGGAGCGGGGGATCCTCGCGCTCGGATCGACCCCGAACGGAAACTTCACCCTCAGCCTGCGGCATCAGATGCTCGCTGCCGCGGTGCGCGAGCAGATGTCGCCGTCGCGGGTCGTCGAGGTGAGCGAGCAGCTCTTCTCCGCACTGCAGCAGGAACTCGGCGACGGCGGCCCCTATCGCGCCCCCAGCCTGCTGCTGCGAGCGGTGGAGATGGGGCTCGACGCGCACCGCAACCTGCCGCTCTCGTGGCTCTCGGAAGCGCTCGAGGGCCTGAGCGACGGCGCGGATCCGGGCCGTCGGTTGCGCATCGCCCTCGCCCTTGCCGCGCACCCCGACGCCTCCACCTCGCAGCTGGCGTCTGCAGCGCTGCAGGCGGTGCGCATCGCGCGGATGATGGGGGATCGCGCGCGCCTCGACGAAGGGCTCGAGCACGTGCGCGAGGCCGTCGGGCGACTCCGGCGCTCAGCCGCGTCGCCCGCGACGGAGCGCGTGCGATTGCAGCTCGCGCTCGTGGAGCACTGCGTCATGGACCGGGAGGATCCGAGCGAGGCCGCGAGCGTCCTCGACGAGCTCGAGCGCGAGTTCGCCGACTCCGACGGCCCGATCCGCGAGGCCATCCTGAGCGCGCGCGTGCAGCTGCTCGCGAGCACCGGTCAGCTGCGTCAGGCGCTGGAGCGCGCGCCGCAGGTCGACGAGATCGGCAGCATGCCGGTCGAGTGGGAGCGCACGCGCGCCCGGGCCGTGTCGGCCCTCATCCTGAGCCAGCAGGGACGCTCGGAGGCGGCGATCCGTCTCGCCGATCACTCGGCCGCGATCGCCGCGATCGGAGAGCAGCAGCTCGACAACGCCAAACTGCTGCGATTCTGCAGCTTCATCGGATCCTGGTCGTGCGGTTCGATCGAGGAGGCGAGGCACACGCTCGGGGAGTTCGCGGCCGAGTCGTTCGCCGACGTCCACTTCTCGGGGCTGGTCGAGACGTGCTCGGTGCTGATCGCGCTCGCAGACGGCAAGTGGCGGCTGGCCGCGCAGCGGGCGGAGCGTCTCAAGGCCCGGCTGGCCGAATCCGACCGCTACGGGCTCACCGGGCTGGCGAACGCGGCGCTGGCGCTGGCGCTCGCCGCCCTGGGCGAGAAGGAGGCGAGCCGCCGCGCGATCCGACAGGCCGAGACGAGGCAGCTGGGCCTCTCGCAGATGGTCGCCGGGTACGCGCGTCTCATGACCCTGCGGGCTCGGCAGTGGAACGCCGACGTGGGCACGGCCGCCCTCGGCCTGCGGCTCGCGGCCTGGGCGCGGGCCGAGCAGCTCGACGGGATCGAGCTCCAGGCCCTCCACCTGCTGGCCGTGGAGTCGCCCGATGAGGCGACCATCTACCGCGCGCGCATCCAGACGCTCGCCGGCAGCGTGCAGCTGCCGATGTCGGCCGTGCTCCTGGCGCACTGCGAAGAGCTGTTCGACGGGCACTCGGCCTGGGACACGCCCCCGGCGAGAACGCTGACGGAGTTCGGCCTGTGGGTGCCGCTGCCGCTCACCGAGGCCCTCTCCGCGCGCGAACGCGAGATCGCCATGTTCGCGGCGCTCGGGTACTCGAGCCGGTGGATCGCCGAGCAGTTCCACCTCTCGGTGCGCACGGTCGACACCCACCTGCGGCACGTGTTCACGAAGCTCCACGTGGGCGGGCGCGACGAGCTGCGCCAGTGGTTCCGGCGCGAGCACAGCCTCGGATAGCCCCGCCGAATACGTAGCGGCACCATCGGATGCCCCCGTCGAACGGCGGGGGCATCCGCGTGCGATGGGGGTGCGCGGGCGGGCTGCGTAGCGCTTGCGTATCCTTGCGCGGGTGCCCGCGCCGCGTTCCTAGCATCGACGTCAACAAGTCACGATGACGTTCGACGGCTCATAGGGGAGTTGGCATGTTGATGGAGGTTGCGTCCGAGACGTTCACCGGACCGATCGCGGTGTCGCCACGGTGCACCCCGACCCTCGAGAGGCGGCGCCGCTGGGAGCGGCGCTTCCGCTGGTGCCTGCGGGTCTCGGATCTGGCGGTGATCCTCGTGACCGTGGGCCTCGGCGTGCTCCTGCAGCAGCTCCTCTCCGGGGTGGTGAGCACCACACCCGCGACCGGCGCGATGCTCGTGGCGCTCTGGCTGCTGCTCCTGTCGGGCATGCACAGCCGCGACATGCAGTGCCTGGGATCCGGCACCTCGGAGTACCAGCGCGTCGCCAACGCGACCGTCCTCGCATTCGGGGCGATCGCGATCCTCGTGCTCCTGCTCGACTGGAGCGGCGACCGCGTGCTCATCTTCGCGGCCCTGCCGATCGGGCTCGTGGCGCTGCTCACCACCCGGTGGCGTTGGCGCCACTGGTTGCGAGATCGCCGCGCTTCGGGCCGCTACACCTCGCGCACCCTGGTCGCCGGCGACCGCGCCGACGTCGAGTACGTGATCCGCACGCTGCAGGCGAAGGAGCACGGATTCCACGTGGTGGGCGCTGCGCTGCTCAGCGGCGACCGCGCCCCCGTCGTGGTCGACGACCGCCGGTACCCGGTGCGCGGGCCGGTCGAACGGGTCGCCGACATCGCGTCGCGAATCGGCGCCGACACGATCGTCATCGCCAGCCGGCCCGAGAACGACTCGTCGTTCGTGCGCGAGCTCAGCTGGCAGCTCGAGGGCACCGCGGCCAACCTGGTGCTCTCGAATCAGCTCACCGACGTGGTCGGGCCGCGCATCTCGTTCCGCCCCGTGGAGGGGCTGCCGATGCTGCAGATCCGGATCCCCTCGTACGAGGGCGGCTACTACCTGCTGAAGCGCGGCCTCGACATCACGGTCTCCGCGCTGGCGCTCGCCTGCATCGCGGTGATCGCGCCGGTGCTCGCGCTGGCCATCAAGCTCGACTCTCCCGGCCCCGTCTTCTTCGCCCAGCGACGGGTGGGCCGCGACGGCCGCCTGTTCACCATGTACAAGTTCCGCACCATGGTCGTCGACGCCGAGCAACGCCTGGCCGAGCTGCAGCAGCAGAACGAGGGCGCGGGCCTGCTGTTCAAGATGCGCCGGGATCCTCGGGTGACCCGGGTGGGAGCGGTGCTGCGCAAGCTCTCGATCGACGAGCTGCCCCAGTTCTGGAATGTGCTGCTCGGCGACATGAGCGTGGTCGGCCCGCGGCCGCCGCTGCCGAACGAGGTGACCGCCTATGACGGCCGCATCGTGCGCAGGCTCTACGTGAAGCCCGGGATCACCGGCCCGTGGCAGGTGAGCGGTCGCAGCGATCTCTCCTGGGACGAGAGCGTGCGGCTCGATCTGAGCTACGTCGAGAACTGGTCGCTGATGAGCGACCTCCAGATCATGTGGCGCACCGCCCGCGTCATGGTGCAGCGCGAAGGAGCGTACTAGCCGTGTTCCGGAGGCCGTCGCCGCCGGCGCTCCGCCCGCGTCCGGGGCGCACCGCCCCGATGAATCCGTCGGCCTGGAGCCCCGCCGCGCGCCGTGCGCACCGGGCCTGTGCCGCCAACCGCCCCCGTATCCTCTGGCTCGCCGACTCCCCTGAAACTGCGGGCGGGTCGGGGGGTACGGGCCTCGTCCCGAGGCGCGGCGACGCACGTCGCGCCTCGCAGACGCCTCGCCGAGATTACGTACTTCCCGCCGATGCGACGGCGCTTCGGCCGAACCTACGCTGACGACACAGGCAGCAGCGTCGCAGTCGAGGATCGGGGAGGGTCATGAAGCGCATCGGATACGCAGCGGGAGCCTTCGACCTGTTCCACGTCGGGCATCTCAACCTGCTGCGTCACGCGAAGCAGCACTGCGATGTGCTCATCGCGGGAGTCGTGAGCGATGAGATGCTGCGCGCGGTGAAGGGCAGCGAGACGGTGATTCCGACTGCCGAGCGCGCCGAGATCGTGCGCCACATCGTCTTCGTCGACGACGTCTACGTCGAGCGGGTGCCCGACAAGCTCTCGGTTTGGGAAGAGGTGCGTTTCACGCACTTCTTCAAGGGCGACGATTGGCGCGGCACCGAGAAGGGGCGCCTGCTCGAGCGGCGCTTCGCCCGCGTGGGTGTGGAGATCGTCTACTTCCCCTATACCGCGCACACCTCGAGCACCGCCCTGCGACGCGCGCTGGAACGCCTCGAGCCGGCGGCCGAGCCGAGCCGCACGCGCGCCGCAGGCTAGGCGGGTCTCGCTCTCACGCTGCTGCCAGGCCGCGTTTGTATCACCGAGTGAGCCTGCCGCCGCCTCAGGGGAGCTCGGAGCCGGGCGCGCGCGTCGCCGCGTACTCGTGCAGGGTGCCGGCTTGGAACGCGGCTTGCACGGCGGCCATCTCGTCCCAGTCCGGCAGCACGATGGACTGGCCGTCGGCCGACGTGCCAGTGCCGAGCGTGGGGCTGGTGAAGAACCCGATGTCGTCGCTGCGCACGCTGCGCATATCGAAGCCGAGGCGTACCGCAGTGGGCAGATCGAGAGCCTCGTCGAAGATCAGGTACGGGGTGAGGGCCTGGAACGTATCGGTGAGCTTGCCCGCGTCGCCGAGCGTCTCGCGGCTGAGCAGCGCCTTCGTGAGGCCCTTGAGGTAGGCCTGCTGGTTGCGGGCGCGCTGGTAGTCGCCGTCTGAGAACGAGTAGCGCTCGCGCACGAATCCGAGTGCCTCGTCGCCCGTGAGCGTGATGGGGCCCTCCGCGAAGTCGAACTTGCCGTGGTACGAGGTGAAGGGGATGTCGTTCTGCACGGTGACTCCGCCGACGGCGTCGGTGAGGCCCTTGAAGGATTCGAAGTCGATGAGGGCCACATGGTCGATGCGCGCGCCGATGAAGTTCTCGATGGTGTTCACGGCGAGGGGCAGGCCGCCGTAGGCGACGGCGGCGTTGATCTTGGCCTCTCCGAAGCCCTGAATGCTCACCCAGTTGTCGCGCATGATCGACATCATCGTGATGTGCTCGCGATCGGGCGAGACCTGCGCGACCATGATGGCGTCGCTGCGGAAACCCTTGAGATCCTCGGCCGTGGCGCTGGGATCGGTGGTCTCGCGGGAGTCGGATCCGAGCAGAAGGATGTTGATGGGGGCCTTCTCGCCGGGCTCGACCTGCGTGACGGCCGGGCGCTTGAGCGAGGGATCTTGCTCGACGCTCACCCGTTCGATCTCGTTGTACGAGTTCGCGACGAGCGCGTAGATGATGCCGGCGGCGATCCCGAGCAGCACGATGAGCGAGCCGAGCACGAGGAGCGTGTTGCGCAGCCCCCGGCGCCTCTTCTTCGGCGCCGGTTCGGCAGGGGCAGGAGCCTCGTCGAACAGCTTGTCGATCGGCGACTGGGAATCGGTCACGTGGTGGCTCCTCGGGATGACGTGCGCTCTCTGCGGTGCGGGGGCGGTAATGAGACCGCCAAGGGCGAGCTTGCGCGCAGATTGTGTGCGTCTATGTTATCCGCGGAGCTTGGGGGTTCGCTCTGGGCGGGCGCAGGGGCGACGGTGCCCGAAGTGCTCGGGTGCGGTTCATCGCCGGTATACCCGCCGGCTACCCCGCCCTGAATGAATGGAGTGCATGAGGAAGTTCTTGAGTCGTGTCGCCAGGCGCAGGAGTTACGAGTACCGCACTCTGGACTGCCGCAGCGGCCTGCACGAGGGGTGCGAAATCTGCTTCTGCGTATGCCACTGACACGCGGTGCATAGATTTCGGATAGGATCCTAGGGTGCGGCTCGGCGCCCTGGCTCCCGCACTGACTGGACCGGAGGTGCGTGCCGAACATGCGGAAGGCTGCCGAAGCCGCTCCTCTGGTGACCGTGATCATCCCGGTGTACAACGCCGAGCGGTTCCTGCGGCGCTGCATCGACTCGGTGCTCGGGCAGAGCATGCCGGATCTGGAACTCATCGCGGTGAACGACGGCTCGACCGATGCGAGCCTCGACATCCTTCGGGACTACGCGGCTGACGATCCGAGAGTCGTCGTCATCGACCAGGTCAACGCCGGTCAGGGGGCGGCTCGAAACCGCGCGCTCGACCTTGCGCGCGGCGAGTACGTGCTGTTCGTCGACGCCGACGACTTCATCGAGCGGGTCACGCTGCAGGTGACGACGGAGCGCGCGAATGAGGATCGGTCCGACCTCGTGCACTTCGACTGGAAGCTGCTCTCCGAGAAACCCGAAGTCACTGGTAGATACCATTACTACAACGCAGATCCTTTCTGGCATAAGCGCTTGCTCGAGGGAATCGAGTGCGATGAGCTGCTTCGCGTGGAGAACTTCTACAGCGTCAGCAACCTCTATCGCCGCGAGTACCTGAATCGCCACGGCATCAGGTTCGAAGAAGGAAGGATCTACGAGGACAATCCCTTCGTGCTGCAGGTGGTGAATCGAGCCGAGTGCGTATCGATGGTGCACTCTCCGTTGTACGTCATCGACCCCCACCCGGAGTCGAGTACGCGTTCGCAGACGGACACCGACAAGCACTATCGTGATCACATCTATGCGATCCGGCGATCGTTCGAGCTGTTGGAGCGACGGAACCCGCGCGCTGCTGCGTACCTCGCTGCCTATCACATCAAGAAGATCGGTCCGTACTACGAACGACGCATACCTCGTCGCTTCCGTCGCGCATACATCAAGGACTTCGTTGACATCCTGCATGAGGCGCAGGTTGAGATCCCGGACGGTACCGCAACGAATCGGCCGACGCGCACGGCCGTGCGTCTGAGGATGTTCGAACGCCGCAGATACTTGATGTTCCAGGCGCTGGTGGCAGGTAAGAACCACGTGATGCCGAGGTACAAACGGGCGAAGTGGAAGTTGCGGCAGCTGAAGAGGCGTAACGATCGCGGCGGTGCATGGGCGGCAGAGCTCGAAGCGGCGCTGGATCAGCCCATCATCGACAGAACGATCAGTTTTCTCGGGCTCGATTTCAAGTATGCAGGCAACTCGCGCTACCTGTTCGACGAAGTAATCGCCGACCCGCGGTTTGATGGTTGGCGCATCAGCTTCGTCACGAACGACCAGCGGGTGCCCGAACCCTATCGGGTGAAACCGGAGCTGCTGGAGACGAATCAGCTACTCGCGCGTTCCCAGGTGGTGATTGCCGAATCGTGGATCCCGCCCCGAGTGCGCAAACATCGCGATTCGACCTGGGTGCAGCTCTGGCACGGCACTCCGCTCAAGCGCATGCTCTTCGATTCGCACGAGCCGCGGATCATCTGGAACCGCCGACACCACAAGATCGTCAAGTACCGGGACATTCAGAACTGGGACTACCTGGTCGTGGATTCCCCAATTGCCGCTGAAAAATTCGAGACCGCGTTCCTGTTCGATCCCGAGCGCATGATTCATAGCGGCTATCCGCGGGTGAAATACTTGCTCGAGCAACGTGGCAATGCGGCACTCCGCGAAGACATTGCAGGGCGGGTCGGCATGAGTGGTGAGCCGTCTCGGAAGGTCGCGCTCTATGCGCCGACCTGGCGCGACTACAACTACGCTCGTTCGGCTGACGATTCCGATTTCGACTATGTGCTCGACGTCGAACGCCTGGCCGACGAACTCGGGGACGAGTGGGTGGTGATCTTCCACGACCACGGCTATCTGTCGAGCCATGTGTCGACAGGGAACGAGCGGTGTATCGATGCGAGCTCGATCGAGATTCAGGAGCTGCTGCTGATCAGCGACGTAGTTGTGTCCGACTACTCATCGGTGATCTTCGACGCGATGGCGATCGATGTTCCCTTCGTGCTGTACACGCCAGACCTGGAGCAGTTCGAAGAGTTCCGCGGCGTGTACGGCGACATGTGGGAGGAGCTGGAAGGGTTTGCGGTACGAGACGTCAAGGGCACGGCGGACAGTGTCCGAAATGCTTCACCGATGAATGCAGTTCCCCGAGCGATGAAGGCATTCCTGTATTCGGCATCGGCGGAGCCGGTTTCTCAGCTGCTCTGCAGCCGAGAAGAGGCCGAGAAGGATTGTGAGGACGACCTGAAATGACGCGGCAACCAGTAGTGAGCGCGCATGTCGCCTTGGCGCGACTTGCGCGACGGAAGCAAGACTGGCCTAAGGCTGCCGAGCACTTCGCTAGGGCTGCAGAGGCCGCGGCGAACGATGCGGATCTGTGGTGGCAGACGGCAAAATCTTTGGAGTACGCAGGCCTTCCTGGGGCTGAAGTAGCGCTCGCTCGTGCTGTCACGGGGGAAGGCGCCAATAGTGAAACGTGGTATCGCCACGGGAGAGTGCTCGAGCAAGCAGGACGATTCAACGAGGCGCTCAAAGCCTTCAGGGCGTCGGAGGGGGCCGGAGGGAATGTCGGGCACTTAGCGTTCCGTCAGGCGCGATGCCACGAGGCCATGGGGGACGCTCTGAACGCGGCCGTGTCCTTCAGGCGAGCGGCGGAAGCTGGCTTCGACCCGAAACAGTGCTTTCGTGAGCTGGAGCGATTGCAGGATTCCGCGGCTCCGAGATGGATTCGGGTGGACCTATACCGTGAGGGTCAGACATGCTTCGAAAGCGATGAAGACTGGACCCTGACGCATGCGCGGCTAGCTGCGCAGATGGACTTCTACTCTGAGGCGATCGATCTCTACGCTGCAATCAGTGAGATCAAGCCACTGGCGGAGAATGACGTGCTGCTCTACGCGCGGTCATTGGAACTTGCGGGTCAGGACGCACATGCGCGGATCGTTCTCGAGAATGCTCTCGAACGTCTTTTCCCGAATAAGGTCAGCATCGGGATCGGGAAAATCTTCCAGCGCGCTGGGATGTGGTCCAGAGCCCGCCATGAGTACCTGGAACAGCTGTCCGGGGACCCTCACAATGCGGAACTTCTCTACCGCATTGGGTTGACCTACGACCGCGAGTACAAGTGGGCTGAAGCCATCGGCTACTTCGAACGAGCGTTCGAGCAAAGCCCTTCTTCGGCCTATTGGGCATACAAGTGCGGGCACGCCTGGGAGCGCCTTCGAGAGTTCGAACATGCCATAGGATGGTATGAGTCTGCGCTGCTTCGGCAGGGGGACAAGTCCCATTGGTGGTATCGCCTGGGCGTTTGCCTGAACCAGATCGGCGAGTCCGAGCTCGCAAATCAGGCGCTGCTTCGGTCGGTACGAAAATTTGACGGGAACGACGTTCAGCCCGCTGCGACTGTGGCAGTACAGGATTTTCGTGATGCCACCCGCGGCCGTTGGTCCCTGAACCTCTCGGATCGGGCGGAGCGTGCTCTGGTAGATGGGGCTCAAACTCTCCAGGCTCCCTCCGATCTGATCTCGCTGGCTCAGGTGGTTCATGGGCTCGAGCATTCGGGCACGCGACAAGCTCTGCTGCGTAAGGCTGCTGGTTGCGGCTTCGATCTCAACGCCGAGGATCGAACGCTCCTTGCGTGTAGCTTGACTGATAGTGGGCTGCACGACGAGTCTGTGCAGGTTCTCCTCGATTCAAGACACATTCGCATGCCAGACGGCGTCGAGCTGAAGAAACACCTGCCTGCTGACGCGTCCAGACGGACGAGGCTCTACGCCGAATTCTGGAATCACCGTCCTGTTGATCATTCCCTGGTGCTGTTCGAATCGAATCACGGTTCCTCTGCGGGCTGCCACCCTCTGGCACTGTTTCGGCAGATGCTTGGTGACGAACGCTTCTCGGGGAAGACATTCGTGTGGGCGCTGAAGAACAACGTCGACGCGCCAAGAGTAGTTCGTGAGTGCTCGCGCGTTCGGTTGGTTATCGTTGGCAGCGATGAGTATCTCGCATGCTTGGCAACCGCGGGCATGCTGGTCAACAATGTCTCATTCCCGCCGTACTTCACGCGGAAGCCTGCGCAGCGCTATCTCAACACGTGGCATGGCACCCCCATGAAAACGCTTGGGCGTTCGATGCGGCAGGGGCTCGTTGAGTACGAGAACCTCGAACGCAACTTCATCCAAGCCACCCACTTGCTCGCGCCAAATGAACTCACAAAATGGGCTCTCCTGGACGAGCATCACCTCAACGGAATTTATCCAGGATCGGTGGGCATGGTGGGATCTCCACGGTTGGACGCCCTGGTCCGTGATGGTGAGACCCTGAGATCACATATTCGCGAGAGGCTTGGTGTCGACCAAGGCGACCGCCTGGTGCTCGTGGCTCCGACCTGGAGAGGCGGAGTCTCGGATCATGAATTCGACGCATCGACACTCGTGGAACAGCTCGAGGCGCTTGCCTCCATAGAGGGGGTGAAGATCGTTTATCGGGCTCATCGATTGACGGAGCAGCTCGTCCGCGGAATCGAGCTGCCAGCGGATTCGGTCCCGGCTGATATCGACACCAATGACCTGCTTGCAGCCGTTGACCACCTCGTCACAGACTACTCCTCGATCCAGTTCGACTTCATGGTGACCCGTCGCCCAATCACCCTGTACATCCCCGATCTCGAGGAGTACCAGCGCGATCGAGGTCTCTATCTGTCGCCGAGCAACTTGCCGGTCGGCGTAGCTACCACAATCACTGAGCTCCTTGACGACGTCCGTGCTGGTGGCTCGGTCGAGCGCACGGAGTACGACGCCGCAGTTGAACGGTATTGCCCCTATGAGGACGGATACGCTTCCGCACGTTGCCTCGACTTCTTCTTGAGCGATGGCGGACGCGGAGCAGAACTGAACGGGAGAAAGACGGTAGTGTTCCATGCCAGTCTGATCCCCAACGGCATCGCGAGCGCTCTTCTGGCGATCCTCACGGAGCTTGTCGCGACGGGCATCAACGTGCTTCTCATCATCGAACCTAAGGTGCTGCGGGAGCAACCTGATCGCGCGGAGACATTCCGACGGTTGCCGGATGGCGTCCGACTGATCAGCCGGGTCGGGGACACGGTGATGTCGCCGGAAGAGTTCTATCTACGTGGAGTAGTGGAGGCCGGTAGATCTGACCCCGGGCCCGACATGCTTGAGAAGTATCGAGCGTCGTGGCGTAAGGAAGCCTTGCGCGTTGTCGGCGACATTCCGATCGATGCCGCCATCGAGTGGGACGGCTATGCGGTCCTGTGGGCGGGCCTAGTCTCCGCGATCGGTGATGCATCGACCAGTCACCTCATCTGGCAGCACAATCAGATGGGGGATGAACAGCAGCACAAGTATCCGGAACTCAGCTCGTTGTTCCGCCTGTATCCGTGGTTTGACGAGGTGGTCTCTGTCTCCGAGCAACTTGCCGAACAGAATGAGGCTGATCTCGGGCCGAGAGGGCTCCTCCCCGCGTCTGGTGTCCAAGCCGTCCCGAATGCCTTGCTATTCGACGAAGTTCTGGAAAAGTCGACTGCCGCGATGCTGCCAGAGCATGAGGAACTCTTCGGGGGCGCTGGCCCGGTCGTTGTGACAGTCGGACGACTCTCCATGGAGAAAAACCAAGAGGCACTCATTCGTGCTTGGCCAACGGTGCTTCAACGTCACCCGAGAGCCAAACTGCTTATCATTGGGAGCGGCCCGCTGCAGCCCTCCCTGGAAGCGCTGGTAACAACATTGGGTCTCGATGGCTCCGTGTTCATGCTTGGACAGCTTCGAAATCCTTACCCAGTTATGAAACGTGCTGAGCTCTTTGTGCTTCCTTCACTGCACGAAGGCCAACCAATCGTGCTGTTCGAAGCGATGGCATTGGGGGTTCCGATTGGAGCGTCAGATTGCCCGGGAAATCTTGAAGCGATGGACATCGGGTACGGGGCGCACTTGGGCACTGAACCGGCAATCCTGGGCGAGGGCATCAACCGTTTGCTGGCAGACAACCGGACAGCCCGCGGGCGATTTGATTCCTCGGCGCACCAGCGAAAAGCGCTCCGACGCTTCCAAGAGGTCGTGAGGTTGGCTTGATGATTGACGAACCTTGCCATGTAGTGAACTGAAATTGACGCACTCTCGGGCTGCCGTTATGTGAGTCAATCGCCGAGAAGTGTATCCAACTTGCGACGATGTTGTTTGTCATAGATAAGCAGCATGAGACCGAAACAATCGGGAGGAAGTGCTTGTGAAGCTCCTAATGCGTGCAGCGAAGAACCCATTGCAACCCTTTTCTGCGACAGAAACGATACGGCTCAACACAATTGGGAATAACAGCGGAAATCTGATGTTCGCAGCGGCTACACACGCGCTGTTGGCCGTTGAAGGCACCACGATTGATGCAATTCCATCATTCAGGGAAAAGGATCTGGCCGCCAGAGTCAACGAGGAGTATGACGGGGTGATTGTGCCGCTAGCAAATTGCTTCCGGCCCGCCTTCGAACCGGAACTGAGGAATCTGACGAGATTTATCCAAGGGTTGAAGAAACCGTTTGCGATGATGAGCGGCGGGGCTCAGGTTGAATTTAACGACCCGGAGTTTAAGGGTCTTGAAGTGATTAAACCAGCGGTAGCGGCATTCTGCAGAGCTGTACTCGATAAGTCCGACAAAATTACTGTTCGGGGTGAAACAACCGCTACTTACATTCGTTCCCTGGGCTTTAACGAGGTAGAAGTGATCGGGTGCCCCTCTCTATCCAGGATGGGTCGTGAATTTCAGATCCATAGTGGCCCTAGCCAATTTGGGTCTCGTCTTGCATACAATGTTGAAGTATCGAAAGACTTGATGGGCGGTCTCATCGAGCGCTTGGAATCTGCAGGTGCAGACCTCACATACGTTCCACAAGACATGAAGTCTCTTGAGATGCTCGTTTGGAATCGAGAAGTCTACCCCTTGTCTCGAGACGAAAAGCAACCTCTGCATTTGTCCCACCGCCATATGGCTCCTGGGCGTGTGAAGTTCTTCCTCGATTCGAGCCCTTGGATTGACTTTATGCGTACTCAGGACGCCGCTCTAGGGCCTCGTATCCATGGGGCCGTCGCAGCGATTTCTGCTGGCACACCTGCGCTACTCATCGCGCATGACACGCGGACGAAGGAGCTCGCTCGCTATCATGGGATACCTCATATCCTGCCGTCAGAGTTGGAGTCGATTAGGGGACTGGACGACCTTTGGGCCCGGTTGGACTATACAGAATTCAACGACTCGCGCCATGAGCAGATTGATAGGGTCGTGAATCATCTCGAGAGCAACTCCTTCTCGACGACTCTGAGCAAGGGTAAAGAGCCAGATCGGCAGAAGTATTTCTCGGAACTCGCGAATCGAAGATTTCCTCAGGCAGTATCGGCGTGTGAAGAATCTTTGGAGAATGAAAAGATCGCCGAGCTTCGTAGAAAGGTGATTTCCTATGAGGCTCGGCTAAAGAATCTGGAGCGAACCCGATAGCGCTCTAGGATGCCCGGTACGCCGAACGGATGGGCTGGGTGGGCGGGTTTCCGGCAACCGCCGAAGCTATCCTTTTTCGGCCTCGGGTGTGAGTGCAGTCGTCTGAGTTACGCACAATGCGCCGGTTGGGAGAAACTTCTCCAACCGGCGCATTGCGCAGTAGAGTCGCTGCGCGCAATTCCTGCTGGTGCTGTTGCGGGTCAGAGCTTCGCAGCTTGAGCGGCGGCAACTCGCTCGCTTAGCAGGCGATAGATCTCATCATCTTCACCTCTTTGCTCGCGCAGTAGCTCGACATTTCCGATTGCGTAGGGCAAGTGGCCGAAGCGCACATCGAGCTCACGTAATATCTCTCTGTCGATCTGATCCTCAAAGGTTGCGCAACGCTCAAGGGCGCCGAACGCATACAATGAGATCATTGTTCTCACGCACTTCTCGCATTTTCCACAATTGTACTCGCTATTGGGATTGCGCCAGCAAACCCGAAGGTGTTGCATTGCAACAGGATCGCTGCTGATTGCTTCAACTTTCTCCGAGCGGTTGGGGCGGACTGAGTCGTGCCGCACCCGCAAATAGCTGCTTGACCAAAGATGGTCCAACGACGGGTGCGAACCCCACGGCTCGATTTCGGCCTGCTGGTAGGAGGATGGGATGATTACCTCCTCGAGATGGTGCGCGAGCAGTTGGCCCACGGTGGCGAGTGCCGCACCATGATATCGCTGACCCCACCTAACGAACCTACTTGAGACTTCTCGAACATTGGTCTCAACGGTGATGAGCGGCTTCCCGTACGCTTCTGCCGCGAGTTGCATGGCTGCGTAGGTCTTTTCCGATAGCTCCTTGTTTGCTGGGAAGATGTCGAAGCCGCTCTTGACGAAGATCAAATGAGTAATTTTGTCAAAGTTGGTCAGAGTGGAGTAGAAGGAGTCCACCCCTCCTGAGAAGAAACAACCGACGCCTCTGCCTGCGGGGTACACAGGCTCAACAGTGCGGGCGGACAAGCGTACATCTTTCATCCATTTCCACCATTTGTGCATCATCTTCTCTGCAAGCTCAGCGTTGTATAGAGCCTCTGCGTCTTGCGGGTCCGCAAACACCCCAGTTTCTTTGGCTCGCATCAGAATGGGAGTCATCGCTTGAACCCAAGCCCTGCCCGACTGGTCTAGGGGGTAGTTGCTCGTCCACTCAAGGACGTTCCGCCAGGGGAGCAGCCCTTCGCCGGATGGGGGCTGTGGCAGTCCTTCTACCACCATCCGAGCGGTGTACTGATCTGTATTGACGTCTGTGCGGATGGAGACCATGGTGTTCCTTTGGCTTGGCTTTCTCAACGCGCCTGTCTCAAGGAGCAGTCAGTGGAAAGGTTGGACAATGCGGTACTGTGAGTCGGCTATTGGGCGGCTTGCTTGTCGAGTGTGACGCGGCCTGGCCAATGGGTGGTTGATCTTGTATAACGTGTCGCATGCTCGGACGTGGCCGGAAAACCAGATGGCGGAGATCGCCGGGAGAAGTCTTCGCTGTTGAGAGAAGATCGCGCAGAAACACTCAAGACCTCGTTCAAGATGCTTCGTGTTGTGTGAGATCGCGCGGGGCCATACATCGCGGTGAACAGCGGCTCCCGGAGTCCCCGGTAGCTCGACGCGAACTCGTCGAGATCGGGGCACCAGAGTGCGAAGGGAAGCCCGAGCTCCGCGCGCTCGGTAAACACGCTCGAGTAGTCGGTGATGAGCAGGTCGGCCGCGCCGAACAGCTCGTACGCGGTCACGCCGCAGCGGCGCAGGTCGTCGTTCGTGAATACGGGGAGGCCGAGACCCCGCAGATCGTCGGCGTCGCGGGGGTGGGGCTTCGCGATGCACGTCCATCCGTTGGTCTCGGCGGTCGCTCGGAGGTCGTCGATGGTGCGGAGGGGGGTGGATCCTGCGACTCGCTCCGCTCCCGCAGGGTGACTGTGGGGGTGCTCCGCTGCCGCAGGATGACCGGCGGTGAAGCGGGTGCCGCTCACGCGGATCTCGCCGCCGGCGCGCTCGATGGCCCGGTACGTCGGCGCCCACACGACGACGGGGTGATCCGAATCGAGCCCCATGCGGGCGAGCACCGTACGGTCACCCGCGGCGCGGCGCATCACCTCGAGGCGGGGCATCTCGCGCACCACGCGTGTGGTCGGTGGCAGTCGGTACTCGCGCAGCTGCGCGGGCACCCAGGCATCGGTAATCGACGCGAGCACCGTCGTCGGCCCGCGGAAGGTGGTATCGGGCTTCGGACCGCTGCCGTGCGTGAGGTGGGTGTGCACTCGCCTGCCGCTGCGGTCGACGCCCGGCAGCACCACGTGCGTCGTGAACGTGCGCGCGCTGACAGTGAAAGCACGCAGCAGGTTCGTGTAGCGATCCTGCGCATACGAGATGCGGCTCGGCACCGGGGCGTCGAGGCAGCGCGCAGCCTCGGCGACCGCGCGGCGGGCCAAGTCGGGATCGGGGGAGAGAAAGTCGATCGAGACGCCGGGCTCGCGCTGGGCGAGCTGCACGGCGATGACGGTCGCGTTCTCCTCGTCTGCGTTGAGCGTGGCGATCGCGACACGATCGGCGCGCGGGCTCGTCGTGGTGAGCACGATCGTCGTGAGCACCCCGCGGGCATCGCGCAGCACCCGCGACATCAGCCGTCGAAGAACCCTGCCCCGAGACAGCCGGGCCCGCATGCTGCCCCGTCTCGCTCGGCGATTCCTTCGTCCTGCCGCGGCCACCGTACTAGCGCCGCTTCTGCTGCATCGCCGCAATGGCGTCGTCGATCGGGCCGTCGAAAACCATGACGCCGCGATCCAGCACGATGCCGCGTTGGCAGAGCTTGCGCACCTGTTCGGCACTGTGACTCACGATGAACATGGTGTTGCCCGCGGCCTGCAGCTCGCGCATCTTCGCATGGCACTTCTCGCGAAACTCTGCGTCGCCCACCGAGAGCACCTCGTCGACGAGCAGGATGTCGTGCTCGGCGTGCACCGCGACCGAGAAGCCGAGCCGTGCGTGCATGCCCGAGGAGTACCGCTTCACCTCGGTGTCGATGAAGTTGCCGATCTCCGAGAACGCAACGATGTCGTCGAAGCGGGCCTCGGTCTCGGCCTTGGTCATGCCCAGGATCGCGGCGTTGAGGTACACGTTCTCGCGGCCGGTGAGGTCGGGGTGAAACCCGGCGCCCACCTCGAGCAAGCCGGCGACGCGACCCATCGTGTAGATGTTGCCCGAGGTTGGCCGGAGCACCCCCGAGAGCAACTTGAGGGTGGTCGACTTGCCCGAGCCGTTGCGGCCGAGCACCGCGACCGACTCCCCGGGGGCGACCGCGAATGTGACGTGGTCGAGCGCGTTGAACGCCTCGAAGCGGTCCCTGCGCCGCACCGCTGCCAGCACCGTCTGCTTCAGCGAGCGCGCGTGCCTCAGGTTGAAGGTCTTCTGCACGTTGTCGAAAATGATCACCGGGTCGGCCGGCCGCGGCTCAAAGGTCTTGCGCAAAATCGCCCTCCAGTTTGCGAAACACGACCTGACCGATGAGCAGGGTGCCGATCGCGATGCCGAGGCCCGCGAGCGTGTTCGTGAACATGTAGTCGGGCACGGGAACGCCATTCGGAACGATCGGCCGGTAGAACGCGCTGTGGAACAGCTCGACGCTGACGGTCACCGGGTTCACGAGATAGAGGTTGTACAGCCAGGCGGGCAGCACATCACGGATCATGGCGTGCGAGTACAGCACCGGTGACATCCACACGGCGAACATGAGGGCGACATCGATGATGTTCTTCGCGTCGCGATACGCGACGTTGATCGAGCCGAAGAACAGGCCGAGGCCCAGGGTGAACACGAGGAGGATGATGAGCGCAACGGCGAAGTAGAGCAGCCCGAGCCAGGTGAAGTGCCACCCGAAGAACAGGCAGACCACGAACAGCAGGATCACCTGCGGGATGAAGTGGATGAATGCCGACCCCACCGCGGCGACGGGAAAGAGCTCGCGCGGCAGGTAGATCTTCTTGACCAGGGCGGCGTTGCCGGTGATGGAGTTCGTGGCGGCCCGCGTCGCCTCGCCGAAGAAGTTGAGCAGCACGATCCCCGAGAAGAGATAGATGGGAAACAGCTCGACGCTCCGTTGCATGCCGAGCACCTGGCCGATCATGAAGTAGTACATGAAGAACTGCGCCGCCGGGCGCACGTACGACCAGGTCCAGCCCAGCACCGAGCCGTAGTAGCGGGTCGTGGTGCCCTTCTTGAGCAGCAGGCTCAGCAGATGCCGGTACCTGAAGACGTCGAACAGCCACCGGCTGGCGCCGGGGGTGACGTATCTGATTGCCGACGTGGGCGTTGACTGGGACACGACTATTTATTTTACTCGAATTGCCCATGAGCGGTTGCGAAGGGGCCGCGCACCCCGATGCCGGTGTACTGCCACCCCGCGGCGATCCACGCCTCCCAGTCGAGGCAGTTGCGTCCGTCGACGATGAGCGGCCGCGCCACCAGAGCGGCGGCTCGAGCCGGGTCGATGCGCTTGTACTCGCTCCAGTCGGTCGCGAGCAGGACCGCATCGGCGCCGCGGAGCGCCTCCGTCCAGCTCGCCGTGTACTCGAGGCGGGGGGCCTTCGCCCGAGCGTTCTCGATCGCCGAGGGGTCGGTGACGACCACCCGTGCTCCGAGGGAGCCGAGCTGCGATGCGATATCGAGCGCGGGTGAGTCGCGCACGTCGTCTGAATCGGGTTTGAAGGCGGCGCCGAGCACCGCCACTCTCCGCCCCTCGACCGCGCCGTCGAGCAGTTCCACGAGCCGCTGCGCCGCCGCGGTGCGTCGTCGCGCGTTGACCAGGTTCACCTGGCGCAGCATCTCGGCATCGGCGCCCAGCTCACCTGCGCGGGCCACGAAGGCGCGCAGGTCCTTCGGCAGGCACCCGCCGCCGTAGCCGATGCCGGCGCCGAGGTAGCGCGATCCGATGCGCGGATCGTGACCGAGGATCTGAGCGAGGCCGGTGACATCGGCTCCCGCTGCATCGGCGATGTCGGCCATCATGTTCATGAAGGAGATCTTGGTGGCGAGGAAGGCGTTCGCCGCACCCTTGGCGAGCTCTGCGGTGGCGAGATCGGTCACGATGATCGGAGCGCCCTCCGCGATGCAGGGCGCATAGATGTCGTGCAGGGCCTCGGCGGCCAGGACGCCTCCCACGGTGTCCTCGACGCCCACGACGATGCGATCGGGGTGCAGCGTGTCGGCGATCGCGTGCCCCTCGCGCAAGAACTCGGGGTTCCATGCGAGGGTGGCCCCCGCCGCCGAGATCTGCGCGGCCAGATCGGATGCGGTGCCGACGGGCACCGTGGATTTGCCGACCACGAAGTCGCCGGGCTTGAGCAGGGGAAGCAGCGAGGAGACCGCCGTGCGCAGGAAGCCCAGCTCGGCAGAGGCGCCGTCCGCCGCCGAGGGAGTGCCGACGCACAGGAAGTGCAGTCGCGCCGAAGCCGCGTCGGCGATGTCGTTCGAGAATCGCAGGCGGCCGGTCGTGAGCGTGTCCGTGAGCAACTGCTGCAGTCCGGGCTCGAAGAAGGGCGCGCGTCCCGCGGTGAGCTCGTGTACGCGCGTGAGATCGTGGTCGATGCCGACGACATCGTGGCCCAGGCTCGCCATCGCAGCGGCATGCACGGTGCCGAGGTATCCGCACCCGATTACTGACAGTCGCACGGTTTCAGGCTTCTCTCTGTGCGGGGAGCGGGGATGCGGAGTGCGAGGGATCGAGCGCGCGGCGCAGCTGTTCGAGCGCCGCGGCCTGCTCCGAGACGCGCTGAGGCCTCAGCTCCAGGAGCCGTCGCGCGAGTTCGCCGTGTCGTGCCAACAGCTCGCGGGCGCCCTGCGCGATGGCGTCGGGAGCCGCTGAGGTGTAGCACGCGGAGTCGCCGTAGAACGCGCGCAGCTCCGGGAAATCAGAGGTCAGTTGAGGCACTCCGGCGTTGAACGCTTCATATCCCGCTCGCTGCATGGTGTGGGGGCGCGTGGTGAGCGCGATGACCCCGGTGCTCTCGCGCACGAGGCGGTCGAACTCGTCGGCCTCGACAAAGCCGGTGAACGAGATGTTCGCGGGAGCGCGCTGCCGCAGCGCCTGCGGCGGTGCGCCGGTGAGCACCCACCTGACCTCCGGGGTGAGCCGTGCGGCCTCGAGAAGCTCCGTGAGGGGCTCGTCGTTCGCGTAGCTCAGCGGGCATATCACGTAGCCGTGCGACGGCGCCGGATCCCGCTCCACGATCAGATCGTGCAGCACCACCGCTTCGACACCGGCCCGCTCGCATGTCGCGCGCAGGGCGTCGTTCGTCACTGCGGCGACGGCGCCGCGGCGCCGCAGCATGCCCAGTGCGAATCGCGAGGCCCAGCGCCACTTGGGGTCGAGAAAGAAGCCGGTGTGCAGGTCGGCCACGAGACGCGACTCGCCGGAGCGCGGCCGCGGCAGAGCGAGCAGCGCGGGGGCGGGCGGGAGCATGAGCATCACCCGTCGCGGGGCGAGCCGCCGCATGAGGGCTCTCGTGGAGAGGAACTGCTTGACATATCTGCCGAGCAGGCCGAAACGGCTCGGGGCGTAGGTGAAGCACGGCTGCAGATCGAGCTCTCGTGCCAGCTCGGCCGTGCGTCCGTTCGCGCGGGTCCAGCTGATGAACACACCACTCATGCGGCGCCGTGCCCCACGGTGCGCGACGCGGCTGCTCGGGTCAGCACCTCGCGGGTCAGCTCGGGCACTTCGACGGGGTGCCCGATGCCGGAGCGTGACAGCAGCCGCCAGATCTGCAGCTGGTGATCATCGACGTGCTCCTGCCACTCCTTGTGGCGGGGCACCACGATGGGCGAGACCCCGTGGTCGAGCATCTGCAGCACCGTGCCGACGCCGGAGTGCGTCACCACGACATCGGCTGCCAGCGCTGCCTCGAGCAGCTCGTCGGCCTCGAGCATGCGGTGCGCGGTCCCCGGCAGGTCTTCCCGGTGCGTCTCTCCGAGTTGCCAGATGATCTCGTCGCCCGGAAGAGAGACATCGACGACGCGATCGACCAGCCGATCGAAGCGGTACGGGCGGATCGTGCCGAGCGTGACGAGGATCTTCAGCGGGTCTGCGGAATCAGGCCTCGGCTCCGTGGTCTCTCGCCGGAACTCGCCGAGCACGGACTCGACGGGCTGCCACTGCCGGCTGGCCCACTCCGGGTGCTGGGTGTACGTGCGGCCCAGACGCAGGCCGCGAACGATCCGGCCGGTGAGTGAGGGGCCGTCCGTACGAGAGACGCTCTCGACGTAGTGGCCCGGGATCCCGTGCCGCTTCGCCCAGGCAAGGCCCGCCGCGCCGACCGCGGCCCCCGTCGACAGCACGCCGTCGAAATCAGCGGGGTCGAGCGCGGCGGCGATCCTGCGGTATGCGCGCAGCGTGGCGCCCGCATCGCGCGGCGCGACGTAGTCGACCCAGAGGGTGGGCTTGCCGGCGAGCAGCGATCGGCTCTGCGGCGAGTCGAAGGTCACCCAGACGGAATCCGCAGCAACGTTCTCGCGCTGCGCGAGTCGCACCAACTGGCTCAGGTGTCCGCCGGTAGAAGCGACGAGAAGGATCCGCTTGCGCCCGTCGGCGAACAGGGCGGGGGCCGGTGCGGCGGCGCGTTGGTCGGGCATCTCAGTAGGCTCCCTCGGGGTTCAGCACGGTACGCAGTGTGCGCCAGAGTATGAGCAGATCCCCGGTGAGGGACCAGTTCTCGACGTAGAAGAGATCGAGCCGCACGCTCTCCTCCCAGGAGAGATCGCTGCGCCCGCTCACCTGCCACAGCCCGCTGATGCCGGGGCGCACGAGCAGGCGGCGACTCACCCGGTCATCGTACTGCGACGCCTCGCGCGGCAGCGGCGGGCGGGGGCCGACGAGCGACATCTCGCCGCGCAGCACGTTGAAGAGCTGGGGCAGCTCGTCGAGACTGTGGCGCCGCATGAACTGGCCGACGCGAGTCACGCGGGGATCGGCCCTGATCTTGAACAGCACGCCGTTGCCCTCGGAACGGTCGAGCAGTCCGGGGAGCGCATCGTCGGCGTCCTCGCGCATCGAGCGCAGCTTGAACATGTTGAACGGTCGACCGTTCAACCCCATGCGCATCTGACGGAAGAACACCGGCCCCGGGCTGTCGATCTTGATGACGACGGCGAGCACCGCGACGATCAGAAGAGCCAGAGGGAGGACGACGACCGTGCTGACCAGGTCGAAGACCCGCTTCGCGTAGTATCGCCACCCGGTGAACTCGGGGGACTCGACGTGGATCAGCGGGAGCCCGGCTACCGGGCGGACGTGGATGCGGGGCCCGGCGATATCGGTGAGCGACGACGCCACGATGAGATCGACATGCCGGCCCTCGAGTTCCCACCCGATGGACCGGATGCGCTGCGGTGGGAGCGCCGCGCCCCCGGCGACGATGAGCGTGTCTGCGTCGAGCTCTTCGATCGCGGACAGCAAGCGGTCGTAGCCGGCGACGATCGGCACGCCCTCCACGAGGTCGGATCCGACCCCGGTGTTGGAGGCGGCGCCCACGAGCTCGAAGCCGGCGAGCGTGTTGGAGTGCAGCTGCTTCACGAGCGATTCTGCATGCTCGCGATCGCCGGCGATGATGGTGCGATACGTGTTCTTCTTGAGGCGGCGCTGCCGGTGCAGCCGCTTGCGCCAGGCCCAGCGGCCGAGAACCAGCAGGAAGAGGCCGAGGGGGAGCGTGACGTAGACGGAGTAGCGCCTGATCTCAGCCGGATCGAACAGCAGCATGAGCAGCGCTGCGATGCCGAACGTGACGATCGTGGAGTTGAGCACGCGCTTGTACTCCTCGGGCCCGGTGCCGAAGACCGCGGGATTGCGAGAATCGTAGACGGCGAGGGCGATGAGCCAGCCCGCTGCGAGCAGCGCCGAGAACACGAGGCGGTTCGTCGTCGAGGGGAGCATTTCACCGGCCGGCGCGAGACGCAGCAGGCTGACGGCCTGGCCGGCGAACACCGAGATCACGATGACCGCGAAGTCGGTCCAGGAGAGCTTGCGGGAATAGCGCTTCTGCCAAGCTGGTTGCTGAGCGGCCAAGCGCTTCTCCCCTGGACGTAGAATATGTCTGCAAATGCACGAATTGGGTACGAGTATGAGAAATTCTAGTACCTTGCACAGAGAAAACTATTCATGCGGCATAGAGTGACCGAGTCGCGAGCGCGGAGAAGTCGGGCGGCCCGATTACAATTTACCTTGCATTCACCTCGAGTGGGGCTCCGAAACCATGACTGAAGACACCGACACGCCCGCTGCGCAGCGGCCCGTTCCCGCAGTTTCCCCTGCGGTGATTCCGCGCTCCGACTTCCTGCCGCCGCAGAAGCGCTCCCGATTCCGGACCTCGAGTTTTCTCATGTGGCTCTTCGGCGTGATCGCAGTCGTGCTCATCGCCACCGGGATCGCCGCGCCGCAGGTCACGTACGCGCTCGACGTCGATCGCTACGACGACACCATCGCCGAGCTCTCGGGCTTGCAGACCGCCGTCGCCGAGATGAACGAGAGCGTCGCGTCGTCGGAGGTGCTGCTCAATCGGCAGCAGGTGGAAGCCGGGCAGCTGGTGGAGCGGCTCGAATCGTTGGCAGCCGACCCTGCGGTCTTCGGGGCAGACGACGCAGGCCTGCTGCAGGAGGCAGCGGCGCAGCTCGCCGGGCAGCTGCCGAAGACGCCGCTGAACGCGGAGTCGCAGCACGTTGCCGCGGTGGAGCAGGCGATCGAAGAGGATCCCGCGACGGCGCCCAGCACCTGGTTCGTCGTCTCGCCGGCGGTGGCGGGCGCGCTCGCAGGCATCGAGACGGACCTTCCTGAAGAGGTGACGTCGGAGCAGGTCGTGACCCGAGAGATCATCGCCGAGACGAAGCAGCGGCTCGAAGAGGTGCGCGAGTCTCTCGTGTCGGTCGAAGAACGGCATGCCGAGCTGACCGAAGAACTGGACGCCCTCGGTGCGCACGCGGCGCGCGCATTCGACACCGTGACCGACGTGGGCGAACGCCTGCCGGCGCGGGCCGAGGCGATCGCCGAAGAGACGTCCGAGCAGATCGAGGCGCGTGCGCGCATGGTCGCCGCAGCCGCACAGGCAGAGGCCGCGGCGAAGGCGGAGGAGTTCGTGCGACAGAGCGACGGCAGCCTCGTGCTCGACGAGGCAGGCGCTGCCGATGGTGCGGGCGAGACGCGGATCGAGGCCGATCCCGCCCTTCGAACCGTCGTCGTGCTCGAGCGTCTCGCGGCCTTCGCCGGGTTCGCCGCGACCGTGCTCGACGAGCAGAAGCTTATCGAGGAGGCGGAGGAGGAGGCTCGCCTGATCGCCGAGCAGGAGGCGCGCTGGGCGGCGGAGGAGGAAGCGCGCCGGATCGCGGAGGAGAACGCGAGAATCGCCGCCGACGAGGAAGCGCGCCGGATCGCGGAGGAAGAGGCGCGTCGAGCCGAGGAGCAAGCGCAGAACGGGAGCCAGGAAGCGCCCCCCGAGACGCCCGAGACGCCCGAGACCTAACCGCCCGTGCGGGGTGCGGCGGCCGTGCGTGCCGCGGAGGCGGCGCGGGGCCCCGTTCGCTCGGGACCGGCGCGGGTGATCAGCGCACGAGTCGGGCGATCGCCGCTGACGCCTCGTGCAGCTTCTCTGCAGCGACCTCGCCGCCGTCGGCCGCGGCCGACGCCACGCAGTGCCGCAGGTGATCGTCGAGCAGCGCGAGCGCCACACGCTCCAGCGCCTTCGTCGCCGCGGAGACCTGGGTGAGGATGTCGATGCAGTACTCGTCGTTCTCGACCATGCGATGCACGCCGCGCACCTGGCCCTCGGCGCGCCGCAGCCGCTTCAGCAGCTCGTCCTTGTGGCCGATGTAGCCGTGCGCGTGCTGCTCTCCGCCCGCCCCCGTCGCTTCGCTCATGGCAGCACCTTACACGGGATCGCGGGCAGCTCCGGACCGGCGATCCCGCAGCAGTCCGGCGACCCCGCCGGCCACCAGCACGAGCACCGCCACCCAGATCGCACCGTAGATGACGAGCTCCTCCGTGCCGATGCGCTCGCCGTTGATCAGCGAGGCGACCATCAGCAGCGCGGGCTCGAGATAGCTCAGCAACCCGAACAGGCTCATCGTGAGCAGCCGCGAGGCCGCCAGATAGAGGACCAGAGCGACGCCGGACCACAGCGCGAAGACGGGGCCCAGCCACCACAGCGCAGGGTTGGCCGTCAGCGCCGATCCGGATCCGAGCTCGAACACGAGCAGCGCGACCGCGACCGGTACGAGCACCAGGAACTCCCAGAGCATGCCGCCGAGATGCCCGGTGCCGAGCGCTCGCCGCAGCACGAAGTAGGCCGGGTATCCCAGCGCCACCAGCAGCGTCTCCCACGAGACTCCGCCCACGCGCACGAGCTCGAAGACCACTCCGAGCGCGGCGATCCCAGCGGCCAGCCACTGCCACCAGACCAGGCGATCCCGATAGAGGAGCCGCCCCACGACCACCAGCACGAGAGGCAGCAGGAAGTACCCGAGAGCGACCTGCAGCCCCCGGCCGTGCAGCGGCGCCCAGCTGAACACCCACAGCTGCGCCGCGACCAGCACCCCGCAGACCAGAATGCCGAGCAGCAGGAGCGGCCTGCGCCGCACGCGTCGGGCGATCTCGGCGACTGCGAACCACTGGCGCATCGCGATCAGGGCGAGGGCGATGATCGGGAGGGTGATGAGGTTGCGGATCGCCCAGATCGACTCCGCCGAGGCGGGGGCCAGCATGGGCGTGATGAAGTAGACGCCTCCGAAGGCGAGCGACGATCCGACGGAGGCGAGGAGACCGCTCGCCCCGGGGCTGAGCGGCCGGGCCAATCTCAGAGGTCGATCGCGCCGATGACCTCACCGTACGGCGACTCGCCGATCGGTGTGAAGCCGATGTGGAGGAAGAACTCCTCCGGCCCCTCCTCGCCGCGCTCCCAGAGCACGGTGAGGCGGCCCACGCCGCGCTGGCGCGCCTCCTCGATGAGGGCGTTCACGGCGAACGTGCCGACGCCCTTGCCCTGCGCGTCGGCGTCGACGTTGATGCGCCACAGGGCCGCGCGGAACTCCTCCTGCGGCGCCTCGGGGTCGAAGTTGCCGTGGATGAAGCCGATCACGCGGTCGTCGTCGAGCACGACGCGCTGCCAGGCGGTGTGGGGCCGGATCACGGCCGCGGCGGCGGCGTAGGAGACCGGGGTGATGAACTGCTCCTGGCCGGGCTTCAGGCCGAGTGCGTTCACGGCGACGATGGTGGCGGCGGAAAGTTCTTCGAGTCTCAGAGCGCTCATGTCACCAGGCTAGCGCCTGAAGGCGGGCGGGCAAAGGAACGTCTGGGCGCAGGGACGCGCGCGGGGAGCAGCGGGCGCGGCCGGACGGACTGAGTAGAGGTTGCGTAAAACGTGTCGGTGCGGGATCCGCGCCGCCTACGCTGGGGGCATTCCCGAAACCGGTGCGCAGCCTGCCGTCCCCGGATCTCCCCGGATCCCGTCCCCGCGGCAGGCTGCGGCACCTCTTATGCGCGGCAGGCTGGGCGCTTCGCCGACCTGCCGACCCCGCTCGACGCACCGAACGCCCCCGCGGGGTCGTCGCCCGCGACCGCCAACGCGGCGCCCACCGCGGCGGCGCTCGAGTCCTCGGGCAGCACCTGCACGCGGGGGCTCAGCTCGAGCCGGGCCAGAAACGGCGAATCCGTCGACCAGCGGTCGAGCGTGGCGCGCAGCCCGTCGAAGAGGCGCGGGCCGAGCAGGCGCAGACCGCCCCCGATCACCACCGTGTCGGGATCGAGGGCGAGCACGAGGAGGCGCACGCTGGCCGCGGCGCCTCGCACCAGATGGTCGAACGCCGCGCGGGCCTCCTCGTCTCCGGAGTCGACGGCCGCGAGAAGCGTGTGCCCCGGGTGCGCGCCGCCCGCCGGCCAGGAGGACCGCAGGGCCGATCCGCTGGCCACGGTCTCGAGGCAGCCCAGCTGCCCGCACGGGCAGGGCCGCGCGAGCGGATCCACGGGCAGATGACCGATCTCCCCGGCGACCCCGTGCGCGCCGCGCAGCGGGCGCCCATCGACCACGTACCCGGCGGCGAGGCCGGTTCCCAGGTTCAGGTAGGCGACGGTGCCCGAGAGGCCCATGAGATGCGCGGCGCCCACCGCCGCGGCCGTCACGTCGTTCTCGATGCCGACGGGCAGGCCGGTGCGCTCGCGCAGCCGCTCGCGCAGGGGGAGCAGATCGATCCCGAGGTTGTATGCGCCGCGCACCTCGCCGCGATCCCGGTCGACCTGCCCCGGGATGCCGACGCCCACCGAGACGAACTCGTCGACTCCGCGATCGGTGCGGCGGGCCAGATCCTCGACGACCTGCTCGGCGGTGCGCAGCACGCCCGCGGGCCCCTGCGCCGAGGGCAGGCGGGTGCTCGCCACGATGGCGCCCGTGTCGTCGAGGGCGACGGCCTCGGTCTTGGAGCCGCCGATGTCCATGCCGATGTGCAACGGGAGGCTCATCCGCGTCCCTCCTCGATCAGGGCGAGCAGCGCGGCGCCGGCGAGCGCCGAGGAGCCGTAGCTGGCGAGGTCTGCATAGCGCGATGTCTCCGGCCCGGCGCCCGGCCAGCCCATGTCGACCGTCAACGTCTCCCGGCCCGATCCCCGCAGCGCGTCGATGCCGTCGCGCGCGAACTCGTGCCGGTGCAGATCCCTGCCGATCACGAGGGCGTCGCGACCCGGCGGCACGGGCCAGGGCACGGCGCTCTGCTCGTTCACCGTGTGCTGGGGCCGACGGGCGAAGGCGGCAGCCGCCGCGCGCTGGTGCGCGAGCGGCCGTGCGGCGGCGGCGAACGGGCCCCACGGCGCGGCGCCGACGGCCAGGTTGCTCCCCGTCTCGACGCGCACCACGCACGCGTGCGGGTGGGCGCGCAGCCAGGCGCGCGCGGCGTCGACGCCGTCGAAACTGGCGAGTACGCGCGCCACCTCGGCCGCCGAGGGGAGCGCTGCGGGCGCCGTGCGCGGCGTCGCGCCGGCGCCGCCCGTGGTCGGGGCGGCTGCGGCGGTGTCTGCGGTGGTGTCCGCGGTGGTGTCCGCGGCGGCTGCGGCGGCTGCGGCGGCTGCGGCGTCGCGGCGCGATCCGTGCAGGCCGCTCCGCGACGCGAGCGCGCGCACGCGGTCGGCCGCTTCGTGCACGCGATCCGCCGCGATCCGGCCCGCGTGCACCGCGGCGATCACATGCTCCTCGATGTCGCGCAGGAGCTCGGGAGCGGTATCGGTGCCGAGGCACAGCAGATCGCAACCGGCCGCGAGCGCGCGCACCGCGGCCTCGGGGATGCCGATCCGGTCGCACGCGCCGCGCATGTCGAGCGCGTCGGAGACGATCGCCCCGTCGAAGCCGAGCTGCTCGCGCAGCATGCCCTGCAGGAGGGGGCGGCTGAAGGTGGCCGGCCCGGTCGCATCGACCTGCGGCAGCAGGATGTGCGAGGTCATCACCGCGTGCGCCCCGGCGCGCACGGCGGCGCGGAACGGCGGCAGGTCGCGGCGCGCGAGCAGCTCGGGCGAGGCGTCGACCACCGGCAGCGCGAGGTGCGAATCCTGTGTCGTGGCTCCGTGCCCGGGAAAGTGCTTGGGGCACGCGATGGCCCCGGTGCCCTGCAGCCCGCGCACCCACGCGGCGACGTGCCGCGCGGCGAGCTCGGGATCGGCGCCGAAGCTGCGGGTGCCGATCACGGGATTGCGCGGATCGCTGTTGACGTCGGCGTCGGGAGCCAGCGCGAGGTCGAAGCCGCAGGCCAGGATGTCGCGCCCCACGCGGGCTCCGATCTCCTCCGTGTACGCGGGATCGTCGATCCGGCCCAGCACTGCGGCCCCGGGGTACGGGGCGCCCTCGAGGTAGTGCAGCCGGGTGACCTCGCCGCCCTCCTCATCGATCGCCACGAGCGCGTGCGGCGCCGCTGCGCGCAGCTCGGAGCCGAGCCGCGCCAACTGCGCACGATCCCGCACGTTGCCGCCGTACACGCAGACCGCCAGCAGGCCGTCGCGCAGCGCTTCGAGCAGCCAGCCGGGCGCGCTGCAGCCGACGAAGCCCGGCATGAGCGTCGCGCGCGCATCGCGCGCCAGATCGCGTGCGCTCATCCCTTCACCGCTCCGCTCACCATGCCGCTCGTCATGCGTCCCTGCACGAACACGAAGAACACGATCACGGGGATCGCCACCAGCGTCGACGCCGCCATCACCTGGCCCCAGTCGATCGCGCGGTTCGCCGACTGCTGGATGAACCCGCGCAGCCACAGCGGCAGCGTCTGACCGTCGGCGTCGAGCAGCACGAGGGCCACGGTGAACTCGTTCCACGCCTGCAGGAAGGCGTAGACCCCGCTCGCGATGAGCCCCGGGGCGAGCAGCGGGAACGTGATGCGCATGAAGGCCTGGGTGCGGCTGAGTCCGTCGACCATGGCGGCCTCCTCCAGGTCGGCGGGCACGCCGGCGACGAAGCCGCGCAGCATCCAGATCGTGAAGGGCACGACGGCGGCGATGTAGACGATGCTCACTCCGACGACGGTGTTCAGCAGCCCGATCGACCCCATGAGCTTGTACTGCGCGATGAACATGCCCTCGGCGGGCAGCATCTGGATGAAGAGCACCGCCAGCACGAAGCTGCGGCGCCCTCTGAAGCGGAAGCGGCTGAGCGCGAGCGCGGCGAAGAACGCGAACACGATGCACACGAGCACCGTGATGAGCGCGATGCTCAGGCTCATTCCGAGGGCGCGCAGGAAGCTGCCGTCGGAGAACACCGCCTCGAAGTTCGCGAACGAGCCGCCGAACGGCAGCAGCGTCGGCGTGCGGCGCTCGAGCACCACCGTCGGCAGCAGGGAGGAGTTCACCATCCAGTAGACCGGGAACACCCAGACCAGGGCGAGCACGACGCCGAGCGCGCCGAGCAGTGATCGCGTTGCGCGCCCGGGCCGCGCGCGCCCGCGTTGGCGCACCAGGGAGAGGGGAGCGGTCGTGCTCGCAGTGTCCGAACGGCTCATCGCTGTTCATCCTCCTTCAGCAGGTTGCGCACGTAGGCCCAGCTCAGCGCGATCGTGAGCAGCAGCACGAATATCGACATCGCACTCGCCATCGCGAAATCACTCGAGCCGACGCCGAGCTGGTAGATGTAGGTGCCGAGCACATCGGTCTGGCTGGCGATGGAGCCGCGATCCTGCAGCAGCTTGATCTGGGTGAAGACGCGCAGATCCCAGATGATCTGCAGCAGCATCACGATCCCGAGCACGGGCTTGACGATCGGCAGGATGATCAGCCGGAAGCGCTGCCACGGGCCCGCTCCGTCCATCTGCGCCGCCTCGAGCACCTCGCCCGGCACCTGCGTGAGCCCGGCGTAGACCGAGAACGCGACGAAGGGAACGCTCATCCAGACGACGATCACGAGGGCGACGAAGAAGAAGGTCAGCGGGTGCTGCAGCCAGTTGAAGCCGCCGAAGGGGAGACCGAGGCCCGAGAGAGTCCAGTTCACGAGGCCGCGATTCCAATCGAACATCCAGTTCCAGATGGTCATCGCGGCGACCACCGGGGTGGCCCAGGCGAGCAGCAGCGAGATCTGGAGGATCACGCGGATCGCGGCCCCGACCGCCTGCATGAGCAGTGCGAAACCGACGCCCACCACCATCGTCACCGCTGCGGTGACGAGGCAGAACGCCACGGAACGGGCGACCACCAGCCACGTGGTACTGGATCCGAACAGCTCGATGTAGTTCTCGAACCAGATCCACTCCGGCGGCTGGCCGAACTGCTGCGCGAGACCGAAGTGCTGCATCGAGGTGACGAGCTGCCAGACGATCGGATATCCGAGCGCCAGCAGCACGATGAGCGTCGCCGGCAGCAGGAGCGCGTAGGGGGTGATGCGCAGCCGTCGCCGTCGCCGGGGGTGCGGCGGCTGTGCGAGCGGGGCCGCGGGGGCCGGCGCCGTCGGCAGCGGCGGTGCCGGCGGCGCGGCGGGGGCGGTGCTCATCGGGAGCCTTTCTGCTGGGGTGCTGCGGTGGGGCGGGGGCGGGATCCCGGAGCCGCGGGTGGTGCCGCCGGTTGAGCGGAGCGGCGGAGCCGCGGAGTCGAAACCCGACTGCACCTGCGGGTTTCGACTCGCTCCGCTTGCTCAACCGGCGGAGCGGCGGGACTATTGCTGGTTGAGCAGGGCGTCGAGCTCGGCGTTCGTGTCCTTCGCCAGCTGTTCGAGATCCTCGGCGTCGCGGATCTGCGCGAAGAACTCCTCCATGACGTTCTTGGCCTCGATCGCCGCCCAGCCGGGTGCGGCCGGGGTGAGCTTCGAATTGGAGGCCGAGTCGATCAGCGCGGTGGCGAACTGATCGTCGCCGAGCGATGACGTGTACTCGGAGTTCGCCGGGCCGAGCCCGTTCTCGCCGAGCAGCGTCTGGTACTCCTCGGAGAAGATGATGCGCATCAGCTCCTTGGAGAGCTCGGGGTGCTGGGTCTGCGCCGAAATGCCGATGTTCGACCCGCCCGCGAAGACCGGAGCCGGCTCCCCGTCGTTGCCGGGCAGGGGATAGGCCGCGAAGGTGTCGTCGTTCCACTCGCGCACGGGCTCGCCGTCCTCGCCCTCGACCAGATCCCCGATCGACCAGTGCGCCCAGCCCGGCGCGAGGATGCTCGCCGCGCCGAGCGTGGTCTCGGCGTCGTCCCGGGTATCGGAGTCGTTGATGTACGTCCAGATCGACTCGTCCTTGGCGTCGTTCGGGGCCATCGACGCGTTGCGGTAGAGATCCTGCAGCTGCTGCAGACCCGTGAGCGACTCGGGGGAGTCGAGCGTGGCGACCCACTCGCCGTCGCGGTACTGAGCGATGTCGCCGCCGTTCGCGAAGATCCAGGAGATGCCGTTGCGCCAGTCCTGACCGCCCAGCCAGAAGCCCGAGAAGTTCTCGATGCCGCGCGGGTTCTCCTGGGCGATCTTCTGCACGGCCGCGTTGAACTCGTCGAGGGTCTGCGGCTGCTCCACGCCCGCTTCGGCAAACACGTCGCTGCGCGCGAAGACGTAGCGCGAGCCGAAGTAGTAGGGGAGGGTGTAGTTCGCCCCGTCGACCGCACCGACGTCGACGAACGACTGCAGCAGCTGGTCGCCGCCCAGCTCCTCGTACATGTCGCTGATGTCGAGGAAGGCGCCCGCGTTCGTGAAGGTCGGCGACTGGGTGTTGCCGATCTCCGTGACGTCCGGTGTGTTGTTCGGATCGGGGAGCTTCGTCGTGAGGTTCGTGATGATGTCGCCCCAGGTCTGCTCCTCGATCTCGAGAGTGGCCCCGGTCTGCTCGGCGAACTCGGTCGTGAGGTAGTCGCGCAGCTCGTCGGGGGTGTCGCCGCCGATCAGCCAGAGCGTGATGGATTCGCCCGCATCGCCCCCGCCTCCGTCTTCGGAGGGGGTGCTCTGCGCACAGCCGGCGAACAGCAGTGCCGAGGCCGCGGCCGCAGCAGCGAGGCCGGTGAACTTCCTCTTCATGGTGTCTTCCTTTCGATGCGTCTCGCGCGGGTGTCGCGCGATGCGTGGGTGCGTTGCGGTGGGGCCCGAACGCGGGTCGGTATGGAGTTGGAGCGGGCTCAGGTGACTCCGAGGCGGTCCTTGAGCACGATGGCGGTGGCGCCCCGCAGGATGAGGTCCTCGCCCTGGCGGCTCGTCCGCAGCACGAGGTCGTCGTGGGAGTCGGGCATCGTGCGCCGGCGCAGGATCTCGAGTGCGGCGTCGGCCAGAGTCCCATCGACCAGGTCGACGGGACCCGCCAGCACCACTTCGGCCAGGTTGAGCACGCCGATCACCGGGGCGAGCGCGATGCCGAGGCGCTGGCCGGCCTCGCGCAGCACCTGCTCGCGCTCGCGGGGCCGCGAGTCGAGCTCCCGAGTCAACGACGGAACCGACAGCCAGTGCTCGAGCACCTGCTCCCGGGAGTAGGGGGCAGCGAGCCCGAGGTCGGTGCCGACCATCACCTGGCCGATCTCGCCGGAGGCGAAGCGGTAGCCCTGCACGGGCTGCCCGGAGATGATGAGCCCCGAGCCGACGCCCTGGCCGATCGCGATCAGGATGAAGTTGTCGCTCGAGTCGCCGAAGCTGTACTCGGCGAGCGCCGCGACGTTGGCGTCGTTCTCGACCACGGTGCGGATCCCGGTGCGCTCCTCGAACATGCGCGCCAGCGGGAGGTCGGTCCAGCCGAGGTTGGGCGCCGTGCGCACCGTGCCGGAGTCGTCCACGACGCCGGGAGTGCCGATCCCGATGCCGAGGATCGGCACCTCGGCGCGCGATTGCAGCCCGCGTGTCAGCTCGAGCGCCAGCTCGGTCACGGCGTCGCCGGTCGCGCCGTCGCGCGGCACGTCGGCCCTCGTGAGGATGCGGCCGTCGAGGTCGAGCAGTGCGCCGCGCACGCGGAGGTGATCGCTGAGATCGAGGGCCACGACCGCGAACGCGTCGCGCGCGAGGTCGACGAGGATCGCCGGCTTCCCCGGGCGCTGCGCTTCCTGCTGGCCGAGCTCGCGCAGCAGCAGCTCGGCGAGCAGCTCGGCGACGAGCACCGAGACGGTGACCTTGGTGAGTCCGGTCGCGCGGGCGAGATCGGCGCGGCTCATGGGGCCCGAGACGTAGAGCGTCTGCAGCACGAGCGTGCGATTGTGCAGTTTCGCGTCGCCGGGCGTGGCCTTGTGGCCCCGGCGCGGTGCGCGGGAGGCGAACGCCGTCGGGGCGGGTGGGAGCGGTCCGGAGAGTTCCTCGGGACGCGGCAGTGCGACCGTCATGTGAGTTAGTAAAGCTAACGAACTAAATATGCGCAAGTGCGGGGATGCCGGATCGGCGCGTCGTGATCGAACCGTGATCCTCCGCAGCGCCGCGCGCTCGGCGTGGCCCCGCCCGCGCCGCGCCGTCTCGTCCCGCCCCGCGCCGCGCCGCGCCGCGCCGTCCCGTCCCGTCCCGCCCCGCGCCGTCCCGTCCCGTCCCGCGCCGCGCCGCCCCGCGCCGCGCCGCGCCGTCCCGACCCAAGCGGGAGTCGCATTCTGCCGCTATCCCGGCCGCGAAGCGACAGATCGCGACTCCCACTTGGGGTTGGACGTTCCCCAGGGTTGCGCGCTCGTCCGGGGTTGCGCGCCCCTTCGAAGGGGCGCCCGCCCTGCGCGCGCCGGGCTCAGGCCAGTCGAGCGCCGCTCTCGGCGTCGAACAGGTGCAGTCGTTCGGCGACCGGGGCGAGCGTGACCGTCTCGCCGGGGGTGGGGTGCACGCGGCCGTCGACCCGCGCCACGAGATCGATGCGCGCCCCCTCGGTGGTGTGCCCGTAGAGGTAGCCGTCGGCTCCGAGTTCTTCGACGAGGTCGACCACTACCGAGAGCCCGGGATCCCCCGCGCCCACGAGCACGAGGTCTTCCGGCCGCACGCCCACCGTAACGGCCGGCGCGTGCGGGCGCGCGGACGTGGGCACCGATGCCGAGCCGAACACGATGCCGGCCTCCGAGACCGACGAGGCGAGCAGGTTCATCGCCGGCGAGCCGATGAACCCCGCGACGAACACGTTCTCGGGGGTCTCGTACAGCTCACGGGGAGTGCCGACCTGCTGCAGCACGCCGTCCTTGAGCACCGCGATGCGATCGCCCATGGTCAGCGCCTCGGTCTGGTCGTGAGTCACGTAGACGGTGGTGACGCCGAGCCGGCGCTGCAGCGAGGCGATCTGGGTGCGCGTCTGCACCCGCAGCTTCGCGTCGAGATTCGAGAGCGGCTCGTCCATCAGGAAGACCTGCGGCTGCCGCACGATGGCGCGGCCCATCGCGACGCGCTGCCGCTGCCCGCCGGAGAGCGCCTTCGGCTTGCGGTCGAGATACTGCTCGAGATCCAGCATCTTCGCGGCCTCGAGCACCCGCGCCGAGCGCTCCTCCTTGGAGGCTCCTGCGATCTTGAGCGCGAAGCCCATGTTCTCGGCCACGGTCATGTGCGGATAGAGGGCGTAGTTCTGGAACACCATCGCGATGTCGCGATCCTTCGGGGGCGTGTCGGTGACGTCGCGATCGCCGATCAGCACGCGGCCCCCGTCGACCTCCTCGAGGCCGGCGAGCATGCGCAGCGTTGTGGACTTGCCGCAGCCGGACGGGCCGACGAGCACCAGGAACTCGCCGTCGCCGATCTCGAGATCGAGTCCGTCGACCGAGGGCCGTTCGGTGCCCGGGTAGACGCGGGAGACGTGTTCGAACGTGACAGTTGCCATGATTTCCTCCACCGGCAGGTACGTGCCGGACGATCCGTTGTAGAGACGGCGGCCTGCCCGGCCGCCGGTGCCCGTCGTTGGGCGTGCTCAGGCTAGCACCCCTGCCGGGGCCCGCATCATCACGGGAGGCATCGCGCGTCGCCGCGCCCCGCGCCCCGCCCGCCCCGGCCGCCCCGCGCCCTGCACTCGGCCGCACTCGGCCGCCCCCGCTCGCCCCGCCCGCCTCGGCCGCCCCCGCCCGCCCCGGGCCCGCGGTTGACAGCCCCGCGGCGGGCTGCTTATCTGGAGCCGGTCTGCACCGCACTGCCGCGCCTTCCCGCAGCACCGATACACCAGGAGGTTCTGTGGACGTCGTCATCGTTTCCGATGCAGCCGCCGTCGCCGAGCACGCGGCCGAGAGGATCGCCGACGTCGTGCGCACCCGACCGGGCGCGGTGCTCGGCGTCGCGACGGGATCCTCGCCGCTCGGCAGCTACGCTGCGCTGGCCGAGCGCGTGCGCAGCGGCAGCCTCGATCTCGGCGGCGTCAGCGCCTTCGCGCTCGACGAGTACGTCGGCCTGGACCCCGGCCACAGCGAGAGCTACCGGTCCGTGATCCGGCGCACGGTCACCAAGCCGCTCGGCCTCGATCCCGAGCGCGTCCACGTGCCCGACGGCGTCGCCGCCGACCTCGAGGCCGCCTGCGCGGACTACGAGCGCAGCATCGTCGAAGCCGGCGGCATCGACCTGCAGCTACTGGGCATCGGGGCCAACGGCCACATCGGTTTCAACGAGCCGTCGTCGTCGTTCGCCTCGCGCACCCGCGTCAAGACGCTCGCGCCCCGCACTCGAGCGGACAACGCGCGTTTCTTCGCCTCGGCCGACGAGGTGCCGATCCACTGCGTCACCCAGGGGCTCGGCACCATCCTCGATGCGCGCGAGCTGCTGCTCGTGGCGCAGGGCGAGGAGAAGGCCGAGGCGGTGGCGGCGATGATCGAGGGCCCGCTCGCCGCCATGTGCCCGGCGAGCGCGCTGCAGCTGCATCGCCGTGCCACGGTCGTGATCGACCGAGCGGCGGCCTCCGGATTGCGCCTCACCGCCTACTACGAGCACGTGCAGGAGCACCGGCCGCGGGTCAAGATCTCGGCCTGATCGGGGCGGTGCGTGGATCGCGCCGGGACCCGGGGGATCCGATGCTCCGATCCGCGGCAGCGCGGGGACAAATATCTCGATGTCGAGACACTTCGTTTTCTCGGCTAGACTGTCTGGCGGCCCTATTCGGGCTCTGCACCGGGAGCGGCATCACCGCCGCGCACCCGCGGAAGCAGCGCGCGGCGTCCATCGTGCTGCGCGCCCCCGAGCTCACACATCACGACACTGGGAGAAGCGTTGGCGAAGATCAAGGTTGAAGGCACGGTCGTCGAACTCGACGGCGACGAGATGACCCGCATCATCTGGCAGTTCATCAAGGACCGTCTCATCCACCCGTATCTTGACGTGACGCTCGAATACTACGATCTCGGCATCGAGCACCGCGATGCGACCGACGACCAGGTGACCGTCGACGCGGCGAACGCCATCAAGAAGCACGGCGTCGGCGTCAAGTGCGCCACCATCACCCCCGACGAGGCCCGCGTCGAGGAGTTCGGCCTCAAGAAGATGTGGCGCTCCCCGAACGGCACGATCCGCAACATCCTCGGCGGCGTCATCTTCCGCGAGCCGATCATCATCTCCAACATCCCCCGCCTCGTGCCCGGCTGGAACAAGCCGATCATCATCGGCCGCCACGCCTTCGGCGACCAGTACCGCGCCACCGATTTCCGTTTCCAGGGCGAGGGCACCCTGACGGTCGAGTTCACGCCGAAGGACGGCGGCGAGCCGCAGAAGTTCGAGGTGTTCCAGTCGCCGAGCGACGGGATCGCGCAGGTGCAGTACAACCTCGACGCCTCGATCCGCGACTTCGCGCGCGCCTCGCTGAACTACGGCCTCTCGCGCAACTACCCGGTGTACCTCTCCACGAAGAACACGATCCTCAAGGCCTACGACGGCCGCTTCAAGGACATCTTCCAGGACATCTACGACACCGAGTTCAAGGAGCAGTTCGAGGCCGCCGGGCTCACCTACGAGCACCGTCTCATCGACGACATGGTCGCCTCGGCCATGAAGTGGGAGGGCGGCTACGTCTGGGCCTGCAAGAACTACGATGGCGACGTGCAGTCCGACACCGTGGCGCAGGGCTTCGGCTCGCTCGGTCTCATGACCTCGGTGCTCGCGACGCCCGACGGCAAGGTCGTCGAGGCCGAGGCCGCGCACGGCACCGTGACCCGCCACTACCGCCAGCACCAGCAGGGCAAGCCCACGTCGACCAACCCGATCGCCTCGATCTTCGCCTGGACGCGAGGCCTGGCGCACCGCGGCAAGCTCGATGGCAACCAGGAGCTCATCGACTTCGCGCTGACGCTCGAGGACGTCGTCATCAAGTCCGTCGAGTCGGGCAAGATGACGAAGGACCTCGCGCTGCTGGTCGGCCCGGATCAGGCCTACCAGACCACCGAGGAGTTCCTCGCGACGATCGACGAGAACCTGCAGCAGCGTTTGGCGTAGGCAAGACGCGTCAGCGTCTTGCGCGAGTCGCTGGTCGCGCCACTGCGCGAGCCGGCCGAGTCGCTACGTCATCCTGCGCGTAGTCGCAGGATCCAGGGCGGTGGTGCTGCGGCACCGCCGCCCTGTTGCGTGTGCGGATCGGCGCCCGCGCATCGGCGCCCGCGCCCAAGCATCGGCGCCTGCGCATCGGCGCCTGCCGATCCACGCCCGCATTGCGGGCTGCGGATTCGGCGCGCCTCCCCTCGAGCGCCGCGAGAGCCCGCCTAGCGGGCGCGGTTCGACGCGAGGAGCCCGACCACGGCCCCGCCGACGCCGAGCAGCACAGGCCAGAGCCAGAACACGCCGAGCGCGAGGAGCGCGGCGACCGCTGCGGCGAGCAGCAGCAGCTCGAAGAGGGCTTGCGCGAAGCGGTCGACCCGCAGCACCGGCCGCGGCGACAGGAACAGCGCCCAGAGCAGCACCGAGACCACGAGCAGCCCGAGCCCCGTCAGCACGCCCGGGAACGGCAGCGGCCACGACACGAAGCCCCACACGGCCACTGAGATGACGGCGATGAGGTGTGCGATGCTGCGCACGAGCTGCAGGATCACGGTGGTGCGGGCGGCCGGGGTCTCGGAGGTGCTGGTCACCCGACCAGTCTACCGGCGCCGGATCCAGCCCCGCCCGGCCCCGCACCGCCCGGCCCCGCCCCCGCACCGCCCGGCCCCGGCCCCGCACCGCCCGGCCCCGGATCCAGCCCGCCCCCGCCCGCCCTGCCCCCCGCACCGTGGGGCCGCTTTCCGGGCATAGGGTGTGGGTATGACCGGTGAGCAGCACCCGACGGCGGCGCGCGGGATTCGGATCCTCGATGCGCGCGGCGAGTTCGCAGCGCCCGTCCGAGTGCGCTGGGCCGGCGGGCGCATCTCGCTGGGCGGCGAGGCCGCCGCCGGGGATCTGGACGGCACGGGGCTCTGGATGATTCCGGGTCTCGTCGACGCGCACCTGCACGCGGGCTGGCAGGCATTCGACGCTGTGGACCGGGCGCGCTTCGGCGAGGAGCGCACCGGGAAGCTGATCGCCGCGGCGCTGCGGCGCACGCTCGCGTCGGGATTCACCGCTGTGCGCGACGCGGGCGGTCTCGACGCCGCTCAGCTCGCGGCGATCCCGCCCTGGGAGCGGCCTCGCGCCCAGCTCGCGGTGCAGCTCATCGATCGCGCGGTCGCAGATGCCGCCGGAGGCCTGGAGCGCGCGGTCGAGGAGGCGCTCGGGGCCGGGGCGCGCTGGGTGAAGCTGGTGGCGACCGCGGGCGTCGCAGCGCCCGCAGGCGTCGGGCTGGATCCCGTGTTCTCTGCCGAGGAGCAGCGCGAAGCGGTGCGGCGAGCCGCGCGCGAGGGCGCCGGGGTCATGGTGCACGCCTGGGGCGGCACGGCCATCGACCACGCCATCGAGGCCGGCGCGCTGAGCATCGAGCACGGCATCTTCCTGACCGATGCGCAGGCGCGGCGCGCCGCCGAGCGGGGGATGACGCTCGTGCCGACGCTGCGCATCTACCGGCTCGTGCAGGGCATGATCGATGCGGGATCACTGCCGGCAGCATTCCGCGCCCGCGTCGACGAGGCGGTCGCTGCGCACCCCAGGGCCGTGCTGCGCGCCAGGGACGCAGGCCTCGCCATCGCGCTCGGCACCGACTACGGCACCGTCGAGCAGCACGGGACGGGCCGGCTCGAGTTCGACGCGCTCGTCGGGGCGGGGCTCTCGCCTCAGGAGGCGCTGCTCGCGGCGACGCGCTCCGGCGCGGAACTGCTCGCCCGCGTCGCGGACGTCGCGGACTCGCCCACTGGTGCGATCGCGGAGGGCGCGCTCGCCGATGCCGTGATCCTGCGGCGCGACCCCCGGGAGCCCGGCGCGCTGAGCGATCCCGAATCGATCGTCGCGGTGCTGCTCGGCGGCAGGTGGGCCGATCCCGCGCGGTGAGCGCGGCACCCGTGTGCGCAGCTCCGCCAGTCGTGCAGGAGATCACCCCGTATTCGGACCGACACGCCGTGTAGGTGTCCGAATGGCGCAGGATCTCCTGCACGACGGACGTGCCGAACCCGGGCCGGGCATACGCGGGAGCCGGCGGGCGAGGCGAGGTGGTTCGCCCGGAGCGCCGCAAAGTGGTACATCGATGGTCCGTTGACTACCGTAGAAGGGTAGACCACTCGGTGGGCGGGGCGCTCCCGCGCCGAGACACCCGCGATGCAAGGAAGAACACCGTGAGAATGCCGAAGTCTTCGAGGCCCCGCCGCCTCGCCCTCGCCGCGGCCGCGCTGTCCGCGGCCCTCGTGCTCAGCGCCTGCGCCGGCAGCGGGGATCCCGCGCCGAACGCGGGATCCGACGCCGGCGAACCCGTCTCTGGCGGCACGCTCGCCTTCGGCCGCGTCGCCGCGGTGAACGATCTCGACCTCAATCAGCAGATCACGGCCAACAACGCCTTTGCGATCGACAAGATCTTCGAGCCGCTCGTCGCCTTCGACGAGCAGGGCGAGATCGGTCCGTGGCTCGCCGAGGTCGACGAGAGCGAGGACGGTCTCGTCTACACCTTCACTCTGCGCGACGGGCTGCGATTCTCGAATGGCGAGCCGGTCACCCCCGACGACGTCGTGTTCTCGCTCACGCGGCACATCGAGGTCGGCGGCCCGCTTCCGCTCACCGCGCCGATCGCGGGCCTCGAGGCGACGGGCGAGCGCGAGGTCACCATCACCCTCGACGCGCCCTACACGCCGTTCCTCTCCGAGCTGTCGGGCTTCTCGAACGGAATCTTCCCGGCGGAGTTCGGGGGCCTGAGCGAGGAGGAGTTCTTCCAGAACCCGGTCGGCACCGGCCCCTTCGTGGTCGACGAGTGGGATCCCAACGGCGACCTCTCGTTCGTGAAGAACGAGCACTACTGGCAGGAGGGCAAGCCCTACCTCGACGGACTCGTCTACACGTTCGTGGCCGACGACACCCAGTTGCGGCAGCAGCTCGCCGCCGGGCAGCTCGACGCGATCGACACCGTGCCCGCGGCCAACGCCGCCGAGGTCGACGCCGCCGCGAACACCGTGCTGTCGCAGACCGAGGGCTGGTCGACCGAGCAGGTCTTCTTCAACACGCAGCGCGAGCAGTTCGCCGACCGCCACGTGCGCCGCGCCATCGCGCACGCGCTCGATCGCGACGGGATCGCGACGGCCACCACCTTCGGAACGGCCGAGGTCGCGAACTCGCTGCTGCCTCCGAGCATCACGTACTCGGCGAACGACGAGGTCGAGGCGCTCGATTTCGACATCGAGGCGGCGAAGGCCGAGCTCGCGCAGTCCGAGTACCCCGACGGCTTCTCGACCACCCTGCTCGTCGCGAGCGGCAATGCCCAGAGGGCCCAGATCGCCCAGATCGTGCAGGAGTCGCTCGCGCAGATCGGCATCGAGGTCGAGATCGAGTCGCTCGACATCGCGGTGTTCCGCGAGCGCTTCTTCGCCTACGACTACGACCTCATGATCAACAGCGGCCAGTCCGACGCGCCCGACCCCAACGGCTTCATCACGTTCCAGGCCGACCCCGAGGGCTTCAGCAAGTCGTACTGGACGCACTTCACCGACGATCGCGTCACCGAGCTGATGCACGAGGGGCGCACCACTCCGGACGGCGAAGAGCGCGCGGCGATCTACCGCGAGATCCAGCAGATCCTCGCCGACGAGGTGCCCTACATCCCGCTCTTCTTCCCGGCGAATCTCAAGGCCACCACCGACCGGGTGCACGGTTTCACGGTGCTGCCCAACTCGAGCGTGCGCTTCCAGGACGTCTGGTTGGCGGCGGAGTAGGGGTTCCGGCGGGGAGGGGACTCCGACCCCATCGCGACATCGCGTTCTCACGATATGCAAAATCGCATATCGTTCGACCGCGAAAGCGACAGGGTCGGAGTCCCCTCCCCGCCTCTCCCTGTCCGTGGAGAGCGCAAGTAGGGTGAAACGGTGAGGAGTAGAGCACAGCGAACAGCGGGGGCGGCGGGGCGCATCCTCGCCCGCGTCGTCCCGGTGATGCTCGGCGTGGTGATCGCCGTGTTCTTCCTGCTGCGCCTGGTGCCGGGCGATCCCGCCGCGATGATCCTCGGCGAGCGCGCCACGCCCGAGTCCGTCGCCGCACTGCGCGAGCAGCTCGGCCTCGAACAGCCGCTCCTGAAGCAGTTCACCGACTTCCTCGTGCAGCTCGTCACGCGATTCGACACGGGCGATTCGCTCGTCACGGGCCAGTCGACCCGTGAACTGATCCTCGACAAGGCCCCGGTGAGCCTCGGCATCGTCGTTTTCGCCGTGCTGCTCGCCGTGTGCATCGCGGTGCCGCTCGCCCTCGCCGCCGCGCTGCGCAAGGACGGTTGGGCGGATCACCTGGTGCGGATCCTGCCGACCGTCGGCCTGGGCATGCCTCTCTTCTGGATCGGTCTGCTGCTCATCATCGTGTTCGCGGTGCATCTGGGCTGGTTCCCGGTAGGGGGCGTGGGATCGGGCCCGGGGGAGCCTTTGCGCAGCCTCTTCCTGCCGTCGCTCGCCGTGGCGCTCGGCATGGCGCCGCCGCTGATCCGCTCGCTGCGCGCCCAGCTCATCGAGGTGCTGTCGGCCGATTTCGTGACCACGTTGCGGGCGGCGCGCATCCCCGAACGGCGCATCCTGCGGCGCCACGTGCTGCGGGGTGCTGCGCTGCCCGCGCTCACGCTGCTCAGTGTGAACACGGCCTATCTCATCGGCGGCACGCTGGTGGTCGAGAAGGTGTTCGCGATCGGCGGGATCGGCACGCTGCTCTTCCAGTCGATCGGGAGCCGCGATTTTCCCGTGGTGCAGGGCGTCGCGCTCTACTGCGCCGTGCTCGTCGTGCTCGTCACCGCGCTGGCCGGGGTGCTCGCGGCGATGCTCGATCCGCGGCTGCGCGTCGGCGACGGCGACGGGGGGTCCCGATGAGCTTCTGGAACCGGGCCACGCGCTCTCCAGCGTTCGTCGGGGGCGCGGTGCTCTTCGGGCTGATCCTGACCGCGGCGATCCTCGCCCCGATCCTCGCTCCCTACTCGCCGAGCGCGCAGAATCTGACCGGCGGCCTCCTGCCGCCGTCTCCGGAGCACTGGCTCGGCACCGACCAGCTGGGGCGCGACGTGCTCTCGCGCCTGCTCTTCGCGGCCCGAACCGATCTGCGCATCGCGATCCTCGCCTCGCTCGCCCCGTTCGTGATCGGCGTGGCCGTCGGCCTCGTCTCGGGCTACTTCGGCGGTGCGGTCGACTGGACGGCGTCGCGGATCACCGACACGGTCATCGCGTTCCCCTTCTACGTGATCGTGATCGCGATCGTGTTCGCCGTGGGAGCGGGCGAGAGCGGCATCATTCTCGCCTTCGCGCTGGTGGGCTGGGTGGGGTACGCCCGCGTGCTGCGGGCCATGACCGCGTCGCTGCGGGAGGCCGGCTGGGTGCAGGCGGCGCGCGGCGGCGGGTTGTCGCACGCGCGGGTGCTGCTGCGCCACCTGCTGCCCAACCTGCTGCCGCAGGCGGTCGTGCTGCTCGCCACCGAGATCGTGCTCATCATGGTGGCGATCGTCACGCTCGGGTACCTGGGGCTCGGGATCCAACCGCCCACGCCCGACTGGGGCACCATGATCGCCGACGCGCAGCAGTTCGTGACGACGCAGTGGTGGCTGGCGGCGTTCCCGGGGCTCGCGGTGGTGGTGACCGGGATCGCGCTGTCGCTGCTGGGCGATGGGATCGGCGATGCGCTGCGGGTGGGGAGCGCGCCGCGAGCCGCAGCGGGTCGCGGTCGATCCGCCGCGAAGTGGGAGTCGCGATCTGCCGCTTCCCCGCACTCGAAGCGGCAGATCGCGACTCCCACTTCGCGGGTCCGGGTGGGGAGCGGTGTCGCGGCCGGCGAGGTGCGCGTGCGCGGGCTGCAGGTCGCCGCGGGTGCTGCTCGCGGCGCCGGGGCCGGAGCGGGCGGCGGCGGCGCGGATCGCGCCGGGGCCCGAGCGGGCGGCGGCAGAGCGGGATCGCTGCTCGTCGACGGGCTCTCCTTCTCGGTGGCGCCCGGCGAGGCGCTCGGCATCGTCGGGGAGTCGGGGTCGGGCAAGAGCCTCACACTGCGCGCCCTGCTCGGGATGCTGCCCGCGGGCACGCGCGCGTCCGGCGGCGAGGTCGCGGTCGGCGGCACGGTCGGCATGGTGTTCCAGGATCCGCTCACGGCGCTCGATCCGCTCACGCGCGTGGGCGCGCAGCTGCGAGAGGCCGTCGAGGCGGGAGGCGCCTCGGGATCACAGGCTCGCGCGCGCGCCCGCGTGCGAGAACTGCTGCAGCAGGTGGAGCTTCCTGACCCCGATCGCATCGCGCGCTCGTACCCGCACCAGCTGTCCGGCGGTCAGCGCCAGCGCGTGGTGATCGCGATGGCGCTCGCGGGCGATCCGGCGGTGCTGCTGTGCGATGAGCCCACGACCGCGCTCGACGTGACCGTGCAGCGGCAGGTGCTGGGGCTGCTCGACGAGGTGCGGCGAGAGCGCGGGCTCACGCTCGTGTTCGTGAGCCATGATCTTGCGGTGGTCGCCTCCATGTGCGACCGGGTGCTGGTCATGCGCGCGGGCGCCGAGGTGGAGTCGGGGCCGACGGCGCGCGTGATCCGAGAGCCGCGCGATGCCTACACGGTCTCGCTCCTCGAGGCGGTGCCCCGGCTGCCGGATCCCGCGCCCGCGCTGCTCGATTCGGATCCCGCGCTGCCCGATTCGGATCCCGCGGCCCCGGATCCCGGGCCCGCGGCGGCGGATCCCGAGCCCGCGCCGGCGCTGCTCGAGGCGCGCGGTGTCGAGGTGCGCTACGGCGAGCTCGCGGCGGTCGCCGGGGTCTCGTTCTCGGTCTCGCGGGGCGGCGCCCTCGGGATCGTCGGCGAATCGGGGTCGGGCAAGACCAGCCTGGCCCGCGCCTTGGTGGGCCAAGTGGCGGCCGAGCGGGGCGAGATCCGGCTCGACGAAGCACCGCTCCCGCGGCGGCGCTCCCGCACCGAGGCCCGTGCAGTGCAGCTCGTGCCGCAGGATCCGTACTCGTCTCTCGACCCGCGCATGACCGTCGCGCAGACCCTCGGAGAGCTGCTGCGGGTGCACCGGATCGTGCCGCGAGCCCGAACGGCCGCGCGGATCGCCGAGTTGCTCGGGCTGGTCCGTCTCGATCCCGCGCTCGCCCGCGCCTACCCGCACGAGCTCTCCGGCGGGCAGCGCCAGAGGGTCGCGCTCGCGCGGGCGCTCGCCGTGGAGCCGCGAGTGATCGTGGCCGACGAGCCCACGAGCGCCCTCGACGTCTCCGTGCAGGCCAGCGTGATCGAACTGCTGCGCGCGTTGCGGAGCGAACCCGGGGTGGCGCTCGTGGTCGTATCGCACGATCTCGCAGTCGTGCACGAGCTCTGCGACGCCGTCCTCGTGATGCGCGACGGCCGCGCGGTCGAGACCGGCGGCCCCGAATTCTTCTCGGCGCCGCGCACGCGGTACGGCAGGGACCTCCTCGGCTCCGTGCTCCGGCTGCCGGAGATTGCGTGAGCGTCGGAGGCCCTTGATACCCTCGCAGTACGCGACAGCGCCCGAGAGGAGGCGACCGATGGACGGCATCATGGACTGGTTCGATCGTCTGCTCGACGGCTCGATCGTCACTGGCGGCGTCTTCCTCATCATCGGCATCGTCGGCGGGGTGCTGCTGCTCATCTCGCTCCTGCTCGACGGCATCTTCGACGCGTTCGACTTCGGCGACGGGCCGCTGAGCCTCACGACCATCGCAGCGTTCACGGCGATCTTCGGATTCACCGCCTTCGCGAGCGTCGGTGCCGGGATGTCGACACCCGCCTCGGCGCTCGTCGGCTCGCTCGCCGGCGTGGTCGGCGGCGCGGCCGCGTGGTGGCTGTCGCGCCTCATCCGCAGTGCGGAGTCCACCACGGCCGTCAGCGGCGACGATCTCGTGGGCGCGCTCGGGTCCGTGGTTCTGGCGATCCCGCAGCAGGGCCTCGGCGAGGTCGCGCTCACCCGTCATGGCGAGCGCATCTCGCTCTCCGCCACGGCGGCTGAGCCGATTCCGCGGGGCACCGCCGTGCGGGTGGTGCAGGTCGTCACCTCCACCTCGGTGCGTGTCGAACCGGTCGAGCCCGCGGCGCCCGCGGCTCCCGCTCCCACTCCCGACCCCGCTCCCACTCCCGATTCCGAATGAACGGAGACTGAATGTTCCTCGCAAGCCCGGCGATCGTCGGCATCTTCGGCGCGGTCATCGCACTGGTGCTCGTGGCGCTCGTCATCATCAAGCGATATCGCATCGCCAAGCCGGACGAGGCGATCATCGTCACCGGGGGCAAGGGCAAGGAGGTGGTCGACGCCACCGGCAAGCGCTCGCGCGACCTGTCGGGGCAGAAGGTGGTCACGGGCGGCGGCGTCTTCGTGCTGCCCTTCGTGCAGAAGTCGTTCACCATCTCGCTCCGCTCGCGCCGTCTCTCGATCACCACCGAGGCGCAGACCACGGACGGAATCACCATCCAGGCCCAGGCTGTGGCGGTCGTGAAGGTCGGCGGCACGCAGGAGATGATCCGGGCCGCGGCGCAGCGCTTCCTCTCGAACTCGGACGAGATCGACGAGTCGACGCAGGAGGTGCTCTCCGGCTCGCTGCGCTCGATCATCGGCGGACTCACGGTGCTGCAGATCATTCGGGATCGCGCGGTCGTCGCCCAGAGCGTGCTCGAGGCGGCCGAGGAGGCGCTCACCAAGCAGGGCCTCGTGGTCGATACCCTGCAGATCCAGGAGATCCGCGACGGCGCCGACTACATCGCGAACATCGGGCGCCCCGAGGCCGCGAAGGTGCGCCAGGCCGCAGATATCGCCGAGACCAACGCGTATCAGGCGTCGCAGGAGGCCAAGATCGCTGCCGAGCAGGTGCTGGTCGACCGCAACCGCGAGCTCAAGCTCCGCCAGGCCGCCGTGCAGGTCGAGACCGACAAGGCGACCGCGCAGGCGTCAGCGGCCGAGCCGCTCGAGCAGGCGATCCAGCAGCAGGCCATCGTCGAGCAGCAGCAGATCACCGCTCAGAAGGAGGTCTCGCTCAAGACCGAGCAGCTCAACGCCGACGTGCGCGCCGTCGCCGAGGCCGAGGCGTATCGCGTCGAGGCCCTCGCTCGAGCCGAGGCCGCCGCATCCGTCTCCGCAGCCGAGGGCCGCGCGAAGGCGGTCGAGCGCGAGGGGCTCGCGAGCCGTGCCGCCCGTATCGCGGCGTCCGAGGCGCTCGAGGCCGAGGGCCGCGCGGAGGCCGCGGCGATCGAGGCCAAGGGCACCGCGGAGGCGGCCGCCATCGACGCCCGTGCGCGTGCGCTCGAGACGCAGTCGCAGGCCGTGCTCGCGCAGGAGCTCATCCATCTGCTGCCCGAGATCGCGGGCGAGTACGCGCAGGCCATCGGCGCGATCGACAGCATGACCGTGGTCTCGGCCGACGGCACCTCGAAGGTCGCCGGCGAGGCGATGGGCAACATCAAGGGGCTGCTCGAGATGGCCAAGGACACGGTGGGGGTCGACCTGGTCGGAATGCTCAACGGTGCCGTGACCGGCGGGGTCACCGGCGCGGCAGCCGGGCGGGCGGCGGCCAACGCGGAGGGCCGTGGCCGTGATGCCGATCGGAGCGCCCGGGCGACCGGCGCCGAGGGCATCGGCGCCGAGGATTCCGGCGCCGGCGAGACCGGCGCATCGGGAGACGGGCCGTCTGAGACCGCGCGGGGCCTGGCATCGGCCGCGTCGGCCGCAGCGGACGACGCGGCCGCGGCCGCCGCGGAGGCCGCCTCGGCCGCGGGGAGCGCGGCGCGCCGCGCCGGCGCCGCGGCCTCGGAGCGGCTGAGCGCCTCCGGCGATTCGTCGCAGGCGGACCGGGCAGAATAGGGGCATGTCCACCCCGCGCTCGGTCACGGCCGAGGTCGAATCGATTCTCGGCCCCGCTCCTGCCGGCTACACGCAGCCCGAAGCCGTGGTGCTCCGATTCCGGCGCCACGGGTGGAGACTCGCACCGCCGGTGATCGCGTTGGCGGCCGTGGCGGCCGCGGCCGGGTACTGGGTGGGCAACCTGCCCGAAGCCTGGATGAACCTGCTCGCCGCGGGGGTCGCCGTGCTGCTGGGCCTGCTGCTCGGGGTGCTGCCGGTGCTCGCCTGGCTCGCGCATCGCACCACGATCACGACGCGACGTGTGATCGTTCGCCGCGGACTGTTCGTGCATCAGCGTTCGGAGCTCGCGCTCGGGCGGGTGCGCGAGGTGAAGACCCGGCGCGGCGTGCTGCAGCGGGTGCGGGGTGCCGGCGATATCGAGTTGCTCCACGGCGCCGAGAGTTTGCGCCTCGACGACCTCCCCGGGGTGCAGGGCATCGCAGACGCGCTCCGCGAGCTCGTCGAGCGCAATTACGTGCACGCCACGCGCCTGGAGCAGCGTCTCGCGGCGTCGGTCGCGGGTGCAGCACCCGCTCCTGGAGGGTCGCTCGACGCGGGCGCGGGTCCCGATCCGGATCCCGATTCCGCGCGCGGCTTCTTCTGACCCTGCGGCGTGTGCTCACCCGCCAGGGCCCGCGAGCCTTGGCGGTCAGCTCGTGCGGGCGATGAGCACGTCGATGAGCTGGCTCGCGAGAGTCACGAGGCGTTCGATCTCGCTCTCGTCGCGGTCCACCCATCGGCATTCCGGGTCGCCGACCGGCACGAAGTCTTCGTGCCGCTCCCACACCATGAGCGTGCGCTCGGCGCCGAGCACGTACTGCTGCCACCAGACCTGGCGCAGGTAGTTGCGCGGGATCGAGCGCCACTCCTTGTTCGTGGTCTTGATCTCGGCGAGCTCGATCGTTCCGGTGTCGCGCTGCGCGAGGCCGTCGGGCGTGGCCAGGTGCCGCAGGTCGCGCTCGGCGTGGAACAGCGCCTGGCTGGGGGCGATCCCGTGCTCGCGCAACACCCACGATGCGATCTCCGGTTCGCGCGCTTTGCCGTGCGTCGTGTAGGCGTTTCCCGTGAAACGGCTGCCGTGCAGCTTCTCGTGGGCCGCGGATTCGATCGAGCGCTGCGTCGAGAGCTTGGCCACGTCGGTGGCGGTGATCCCGCGTGCGCGTGCGCGCATCCAGGCCATGCGATCGGTGCCGTCGGTCACGACTCGACTCAGGTAGCTCGGCATCGGATCGGACACCACCTCAGTCTCCCATGCTTCTGCGCACGCGGTCGACAGCGGCGCGTCGCGCCGCTGGGCGAGCAGGCGGATTCGGGCGACAGGTGATGGAAAAGTCCTGCAGGGGCGACGAAACGAGCGCGATCTCGGTCGCCGACACGCCTCCGCCGCGGATCCTCGGCAGTGAGTTTCCTGGGAGTTCGCGAAGTGATTCCCGGATCGATCCGAGCGGCTGCGGATGCGTGAGCCGCGGAGTCGCGCGGATCTCCCATGGATAGTGTGTGAGTGCTCCGGATTGGTTCGGGCGCGGTGGCACGGGATCGGCGAAAACTGCGGTGGGGCCTGCGAACGCGAGGCGATAGGCTCGGCGACGAGAGATCCGCCTAGTGACCCTCGCGGGAACGATACGGCGGAGCATGAGGACTCAAGGGGCTATGGGGAGGCCGGCGCGCGGGGCGTCTCGTGCGCGGTCCGGCCCGGAGAAGGAGCATCCGGCAACATGGATTCGCAGGCACTGAAGCGAGCAGACGGCGGCAAGATCCGCGCTCTGGTGGTCGACGACGAGGAGTCGATCACGCAACTGGTGGCGATGGCGCTGCGCTACGAGGGGTGGGATGTCGACACCGCGTCCACCGGCCAGGAGGCGCTCGACAAGATCAAGTCGTTCGAGCCGGACGTGGCGGTGCTCGACATCATGCTGCCCGATTTCGACGGGATGCAGCTGCTGGCGCGCCTCCGCAGCGCGGGGGAGATGTTCCCCGTGCTGTTCCTCACCGCTCTCGACTCCGTCGAGGATCGCGTCAACGGCCTCACCGCCGGCGGCGACGATTACGTCGTCAAGCCATTCAGCCTCGAGGAGCTGATCGCCCGGTTGCGCGGGCTCGTGCGCCGCTCGCAGCTGACGCTCGCGCAGCAGCCGGATCCGGTGCTGCGGGTGGGCGACCTCACGCTCAACGAAGACAGTTACGACGTGGAGCGGGGCGGGGAGCCGATCACGGTCACCAACACCGAGTTCGAGCTGCTCCGATACCTCATGCGCAATCCGAATCGAGTGCTGTCGAAGGCCCAGATCCTCGACCGTGTGTGGGCATACGACTTCAGCGGCAAGTCCACCGTCGTCGAGCTGTACATCTCGTACCTGCGCAAGAAGATCGACTCGGGCCGCGAGCCCATGCTCCACACGGTCCGCGGCGCGGGCTACATGCTCAAGCCCGTGAGCTGACCTCGCGGCCCTCCGCTGATTGAGCGAGGCGTACCGATCCGACCCTCACCCGCCGAGGAGATTCGGTGCCCCGAGAAAGTGTGATAGAGTTCTCTTTGGCCAAAGACCGCCGGTACGGATTCGCAAGGATCCCGGAACGCCTGCACTCGCAGGGACCAGCGCAGGTGCAGAACTCCTTGAGGAGCGGGTCCTGATCCCGAACTCATCGAAGCTCCGTGCGTGCGCGCCGGAGCTTTTCTCGTTTCTGAGCACGTCTCAGCGCGGGGACACTCCGAGCGGCGCGGCCCCCGAGCGGCAACCGCCGCGCGGGTACGACAAGCTAGGGAGCGCCATGGCTACGAAGGACGCTACGGTCGCCGATCTTCAGCGCAAGTTTGAAGAGTCGGACGCCGTTCTGCTGACTGAGTACCGCGGTCTCACGGTTGCCCAGCTGCGGGATCTCCGCAACAGCATCCGAGAGCACGCGACGTACGCTGTGGCGAAGAACACGCTGACCAAGATTGCGGCCAACAACGCCGGGATCACCGCTTTCGATGACGAGCTCGCCGGCCCTTCGGCGCTCGCCTTCGTGCACGGTGACACCGTCGCGGTCGCAAAGGCTCTGCGTGACTTCGCTAAGGCACACCCTCTGCTGGTGGTGAAGGCGGGCTACTTCGATGGCAACGCCCTGACCGCTGCTGAGGTAGGCAAGCTTGCCGATCTGGAGAGCCGCGAGGTGCTGCTGGCCAAGGCCGCAGGCGCCATGCAGGCCGCTCTGGTCGGCGCTGCGCAGCTGTTCAACGCACTGCCCGCCAAGGCCGCACGCGGCTTCGGCGCGCTGCAGGAGAAGCAGGACGCGTAAGGATCGGCTCGCGCCGGTCCCGTACCAACAAGACCCGCCTGTCACGCGCCGCGTGAGGGCAGACATCAAGGAGAAACACAATGGCTAAGCTTTCGACCGAGGAGCTGCTCGAGCAGTTCAAGGAGCTCACCCTCATCGAGCTCTCCGAGTTCGTGAAGGCCTTCGAGGAGACCTTCGACGTCTCGGCCGCCGCCCCCGTGGCCGTCGCCGCTGCTCCGGCAGCCGGTGGCGCCGCTGAGGCCGTCGAGGAGAAGGACGAGTTCGACGTCGTCCTCGAGTCGGCCGGCGACAAGAAGATCCAGGTCATCAAGGTCGTGCGCGAGCTGACCGGCCTGGGCCTGGGCGAGGCGAAGGCCCTCGTCGAGGAGGCTCCCAAGAACGTGCTCGAGGGCGCGAAGAAGGAGGCCGCCGAGGAGGCCAAGGCCAAGCTCGAGGAGGCCGGCGCGGGCGTCAAGCTCGTCTGAGTCCTTTCGCTGAAGAGGCGGGATCACCTTCGGGTGATCCCGCCTCTGTGCTGTTCCCGCTTATGCTCCGTGCCGCGCACGTCGGCTGCCGGCCCCGCACTCCTGTGCCGGTGGGGCGTCAGCCCTGGGGCCGTGAGCCGTCCGAGCGTCCACGGATCGGGACTGGCGATCGAGCGGCAACTCTGCTATCGTGACTCGGCCGCTTCTGATCCGGTCGCTCATCTCCACCGCCGCGACTCCCCGCTCCGCGTCGCATCGTTCGTGAATGTCCGAGGTCCGGGCCAGGATGGCACAGGACGAAAGGATCCTCGTGGCCCTCATCTCACTCGCGCTCCGTCACGCCAAGAAGTACTGGCCCTTCATCGTGGCGGTTCTCGTGCTGCAGCTGCTCTCGACCATCGCAGCGCTCTGGCTGCCCAGCCTCAACGCGCAGATCATCGATCGCGGCATCGCGCGGGGCGACACCGACTTCATCTGGCGCACGGGCGGCTTCATGCTGATCGTGTCGCTCGGCCAACTGGTCACGGCCGTCGCGGCAGTCTACTTCGGCGCACGCACGTCGATGGGCGTGGGTCGCGACCTCCGCCGCGAGGTCTACCGGAAGGTCGATTCGCTCAGCACGCTCGAGGCGACGAAGTTCGGCGCGGGCACCCTGATCACGCGCGGCACCAACGATGTGCAGCAGATCCAGATGCTCGTGCTCATGACCCTCAACTTCATGGTCTCGGCGCCGATCATGGCGATCGGCGGCATCATCATGGCACTGCGGGAAGACGCGGGCATGTCCTGGCTGGTCTGGCTCTCGGTCGCCGTGCTCGCGGTGATCGTCAGCTTCCTGGTCTGGTTGCTGCTGCCGCTGTTCCGCCAGATGCAGGAGCGAGTGGACTCGATCAACAGCGTGCTCCGCGAGCAGATCATGGGGATCCGAGTCGTGCGCGCCTTCGTGCGGGAGGACTTCGAGGTCGAGCGCTACCGGGTGGCCAACCGCAACATCACCGATGTGTCGGTGCGAGTGGGCAACATCTTCGTGCTGATGTTCCCGGTCATCATGATGGTGCTGCACGTCGCCACTGCGGCGGTGCTCTGGTTCGGCGGGCACCGTGTGGACCAGGGGCTCGTCGAGGTGGGCTCGCTCACCGCGTTCCTCCAGTACCTGCTGCAGATCCTCATCGCGGTGATGATGGGCGTCTTCATGACGATGATGATCCCTCGCGCGGTCGTCTGCGCGGAGCGGATCCGGGAGCTGCTCGACACGGAGTCCACGCTCGCCTTCCCCGACGCGGAGACGGCGCCGACGCCGGACGCGGGGCGGGTCGAGTTCTCCGGAGTGACCTTCGGGTTCCCTGGGGCCGAGAAGCCGGTCATCACGGACGTGAGCTTCGTCGCAGAACCCGGAAAGACCACGGCCATCATCGGGTCGACGGGGTCTGGCAAGTCGGTCCTGTTGAACCTCATGCTGCGCCTCTACGACCCTCAGGAGGGATCGATCACCGTCGACGGCGTTCCCGTGTCCGCGCTCACCCGGGCGCAGTTGGCCGCGACCGCGAGTCTCGTGCCGCAGCGGCCCTATCTGTTCTCGGGCACCATCGGGTCGAACCTCCGGTTCGGGCGCAGCGACGCGAGCGACGACGATCTCTGGGAGGCGCTGCGAGTGGCTCAGGGCGACGACTTCGTGCGTGAGAAGGAGCACGGGCTCGACGAACCGGTCTCCCAGGGCGGCACCAGCGTTTCCGGCGGCCAGCGCCAACGCCTGTCGATCGCCCGGGCGCTCGTCGCGAGGCCTCGGGTCTACCTTTTCGACGACTCGTTCTCAGCGCTCGACGTGGCGACCGACGCGAAGCTCCGGGCCGCGCTTCCCGATGCCACCAGGGGCGCGACGACCATCATCGTCGCGCAGCGGGTCTCCACGATCACCGAGGCGGATCAGATCCTCGTGATCGAGGCGGGAGAGCTCGTGGGGCGCGGCACCCACGAGCAATTGCTCGAGACGAACGAGGTGTACCGCGAGATCGTGCGCTCGCAGCTCGAAGAGGCGGAGGTGGCGTGATGGCCGAGAAGCAGGTGAATCCGCAGACGGAAGAATTCGAGCTGCCCGACGACTACCAGCCCGACCCCGACGATTGGTTCGGAGACCAGCCGACGAAGAAGGCGAAGCACTTCTGGCCTGCCGCCAAGCGCCTGATCGGGCTGCTCGCGCCGGAGAAGTGGCTGTTCTCGTTCGTCGTGCTCCTCGTGATCGGATCGGTGGCGCTCACCGTCATCGCGCCCAAGGTGCTCGGACAGGCGATGGACGTCGTCTTCAACGGCGTGCTCGGCAAACAGCTGCCCGCGGGCGTGCCGCTCGAGCAGGTGATCGCGGGCGCCCGAGCCGACGGCAACGTGCAGTTCGCCGACATGCTCGAGGGAACGAACGTCGTGCCCGGCCAGGGGATCGACTTCGGCCTGCTCAGCCGGTTGATCATCGCCGTGCTGGCGCTCTATCTCGTCGCCTCGTTCCTCATGTGGCTGCAGGGCTTCCTCCTCAACCGCCTCGTGATGCGCATCATCTATCGGCTGCGCGAGGAGATCGAGGCGAAGATCAATCGGCTGCCGCTCAGCTACTTCGACGGGCGCCAGCGAGGCGACGTGCTCTCGCGCGTCACGAACGACGTCGACAACATTCAGCAGGCGCTGCAGCAAGCGTTCTCGCAGCTGGTGCAGTCGGTGCTGACCGTGATCGGCATCGCCGCGATGATGTTCATCGTCTCGTGGCAGCTCGCGCTCATCGCGCTCATCGCGCTGCCGCTGTCGGCCATCATCGCCGGGGTGGTCGGCGTCCGCGCCCAGAAGCTCTTCGTGGCGCAGTGGAAGCACACGGGAGACCTCAACGGGCACATCGAGGAGTCGTTCACCGGGCACGAGCTCGTGCGCATCTTCAACCGCGACGCCGAGATGATCGAGGAGTTCGATCGCCGCAACGAGGGGCTCTTCAACGCCGCCTACCGCGCTCAGGCACTCTCCGGCACCATCATGCCGTCGATGCAGTTCGTGCAGTACCTCAGCTACGTGCTCATCGCCGTGGTCGGTGCCCTGCGCGTGACTGCGGGGCAGATGACGCTCGGCGACGTCACCGCGTTCATCCAGTACTCGCGCGAGTTCTCGCAGCCCATCAGCGAGATGGCGGGAATGGCGAACATGCTGCAGTCGGGGGTGGCCTCGGCAGAGCGCACGTTCGAGCTCATCGACGCAGAGGAGCAGGATCCCGACACCGCCTCGGCGCGGCTGCCCGAGCGCGCCGAGGGGCACGTGGAGTTCGAGGACGTGTCGTTCAGATACCTCCCGGATCAGCCGCTCATCGAGCACCTCTCGCTGGAGGCCCGGCCCGGCCACACGATCGCGATCGTGGGCCCGACAGGCGCCGGCAAGACCACGCTGGTCAACCTCATCATGCGGTTCTACGAGCTGAACGGGGGCCGGATCCTGCTCGACGGAACCGACATCACGGATCTCTCGCGGGCCGAACTCCGCGGGCACGTGGGCATGGTGCTGCAGGACGCGTGGCTGTTCGAGGGATCGATTCGCGAGAACATCCGGTACGGCCGTCTCGACGCGACCGAGGAAGAGGTGGTCGAAGCCGCGCGGGCGACGATGGTGGATCGCTTCGTGCGCCAGCTGCCTGACGGCTACGACACGGTGATCTCGGAGAACGCGTCGTCGCTCTCCGCCGGCGAACGACAGTTGCTGACCATCGCGCGCGCGTTCATCGCGAACCCGTCGCTGCTGATCCTCGACGAGGCCACGTCGTCGGTCGATACGCGCACCGAGGTGCTCGTGCAGCAGGCGATGCGGGCGCTGCGCGCAGATCGCACGTCGTTCGTGATCGCCCATCGGCTCTCCACGATCCGCGACGCCGACACCATCCTCATGATGGAGAACGGCAGCATCGTCGAGCAGGGTGCTCACGACGAGCTGCTGCGGCGGAAGGGCGCCTACTTCGCGCTCTATCAGGCACAGTTCGCGGGCGAGGACGCCGAAGAACGGGCCGAGGAACTGCTCACCGGGTCGGTCCCGACGGCCGCGGGCCCGGTCGCTGCGACCACGGGCTCCGTCGACGTCGTCGGCGCGGCGGAGTAGCGGCGGCTGCGGGCGCCGCCGTGCCCGCGCCGCCGCGGAACCGGGCGGGGGTGCGAGCGTGTGAGAGCGCGTGCGAGCACCGCGATGATTTCCGGTAGACTGGTCGAGCTCCCCACGTGGCGCTATCTCGGGAAACTCCCCCAGGGCAGAAATGCAGCAAGGGTACTCGGGCTCTGGCGGGTGCGTGGGGAGTCTTACTTTTTCCGGGTTTCCCCGAAATCGGGCGAAGTCGCGCGAACTCGCCCGAACTGGCCCGAAATCGCGCGTGCTCTGCGACGCCGGGGTCATGCTTTCCGCCCCGCCCCGCACCGCGCCCGCCCCCGCCGCCTGCACGGCTCGCCTAGGCTGAGGACATGTCGTCCTGTCGTGATGCCGCGGTGATCGGAGCGGGCCCCAACGGGCTCGCCGCTGCGGTCACGCTGGCCCGAGCCGGGGTCCCGGTGACGGTGTTCGAGGCGGCTGAGACCATCGGCGGGGGCACCCGCACAGCGGAGGTAGTGGAGCCCGGCGTGCTGCACGACGTCTGCTCGGCGATCCATCCCATGGCACTCGCCACGGGCTTCTTCCGGGCGTTCGAACTCGAGCGACGCACGGGGTTCGTGATCCCCGAGGCGTCCTACGCGAATCCGCTCGACGGCGTTCACGGGGGAGGGGCGGATCGCGCGGCGATCGCCTACCGGGACCTCGGGCGCACGAGCGATGAGCTCGGTGCAGACGGACCCGCCTACGCGCGCTTCTACCGGCCGCTGCTGCGCCGCCTCGACGGCGTCCTCGACACCGCGCTCGGCGGTGGGATGCTGCGACTTCCCCGCGATCCGCGCGCGGCGCTCGTGACCGGCCTGCGCACCCTCGAGCAGGCCACCTCCTTCGGGAGCCTGCGATTCCGGGAGGATGCCGCACCGGCGCTGGTCACCGGTGTCGCCGCGCACAGCGTCGGCCGCCTGCCGAACCCGGCTTCAGCTGCGGTCGGGGCGGTGCTCGGAGCGCTCGGTCACGCGAGCGGGTGGGCGGTACCGATCGGCGGATCCCGGGCCATCAGCGATGCGCTGGCCGCCGACCTGCTGGCGCACGGCGGCCGCATCGAGACGTCGCACGCGATCACCGACGTGCGCCAGCTCGGGGCCTACGGGGTGAAGATCTTCGACACCTCGGCGAGGGGGCTGGTGCGCATCGCCGGGTCGGTGCTCCCGGCGCGATATCGGCGTGCGCTCGGCCGCTTCCGCTACGGCGCCGCCGCGGCGAAGGTCGACTTCGTGCTCGACGGGCCGATTCCGTGGCGAGACGCGCGTGTCGCCGCTGCCGCCACCGTGCACCTCGGCGGCAGCCGGGCGGAGACGGCGGCAGCTGAGCGGGAGGTGGCGCGCGGCCGGCACCCCGCGCGTCCGTACGTGCTGCTGGCGCAGACCGCCGACTTCGATCCCGGCCGCAACCCTCCCGGAGTCAACGCGGTCTGGAGCTATACCCACGTGCCCAGCGGTTCGACCCGGGACGTCTCATCAGCGGTGATCGGCCAGATCGAGCGCTTCGCGCCCGGCTTCCGCGATCGGATCCAGGGCATTCGCGTGACCACGGCCGCTCAGCTCGCGGGCTACAACCGCAACTATCACGGCGGCGATTTCAGCGCGGGGGCGATCACCATGCGCCAGCTCTTCGCGCGCCCCGTCCTGTCTGCGGACCCCTGGCGCGCACCCGCGGAAGGCATCTACCTGGGCTCCTCGTCGACGCCGCCCGGCCCCGGTGTGCACGGACTCTCCGGCTGGTACGCCGCACGCTCGGCGCTGCGGCACGAGTACGGGCTCCCCTCGCCCGAGCTGGGTCTCGGGCAATAGGCTGGAGGCGTGGCAGCAAGCATCTACCTGACCTCGGCCGAGGGCCGCACCGGGAAGAGCGCCGTCGCACTCGGCGTGCTCGACGCGCTGCTCGCCGATGCCCCGCGTGTGGGCGTCTTCCGTCCGCTGATCCGCTCCTCCGGCGAACGCGATCGAGTGCTCGAGATGCTCCGCACCCGCGCGACGGCCGATGTGCCCTACGACGCCTGCGTCGGCGTCACCTACGAGGACGCGCACGCAGACCCGGAAGCCGCCATGACGCGAATCGTCGCGGCGTATCGGGCGCTGCAGCAGCACTGCGACGCCGTGATCGTGGTGGGTTCCGACTTCACCGACGTCGCAGCGCCCACCGAGCTGGCCGTCAACGCGCGGATCGCCGCGAACCTCGACACGCCCGTCCTGCTGGTGCTCGGCGGCCGCTCCAACGAGGAGGCGGAGCACCTCGGGCAGCAGCCCGCGCGCACCCCGGTGGAGATCGCCCAGCTCGCCGAGCTCGGCGTCGCGGAGCTGCATGCGGAGCACGCCTCCCTCCTCGCCGCGCTCGTGAACCGGTCGGATCCGGAGCGTCTGCAGCAGATCGAGCACGCCGTATCCGCCGCACTGCCGGCGGGCGCGCCGGTGTGGGCCGTGCCCGAGGAGGTGCTGCTGGTCGCTCCGCCGGTCTCCGGGGTGATCGACGCGGTGGAGGGCCGCCTGGTCCGCGGAGACGCCGATCTGCTGGCGCGCGAGGTGCGCGATGTGGTCGTCGCGGGCATGTCGATGGAGCACGTGCTGCCGCGACTGCTCGAGGGGTCTGTGGTGGTGATCGCAGCGGATCGTTCGGAGACGCTGCTGGCGGTGACGATGGCGCACGAGGCGCCGACGTTCCCGACCATCGCAGCAGTGGTGCTCAATGGCGAGTTCGAGCTGCCGGCCGCCGTCGTGCGCCTGCTCGACGGCATCGACTCCCGCATCCCGGTCGTGCGCACACCGTTCGGGACCTTCGACACCGCCCGTCGCATCTCCCGGGCCCGGGGGCTCTTGACCGAGGAGTCGCCCGCCAAATTCGACACCGCGCTCGCCCTCTTCGCGCAGCACGTCGACGGGGCGACGCTCCGCGAGCGTCTGCGCCTGCACCGCGGCGGGGTGCGCACACCCGTCATGTTCGCCTACGAGCTCTTCGCCCGGGCCGCGGAGGCGAACGCGCACATCGTGCTGCCCGAGGGCAACGACGACCGCATCCTCCGCGCCGCGAGCACGCTCCTCTCCCGAGGCACGGTGCGCCTCACGATCCTCGGCGACGAGGCCGACGTGCGCAAGCGCGGCGGAGAGCTCGGCCTCGCGATCGACGCGGCCGAGGTCATCGATCCCGCGACCTCTCCGCTGCGGGATCGCTTCGCCGCCGAGTACGCCAGACTCCGCGCGCACCGGGGGGTGACCCTGGAGCAGTCCAGGGACGTCATGGCCGACGGCAGCTACTTCGGCACGATGATGGTGCACTTCGATCTGGCGGACGGCATGGTCTCGGGCGCGGCGAACACGACCGCACACACGATCCGCCCGAGTCTCGAGATCATCAAGACCCGGCCGGGCGTCTCGGTGGTCTCGAGCGTGTTCTTCATGGCGCTCGCCGATCGTGTGCTCGTCTACGGCGACTGCGCCGTCAACCCGGACCCGTCGGCCGCGCAACTCGCCGACATCGCGGTGTCGTCGGCGGATACCGCCGCCCAGTTCGGGGTCGATCCGAGGATCGCGATGCTCTCCTATTCGACGGGCGAGTCGGGATCGGGCGCCGACGTCGACAAGGTGCGCGAGGCGACGGCCCTGGCACGGGCCGCGCGCCCCGATCTGCCCGTCGAGGGCCCGATCCAGTACGACGCCGCAGTCGATCCCGTCGCGGGACAGGCCAAACTGCCCGGGTCGGAGGTGGCCGGGCGGGCGACGGTATTCATATTCCCCGACTTGAATACGGGCAACAACACCTACAAGGCGGTGCAGCGCTCGGCCGGCGCGGTGGCGGTCGGGCCGGTGCTGCAGGGACTCGCGAAGCCCGTGAACGACCTCTCTCGCGGCGCGACGGTCGATGACATCCTGAACACCGTCGCCATCACCGCCGTCCAGGCGGGCGCGGCACGTTCCGCAGGGTGAGCGGCGCGCTGGCCGCACCGGGAGCGGTGGGCGCGGTGGGCGCGGTGGGCGCGGTGGGCGCGGTGGGCGCGGTGGGCTGATGCGTCGCGGAGTCGAGCCCACTCGCCCATTGAGCGGAGCGGAGCGAAGTCGAAATCGAAACCGAGGAGCAGCATGAACCACATCCTGGTGATCAACGCCGGATCATCATCGATCAAGTATCAGCTGATCGATCCGACGAGCGGTGAGCGCTCTGCAGCCGGCCTCGTCGAGCGCATCGGCGAGGCCGAGGGCCGGATCGTGCATCGCGGCGTGCGGGAGGAGGAGCGCGCCGTCGTCGTTCCGGACCACGGCGCGGCGTTCGACGAACTCGTCGCCGCGTTCGCGAGACAGGGCGCACCGATCGAAGGCCTCGGGATCACGGCCGTGGGCCACCGAGTAGTGCAGGGCGGCGAGGAGTTCGTCGCCCCCACCCTGATCGACGACGCCGTCGCCGAGCGCATCCTTGAGCTGGGCGCGCTCGCCCCGCTGCACAACCCCGGTCAGTATCAGGCGATCGTCGCCGCGCGGGCGCTCTTCCCCCGGGTGCCGCACGTGGCGGTGTTCGACACCGCATTCCACCAGACCATGCCGCCGAGCGCATATACCTACGCCATCGATCCCGAGGTCGCCGCGGAGCACGGCGTGCGCAGGTACGGATTCCACGGGATCTCCCACCAGGTGGTGTCGCGCCGGGCAGCCGAGTTCCTCGGGCGCCCGCTCGAAAGCCTGCGGCAGATCGTGCTGCACCTCGGCAACGGGGCATCGGCGTGCGCGGTCGACCGCGGCCGCTCGGTCGACACGTCCATGGGTCTCACGCCCCTCGAGGGGCTGGTGATGGGCACGCGCAGCGGCGACATCGATCCGGGCGCGCTCCTGCATCTGCTGCGCGGCGGATACGACGTCGGCGGGCTCGATCGACTGCTCAACGGCCGATCCGGACTGCTCGGCTTCACCGGGAGCAACGACTTCCGCGATGTGCGGGCGGCGGCCGATGCGGGTGACTCCCAGGCAGCGCTGGCCATCGAGGTCGCCGTCCACCGGATCCGGCACTATCTCGGCGCCTACCTCGTCGAGCTCGGCGGGCTCGACGCGCTCATCTTCACGGCGGGCGTGGGCGAGCATCAGGCCGAGCTGCGCGCGGCGGTGTGCGCGGATCTCGAGGGCTTCGGAATCCGTATCGACCCCGAGCGCAATGCATCCCCCGAGCGCGGTGCGCGGCGCATCGGCGCCGAGGGCTCTCCCGTCGAGATCCTCGTCGTGCCCACGGACGAAGAGGCCGAGATCGCGCGCGAGACGCTGCGCCTCGTCGGCTGAGCGCGCGCGGGCCGTCCGACCACTCGTGCGGACTGCGTGAAGATTCGCGGAGTCTGCCACGGATTCCGCGGTGCATTCGTGAGCGCCGCCCTCGCCCGGCGCTCAGGATAGTGAATGCACACAGACCGACGGCGAGCGCAAGGGAGCAACGTGACATCGACACGCATGATTCACCTCGGTCGGAAGGAGCGTCCGAAACGCGGATCGCTGCTCCTGCTGATCCCGGGAGTGGCCTCGGTCGTACTGCTGGGCATCCTCCCGCTGTTCATCGTCGCTCGGAACAGTTTCGCGGTCGCCGACAACTACGGCGGGATCGTCGGGGGCTTCACGCTGGAGCACTACACCAAGCTGATCGACCCCGTGTATACGAAGACCCTGCTGTTCTCGCTCGGCCTCGGACTGCTGAACACGGTCGTCTGCATCGTGGTCGGCTATCTCACCTCGTACTACATCGTGTCCCGCCCTGAGGGGCGACAGGGGCTGCTCCTGCTTCTGGTCATCATCCCGTTCTGGACCGACTTCCTCGTGCGTACCTTTGCGTGGATCACGATCCTCGGTTCGGGGGGCCCGATCGCAGGGGTACTGGGAATATTCGGGCTGTCCGGGTTCTCCATGATCCCGAGCAACGTCGCGGTGGTGCTCGGGCTGCTCTACGCCTTCCTCCCGACGGCGATCTTCCCGATCTACGCCTCGATGCGGTCGATCGATCCCTCGCTCAAGGAGGCCGCGACCGATCTCGGATGCGGGTGGTGGGGGGTGCACCGGCGGGTGATCCTGCCGCTGAGCCGGCCGGGCATCCTGGGAGCGGCCCTGCTGACGTTCATTCCTACGATGGGCGTCTTCGTCATTCCGGTGCTGCTCGGCGGGGGCAAGGATCCGCTCGTCGGAAACCTGATTGTCACTCTCTACACGGAGTTCCGCAACCAGCCGATGGGAGCCGCCGTGTCGATGGTGCTGCTCGTGCTCATGGTGCTCTCGATGGGGCTGATCGGCCTCCTCATGAGGCGCACCTCGACCAAGAAGGGGGCGTAGCCCGTGGACCGCATCGTGAACGGCATCGCCCGTGGAGTGTTCGTCTTCCTCTACGTGCCCATCGCCGCGGTGATCATCTACTCCTTCAACGCCGCGGGAACCAGCACCCGCTTCGAAGGATTCACGCTCCAGTGGTACGCCGACCTGTTCCAGGACGGGGCGCTCATGCAGACACTGCGCACGAGCGCCGTGGTGGCCGTACTCACCGCGACCGTTGCCACCGTGATCGGGATCATGTTCGCGCTGGGGATGTCGCGCTACCGCGGTGCCGGCAAGGGAGGTCTCCTGGCACTCATCGCGCTGCCCCTCATCGTTCCCGAGATCGTACTGGGCGTCGCGCTCCTGAGCGTCTTCAGCGCTGTCAAGGTGCCGCTCGGGATCACCACACTCGTGCTCGGCCACCTCATCGTGTCGCTCCCGCTGGCAACGCTCGTGCTCATGAGCTCGGCCGCGATGCTGGACCCGAGCCTGCCGGAGGCGGCGACCGATCTCGGTTGCACGCCGTGGCAGACCTTCACACGCGTGTACCTGCCGCTGCTGCGCCCCGCGGTCGTCGCGGCCTGGCTGTTGAGCTTCACCACTTCGTTCAGCAACATCGTCATGTCGACCTTCCTGAGCGGTGTCGGGTCGACCACGCTCCCGTTGAAGATCTACTCGAGTCTGAAGACCGGCCTCACTCCGAGCATCAACGCCCTCGGCGCACTGCTCATCCTTCTCACCCTCGTGATCGTGCTCGCGGTCGGAGTCACTCAGATGCGACGCATTCTCGTCGATTCACGCTCCTGACGAGCCCCACAGCTCCACCCCTTCACCCACCGAAAGGAATACCGTCATGAAGAAGAAGACGCTCGCTGCCGTCGGCATCGTCGCCGCGCTGGCACTGACCGGCTGCAGCGGAAGCTCGGAGGGCGGCGCCCAGCAGCTCAATGTCTACGCGTGGGCCGACGAGATCCCCCAGAGCGTGTTCGACGCGTTCACGGAGGAGACCGGCATCGCGGTCAACGTCGACAACTTCGACAGCAACGAGACCATGATTTCGAAGCTCGCCGCGGGGAACTCGGGTTACGACATCGTCGAGCCCAGCCAGTACGCGGTGCAGCAGCTCGTCGGTCAGGAGCTCATCGAGCCCCTCGACAAGTCGCAGATCGAGGGCCTCGACAACATCGCGGCAACCTTCGCCGACCCGAGCTACGACCCCGGCCTCGAATACTCGGTGCCCTGGGTATGGGGCACCACGGGCCTCATGTACAACTCCGAGTGCACCGGCGGCGAGGAGATCACGAGCTGGGCGTCCCTCTTCGACCCGAAGTGGGACGGGAAGCTGAACATGCTCGACAACATGCTTGCCGCGTACATCGCCGGTCTGCAGGTCAACGGATTCGACGCCGACAGCACCGACGAGCAGGAGATCGCCCAGGCGACGGAGTCGCTCATCGAGCAGAAAGACATCCTGGCGGGCTACAACTCCACCAACTACGGCGAGCTGGTGGCCAACGGCGACGTCTGCATCTCCGAGGCGTGGGGAGGCACCAGCACCGCGAAGATCGTAGAGGAGAACGAGAATGTCCACTATGTGATCCCGGAAGAGGGCGGCAGCCTGTGGGTCGACGGTCTCGCGATCGCGAAGGGTGCGCCGAACCAAGAAGCGGCCTACGAGTTCATCAGCTTCCTGCTGCGGCCCGAGATCGCCGCGATGGCGACGAACGACGGGGGCCTCGCGAGCGCCAACCAGGCGGCGCAGGAGCACGTGACCGATCAGGGACTGCTGTCGAACGCCGCGGTCTACGCCTCTGAAGAGCAGGTGGCCAACGCCGACTTCATCGTCGATCCGGGCAGCGCGATGACGTTCTACCAGGACGGCTGGACCCGGGTGAAGGCCTCCTGACCGGCACACGCCGATTCGACTGAACAGCGATTGGGATCATGACTGCGCAGACCACGACCACCACTGCACCGGCCGTCGAGATCGAGGGGATCTCGAAGAGCTTCGATGGGCACCTCGCCGTGCACCCGCTCGATCTCGAGATCCGGGAGAACGAGTTCTTCTCCATCCTCGGTCCCTCGGGCTGCGGGAAGACGACGCTCATGCGTATGATCACCGGGTTCGAGACGCCGACGAGCGGCCGGGTGCGGCTCGGTGGCGCGGACGTCACGGATGTGCCGACGCGCAACCGTGATCTCAACATGCTGTTCCAGAGCTACGCGCTGTTCCCGCACCTCACGGTGTTCGACAACGTGGTCTTCGAGCTCCGGGTGCGGCGAGTGCCCCGCGCAGAGGCCGATCGTCGTGCGCACGAGGCACTTGAACTCGTGAAGCTGTCCCACCTCGGGGACCGGAAGCCTGACCAGCTCTCGGGCGGTCAGCGGCAGCGCGTCGCGCTGGCTCGCGCCGTGGTCTCCGGCCCCAAGGTGGTGCTGCTCGACGAGCCGCTCGGCGCGCTCGATCAGCAGCTCCGTAAGGAGATGCAGTACGAGCTGAAGCGCATGCAGCGAGAGGTCGGCATCACGTTCATCTACGTGACGCACGATCAGGAGGAAGCGCTCACGATGTCCGACCGCATCGCGGTCATGTCGGAGGGCATCGTGCAGCAGGTCGCGGGCCCGGAGGACATCTACAACCGCCCGGAGACCCGCTTCGTCGCCGGATTCATCGGTAGCTGCAATCTGCTCGATGTCACGGTGCGGGCGGGATCCGCCGGTGAGGAGGTGGAGGCGGTGCTCGACGGGGTCGGGGTGCTCCCGGGCGTGCTGGCCGAGGATGTTCCCCTCGAGCGGCCGGCCACCCTCCTCCTCCGTCCCGAGCGCATCGAGGTGCGGCGAGACGGCGAGGGCGTGCCCGGCGTCGTCGAGACGCTGACCTTCCTGGGCGAGGAGTGGCACGTGCACCTGGCGATCGACGCGCGGACGATGGTCAAGGTCTCGTTGCCGAGCCTCGTGAAGGAGCGGGATCTTCCCGGCCTCGCCACCGGAGAGAGACTCCTCATGCGTTGGCGTCCCGAGGACGCGCGCATCGTCGTCCGCTGATCCTGCCGCACCAACTCCGCACCACGAAAGAGGGAACCGATGAGAGTCGCCGTAGTCCAGACGTCGCCCGGTATCGATGTCGACGTCAATTTCTCCACCATTCGGCGCTATACCGAGGAGGCGGCCTCCCGCGGGGCGCGTCTGGTCGTCTTCCCGGAGGAGGCCGCGCTGCTGGCCGACGACGAGATCAAGCCGCGCATGACCGAGATCCTGCGCGACGTGTGGCCCCGTTTCGAGGCGCTGCTCGCGCAGCTCGCACGGGACCACGGAGTGACGATCATCGCGGCCGGGTACGAGCCGAACGAGGCGGGGCGGCCGTACAACACGATCGTCGCCGTCGACCCCGAGGGTGCTGAGATCGCCCGCTATCACAAGATGCACACCTATGATGCGTTCGCCTACCAGGAATCCGCGTACGTGACCCGCGGCTCGGAGCTCCCGCCCATCATCGACGTCGACGGAGTCCGCGTGGGAATCGCGAACTGCTACGACGTGCGGTTCCCCGAGCTCTTCCGAAGCATGGCCGACCGCGGCGTCGACGTGATCTCGCTGTCGGCCGCCTGGGTGTCGGGCAAGGGCAAGGAGGAGCACTGGGAGGTGCTCACCAAGGCCCGCGCCATCGAGAACGTGAGCTGGTTCCTCGCGTCCGGCACGGTGGGCGCCGATTCGGTCGGCCTCAGCCGGGTGATCGACCCGCTCGGCGTCGTGGTCGCCGCAGCTGACGCACACGCCGAAGGGCTGGTGATCGCCGACATCGACGAGGAGCGCACCCGCTCGGCACGCAGGATGCTGCCTGCCCTCGAGAACCGTCGCATCGAGCTCGACTACAGCATCCGATAGCCACACACCCCGAAAGGAATCAGCGATGTTCTTCCACGCCGGAGATACTCCGAACGGCCTTCCCGACGAGCTCCGGGCCAAGCTCGAGCGACTCAGCTTCCCCACCCTCGGCCACTACCTCGAGGAGGGCTTCGCAGACTCCGGGATCCGACGCGTGGTCGCCGCGGGCGGCCGCGTCATCGGCACAGCGTGCACGGTGCGCACCACCGCGACAGACTCCACGGCGCTGCACCACGCGGCGGGCATGATCGAACCGGGCCAGGTGCTCGTGATCGATACCGGCGGCGACGTGCGGCACGCGCCGCTCGGCGAGGTCGTTGCGGCCCAGCTGGCCGCGCGCGGGGCCGCCGGCGCCGTGGTAGACGGCGTGGTCACCGATGTCGACGAGATCGAAGCGCTCGGGCTCACTGTTCATGCCCGGGGCACGAGCATGCTCACCACCAAGCTGCACGGGATCGATGCCGGTGGCGTCAACGTGCCGGTGACCTGCGGCGGAGCGGTCGTCCGTCCCGGAGACGTAGTCCTCGCCGACGCGAACGGCGTGCTCGTGGTGCCGGTCGAGGTGCTTGAGCGCATCGTCGATATCGCGCTCGCCGACGATGCCGACGAGCCGGAGCTCGTGGCCGAGCTCCGTGCTGGAGCGCCGCTCGGAAGCCTGACCGGCGCGAGCGCGACGGTTTCAGACCTGCTCGCGCTCGACACCCCGCAGTAGCAGCACCCGCTCTCCCCGCGCGGCGGGCACGGCCGAGACGGCCGTTGCTCCGCCGTGCCCGAAACACACTGGAAAGGACCAATCATGCTGCTGAAAGCCGCCATCAACGGTGGTCGTCCCACTGAGGAGCACCCCTCGGTTCCCCGCACGACCGAGGAGATCGTCGAGGCCAGCCTCGCCGTGATCGCCGCGGGCGCCGATGTCGTCCATGCGCACGTCATCACCGACTCGGGGGAGCAGACCATTCACCCTGATCACGTCGGAGCCTGGGTGCGCGCCATGCGCGCGGCGGACCCAGCGGTCGTCATCGGTACCACGACGGGCCTGTGGACAGTCTCCTCCCATGAGGAGCGGATGGCCCATGTCGCCGCGTGGCCCGCGGATGCGCTGCCCGATTTCGCGTCCGTCGCGTTCTGCGAGCAGGGAGCCGCCGAGGCCGCCGAACTCGTCCTCGCGCGCGGCATGATCCTGGAGTCCGCAGTGTGGTCGATGGACGACGTCCCCGCCCTGCTCGCCTCGCCGACCCTGCATCAGAACGTCCGCGTGCTCATCGAGCCCGAGACCGAGGACGCCGACCAGGCTGTCGCGCAGTGTCGCGAGATCGCGGCGGTGCTCCGAGAGTCCGGCGTGACTGCCCCGATCCTCTATCACGGCTACGACGAGACCGTGTGGCCGGTCGTCGATGCCGCGATCGAGGACGGCTGCGAGACCCGGATCGGGTTCGAGGACGGCGTGGCGATGCCGGACGGTTCCGTTCCTCGAGACAATGCCGATCTCGTCCGCGCTGTACGCTCCCGGGAATCCCTCTGACCGACCGGCCGTCTCTGCGCCCGCCCCTCTCGCCCGAGCCGCTACCCTGGAGTGCAGCGGCGAGAGGGGCGGGCGGCATGCTGGACGATCTGGATCGACGGCTCATCGAGATGCTCGCGCGCGACGGACGGCGCAGCTTCGCCTCGCTCGCCGAGGAGTCGGGCGTCTCTCAATCGACGGTGCGCACCCGACTCGCCCGTTTGCGGGAGGACGATGCGCTGCAGATCGTCGCGCTGTGCAACGCGCTGCTGCTCGGCCATCAGGTCGTCCGCCTGCTGCTGCGCGTGCGCAATCTCACCCCCCGTTCCGTGGCGAACGGGCTGCTCGGGATCACCCAGATCAACCACGTGGCTCTGGTGGCGGGGTCGCACGACCTGTATCTCGAGGCGACGTGCCGGGATCAGCCGCAGCTCATCGACCTGATGGACGAGATCCGGCGGCACCCGGGCGTCGCCGCGATCCAACCGATTATCGTCACCTCCTTGGCCAAGGACTACACCTGGGAGGGGCTTCGGGGCACCGCCGGTCAGAGCATCAGCGACCCGGACGGCTGAGCAGCCGTCCCGCGCGGTTCGCGGGGAGCGGCTCGCGGAAGCCCTGCCACAGGTAGGTGTCCTTCATCACCTCGAGCACGGTGAGGGTCTCCAAGTCCGAGATGCCGCGGATCCGACGCAGGTCCTGCAGCACGATCCTCCCGAGTTCCTGGGCGTCCTGAGCGATGACGTCGAGGATGATGTCGTAGTAGCCGAGCGCGCACGCGACGTACTTCACCTGCGGGTGGTCCGCGATCTCCTCCGCGACGCGAGCGACGGGAACCTCAGCGACCCGGATGCCGATGTGGGCCGCGATCCCGCCGATCTTCGTCTCGTCGTACATTCCGGCCACGTAGATGATGCCGAGCGAGACGAGCCGGTTGTAGCGCTGTCGGATCGTGGGCTCCGAGAACCCGATCCGTCGGCCGATCTCGGAGAACGAGAGGCGGCCGTCCACTCGGAGCTCGTCGATGATGTCCCGGTCGACATCATCGAGGAGGGCTTCCTCCTGCTGCTTCGCCGCGTCCATCCCACCAGTCTACCGGCGGCGCGCCCGCCGGCCCGGGAGCGCGTCCGAGGGAACCGTCGCGCGCGAGACGCTGCGCCTCGTGGGCTGAGCGCGCGCGGCTCTGCACCCGTCGTGCAGGAGAAAGCCCGTCGTGCAGGACCGAATCACCGAAACCGTCCTGTTTGGATGGTCTTCTCCTGCACGGGCGGCGTGACCGCGTCGCGCGGTCGGTTGCCCCGGTCTGCGGAGGGCGCGGATCGGCCCGGCGGTTTCAGGTCGAACGTCGGTGGTCGCCGGTAGCATGGTCCCTGTGGTTGCCGCACTCTATCGCCGTTATCGGCCAGAAACGTTCGCCGAGATGATCGGTCAGTCCCAGGTGACCGAACCGCTCATGACCGCGCTGCGCACGGGGCGCATCGGTCACGCCTATCTCTTCAGCGGTCCGCGCGGCTGCGGCAAGACCACCTCGGCCCGCATCCTGGCGCGCTGCCTCAACTGCGCCGAGGGGCCGACCGATACCCCGTGCGGCACCTGCCCGAGCTGCGTCGAGCTGAGCCGCGACGGGGGCGGCTCGCTCGACGTCGTCGAGATCGACGCGGCGAGCCACGGCGGCGTCGACGACGCGCGTGATCTGCGCGAGCGCGCCGTGTTCGCGCCTGCGCGGGATCGCTACAAGATCTTCATCATCGACGAGGCCCACATGGTCACGGCCGCCGGGTTCAACGCGCTGCTCAAGATCGTCGAGGAGCCGCCGCCGCATGTGAAGTTCGTCTTCGCCACGACCGAACCCGACAAGGTCATCGGCACGATCCGTTCGCGCACCCACCACTACCCGTTCCGGCTCATCGCACCCGGCGCCCTCATCGACTACGTGCAGTCGCTCTGCGACAGCGAGGGCGTGCAGGTCGAGCCCGGTGTGCTGCCGCTGGTGGTGCGGGCCGGCGGGGGGTCGCCTCGCGACACACTCTCGATCCTCGACCAGCTCATCGCCGGCTCAGAGGGCGACCGGGTGACGGCCGAGCGCGCGGCCGGTCTGCTCGGGTTCACGCACGCCGAACTGCTCGACGACGCCGTCGCGGCGTTCGGGGCCCAGGATCCCGCCGCTGCGTTCCGCGCCACGGATCGTGTGGTGCAGACGGGCCAGGACCCGCGGCGCTTCGTCGAGGATCTGCTGGAGCGGCTGCGCGACCTCATCGTCGTGAGCGCCACCACCGTCGACGGGGCCGCGGCGGTGTTCCGCGGGGTGCCGCAGGATCAGCTCGACCGCATGTTCGAGCAGTCGCAGAGCTTCGGGCCGGGCGAGCTGTCGCGCATCGCCGACGTCGTGAGCGCCGCGCTCGACAGGATGACCGGTGCCACGGCACCCCGGCTGCAGCTCGAATTGATGGTCGCTCGCGTCCTCGTGCAGAACGGCGAGGCCGGTGTCTCCGGGGCCGGCGCATCTGCACAGGCAGCGCCGGTGGCGGCCGTCGCACCGGCTGCCGCTCGGCCGGCGGCCGGCCGGGCGACCGGCACCGCGGGCCCCGACGGGGGCGCCGATCGCAGCGGTGCGCAGCGAGTACCGGGGGCGCCGGGTGCCGGCGATCGAACGCACCCCGGCCAGAGCGCCAAGCCGGATCCGCTCGCGGCGCTCGCGGCTGCTCGCAGCGCCGTGAACGGCCCCGACGGCGAGCAGCAGTCGGGGCAGTCCGCGCAATCAGGGCCGTCCGCGACGCCGCCGCACTCGGCCGGGGCCGAGACCGAGACCTCGCCGCCGCACGCCGACGCGCCCGCGCCGGCGGCGCCGAACGCGGCCGAGACCGCGGCCTCCATCCGGAGCTTCCTGCAGGAGGATTCGGCCGGGACGCCATCGCGGCAGGGCGCCTCGGCTGCCGAGCAGCCGCCGTCGGTTCCGGAACGGCAGCCCTCGGCTCCTGAGCAGCCGCCGTCGGCGCCCGAGCAGCGTGATTCAAGCCGCTCGGTGGACGGGCACCCCAATGCGGCCGCCGCGTCGTTCGGACGTCCCATCTCCGACGTGCTGAGCGCAGCGGATATCGCGAGCATCGGCGCCGAGCCGCCGGCGCCCTCGGGATCCTCGGCCGAGCCGCGGTCTGCCGAAGGCCCTCAGGCGAGCGCCGCGCCGGCGCCCGAACCGGAGGCGACCCGTGCCTCGACCTCCGAAGGCGCAGCAGCCGGGGAGACGCTCGCCGCCTCCGCGGAGGGCGACGAATCGCTCTCGGGCGGCTTCGACGACCTCGTCGAGCTGTGGCCCGAGCTGCTCGAGGAGATCCTGCAGCAGGATCGTGAGGCCTGGAACGCGGTGCGCGTGGTGACTCCGCTCGCTCTGGAGGGCGACGTGCTCACGGTCGGACTCGCCTCGCAGTCTGATCTCGCGGCCTTCAAGAGCGTCGGTGCCGGGCCGTTGCGCGAGACGATCAGTTCGGCGGTCGGCATCAGCGTGAAGTACGTGCCGAAACGGATCGCGGGCCGCGAGGGCGCCGCGCCCGGAGCCGGAACGGGCGAGCAGCGCGCGCCGCAGGCCGACGCAGAGGAGCCTCACCGAGCGGGTTCCACGTCTGCCCCCGCGGTCGACCTGAGCGATCCCGTGCAGCGAGCCGCTGCGAGGCTGAGTGGGCTCGGCCCGGCGCTCGCCGCGCCCGCCTGGGCCGGTCCCGTGCCGGCCGAACCAAAGACCGCGGGCACTCTCGATGCATCGCAGCCCGAGCCGGCGTCGCACGAGAGCGCGCATGAGTCGTCGAGCGCGCAGGATCGGGTATCGGTCGACGGGCCCCCTTTGGCGCAGGAGACCATCGACGCCGGCGGTCCCGCACCGTCGACTCCGACTCCGACTCCGACTCCGACTCCGACTCCTGCCCCCGGCTCGCCGACGGAGGAGGCGCCGTCGGCACCCGCGGCAACACCGATCTCCAGAAGCGCTCCCGCTGAGGAGTCCGGATCCGGCGGCGCCGATTCCGGAGTCCGCGTCGCCCGCGCGTCCGCCGACGGCGATCCCTACGGGGGCGGCGATCCGTACGTCGACGGCGATCCGTACGCGGGCGGCGATCCGTACGCGGGCGGCGATCCGTACGCCGACGGCGACCCCTACGGGGGCGGCGATCCGTACACCGACGGCGACCCCTACGCGGGCGGCGATCCGTATCCCGGCCATGACGTCGCGACGAGCCATGTCGCCGCCGCGCCCGCCGCCGAATCCGCGGAAGCCGGGGATCGCGAGTCCGGACCAGCTGGCGCCCCGGGCCCGGCCCCCGCTCCCGCTCCGGGTCCCGCCCCGGCTCCGGATCCCGCCCCTGCTCCGGATCCCGCCCCCGAGCAGCCGCAGCGCACCGCCCCCGCGTTCACCCGCTACGGGGAGGCCGTCGTGCGCGAGGTGCTCGGCGCGAGGTTCGTCGAGGAACGCCCGCTCCCGACGCGTCAGTGACGCGTGCCGCCGTCACCGCACGGCTCCCCTCCCATCATCCGCAGCACACCGATCCCGCGAGGAGACACCGTGTACGACGGCATCGTCCAAGACCTGATCGACGAGTTCGGCCGGCTCCCCGGAATCGGCCCCAAGTCGGCCCAGCGCATCGCGTTCCACATCCTGCAGACGCAGAACTTCGATGTGTCCCGCCTCGCGGAGCTGCTGGTCGAGGTGCGCGAGAAGGTGCGCTTCTGCGAGGTGTGCGGCAATATCACCGAGCAGGAGCGGTGCGCGATCTGCCGTGACCCCAGACGCGACCAGCGCCTCATCTGCGTCGTCGAAGAGCCCAAGGACGTGGTGGCGATCGAGCGCACCCGCCAGTTCCGCGGGGTCTATCACGTGCTGGGCGGTGCGATCAGTCCGATCGACGGCATCGGGCCCGACGACCTCAGCATCCCCGCGCTCATGCGGCGACTGGGGGCGGGAACCGGTGAGGACGCCGTGCAGGAGGTGATCATCGCCACCGATCCCAACCTCGAGGGCGAGGCGACGGCGGCCTATCTCTCCCGCCTGCTCACGAGCATCGAGGTCCCCGTGTCGCGTCTCGCCTCGGGGCTGCCGGTGGGCGGCGACCTCGAGTTCGCCGACGAGGTCACGCTCGGTCGTGCGTTCGAGGGGCGCCGCAAGGTCGAGTGACCCGCGCGCTGCGCGAGGTTCCGCGGGCTGCGCGAGGATACGCGGGTCGTGCGGATCGCGCCACCCCCTGTCCGGCTGCGGCGCCGCAGAGGAGCCTGGAGGCATCGAGTAGGCATCCGGACGTCTGAGGGAGGACTCCACCATGGCTCGCTGCGACACCTGCGGAAACCACTACGACAAGACCTTCACCGTGACGAGGGGCGAGGAGCGCGGCACCTTCGACAGCTTCGAGTGCGCCGCCCAGGCGATGGCCCCCGACTGCGCGCACTGCGGCTGCCGGATCCTCGGCCACGGCGTCGAGGCCGAGGGTTCGATCTTCTGCTGCGCGCACTGCGCCCGGGCGGTGGGGGAGCACGAGCTCGTGGACCGGGCATGACCGGCCCGGGGGAGGGCCGTCCGAGCGCGCGCCCCGACCCCACGAAGATGGCGAACCAGCCGGCGCTGCAGACGTCGAGCGGCCTCATCTGGGTGGTGATGGGCGGCCTCTTCGCGATCCTGAGCCTCGTACCGTTCACGATGCTGACCGTCTCTGCGGGTCCGTCGCAGCCCGTCGCGCTGACGGCCGGCGCGCTCGTCGTGCTGCTCTACGCGCTGCTCCTGGTGCTGCGGTTCGCGATCCCGCCCGGCCCGCGCCGCCTGAGGTGGCTCGCGGCCTGCATGCTGACGATGGCCCTCGTCGCCCTGCTCGGCGTCTGGCTGTGCGCGCTGATCGAGAACCGGGGGTGACACCGAGGGTGCGGAGACGCGCCCGGGCCGCCGTCGGATAGACTGGTCCTTCGCAGAGCTGTTGAGGAGGAACCCGCGTGGCGTTGATCGTGCAGAAGTTCGGGGGTTCGTCCGTTGCCGATGCCGTGAGCATCAAGCGCGTCGCCAAGCGCATCGTCGAGGCCCGCAGGGCCGGCAACGATGTCGTCGTGGCGGTGAGCGCGATGGGCGACACGACCGACGAGTTGCTCGATCTCGCCGCCGAGTGCACGCCCATTCCGGCGCCGCGCGAGCTCGACATGCTCCTCACCGCAGGCGAGCGCATCTCGATGGCGCTGCTGGCGATGACGATCAAGGGTATGGGGATCGAGGCCCTCTCCTTCACCGGCAGCCAGGCGGGCATGATCACGACGGCCGAGCACGGCGCCGCCAAGATCGTCGATGTCACGCCCGGGCGTGTCCGGGAGGCGCTGGATCAGGGGGCCGTGGCCATCGTCGCCGGATTCCAGGGATTCAGTCGTGACTCCCGCGACATCACCACGCTGGGCCGCGGCGGATCCGACACCACCGCGGTGGCGCTCGCGGCCGCGCTGGGCGCCGACGTCTGCGAGATCTACACCGACGTCGACGGCGTATTCACCACGGACCCCCGCATCGTTCCGCTGGCGCGCAAGATCGACGCGATCACCGCCGAGGAGATGCTCGAGCTCGCAGCGGGCGGCGCCAAGGTGCTGCACCTGCGCGCGGTGGAGTACGCGCGCCGCCACGGCGTGGTTCTGCACGTCCGCTCCTCGTTCTCGGACGAGCCGGGCACCATCGTCTACGACCCCGCAAAGGGGCATCCGAAGGGAGATCAGGTGGAAGAGCCGATCATCACGGGCATCGCTGCGGAGAAGAGCGAGGCCAAGGTCACCGTCGGCGGCGTGCCCGACGCGCCGGGCAAGGCCGCACGGATCTTCGAGATCGTCGCGAAGACCAACGCCAACGTCGACATGATCGTGCAGAACGTGTCCGCCGCGCAGACGAACCGCACCGACATCTCGTTCACCATCCCGCTCGGCGATGGCCGCCGCGTGATCGAGGCCCTCGAGGCGGAGCGCGAGGAGCTCGGGTTCGAGAGCCTGCAGTACGACGATCAGATCGCCAAGGTCGCGGTGGTGGGCGCCGGCATGCGCACCAGTACGGGTGTCTCGGCGCAGCTCTTCCGCGCCCTCTACGAGGCCGACATCAACATCGAGATGATCTCGACCTCCGAGATCCGCATCTCCGTCGTCACACGGGCCGACCTGATGGACAAGGCCGTGCGCGTGCTGCACACCGCCTTCGGTCTCGATTCCGATACCGAGGCCAACGTCTACGCGGGCACGGGCCGCTAGCCCGCTGCTCCTGAGCGCCGCCGAGGGGGCGCCACCGCACTTCTCCCGCGACCGTTCGACGGAGCGCGGGAGCACACCAGCAGTCGAGCATCCTGCGCGCTCAGGATGCCAGCAGAAGAGAAGGATCCCGGATCATGGCAGAACAGCAGGGTGTCAACGTCGCCGTCGTCGGTGCGACCGGCCAGGTGGGCGCTGTGATGCGCCGCCTCCTCGACGAGCGCGACTTCCCGATCGCGAGCATCCGCTTCCTCTCGAGCGCGCGCTCGGCCGGCACGCAGCTCGAGTTCCGCGGCGAGCAGATCACCGTCGAAGACATCGACACCGCCGACACGAGCGGCATCGATATCGCCCTCTTCTCGGCGGGCGGCGCCGCCTCGAAGCAGTATGCGCCGCGGTTCGCCGAGGCCGGTGCGATCGTGATCGACAACTCGAGCGCCTGGCGCCTCGACCCCGCGGTGCCCCTCGTGGTGAGCGAGGTCAATCCGCACGCCATCGACGGGATCGTCGCCGCCGGTCGCGGGATCATCGCCAACCCCAACTGCACCACGATGGCCGCGATGCCGGTGATGAAGGCGCTCGACGCCGAGGCCGGGCTCGAACGGCTCGTCGTCACGACGTTCCAGGCGGTGTCGGGATCGGGGCTCGCCGGCGCCCGTGAGCTCGCGGGCCAGGCCGTGGCGGCGGTCGAGGCCGGCGGGATCGAGCGGCTCGTGCACGACGGTGCGGCCGTCGACTTCCCCGAGCCGCAGGTGTACACGAAGACCATCGCGTTCGACGTGCTGCCGCTTGCCGGGTCGATCGTCGACGACGGCGAGGGCGAGACCGACGAGGAGAAGAAGCTCCGCAACGAGAGCCGCAAGATCCTCGAACTGCCCGAGCTGCGCGTCGCCGGCACCTGCGTGCGCGTCCCGGTCTTCACCGGTCACTCGCTCTCCATCAACGCCGAGTTCGAGCGCCCCATTTCGGCCGACCGCGCCCGTGAGGTCCTGGCCGCGGCGCCCGGCGTCGAGCTGAGCGAAGTGCCCACCCCGCTCGAGGCGGCCGGGCAGGATCCCTCGTTCGTCGGACGCATCCGCGAGGATCAGTCGGCGCCCGACGGGCGCGGTCTCGTGCTCTTCGTGTCGAACGACAACCTGCGCAAGGGCGCGGCGCTCAACGCCGTGCAGATCGCAGAGGTCGTCGCCGCCAAGCTCGCGGCGTAGCACCTTCCGGCGCAGGGGAGCGGCCCGCAGGGTCGCTCCCCTGCGCCGTGCGGAGCGCGAGGCAGGCCGGATCTGCGCGAGAACCCGAGCGCTGGCAGCGCAGGACGGAACTACCGTGCGGCTTCCAGCGTGATGAGCGACGCTTCGGGCCGGCACGCGAAGCGTACGGGCGCGTAGATGGAGTTGCCGAGGCCGGCGCTCACATTGAGGAATGCGGCCCGATGCGCGTCGTACCAGACGCTCAGGCCGCGCGCCTGCGCGGTGGGCAGGTCGCAGTTCGCGGTGAGGGCTCCGACCCCCGGCACGCGCACCTGTCCACCATGGGTGTGGCCGGCGAGGATAAGCTGGGCGCCGTCGTCCAGCAGCTCGCCCAGGGCCTCCTGGTAGGGGGCGTGCACGACCCCGAGACGCAGCGGGGGCTGCGCGGGGGCGTCCGTGCCGCGCTCCGCGCCCAGCGCGGTGAGCGCTGCGCGCATGGCGCTCGCGTCGTCGTAGCGGATGTGCGGGTCATTGAGGCCCAGCAGCTCGATGCGGGTGCCGCGCAGTTCGAGATCGACCGCCGAATTGTTCAGATCGATCGCACCGAGCCGCTGCAGACCCTCGGTGAGCGCTTCGGTATCGATATCCGGTTCTCGCGTGCTCAACCTGCTGGGCGCCATGAGGTACTTGAACGGGTTCTTGAAGAGAGGGCCGTAGTAGTCGTTGGAGCCGTGGACGAACACCGTCGGGGTGCTCTCGGCCAACGGGGCCAGGGCTCGCAGCAGCATCGGTCGCGCCTGCAGATGACCCATCAGGTCGCCCGTGAGCACCACGAGATCGGGGCGCAGCTCGGCGAGCGATCGCACCCAGTCGACCTTGCGCGCCTGCCAGGGGGCGAGGTGGAGATCCGAGAGCTGCAGCACTCGGATCGGCGCGGCGCCGTCGGCCAGCAGCGGGAGGGTGTGGCGGCGCACGGTGAACAGCCGCCGCTCGATGACGGTGGACCAGAGGAGGACGCCCGCCGCGGTCAGCCCGAGGGCCGCCGCGGCGGGGCGAGGTGAGCGTCGCACGGCGCTCAGTCGTCGTCCTCGTCGGTGCCGCAGCTCAGCGTCAGGGTGACCACGCTGCTCGTGCGGGCCTCGGTGCCGCTGCCGGGGCTCACCGAGACGACCTCGTCCTGCTTCGGATCCGGGCGTCCGCCGCTCTCGCAAGTGAAGTCGACGTGCGAGAATCCTGCGCTCTTGAGCGCCGATTCCGCGTCCCTGCCCGTCGAACCCGTGAGCCCGTCGGGCACTTCGGTGGCTCGGCCATTGCTGCGGTAGACCGTGATCAGCGAGCCGAGGCCGACGGAAGCGCCGCCCTCGGGGTCGCTCTTGGCGACCATGTCCTTCGCCACGGACGAGTCGACCTCGCCGCCGTCGGCGACGTCGAAGCCGACCTGGGTGAGCATTGAGGTGGCCTCTTCGAAGGACTTGCCCTTCACGTCGGGGACCGTCACCATCGTCTGGCGGATCGAGGCCGCGGACGGCTCGGGGAACGCCGATCCACCGTACTTCTGGTCTGCGACGTTCATGACGGCGGGCCAGATGGTCTGGTCCGCGGTCATGATGGGACCGCTCGGCCCCCAGAAGCCCTGGGTGGAGACGCGCCCCATGGTCCCGTCGGCCAGCTTGACGGGCTCGGCGTTGCCGACCCAGGTCGCCGTCGCGACGGTGCTGCTCGCCCCGGCGGTCCAGTTGTCGACCACATCGTCGGTGGTGCCCGTCTTCGCGAGGTGCGGCACACCGGCGGGCGACTGGGCGTGTCGCGCGAGCCCGTTGTTCACGGTGTACTCGAGCGCGTAGGCGACGCCGGCCGCCACCTCGGGGGCGATCCCCTCGGTGCACTCGCTCTTCGTGAACGGCACCTGCTCTCCGTCGGGGCCGAGGATCTTGTCGATCGGCACGGGCGTGCAGACGGTGCCGTCGCCCGCGAATGCCGCGTAGGCCGAGGCCACCGAAATGGGCGCGATCTCGTCGATGCCGCCGTACACGTTCGACGGCACCATGGAGAGGTCGCGCACATTGCCGTTGAGCGTGGGCACCGTAGGCGTGACGCCGTCGTCCAGGGTCGGGAGGTCAGACGCGCGGTGCAAGCCGAGCTTCTGCGCCGTCGAGAACGTATCGCAGAGATCCATGCGCTGCTGCATCGACACGAGGCCGCCATTGACCGAGTTCGAGATCGCCGTGAGCACGGGCTGATTGCCCCTGGTGCCCTCGTTGTCGTTGGTGAACTTGAAGGAGCCGTAACCGTAGACCCCGTCGCCGAGGCAGCCCGCCCGGAAGGTGTTCTCCTGCACCGTGCGGCCGTTGACGTTGACGATGTCGCGCACCGAGTGCCCGGTGCGGATCCACTCGGCGAGGGTGACCGGCTTGAACGTCGAACCGATCTGGAACCCGCTCGAGCCGCCGTACTCGAAGTCGGTGTTGTAGTTGATGTTCGTGTACTCCGGGTTGGAGTCGAGGAACGCCTGCGCGTTGTTGTACGGCCGGTTCTGCAGCATCGCGAGCACCTTGCCGGTGCCGACGCCGACGCTGACGGTCGCGCCGCCCAGCTTGATGCCGTCCATCACCGCGGGCACGGTGTTGTGCATGGCGTCGAGCCCGGCGCGCTGCATGTCGAGGTCGATCGTCGTGTAGATCTCGTAGCCGCCGCGGGCGAAGTTGAAGGTCCGTTCCTCCTCGGTCTCGCCGAAGTTCGGATCCTGCTTGATGTAGCGCTGCACGTAGTCGCAGAAGTGCCCGAGACCGTAGCTCTTCTCGGCGAGGAAGCAGCCCTGCTCGCGGGGAGTGATCTTCGGCTCGACCGGGGTGTTCACCGCCTCCTCGTGCTGCGCCTCGGTGATCTTGCCGTGCGCGAGCATGCTGCCGAGGATCTTGTTGCGCCGCTCCGTGTTGGCGGGGAGGTTCTCCTCGACGTCGAGCTGATACAGCGAGGGGTTGTTGACGATGGCGACGAGGCTTGCCGCCTCGGCGAGCGACAGATCCTTCGCCGACTTGCTGTAGTAGTACTTCGCAGCCGACTCAATGCCGTAGATCTGTCGGCCGAAGAGCGCGATGTTGAGGTAGCCGAGCAGGATGTCGTCCTTCGGGTACTTCTTCTCGATGCTGATGGCGTAGCGCATCTCCTGGAGCTTGCGCTCCATGTTCTGCTCCATCGCCTTGTCGTAGGCCGCCTTCTGCTCCTCCGGATCGGAGATGGCGTAGGCCTCTTGGATGAGCACGTTGCGCACGTACTGCATCGTGATGGTCGAGGCGCCCGAGAGGTTCTGGCCCGCGGCGTTCTGCAGGACCGCGCGCCCGCTCGCGAGTACGTCGACCCCGCCGTGCGTGTAGAAGCGAGGATCCTCCTCGGCCACCGCGGCGTCCTTCACGTACTGGGAGATCTCGTCCCACCCCACCGTTTCACGGTCCTGCTCGTAGAACTCGGCGATCTTGTGGGGGGTGCCGTCGGCATCGGTGGCGTAGAGCGTCGACGGCTCGGCCAGGCGGCCCGGGTTGAGGTGGTTCGGAAGCTTCTCGAAGATGCCGATCGCCGACGACGCGGAGATGCCGCTCAGCGCGACGACCGGGGTGACGGCGGCGGTGACGAGCACGCCCGCGATGACGCTCATGGCGATGGCTCCGATGATGCCTCCGAGGGCACCTCCCGCGCTGCGCGGCTTGAACGAGCGCACACGCGAGGACTGTGATGTCTGACGGGTCATAGAATCAAGCGTAAGCGACGTTGCTGACAAAACCACGAAGCGGGTGCGCCCGCCGCCTCGTCGCCCATCCACCGCCACCGACCACTGAGGGAGATCCGCACGTGAGTGATACGACCGAAGCCCCGCGCTGGGAGTACTTCGTGACGCCGCTGCTGCTGCACAACGAGGCCCAGATCCTGAACAACTGGGGGGCCCAGGGCTGGGAGCTGGTGCAGATCATCGAGGGCCCGGCCGGCGGAAACGTCGCATACATGAAGAGGAAGGCCTGATATGGCGTCAGTAATCGAGGAGCGCCTGAGCGAGCTCGGCTTCGAAGTGCCCGAGGTGGCCGCGGCGGTCGCGGCCTACGTGCCTGCGATCCGCGACGGTAATTACGTCTACACCGCCGGCCAGCTGCCCTTCGTCGACGGGGCGCTTCCCGCGACCGGCAAGGTGGGCGAGGGGGCGGGCCTCGTCTCGCCCGAGCAGGCCACCGACCTGGCACAGCTCTGCGCCCTCAATGCGCTCGCCGCGGTGCGAGGCGTCATCGGTTCGCTCGACCGGATCACGCAGGTCGTCAAGGTGACCGCGTTCGTCGCGTCGGATCCGTCGTTCACGGGCCAGCCGGGGGTCGCCAACGGCGCCTCGGTCTTCCTCGGACGCGTGTTCGGAGACCTCGGCATCCACGTGCGCTCGGCCGTGGGCGTGGCGGTGCTTCCGCTCGACGCCCCCGTAGAGATCGAGTTCGTCTTCAAGGTTGAGGACTGACGGCTCACAGCGGCGCAGCCGCAGCCGTTTGAAGCGTCAGTAGATGTCACCTCAACCCTCGCGAGGCCGCAACTACTGGCGCGCGTAGCGGAGGGGGTGCAGGGCGGCACGGCTGAGGGGCGGATCCGCGATTCGGATCCGCCCCTCAGCTGTCTACCGCCGCTGGGCCGGTGTCACTGCTTCTCCCGGCGCATGCGCGCGGAGATGGTCTGCATGACGGCGGTGTCGGCGAGAGTGGTGGTGTCGCCGATCTCGCGGCCCTCCGCGGCGTCTTTGAGGAGGCGACGCATGATCTTGCCCGACCGGGTCTTGGGGAGTTCGTTCACCACGAACACCTGGCGCGGGCGGGCGATCGCCCCGATCTGCGCGGCGACGTGCTTCTTGAGCTCCTGCTCGGCGTTCTCGGCGGTGAGGATCGTCTGCTGGGACTTCAGGATGACGAACGCGACGACCGCCTGACCGGTGGTCTCGTCGTCGGCACCCACCACCGCCGACTCGGCGACGGCGTGGTGCTCCACGAGCGCCGACTCGATCTCCGCGGTCGAGAGCCGGTGCCCGGAGACGTTCATCACGTCGTCCACGCGGCCGAGCAGCCAGACGTCGCCGTCCTCGTCGAGGCGCGCGCCGTCGCCGGCGAAGTACCGGTCTCCGAACTTCGCCCAGTAGGTGTCGATGAACCGCTGGTCGTCGCCCCAGATGGTGCGCACCATCGACGGCCACGGCTGCTGCACCACGAGCAGGCCGCCCTGCCCGTTGCCGACCGGCTCGCCCTGCTCGTCGACGACGGTCGCCGAGATCCCGGGCTGCGGGATCTGGGCGCTGCCCGGCTTCAGGCTCGTGAGTCCCGGGAGCGGTGAGATCATGATCGCGCCGGTCTCGGTCTGCCACCAGGTGTCGACGATGGGCGCCTCGCCCGCGCCGATGACCTCCCGGTACCAGCGCCACGCCTCGGGGTTGATGGGTTCGCCCACGCTGCCGAGGACCCGGATCGACGACAGGTCGTACTGCTCGGGGATCTGGCGTCCCACCTTCATGCAGGCGCGGATCGCGGTCGGGGCGGTGTAGAAGATCGTCACACCGTACTTCTGGATGATCGACCACCAGCGACCCCAATCGGGGGTGTCGGGCGTGCCCTCGTAGATGACCTGCGTCGCGCCGTTCGCGAGCGGTCCGTAGACCACGTAGCTGTGGCCCGTGACCCAGCCGATGTCGGCCGTGCACCAGTAGACGTCGGTCTCGGGCTTCAGGTCGAACACGTCGCGGTGCGTCGTCGAGGTCTGCGTGAGGTAGCCGCCCGAGGTGTGCAGGATGCCCTTCGGCTTGCCGGTGGTGCCCGAGGTGTAGAGGATGAACAGCGGGTTCTCGGCGGGGAAGCCCTGCGCGTCGTGATCGCCGTCGTACGCGGTGATCTCGTCGTGCCACCACAGATCCCGGCCCGACTCCATGGCGACGTCGTTCTTCGTGCGCTCGACCACCAGCACCTTCTGCACCGACAGCGGGCTTCCCGTCTCCAGCGCGAGCGCGTCGTCCACCGTCGGCTTGAGCGCCGACACGCGCCCCTTGCGGTATCCGCCGTCGGCGGTGATCACCAGCTCCGCCTGAGCGTCGTCGATGCGCGCGCGCAGGCTCTCGGCGCTGAACCCGCCGAACACCACCGAGTGCGCCGCTCCGAGTCGGGCGACCGCGAGCATCGAGATCACCGTCTCCGGGATCATCGGCATGTAGATCGCCACCCGGTCGCCCGCCCGCACCCCGAGGCTGGTGAGCATGTTCGCCGCGCGCTTCACCTCGTGGGTCAGCTCCGCGTAGGTGAGCGTGCGGGTATCACCCGGTTCGCCCTCGAAGTGAATCGCGACGCGATCGCCGATGCCGGCCGCCACGTGCCGATCCAGGCAGTTCGCCGCCACGTTCAGTGCGCCATCGGCGAACCACTTGGCGAACGGGGGGTTCGTCCAGTCGAGCACCTCCGAGAACGGCTTGGTCCAGGTCAGGCGCCGCGCCTGCTCCGCCCAGTACGCCTCGGGGTCCTCGGCGGCCCGCCAGTACACCGACGGATCGTTCACGTTGGCCTGCTCGCGGAACTCGGCCGACGGCGGGTAGCTCTCCGGCTCCTCTCCGTGGTGCAGAGGATGACTTTCAATGGTCCCGTTCTGGTCAGTCATGGACACCCTTATCCCATCGTTCGAGTGCGCACCGCCGCCGGCGCGGGGTCCAATCCGCGTGCCGACGGACGGAGCAGTGCGCTACCCAGCGTATACCGTTCGCCGAGGCGCCTCGGTGCTTCGCTCACCGCTTGGAGAAAAACCGAATGGGTGCCGAGTTGTCCACATCGATGGGATCGCGGCCGCGGTCTCGGCGGTCTGCGTGCTTCGCTCGACCGTATGGACTCCGCACCCCAGATCCCCGCGCGTTCGCCGCCGCCGAGCCGCACGGCCGGCCTCGACCCGGCGGCGCGTCGCGCACTGGGCGAGCTGCTGCCGCTGCTCGACGATCCGGAGCTGCGCGACCTGCTCGTGCAGGTGCGCGGAGAGCGGGGAACACTGTGGATCGATCGCGGGGGAACCGTGCAACCGGTCGCCGATTGGCAGGCGGATCCGCGCAGGGTGCACCGTTTGGCCACCGAGCTCATCGCGGCGGGAGGGCGGCACCTCGACGAGCTGCACCCGTGCGCCGACGTACGTCTCGGCGACGGGATCCGGGTGCACGCCGTCCTTCCGCCCGTCGCCGTGTCGGGCGCCGCGGTGTCGATCCGCGTGCAACGGATCTCGCCGCCGGGCTTCGACGAGCTCGTGGCGGCCGGGCTGTGCGCCCCGGGCATGGCCGCGGCGCTGCGCCAGGCGGTGCGCGCCCGCCGCAATCTGCTGGTGACGGGTGGCACGGGGAGCGGCAAGACCACCGTGCTCGCCGCGCTCCTGGGGCTCGCGCCGGCGCATGAGCGCATACTCGTGATCGAGGACGTGACCGAACTGCGACTTCGACACCCGCACGTCGTCTCACTCGAAGCGCGCCGGGCCAGCGCTGAGGGCACGGGCGAGGTGACACTCGATCGCCTGCTGCGCGAGGCGCTGCGCATGCGGCCCGACCGCATCGTTCTGGGGGAGTGCCGCGGAGCAGAGGTCTCGACGCTGCTCGGCGCGCTGAACACCGGCCACGACGGGAGCGCCGGCACGCTGCACGCGAGCCGGCTGGAGGACGTGCCCGCCAGGCTCGAGGCGCTGGGCGCTCTGGCCGGGTGGCGTCCGGATGCGCTGGCGCGTCAGGCGGTCTCCGCGCTGCACGGAGTGATCCACCTCGTGCGCGGCGGCACGGCGCCTCGAGTCGCGGCGGTCGGCCGCCTGGTGCTCGCGCAGAACAGGATGCTCGGCATCGAACGGGTGAGGCCGTGACGGGCGGGCGGTCGCCACGGCTTGTGTGGCGGGGCGGGGCGATCCCGCGCCGCGCGGCGGGCGCGACGGGTCGTCGGGCGCCCGCGGAAGCGCGGCGGGCGGGCGCTGCGGAGTGCGCATCTCGATGCGCTGCGCTGCTGCGCGGCGGCATCCCGCCGACGAGGGTCTTCTCCGTGCTGGCCGACGAGTCGGGCCCGGGGAGCGCGGCGCTGCGGATCGCGGAGCGCGCGGCTCTCGGAGAACCGATGCCGGAGGCGATCGCATCCGGAGGGAGCCCGGAGTGGCGGGTGCTCGCCGCTGCGTGGAGCACCGCCGAGGAGAGCGGTGCTCCGCTCGCGCCCGCGCTCGATCGCATCGGGGCCGCGTTGCGCGCGCTCGAACGGCTGCGCGAGCGCCGGAGCGTGCTCCTCGCGGGCCCCCGGGCGACGGTCCGGCTCGTCTGCGCACTACCGCCGCTCGCGCTGGTGCTCGGCGGGCTGCTGGGGTTCGATCCGATGTCGGTGCTGTTGAGCCCGATGGGCGCGATACTGCTGCCGACCGGGGTCGTCCTGCTGCTCGCGGGCATCGCCTGGGCGTCGGCACTGCGCCGCCGCGTCGAGCACGGGGACCGGCTCGACGGACTCGAGCTCGAACTGGTGCGGATCGCGCTCGGAGGCGGGGCGCACCCCAGGATCGCCGTGCGACGCACGGTCGACTGCGTCGATCGCCTGGGCGCGGAGTGGATCCCCTTCGACGGATTCTTGCGCGATGGCACGCTGTGCGCCGCCATCAGGACCGCGGAGCGCACCGGAACGCCGCTCGGCTCGATACTGGTGGAAGAGAGCATCGCCGCCAGGAGCCGGGCCGAGGCGCGGCTGGAGCGGTCGGCGGAACGGCTCGGGGTGCGGGTGCTGATCCCGCTGGGGGTGTGCGTGCTGCCCTCGTTCGTCGTGCTCGGCGTGGCACCGGTGCTCATGGCCATGCTCGGGGCGGTCTGACCGCGTGAGACGCGACCGGCTGGGCTCTCCGTCCACAACCCTCCCGAGACCCGAGATCGGGCCACTCCTCCACAGATCCCGCCCGAACCCGCTTCGTGCACCCGCCGAGAGCGCAGGATGAGATCACCGGCCCTTGCCGGGAGCCGTGCTCGACGGAAGGAATCCCGTGACCCCCACACTCGAACTGGTCTCCGATCGAAGCGCGAAGCCCATGCCGAGCAGCGCGCGAGAACCGGCGGAGGTGCCTCGCGCAGTCGACGACGAACCCGGCTGCGCCCTCGCCTTCCTCCCGACCCGTGCGGGCAGGCGCCCCGCGCGCCCCGCGCTCCCCGCGCTCCCCGCGCGCCCCGCGCGCCCTGCGCTCCGGCGCTCTGCTGCGGAGCGGCTCGCGGCACTGCGTCCTGCAGCCATCCGATTCGCGCGACGACTCGGCGAGGATCGCGGTGCGGTCACCGCGGAGTACGCCATCGTGATCATGGCCGCGGTGGCGTTCGCCGGGCTGCTCGTGGCCATCATGCGGTCAGAAGAGATTCGGGCCATGCTGGTGCGACTGGTCGAGAACGCCCTGGGCGCCGGCGGGTGAACGGGGCGGCGAGGCCTCGAGGCGATCGGCGATGCGCAGACACGGCCGCCGCTCGCGAGCGCGCCTCGAGGCTGGGTGACGATCGCGGATCGGTCACCGCCGAGTTCGCGATCGTGATGCCGGCGGTGCTCGTCGTACTCGGACTGGCCATCGGCGGGATCCTCATCTCGGCGCACCGCATCGCCCTCGTCTCCCTCGCAGCGCAGGTGGCGCGCCTCGAGGCCCGCGGAGACGCCGATCTGGCCCGGTCCGCTCTGGAGGCGTGGAACGGGTCGTCCGTGGAGGTCGACCGCAGCAGGCAGGGCGGGCTGCACTGCGTCACGCTGAGGTCGCACCCCGGCGAGGGTCTGCTCGCCGGGATCCGTGTCGAGACCCTCGCGTGCGCGGCGGTCAGCGGCGAGGGCGCACCCGGGGCGACGCCGCAGCGCGCGGGCATGCAGCCCGGTTCGTTCCCCGGCCCCCGCTGGCGCGAACGGCGACGAGCATGAGCGCGCCGGCTCTGCTCGGCTGCGCTGGCGCGGTGCTCTGCCTCGCGGTGCCCGTCATCGTCGTGGGGTCGCAGGTGGAGGAGGAACACCGGGCCGCGGCGATCGCAGATGCCGCTGCGCTCGCCGCGGCCGACGCGCAGAGCGGTTGGATCGACGCCGAGCCGTGCGAGATCGCGGAGCAGGTCGCCGTCGCGCATCGAGCGCGTGTGGAAAGCTGCCGCACCAGCGGAGCAGGTGGCAGCTCATCGGTCGAGGTGTCTCTCGCGGCGCCGCTCGGCTCGGCGAGAGCCGCCGCGCGAGCCGGACCCGCGTGGTCGGAGTCGACGGTTGCATCCGACGGTCCGATCGGGCCGAGCGGCTGGGCCTGGCCCTCCGACTCCCGTTCTGTCTCGCAGGGGTTCCACGACGGGTGGGCCATCGATCTGGCGGTGTCCGGAGAGGGGGCGCTTTTCGCACCCTACTCCGGGGTGGTGGTGCTGGCCGGTGCCGACGGCGCGGGCATCCCCGAGCCGTGCCTCGCGCGGCCCGAGTGGTGGCGCGGCCCCAACTTCACGGTGGTGATCCGCCACGAGTACGGCGGGCGAGTGCTCTTCAGCTCGCACAATCACGTCGCCCCCGCCTCGCCCCAGCGCTTCGGCATCGCCCCGGGAACCCCGGTCCGGGCCGGGCAGCGGGTCGCCACGGCGGGCATGAGCGGGTGCACGTCGGGCCCGCACACGCACTTCACGCTCTCCTCGAACCCGGTGAACGCGCACCCCGACATCGACCCGTTCGCGTACCTCGGGCCGCCCTGAGGCGCCGGGCTGATCGACCGTACTATTGAGGGGCGCGCCGTGCCTCGGCGAGACTGCCGTTCCCGCGGCGATGGTGGATTCTCACACGAGAGTGTGTATCGTGTCGATGCAGAACGGTCGCCCGAGTCGAGGGGCCGTGCAGCGCAGAGCTCGAAGCGAATGAAGGAGACCCGTGGCGGGTACGAAGAAACTCGTGATCGTCGAGTCGCCGACCAAGGCGAAGACGATCGGCGGCTACCTCGGTGAGGACTACGAGGTCATCGCGTCGGTCGGCCACGTGCGCGACCTCGCAGAGCCCTCCGAGCTGCCCAGCGAGCTCAAGAAGGGCCCATTCGGCAAGTTCGCGGTCGACGTCGAGAACGATTTCGCGCCCTACTACGTGGTGAACGACAACAAGAAGAAGACCGTCGCCGAACTCAAGCGCGCCCTGAAGGGAGCCGACGAGCTCTGGCTCGCCACCGATGAGGACCGCGAGGGCGAGGCCATCGCCTGGCACCTGCTCGAGGTGCTCAAGCCGAAGGTACCCGTGCGCCGCATGGTCTTCCACGAGATCACGCAGGACGCGATCGAGCAGGCGAAGCAGAACACGCGCGATCTCGACATCGCGCTCGTCGATGCTCAGGAGACCCGCCGCATCCTCGATCGGCTCTACGGCTACGACATCTCCCCGGTGCTCTGGCGCAAGGTGGCGCCGAAGTTGTCGGCCGGCCGGGTGCAGTCCGCGGCCACCCGGCTCGTCGTCGATCGGGAGCGCGAACGGCAGGCCTTCCGCGCCGCCGAGTACTGGGGCCTCACCGCCGCATTCCATCCCGCGGCCGACGCGGCGGACGCCACGGCCTTCGACGCGCGCCTCGTCCGCCTCGACGCGCAGCGTCTCGCAACCGGCGGCGACTTCGGTGATGACGGCGCGCTCACGCAGAAGGCCGCTCAAGGCGGAGTGATCCGCCTTGAGCAGCAGCGCGCCGAGACGCTTGCGGCCCTGCTCGCCGACGGCGTCGCGGCAGAGGTGCGCTCGGTCGAGACGAAGCCGCACACTCGACGTCCCGCAGCGCCGTTCACCACCTCGACGCTGCAGCAGGAGGCCTCGCGCAAGCTGCGATACAGTTCGCGGCAGACGATGTCGTTCGCGCAGTCGCTGTACGAGAACGGCCATATCACCTATATGCGTACCGACTCGCCCACGCTCTCGAAGCAGGCGATCCAGGCGGCGCGTTCGCAGGCCGCCGAACTCTACGGCGCGCAGACGCTGCCCGAGAAGCCGCGCGTCTACACGGGGAAGTCCAAGGGCGCGCAGGAGGCACACGAGGCCATCCGCCCCGCCGGCGACACCTTCCAGCGCCCCAGCGCGCTCAAGGGCAAGCTCTCCCAGGGTGAGTATGCGCTCTACGAGCTGATCTGGAAGCGCACGGTCGCGAGTCAGATGGCCGACGCCAAAGGTTCGACCGACACGGTCACCCTGGCGGTCTCCGTGACGGAGCCGGGAGCGCCCGCTCCCACCGCCGCGGAGTTCACGGCCAGCGGCACGGTCATCACCTTCCCCGGCTTCCTGCTCGCGTACGAGGAGGGCCGCGACGAGAAGCGCGGCGACGGCGAGAAGGGCGGAGGCGACCAGAACGTCTCCCTGCCTCAGCTCGCCGCAGGCCAGCGTCTCGGCATCGAGCGTCCCGAGGCCAAGGGGCACGAGACGAGCCCGCCGCCGCGCTACACCGAGGCCAGCCTCACCAAGCGTCTCGAGGAACTCGGCATCGGGCGTCCGTCGACCTACGCGGCGATCATCAGCACTATCATGGACCGCGGCTACGTGGCCAAGAAGGGGCAGGCGCTCGTTCCCAGCTGGATCGCCTTCTCGGTCGTGCGGCTGCTCGAGGAGCATTTCAGTGAGCTCGTCGACTACGACTTCACCGCCGAGATGGAGAACGACCTCGACCGCATCGCCGCCGGCGACGAGGCGCGGGGCAAGTGGCTCGGGGAGTTCTACTTCGGCAGCGACACCCACCCGGGCCTGCGCGGCGTGGTGGACAACCTCGGAGAGATCGACGCGCGCGCGATCAACACCATCAGGATCGACGACGAGATCTCGCTGCGCAACGGCAAGTACGGCCCTTACCTCGAGGTGTACGACGAGAAGTGCGAGGCGGGCGAAGACGGCGTGCTCAAGCCGCGCAGCGTCAACATTCCTGACGGGATGGCACCCGACGAGCTGACCCCGGAGAAGGCGCACGAGCTCGCCGACGCGGAGCCCGCGGAGGATCGCGTCGTCGGGCTCCACCCCGGCACTGGCAAGCGCATCATCGCCAAGAACGGCCGCTTCGGCCCCTATGTGACCGAGCTGCCGGACGAGGGCGAAGAGCTCCCGAAGGGCCAGAAGCCGCGCACCGCGTCGCTCTTCAAGAGCATGGATCCCGCCACCGTCGATCTCGACACCGCGGTCGCGCTGCTCGAGCTTCCCCGAGTCGTCGGGGTCGACCCCGAGTCGAGCACCGAGATCACCGCGCAGAACGGGCGATACGGACCCTATCTCAAGAAGGGAACCGACACGCGCTCCCTGCCGGGGGAGGACGCGATCTTCTCCATCGACCTGGCCGGGGCGCAGGAGCTCTTCGCGCAGCCGAAGTACGGTGCCCGCAAGGCGTCGAGCGCACTGAAGGAGTTCGACGCCGATCCCGTCAGCGGCAAGCCGGTGCGGGTGCGCGACGGCCGATTCGGCCCGTACGTCACCGACGGGGAGACGAACGCCACGATCCCGCGCGGCGACAGCGTCGAAGACATCACCTTCGAACGGGCGATCGAGTTGCTCGCGATCAAGCGCGCCAAGGGGCCTGCCAAGAAGAAGGCTCCGGCCAAGAAGAAGGCTCCGGCCAAGAGCGCCGCGAAGAAAGCTCCGGCGAAGAAGGCCGCCGCAACGAGCGGAAGCACGAAGAAGTCCGTGGATCCCGCCAGATCGGCGGCCGCGAAGAAGGCCGCGGAGACGCGTCGCGCGAACGCGGCGAAGAAGGCCGCCGAGTCGGCGGGGTGAGCGCTTCGTTCGCGGGTTCGGCGCTTCGCCGACGATGAGGAGCCGGCGCTTGAGCGCAGCGAACGAGTCCGATTGAGCGGCGCGAGCCCAGCGAGTCGAAGTATCGAAACCAAGGAGCACGAGCGCATGACCGGTCTCTTCATCACCTTCGAGGGCGGTGACGGCGCGGGCAAGAGCACGCAGGCCGAGCTGCTCGGCGCCTGGCTCGAGGGCCGGGGCCACGAGGTGGTGCGCACGCGGGAGCCCGGGGGAACCCGGCTCGGGGCGCAGCTGCGCGAGCTGCTGCTTCACGGCGGTGAAGAGATCGGGGCGGTGGATCCCCGCGCCGAGGCCCTGCTCTACGCGGCCGACCGGGCCCAGCACGTGGCCAAGGTGGTGCGACCCGCGCTCGAGCGCAACGCGGTCGTCGTGCAGGATCGATACATCGACTCGTCCCTCGCCTATCAGGGTGCGGGACGCGTGCTCGAACTCGACGACGTGCGCCGCATCAGCGACTGGGCGGTCGAGGGACTCTGGCCCGACCTCACCGTGCTGCTCGATCTCGACCCGGGCACGGCCGCAGCTCGTCGTCGCAGTCGCGGGGGCACCGCCGATCGCCTCGAGGCCGAGGCCGCGGAGTTCCACACGGCCGTGCGCGACGGCTTCCTCGCGCTCGCGCACGCGGATCCCGAGCGGTATCTCGTGCTCGACGCCGCCCGTCCGGTCGACGAGCTGCACACCGCGATCCTCGCCCGCGTCGCGCCGTCGATCCGCCTCTGACCCCGGCAACGGGGAATCATGGTTCCGTACTGGGGAATGCCCAGCAGCCGTGCGGGGCGGGTGCTCTGGATCGGACTGACCGCGGCCATCGTGCTCGCGTTCACCGCTCTGGGCGTCGCGATCCTCGTCGTCACGCTCGCGGGCGCAGCCGAGCCCGCCGGTGCGAGCGACGCGGCGATGCCGTGGATCGTCGCGCTGCTGTGCGGAGGGGGCGCAGCGGTGTTCGGCTGGCTGCTCGCCGACGGACTCCGCCGGGTCGCGCGCGACCGGGTGGAGCGGCGACGGACCGCCGAGAAGCTGGCGCAGGCCGAAGCCCGCATCCGCCGCCTCCGCGATCCCGGGAGTTGAGCGCCGGGACCGCGCAGAAGCAACGTCAGCCGATCACGGGCCCGAACCGCGCGGGCAGCGTGGCCTCGGAGGCCGCGCGCAGCTCCGAGAGCGGCAGCGTGAAGCGATCCTGCACCTCGATGGTGGCCGAGTCGCCCGAGCCGTCCGTGACGCCGATGCGCAGCACCGGGAAGTCGCGCCCCTCGCAGAGCCCGCGGAACTTCACGTCTTCCTCGTGCGGTACCGCGACGAGCACGCGCGCCTGCGACTCCGAGAACAGCGCGGCGGTCTCGTCGACGCCGTCGCGCGTGACGATCTCGTCGATCCACACGCGGGCGCCCACGCCGAAGCGCAGGGCGCCGTCGGTGAGGGCCTGCGCGAGACCGCCCTCGGAGAGATCCACCGCGCCCGAGAGCAGCCCGCCCTGCGTCGCGGCGTGCAGCAGCTCGGCCAGTGCGCGCTCGGCCTCGAGGTCCGCCACGGGCGGGGTGCCGCCCAGGTGGTCGTGCACCGTGCCCGCCCACGCCGAGCCGTCGAGCTCGTCGCGCGTCACGCCGAGCAGGTAGAGGTGCTCGCCCTCGTCCTGCCAGCCGCTCGGCACGCGGCGCGCCACGTCGTCGATGATGCCGAGCACGCCCACCACGGGGGTGGGATGGATCGGGGTGTCGCCGGTCTGGTTGTAGAGCGAGACGTTGCCGCCGGTCACGGGCACCTCAAGCGCGAGGCACGCGTCCGAGAGGCCCTCGACGGAGCGCGAGAACTGCCACATGACCTCGGGGTTCTCGGGGCTGCCGAAGTTGAGGCAGTCGGTCACGGCCGTGGGCACGGCACCCGAGGTGGCGACGTTGCGGTACGCCTCGGCGAGTGCGAGCTGCGATCCCACGTAGGGGTCGAGCTGGCAGTAGCGGCCGTTGGCGTCGGTGGCGATCGAGACGCCGAGGCCCGACTCCTCGTCGACGCGGATCATGCCCGCACCGTCGGGGAAGGAGAGCGCGGTGTTGCCGAGCACGTAGGTGTCGTACTGGTTGGTGACCCACGACACGTCGGCCTGGTTGGGCGAGGCGGCGACCGCGATCAGCTGCGCGCGCAGCTCGTCGCCCGAGGCTGCACGGGTGAGACCGGCCGCGCGCACGCCGTTCGCCTGCAGGGCGTCGATCCACGCCGGGTAGGCGACCGGACGCTCGTAGACGGGGCCGTCGACCGCGACGGTCGAGGGATCGACGTTGACGATCTCCTCGCCGCGCCAGTTGATGACGAGGCGGCCGGTGTCGGTGACCTCGCCGAGCACGCTCGTCTCGACGTCCCACTTCTTCGTGACCTCGAGGAACGCGTCGAGCTTCTCGGGGGCCACGACGGCCATCATGCGCTCCTGGCTCTCCGACATGAGGATCTCCTCGGCGGTGAGCGAGGGATCGCGCAGCAGCACGCTGTCGAGCTCGATGAACATGCCGCCGTCGCCGTTGGCCGCGAGCTCGGAGGTGGCGCAGGAGATGCCGGCCGCGCCGAGATCCTGGATGCCCTCGACCAGCTCGCCGCGGAACAGCTCGAGGCAGCACTCGATGAGCACCTTCTCGGCGAAGGGATCGCCCACCTGCACAGCGGGGCGCTTGGTCGGGCCGCCCTCGCTGAAACTGTCGGATGCGAGGATCGACGCGCCGCCGATGCCGTCGCCGCCCGTGCGCGCACCGAAGAGCACCACCTTGTTGCCCGTGCCCGAGGCGTTGGCGAGGTGCAGGTCCTCGTGGCGCAGCACGCCCACGCCGAGCGCGTTGACGAGCGGGTTCTGCTGGTAGACGCCGTCGAAGACGGTCTCGCCGCCCAGGTTGGGCAGACCGAGGCAGTTGGCGTAGGAGGAGATGCCGGCCACGACGCCGTGCACCACCCGGGCCGTGTCGGGGTCGTCGATGGCCCCGAAGCGCAGCTGGTCCATGACGGCGACGGGGCGCGCGCCCATCGAGATGATGTCGCGGATGATGCCGCCCACGCCCGTGGCGGCGCCCTGGAACGGCTCGATGTACGAGGGATGGTTGTGGCTCTCGACCTTGAAGGTGACGGCCCAGCCCTCACCGATGTCGATCACGCCCGCGTTCTCGCCCATGCCGACGAGCAGGCGCTCGCGCATCTTGTCGTTGACCTTCTTGCCGAACTGGCGCAGGTAGATCTTCGACGACTTGTACGAGCAGTGCTCCGACCACATCACCGAGTACATGGCGAGCTCGCCCGAGGTGGGGCGGCGGCCGAGGATCTCGCGGATCCGCTCGTACTCGTCGGGCTTCAGGCCGAGCGCACCGTACGGCTGCTCCTTCTCGGGCGTCGCGATGGCATCGGCGACGGTGTCGGGGCGGGGGCCGGCGGGGGTTGCGTCGGTGTCAGTCACGCTCGATGTGCTCCGTGGATCGGGTTCGGAACCGGCCGCGGGGCGCGCCGGACGTACGACCTCCAGTCTACGCCGTCGCCGTCGCGACCGCGCCCTGCGGCGGGAGGGGCGCTCGCGGGGGTGGACCCGGCGAGTGGGAGTCGCAATCTGCCGCTACGCGAGTGGCGAAGCGGCAGATTGCGACTCCCGTATCCCGCGAGGTCCGGGGCCGCGGCCGGGTCGGCGGCCGGATCGGCGACCGGGTCGGCGGCCGGATCGGCGACCGGGTCGGCGGCCGGGTCGGCGGCTGGATCGGCGGCCGGGTCGGCGGGATCCGCCGTGGCGGCCGGGTAGCGATTCCCAGGCGAACACGAAAGACTGTGAGCATGAGCGATCCGAACACGAACGCACCCGATCCGCAGCCCGAGCCCGCCGCGGCCCCGGAGGTGCACCCGCCGTCCGATCCGGCTGCGAACCGGCCCGAGGCGTTCTCCTGGCAGCGGGGGGCGGACGCCGCCGCGGGCGCGCAGCCGGCGTCGCAGCCGCCGGCGCCCGCGACGCCGACGCGCGCCGCAGGCGCACGGTCCGACGCCTCGGCGCCGCGATTGTCCACCTTCCTCAAGGTGAGCATCGTGCTGCTGGCCGGCCTGACGATCGCCTCGATCTCCCTGCTCTTCATCGGCGACTTCGAGGGCAAGTTCGAGCGGGTGTTCTCCACCTTCGCCCTCTTCGCCGTGTTCGTGCTCTTCACCGCGCTCGACACCCGCCGCGGCCAGAAGTCGGAATGGTACGCGCCCGTCGCGCTGATCGCCAACGCCTACATCCTGGGCCTGCTGCTCATCGTGATCTGGATGACGCCGTACGACACCTTCTCGCTCATGTGGGAGATCTTCTGGAAGTCGGTGTTCGTGATCCTCGTGACACGGCTCGTGATCCTCTGCTGCCAGCTCCTGCTGCATCTCGGGTCGACGGCGGTCGTCACCCGGTTCGCGTTCGTGACGAGCGTGCTCGCGGTGCTATCGGGCATCCTCTTCACCGCTCCGGTGGGCATCGAGGCCTTCGACCTGTACATCCCCGATCTCTACTGGAAGATCGCCACCGCGCTGCTCATCCTCACCGCGCTCGGCCTGTCGATCACGCTGCTGCTGCGCTGGTCCTACGGCGCGGATGCGCGGGAGGCGGCTCGCGCCGCGAAGGCGGGAGCTCCGCAGCCGGCGCAGCAGCAGCCGCCGCAGACCCAGCAGCCGCCGCAGCCCCAGACCCAGCAGCAGCCGCAGCCCCAGACCCAGCAGCAGCCGCAGCCCCAGCAGCAGACTCAGCAGACTCAGCAGCCGCAGCAGACTCAGCAGACTCAGCAGCAGGCCCCGCCGCTGCTGCCGTGGCCGACGTTCTCCGACGGTCGGCCGCTGCCGGCGCGCGCCGACGGGCAGCCCGACTTCTCGGTGCTGGGCCACGGGCAGCCCGACGCCCCGAGGTGACGCGCGCACTGCACGACTCCGGCCCACTCGGAGATCGTGCGCCCGCGCGAGCGGACCGAGACCATGAGTCCGGGGAGGCCCCGGCGATGCGCATCCGCAGGATCGCCCGCCCCGGCGATACCGACGCGTTCGGCTCAGCGGAGCAGGACATCGCCGCCGCGAGCGCGCTCGTGCGCGAGGCCTATGAGGGCGACTACCGACTCGAGGAGGCCTACCTCGCCGAGATCGCAGACGTGCGCGGCAGAGCCGCTGCGGCTGAGGTGTGGGTGGCCGAGGATCCGGGATCCGGCGCTCTGCTCGGCACTGTCACGGTGCCGCGACCCGGGACGCGGCTGCACGAGGACACCGCCGAGGACGAGATGGACGTGCGACTGCTCGGGGTCGCCCGCCACGCGCGCGGCCGCGGGGTCGGCGAACGCCTCATGCTGCACTGCGTCGATCTGGCGCGCCGCCGAGGGGCGGCTCGACTCGTGCTGCACACGGCGTCTCAGATGCGCGCCGCGATCCGGCTCTACGAACGGATGGGGTTCACGCGGATCCCGGAGCGCGAGTGCGAGTTCGTCGCCGCGGGCGAGACGCGCCGGCTGATGGCCTACGGGATCTGGCTCGACAACCGCGTCTGAGTTCAAGAAACGCCGATGCGATCAGGATCTTCATTGCTGCGATTTGAACATCAGATGAAGGTGAGCATAGGCTGAGCAGTGTGGCCCGGAGGGGCTCGGAGCCGAGTACCGCCGGGCACCGCCGCGCCGCTGCGCCGGCGCGCCGTGTGCCGTGAATCATTCACATCGAGGAGATACCCGTGTCCAACCGCCTCATCCGAACCGCCTCCGTCGCGGCGCTGACGCTCAGCGCCGCACTCCTGCTCTCGGCCTGCTCGTCGAGCGCCCCGGAGGATTCCGCCGACGCGAGCGGGGCGAGTGAAGCCGCGGGCACGATCGTCATCACCGACAACCACGGCGAGGTCGAGGTGCCGGTCGATCCCGCGACGGTCGTCGCGCTCGACAACACGTCGTTCGACACCCTGGAGGAGTGGGGCGTCGAGCTCGCCGCCGTGCCCAAGGGCGTCATGGGATCGGCCTGGCCCGGCTACACCGACAACGAGGACGTCGCCGACGTGGGCAATCACCGCGAGCCGAACCTCGAGGTGATCGTGGCCGAGCAGCCGGACCTGATCATCGGCGGCTACCGCTTCGGCGACTACTACGACCAGATCAAGGAGCAGAACCCTCAGGCGGCCGTCATCGAGATCGCGCCGCGCGAGGGCGAGGACCAGTTCGAGGAGCTCAAGCGTCAGACCGAGATCCTCGGCCAGATCTTCGACCGCGAAGACGACGCCGCGGCGCTGAACGACGGCCTCGACGCGGCGATCGCCGGCGCGAAGGAGGCCTACAACGGCACCGACACCGTGATGGCGGTCAACACCTCGGCCGGTCAGATCGGCTACCTCGCGCCCGTGGTGGGCCGCGGTCTCGGACCGGTGTTCCCGGCGCTCGGCTGGCAGCCCGCGCTCGAGGTCGAGGGCGCGACGGACGACCACCAGGGCGACGACATCAACGTCGAGGCCATCGCGGATTCCAATCCCGACTGGATCGTGGCGCTCGACCGCGACGCGGCCTTCGCACCCGAGGACCGCGAGGCCGGCTCGGAACCGGCCGATGAGCTGCTCACGAACTCCGAGGCGCTGCAGAACGTCACCGCGGTGCAGCAGGACCGCATCGTGATCCTCGACCCGAACTTCTACCTCACCGAGGGCATCCAGGCCTACACCGAGCTGTTCGGACAGCTCGAGGAGGCGTTCTCGGCCGCATGAGTCGGGAACCCGCTGCGACCCCGCGGGGTAGCGACGTCGGGGCGTCCGCTCGTGAGAGCGGACGCCCCGACGGGCGTGCGCGCGATGCGCGCCGCGCGGGGGGCCCGGGGCGTCCCGGCAGCCCGGTCGTACGCGGATCCGGCTCGGCCCCGCAAGGGGTGCACGCCGCGCGCGGCATCGTCGCCGTCGGCGGCACGCGTCCGGTCGCCCCCGAGATCGCCCCGCCGAAGCGTCGGCCGTGGGCGCTCGCCATCGCGATCCTCGTGGTCCTCGGGTTGCTGGTGGCCTCGCTCGCCATCGGCGTCTACGACATCGCCGGGAGCGACTTCGGCTCGGAGATGTTCTGGATCACCCGGGTGCCGCGCACGCTGGCACTCGTGCTCGCTGGCGCTGCGATGGCCACGAGCGGTCTCGTGATGCAGATGCTCACGCAGAACCGGTTCGTCGACGCTACGACGTCGGGTACTACCGAATGGGCCGCGCTGGGCCTGCTGCTCACCGCGCTGCTGCTGCCCGATACGGGTCTCTTCGGCAAGATGGTGATCGCGAGCTGTTTCGCATTCGTCGGGGCGATGCTCTTCATGCTCATCCTGCGCCGGATCGTGATCCGCACGACGCTCGTCGTGCCGCTGATCGGCATCATGCTCGGTGCGATCGTCAGTTCGTTCACCACCTTCCTTGCCGCCCAGTTCAACCTGCTGCAGATGCTCGGGACCTGGTTCATGGGCAGCTTCACCGCGGTGGTCCGCGGACGCTACGAGGTGCTGTGGGTGGTGGCCGTCGTCACCCTGCTCGTGTTTCTGATGGCGGATCGCATCACGGTCGCCGGCCTCGGCAAGGACGTCGCGACGAGCGTCGGCGTGCGCTACGAGGCGATCCTCATCGGCGGCACGGCGCTCGTCGCGGTTGCCGCCGGCGTGACCACCGTGGTGGTCGGATTCCTCCCCCTGCTCGGTCTCGTGGTGCCGAACATGGTCTCGATGATCCGGGGCGACAACGTGCGCAGCAACCTGCCCTGGGTCTGCCTCGGCGGCATCGCGCTCGTGGTCGCCTGCGACCTCGTGGGGCGCACCATCATCATGCCCTTCGAGATCCCGGTCTCCATGGTGCTCGGCCTCGTCGGCGCCGTGGTCTTCATCACGCTGCTGCTGAGGCAGCGGAGGGCCGTGTGATGGAGAGCATCGTGAAGCTCGCGAGCACCGGCGCGCCGCCGATCGAGCGCGCTCCCCGCGGTCCGCGCTGGCGCGAAGCGCTGCCGTTCATCGCGGTCTACGCGGCGGCGGCGATCTTCGCCGTCGCGATCCTCGTCTACGACAATCCCGCGCCGGCGGGCAGCCCCGGGTTCTGGATCATCGTGCAGTCGCGCCTCACCGCGCTCGGCACCATTGCGTTCGTCGCCGTGAGCCAGGCGCTCGCCACCGTGCTCTTCCACACGGCCACCTCCAACCGGATCCTCACCCCCTCCATCCTGGGCTTCGACGCGCTCTACGTGCTCATCCAGACCGCGCTGGTGTTCGTGTTCGGCACGGCCGCGGCGAGCATGGAGGGGATCCCCAAGATCATCGCGCAGAGCGTGCTGATGGTGCTCTTCGCGACGCTGCTCTACGGCTGGCTGTTCTCGGGCAAGCGCGCCAATCTGCACCTGCTGCTGCTCGTCGGGGTGGTGCTCGGGATCGGCTTCGGCTCGGTCTCCACGTTCATGCAGCGCATGCTCACGCCGAGCGAGTTCGATGTGCTGAGCGCGAGGCTCTTCGGCAGCATCGGCAAGGGCAACCCCGACTATCTGCCCATCGCTGCGGCGGTCGTGCTTGCGATCCTCGTCTTCACCTGGAATCGCCGCCGCACCTACGACGTGGTCGCGCTCGGCCGGGACGTGGCGATCGGGCTCGGGGTGCACTATCGTCGCGAGGTCGTGACCGTGCTCGTGCTCGTCGCGGTGCTGGTGTCGGTGTCGGCGACGATGGTCGGGCCGATGACCTTCTACGGGTTTCTGGTGGCGACGCTCGCCTATCAATTCGCCAGGGGCGACTCGCACGCGGAGATCATTCCGCTCGCGATCGGCATCGGCCTCGTCACCCTGCTGGGGGCCACGTTCGTGCTGCGCCACATATTCAGCGCAGCGGGGCTCGTGACCGTGATCATCGAGTTCGCGGGCGGCCTGCTGTTCTTGATCGTCCTGCTGAGGAAGGGGATGCGGTGAGCGAATCGCGCGTGGATATCGAAGCGGAGGTCGGCGCTCCGGCCGACGCGGGCGCCGGTGCCCGTGCCGCCGCAGGTGCGGGTGCCGGGCCCGGCCCGGTGGCCGGGGCCGGCCCCGTGGTCGGGCACGGCCCCGATGCGTCGGGCATCGCGCTGAGCGGCGTCGAGAAAGCCTACGTGGGTCGGCACGTGCTCGGCCCGGTCGATCTCACGATCGAGCGCGGCGGCGTCACGGCGCTCATCGGCCCCAACGGCGCCGGCAAGTCGACGATGCTCACGATCATCGGCCGCCTGCTCGAGGCCGACAGCGGCCGCGTGACGGTCGGCGGGCTCGACGTGCGCACGGCGAAGTCGAAGGAGCTCGCCCGGGTGGTCTCGATCCTCAAGCAGGAGAACCACTTCATGGCGCGGCTGACCGTGCGGCAGCTCGTCGCGTTCGGCCGCTTCCCGCACTCGGCGGGCCGGCTTACCGAGACCGACGAGCGGGCGATCCACGCGGCGATCGCGTTTCTCGACCTCGCAGGGATGGAGGATCGGTTCATCGACGAGCTCTCGGGCGGTCAGCGGCAGCGCGCCTTCGTCGCGATGGTGCTCGCGCAGGACACCGACTACGTGCTGCTCGACGAACCGCTCACGGGGCTCGACATGCGGCACGCGGTCGGCATGATGGGGCAGGTGCGTGCTGCCGCTGACGGGCTGGGAAAGACGGTGGTGCTGGTGATCCACGACGTCAACTTCGCGGCCGCGTACGCCGACCGCATCGTTGCGCTCTCGGAGGGGCGCGTCGTCGCGTCGGGCACGCCGGAGGAGATCATCACCTCCGAGGTTCTCGAGCGCGTCTTCGAGACGCCCGTCGACGTGATCGAGTGCGACGGGCGGCGGGTGGCGGTCTACTACCGGCACTAGACGCTTCGGCTCCTTCCGCACGGTCGCGCCGTCTGCCGTCTGCCGTTGGCCGTCTGCCGTTGGCCGTCTGCCGTCTTCCGTCTGCCGTTGGCCGTCTGCCGTTGGCCGTCTGCCGTCTTCCGTCCGCCGTCTGCCGTCCGCCATTGGCCGTCTGCCGTCTTCCGTCCGCCGTCCGCCTCCGTCCAGCGCCCGTTCTGCCCGATGCACGCGCGCCAGTAGTTGTCACCAAACCCGACGCGAGACAGCAACTACTGACGCGCGTGCATCGGGACGGAGGCGGGTCGGGGCGGGCGTGCCGGGCGTGCCGGGCGGGCCGGGACCCGGCTATGAGCCGACGGGCGCGTCCCCGAACAGCGCCGAGACTGCCGCGATCCCGTCGGCGGCGCGACCCCCGCGCCCGAGCTCGCGCAGCCGTACGGTCGGGCGGTGCAGCAGCCGCCCCGCCAGGTGCCGCAGGGCCGCCTCCACCTCGCCGGCGCGTTCGCCGTCCGCGGCTCGGCCGCGCCGCCGCGCGACTTCCTCCTCGAGGATCTCGTCGACGAACGCACGCAGCTCGCGCAGCGCGGGTACGGCGTCGCGCTCGGCCCGCACCGCGGCGAACTCCGCTGCGGCGGTGCGCACGATGTCGCGCGCCTCGAGCTCGGCGCCGAGCTCGGGGATCGGCGCGTGCAGCGCGATCGTCTCCAGGTCGAGCAGTTCCACACCTGCGACGCCGGCGACGTCGGGCGAGATGTTGCGCGGCAGGCCCATGTCGATGAGCAGACGCGGTCTCGCGCGTGGCGGCTCCGGCGTCTCGAGACGGCCGAAGCGCGCGCAGAACGGCGCGCTGCCCTCGGTGACGGTCTCGTCGAATCGGCCGCGGGTGAGCAGCGGTTCGTTCACGCTGCTGCACGCCACCACGAGGTCGGTGCTGCGCAGCTCGGCGTCCAAGGTCTCGGGTGCGACCGCGCGAATGCCGTGCGAGTCCGCGAAGCCCGCGGCGCGGCCCGACGGCGAGTAGACGCTGACGAGCTGGGCCCCGCGGGAGCGCAGCGCGGCGAGGCTTGCGCCGGCGTATGCGCCGGTTCCGATGAGGAGGATGCGCGCCGCCCGCCAGTCGCCGACGCGGCTGTCGACCATCGCGAGGGCGAGCTGCACGAGCGAGCGGCCCTGGGTCTGCAGACCGGTGCGGTGCTTCACCTGCTTCGAGACGACGACGGCGTGCTGGAAGAGGCGCTCGAGCTCCGTGCTCGACCGGCCCGAGGCGCGGGCCGCGTCGATGGCGCGACGCACCTGCCCGGAGATCTCGCCCTCGCCGACTGAAGCCGACTCGAGGCCGCTCGAGACGGCGAAGAGGTGCTCCGCCACCGCGTCCCCACGGTGCACGGCGCAGGCGTTCGCGAGCTCGGAGGGGGCGAGATCGGCCGCGCGCGCCAGCCCGTCCAACGCTTCCTCGGGAGCGAGGCCGGGGGCGTCGAGGTAGGCCTCGAACCGGTTGCAGGTCGCCAGCACGACGGCGCCGCGGGCGATCCCGGTATCGCTCAGCGCCGTCGTCACCGATTCAGTGCGGCGCTCGATGCGTTCGAGCAGGTCGAGATCGGCGTTCCGATGATCGACGGAGAGGCAAAGCAGCATGAAGATTCTCGAGAAGTGTCGTGACCGGGGGTATTCGTGGATCGAGGCCCGGAGTCTCACCCCGAGCTGAGCAGATCAGATGTTTCACATCAGATCTATAAGCTAGCATCTCGAACGATGAACTTCCTCCCAGCTTCGCACCCCCTCGTCGACGGCCGCACGAGCGACGCCACCCTGATCCGCGCCCTCCGCGGCGATCGGCCCGAGCGCGTGCCCGTCTGGTTCATGCGCCAGGCGGGCCGCTCGCTGCCCGAATACCGCAGTATCCGCGCCGATCATCGTATGCTCGACGCCTGCGTGAATCCCGACCTCGCGAGCGAGATCACGCTGCAGCCGGTGCGGCGCCACGGGGTGGACGCCGCGGTCTTCTTCAGCGACATCGTGGTGCCGCTGATGCTGGCCGGGGTCGACGTCGATCTGGTCGCGGGGCGCGGCCCCGTCTTCGCTCAGCCCGTGCGCAGCGCGGCCGACGTGGCGCGGTGCCGGGCCGAGTTCACTGCGGATCGGCTCCGCGAGGCGCTCGAACCCGTGCGCGAGGCGGTGCGCCTGACGGTCGCGCAGCTCGGCGGCACGCCGCTCATCGGCTTCGCCGGCGCCCCGTTCACGCTCGCCGCCTATCTCGTGGAGGGCGGGCCGTCCCGGGACCATCTGCGCGCTCGCACGCTCATGCACGCCGACCCCGCTGCCTGGCGCGAGCTGCTCGACTGGGCCGCCGAGCTCAGCGGGGCGTTCCTCGAGGCGCAGGTCGAGGCCGGGGCGAGTGCGGTGCAGCTGTTCGACTCCTGGGCGGGCTCGCTGAGCGCCGCGGACTACCGGGAGCACGTCGCGCCCGCCTCCCGCCGCACCCTCGACGCGGTGCGTGGGATCGCCTACCGGCATCCGCTGCGCGACGGCTACGCCGTGCAGCAGGAGACCGTCCCCATGATCCACTTCGCGGTCGGCTCCGGGCACCTGCTCGAGGAGCTCGCCGAGGTGGGCGTCAGCGCGCTCGGCGTCGACTGGCGCACCCCGCTCGACGACGCCAGCCGCCGGCTCGGCGACGCCCTGCCCCTGCAGGGCAATCTCGACCCCGCCTTCCTCGGCGCTCCCGCGGCGCAGCTCGAGGCGCATCTCGACGAGGTGCTGCGGCGCGGCTCGCGGGCACCCGCGCACATCCTGAACCTGGGCCACGGCGTGCCGCCCGAGACCGATCCCGCCGTGCTCACCCGCATCGTCGAACTTGCGCATGCCCGCTGACCGAGTCGCGGCTGCAGGCGCCGATGACGGGAATCGCGATGGCGAGGGATCCGTCGGCGCGGATCCCTCCGATGCCGGGTCCCGCGGCTCGGCCCCGAGCGGCACCGGATCGGCCGACCCGGCTGGCGCGCGCACGGTCGCGGTCGTCGGCGGAGGGATCTCGGGGCTCGTCGCGGCGCGGGAGCTCGCGCTCGCAGGTGCGCACGTGCTGCTGTTCGAGGCGGATGACCGTCTCGGCGGCCGCGTGCGCAGCGAGACCGTCGCCGACGCGACCATCGACATCGGAGCCGAGGCCTTCGCCACCCGGGGCGGCGGCGTCGCCGATCTGCTCGCCGAACTCGGCCTGGGCGCCGAGATCGTGAACCCGGCGCCGCTCGGCTCGTGGGTCGTGTCCGCTGCGCGCGCCGTGCCGCTGCCGGCGGCGGGGACCATCGGGATCCCGGCGGCGCCCCTCTCGCGAGATGCGGTGCGGGTGCTCGGCCTCGTCGGGGCGCTGCGCGCCGCGCTCGAGCCGGCGCTGCCGCGCAGTGCGGGCCGCGGGGGATCCCTCGCCGAACTCGTGCGAGCCCGCCTCGGAGCGCGCGTGCTCGAGCGCCTCGTGCGACCGGTGGTGCTCGGCGTGCACTCCAGCGACCCGGCCGAGCTGTCGATCTCGGCGGTGCCCGGCCTCGCGGACGCGTTCGATCGCCGCGGATCGCTCGTGGCCGCCGCTCGCGAGCTGCGCGACAGCCGCACCGCTGCCGGGGGCGCCGTGGCGGGGCTCCGTGCGGGGATGGGGGCTCTCGTCGCGGCGCTCGTCGCCGAGCTCGACCGCCTGGGAGTGGCGGTGCGCGCCGAAACCGCGGTGAGCGCCCTGCGCAGCCGCGACGCCGGCGGGGGTTGGACGGTGCTGACCGGGCCCGAGACCGGGCCCGAGACCGGGCCCGCGGGCGCCGCCGAAGCCACCGCTCTCGACGTCGACGCCGTGATCCTCGCCGTCCCCGAGAGCGTCGCCCGACGCCTGCTCGACGCGCCCCCGTCCGCGCCCGAGGGGCGTGTCGAGGTCGTCGCCCTGCTCGTGGAGGATCCGCGCCTGAATCGTGCCCCGCGCGGCACGGGCGCGCTGGTCGCCGAGGACGCCGGGTCGCGCATCGCCGCGAAGGCGCTCACGCACGTCACCGCGAAGTGGCCCGCCCGCGCGGCGGCTCTCGGCGCCGGCCGCCACATCCTCCGCCTCTCGTACGGCCGCGTCGGCAGCGCCCCGGCGACCGACGGCCTGAACGACGAGGAGACGACCCGCCTCGCCCTCCGGGATGCCTCGCGCATCCTCGGCGTCGAGCTCGAACCGGGGGCGGTTCGCGCCGTGCGCCGACGGGCGTGGATCGCGGGATCCTCGACCGTCGCCGCGGCGCCGATGCCCGAACCGCGCGGCATCGCCTGCGCGGGGGACTGGGTGAGCGGTACCGGGCTCGCCTCGGTCGTGCCCGGCGCTCGCGCAGCCGCGAGGAGGATCATGGAACCGACGCGCTCGGATCCGGTGTCCGGTCGATCGGCTGCCGTCGCGGCGAGCCGCACCGCATCGCACCGCAGCGCATCGAGCCGCACCGAGCCGCACCCCACCGAGCCGCACCGCGAAGGAGTCCAGGAGAGATGAACGAGCACCGACACGCCGCGCGGGTGCGTCGATCCGATGCGCCCGTGGCAGCCGATCCCGGCGTGATCCGCATCGGCACCCGGGGCAGCGCCCTCGCGGTCGCGCAGAGCACCACCGTCGCCGAGCGCGTGGCCGCCGCTTCGGGGCTCGAAGCGGTGCTCGTCATCGTGACGACGCAGGGCGACACCTCGCGTGCCCCGCTGTCGCAGCTCGGCGGCACGGGCGTCTTCGTGAGCGCGCTGCGCGATGCTCTGCTCGCGGGGGAGTGCGACCTCGCCGTCCACTCGCTCAAAGACCTCCCCACGGGGCCGTGCCCGGGGATCGTGCTGGGCGCCGTGCCCGAGCGGGCCGACGCCCGCGACGCGCTGTGCGCGCGCGACGGGCTCACGCTCGCGACGCTGCCGGAGGGCGCCCGTGTCGGCACCGGATCGCCCCGCCGCGTCGCGCAGCTGCTCGCCCGCCGGCCCGATCTCGAGGTGCACGACCTGCGCGGCAACGTCGACACGCGGTTGGCACGCGTGGGCGCGGATCTCGACGCGGTGATTCTCGCCTGCGCCGGGCTCGATCGCCTCGGCCGCTCCGGCGTCATCACCGAGCGCTTCCCGCTCGACGAGGTCCCCGCCGCGCCGGGGCAGGGAGCCCTTGCGATCGAGGTGCGCGCCGACGACGCAGCGCGCGCACCGTACGCGGAGGCGCTCGCCGCGCTCGACGACCCGCAGGCCCGTGCCGGTGCGCTCGCCGAGCGGGCGGTGCTCGCCACGCTCGAGGCGGGATGCGCCGCCCCCATCGGCGCGACCGCTCGTGTCGAGGGCGCCGGGGGTGCCGCGGGCGACGCTCGGCTCTCGCTGCGTGCCGAGGTCGCGAGCCTCGACGGTACGCATCGGCTCGCGGCCGAGGAGGCGATGCCCTGGGCGGCCGACGACCCCGATCGCGCGCGGACGTCGGAGCGCCTGGGCCGAGCCGTCGCCGTGCGGCTCCTCGAGATGGGCGCTGCGACGATCGCCCCGCTCGCCCCGCTCGCCCCGCTCGGCGAATCCGGTGCAGGGGCGACGGACTCCGGTGGGCGACGACCCGGGGCCGCGCCGTCCGAGAGGACCGGATGATCTCCGGCGCGTCGGCAGAGCGCGCCGATGCGCTCGGCCTCTCCGGCCGGCGCATCCTCGTGCCGCGCGGCGGCGCAGCGGGCGAGCGGTGGGCGCAGGCCGTCCGCGAGCGCGGCGGCGAACCCGTCGTGGCGGCGCTCACCGAGACCGCCGCGCCGCAGGACCCAGGCCCGCTCACCGCCGCCGTGGAGCGGTGGAATCGCGGGCAATACGACTGGCTCGTCGTGACGAGCGCCAACGGGGCGCACGCCGTCGCCGACGCGGGCGCTCGCCCGGCGGCAGCAGCAGGGGCGGCACGGGTCGCGGCCGTGGGGCCGGCCACCGCCGAGGCGCTGCGCGAGCGCGGCTTCGCGGTGGCGCTGCAGCCGGAGCACGACTTCTCGGCGGTCGGGATCGCTGCCGCCCTGATCGACGTGATCGGCGACCGGGCTCCCCGCTCGCAGCGCCTGCTGCTGCCCCTCTCAGAGATCGCATCGACCGAGCTCGAAGAGGCGCTCCTCCGCGCGGGGCACGCTCCCGAGCGCATCGCCGCCTACCGCACCGTGCCGGCACCGCGCGACGCGGCGCAGGAGGCGCGGATCGCCGCGGGCGGAGTCGATGCGATCCTCGTGCTCAGCGGATCCGGCGCCGCCGAGCTCGCTCGGCGCTTCGGCCCGGCCGGCGGCAACGGGCTCCCCGGCGGCGCGATGCTGGCCGCCATCGGCGCACCCACGGCCCGGGCGCTCGCGGACCACGGCCTGCGGGCCGACGTCGTCGCCGCACGGCACACCGTCGACGGGCTGCTCGACGCGCTCGCGGAGCACATCGCGGATCCCGGATCCCGGGGCTCCGCCCGGGAGGGATCCCGGAGCACGCCCCGCATCGCGCCCCGTTCCGGCGCCCGCACGTCGGCCACCGCCGGCACTCCCGGCACCGAAGCCGCACCCGAAGCCGCCACCAAGGCCGCACCCGACGCCGCACCCGCCATCGACCCCGCACCCCCCAGGAGGACCCGCAGCATGATGCCCCCCACCGTCCGACCGCGCCGCCTGCGCACGACCCCGGCCATGCGCCGACTCGTCGCCGAGACCCGGGTGCACCCGGCCGAGCTGATCCTGCCCGCATTCGTGCGCGAGGGGATCTCCGAGCCCCGGGCCATCGGCTCGATGCCCGGCGTGCTCCAGCACACCCTCGACTCGTTGCGCCGCGCCGCCGCGGATGCCGCGGAGGCCGGAGTGGGCGGCATCATGCTGTTCGGCGTGCCCGCGGTGCGCGACGCGCACGGCAGCGCCGCCGACGACCCGGAGGGGATCCTCAACCTCGCCACTCGCGCCGTCGTCTCCGAAGCCGGGGATGCGCTCGTCGTGCAGACCGACCTCTGCCTCGACGAGTTCACCGATCACGGCCACTGCGGGGTGCTCGACGCGCGCGGCGCGGTCGCCAATGACGCGACCCTCGACCGCTACCGCGCGATGGCGGTCGCGCAGGCCGACGCGGGATCCGCGCTGCTCGGCCTGTCCGGCATGATGGACGGGCAGGTCGCAGCGGTGCGCGAGGCGCTCGACGAGGCCGGGCACCAGGACACGGCGGTCCTCGGCTACTCGGCGAAGTACGCCTCGGCCTTCTACGGGCCCTTCCGCGAGGCGGTCGACTCGCAGCTGACGGGTGACCGTCGCAGCTACCAGCAGGATCCCGCCAATCGGCGGGAGGGCCTGCGCGAGGCCGAGCTCGACGTCGCCGAGGGTGCCGACATCGTCATGGTGAAGCCCGCCATGAGCTATCTCGACGTGCTCGCCGACGTCGCGGCGACGAGCCCCGTGCCGGTCTGGGCCTACCAGGTCTCGGGCGAGGCCGCCATGATCGAGGCCGCGGCCGCCAACGGCTGGATCGACCGGCGCCGCGCGATCGAGGAGTCCGTGGTGAGCATCAAGCGGGCGGGGGCCGATGCCGTGCTGAGCTACTTCGCCGTCGAGCTCGCGGGGTGGATCCGATGAGCGCCGCGTCGAACGAGCGGCCCGCCGCCTCGGGCACCGCGCGCAGCGCGGAGCTCGCCGAGCGTGCCGCGCGGGTGATCCCCGGCGGGGTCAACTCGCCCGTGCGCGCCTACGGCTCTGTCGGCGGCACCCCGCGATTCCTCGTCTCCGGGCGGGGGGCCTATGTCACCGATGCCGACGGCACCGAGTACGTCGACCTCGTCGCCTCGTGGGGGCCGGCGCTGCTCGGGCACGCGCACCCGGCCGTCGTCGATGCGGTGCAGGAGGCCGCCGGGCGCGGGCTCGGCTTCGGGGCGTCGGTCCCCGAGGAGGCCGAGCTCGCCGAGGAGATCATCGCGCGGGTGCCCGAGGTGGAGCGGCTGCGGCTCGTCTCGACCGGTACCGAGGCCACCATGACCGCGATCCGGCTCGCCCGCGGCGCCACCGGCCGGCCGCTCGTCGTGAAGTTCGCGGGGCACTACCACGGGCACTCCGACGGGCTGCTGGCCGAAGCGGGGTCCGGCCTCGCGACGCTCGCCATGCCGGGATCGGCCGGTGTCACCGCCGAAACTGCCGGCCAGACGCTCGTGCTGCCCTACAACGATCCCACGGCGCTCGCCGCCGCCTTCGCCGAGCACGGCGACCGGATCGCCGCGGTGATTGCCGAGGCCGCCGCGGCGAACATGGGCGTGTTGCCGCCCGAGCCGGGCTTCACCGCGGCGATGATCGAGATCGCCCACCGGCACGGGGCGCTCGTGATCCTCGACGAGGTGCTCACGGGCTTCCGGGCCGGCCCCTCGGGGTATTGGGGGATCGAGCAGGCCCGGGTGCCGTCCGGTGCGGCGCCCGACCTCTTCACCTTCGGCAAGGTGGTGGGCGGGGGGCTTCCGCTCGCCGCGCTGGGCGGCCGCACCGAGCTCATGGAGCTGCTGGCGCCGCTCGGTCCCGTCTACCAGGCGGGCACGCTCTCGGGGAATCCGCTCGCGGTGACCGCGGGGCTCACGACGCTGCGCCACGCAGACGTCGCCGCCTACCGCGCGCTGGGCAACGCCGCCGACGCGATCATCGGAGAGGTGACCACCGCGTTCGAGGCGGCCGGGGTGCCGTTCCGCGTGCAGCGCGCCGGCAGCCTGTTCAGCGTGCTCTTCGGGGAGTTCGCCGAGCCGCCGCTCGACTACGCGGCGGTGCAGCGGCAGGAGGTGGAGCGCCATCGCGCGTTCTTCCACGCGATGCTCGAGCAGGGCGTCAACCTGCCGCCGAGCGCGTTCGAGGCGTGGTTCGTGACGGCCGCGCACGATGACGCAGCGCTCGAACGGATCGCCGGGGCGCTTCCGGCCGCGGCTCGGGCGGCGGCCGCGGCGTGATGCGCTGGGGCGGCCTGATGCGCTGGGGTGGCCTGATGCGCTGGGCCGGCCTGATCCGCGGCGACGCGGGCGGCGGCGGGTGTCGTAGCGACGGTGCCTGATCCGCGGCGGTGAGGGCCGCGAAACCCGCCGGAGGGGCGGCGGATCCTGCGATCCGCCGCCCCTCCGGTGCATTCGCCGCGGGTCAGACCCGGGCGGTGAGCGCGTTCACGGCGCTTGTGAAGAACCGCAGCCCATCGACGCCGGAGCGCATCGCCTCAGCCATGTCTGGACCGAATCCCGGCTCGACGGCGTGCTCGGGGTGCGGCATGAGCCCGACGACGTTGCCCCGCTCGTTGGTGAGGCCGGCGATGTCGTCGAGCGAGCCGTTGGGGTTCACCTCCGCATAGCGGAAGGCGATGAGCCCCTCGCCCTCGAGGCGCTTGAGCGTCTCGGCGTTGGCGATGTACCCGCCGTCGCCGTTCTTGAGCGGGATCACGATCTCCTCGCCCTGCGCGAACTCGGTGGTCCACGCCGTGTCGGCGTTCTCGACCACGAGCCGCTGGTCGCGGCGGATGAACTGCTGGTGCGCGTTGCGGATCAGCCCGCCCGGCAGCAGGTGCGACTCGACCAGCACCTGGAAGCCGTTGCAGATGCCGAGCACCGGGAGACCCTTGTTCGCGGCCTCGATCACCTCGGTCATGATGGGCGAGATCGCCGCGATGGCGCCCGGCCGGAGGTAGTCGCCGTAGCTGAATCCGCCGGGCAGCACGATCGCGTCGACGCCCTGCAGATCGTGGTCGGCGTGCCAGAGCGCCACCGGCTCGGCGCCGGCGATGCGGATCGCGCGCTGCGCGTCGCGGTCGTCGAGCGAGCCGGGGAAGGTGACGACGCCGATGCGGGTGGTCATCAGCGGGCCTCGACGTCGGCTGCGGCGCCGTCGACCGCGACACCGTCGACCGCGATCGAGACGACGTCCTCGATGACGGAGTTCGACAGGATCTCGTCGGCGACCCGGCGCACCTCGTCGAGCACCGCGTCGGTGACCTCGCCGTTCACCGTGAACTCGAAGCGCTTGCCGATGCGCACGTTCTCGAACTTGCCGTGGCCCAGGCGATCCAGCGCCCCCGTGGTCGCCTTGCCCTGGGGGTCGAGCAGCTCGGCCTTGGGCATGACATCAACAACAATCGTGGGCACCCGGGGTCTCCGTTTCTCGAGGTGAAGCTCAGTCAATTCTCGCACAGAGGCGAGCACGCGAGGTGAAGGGATCCCGTCCCCGTGCTTGGCAGGGGACCCCGCCGCGTCGTCGCTCCGCTCCGCCAACCCTGATGCGCTCGGGACCGGGATCCCGTCACCTCGCTCCCGTATGAAAGGCCGACCCGGCCGCTCCGGGACACCCGGCCCCGGGTGCCATGTGGTTTCCGGGGAGGGGTGCTACTCGCCGGTGAGGCGGGCGTGCAGCTCGGCGTAGCGGGCGTAGGTCTGCGCGACGATCTCGTCGGGTAGCGCGGGCGGCTCGCCCTGCTTGTCCCAGTTGGCGGCGAGCCAGTCGCGCACGATCTGCTTGTCGAACGACGCCAGGCGATCCGCCCGCGGCAGTGCGGCGTCGAAGTAGGCCGATGCGTCCCAGTACCGCGAGGAATCGCTCGTGAGCACCTCGTCGGCGAGCACCAGTGCGCCCGCGGCATCGCCGGCCTCGGCGCGGGGATCCCGCCCGAACTCGAACTTGGTGTCGGCGAGCACCACACCCCGTTCTGCAGCGAGATCCCGCGCCGCGGTGAAGATGCGCAGCGAGGCGTCGCGCAGTGCGGCGGCGACCTCCTCGCCGACCAGCTCGGCGCTGCGCTCGTAGGTGATGTTCTCGTCGTGCTCCCCGAGCGGCGCCTTGTACGCAGGGGTGTAGATCGGGGTCTCGAGCAGATCGCCGTCTTCGAGTCCGGCTGGCAGCTCGATGCCGCAGACCGCGCCCGTGCGCTGGTACTCGGCGAATCCGGACCCCGTGAGGGCGCCCCGCACCACGCACTCGATGGGGTACATCTCGAGCCGCCGCGTCAGCATGGCGCGGTCGGCGACCTCTGCGGGAACGGCGGGCGCGCCGGATCCCTCGCCCGCGAGGTGGTTGGGCACGTCGATGCGCGAGAACCACCAGTTCGACAGCGTCGTGAGCAGGGCACCCTTGCCGGGGATCGGCGGCTCGAGCACGTGGTCGAACGCGCTCACGCGGTTGCTCGCGACCACGAGCAGGTGGGCGTCGGATCCGTCGGCGGGCACGTAGAGGTCGCGCACCTTGCCGGAGTACACGTGTGTCCAGCCGTCGAGCTGCGGGGGCGAGGAGAGTTGCGTCACCCGACCATTCTCCCATCCTGCCTCCCATCCTGCGCGCGATGGATGGGGCGCGGTCGGCCGGTGAGGCGTTCAGACACCGAGGCGAGGCAAGTGGGAGTCGCGTTCTGCCGCATCAACCGTTGGGTAGCGGCAGAACGCGACTCCCACTTGCTCGGCGTGGGCGTGGGGTGGGTGTGGGCGTGGGCGAGGGCGGGCGGGGCGTCGGCGTGGGCGTGGGGGCGGGCGGGGGCGCGGGCGTCGGCGCGCTCCCGAGCGAGGAACGATGACGGATCGATGACATTCTGCGGAGTTCCCGGGGAGATGTCGGAGGGGACGGCTACTCTCGTTGGCAAGGGCGCGGCCAGCATCCGGGCAGCGCCGGTATGACGGCGCATCTGCGTCGACGTCTTGAGTGAAGGAGCACCATGATCCCGCTGGGACCGGTAGTAGCGCGGAGCCGAGTCAAGGCCGTCAGGCCAGATGTGTGGTCGTATCTCGCCGAGCCCGCGCGCCGGGCCGCGTGGTGGCCGCAGCTGCAGTTGGAGACCGGCGTCGGAGGTGGGATCGCGGTGCGCGGGGGCGAGGACTCCGGAGCATCCGCCGAGGGGCAGCCCGACGGCGCGCCTGCCGTCGAGGGCACGGTCGACGTGTGGGTCGAGGGGCACGCGCTGGGGTTCACCTGGCGAGAATCCGGGTCCGAGCGCGGAACCGCAGTGCTGATGACGCTGCGCTCGCAGGGCGGCGAGACGGGCGTGACGATCACCGAGACCGGATTCGACGCGCTCGCAGCACCGGCGGACCGGGCGGCTGCCGCGCAGCGCGACTGGCAGGAGCTGCTGTCGGGGCTCGCCGCGGCGGTCGATCAGCATCGCGCCGAGACCATCGCCGACGGCGAGGGGGCTGAGGCTGCGGAGGGCCCCGTAGCAGAGGGCCCCGCCGATACCGCGACGCGCGAGCCGGCGGGGGATGCACCGGAGTCGGGAGCGCAGCGCGACGAGGATCCCGGTGCAGACACAGCCGGTGAGCTCGAAGTCGCTCCCGAGGCGGTGGATGGCGAGGTCGACGACGAAGACGGTTCGGAGGTCGAGATCGTCGAGGTCGACGCCGAACCGCAGGTGGGTGATCGCCTCGAAATCGACACCGGTTCGGTGCCGGTCGTCGAGACCGAGGATCCGCAGCTCCCGGCCGACTCCGACTCCGGCGCATTCAGGGGCGTCGGCGCGGAGTGGGTGGCCGAGGATCACGACACCGTCGAGGTGCAGCGCCTGCAGGATCCCGAAGCGGCAGAGGATCCCGAAGCGGCAAAGGATCCCGAGACGTCGGATGCGTCCAAGGCGTCGAACGAGCCCGATTTCGACACGCTCATCCGCGGCGCGTAGCGCGGAAGCCCGCGGCGCCCGTCAGGCGACGCGCGCCGCGATGTCCGTGCGGTGCTGACCGCCGTCCAGTCCGATGCTCTCGACGGCATCGTAGGCGCGCGATCTCGCCTCGGCGAAGTCGGCTCCGCGCGCCACGACGCCGAGCACGCGCCCGCCGGTCGCGATCCAGCCGCCGTGCTCGTCCCGGTCGGTCGCCGCGTGCACCACGTGCACACCGGGTACGGCCGCCGCGGCATCGAGGCCGGTGACCTCGCGGCCCGTGACGACCTCTCCCGGGTACCCCTCGCTCGCGACGACCACGATCACCGCCGGATCGTCCGAGAACTTCGGAACCGGCTGAGCTGCGAGCGCCCCGTTCGCCGAGGCGAGCAGATAGCGACTCAGAGGCGATTCGAGGCGGGCCAGCACCACCTGCGTCTCGGGATCCCCGAAACGGGCGTTGAACTCGATGACTCGGACCCCCTTCGACGTGACGATGAGGCCGCAGTAGAGCAGCCCGACGAACGGGGTGCCGTCCGCCTCGAGCCGGCGCACGGTCGGCAGCGCGACGGTGCGGGTGATCTCCTCCACGAAGTCCTCAGCCACCCACGGCAGCGGTGAGTAGGCGCCCATGCCGCCGGTGTTCGGGCCCGCGTCGCCGTCGAAGATGCGCTTGTAGTCCTGGGCCGGGCTCAGCGGCAGCACGTCGTGGCCGTCGGCGAAGAAGAACAGCGACACCTCCTGGCCGTCGAGGAACTCCTCGATGAGCACGTCGCCGTGCGGCGCCCACGTCGCCACGTGATCCAGCGCCGCGCCGCGATCCTCGGTCACTAGCACGCCCTTGCCGGCAGCCAGGCCATCCGCCTTCACGACGTAGGGCGCCCCGAACTCGTCGAGCACCGGGCCCGCCTCGGCGAACGAGGCGACGCGCACGGCGCGGCCGGTCGGCACCCCGGCGTCGTCCATCACCCGCTTCGCGAACGCCTTCGATCCCTCGAGCTGGGCGGCCGCCCGATCCGGCCCGAAGACGGGGACGCCCGCGGCGCGCAGCGGATCCGCAACACCGGCGACCAGCGACGCCTCGGGCCCCACCACCACCAGATCGAAGCCTCGCTCGCGCACGAACGCGGCGACGGCCTCCGGGTCCGTGTACGCCAGCTCGGGCGTCTCGACTCCGCTTGCGGCGACTCCGGCGTTGCCGGGCGCGCAGACGATCTCGTGATCCGCCTGCTCCGCGAGCAGGGCGAGGACGATGGCGTGTTCGCGGGCACCCGGCCCCAATACGAGGATCTTCACCGTTCCAGGATAGTGGTGGCTCCCGCTGCTGGAGGCGCAGTCTAGCTCCGCAGCGCCAATCCGGCTCGCTTCGCTCGCTGCCAGACCCAGCCAGTCGCTGCCGAGCTAGACTGCGCCTCCAGCCGCTCGACTTCCGGGAACGGTGAGATCCTCGTCCCGTGCGGGGCCGCTCCCGAGAAGAGGGATCGCGGTCGGGCGGTAGAGTGAGTGCGTTATGGCGAAGCGCAGGATCTCGGAGGCCGACGGGCAAGCAGCGCTGTCTGCTGCGCTCGCCGGTGAGACCGGCCGCACCGTGCTCGCAACCGCCGTGCGCTACCTGCTCGAAGAGCTCGCCGCACTGGCGCCGGGCAACTCCGTCGAGGTACGGGTGCCGCCGTTCGGCGCCACGCAGTGCGTCGCCGGCCCCAAGCACACCCGGGGGACACCGCCCAACGTGATCGAGACCGACCCCGAGACGTGGCTCGCACTCGCGACCGGGCGGGTCGACTGGCAGACCGCGCTCGCCGAGGCGCGGGTGGTGGCCTCGGGATCCCGGGCCGCTCTCGATGGCCTGCTCCCGATCATCCGCGCGCGGTGATGCTGCAGGCCTGAGTCGCGGCACCGCCGCTGAGCCGGTGCCGCAGCTGAGCCGGTGCCGCAGCTGAGTCGCGGCACCGCCGCTGAGCCGGTGCCGCTGCTGAGCCGATCCGCCGACCGCCCGGACGGCACCGCTCGTGCCCGCTGGCGCTCGCCGATCCCCCAGGAGTTCCCTGAGACAATGGAAGCATGAACAACGAAGAGGCCGCGCAGACCCCGGCCCCCGAGTCGATGGGGCCTGCGAACCCGCACGAAGCTGCCGAGCCGGTCGCGCCGGCGGATGCCGTTCCTGCGGATGCCGCGCCGACGGCTCCAGACCCGTCCGACACGGTGCCAGCCGATGCCGAGCGCGGCCCCGTCATCGAAGCGGCCGAGCGCGAAGTGACCCTGCAGCGTTCGGTGCGCTACGGCCGACTGCTCATCGGCGGCGCGGTGCTCGGCGCTGTCGTGGCCGCCATCGCCTCCCTGCTCTTCCCGGTCGAAGAGGGTGCCGAGTACACGATGGCGCAGGCTGTCGGGTTCTTCGCCGTACTGGGCGCCGCTATCGGGCTGTGCATTGGCGGAGTCGTCGCTCTGGTGCTCGGCCTCGTCGCCCGGCGGCAGCGCGGGGTGGGGATCGCGGTCCAGTCCGACGTGCGATAATCGCGACACCACACACTGATCGGAGCCGCTCCCATGCTTGGAAACCTCGGTGGATGGCATTTGCTCGCCATCCTCTTCGTAATGCTGCTGCTGTTCGGTGCGCCGAAGCTGCCGGCGCTGGCGAAGAGCCTCGGGCAGTCGATGCGCATCCTCAAGACGGAGGCGCGCGGCGGGTCGGGCGAGGCGCAGGATCCCGCCCCGTCCGGTCACCGGCCCGACGTGCCATAATGATCTGACGCCGACGATCGGAGCTCACCTACATGATCGGAAACCTGTCCGGCCCCACTCTGCTGGTCATCCTGTTCATCGTCCTGCTCTTGTTCGGTGCGCCGAAGCTGCCGGGGCTGGCGAAGAGCCTGGGGCAGTCGATGCGCATCCTCAAGAAGGAGGTGCGCAGCGATTCCGAGGATTCCGCGACCGCGAACGGCGGAGCGGCTGCTCCCCAGGCGCCGCCGGCCGCCCCGCGCGAGAGCACCGCAGGATCGACGCCGTCGACGCCGCCCGCGGTGCCGCGGGAGGAGACCGCAGGGCAGACCCCGCCGGCGGTGCCCCGCGAAGAGGCATCGGGCGCGACGCCGCAGTCGCCGCCCGCAGCACCGCGTGACGGCTCAGGCGAGGACGACTCGAACCAGCCGCGGGCCTGAACCGGCTCCGCGAACGCACGCGAATCGCCCCGCTGCCCGTCGGCGGCGGGGCGATTCGCGCATCTGCGTCGGGAAGGTGCGGTGCGCAGCGCGCGGTGCGATACGACGCGTCATGCTGCCGCCGACTCGCGATCGCCGAATCGGGGACCCGCTTCCCGCCGCCTCGGGGACCCGCTTCCCGCTGAACCGGCGACCCGCTGAACCGGGGACCCGCTTCCCGCTGAACCGGGGACCCGCTTCCTGCTGCAGCACGTCGCCGCGCCGATCGCCCCCGACCAGCACCCGGCGAGCGGTCAGCTCTCCTGCGTCTCCTCGACCCAGTCAAGGTACTCGGCATCGATGTCGCCCGCGATGTACTCACCGGTGAAGCAGCTCTGCTCGAGCTCTGTGACGTGATCCTGCCCGGCCATGATGGCGCGGTTCATTCCCTCGACGCTCATGTAGATGAGGTGGTCTGCGCCCAGTTCTGCCGCGATCTCCTCGGACGAACGGCCGTGCGCGATGAGCTCCTTGCGCGAGGGCATGTTGATGCCGTAGACGTGAGGGAAGACGACCGGGGGAGCGGCCGAGGCGAAGATCACCGACTTGGCCCCCGCGGCTCGGGCCATCTCGACGATCTCCCGAGACGTGGTGCCGCGCACGATCGAGTCGTCGACGATGAGCACGTTCTTGCCCTTGAACTCGACGCTCATGGCATTGAGCTTCTGGCGCACGCTCTTCTTGCGCACGGCCTGTCCCGGCATGATGAAGGTGCGGCCCACGTAGCGGTTCTTAAAGAACCCCTCGCGGTACTCGATGCCGAGCTTCTGGGCGACCTGCATCGCGCTGGGCCGCGCGGAATCCGGGATCGGCATCACCACGTCGACGTCGACGTCGATGCCCGCCAGCTGCTCGGCGATCTCCTCGGCGAGCACGTCTCCGAGGCGCAGCCGCGCGTCGTAGACCGAGATGCCGTCGAGCACGGAGTCAGGGCGGGCGAGATAGATGTACTCGAATGCGCAGGGCACCAGCCGGGGGTTCTTCGCGCACTGCTGCGAGTACATCCATCCCTCGGGTGAGATGAGGATCGCCTCTCCCGGCTCGACGTCGCGAACGACCTCGTAGCCGCCGGACTCCAGCACGAGCGACTCCGACGCGACGACCCACTCGTCCTGCCCCTGCGGGTCCTGTCGTCGCCCGAGCACCAGCGGGCGGATGCCGTTCGGATCGCGAAACGCGAGCAGACCGTAGCCCGCGATGAGGGCGATCGCAGCGTACGATCCTTCCACGCGCTCGTGCAGCCGCGAGACCGCGCCGAAGACCTGATCCTTGTCGAGGGAGAGCCCGCTGATGCCCGCCTGCAGTTCGTTCGCGAGCACGTTGAGGAGCAGTTCGGTGTCGGAGTTGGTGTTCAGGTGGCGGCGGTCGACGTTGTAGAGGTCGGCGGTGAGCTCTCGTGTGTTGGTCAGATTGCCGTTGTGCACGAGGATGATGCCGTAGGGGGCGCCCACGTAGAAGGGCTGCGCCTCCTGCTCGGCAGCGGCCGAGCCGCGCGTCGCGTACCGCACGTGACCGAGGCCGACGTTGCCCGTGAGGTTGCGCATGTCGCGCGTGCGGTAGGCCTCGCGCACCTGCCCCTTCGCCTTCACCATGTGGAAGAAGTCGCCGTCGAGGGTGGCGATGCCCGTCGAGTCCTGACCGCGGTGCTGCAGGAGGAGGAGGCTGTCGTAGACCTGCTGATTGACCGGCTCGGAAGAGACGATACCGACGATGCCGCACATGCTGTTGTACTTGCTCCCTGCGAGGTGGGGTGAGGCGTCGAACAGACGCGATCACTAGTGTCCCACACACGGCTGGGCTGCGGATCTGCCCGGGCGGGTCGCCCCGGGGGTCTCGCGGAGCGAGGGCATCCTCGAGCGGCTGAGTTCGCGGCTGATTTCGCGGCCGATCTCGCCGAACCGGCCGTGCTCTCCGCCTCTGGCGAGGGGAGCGAGGCGTGCGGGCAGCCGACGCGAGGCATCGGTCGGCGCGGTGAGCGGCCGCCGACCCGGTCGGGGGCGAGGGAAGCGCCCGAACCGGCCGGGTAAACTGGGCGCGTGAGTGAAACCGCCCCGCAGAGCGCCCCGTCCGCCTACGCACAGTCCGGAGTCGATACCGCAGCCGGCGATCTCGCCGTCGAGCTGATGAAGTCGGCGGTGTCGCGCACCCACGGCCCCGAGGTGCTCGGGGGCGTCGGCGGCTTCGCCGGCATGTTCGACGCCTCGGCGCTGCTCGGCTACCGGCGCCCGCTGCTCGCGTCCTCCACCGACGGCGTGGGCACGAAGGTCGCGATCGCGCAGGCCATCGACAAGCACGACACCATCGGGCAGGACCTCGTGGCGATGGTCGTCGACGACATCGTGGTGGTCGGGGCCAAGCCGCTCTTCATGACCGACTACATCGCCTGCGGCAAGGTGGTGCCGCAGCGCATCGCCGACATCGTGCGTGGGATCGCCGAGGCGTGCGAGGCCACCGGCACGGCGCTGGTCGGCGGCGAGACGGCGGAGCACCCGGGGCTGCTGGGCGTCGACGAGTACGACGTGGCGGGCGCCGCGACGGGGGTGGTCGAGGCCGACAAGATGCTCGGGCCGACGCGCGTCGAGGACGGCGACGTGGTGCTCGCGATGGCGGCGTCCGGTCTGCACTCCAACGGATTCTCGCTCGTGCGCCACATCCTCTCCGAGCGCGGCATCGGCTACGGCGACCGCAGCGAGGAACTGGGGGCGAGCTACGGCGAGGCGCTGTTGACGCCCACGGCGCTGTACACCGCGCCGCTGCTGCGCGTGCTCGAGGATCCCGCGCTCGACGGCGCGATCCACGTGCTCAGCCACGTCACGGGCGGCGGGATCGCTGCTAACCTCGCTCGGGTTCTGCCGCAGGGGGCATGGGTCGAGCTGGATCGCGGCACCTGGTCGCCGCTGCCGGTGTTCCGCCACCTCGCCGAGCTGGGCGGGCACACGCTCGAGTCGCTCGAGGGCGCCTGGAACCTGGGCATCGGCATGTTCGCGGTGGTCGCGGCGGATCGTGCCCCGCAGGTCGCGGCGGCGCTCACCGCCGAGGGGCTCGACACCTGGGTCGCGGGCACCATCTCGACCGCGGCGCGCGAGTTCGACGGCTTCGAACAGGGTGCCAAGGGCGTCGACGGTGGCGCGGTGCGGCTCGTCGGCGCCTACGCCGGCTAGCCGCTCCGATCCTGCAGGCGCCGCTGATCCTCCCGCCGCCGATCCGCCGGGCCCGCGGATCGTCCTGCTGCCGATCCGCGGGGCCCGCGGATCCTCCTGCCGAATGAGCGGAGCGGCGAAGCCGCGGAGTCGAAATCCCGGAGCGCGGGTGAGCGCTAGCCGCGTTCGATGAGGGCGGTGGCGATCGCCGCGAGCCCCTCGCCGCGGCCCGTGAAGCCGAGGCCGTCGCTGGTCGTGGCGCCGAGGCTCACGGGAGCGCCGACGAGCTCCGACATCGTGCGCTGCGCCTCCTCGCGTCGCCGCACGAAGCGGGGCCGCTCGCCCACGATCTGCACCGACACGTTGACGGGCCGCCAGCCGTGCTCGTCCAGCCGGGAGAGGGCGATCCGCACGAACTCCGTGCTCGCGACGCCGGCGGTCTGCGGCTCATCCACTCCGACCAGTCCGCCGATGTCTCCGAGACCCGCTGCGGAGAGCAGTGCGTCGACCACGGCGTGGCACACGGCGTCGCCGTCGCTGTGCCCGGAGAGACCCGGTTCGCCCGGCCAGTCGAGACCCGCGAGGCGCAGCGGCGATCCCGCGTCGTAGGCGTGCACGTCGACGCCGGTGCCGATCCGCACATCGGAGGATCGCGCGCTCACGATTCCTCCGCCAGGCCCAGCGCGTTCGCGGTGAGGAAGTGCTCGAGGATCGGGAGGTCGGCGGTCGTGGTGAGCTTGTGCGCGCGGAGCTCGCCGGCGACCGTGCGCACCCGCCCGCCCGCTCGTTGCACTACCTCGGCGTCGTCGGTGGGGAGGCCGGAAGCGGAGTCGGATCCCGATTGCAGCCCGGCGGTGGCATGAGCGGCCGCGAGGGTCTCGCGTCGGAAGCCCTGGGGCGTCTGCACCGCGACCAGGGGCGCGCGATCCACCGTCTCGTGAACCACGCCGTCGGCGTCCACGCGCTTGAGCGTGTCGGCGACGGGCAGGGCGGGGATCACGGAGTCGCCCGTGCGGTGCAGCTCCGCGATCACGCGCTCGAAGAGAGCCGCGCTGGCGAAGGGGCGCGCGGCGTCGTGCACGAGCACCGTGTCGATCGACTCCGGCAGCGCGTCGAGGCCGAACCTCACCGACTCATGGCGCTGGCGCCCACCTGGCACCACGGAGACCTCCCAGAGCGACCCCTGGGGCAGCACCAGCTCGACGAGCTCGAGCGTGCGGGCCGCGTGCGATTCCGGCACGACGACGACGAGGTGCCCGGCGTGGGGGAGCGAAGTGATCACCCCGATCCCGAACTCGATGAGCGCGCGGCCGTGGAGCTCGAAGAACGCCTTCGGCTCCTCGGCTCCCAGGCGCACGCCGCGACCCGCGCCGACGAGCACGGCGCCCAGCGCGGCGAGTTGGTGAGGGGTGGTTCCCGCGGTTTCGTTCGCGTGTGCTGACGGAGTCATGGCCCCAGCGTACCCGCGCCGTGGAACCCTGAGACGGAGCACTCGCGCGTCAGGAGTTGTCACCAAACCCGTCGCGAGCTGACAACTCCTGACGCGCGTAGGAGAGAACGCGGGATCGTCACGTCCAGCGCCGTCTGCGCGCTCCGGACCACGGGCCGGCGCTGCGCCAGGCGCCCGAAGTTGCGCCGGTTGTTCGAACCCGAGCCCTCCAGCGCTGATACTTCACGCGATGTGAATCGATCGGATCGGTTTCGGTGCACCCAAACGCCCAGGCGCCACGGCGCGGAGGCTCCGGAGCGGAGGGGAACCGCCCGGAACGACGAAACGCCCCGCTCGGAAGCGGGGCGTCTCGGGAGGAGGGTCGGCAACGGGTTGCCTCAGGAGGCGAGCACCTCGTCGAGTACCGCTCCGGCCTTCTCCTCATCGGTCTTCTCGGCGAGGGCAAGCTCGGAGACGAGGATCTGGCGGGCCTTCGCCAGCATCCGCTTCTCTCCGGCAGACAGCGAGCGCACCTCTTGGTCGCGGCGCCACAGGTCGCGCACCACCTCGGACACCTTGATCACATCACCGGAGGCGAGCTTCTCGAGGTTCGCCTTGTACCGGCGGGACCAGTTGGTCGGCTCCTCGGTGAACGGGGCGCGCAGCACCTCGAACACGCGCTCGAGACCCTCCTGATCGATGACATCGCGCACGCCGACGAGATCGCAGTTCTCCGCGGGAACCTCGATGGTGAGATCGCCCTGGTTGACCTGCAGCTTCAAGAAGAGCTTCTCTTCTCCGCCGAGCTTGCGCTTCTTCACCTCGATGATCTTGGCTGCGCCGTGGTGGGGGTAGACGACGGTCTCTCCGACCTCAAATTGCATCGAGTGGCTCCTTTTCAGTCCACCTACTAGAATACCACACTCCTTCCGCACAGGGTTAGGCTTGCCTAAGCTGCATGGGATCCGACGCGCCGGGTATGATGATTCCAGACTGTGTCGGCCATCGGCGGCGCATGTGGACAGGGATCGAACCACGGCTCGGAGGACCATCTTGAAGATTCGGATCGCTTCGTCTGTCGCGCTGGCGGCGGCTCTCGCGCTCGGCGCGACCGGTTGCAGCCTGATCGCGCCGCAGGGCACGCTCAAGCCCTACGCGCCGAGCGACGGCGTCGACGTCACCGTGGAGAGCGTCGACGTGCGCAACATCCTGCTCATCGCAGACGAGACCGGCGACAGCTTCAACGTCGTCTTCGGCGCGGTCAACAGGACCGGCGAAACCCAGGATCTGGCGATCAACTTCATGGGCGAAGGATCCCAGCAGGACCGTGCAGAGTTCACGGTGCCGACCGGCAACACGCTCTTCGGCGATCCCGACGGCGACGAGTCGCCGGTGCTCGTCTCGCTGCCCGGCCTCGAGCCCGGAGCCACCATCTCGGCCTACTTCCAGGTGCCGGGCGCGTCCGAGGTCGAGTACGAGGTGCCGGTGCTCGACGGCACGCTCGAGGAGTACCGCAGGTACGTGCTCCCCGCCGGGTTCAGCCAGGCCGACGATTCCCCGGCGGCCGAAGAGCTCGCCGAGGCCGACGAGGCCGCCTCCCAGTCGAAGATCGGCGACGACATCGAGAGCGACGAAGCGGGCAACTGAGCCGTCTGCCCCAGCACGTCGAGGCCCCCGCGATCCCGAGAGAGGATCCCGGGGGCCTCGTGCGTCCGGCGGGGGCCGGCCGGTCTCGCGGTCGAGGATCCGCACCGCCGTTCGACGAAGCCCATGGGAGTGCGATCCCTGCGGGTTTCTCCGCTCTGCGTGGTCTCGCCCGTCGAACCTCCGCAGGTGCCCGTCGAACCTCCGCAGGTTCCCGCCGAGCCTCCGCGGGGCCCTGCCGAACCTCCGCAGGTGCCCGCCGAGATCCCGATGTTTGTCGCCACGCCTCCCGGGGAGCGACCGAAACCGGGATCTCGGCATGAAAGGTGACGGTCGTATGCGGCGAGTACGGTGCGGCCCGGATCTCGACTCGTCGCTGCGCTCCTCGCTCGATCGGCTGGGTGCGGGATGTTGCTGCGCTCCTCGCTCGATCGGCTGGGTGCGGGATGTTGCTGCGCTCCTCGCTCGAGCAGAGGCCCGGATGCCGACTCGACGCCGCGCCCCCGCTCGATCGGCGGCGGGACCGCCTACCCGAAGCGGTAGCCCACGCCCCGCACCGTCGAGATGAGCTTCGGCTTCGACGGCTCCTCCTCGATGCGGGCCCGGATCCGCTTGATGTGCACGTCGAGGGTCTTCGTGTCGCCGTAGTAGTTGCTGCCCCACACGCGGTCGATGAGCTGCCCGCGGGTGAGGACTCGCCCCGAGTGCCGCATGAGCATCTCGAGCAGCTCGAACTCGCGCAGCGGCATCGTGATCTCCTCGCCGCGCACCGCCACGGAGTGCCGCTCGGAGTCGAGACGGATCCCGAGCTCGTCGATCACCTGCGCGTCGAGATCCTCGTTCCGATCCTCGTCGTCGGTGCCGGATCGCCGCAGCGCGGCGCGCACGCGGGCGAGCAGCTCGCGCGTGGAGTAGGGCTTGGTGATGTAGTCGTCGGCGCCGAGTTCGAGCCCCACCACGATGTCGATCTCGCTGTCCTTCGCGGTGAGCATGATGATCGGCGTCTGGGAGGTCTGGCGGATGGTGCGGCACACCTCGGTGCCGGGAAGGCTCGGGAGCATGAGATCGAGCAGCACGAGGTCGGGCTGGGCCGCCGCGAAGACCTGTACTGCCTCGGCGCCGTCGTCGACGACGGTGACCCGGTATCCCTCGCGCTCGAGCAGGAAGGACAACGGGCGGGAGATCGACTCCTCGTCCTCGACGAGCAGGATGTGCTGTGCCACTACTGGGCTCCCTTCCGGAGATCTGATGTCTGCGCCTCGGATGCCTGCCGCTTCGCGTCGGCCGCACTGTCGTTCGCGGATCGCAGCGTGCGACGCGCCTTCTTCGCTCGCTTCGAGCTCTTGCGCGAGCCGGGAGGCTCGTGGAGCGGAAACGTGAGGGTGAAGCTGGAGCCGACCCCCGGCTGCGACCAGACGTCCACGTCGCCGCCGTGGGCCCGCATGGTGTGCCGGGCGATGCTGAGACCGAGCCCCGTGCCGCCCTCGCCGCGCGTGCGGGCGCCGTCGACCCGGTAGAAGCGCTCGAAGATGCGCGCCAGGTGCTCGGAGGGGATGCCCTCGCCCTGATCGGTCACGGTGACGAGGAAGTTCTTGCGGTCGAAGGACATTCCGATGCCGACGCGTCCGCCCTCGGGCGAGTGCCGGATCGCGTTGCTGAGCAGGTTCGCGATGGCCGCGCCGAGCGAGGTGGGGCGGCCGAGGATCATCGCGTCGCGATCCAGCGCCGAGTCGTCGGTGACGACGAGGTCGATGCCGTGCTGCGTCGCGAACGAGCGATGCGATTCGACCTCGCCGCGCACCAGGTCCCTCAGCGACACCGCCTCTCGGTCCTCGGGTCGCAGCGCCGACTGGGCCTCCGACAACTGGATGATGTCGCGCGACAGCTCGCCCAGTCGTCGGGACTCCTTCACCAGGCTCCTCGAGAAGTCGCGCACGACCTCCGGCTCGTCGGCGGCCTGCTGCACGGCCTCCGAGAGCAGTCCGATGGCGGCGATCGGGGTCTTCAGCTCGTGGCTCACGTTCGCGATGAAGTCGCGGCGCATTGTGTTCACCCGCTGCTCCTCGCCGAGATCCTCCGCGAGCACGACGACGAAGCGCTTCTGCAGGCGCACGATGTGGATCTTGACCGTGTCGGAGGGGTCGTTCGGATCGGGCTCGAGGATCTCGGGCGCCCCCGTCGACATGACCCGGCGCGCCCGGCCCAGGAACTCCGCATCGTGGATCTGATCGTCGCTGATGTGACGCTCCTGGCGCGCCGTCGGATTCGCGTAGACGGGGGTGAGGGACGCATCGAGGACCACCGCGAAGATATCGATCTCGTCGAGGAGAGCGGTGGCGACCTCGGGCAGTTCGGGCCGCATCTCGGCGGCGCGACGCGCGCCCGCTCGACGGGCGCCCTGGACGGCGAGCGCGGTGGCGAGTCCGACCAGTACGCCGAGGCTCGTCGACGCGAGAACGAGCAGAGTCGGATCCATGCCTCTCATCGTAGATGGAGGGTTTCCGGCCAGACGGTAGAGTTCAACTGTTGTTCACCTGCCGGTGCGGCTCGGTTCACCGGCGCCGCCCAGACTGATTGAGGTGCGCGTCGGCACTTGTCCACTGGGGCGCGCCGACCGGAACAGAGAGGAAACCCATGCGTGAGGTCTTTCAGCAGTCGTTGCACGAGGTGCAGGAGCGCCTGGTGCGGATTGCCGAGCTCGTCGAGGAAGCGATCGAGAACGCGACGACGGCCTTCGGCAACTCCGATGTCGCGGTCGCGGAGCAGGTGATCGACGCCGCGGACGAGATCGAGACCCTCGCGGCCGAGCTCGACCAGCTCACGATCGATATCCTCGCGCGCCAGCAGCCGGTCGCCTCCGACCTGCGCCTCATGGTGGGCGCGCTGCGCATGAGCGCATCGCTCGAGCGCATGGCGGATCTCGCGCAGCACATCGCGCAGCTCGCGCGCTACCGCTACCCCGAGAGCGCGATCCCGAAGGGCCTGAAGAAGACCTTCGTGCGCATGGGCGCGCTCGACGTGGAGATGGCGAGCAAGATCGTCGAGGTGCTGCGCACGCAGGATCCGAAGGTGATCGCGGAGGTCCGCGATCTCGACGACGATCTCGACGAGCTGCACGCCAAGGTGTTCGAGAAGGTGTTGAGCGACAAGCTCTCGGCCAATCCGACCGGCGTGGTCGATGCGACGCTCGCCAGTCGCTATCACGAGCGCTTCGGCGATCACGCCGTCGGCGTCGCCAAGCAGATGCAGTTCTTCCTCAGCGGCAGCCTCGACTAGGGCACGTCTCCTGGAAGGCGGGGTCGCGTGACCGGGGTGGTCGTTCCCGCGCAGAATCGAAGGCCCGTGAGGTGCAGTATCGGAGAGATACTGCACCTCACGGGCCTTGAATTTCGTGCGGTTTGCGTGAGCGCTCGGGATCGTGACACGGTCCAGCCCGCGCAAGGGCGCTGAGTGTGACGTGCCCCGCAGGTAGGCTGAGAGGGTGGAACAACGGATTTACGATTCGCGCGCGCAGAAGGTCGTCGACTTCGAGCCGCGCGAACCCGGACGCGTCGGGATGTACGTGTGCGGGCCGACCGTGCAGTCGGCTCCGCACATCGGACACCTGCGCAGCGCGCTCGTCTACGACCAGATGCGGCGCTGGTTCGCGGCGACCGGGCACGAGGTGTCCCTGATCCGCAATGTCACCGACGTCGACGACAAGATCCTCGACCACGCGCGCATCGCGCAGCAGGAACGGGGCGAGAGCGAGCAGTGGTGGGCTCTCGCCTACCGTGTGGAGCGGGAGTTCACCGCGGCGTACGACGCGCTCGGCGTGCTGCCGCCCACGTACGAGCCCCGCGCCACCGCCAACATCGCCGAGATGATCGCGCTCATCGAGCGGCTCATCGAGCGCGGACACGCCTACCAGGCCGCCGACGGCTCGGCCAGCGTCTACTTCGACACCGGATCCTGGCCGGAGTACGGCGCCCTCACCCGGCAGCGCCGCGATCAGATGGAGGACGCCGCCGACTCCGAGCCCGTGGGCAAGCGGGACCCGCGCGACTTCGCGCTGTGGAAGGCGCACCGGGATCACGAACCGCTCTCGGCCTCGTGGCCCTCGCCATGGGGGCGCGGCCGCCCCGGCTGGCACATCGAGTGCTCCGCCATGGCCACGCGCTACCTGGGTGAGGAGTTCGACATCCACGGCGGCGGCCTCGACCTGCGCTTCCCGCACCACGAGAACGAGCTCGCGCAGTCGACCGCTGCGGGTCAGCCGTTCGCGCGGCACTGGATCCACAACGGCCTCGTCAATACGGGCGGCCAGAAGATGTCGAAGTCGCTCGGCAACTCGCTCTTCGCGGCGGATCTGCTGGCCTCCGCGCGCCCGATCGTGCTGCGCTACTTCCTCGGTTCGGCCCACTACCGATCGGTGCTCGAGTTCTCCGACTCGTCGTTGGCCGAGGCGGAGGCCGCGTTCTCGCGCATCGAGGGCTTCCTCGCCCGTGCTGACTCCGTCGTTCCGCGCGAGCGGAGCGAGTCGCAGTATCCGGACGCGGTGGATCCTGCGGCTCCGTTCGCAGCGCTCACCGCGCGCAGGCTGACGGACGGGGGAGTCGAGGATCTGCCGGAGGCGTTCATCGCGGCGATGCTCGATGATTTCGCGGTGCCCCAGGCGCTCGCGGTGCTGCACGAGACCGTGCGCGCCGGCAACAGCGCGATCGACGCTGACGATGTCGTCGGGGCGGGTGCCCGCAGTCGCGAGGTCGTCGCCATGCTCGACGTGCTCGGCATCAACCCCCTCGATCCCGTCTGGCGGATTTCCGGCGACGACGAGAGCGGGCTTGCCGAGCAGGCCCTCGACTCGCTCGTGCAGGCCCTCATCGAACAGCGCGCCGCGGCCCGTGCGCACAAGGACTTCGCCGCGAGCGATGCGATCCGCGACCGCCTGCAGTCCGCGGGCGTCGCGCTGGAAGACACCCCGAACGGAACACGCTGGAGCCTGTCATGAGCAATAAGAAGAACCGCACCGGCGCCGTCCGGAAGAAGGGCCTCGGCAAGGCCGTCGGGTCCGGCGGCCAGGGGCGCCAGGCGCTCGAGGGGCGCGGGCCCACACCGAAGGCCGAGGACCGCGAGTACCACGCCAAGTACAAGGAGAAGAAGGCGCGCGAGCGCTACGAGGCCGCCAAGCAACGGCACGCCGCGAGCTCGGGCCGAGGGCCGGATCGCGGTGGACGCGGGGGCTCGAAGAAGGACGACGCAGAGCTCGTCACGGGGCGCAACGCCGTGCTCGAGGCGCTGCGCGCCAACATTCCCGCGACTGCCCTCTACATCGCGGCCCGTGTCGAGATGGACGACCGAATGCGCGAGATCCTGCGCCTCGCCACCAACCGCAACGTTCCGGTGCTCGAGGTGATGCGCCCCGAGATGGATCGGATGACGGATCGCGACTCCGTGCACCAGGGGGTCGTGCTCAAGGTGCCGCCCATGGAGTACGCGCATCCGCTCGAACTGCTCGACGAGATCGTGGATCGCGACCAGACGCCGCTCCTCGTGGCGCTCGACGGCGTGACCGATCCGCGCAACCTCGGTGCGATCATCCGCTCCGTGGCCGCGTTCGGCGGACAGGGCGTGGTCGTGCCGCAGCGCCGATCTGCGGGCCTCAACTCGGCGGCGTGGAAGACGTCGGCCGGCGCGGCGGCGCGCATCCCGGTGGCGATGGCCTCGAATCTCACGCAGACGATCAAGGAGTTCAAGAAGCAGGGCGTCTTCGTCGTCGGTCTCGACGGCGGCGGAGAGGTGTCGCTGCCCGGCCTCGAGCTCGCAGACCGTCCGCTCCTGCTCGTCGTGGGGAGCGAGGGCAAGGGGCTCTCGCGACTCGTGACCGAGCACTGCGACGCGGTGGTCTCGATCCCGATCTCCTCGGCGACGGAATCGCTGAACGCCGGCATCGCCGCGAGCGTCGCACTGTACGAGGTGTCCAAGCTGCGCGCCGGTCGAACCGCCTAGAAGCGTCTAGAGCACGGTGAGGTCGGTGGCCCGCCAACGGGTGCCGTTGTGCTCCAGGCGCAGCGCGACCGAGCGGGAGCGCGGTTCGGCGTAGAGCACGACGGTGGCCTCGACGATGTGCGGCAGCGGGCGGTCGATGTGGGCCGGACCGGGGCACGCCACGATGCGGCGGGCGTCCCGGTAGAGCGTGCGGCGCTCCGTGCGCGCGGCGCGGCGCTCCTGAATCGCTGTCGCGACCTCGCGCGTGATCCACCCGCCGAGCTGCGCGACCGAGCGGCAGCCCTCGAGCGCCTCGAAGGCGTAGAGCGCGAGCTTCTGGATCGTGAGCGTCGAGGGGGCCGGAACGTCGGCTTCGGTGCTCGTGTCGAACGCGGCCCGGTCGAGGTAGCGGTCGGGGTGCGGGACCGCTCGGAGACGGGGGAGCCCCGGGGCCTCTGCGGTCGGGAAGTGCTGGGAGGAGCGCGGGAGAGCAGCGGGCATGGTGGTCCTTCGTCGTGGGCCCCGATGCAATGACCCCAACCCTGAGCGTTTCCTATTCCCTGCATTGGCCGGGGCAATGAACTGCGGTGTGTGGAGCATCAGCATAGGAACCGAGGCGTATGGCGGGTCAAGAGACGTCTGCGCCCTGTGCGTTCAGTTCCAGTGGCTCGACGGCGGGGGCCGATACCGGTCGTCCGCAGCTCCGCGGAACGCGGATCCTCTAGTCTGGAATCGTGGCGACTCTGCGGAACCTTGCGATGAAGTACTCGACCCTCGACGAAGAAGAGATCGAGTGGCTCGAACTGCTCGCGCTCGACTGGCAACTGCTCGCCGATCTCGCGCTGAGCGATGTCGTGCTGTGGGTGCCGACCGAGGACGGCGGCTACCTCGCGGTGGCGCACAGCCGACCCGCCGGATCCGTCACGCTCTTCTACCGGGACGTGATCGGCGACTTCCTGCGCCCGGACTGGCGGGGTCTCGTGGACGAGGCGATGGAGACCGGCAAGCCGGTGGCCTCGACCTCGCCCGCGTGGTACGAAGAGAACCCCATGCGCCTCGCGGCATATTCGGTGAGTCGCCAGGACGAGCAGGGCACGGTGCACGGGCCGTTCGCGGTTGCAACGGTGCACACGAGCGTGGCCGACACGCAGAAGGCGTCGCGGATCGGCGCGGCGTTCCGGGAGGTCTCCGACGACCTCTTCGCGATGATCCAGAACGGGCTCTTCCCCTCTCCCAGCAGCTCGCGCGGCGGTGAGCAGGGGGCGCCGCGCGCGTCGGACGGGCTGGTGCGCGTGAACCTCGAGGGCATCGCCACGTTCGCGAGCCCCAACACCCAGACGACCTTCACCACGCTGGGGTACCGCGATGAGATCGAGGGCGAGAACTTCGCCGAGGTCATCGCAGAGATCGTGAAGGGGCAGTTCGACACCAACGAGTCGCTGCCGCTGATCGCACAGGGCAAGGTGGCGAAGCGGCTCGAGATCACGGCGCGCGGCCACACCGTGACCCTGCGGTCGATTCCGGTCATCCGCGACGGGGCCCGGGTCGGGGGTATCGTGCTGACGCGCGACGTCAGCGAGCTGCGGCAGCAGGCGCAGGAGCTCATCACCAAGGATGCGACGATTCGCGAGATCCACCACCGGGTGAAGAATAATCTGCAGACCGTGGCCTCGCTGCTGCGGGTGCAGGCGCGCCGCGCACGCAGCGAGGAGGCCAAGCAGGTGCTCGGCCAGGCCATGCGCCGCGTCGCCGCGATCGCCGTGGTGCACGATACGCTTTCGACCGGACTCTCGCAGATCGTCGACTTCGACGTGGTCTTCGACCGTGTGCTCGGCCTGGCCGCCGAGGTCGCGAGTCTGCACAACACCACGGTGCATCCGCACAAGGAGGGCAAGTTCGGCGAGCTGCCCTCGGAGTACGCCACGCCGCTCGCGCTCGCCCTCACCGAGATCGTCACGAACGCCGTGGAGCACGGGCTCGCGGGGGGCGAGGGCGAGGTCTTCATCAGGGCCGAGCGCAGCGACGAGCGCCTCGGGGTCGAGGTCATCGACACGGGAACGGGTCTGCCGGGCGGCACAGTGGGCGACGGGCTGGGCACTCAGATCGTGCGCACGCTCGTCGAGGGCGAGCTGGGCGGCAGCATCACCTGGGGGCCCGACGCGCGGGGCGGTACCCGGGTGGCGATCCAGGTGCCGCTGCACTGGATCTCGGCCCAGACGCGCGAGATGCCGAGCGTGCAGGTCTGACGCGCGCGATGCCCCTCGGTTGCGTGCTCACGGGGCGCATCGCGCGCTCGCCGGCGCCGCGGTGCGGCTCGCGGCGAGACAGCCTTCAGCGGCGATTGCGGACCGCGACGGCGATCCCGACCGCGAGCAGCAGCACGCCGAGGCCGATCACCGTTGCGGTGATCCACCAGGCGGTGTCGATGCCGCCGGGGCTGAACGCCCGCTGGGTCGCGTAGCCGCAGAAGGCGAGGATCAGCGCACCCCACACGATGGGGCCGGTGCGGGGCCCGGTGCGGTTCGACCCGCGCGCACCGGGCACGTCGGCCGGGTCCCGGTGCGGTGCGGCGTGCGTCTGCTGCTGCGGCTGGACCGGCTCCGGCCGCGGGTCCTCTGCGCGGGGTTCGGTGGTCATCGGGCCATCTCCTCTTCGAGTTCGTTGAGTGCATCGCGGAGGTCGTCTCGCTCTGCCCGGAGCGCGGTGCGATCCTCGAGGTCCAGCCCCGGCTCGTCGAGTTGCCACTCGACGCGCCCCAGTTCCTCTTCGAGGCGCTCGACCCGTTCGCGGTTCGAGAGCTCCTCCTGCGCGGAGCGCTCCCGCTCCTCGTCTGTGAGTCGCTCCCGCGACATATCGGCGGTCGAGCCCTCGATCCGCACGTTCCCCGCGAGCAGGTAGACGGTCACCCGCGCCACCGATTCGTCGGCGAAGGCGTCGCCGGTTCCCGTGAGGGCCACCCCGGTGTCCGTGCGCAGGAACGGCCCGGACAGACGCATTCCGTCCCGCTCCGTTCCCCGTTCGCTGATGTTGCCCGCGAGCACGCGTACCCGCACGGCGGTCGGGTGCGACTCGGGCAGCGTCACCGTCGTATTGCCGGCGAGCTGCCAGATGGCGAGTTCGCCCTGCTCATCCGGAGTATCGTCGAGCGAGCGCAGGTCGACCTTCGCGTTGCCCGCGATGATGACCGCCCCCGGGGCGCTCAGCCCGTCCACGAGCATGGTGCCGAAGGGCTGGAAGCGCGTTCCCCAGGGCAGCACCGCGGTGACGAGCAGCGCCAGCACCCCGCAGGCGGAGAGGAAGCCGACCCAGCCGGTGTACCGCCCGCGCACCCCTGCCACGATGAGCGAGAGGGCGAGCACCGCCAGGGCGGCGATCAGCGCCGCGACGAGCGGCGCCGGTGCGACACTCGCCACCGCCGGCATCGCGTCGAGACCGAGCACCCAGAATCCGGTGAGGCCGCCGGCGAGCAGCGCGAGTGCGAGCGTGAGGATGGTCTGCCCGGCGCCGAGACGGTGCGCGTCGTGATGCTCGGCGTAGCGTGCGCTCCACTCGTCGGCCTGGCGCCCCACGTCTGCGCTCCAGCGGTTCGCCTGCTCGCCCACGCGCTGCCCCCACTCGGCGGTGCGGTTGGCGAACTCGTCGGTGCGTTCGGAGAACGAGCGCGGACGATCGTCGAACGCGGGCGGATCATCGTCGAACGAACCAGCTGAACCGGCTGAACCGGCCGAACCGGGATCCGTCGATTCCCCGGCGCCGCGCCCGGATGCGGTCCCGGTCGTCTGCGCGGGACCGTCGGCGGTCTCGGCGAACACGGGACCGGCTGCGGCCGAGGCGGGGGAGGCCGCCTCGGGGGATCCCGTGGCGGCCGAGGACTCGTGCGTGCCGCGTTCGCTCTGCTCGCGGCCGCGCCGCAGCACCGCGCTGCGCAGCCAGATGATGCCGAGCACGAGGATCGCGATCCAGAACAGCCACGCGATCGTGCGTGTCAGCCACTCCGGAATGCCCATCGAGGCCCAGAGATCCCAGCCCCAGAAGCTCGGCGCTCCGAGCAGCGGCACACCGCTCACCGCGAAGCCGAAGAGCGCGGGGACGATGAGCAGCGAGGCGAGCACGATCGCCGTGACGAGCACCCAGGTCTCGGCACGCCCGCGAAAGATGTCCTCCGTGTGGATGCGCCCCTGCGCGTCGGGCAGCAGCAGCCATCCGGCGAGGTAGATGAGCAGGCCGGGGCCGCCGAGCAGCGCGAGCACGACGAACACCCCGCGCACGATGAGGGGATCGATGCCCGCCTTCGCGGCAATCCCGCCTGCGACGCCGGCGAACCAGCGATCGGAGCCGCGCACGATGCCGATGCCGCGCAGCCAGCCGTAGAAGGATCCGCCGGACTGCGGGCGGTCGGGGCCCGGGCCTGACGGTTCGGAGTCGGGTGATGATGTCATGCTCCGAGTCTGCCCGCACCGGCCGAAGCGCACCATCGGGGTTCACCCTGATCGATCCCTGAACCTCGGCCGTGAGACCCCCGGGTGTCGGGGGTTGGTGCTTGGATGGGAGCATGGACCGACCGCCCCTCAGCCGCTCGCGCGACGACCGCGTGATCGCCGGGGTGTGCGCGGGGCTGGCGCAGCATCTCGGAATGCCCGTCGTGCCGGTGCGCGGTGCGATGATCGCGCTCGCGCTGCTCGGGGGCTTCGGCGCGCTGCTCTACCTCTGGCTGTGGGGCACGGTCCCCCGCTCGGGCGAGACCGAGGGGGTGCTGCCGCTCAGGCGCGCGCTCACGCGCCCTGCGGGCGGGGGATCCGGAGCCGTCGTTCCCGCGGCAGCGCCCGCCCGTTCGGTCGCGGATGCCGTTCCGGGCGCCGCAGGCACAGCGCGCTCGGGCGCCGCAGCCGGAACGGCATCCGACGCGGGCTCTGCCGCGGCGAGTGCAGTCGGTGCCGTCGATGCCGCGGCGGAGAGCGCTGTGCGCCGATGGCCCATCGCCGAGCTGCTCCTCGGCGCCGGTCTCCTGGTCGCGGGCGCGGGACTGGTGCTCGAGCGGCTCGGTGTGCGGCTCGAGCTCGAGGTGATGCTGCCCGCGCTCGCGGTGCTGGTCGGCGTGGGCCTCACCTGGTGGCAGATCGCGGATCGAGATCGCCCGGATCGCACCCAGTTGCCCCGCGTGCTCGGAGCGCTCGCGCTCGTGGCGGTCGGTGTGCTCATGTTCTTCCTGACCTCCCGCGAGCCCAGCGCGTGGACCGTCATTGCGGCGGCCGTCTCCGTGCTCGCCGGGGTCTCGCTCGCCGTGGCACCGTGGGTGCTGCGCATCAATCGAGAGCTCATGGCCGAGCGCGCGGCGCGGGCGCGCGAGGCAGAGCGGGCCGAGATCGCGGCGCATCTGCACGACTCGGTGCTGCAGACCCTCGCCCTGATCCAGCAGCGCTCGGAGCCCGGCAGCGAGATCGCGAGGATCGCGCGCGGGCAGGAACGAGAGCTGCGGGAGTGGCTGTTCCGGGGCGCCGACGGTGGGACCGGCGCCCCGCGTGCGGCAGTCGAGGCCGAACTGCGTGCGCACGCCCAGGAGCTCGAAGCGCGGTATCCGGTGCGCTTCGAGATCGTGGCGGTGGGCGCAGGCGCCGGCCTGGTCGCGCCGGACGCCATCGTCGCGGCGGCTCGGGAGGCGATGCTCAATGCGGCTCGGCACGCGGAAGGCGAGGTCACCGTCTATCTGGAGGCATCGGGGGAGCGCATCACGGTCGACGTGACCGATCGGGGGCCGGGGGTCGACGTCGACGCGCTGCCCGAGGGGCGCATGGGCGTGCGGGAATCGATTCTCGGGCGCATGGAGCGCGCCGGCGGCACGGCGGCGATCGTGCCCGGCCCCGGTGGATCGGGCACTTCGGTGCGACTGGCGATCCCGCGCACGAGCGGAACGGACCCTGAGGAGGAGCAATGACCCCGGGAACAGACGACGCGGCGTCGATCCGCGTGGTGATCGTCGACGACCACCAGATCTTCCGCACCGGACTCCGGGCCGAGCTGGGTGCCGAGCTCGAAGTGGTGGGCGAGGCGGCCGGGGTCGACGAGGCGGTGGAGTGCATCGCGACCACCGCACCCGACGTGGTGCTGCTCGACGTGCACCTGCCGGGCGGGGCGGGAGGCGGTGGCGCCGAGGTGCTGCGGCGTCTGGCGGCGGTGGCGGCGGTTCGGGGCACACGGTTTCTCGCGCTGAGCGTGTCGGACGCGGCCGACGATGTGGTCAGCGTGATCCGCGCGGGTGCGCGCGGCTACCTCACCAAGACCGCATCGGGCGCGGAGGTCACCGCCGCAGCCGTGCGCGTTCGCGACGGCGACGCCGTGTTCTCGCCCCGCCTCGCCGGCTTCGTGCTCGACGCCTTCGGGGCGGGCGTGGGGGAGATCGCCGCCGCCGACGACGAACTCGACCGCCTCTCGGCGCGCGAGCAGGAGGTGATGCGCATGATCGCACGCGGCTACGCCTACAAGGAGGTCGCGGCCGAGCTCTTCCTCTCGATCAAGACGGTCGAGACCCACGTCTCGAATGTGCTGCGCAAGCTGCAGCTCTCCAACCGCCACGAGCTCACCGCGTGGGCGCTGCAGCGCCGGCTGCTCTGAACCGCGGCGCTGCTGGGAGCTACGGTGCTGCGCTGAACCGCGGTGCTGCGCAGACCCTCGGTGCGGCTGCGATGCGCGGTGCTGCGCTGATCCTCGGTGCGGTTGCGATCCTCATCCCCAGCCCGGCAGCCACAGGTGAGCGCGCCAGAACCACTCGGCCACGGGCATCCCCGACCACACCGGGAAGAAGAGCGCCGCGAGCACGACGGCGGCTGCGAGGAAGATGGCGACGGCGACCCTTCTTCCGGCGAGCTCCTCGGCACCGGCCGCGGGCCGCGCGCCGCTGCGCGCGCCCCAGGCGGCGCGCAGAGGGATGCCGCTGAGCAGGCCGAGCAGCAGTGCGAGTGCGAGCGCCGAGAACGGGGTGAGCACGACGGCGTAGAACTGGAACACGGCCGAGCGCGAGAACGTGAGCACCCAGGGCAGCCAGCCCGAGAGGTAGCCGGTGACGACGAACGCTGCCGCGACCACGAGCGGATCCGGGACCGTTCGCGCCGGTCCCGCGTGCCGACCCGGGTCCCGTGCGTGCACGAGGCGCCGGATCGCGATCACGGCGAGCACCAGCAGAGCGACCGCCCCGCCCCAGGTCACGAGCGGGTTCGGCAGCGGGGAGATCGCGGCGACGCACGCCGCCCACGGGCACCCGTCGCTCCAGTGCGATTCGTACATCGCGGTCGGCACCAGCGCGAGCGGCCAGGTCAGCGGGTGCGACTGGTAGGGGTGCGGGGCGCTCAACGTGCTGTGCCAGTCGAGCATCCCGGCGTGATAGCGCGCGAGCGCCACCGGCCAGGGGACTCCGGGCGTGCGTCCCCAGCCGCCCGGCTGCACGATCCACCCCGCCCAGCTCGCCAGATACACGAGCCCGGCGGCGGGCAGCGCGATGGCCGCCGCGACGAGCGCCTGGAGCGCCGTACGGGTCACGACCGCGCCGCGTGTCGCACGGGTCACGACCGATCCGCTGCCCGCGCCGGGTGTCGCGCCGCTGCCCGCCGCGTGCTCCGCGGATCTCGTGTCGGCCGGGATCCCTCCATCGCGGGCGCGTCCCTCCTCGCGGGCGTCGCGCAGCCTGGCCAGCAGATCCCGCACCGTCGCGTAGACGAGGAAGAACGCGAGCGGGTACAGGCCCGACCACTTGATCGCGGCGGCCGCCCCGAAGGCGGCGCCCGCCGCGAGCAGCCAGGGCCGCTGCCAGACGATGCGTCTCCAGGCGATCCCGCGCCCGATCGTGCGCTCACCGTCGCGCCACACGAACAGTGCGCCCAGCGCGACGAACAGGGTGAGTAGCCCGTCGAGCAGCCCGACCCTGGTCAGCACCACGTGCACGCCGTCGACGGCCAGCAGCAGCCCGGCGACGCACGCGATGGCGAGGCTGCGCGACAGCAGCCAGCCGAGTCGCATCACCACGGCCACCGTCGCCACCCCGGCGAGGGCGACCGCGCTGCGCCATCCCCATCCGCTGCCCGGCCCGAAGAGCAGCACCCCGAGCCCGATCAGCCACTTGCCGAGGGGCGGATGGACCGCGTTGGCGGGGGCATCGGTGAAGCCCGTCGCGCGAGAGCCGCTCATGTCGGGATCGGCGTCGGGCCAGACCGTGGGGAACCCATGGGCCACCTGACTGATGGCATCGCGCACGTAGTACAGCTCGTCGAAGACCAGGGTGTCGGGGCGGGAGAGCGCCCAGAACCGCAGGATGGCGGCGATCCCGAGCACCGCGGCAGGGCCCAGCCACCGCAGGCCCCGCAGCCGTCCCGATCCGCTCACGCCTCCAGCCTAGAGCGGTCGCGTTCCGCCGTTCGTGCAGGAGATCGATGCTCGCGCGGGCGGAAACCGCGGATTCGCTCCGCATGGGCGTCGATCTCCTGTCTGAGCGGAGCCGGGGAGCGGAGGCGGGGAGCGGAGCGGGGGGCGCGGAGACGGGGCCTGCGCCCGAGCCCGCTGTGGCCGGCGCTACGATGGTGGGGTGATCACTCGCCTCAGCAACTACTTCCTGAAGACCCTTCGTGAGGATCCCGCCGATGCCGAGGTGGCCAGCCACAAGCTGCTCGTGCGCGCGGGATACATCCGCCGGCAGGCGCCGGGGGTGTTCGGGTGGATGCCGCTCGGTCTGCGCGTCAAGGAGAAGATCGAGCGCATCATCCGCGAGGAGATGTCCGCTGCCGGAGCGCACGAAGTGCACTTCCCGGCGCTGCTGCCGCGCGAGCCCTACGAGGCCACCGGACGCTGGGAGGAGTACGGCGACGCGCTGTTCCGCCTCAAGGACCGGCACGGCGCCGACTATCTGCTCGCGCCGACCCACGAGGAGGCCTTCACCCTCATGGTGAAGGACATCGTGTCCTCGTACAAGGATCTGCCGCTCTCGCTCTACCAGATCCAGGACAAGTACCGGGACGAGGCGCGGCCCCGGGCAGGGTTGCTCCGCGGCCGCGAGTTCACGATGAAGGACGCCTACTCCTTCGACGTGAGCGACGAGGGGCTCGACGCCGCGTACCAGAAGCAGCGCGACGCCTACGAGCGCATCTTCACCCGCCTCGGCATCGAGTACGTGATCGTATCTGCAGACGCCGGTGCGATGGGTGGCTCGCGCAGCGAGGAGTTCCTGCTGCCCATCGACATCGGGGAGGACACGTTCGTGCGCTCCGAGGGCGGCTACGCGGCGAACGTCGAGGCCTATCGGGCTCCCGTCCCCGCGGCGTTGCCGATCGCCGGTCAGCACGCGGCGCTGGTCTACGATTCTCCCGAGACGCCCACCATCGAGACGCTCGTGTCGCACACGAATGCGGTGCTGCCCCGCGCCGACGGCCGGGAGTGGACCGCCGCCGACACGCTCAAGAACGTGGTGCTCGCGGTGACGTCGCTCGAGGGCGAGCGCGAGATCGTCGTCGTCGGCATCCCCGGAGACCGGGACGCCGACATGAAGCGCGTCGAGGTGGCCTTCCCGAACTGCGAGGTGGAGCCCGCGACCGACGACGACTTCACGAAGCACCCGGGGCTCGTCAAGGGCTACATCGGGCCGGTGCTGAACGGCGCGGCCGTTCTGGGGAGCGAGGGCTCGACGGGGATCCGCTATCTGCTCGATCCCCGCGTGGTCGACGGCACCTCGTGGGTGACCGGGGCCAACGCGCATGAGAAGCACGTGGCCTACCTGGTCGCCGGCCGCGATTTCACCGCTGACGGGGTGGTCGACATCGCGACCGTGCGCGACGGGGACCCGGCTCCCGACGGATCCGGGCCGGTGTCGCTGGCGCGCGGGATGGAGATCGGGCACGTGTTCCAGCTCGGTCGCAAGTACGCCGAGGCGCTCGGCCTGAAGGTGCTCGACGAGAACGGCAAGCTCGTCACCGTGACGATGGGATCCTACGGTATCGGTGTGACCCGCATCATGGCGGCGCTCGCCGACCTCAACCACGATGATCGCGGGCTCGTCTGGCCGCGCGCTATCGCGCCGTTCGACGTGCATCTCGTGGCTACGGGCAAGGATCCCGTGGTGTTCGAGCGGGCTGAGGAGCTCGCGGATTCGCTGTCGCGGGCCGGCATCGACGTGCTCTTCGACGACCGGCCGAAGGTGTCGCCCGGCGTGAAGTTCGGCGACGCCGAGCTGCTGGGCGTGCCGCGCGTGGTGGTGGTCGGGCGCGACGCCGCCGAGGGCTTCGCCGAGGTGTGGGATCGCGCGGCGGGCACGAAGGACCGAGTGGCCATCGCGGACGTGCCCGCGCTGTTCGACGCGTAGGCGTTCGCTGCCGCAGGGGCGGGTCGGGAGATTCTCCCGACCCGCCCCTCTGCGTGCCCGGGATTCCCCCGATCGCGCCCGCACGTCGATTCGCCGAGTTATCCACAGATTCTGCGATCACGCGTTCAGCGCCTGCCTCGGCCGACTACCGTGAAATCACCGTGGGGAGACGGCCACTGATCACACCAGCGATAGCGGGGACTGTCGCAGCGACAAGAACGAAGGTGCCCTCATGGCGAACATCACTGTTTCCTACGCCGAGATCGAGCAGTCCGCAACCCAGCTGGGCGCCGGACGCGACGAGATCACCCAGAAGCTGCAGGCGCTGCAATCGCATATCGGCAACCTCGTGGCCTCCGGTTTCGTGACCGACCAGGCCTCGGGCAAGTTCAACACGGCGTACACCGAGTACACGGCGAGCGCGAACACGGTGATCAACAAGCTCACCGAGATTCAGCACTTCCTCACCCAGACGTCTTCGGCGATGCGCGAGATGGACGCGCAGATCGCCGCGCGGATCAACTAGCGGTTTCTGCGCGGTCCTCGTGTGCGGCCGTTGACGGCTGAACGAGGGCGGCGCGACGCTCCTTCGCGCGCGTCGGGCGCGCGGAGGAGCGCGTGATCGGCGGCTTCCCGTGCTCGTTCATCGTGCCCGGACCGCCGCGTCTCACGCTCAAACGACTCGCACCGTACCTCGAGGAGGTGGCCGGGTGGCCGACCAGTTGAATATCAAGGATGACGCGCTCGAGGCCGGTGGTTCCGGGCTGGTCTCGGCTGCTCAGGTGATGGCCCAGAGCAACCGGGTGGTGCCCCCTGACGCCTGGGAGAGCCTGACCGGAATCGGCGGTGGCGTGCGCAGATTCTTGCGTGGCCTGCAGACGGGGCGTTTGGCGCTCGCGGACGCGGCGAGAACCGCCGGTGGCGAGGTGGCCGGTGTGATGCGGGAGAGCTCCGCGCTCGACGCCCTCATTGCGAACTCTCTGTACAGCGGGTTCGCGGTTCGGGGGAGTGGACGATGACGATCTACGTGCCGGGCAACGGGTCGGCGTTGCTCGAGGGCACACCGGTGTTCGGTTCCGTGGAGGAGATCAACGCGGCCGGCGAGTTCGTGCAGGACGTCGCGACCGATGCGATGCGCTACACGGTCGACGTCCGCAATGCGCAGATGGCTCTCGGATCCTCGAGCAGCGCGGGCGTGACGAAGATCAGGGCGAAGCTCGATGAGCGTCTGCTCCCGGGGGCGGCCGCGGTGTATCGCTCCGCTGGGAATGCGAAACGGGCGTTCGATTCGTACGCGTCGGAGGTGGATCGCGTCCACGCGGATGCCGGGAAGGTGGTGCGCGACGTGAACGACGCTCTGGCCACGATCCGCACTCAGGCCGCCCAGATCGAGGAGATCGCCTCCTTGATCCGGGTCCCTGCTCCCTACGCCTGGAACGTGGGCGCTCCGGGCGCCCTGCCGCAGCCGCAGCTGGGCTACCGGGCTCGGGATCTCGACGCGGATGAGCGAGCACTCGCTGTGGAACACCTGCGAGGCGTGCACGAGTGGCAGTGGACGCTCGCGGCATCGCTCTGGCGCCACGCGATCGAGGACATCGACAGCGCAAAGGCCAGGTGGGCGAATCTGATCGAGGATCGCCGCGACGCGGAAGGACGTCTCGTCAAAGCGCTGGGCGACACCACGATCGGGCAGCTCATCGGTGTGAGCGGTGACGATCTCGCTTCGCGACGCTTCACGATCGCGACGGGGATTTCAGGAGAGCTCTGGGGCGCGGGCGACGAAGCGCCGGAGATCGCGAAGTCGCACCCGCTGCTGAAGAAACTGCTCGGTTCCGAGTCGGGCGAGCACGTCTGGAATGCGCCGCCTGATCCTGCGGAGGTGGCGGCGCGATGGGAGAGGGCCTCAGCCGGTGAGCGGCAACGGCTCATCGATGAGGCGCCGTGGGTCATCGGCAACCTGCCCGGGCTGCCGTTCAGCGTGCGCGACGAGGCGAATCGCAAGATGGTGGAGTTCTATCAGCAGCACCCGCAATTGCTGACGCCCGAGCAGTTGAAGCTGATGGCCGGTATCCGGAACATCATCAAGCTCGAGGAGAGCCAGCGAGTCCCGAATCCACCGATCCAGATCGTCGCGCTGGACATGTCCGGCGAGGTGCCCAAGGCCGCGGTCTCCTACGGCAACCTGGACGCGGCGACCCACACGACGTGGCAGGTGCCGGGTATGAACAGCGACGCGCACCTCGCGCTCGAGGGTTGGGACGAGGCGAGCCGGAATCTCTACGATGCCCAGAACGACGTAGAGGGGTTCTCCGGTTCGAACGCGGTGGTGGCGTGGCTGGGCTACGACACGCCCGACCACCCGCTGTCGGGCGACTTCGGGGTGCTGGACTCGAAGTCCGCGGGTGCCGGTGCGACGAGGTTCGCCGCGGAGCTCGACGGTGCGCACGCGGCGCGGGGCGCGGGTCGAAACGGGCTGCCCGCCGTGAGCGTGCTGGCGCACTCGTACGGCACGACCGTCGCGACCATCGCGCTGACGCAGTTGGAGCACGCCGTGGACTCGCTCACCATGCTGGGGTCCGCGGGGCTCGACACCGAGCAGGTTCCCGACTACGGCGTGCTGAACGTCAAGGAGACCGCGGCCGGGCAGAAGGCGATCTACACGACGCACGCATCGGCGGATCAGTTGGCGCCGTTCGGTGCGGGAGCGTCGGGACGGGGGCAGCCGAACCCGGACGCCGTCGCTCCGTTCGGAGTGCACAGATTCAGTGCGGTGTACGCGGGCGGGCTCTCCTTCTCCTCGGAGGGAGACCCCGTCCAGAACCTGAAGCGCACGGACGGGCACTCCACGATCGGTTCGGGCGAGAACCCTGGAATGGCCGGAATGTCCGCCTCGGAGGGACACGGATATCTCGACCCGCAAACCCAGTCCTTGGCGAGTGTCGCGCAGATTACCACCGATCGGATCAGTGACGGCCTGGCGCAGTCGTTCGCCCGATCCGAGGCGGAGTGCACCGATCTCATCATGGGTCGCGGCGGAACCTTCGCGCCGATCAGGACGAGATGCGAGGACGGATGATGACGAACGAATGGAAGCCGAAACGCCCGGTCGTGGTGCTTGCCGCGCTCGCCGTGCTCGCCGCGGTGATCGCTGCGTCGGGTTGTCTGCAGGAGGTGCCGATCGTGGCGAGAGACACCGGGAACAAGACCACGAACCTGACGTTGGAGCAGCAGCGCGAGTGGGTGAGTGAGCAATTCGACACGACGGTTGCTGCGAGCGGGGTCTCCGAAGGTTGGTACTGGGGGAGCGCGACGAAGGTGCCGTGGTCTGAGCGTGCAGCAGACCGTGAACTGGTTTTGGGGTCGTGGTTTCCGCGCAAGTGCGGTCTCGGAGGACGGCTTGATGAGTCCATCAGGCACAAGAGTGGAATCACGGACGCCTCGGGCATCGCTTCTAAGGTACGCGCCTTCTGGGAGTCCGATGGCTGGACCGTGACCGACGTCTGGTCCGACCCAGATCCCGATGAACCGCATTTTCGTGCGGACCGCGAAGACGGGGCGTTCATGGGGTTTCAGGCATCTGTGGACGGGATGTCGCTCAGCGTGTACTCCGCCTGCTCCGTCAACAACACCGTCACGAACTGGCGGAGCTCCGGCGACGATGAGTCGACCGACTCCGAGTACCAACGCGAGCGTCGCGAGCGTCGCCAACACGGCGGCATCGGCTGAACCGGCAGGCGAGGAGACGGAATGAAGCTCCGGGTGACGCTCGCGCTGCCGCGCGGTGAATGGCGAGACGTCTCGCTGTCGTGCGACATCACGACCACCGTCGCCGACACGGCGCGCACGCTCATTCGCGCGGGCGTGAGCGGTGATCCGCAGCTCGAGCGGATCGCCCTCGATCGCATTGCGCCCGTCACCCTCCTCGCACGGGCACAGTCGGATTCGGCCCGGGTGCTGCTGGATCCCGCCGCGCCCGTCGGAGCGTCGGGGCTCCAGTCCGGCTGGATCGTGCAACCCGTGCTCGAGTTCGGCGACCACGGGACCGCGCAGCGCGCCGTCGACGTCGCCGGCTACGTCGAAGTGCTGTCCGGGAGGCACCGGGACGCGCTCTTCAGCCTGGTCGCAGGAGCGAACCCGATCGGACGAGATCGGGAATGCCGGATCCACCTCGGCGATGACAGCGTGTCCCGCCGTCACGCGGTCATCGACGTCGGCTCCGAGGTCGTGATCCGCGACCTCGGCTCCGCGAACGGCACCCGCGTCGACGGTGAGGCCGTGCAAGCGCATCGGATCACCCGGGTCTGCACGGCGACGCTCGGCGAGGTGTCGCTGCGCATCACGCCGGGACCGCCTCCCACGGGCCCGCCCGGCCTCTCCCATCGGGTCATGCATACGCGTGTCCCCCGCGTCGCCCCCCGCTTCCCGCAGTCGGAGCGCGAACTGCCCGCACCCCCGGCCCCGTCCGCACCCAGCCGGATACCAGTGCTCGCGATGCTGGCACCCATGCTGATGGGCGGCGCGATGTACGCCATGACGCAGTCGCCGATGAGCCTGATGATGGTCGCCTTCTCACCGCTCATGATGATCGGGTCGTGGCTCGACGGCCGAGCGAGCAGGAGACGCAGGCTGAAGCGCGAACTCAGTCGGTTCGAGGAGAGCATGAGCGCCGAACAGGCCGAACTCGCCGAGCTCCGGGAACGGGAGATCGAGGTCCGGGCCGCCGAGACGCCGACGCTCCCCGAAGTGATGGCGGCGATCTCCGAACGCGACGGCCTCCTCTGGACGCGCAGACCCGAGCACCGTTCCTTCCTGGAGGTGCGATTCGGAGACGGGACGCTCCCGAGCCGCACCGCGGTCACCCTTCCACCGCGCGGCGAGACCGAGCGCGCCCAGTGGGAGCTGCTGCGCCGGATCGAGGAGCGTTTCCGCGACGTCGCTCCGGTTCCGGTGCTCGAACGATTCGACCGCTGCGGTTCGATCGGGGTCGCCGGGGACCGGCTCTGGGCCGAAGGGATGGCGCGCTCCCTGGCGCTGCAGCTCGTCGGGCTCCACTCCCCGGCCGAGTTGACGCTCGCGTGCTTCGCCGACTCGGAACGCACCGAGGAGTGGGGCTGGCTGAAGTGGCTGCCGCACGTCGATGCCGTGACCAGTCCGCTTCCCGTCTGGCAGCTCGCGGACGACGCAGCGAGTTCGACCCGCCTGCTGATCGCGCTGGAGGGCTTGCTGGAGGCCAGACGGGCGAGTGCCGGCTCGCGGAAGACCGTGCGCTCCCACCTCGACGTGCGCACGCGGAACGACGACGAGCAGAGCGAAGCCATAGACGGTCTGCCGGTCACCCCCGCGGTGATCGTCCTCGTACTCGAGTGCCGGCTGGTCGATCAATCGCGGCTCATCGCGCTCGCAGAGGACGGACCCGACTCGGGGATCCACCTCATCTGGGTCGCGCGCGAACGCGCCCGGCTCCCCGCAGCGTGCCGCACCTTCGTCGAACTCGGGCAGGCGGAAGGAAGAGTCGGCTTCGTGCGCACGGGAACGGTCGTGCCGCTGCGGCGCATCGAGTTCATCGAGGCGCCCCGGGCGCTCGAACTCGCCCGCCGTCTCGCCCCCGTCGAAGACACGAGCGCGAAAGTGCTCGACGAGAGCGACCTGCCCAGGTCGGTGCACCTGCGGGAGCTGCACGACGCGGATCTGCTGGGCGGGGCGCCGCCGATCGTGCACGCGTGGGCGGCATCCGGCACGCTCACGGCGCAGTGGACGCCGGGCGCCGAACGCGAGCAGATCGCGCTCGCCGCGGTGGTCGGGCAGGGGTCGGAGGGGCCTGCCGCGATTGATCTGCGCACGCACGGGCCGCACGCGCTCGTCGGCGGCACCACGGGCGCCGGAAAATCCGAGTTCCTGCAGACCTGGATCATGAGCATGGCCGCGCGCGTGAGCCCGGAACGGCTCACATTCCTGCTGGTCGACTACAAGGGAGGGGCCGCCTTCGCCGAGTGCACCGAGCTGCCGCACACGGTCGGTCTGGTGACCGATCTCAGCCCGCATCTCGTGCGACGCGCACTCACCTCCCTGCGGGCCGAGCTGCGCTATCGGGAGGAACTGCTGGCGCGGCACGGGGCGAAGGATCTCATCTCCATGGAGCGGCGCTCCGATCCGGCCGCCCCGCCGGTCCTGGTCATCGTGATCGACGAGTTCGCCGCGCTCGCGAACGAGGTGCCCGAGTTCGTCGACGGGGTGATCGACGTGGCCCAACGCGGTCGCTCTCTCGGCCTCCACCTCATCATGGCGACGCAGCGCCCGGCCGGCGTCATCAAGGACTCCCTCCGTGCCAACTCGAACCTGCGCGTCGCGCTCCGCATGGCGGATGAACTCGACAGCCGCGATGTCATCGGCGTCGACGATGCTGCATACTTCGACCCCGAGACCCCGGGGCGAGGGGCCATCAAGATCGGCCCCGGCAGGGTCAGCCACTTCCAAACCGGATACCTCGGAGGTCGAGCGGCGTCCGTCGTTCCCGAGACCCGCATCGACGTTCGCTCGCTGAGGTTCACCGAGGGAGAGCCGTGGGACATCCCGCCCGAACCCGGCCCGGCCCGCTCCGAGCGCGGGGAGCCGCCGCGGGACATCGAAGAGCTCCGCGACGGAATCGTCGAGGCGGCGCGTATCGCCGGGCTCGCGAGTCCGAGGCGGCCATGGCTCGACGCGCTGCCCGAGACCCTCGACCTGCAGGCGCTGCGCGATCGAACCGACGGCCCTGGGTTTGGAGGTGCCGTGGGCGGCACCGACGGCTCGGCCGCGATCGGTCTGCGGGACGAACCCGCGGCGCAGGCGCAGCGACCCGTCTGCATCGACCTCGAGGAAGCAGGGAGCATCGCGTTTATCGGCGCCGGCGGCACCGGCAAGACGAGCGCCCTGATCACGCTCGCCGCCTCGCTCAGCATGGGGGCGCGGGGGCAACCGCTCGCCATGTACGCCATCGACGCGGCCGGCGGCGCGCTCGATGCGCTCGCCCCGCTGCCGACCGTGGGAGCGCTCGCTCCGCTCTCCGATATCGAGCTCGTGGGACGCATCCTGCAGCGCATGCTCGACCTGATCGCCGAGCGCGGGCCCCGCTATGCCGCCGCGCGCGCGGGAGGGCTCGCCGCCTATCGGCGCACGTCGGGAGGAGAGCGCGAGCCGAGAGCGGTGCTCCTGATCGACGGCTTCGGCGCATTCCGGCAGGCCACCGAGGGCCTCGGCGGCCCGAGCTCACCATTCCAAATGCTGGGCGAGATCATGATGACGGGGCGGGCCGTCGGAGTGCACGTCGTGCTGACTGCGGACCGACCGGCCGCGATCCCCGCAGCAATGTCGGCGAGCCTGCAGCAGCACTACGTGTTCAGGCTCGCCGGCCCGCACGACTACAGTCACCTGGGCGTCGCAGGGGAGGTTCTCGACGAGGCGCCGCCCGGACGGGCGCTCCTGGCGGGTGAGCCCGACGAGATCCAGATCGCTCTACTCGGAGGAGCGCAGAATCTTGCGGGGCAGGCGCGAGAGCTCGAGCAGCTCGCGATCACTCTGCGGCACGGCGGTGTCCAGCAGGCGGCCGAGGTGCGCAATGCGCCCGATCGGGTGCCGTTGAGCGAGCTTGCGACCGACAGCGGAGGGCGGCCCGTCTACGGCATCGACACGCGCACCTTCGTGCCGGTCGGCATGAGGATGAGCGGGTTGGGCGTGGTCTCGGGGCCCGCCGGATCAGGCCAGTCCACCGCGGTGCGCAGCTGTGTCGAGGCCCTCAGCCGCTGGGCCGCCGGCCGAGGAGAGGAGGTCGAGACGGTGCTGCTCACGCTGACCGGGAACGGGCTCAGATCCGCGGGCCGCTGGGATCGCGTCGCCCACGGAGCTGCCGAGGTGCAGGACCTCGCGCGGCAGCTGGTCGTCGCCCTCGGCGGCGCTCCGGTCGCTCCGGCGAGCGGGCTGCCGGGAGGGGCGGTCGGCTGCCCGCTGGGGAGCCGCATCGGAGGGCCGATCGGCAGGCCGATCGCGGATCCCGCGGGTGACGCGCTCGCCGGAGCCGCCGAGACACCCGAACCGCTGGTCTTTCCCCGTGCGGGCGCACGCGGGGTGATCGTCGTCGAGCGCCCGGCTGAAGCCGAGGGCACGGAGGCGCTGCCCGTGCTCGTCGCGCTGGCCAAGGCCGCACGCCGCGCCGAGGCGCTCGTGCTGTTCGAGTTCGAACAGGGCACCGCCGGCGGGATCTGGGAGCTGTTCACCGCGCTCAAGCAGCCTCGCTGGGGGATCGCGCTGCAACCCGACGACGCCGAGAGTCAGACCCTGTTCCGCGAGTCGTTCGGCCGGGTGAAGCGCGCGGACTTCCCTCCCGGGCGCGGTTTCGCGGTCGAGGACGGCCGCGTCCTGCCGGTGCAGGTCGCCCTCCCGGATCGGGTGCCGGGGAGTGGGGTATTCTGAATGATCTGCTGCGTGGCGATTGCGCCCGCGGCGACAGCTGAATAGACATTTCAATAGCCACTGAGGAGGCCGTCGTGAAAATCGATCTTGCCATGCTGCGAGGACTCGAGCGCGAGAGGGAGATCCCCTTCGACGAACTCGCCGAGATCATCGAGCAGGCCATTCGATCGGCCTATCTGCGCCACGCCGAGAATCAGGGTCTCTCCGTTCCCCGCGAGGATCAGGTGCGTGTGGCGCTCGACCGCAAGACCGGCGACATCTCGGTGCTCGTGCCCGAGGTCGATGAGGCGGGCGCGGTCATCGGAGAGGCGTATGTGACCACCGACGAGTTCGGTCGCGTGGCGTCCAGCGCCGCCAAGCAGGTCATCAGCCAGCGCATGCGGGATCTCACCGACGATGCCGTGCTCGGCGTCTTCAAGGACAAGGAGGGGCAGATCCTCTCCGGTGTGGTGCAGCAGGGCCCCAACCCCCGCATGGTGCACATCGATCTCGGCGAGCTCGAGGCGATCCTGCCGCCTGAGGAGCAGGTGCCGGGCGAGCAGTACCCGCACGGCACGCGCATGCGGGTGTATGTGACCAGCGTCTCCAAGGGCACGAAGGGGCCGCAGGTCGTGGTGTCGCGCACGCACCCGGGTCTGGTGCGCAAACTGTTCGAGCGGGAGGTTCCTGAGCTCGCGGATGGTCTCGTCGAGATCGTGTCGCTGGCACGCGAGGCCGGGCACCGTACCAAGGTGGCTGTGCGGGCAAAGCAGAGCGGGATCAACGCCAAGGGGACTTGCATCGGCGAGATGGGCAGCCGAGTGCGCGCCGTGATGAGCGAGCTCGGAGAAGAGAAGATCGACATCGTCGACTATTCGCCCGAACTGCCGACGTTCGTGGCCAACGCGCTGTCGCCGGCCAAGGTGACCGATGTCTTCATGCTCAATGAGTCGCTGAAGCAGGTGCGCGCGCTGGTGCCCGACTTCCAGCTGTCGCTCGCCATCGGTAAGGAGGGACAGAACGCCCGTCTCGCCGCGAAGCTGACGGGCGCGAAGATCGACATTCAGCCCGATTCGATCATGAACGACTGAATCGATCGGGCTGGATGTCGATCTGAGCGCGTTTCGCGGAGCGGCGAAGCCCGACGCGGAACGTCCGGATCGCAGTATTCAGCCCGATTCGATCATGAACGACTGAATCGATCGGGCTGGATGTCGATCTGAGCGCGTTTCGCGGAGCGGCGAAGCCCGACGCGGAACGTCCGGATCGCAGCATTCAGCCCGCGTGGATCGCTCGCAAGGAAACGCGACAGCGTTTCTGTGCGATCCGCGGTGACGCCACCGCGTCCTATCATGGACGGCTGACCCCAAACCGTCTTGCTGCGCGAGCGATAGCGAGTCGCAGTATCCAGGAGAGTGGATCCTGCGACTCGCAAGCTCACGCAGGTTGACGGGGCGGTTGCGGTCGCGTGCGCCGAGCTGCGCCGAGATGCGGGCGTCCCCCAGGGAGCCGGATCGCCGCCGGCGAACACCCTGGGAGGATCGAGAAGTGGGAAGCTGGTAAGATGGATTCGGTTCGGACCTGTGTCGCGTGTCGCAAGCGTGCCTCGCGCACAGAACTCTTGCGGGTAGTGGTGCACGAAGGGCGACTCGTCGCCGATGATCGTGCGGTGCTCCCCGGGCGAGGAGCCTGGGTGCATCCCACGGCTCGCTGTCTGGATCGAGCAGTGTCGCGCGGATCGTTTCCGCGTGCGCTGCGAGTGTCGGGGAAGCCCGACGCTGGCCCTATAGAGAACAGGCTGAAAACACTTATGGACAACTAATGAGCGGCTCACGATGAGACCCGTCCGTTAATCATGGTTCTCGCCTGTCTGGCGTGAACCCAGACAGGAGAAAAGTGGCAAACCCACGCGTACACGAGATCGCAGCTGAGATCGGTGTCGATAGCAAGGTCGTCCTGGCCAAGCTGAAGGAGATGGGCGAGTTCGTCAAGGCGAGCTCGTCCGCGGTCGCGCCCCCGGTGGCGCGCAAGGTCAAGGCCGCCCTCGAGGCGGATGGAGTGGCCAAGCCCAAGGGAGATGACGCCGCCGCGGCGTCGAAGCCCGCGGCCAAGAAGCCCGCCGGCCCCAAGCCCGGCCCGAAGCCGGCCGCGCCGCAGGCCGAGAAGCCTGCGCCCGCGACCGAGACGGTCGAGCCCGCGGCGCCTGCGGAGGCGAAGCCCGCCGCGTCCGACGCGGCTGCGAAGCCCGCCGCCGCGAAGCCGGGATCGAAGCCCGGTGCGCCGAAGCCCGGCGCTCCCAAGCCCGCCGGCCCGCGTCCCGGCAACAACCCGTTCGCATCGAGCCAGGGCATGGGCATTCCGCGTCCGCCTCGTCCGGGCAACAACCCGTTCGCGCCGAGCCAGGGCATGGGCCGTCCCGGCGGTCGCCCCAATCCGGGCAACATTCCGCGGCCGGCTCCGCGCCCGCAGGGTGCGGGAGCGGGCGGAGGTCGTCCGGGAGGCCCCGGTCGTCCGGGCGGCGGCGGTCGTCCCGGCGGCGGCGGGTTCAACCGTCCCGGCGGCGGCGGTGGTGCTCCGGGCGCCGGCGGGTTCGCGGGGCCGCGCCCCGGGGGCGGTTTCGCCGGACGCGGTCGTGGCGGTCGTGGTGCGGGCACCGCGGGTGCCTTCGGTCGCGGCGGCTCCAAGAGCAAGGCGCGCAAGTCGAAGCGGGCGAAGCGGCAAGAGTTCGAGATGCGGCAGGCGCCGTCGATCGGCGGTGTGCAGGTCCCGCGCGGTGACGGTGCGACCCCGATCCGTCTGCGCCGCGGGGCGTCGCTGTCGGACTTCGCCGACAAGATCGATACGAGCGCATCGAACCTCGTGACGATCCTCTTCCACCTCGGTGAGATGGCGACCGCCACGGAGTCTCTCGACGAGGCGACCTTCGAGATCCTCGGCGACGAGCTGGGCTACAAGATCCAGATCGTCTCTCCCGAGGACGAGGATCGCGAGCTGCTCGAGGGCTTCGACATCGACATCGAGGGCGAGCTCGAGGAAGAGGGCGACGACGTTCTCCAGCAGCGGCCCCCGGTGGTCACGGTTATGGGTCACGTCGACCACGGCAAGACCCGACTGCTCGACGCGATCCGCAAGGCGGACGTGGGCGGCGGCGAGGCCGGCGGCATCACGCAGCACATCGGTGCCTACCAGGTGCACACCATGCACGACGGCGTCGATCGCGCCCTCACCTTCATCGACACCCCGGGCCACGAGGCGTTCACCGCCATGCGCGCCCGTGGCGCCCAGGTGACCGACATCGCGATCCTCGTGGTGGCGGCGGACGACGGCATCATGCCCCAGACGATCGAGGCGCTGAACCACGCGCAGTCGGCCGACGTGCCCGTCGTGGTCGCGGTCAACAAGATCGACAAGGAGGGCGCGAACCCGGACAAGGTGCGCCAGCAGCTCACCGAGTTCGGCCTGGTGTCCGAGGAGTGGGGCGGCGACGCGATGTTCGTCGACGTCTCGGCGAAGAACGATGTCGGCATCACCGAGCTGCTCGACGCCGTGTTGCTGACGGCCGACGCCGGTCTCGACCTGCGCGCCAACCCCGACAAGGACGCGCGAGGCGTGGCCATCGAGGCGAAGCTCGACAAGGGTCGCGGTTCGGTGGCGACGGTGCTCATCCAGTCGGGCACGCTGCGCGTCGGCGACGCGATCGTGGCGGGTACGGCCTACGGTCGTGTGCGCGCGATGAGCGACGAGAACGGCGACCCGGTGCTCGAGGCGCTGCCCTCTCGGCCGGTGCAGGTGCAGGGGCTGTCGAGCGTGCCGCGCGCGGGCGACAACTTCATCGTCACCTCCGAGGACCGCACGGCTCGTCAGATCGCCGAGAAGCGCGAGGCCGCCGAGCGCAATGCTCAGCTCGCGAAGGCGCGCAAGCGCATCAGCCTCGAGGACTTCACGAAGGCGCTGGAGGACGGCAAGGTCGAGTCGCTCAACCTCATCATCAAGGGCGACGTGTCGGGTGCCGTCGAGGCGCTCGAGGAGTCGCTGATGAAGATCGAGGTCGACGAGTCGGTGCAGCTGCGCATTCTGCACCGCGGCGTCGGTGCGATCACCGAGTCGGACGTGGATCTCGCCACGATCGACAACGCGATCGTCATCGGCTTCAACGTGCGTCCCGATGTCAAGGCTCGCGAGCGCGCTGCGCGCGAGGGCATCGACATCCGCTTCTACAACGTCATCTACAACGCGCTCGACGACATCGAGAACTCGCTCAAGGGCCTGCTCAAGCCCGAGTACGAGGAGGTGCAGTCGGGTGTGGCGGAGATCCGCGAGGTGTTCCGCTCGTCGAAGTTCGGCAACATCGCCGGTGTCATCGTGCGCAGCGGCACCATCACGCGCAACGCGAAGGCGCGCGTGATCCGCGAGGGCGTCGTGATCGCCGATGGCCTGGCCATCGAGTCGCTGCGTCGCTTCAAGGACGACGTCACCGAGGTCAAGACCGACTTCGAAGCCGGTATCGGCCTGGGCAAGTACAACGACATCCAGGTGGGCGACGAGATCGAGACCACCGAGATGGTGGAGAAGCCGCGGGCGTAGCCTCCGAGGCATCAGCCGGATCGGGATCGGGGCCGGCGCAGTTCAGTCGAACTGCGCCGGCCCCTGCTCGTGCGCCGGCCCCGTCGAGGGCGCAAGTGCCGCACGACAATGAGCCGATCTCCCCCGCTCGACCCTTCGCGCGTCAGTTGTTGTCACCAAGTTCGAGGAATGGCAGCATCTCCTGGCGCGCGAAGAAGGGGAGCCGGCGCACGGGGAAGGGGAGCCGGCGCGCGAGGAAGGGGAGCCGGCGCGCGAGGAAGCGGACGGGCGCGCAGGGCGCCGGCGCGCCAGGAAGAGGAACCGGCGCGCGAGCGAGAGGGGCGAAAGGGAAGGGCGGACAGGCGCCGCGGGCTCAGCCGAGCTGTTGCACACGCACCGTGTTGCCCGCGGGATCGCGGAACGCGAAGTCGCGGGTGCCCCAGTCCTGATCCATCGGCTCCTGGAGCACATCGACCCCCGCCGCCTCGACCCGCTCGAACAGCTGTTGCAGCTCATCGGTGGCGAACACTACGGAGGCGTAGGCGCCCTTCGCGACGAGGGTGCGCACCACACTGCGTTCTTCGTCGGTGAGACCGGGATCGACTGCGGGCGGCGTCAGCACGATCGACGTGTCGGGCTGATTCGCGGGGCCGACCGTGATCCAGCGCATGTCTTCGTAACCCACGTCGCCCCGCACTTCGAAGCCGAGCACGTCGCGGTAGAACGCGAGCGAGGCCTCGGGGTCGGTGTGGGGCAGGAACGTGACGTGAATGTTGATCTTCATGGCTGTCACGCTACTCCGAGGTGGGGCGGAGAACTTCTCGATTCCTGATCGGTCTGGTCACCCGCATGGTGATGATCCCGGGCAGACCGGAGAGCGGCGGTGGGCCCTCGCGCCGATATCGGCCCGGGGACATGCCCACAAGCTCAGTGAAGCGGGTGGTGAAGGTGCCGAGCGAGCCATAGCCCACCGCAGAGCAGACCTCGGTGACGCTGAGGTCGCCGCGCCGCAACAGGGTCATCGCGCGCTCGATGCGACGGGTCATGAGGTAGCTGTAGGGCGACTCGCCGTAGGCTGCCGTGAACTCGCGGCTGAGATGCCCGGCCGAGAACCCGATCCAGCGGGCCAGCGATTCGACATCGAGCGGCTCCGCGTACGCGCGGTCGATGCGATCCCGCACCCGGCGCAGCAGCACCAGCGTGCGCAACCGCTGCTCCTCCTCGCTCCGACCGCCCACCGGCACATCATCTCACGCCGCCGCGCGCGGCCCGCGGGCGGAGCACCGCCCTCCCGGGCGCCCGTCCGACTCCGCGCATCCGCTCCCACGCGCGTCAGTTGTTGCGGCCTCCCGGCGCGCGAGGCCGCAACAACTGACGCGCGTGCACCCGGAGCGGGCGGTTGAGCGTGCGGGCAGTTGGACGTGCGGGCGGTTGACCGTGCGCGCGTGCACCCGGTGCGGGCGGGTGGAGGCGCCCGCGGACGGACGCGCGGCGGATGGCCGGGCGCGAGCCGGGAGGTGAGCCCCCAAGGGCACAGGCGGCGGTAGGCTGGATGCATGAGCAATCCGAGGGCCGGCAAGGTCGCAGAGCGCATCCAGCAGATCATCGCGCGCAGGCTGGAGAAGGGGCTGCGGGATCCGCGCCTCGGCTTCGTGACCATCACGGATGTGCGCGTCACCGGCGATCTGCAGCACGCGAGCGTGTTCTACACGGTGTACGGCGACGAACAGGCTCAGACGGACTCGGCAGCGGCCCTGCGCGCCGCGACGGGGATGCTGCGCAGCGAGGTCGGCAAGCAGCTGGGCACGCGCCTCACGCCGACGCTCGAGTTCATCCACGACGAACTGCCGGAGAGCGCGCAGCACCTCAACGAGCTGCTGGCGGAGGCGAAGCGCCGCGACGAGGAGTCGGCGGCGCTCGCGGCGCACGCCCAGTACGCGGGCGAGGAGGATCCGTACGTCAAGCCTCGCGAGATCGGGGACGGCGAGATGGACGTCGACGGCCTCGCGGAGCAGGATCTGCTCGACGACGAGGATCGCGACTAGGGAGCCGCGGCCGCGCCTCCCCGCTCCCTCGGCCGGCGGCGCGATACGCGTGACACCTCGCGCACCTGCAGGCATCCGATGGTGCGGCAGGTCCGCGAGGCGTCACGCGGGAATCGGTGAATACGCCACCGGTCCGCGCGTGGACGACGAGCCGGTGCCCGGACCCGGAGCGCGATCACCCGGCGGCGGAGAGCACTCCGCTGACCAGGACCGCGACGATCGTGGTCCAGCCGGTGATGGCGATGGCCTGCCAGACGAGGATCCGAGCCTTGTCCACTCCGATCGCGGCGAGCATCGTCGCGGTGAACTGCGTGGGGAGCAGGAGCGGGCCGAGCAGGCTCACGCCGGGCACGCCGTAGCGTGCGAACGCGCGCTGGAACTTCGCGTGCCGGGCTGCGGCCCGGTGGTTCTCGGCGATCGGTGCATCCGGAGCGGTGGACGCATCCGGAGCGGTGGTTGCGAATGCAGCGGCGGGTGCAGGCGCGGCCGCGCTCGCTGCGCCGGCTGCGCCGGCCGCGCCCGCTGCGCCGGCGAGCGAGGGGTCCGGGGCCGGCGTCGCAGCGGCGCTCCCTGCCCGGGAGGCCGTTGACCCCCTGCGACGGGACCTCGCGACGACCGCCCGACGCGCGCCGGAGCCGAGCAGCACGAGCAGGGCAACGCAGATGAAGTTGCCCAGGATCGCCGCCATCACGGCGACGACGGGGTGCATCCCGCCCATGATCCCGATGGTCGCGGAGCCCTCGCCCTCGATCATCGGGACGGCGCCCGCCAGAGCCACGATCAGCGGCTGGAGAAGCTCGGGGACGTGGGATACCAGGTCCTGGAAGGCGTCGATGAGGTTCATGAGGGTCTCCTGTCTATCGGAATCGATGAGCTCGGGCTGCCGCGAACCGTCGTGGTGCCGTCGTCCGGTGTGTGATTCCAGTCCATCGCGTCGGGCGCACGCTCGGAAGTGTCGACGTGTCACCGATCGCGGGAAGTTCTGCACGCGTCGGGGGTGACATGTGTCATGGGCCTAGGGTGAGTGCATGACCCAGCAGACCCAGCCGACCGCGCAGGCCGCGCAGGCCGCGCAGGCGGCGCCCCCGTCCGCAGCGGAGCTCGCGGCACCCGCCCGATTCTCTGGGAGGATCTCCGCGACCTGGTGGTACACCGTGTCGGGAGTGCTGTTCATGGAGGCGATGCTCGTGTTCCTATGGGTCGCGGCGTCGCTCGGGCGCGGCCCGTGGCCGGCCGCCGTCATCGCCGGAGCCGGAATCGTGTGGTGGGCGTCGACGGTGCCGCTGATCTGGCGGTATCGCGACGCGGGCGCCTCACCCGGTGCGTCCTGGTGGGCCGTGCGCGTGCCGCTGCTGGTCGCCACCGCCTGCGGCGTCGTGGTGGGTCTGCTCTCGGGGCTCTGGCTGCCGGTCGCGCTCCCGCTGGTGCAGTCGTCGCTGCTGCTGCGGTGGCAGCCGGGGCTGCGCGTGCGGGTGACCGCGGCGGCGTGCGCGCTGCTCGGCGTGCTGTGGCTGGTCGACGCACGGGCGCTCGGGGCGATCGTGCCGGATGCCCAGGGCGCGTGGCTGCTGGGATTCTTCTCCCTCTTCATCCCCGTCGCGACGGTGCTGTCGCTGTGGTGGTGGGACGTGCTCGTCGCGCTCGACCGCGCCCGAGTCTCCGAGGCGAATCTGGGTGCGACGCGAGAGCGGCTGCGGGTGGCGACCGACGTGCACGACCTCCAGGGCCACCACCTCCAGGTGATCGCGCTGCAGCTCGAGCTCGCGGAGCGGCTGCTGGAGAAGCAGGATCGCGCCGCGGCACTGGAGCAGCTGCGCGCGGCGCGTCGCAGCGTCGACGAGGCCCGGCAGGGGACTCGGGATCTGGCGCTGCGCTTCCGTTCCGTGCCGCTGCGCGATGAGATCGCGAACGCGGCGGATCTGCTGCGGGCGGCCGGTACCGAGGTGGAAACCGCTGTGGATCCGGATGCGGACGCCGCGCCCGCGGAGGTGCTCGGGCCGGTGATCCGCGAGACCACGACGAACGCGCTGCGGCACGGCGGCGGGCGCTGGGCCCGCTTGGCGCTCATTCGCACGGGACCATCGTGGCGCTATGAGATCGCGAATCACGCCGCGGGCGACGAGCCCTCCACTGATGGGTCGGGGCTCGACGGGATCGCCCGCCGGGTTGGCGAGGTCGGCGGCTCGGTTGAGGTGCGGCGCGGCAGGCACGACTTCACCGTCGTCGTCAGCGTGCCGTCCGGTGACGTGTCCGGTGGCGCGTCCGGCGCTGCGCCAGGTGGGCGCGGGGTCGCGCCGACCGACGGGGGGCACCGGTGATCCGGGTGCTCCTGGCCGATGACGAGGCGATGATCCGTTCGGCCCTCGCCGCGCTGCTCGGCCTGGAAGACGACATCGAGATCGTCGCGGAGTGCGTCGACGGGGAGCAGGCCGTGGACGAGGCGCTCAGGGTGCGGCCCGACGTCTGCCTGCTCGACCTCGAGATGCCCGGCCTCGACGGCGTCGAGGCCGCCGCGCGCATCGGCGTGTCGGTGGGGACGCGCTGCGTCGTCGTGACGCGCCACGCGCGCCCCGGTGTGCTGCGTCGAGCCCTGGCGGCCGGAGTGGCGGGCTTCCTCCCCAAGTCGCGGAGCGCTGACGAGGTCGCTGCTGTGATCCGCCGCGTGGCCGCGGGCGGCCGCTACGTCGATCCCGAGGTCGCCGCGGACGCCCTGAGCGACGCCCGCTGCCCGTTGACCGATCGCGAGCTCGACGTGCTGCGCGCGGGACGTCGCGGGGAGACGACGGCGCAGATCGCGCGTTCGCTGTCGCTCGCCCCCGGAACGGTGCGCAATCACGTCAGCGCCGTGCTCGGCAAGCTCGGGCTGGAGAGCCGTCAGCAGGCCGTGCTGATGGCCGAGGAACGAGGGTGGATCGAGCCCGCCTACGGCAGCCGCGCGCTCCCCTCGCGCTCCACCAGGAGCCCGTCGGCGACGAGCGAGTCGTAGGCTCGGCGGGGCTGCTCCGGATCGCCCACCCCGCCGTCGGCCGCCGCCTCGAGGGCGCGCTCGACCGCGACCGCGCCCTCCGAGCGGCGCAGCAGCGCCATGATCCGTCCCCGCGCCTGGCGGTCGCTGCCCGCGAACCTCGCCTGCCGGGGGCGCTTCGCGGGGGCGTTGTCCGGGTAACCGGCGCCGCGCCACTCGCACCAGCGGGCGATGGGGCACTCGCCGCAGCGCGGCGCGCGGGCCGTGCACACCACCGCGCCGAGTTCCATGGCGGCGGCGTTGACGGCGGCGGCCCCCGCCCGGTCCTCCGGGAGCAGCGCCGCCATGTCGTCCAGGTCGGCGGCCGCGGGCATCCCCGCCGCAGCGCGCCCGTGCACGGCGCGTGCGAGCACGCGCCTGGTGTTCGTGTCGACGACCGGGTGGCGCTCGCCGAAGGCGAAGACCGCGACGGCGCGGGCCGTGTAGGGGCCGATGCCGGTCAGCGCCAGCAACTCGTCGATATCGGCGGGCACCCGATCGCCGTGCCGATCGGCGATCTCGACCGCTGCGCGGTGCAGCCAGAGGGCCCGGCGCGGGTAGCCGAGGCGATCCCAGACGCGCACCGCCTCACCCGGCTCGTCGATCGCGAGGGCGGAGGGCGTCGGCCAGCGCTCGACCCAGGCCGCCCAGCGCGGGAGCACGCGGTCCACCTGGGTCTGCTGCAGCATGAACTCGGAGACGAGCACCGCCCACGGGGTGGTCTCGGGATCGCGCCAGGGCAGATCCCGGGCCGCACGCGCGTACCACTCGATGAGCGCCCGTGTCATCGCCGCGTTCTCCACCCGTCCAGTCTAGGCAGCGGGAGCGGTCGGCCCCGGGTACCGTCGCGGCGCTAGGCTGGTGGGGTGACGAACGAGGCTCCGAACGCGCTGCCCGAACAGGGTGCGATCCTGCTGATCGACAAGGACGAGGGGTGGACGAGCCACGACGTCGTCGCGAAGGCGCGCCGCGCGCTCGGCACGCGCAAGGTGGGGCACGCCGGCACGCTCGATCCGATGGCGACGGGTCTGCTCGTGCTGGGGGCCGGGCCGGCGACCCGGTTGCTCACGCACCTCGTCGGCCTCGACAAGACCTACACGGCGACGATCCGGCTCGGCATCGCGACCGTCACGGATGATCGCGAGAGCGAGGCGGTGAGCGCCGCCGACCCGTCGGACATCATCGCGCTCGCCGCCGACCCGGCGCGCGTCGCGGCCGCCGTGGCGGAGCTCACGGGCGAGATCGAGCAGGCTCCCAGTGCGGTCAGCGCCATCAAGGTCGACGGCCGCCGCGCCTACGACCGTGTGCGGGCGGGCGAGCAGGTCGAGCTCGCGAAGCGGCCGGTGACGGTCCACGCCTTCGATCTCGGCGAACCGCGCACGGCGTCGGCGCACGGGGTGCCGGTCATCGACGTCGAGGCGACCGTGCGGTGCTCCTCGGGCACCTACATCCGCGCTCTCGCGCGGGATCTCGGCGCCGCGCTGGGCGTGGGCGGCCACCTCACGGCGCTGCGTCGCACCGAGGTGGGCCCGTTCGGGGTCGCGGGCGCCGCGAGCACGGAGCGCCTGGTGGCCGGCGGGGCGCTTCCGCTGCTCGATCCCGCGACGGTGGCGGGGAGGCTCTTCCCCGAGCTGCGACTCACGGCGCAGCAGACGGTGGATCTCGGCCACGGCAAGCGCCTCGAGCTGGATCCCGAGACGCACCCGGATGCGAGGCTCGCGGCCGCGATCGCGCCCGACGGCAGGCTGATCGGGCTGATCGAGGTGAAGCGCGGCCGCACCCGAGTCGTCACGAACTTCCCGACGCCCGATGCGCGGGCCGGAGACCCGGGTGCGCAAGGCGGAACAGACGGGAGCGCGCAATGATCCTCGGCTACGCCATCGCCCTGATCTCGATCGCCGTCGTCGCGGCGGTCGTGTGCCTGGTTGCGGCGCTGCGCAAACGGAGCCCCGACGACATCACCATGGGCGCGACGCTGCTCGTGGCGCTGCTGCTGATCGCGCAGGTGGTCATCTCGATCGCGGCGCCGTTCGCCGGCAACCGCGCGGCGGGCGATCCGCTCGAGTTCTGGATGTATCTCATCGTGGCGCTGCTGCTGCCGCTCGCAGCGGGGTTCTGGGCACTGATCGATCGGACGCGGTGGGCGAACATGGTGCTCGCGGTGGTGCATTTCTCGGTCGCGGTGATGACGTACCGCATGCTCGTGATCTGGGGCTGACCGCGTCGACCCGGTCCGCCGCGACCCCGAATCGGGAACAATCGCGACACGCCAGCGTGTCTTCGAACCTCAAGCGCCTCTTGAGGGTTTAAGATTTCCAGCTTGACTTGAACGAATCACAACGGTGTAATTGTGTGAGTATCGTCGCGCAGCCCGCGCGACCCCGGACCAGTGGAAGGAGCGAACGTTGAACGATTCGCCGCAGACCCCGGTTCCGGGCAACTGGTTCGTCGACCCGGTGTTCCTCGGTGTTCCCGGCGTTCGCTCGGACGACGAGGCGCTCGCCTGGCACACCGATGCGCTGTGCGCGCAGACCGACCCCGAGGCGTTCTTCCCGGAGAAGGGCGGATCGACGCGCGAGGCGAAGCGGATCTGCGAGAGCTGCGAGGTGCGCTCGGAGTGCCTCGAGTACGCGCTCGAGAACGATGAGCGCTTCGGTATCTGGGGCGGCCTCTCCGAGCGGGAACGCCGCAAGCTGCGCAAAGAGGCGATGTAGCGCCTCCTCTACGCCAGGCCCGCTGGTCGAGCGAGCCGGAGGCGAGTCGAAGCCACGGGCGGTGTGCGGTATGCGGGTTTCGACTCCGCTCCTGCGTCGCTGCGCTCAACCGGCTGAGGATCCGCTCCTGCGTCGCTGCGGGCGGGGAAGGCGATGCGCAGCGCATTCTCGCCGTGCCGGGAGGTCTTCAGGCCCCGCGACTCCCGCAGGCCTAGACTGAGCGCCATATGCGCACGAGAGTAACCGCCATCCTGGTCGCCCAGCAGGGCGGGGAATGGCTCGACCAGACCATCGCCGGGATCGCGGCGCAGACCGTCGCACCCGCGGCGATCATCGCGGTCAACAACGGCGGCTCCGAGGGCCTGGGCGAGCAGCTCCTGGTCAGCGGGGCGGAGCGGGTGGTCGGACTGCCCGCGCGCCTGTCGTACGGCCAGGCGGTGGCCCGCGGGATCTCGGCCGCGGTGTCGGCCGAAGCAGCCGCGAGCGGCGGGGGAGACGCAGAAGAAGCGGCAGACGCGACCGAGGAGTGGTTCTGGCTGCTCAGCGAGGACTCGTGCCCCGAGCCCGACGCGCTCGCACACATCGTCAGCAGTGTGCAACGCGCGCCCTCGGTGGTCGTCGCCGGGCCGAAGCTGGTCGACTGGGATCACCCGGAGCGCATCATCGAGCTGGGGCAGAGCCTCACCCGGTACGGCTCCCGCTGGACCCTCCGGCGGCAGGAGCTGGATCAGCAGCAGTACGACCATCTGCAGGACGTGCTGGGCGTCGGCCCGGTGGGCATGCTGGTGCGCCGCGACATCTGGCAGCGCCTGGGCGGTTTCGATCCAGCGCTGCCCGTGTACGACGACGGGCTCGACTTCTGCGTGCGCGCCCGCCTCGCCGGGTACCGGGTCGAGGTGTCGCCGGCGTCCCGGGTGCGCTTCGCCCAGAGCGGCGTCGCGGGGCCGCGCATCGACCGTCGGCGCTCGGTGCTGCGTGCGGCGCACCGCCAGGCCCGCACCGCGCACCTGCACCGGCGCATCGCCTACGCGCCTCCCGTCGTGGCGTTCTTCGAGTGGCTCGGCCTGCCGGTGTACGCGGTGCTCAGGGTGCTGTGGGCGCTGATCCGCGAGCAACCGGGCTACATGATCGGCGAGTTCGTCTCTGCCTACGCCGTGTTCTTCCGGCCGCACGCGATCATCGCGTCCCGGCGCCGGATCCGCGAGCAGTCCGCCCTCGGGTGGGCCGCGATCCGCAAGCTGCGCGTGGACCCCAAGAGCGTGCGCACGGCCCGGATGATCGACCGGGAGGCGATCCTCGCATCGACCGGCAGGCAACGGCGAGAACTCCACTTCATCTCATCGGGGGGCCTCGCCGTGCTCGTCGCCGCCATGGTCGCGGCGATCGCGCTCACCTGGTGGGCCCTGCCGCACACCAGCCTGTTCGGCGGCGGCCTGGCGCCCCTCAACGCCATCGACCAGCTGTGGTGGAACACGCGCCCGCTCGACGGAGTGCCGGCCGACCCCTTCACGTGGGTGCTCGCCCTGCTCGGCACACTCACCTTCTGGAATCCCTCGCACGCACTCGTGCTGCTCATGGTGTCGGCGATCCCGCTCACCGCACTCGGCGGCTGGATCTGGGCAGCGCAGCTGACCGAGTCGAAGGCCGCCCGCGCGCTGCTCGGCCTCGGGTTCGCGCTGAGCCCGGTGCTGCTCGGCTCGCTGCAGAGCGGGCACCTCACCACGCTGGTGCTGACGGTCGTGCTGCCGTGGCTGCTCCTCGCGGCCGCGCGCTGCCGGGAGTCGTGGAGCTGGGCCGGCACGGCATCGCTGCTCGCGGCGGTGGCGCTCGCGGCCGCTCCGATCCTCATCCCCGCAGCGCTCGTGATGCTGGTCGTGGGTCTCTTCACGACGGTGCGCGGAGCGGCGCGCGTGCTCACGACGGCGTTGGTGCCGCTCGTGCTCTTCGCGCCGAAGATCGTGACCGGTCTGGTCGCGGGCCGGCCGCTCGATCTGCTGCTCGATCCCGGGGTCGTCGCCCCCTTCGACTCCGCAACGACCGGGCATCTGCTGCTCGGCTTCCCGGAGTTCGGCCTGGAGGGCTGGGCCGGCGTTCTGGGCGCCATCGGTCTGGACGGGCCGCCGACGACGCTGCTGGTCGGCACGCTGCTGCTGCCCCTCGCGCTGCTCGCCCTGCTGGGCATCTTCACCGGGCGCGTCGCCGTCACGCTGTTCAACGCGCTGCTCGGCGGTCTCGGCATGGTCACGGCAATCGCCGCGGGCCAGCTGCACCTCACCGTGCGGGGCGATGAGAGCGTGGCGCTGTGGACGGGATCGGGCCTCGCCGTGTACTGGCTCGCGGTGCTCTCCCTCGCCGCGGTCGGCGCAGATGCGCTCCGGCGCGCGGCGGCACCCGTCGTCGGCGTCGCGCTCGTCGGCGCACTCGTCGCCGTCGTGCCGGTCGGTGCGCAGCTGCTGCTGAACCAGGTGCCGTTCCAGCCGAGCAGCGCCCAGATGCCGGCCCTCGTGCAAGCGGCCGGCGAGACGGATCCCGGCGTGCGCACCCTCGTGCTCACCCCGGAGGCGTCGCACAGCGTGCGAGCCGAACTCGTGACGGGCGCGGGTGTGCGGCTCGACTCCATTCGCACGGCGCTCGCGGTGCCCGAGCAGACGACGCGGGACGTGCGGATCGCAGAGCTGGTGGGCGGTCTCGCGAGCGTCGGCGGCGAGGACATGCGCGGCGAGCTGCGCCGAGAGGGCATCGGCTTCGTGCTCTTGGAAGAGGGCGGCAGCGCCGAGGAGCGCGCCGAGCTGCAGCGGGTGTTCGACCAGCACTCGGCGCTCGTGAGCGCCGGGCAGACCGAGCAGGGCCTGCTCTGGCGGGTCGTGGATCCGGAGAGCGGGAGCGAGGTGCAGGGCGACGCCGAGACCAGGCTGGGCGGCACCTCGCTGAGCGGGCACACGATCTGGACGATCCAGCTCATCGTGGTGCTCGGAGTGGTGCTGCTCGCGCTTCCGACCGGCGAGGTGACCTGGCGGCCCGAGAAGCGCAGACGGCCGAAGCGCGGGGAGGCGAAGCGATGAGCGATCGGTCTCGGATCCTGCGGGGCGGCGCGCGCGCCGCGACCGGCCTGGTGGTCGTCGCCACCTGCGCCGTCGCGCTGGCGCTGCTCGGCACCACGACGCTGCCCGAGGTGGTGCGCGCGCCGCTGGCCATCACGGTGGACACCACGCAGAACGCATCCCGCAGCCTCGTGTGCGCGGGCTCGTTCGCCGAGCTCGGCGCCGACACGAGCCGGCCGGGCGTCGCGATCCCGAGCGGGGCCCCGTCGGTGACCGTCGCGGGATCCGCCGAGAGCACCGGCGAACTGACCCGTGAAGAGGGCGGCGCGGGCCTGCCGGGGGTGTTCTCGGCGCCGCTCGCAGAGCCGCTCGCCGCCGCTCAGGTGCAGCGCGTCGATACCGAGAACCTCCGGGGAGTCGTCGCGGGGGCCTGCGCCGATCCGCTGAACGAGCAGTGGCTCCTCGGAGGTGCGACCACGACGGGCATCTCGACGACGCTCTCCCTCGGCAACCCCGGATCGGTGCCCGCGACGGTGCGGATCACGGTCTTCGACGAGAACGGTGCGGTCGAGTCCGTGCAGTCGACCGGTGTGCTCGTGGCGCCCGGGGCGCAGCAGATCGTCTCGCTCAACGGCTACGCGCCGGACCGCGAGCGCCTCGCGGTGCGGATCGAGAGCACCGGTGCCCCGATCACGGCGAGCCTCGGGGTGGGGCAGGTCGACGGCATCTCGCCCTTCGCGGCTTCGGCGGTGACCCGCCAGAGCGCCCCCGGGCTGCGCCTCGTGCTGCCGGGGATCGCGAACGAGAGCGACCACGAGCACGGTCCGAGCGACTCCGGCGAGGGCGACGAATTTCCGGTGGTGGTGCGCGCCCTCGCGCCCGACGGGGCGAGCGGCACGGCCCGGCTCCGCGCTGTCGACGGCGAGGGCGGCAGCACGGAGCTGGGGGCGATCGAACTCGCGGGCGCTGCCGTGGGGGAGCTCAGGGTGGCCGAGTGGCCCGAGGGGGCCAACGCGCTGATCGTCGAGTCCGATGTACCGGTGCTCGCCTCGGCGCTCGGATCGTCGACCGAGAGCGATCAGCACGACTACGAGTGGTTCGTGCCGGCGCCCGAGCTCGCAACGGACGAACCCGTGGCCGTACCGCTGGTCGCGGGCGCGCGCCTCGTGCTGGTGAACCCCGGCGTCGGCGACGCGCGGGTGGAGATCGCTCGCGCGGACGGCGAGGGGCGAGCCACCACGGAGACGATTCCGGCCGGCGCCGCGGTCGTGGTGCGCGCGCCGGGCGAGGCGGTGATCACGAGCACGGCGCCGGTGCACGCGGGCGCGAGAGTGCTCGGCGAGGGGTCGATCGCGGGCTACCCGGTGCTCGCGCCCGATCCGCGCGACGGCGAGCTCACCGTCCACACGCGGTAGCCCGGTAGCGCGGTAGCCCGAGGACCGGCGGCGCGTCGCTAGACTGGGCGCATGTTCGGTCGTGAGCGCAGGTCTCGTCGCGCGGTGCGCGTGCACCGGCGGCACGGCCGGCGCCCGGTGCGATCATCGCTCGCGGGGCCCACGCTGCCCGACCCGAGCAGCCGCTTCGCGCGCTTCGAGGTCGACGCGCGCGCCGCAGTCGAGCTGCTGCAGTCGTACCTCCCGGATGAGCTGCGCGGGGTGCGGTTCGGCTTCCAGACCGCGCCGACGGGGGAGGGCGCGAGTCGCTTCCCCCTCTGGTACTCGGTGGATCGGGAGGCGCGCACGATCATGCTCTACCGCATGCCGATCCAGCGCGTCCGCGGCCTGCACGTCGACGACGACGAGCATCGGCGCTACTTCGTGGAGCACTGCGTGTACCAGGCCGTCTGCGAGTACCTCGGGCGCGAACCCTGGGAGCTGCTGCCGGGCCGCTTCGACCACTACTGACGGCGCTCCGGCCACGGCTGGGACGGCTCCAGGGCTTTGCCGCCATAATGGGACTCATGAGCGCGCGCATCTTGGTGGTAGACGACGACAGGGCACTGGCGGAGATGCTCGGCATGGTGCTCCAGGGCGAGGGCTTCATCACCGAGAGTTCGGCGGACGGCACCGAGGCGATCGAGCGGTTCCGCGACATGCGTCCCGATCTCGTGCTCCTCGACGTGATGCTGCCGGGGCTCGACGGCATCGAGGTCTGCGAGCTGATCCGCGCCGAATCGGGGGTGCCGATCATCATGCTCACCGCGCGCACCGACACCCGCGACGTGGTGCGGGGGCTCGAGGTCGGGGCCGACGACTACGTCGTCAAGCCGTTCAATCCGGCCGAGCTGATCGCGCGGATCCGCGCGCGCCTCCGCGAGCCGCAGCAGGACGCCGCCGAGACGCTGCGCATCGGCGACCTCACGATCGACGTCTCGGCGCACGAGGTGCGGCGCGGTGCCCAGCCGATCCCGCTCACTCCGCTCGAGTTCGATCTGCTGGCGATCCTTGCGCGCAAGCCGCAGCAGGTGTTCACCCGGGAGGTGCTCCTCGAGAAGGTGTGGGGCTACCAGTACAAGGCCGATACGCGGCTCGTGAACGTGCACGTGCAGCGCCTGCGCGCCAAGATCGAGCAGGATCCCGACCACCCCACGATCGTCACGACGGTGCGCGGCGTCGGCTACCGAGCCGGCACGCCCGTGGAGTAGGGCGTGGTGCGCATGCGCGGCCGATCCCGGTTCATCGCGGCGCTGCGCCGGCTCCGCGTGCGCTGGCTCCGGCTGAGCCAGCCCGTGCTCGGCCCGTTCCGCGCGCGATGGTCGCGCTCCCTCATGGTGCGCACGATGACCATCACCGGCCTGGTGACGGGCTTCGTGATCCTCATCGCGGGGGTGTTCATCCTGACGAGCGTCAGCGACGACCTCTACTCGTCGCGCCGCGATCAGGCGCTGCAGGACTCGGCGCGCGCGACGCTCGCGGCGCAGCGGATGATCGACGCCTCGGAGGCCACGGACCGGGGCGCGCTGACCTCGCTCGCGGCCACCGTCAGGCGCACGGTGCAGGACACATCGGCGAGCCAGATGGTCTACCTGCGGCGCCAACCCGGTCAGTCGCCCTTCCCCGAGGCTCCTCCTGCCCTGAACACGAACCCGATGCTGCCCGAGGCCGTCAGCACCGAACTCTCGAACGCCGTGGCGACGGGCACGCAGCATTGGCAGCCGGTCGCCTTCATCGCCGAGGACGACCTGCCCGCGCCGGGGATCGTCGTCGGATCCACACTCGCCTTTCCCGCCGGGGCCGGCACTTACGAGCTCTTCATCGGCTACAACCTCGCCGATACGCAGGACACGCTGAGCTTCGTGCAGCGCACGCTGCTCATCGCGGCGGCGGCGATGATGGCGTTCATCGGCATTCTGGTGTGGATCATGTCGCGCATCGTTTTCCGGCCCATCCGCGCGGCGGCCGATACGAGCCGTCGTCTCGCGGCCGGCGAGAGCGACGCCCGCATGCCGCGTCAGAACGACGAGCACTTCGACGTGCTCTCCGAGGGCTTCAACGACATGGCCGACACCCTGCAGGCCCGCATCCGCGAGCTCGACCACCTCTCGGAGATGCAGCAGCGCTTCGTCTCCGACGTCTCGCACGAGCTGCGCACCCCGCTCACGACGATCCGGCTGGCGAGCGAGGTGCTCCAGGGATCGTCGGGTGGACTGGAGGCCGGGCAGCAGCGCGCGGTGGAGGTGCTCGGCACGCAGGTCGAGCGCTTCGAATCGCTTCTGGAGGATCTGCTCGAGATCTCGCGGTACGACGCCGGTCGCGTGACCCTCGACTCCGAGGCGACCAACCTGGTGACGCTCTCGCGCGAGGTCGTCGAGGGTCTGCAGCCGCTGTCCCCCGGTGTCATCGAGGTGCGGGCGCTCGGCGGGTACACGCCCATCGACGTCGACGCCCGCCGCATTCGCCGCATCGTCTCGAACCTCGTGGGCAACGCCATCGAGCACGGCGAGGGCCGGCCCATCGTGGTCTCCATCGACTCCAACTCCTCGGCGGTCGCGATCTCGGTGCGCGACTGGGGGATCGGCATGAGTGCGGACGACGCAGAGCACGTCTTCGACCGCTTCTGGCGGGCGGATCCCTCGCGGAAGCGCACCCTCGGCGGCACCGGCCTGGGGCTCGCCATCGCCCAGGAGGACGCCGCGGTGCACGGGGGCATCCTCGAGGCGTGGTCGCGTCTGGGCGGAGGGTCGAACTTCAGGCTCACGCTGCCGCGCGGCGACAGCGTGACCGACTTCATGTCGCCGCTGCCGCTGGTCCCGGAGGACGTGACCGACGCCGGAGACTCCCAGGCCACCGGCGGATGGCTGCGGCGGCCGTGGCGGCGCATCCGGAAGGAGAAGCGAGGATCATGATGCCGATGCAGAGGGGCCGACGCGCGACACGCGCCTTCGCGCCGCGGAGGCGGAGGTCCGGCGCGGCCGCGCGCTCCGGTGTGCGGGGCGCAGCGCTCGCGGTGGCGCTGCTGCTCGCGGGATGCACCGCCATCCCCAGCAGCGGCCCCGTCGAGGCCGGACTCGACGATCTCAGTCAGGCGGAGCAGACGGTGCAGTACAACCCGGTGGGTCCGGTCGCCGGGGCCACCCAGGAGGATCTGGTGCAGGGGTTCGTGATCGCGGCGAGCTCGCCGCGGGACGACTACGCGGTGGCGCGGGAGTTCCTCACCGCCGACTACGCCGCGCAGTGGGATCCCTATTTCGGCGTGCTCATCGCCGACGGCAGTCGACCCTATCGCTCCGACGGGGCCGCGGCGGGCGTGCTCTCGCTCGCGGCGGTGGCCAAGGTCGATGCCCAGGGGACCATGCTCCCGGTGCAGCCCGGTCCGAGCACCGAGATGCGCTTCGAGTTCGAGCGCGTCGGGGAGGAATGGCGCATCTCCTCGGCACCGGCGGGGATCATCCTCGAGAGCAGTATGTTCGGCACGCTCTGGTCGCAGCAGCAGCTCTACTTCGTGGGGGCGGGCAACGTGCTCGTGCCCGAGACGCGGTGGTACCTGTCGCGCTCGGCGCTCGTCACCGAACTCGTCGCCTCGCTGCTCGAGGGGCCGGGGGAGCGCCTGCGCGAGACCGTGCATAGCGGGTTCCCGGCAGGCACCGCGCTCGTGACGAACTCGGTGCAGGTGACGGACGGGATCGCGCGCATCGATCTGACCGGGGCGATGCTCGAGGCCGGCCCCGCGGCCATGGCCGAGGTGAACGAGCAGGTGCAGGCGACCCTCCAATCGGTGCGCGGCGTGACCGGCTTCGAGCTGTTCGTCGACGGCACCCCGCTGCGGGACACCCCGGACGGCGATGCCGGAGCGCCGCGGCAGGTCAATCAGTTCTCGGATCCGGTGGTGCTGATCGATGGCGAGCTCGGCACGATCGTGTCGGGCGAGTTCCGCCCGATGGGCGGGTTCGCCCAGTCGGTCGGGGACCTCGATCCGGCCGAGGTCACCCTCGCACCCGGCGAGCAGGCCGCGGCCCTGCTGAACGACGAAGGCGTGGTGCTCGTGAGCGACGACGGCGCGCTCCTCGTCGACGATCGGCGCAGACTCATCGCCCCGGCCTTCGACTTCCTCGGCAACGTGTGGTCGGTCTCGGCCGCCGACGCGCGCACGCTGCGCATCACGGCTCCGGATGGCGCGACGACCTCGATCCGCGCCCCGTGGCTTGCGGGCCGCGAGCCCGTGGCCGTGCGCGTGTCGCCCGACGGGGCGAGGATCGCGGCGCTGGTGCCGAGCGATGAGGGCAGCCAGGTGCTGGTGGCCGGGGTGATCCGCGACGAGAACGGCGTGCCGGTCGCGACCACGGCAGAGGCCGATGTGCAGCTCTGGACCACCGGCGATCCGATCGACCTCGACTGGATGGGGCAGTTGCGCTTCGCCGTGCTGAGCGGGCTGGGTGCGGCGAGCAAGGTGACGATCGGCGGCGTGGGGCAGTTCTCCGCCGAGCAGGGTTCGGTGCCGGGCGGGCGGCAGGTGAGCGGGGGCGGCGGGCGCACGCAGCTGCGGGTGCTCGGCGAGGGCGCGGACCTCTTCTCTCCGCAGACCAGCGGCTGGCAGCGCTCGGAGAGCGACATCTCGCTCCTCGCGAAGCGCGGGTAGCCGGGGAGCGCCGACGCGCCGGGCAGCAGACCCTTCGTCCTCAGTCGCCGCTCCCCGGGGTGGCCGGACGAGTTGTCCACGGATGCGCGGATCGGGGTCAGCACGCGGGTCGCCGGGCGCGATGATGGCCAGATGCACCTCTCCCCGTTGCTCCGCGAGCTCCGGCTCGACCTCCTCGCGCTCGTGTGGCCGACCGAGTGCGTCTGCTGCGGCCAGCCCGATCGCGACTGCTGTCTGCCGTGCCTGGTCGAGGTGCAGCGGCCCGGGCCGCTGCTGCACCCCGCGATCGGTGTGCCCTGCGTCGTGCGCGGGCCCTATGACGGGCCGCTGCGCGCGCTCCTCGTGGCGTTCAAGCACGAGGGGCGCACGGGCTTCGCGCGCGAGCTGGGTGCGCAGCTGCGGCCTCCGCTCGTCGCCGCACTCGGACGCTGCTCGGGCCCGGCGCCGCCCGTGATCGTAGCCGCTCCCTCGCGCGGATCGCGGGTGCGGCAGCGGGGCTACCGGCATCTCGAGCTGCTGCTCGACGTCGCGATGCGCGGGGAGCGCGGAGGCAGAACATCCGCCTGGCAGCGGCAGCCCGCGCCGGGTGGGCGCATCGCGGCACTGCGGGTGCGCGCCCTTCGCGCGACGCGCGGACGGGCCGGCCAGGTGGGGCTGGGGCCGGCGGAGCGGGCGCGCAACGCGGCTCGGGTCGCCGTGCGCCACTCGGCCCGCGCAGTGCTGCGGGGGCGGGAGGTGATCCTCGTCGACGATGTGATCACGACCGGGGCCACGGTGTTGGCGGCGGGGGAGGCGCTCGAGCGGGCGGGGGCGCGACTGGTCGCGGTCGTGGCGCTGTGCGCGGCGCAGCACCGCGACACGCGCGACGAGGACTTCGCAGCGTCTCGGGTGGAAACCGAATCGCCCGGTGGAGTAGAGTTCCGGAAAGGCGTAACGGTGCGCCATACTGGTCCACCCGCCTGAGGCACCTGGGAGGTCACCATGGACGTGAACATCCGCGGCATGAACGTCGGGATCACCGACCGCTTCGAAGACTATGTCGAGTCGAAGACGGAGAAGGTGGCGGGTCTGCTGCCCAGGGCCCAGGCGTTCGAGGTCAAGGTCTCCAGACAGAGCGATCGCAGCCCGAAGCACGGCGATCTGGTCGAGATCACGCTGATCGGACCGGGGCCGGTGATTCGCGCAGAGTCCGCGGGTGGAGACAAGTACTCGGCGTTCGACATCGCCTACGGGCGAGTGCTCGAGCGCATCCGCCGGGTCAAAGACCGCAAGAAGGACCGTCGCGGTCGCGGTCGCACCTCGCTCGCCGATGCGGCCTCGCACGACTTCGACATGGTCGACGTCACCCCGGCGCCGCTCGAAGTGCTCGAATCGGTGGCGACCGGCAGCGTCCCCGTCGCCGCCGGCGACTCCGGGGATGAGCAGTACACGCCCGTGGTCATCCGCAGCAAGGAGTTCCCTGCCGAGCGCCTCTCGGTCGAGGACGCGGTGGACCAGATGGAGCTGGTGGGCCACGACTTCTTCCTCTTCGTCGAGAGCGAGTCCGGTCGGCCCAGCGTCGTCTACCGCCGCAAGGGGTGGAATTACGGGGTGATCTCGCTCACCGAGAACTGACCGACGCGTTCACGGACGGTCCCGCTGCACGGCGGGACCGTCCGTTCGCGTATCCGCCGGGCCGCGAGACGGGATCCCGAACCCGATCCGGTCGCCCTCGCCGTACTGCTCCTTCGCGATGCGCAGATTCGCCCAGGTCTCGATCGACGAGATCTCAGGGTGGCTCCGCAGGCGGTCCACCAGGTCGAGCAGCTCCTCCGGGTTGTCGGCCGAGAGCGTCGCGATCAGGTCGTAGTCCCCGACGGTGACGGCGAGGAACTCGGGGCCGAGCGTCCGCAGGTGGGCGATCGCATCCTCGAGAAGGCCGTGCGCGCGGATCCCGATCCCGAGGGAGGGCAGTTCCGAGCGGCGGCCCCGCACCGGAATGCCCACCACCTTCACGGCCCCGTGGCGCATCAGCCGCTCGAGCCGCAGGCGGGCCCCGCTCGGCGAAATGCCGGCGGCATCCCCGAGCTCGCGGAAGGAAGCCCTGCCGTCCTCCTGGAGGCGCTGCACGATGCGGCGATCCGCGTCGTCGATCTCGAAGCCGGTGCGGCCCGTTCGCAGGGGAGAGTAGAGATTGACCTCGATGCTCTCGTAGAGGTGCGTGCGCACTTCGCGCACCCCCGGAATCGTGCGGATCGCGTCGACCGTGTCGCGCAGATGGGGGTTGCGCCCGACGCGAATCTCCGCGTCGATGGCGTGCGCGCCGCTGATGTCGGCGACGAACGTGGTCTCCGGCATGGCGATCAGCGCGGCTCTGATCGGACTGATCGAGCCGTCGGTGCGCAGTTGCAGATAGGCGAAGCGCTCGAGGCCCAGAAGATCCGGGCTGATCGATACGGTGAGGCGCAGCTCTCCCTGCTCGATCGCGCGCTGCACGACGTGGGTCACTACGCGCCGCGTCGTGCCGAGTCGCGCGGCGATGCGAGAGTAGCTCTCGCGGCCGTTGCTGCGCAGCGCGTCGAGAATGCGTGATCGGATCTCCGCCGAGTCGTCGTGCTGATCCACCAGTCGCCTCCGGAAACTCCTCGGTGTAGTAATGACGATTATGCACCGTTGAACGTGCATTTCGCCACTGTGTATCTTGTTTCGGGCACGTGCGGTACGAATCCGCAGAATCATTGCCTGCATGGTGAAGATTTGCTTTGCCGTTCCGCGCATCTCGACCTAGGCTGGCACCTGGTTCGCAGTGGCGGATCGGATGCACAAGGAGGTTTGTCCGCACATGACTACCCATACTTCACTCGAGGACGAGCTCGAGCGGCGCCTGTCCGAGATCGAGAGCGTCGAAGCCTCGGATCCGGCGCACGCCGCACTGAGCGGCCGCAGCCTCGCCGCGTTCCTGTCGGTGGTCGTGGGAATCGCTCTCGTGGCATGGCTCGGGGTGCTGCTGTGAACGGGACGGAGCGGGAGCTCACCGAGACCCAGGCGCTCCGCGTCGAGCAGGCCGTTGCTGCAGAGGCCACCTACGGCGCCCTGCCGCTGCTGAAGCGCGAGCGGGTGTGGGGAGCGGGCGACTTCAGCTGGGTCACGATCAGCCTCGCGATCGCGACATGGGCATTTCTCACCGGTGGTGCAACCGTGCTGCTCGTCGGCTTCGTCGAGGGCATCGCCGCCATGCTCATCGGCAACAGCATCGGTCTCGCGATCATGGCGCTCGGCAGCGTCGTGCTGAGCCAGCGGCTCGGGGTGGAACAGTATCGCGCGCTGAAGTCGGTCTTCGGTGTGGTGGGCGTCGGGATCATCGTCTTCACGGTCGTGCTCCTCGTCGAGATGGGCTGGACGTCGCTGCTGGGCGTGATGTTCGGGCGGGCCTTCACCGAGATCTCGAACCAGGCGTTCGGGACCGGGCTCGATTCCTTCGGGCCGCTCGTGACCGTGTTCGCGCTCGTCGCCATCGTGGGCGGCTGGGTCGTGCTCTCGCGCGGCCCCGTGACGATCAGCCGGCTCAACCGCTTCGTCGCACCCGGCCTCCTCGTGATCGTGGTGCTGATGATGGTGCTGCTCATGTCGCAGCACTCCTGGGCCGACCTGCTCGATGCGCCGGCGATGGCGCCGTTCGAGAACGAACAGCTCAACTTCATGATGGCGGTCGAGTTCAACCTCGGGGCGGGGCTCTCCTGGTGGCCGGTGATGGGTACGCTGTCGCGGCTCACGCGCAGGCCGAAGGCCGCGCTGTGGCCGGCCTACGGCGGAATCTTCGTCGGCACGGTGGTCGCGCAGATCGTCGGCATGGCGGCTGCGCTCATGATCGGCGAGGCGGATCCGACCGCCTGGATGGTGCCGCTCGGTGGGCCGATCCTCGGCGTGCTCACGCTGCTCTTCGTCGGATTCGCGAACGTGACGAGCATGGCGTCCATCGCCTACTCGACGGTCCTGGCGCTGAAGCAGTCGAGCGGCCGTGCGCTCGCCCGGTTGCGGTGGCCCGTGCTGTGCGGGGCGTTCCTCGTGCTGCCGGCCGTGCTGAGCTTCTTCCCCGGGTTCATGTACGAGAAGTTCATGACCTTCGTGGTGGTCTCGGGCGCGTTCATCGCCGCGATCTGCGGGGTCATCATCGCCGACTACTTCATCGTGCGCCGGCAGCGTCTGCCGCTGCGCGCGCTCTACGCCACGGGCGCGCAGGATCCGCTGCGCTTCACGGGAGGGGTGAACATCGCAGCCCTCGTCGCGGTGGCCGTCGCGTCCGTCTTCTACCTCTGGGCGTACAACCCGATCACGCTCGAGACGCAGCCGTTCTTCCAGTACGGCACCGCATCCGTGCCGACGGTCGCGATCGCGATCGTCTGCTATCTCGTGCTGAACCACCTGCTGTACGTGCGCCGCGGCCGCGGCGGGTACGGAGCGCCGGATACCTTCGCGGCCGCCGGGAGGCGCTGATCATGCAGCAGTCCATCGAGGTGCGTGCCGCGGTCTTCCGCGGCGACGACGGAAACCGGCTGGGTGTCGAGACGCTGCGGCTCGACGCGCCCGCGCACGGCGAGGTGCGGGTGCGGGTGCGGGCCGCGGGGGTCTGCGGCTCTGACCGGCACGTGCTCGAGGGGGAGTGGCACGTGCCGCTGCCCGCCGTGATGGGGCACGAGGCCGCCGGGGTGGTCGACGCCGTCGGCCCCGGGGTGCGCGGGCTCGGGATCGGCGACCACGTGATCATCGCGTGGCACCAGGCCTGCCAGCGCTGCGGCGAGTGCACGAGCGGCAAGCCCTGGGCGTGCCGGCACGCCCGATCCAACGACTCACTGCTGCCCGACGGCACGACCCGGTGGCGCGACGCCGCCGACGAGGCGGCCTATCCCTACCTCGCCGTCGGCGCCATGAGCGAGGCCGTCGTGGTGCCGGAGTCCGCGGCGATCCGCATCGATCCGCGCGTGCCCTTCGCCGTCGCCAGCCTGATCGGGTGCTCGGTCGGCACCGGCTACGGCGCCGTGGTCAACAACGCCCGGGTCGTCGCGGGAGAGTCGGCGGTCGTGGTGGGCGCCGGCGGTGTCGGGCTCTCGATCATCGCCGCGCTCCGACTCGCCGGTGCGACGCCGATCATCGCGGTCGACGTCTCCGAGGCGCGGCTCGCCGAGGCCGAGCTCGCGGGGGCCACGCACGCGATCCCGGGCGGGGAGGATCTCGCCGTGCGGGTCGCGGAACTGACCGGCGGCGGCGCCGACGCGGCGTTCGAGGCGATCGGGCGCGTGGAGACGATGGAGCAGCTCCCATCGCTCATCCGGCCCGGCGGGCGCGCCGTCTTCGTGGGTCTGCCCCCTGAGGGCCGGAAGCTGGAGATCGACGGGCTCCTGCTCGCCTACGAGGGCAAGACGATCATCGGCTCGAACTACGGCGGGCTGGTGCCGGCGCGCGACTTCCCGCGGATCGCGCAAGCCTACCTCTCCGGCGCGCTGCCGCTCGACGGGCTGATCAGCGCGCGGGTGCCGCTCGACGAGGTGAACGAGGCGTTCGATGCGATGCGCCGGGGCGAGCGCACGCGCAGCGTCATCGTGTTCGGCGCGGAGGATCTGCCCGCGAACGCCGAGGTGCACGGCACGCCGTAGCCGCGGAGGCGGCGGGTGCCTGGCCTCGTCGCCCCCGGGGTGCGCGGGGACTCCGCCGCGCGCGACGGTGCGCGCCGTCCGCCGTGTGCGACGGTACGGGCGGTCGCCCTCAAGTGCGACGGTGCGGGCTCGCCCGCGAGTGCGTCAGTTGGATCCGCTCCAGGCCGCAGGGACGAGCACCCACACGGCCTCGGCGCCGGCGGCGCCGGTGTGCCAGGTGTGCGGCGTGCGGCCGGGGAAGGTGACGGTGTCGCCCTCGCCGAGCGCCATCCGGCGGTCCGCGAACACCAGCTCGAGCTCGCCCGATATCACGTGCAGCGACTCCACGCTGCAGTTCACGGTGTAGAGCGCGCTGCCGCCGTCCGCGTGCGGGGCGAGCGAGGATCGCAGCACCTGCACGCGGTCCTCCGTGCGGGGCGTGATGAGACGCTCGTCGGCGCCGGTGCCGCCCATGTTGATGCGGGGCGCCTCGGGCAGCGCGATTCGCTGGATGTCGGGCTCGGCGAAGAGGCTGCCGATGGCGAGCGACAGGGACTGGCAGATCTGCACGAGGGTCGGCACGCTTGGCATGGTCTCGTCGCGCTCGATGCGGCTCAGAAAGCCTTTGGTGAGACCGGTCGCCCCCGCGAGCTGTTCGAGCGTGAGGCCCTGGGCGAGGCGGGACGAGCGCAGCTGAGCGCCGATCCGCACCGGTTCGCCGCCGGCGGTGGGGTGGACGGGCCGCACGTTCGCCGCCTTTCTCCGCGCGGGGCGCGGGAGTCGCAGATCGCGCCGCGGCGGCGTTGACCGCGATGCGGGATCCAGCCTATAGTGTGTGCGAGTTCACTCTTAGAGCTCACTTGTTTACTATAAGGCAACCTAGAAAGGATGGGACCGTGACTTCTCACACTCCGCAGGGCCCGGTCGATGCGAGCCTCACGCCTCGGTACGCGGGGATCGCGACCTTCGCCAAGCTGCCCAGGATCGAGGACGTCCCGGAGGCCGATATCGCGGTCGTCGGTGTCCCGTTCGACAGCGGGGTGAGCTTCCGGCCCGGCGCCCGCTTCGGCCCCGCCCACGTGCGCGAGGCGTCGCGCCTGCTGCGCCCCTACAACCCGGCCCAGGACGCATCGCCGTTCGCGCTCAAGCAGGTCGTCGACGCCGGCGACGTCTCGGCCAACCCCTTCAGCCTCGACGAAGCGGTGAAGGCCGTGGAGGACGCGGCGACCGAGCTGGGCGAGAAAGTCGACAAGATCGTGACGATCGGCGGCGACCACACCATCGCGCTGCCGTTGCTGCGTGCCATCAACAAGAAGCACGGCCCCGTTGCGGTGCTGCACTTCGACGCGCATCTCGACACGTGGGATACCTACTTCGGCGCGCCCACCACGCACGGCACCCCGTTCCGCCGGGCATCCGAAGAGGGGCTCATCGACATGACCGCGTCGATGCACGGCGGCATCCGCGGCCCGCTGTACGGCAAGCAGGATCTCGAGGACGACGCCATGCTCGGCTTCCAGATCGTGACGACCGAGTTCGTGGAGGAGCACGGCGTGCCGGCCGCGCTCGATCGCATCCGCGCCCGCGTCGGCGACAAGCCGCTCTACATCTCGATCGACATCGATGTGCTCGATCCCTCGCACGCGCCGGGAACGGGTACGCCGGAGGCGGGCGGGCTCACGAGCCGCGAGCTGCTGCGAATCCTGCGCGGCCTCGCCGATCTCAACATCGTCGGCGCCGATGTGGTCGAGGTCGCCCCGGCCTACGATCACGCGCAGATCACCGCGGTGGCCGCGAGCCACGTCGTGTACGAGCTGATCACCGCGATGGCCGCGCGGGACTGAGTCAGGGCCGCTCGACCGGCGGCCGAGCGGCCGCCGGTCGAGTAGAGCGCAGCGGGTTCGACACCCGTCGCGGCTCGATCCGGCCCGCCTTCGAACACCCGCCCCACGAATCCAAGGAAGTGTTCTTATGCACACCCCGAACGAGGGCGCGGTTCTCGCCGCGGCCGACGCCATCATCCAAGCCTTCGCGGCGACCGACACGGAGGCCTACTTCGCGGGCTTCTCCGACGACGCCGCGTTCGTGTTCCACCCCGAAGCAGCACGCCTGAACTCCCGCGCCGACTACGAGGCCCTCTGGGCCGACTGGCTCGGAGCCGGCTGGCGGGTGACGTCCTGCGAATCGAGCGATCGTCTGGTCCAGGTCTTCCCGGGTGGCGCGGTGTTCAGCCACACCGTCGCCACGAGCATCGACTCCGCGGCGGGGCCGGACTCCTACGTCGAGCGCGAGAGCATCGTGTTCAGCGTCGACGAGTCGGGCCGCCTCGTCGCGATCCACGAGCACCTCTCGCCGGTCCCGGATCCTGTTGCGCCTGCTGCCGCCGCGCCTGCTGCCGCCGCGCCTGCTGCCGCCGCGCCCGCTGCCGCCGCGCCCGCTGCCGCCGCGCCCGCGCCCGCTGAATCGGAGGATGCATCATGAGCAGTCCCGAAACCATGGCCGTCAACCTCGACGGTCACGACGACTCCGCCGGTCCGGTCCGCGGCACCCAGTCGCTGCTGCGCATCGGCATGATCTGGTTGGCCGCCAACCTCGTCGTCACGACGCTCCTGACCGGTACGCTCTTCACGCCCGGAGTCTCCTTCGGCACCGCCACCGTGATGATCGTGCTCGGCACCGTCGTCGGTGTCATCGTGCTCGTCCTGGTCGGCAACATGGGCACTCGCACGGGTCTGCCGACGATGGCGCTGACACGCGGATCCTTCGGCATCCGGGGCAGCCTGATCCCAGCGGCCGCGAACCTCATCATCCTCATGGGGTGGAGCTGGGTGCAGGCGATGCTCGCCGGAGTGACGATCAACTACCTGGTCGCGCAGGCCACGGGCTTCTCGAATCCGATGCTCTTCTCCGCGCTCTGCCAGGCGATCGTGGTGGTGCTCGCAATCTTCGGTCACACCGGCATCTCCCGGGTCGAGCCGTGGCTCGCGCTCGTGATCCTCGTCGTCATGGGCTTCGTCTTCGCTGCGGCGTTCGGGGCGTTCAGCCCGGCGGACTTTGCGGCGATCCCGGTGGACCCGACGCTGGGCGGCACCCCGTTCATCACGCTCGACATGGTGATCGCCACCGCTATCTCCTGGACGGTGCTCTCGGCCGACATGAACCGGCACGCGAAGAGCAGCACTGCCGGCATCGTCGGCGCCGGCATCGGGTACACGCTGTCGACCTGCATCTCGATGTTCCTCGGCCTCGTCGCCTTCAGCGTCGTGCTGCTGCGGGGGCACGAGGCCGTACCGTTCGACCCGTCGGTCATCGTCGCCGAGTTCGGCTGGCCGCTGGGCATCGCGATCTTCCTGTCGGTGATGGCGACGAACACGATGGTCGTCTTCGGCATGGTCACCTCCGTGGTCAATGCCCAGTCGAGGTGGCACCTCAGGTTCTTGCCGACTGCCCTCGTGCTCGGCGTGATCTCGGTGATCGGCTCCACCTTCCTCGGGCTGCTGAACCAGTTCACCGACTTCCTCTTCGTGATCAGCGCGTTCTTCGTGCCGGTGTTCGCGATCATGATCGCCGACTACTACCTCCTGAAGCGTCGCGGCTACTCCAGGCAGATCCTGCACGAGCGGTCCGAGAGCCGGTACTGGTACGCGGGCGGCTTCAACTGGGTAGCGGTCTTCGTGTGGATCCTCGGCGCCGTCCTCTCATACGTCCTCGCGTACGTCCTGCCGAGCCCGGTGGGCGCCAACATCCCCGCATTCGCGGTGAGCTTCCTGCTCTACCTCGGGCTGATGCTGCTGCTCGGTCGCAACGGGGCGCTCGGCTTGCGCGATCCGCGCGACGCCCAGCCGGTGGGCCACCTCCTCGATGGTGCCGACACTACCTCGGCGCTGCGCGTGGGCGGCTGATCGTCCTCCGTTCGGCTCGACCCGGCGTTTCGAGTCGCTTCGCCGCCCCGGTTCCTCCCGCACAGGAGGAGCCGGGGCGGCGCTGCTATTCGGGGCGTGGGCGCGCTGCCGGGGTGGAGAGCGGGGTGATGGATGGCGGGGTGGCGCGCTGGAGGGATGCCGGGTGGAGGGATGCCGGGTGGAGGGATGCCGGGTGGAGGGCTGGCGGCGTGGTGGGCCGGCAGAGTGGAGGGGTGGCGGCGTGGAGGGGTGGCGGGGTGGCGGCGTGGTGCGCCGGCGGGCTACCGGTCGTCAAGGGTGCGGGACGGGCTGGTCTGCAGTGGGGGCACCGGGCACGTGAGGATCACAGCACATCGCGTCGAGACCGAGATCCCGATTTCTGCCGCTCTCTGGAGGAGCTAGCGACCGAAATCGGGATCTCCGTCGCATTGTCACTGAGCACGGCGCGGCGTGAGCGTGCGGCGGCCTGGTCAACGGCCCGGCCGGCGGAGATCGTCGGACGCCGGCGAGCGGGGGCATCCGCCGGTCCTCTGGGGCGCGCACGGCGCGCCCGGGATTCCACGTTTTCGAACCAGAGCCCCCGATTCCGGGCCGTTTCGCCGCGGTCGGAGGCCGGATGGCCGACGGGTGTCCGGAGGGTGAATCGGCGGAATCATGCGGAGACACGCCCGGGATCCCGCCCCGTATTGCGGCACCCCCTGGTTCCGCGTAATGTATTCCCTTGTCAGCGCAACGAAGCCGGGCAGCAGAAGCGGTCCGGTTCTTTTGAATGCGCAGCGAGCACAGAACATGTGCTAAGCTAGACAGGTTGCTGTTCGGAGCTTTCTTGCCGGTTGGTGGGGGTGACGGGTGGTGTCTGGTCTTTGAGAACTCAATAGTGTGCACTTGATTGTCATATGCCAATTTATTTAATCCCCGGCATCGACTGGTTTTCTGGTTGGTGTTGGTGATTCCTTTTTGGATAACGAAGAATCGTCAGCGCGGCTCCTTTTTTGGGGTTGTCTGGTTGGTTTTTGTTGTCAGGTCAAACTCGCGTCATGGCCCGTTTTTCCCGGGTTGTGTTCGCTTTTGTTTTTTACGGAGAGTTTGATCCTGGCTCAGGACGAACGCTGGCGGCGTGCTTAACACATGCAAGTCGAACGCTGAAGCTTGGAGCTTGCTCTGGGTGGATGAGTGGCGAACGGGTGAGTAACACGTGAGTAACCTGCCCCGAACTCTGGGATAAGCGCTGGAAACGGCGTCTAATACTGGATATGTCCTGTCACCGCATGGTGTGCAGGTGGAAAGATTTATCGGTTCGGGATGGACTCGCGGCCTATCAGCTTGATGGTGAGGTAATGGCTCACCATGGCGACGACGGGTAGCCGGCCTGAGAGGGTGACCGGCCACACTGGGACTGAGACACGGCCCAGACTCCTACGGGAGGCAGCAGTGGGGAATATTGCACAATGGGCGCAAGCCTGATGCAGCAACGCCGCGTGAGGGATGACGGCCTTCGGGTTGTAAACCTCTTTTGTCAGGGAAGAAGCGAAAGTGACGGTACCTGGAGAAAAAGCACCGGCTAACTACGTGCCAGCAGCCGCGGTAATACGTAGGGTGCAAGCGTTGTCCGGAATTATTGGGCGTAAAGAGCTCGTAGGCGGCTTGTCGCGTCTGCTGTGAAAACCCGAGGCTCAACCTCGGGCCTGCAGTGGGTACGGGCAAGCTAGAGTGCGGTAGGGGAGATTGGAATTCCTGGTGTAGCGGTGGAATGCGCAGATATCAGGAGGAACACCGATGGCGAAGGCAGATCTCTGGGCCGTAACTGACGCTGAGGAGCGAAAGCATGGGGAGCGAACAGGATTAGATACCCTGGTAGTCCATGCCGTAAACGTTGGGAACTAGATGTAGGGCCTGTTCCACGGGTTCTGTGTCGTAGCTAACGCATTAAGTTCCCCGCCTGGGGAGTACGGCCGCAAGGCTAAAACTCAAAGGAATTGACGGGGGCCCGCACAAGCGGCGGAGCATGCGGATTAATTCGATGCAACGCGAAGAACCTTACCAAGGCTTGACATGTAGAAGAACACTGCAGAGATGCAGGACTCTTTGGACACTTCTATACAGGTGGTGCATGGTTGTCGTCAGCTCGTGTCGTGAGATGTTCGGTTAAGTCCGGCAACGAGCGCAACCCTCGTCCTATGTTGCCAGCGGGTTATGCCGGGAACTCATGGGATACTGCCGTGGTCAACACGGAGGAAGGTGGGGATGACGTCAAATCATCATGCCCCTTATGTCTTGGGCTTCACGCATGCTACAATGGCCGGTACAAAGGGCTGCGATACCGTAAGGTGGAGCGAATCCCAAAAAGCCGGTCTCAGTTCGGATTGGGGTCTGCAACTCGACCCCATGAAGTCGGAGTCGCTAGTAATCGCAGATCAGCAACGCTGCGGTGAATACGTTCCCGGGCCTTGTACACACCGCCCGTCAAGTCATGAAAGTCGGTAACACCCGAAGCCGGTGGCCTAACCCTTGTGGAGGGAGCTGTCGAAGGTGGGACTGGTGATTAGGACTAAGTCGTAACAAGGTAGCCGTACCGGAAGGTGCGGCTGGATCACCTCCTTTCTAAGGAGCACTCGGAACTTTCGGGTTCCGTAGATTGACTCGAACAACGGCGAATGTTCGTTGCGAGTCGCTCATGGGTGGAACATATGACAACAAGCAATGCTTTGATCGTGTGGGTTTCAGTACGCCGCTTCTTCGGGAGTGGTTGGAACGGGCATGCGCGGTTCGGGGTGTTGCGTCGGGTGCATACTATTGGGTCCTGGAGGACCAGCCGGCTCGCCCTTTGTGGGTGGGTGGACTGAGACTTCTGACCCGCGGTCACGGAACGTGTTGTTCGTTGATTGCGGGATCGGCCGTACGTTGAGAACTACACAGTGGACGCGAGCATCTTAGCCAGCGTTGAGCGCGCTTCCCGTTTGCGGGGGGTGTGGTTGATGGTGGCTGATTTACTTTAATTTCATTGGTCGCGCATCGTCTGTGATTCTTTCGGGATGATCGGGTGGGTGCGTGTTCTAATTGATTGCTTATGTGATTTCAAGTTTCAAAGAGCAAACGGTGGATGCCTTGGCATCTGGAGCCGAAGAAGGACGTAGTAATCTGCGATAAGCCTCGGGGAGCCGATAAACGGGCTGTGATTCGAGGATTTCCGAATGGGGAAACCCCGCCAGGGCGCGTGCGTACCTGGTGACTCCCGCCTGAATATATAGGGCGGGTAGAGGGAACGTGGGGAAGTGAAACATCTCAGTACCCACAGGAAGAGAAAACAACATGTGATTCCGGTAGTAGTGGCGAGCGAACCCGGATGAGGCTAAACCGATCGTGTGTGATACCTGGCAGGGGTTGCATGGTCGGGGTTGTGGGACATGCCGGAAGACGCTGCTGAGTCTTCGACGTGAATGTGTAGCTATAGGAGAACCGCTTGGAACGGCGGACCGGAGTGGGTGAGAGTCCCGTATCCGAAATGGTGGCACTGCGTGGTGTGTATCCCAAGTAGCACGGGGCCCGAGAAATCCCGTGTGAATCTGTCAGGACCACCTGATAAGCCTAAATACTCCCAGATGACCGATAGCGGACTAGTACCGTGAGGGAAAGGTGAAAAGTACCCCGGGAGGGGAGTGAAAGAGTACCTGAAACCGTTTGCTTACAATCCGTCGGAGCCAGCTTGTACTGGTGACGGCGTGCCTTTTGAAGAATGAGCCTGCGAGTTAGCGATATGTGGCGAGGTTAACCCGTGTGGGGTAGCCGTAGCGAAAGCGAGTCTGAATAGGGCGATTCAGTCGCATGTCCTAGACCCGAAGCGAAGTGATCTATCCATGGCCAGGCTGAAGCGACGGTAAGACGTCGTGGAGGGCCGAACCCACTTAGGTTGAAAACTGAGGGGATGAGCTGTGGATAGGGGTGAAAGGCCAATCAAACTTCGTGATAGCTGGTTCTCTCCGAAATGCATTTAGGTGCAGCGTTGCGTGTTTCTTGCCGGAGGTAGAGCTACTGGATGGCCGATGGGCCCTACAAGGTTACTGACGTCAGCTAAACTCCGAATGCCGGTAAGTGAGAGCGCAGCAGTGAGACAGTGGGGGATAAGCTTCATTGTCGAGAGGGAAACAACCCAGATCGCCAACTAAGGTCCCTAAGCGTGTGCTAAGTGGAAAAGGATGTGGAGTTGCTGTGACAACCAGGAGGTTGGCTTAGAAGCAGCCACCCTTGAAAGAGTGCGTAATAGCTCACTGGTCAAGTGATTCCGCGCCGACAATGTAACGGGGCTCAAGCACACCACCGAAGTTGCGGCATTCATATAACAGGTAGGCCTTCGTGGTCCAGCCGTATGGATGGGTAGGAGAGCGTCGTGTGGCGAGTGAAGCGGCGGAGTGATCCAGTCGTGGATGCCACACGAGTGAGAATGCAGGCATGAGTAGCGAAAGACGGGTGAGAAACCCGTCCTCCGGAAGACCAAGGGTTCCAGGGTCAAGCTAATCTGCCCTGGGTAAGTCGGGACCTAAGGCGAGGCCGACAGGCGTAGTCGATGGACAACGGGTTGATATTCCCGTACCGGCGGTAAACCGTCAAAGACCTAACCAGTAGTGCTAAACAAACCAAGACTTGGTGGATCCTTCGGGTGAAGCCGGGTGGCGGCTGTGAACCCGAACTGGGGTGGTGAGCGTGAGGTGTGACGCAGGAAGGTAGCCAGTGCCGGGCGATGGTTGTCCCGGTGTAAGTATGTAGCCTGTCACTTTTTAAGAGATCGTGACGTGAAGGGTGAGATACGATGCGGACCCGTATGGGGAAGCTGGTGATCCTATGCTGCCGAGAAAAGCATCGACGTGAGGTTTGCTGTTGCCCGTACCCCAAACCGACTCAGGTGGTCAGGTAGAGAATACTCAGGAGATCGAGATAATCATGGTGAAGGAACTCGGCAAAATGCCCCCGTAACTTCGGGAGAAGGGGGGCCATCCACTTATACGGATTTACTCCGGAAAGGGTGTGGTGGCCGCAGAGACCAGTGGGAAGCGACTGTTTACTAAAAACACAGGTCCGTGCCAACACGCAAGTGGACGTATACGGACTGACGCCTGCCCGGTGCTGGAAGGTTAAGAGGAGAGGTTAGACTTCGGTCGAAGCTTTGAATTTAAGCCCCAGTAAACGGCGGTGGTAACTATAACCATCCTAAGGTAGCGAAATTCCTTGTCGGGTAAGTTCCGACCTGCACGAATGGCGTAACGACTTCCCAGCTGTCTCCACCGTGAACTCGGCGAAATTGCAGTACGAGTAAAGATGCTCGTTACGCGCAGAAGGACGGAAAGACCCCGTGACCTTTACTACAGCTTGGTATTGGTGTTCGGTGTGGCTTGTGTAGGATAGGTGGGAGACTGTGAAGCTCGGACGCTAGTTCGGGTGGAGTCATTGTTGAAATACCACTCTGGTCATATTGGATATCTAACTACGGACCCTGATCGGGTTCTGGGACAGTGCCTGGTGGGTAGTTTAACTGGGGCGGTTGCCTCCCAAAAAGTAACGGAGGCGCCCAAAGGTTCCCTCAACCTGGTTGGCAATCAGGTGGCGAGTGTAAGTGCACAAGGGAGCTTGACTGTGAGACTGACAGGTCGAGCAGGGACGAAAGTCGGGACTAGTGATCCGGCAGTGGCTTGTGGAAGCGCTGTCGCTCAACGGATAAAAGGTACCTCGGGGATAACAGGCTGATCTTGCCCAAGAGTCCATATCGACGGCATGGTTTGGCACCTCGATGTCGGCTCGTCGCATCCTGGGGCTGGAGTTGGTCCCAAGGGTTGGGCTGTTCGCCCATTAAAGCGGTACGCGAGCTGGGTTTAGAACGTCGTGAGACAGTTCGGTCCCTATCCTCTGCGCGCGTTGGAGATTTGAGAGGATCTGACCCTAGTACGAGAGGACCGGGTTGGACGGACCTCTGGTGTGCCAGTTGTTCTGCCAAGGGCATGGCTGGTTGGCTACGTTCGGGATGGATAACCGCTGAAAGCATCTAAGCGGGAAGCCGGCCTCGAGATGAGATCTCCCTACCCCTTAGCGGGTGTGAGGCTCCCAGTAGATGACTGGGTTGATAGGCCAGATGTGGAAGCACGGCAACGTGTGGAGCTGACTGGTACTAATAAGCCGACAACTTGACTTACATCCCACCACACCACGACCCCGGTCGCGTGTGTGCGTGAGAAATAAGCACCAAAGCAAATCGTAACGATGTATCGCGTCCACTTTGTGGTTCCCAACAGACGGCCCACACCCACCCCCTGAACACGCAACACCCCCAGGGGACGGTGTGCCACATGTTGATAGAGTTACGGCGGCCATAGCGTCAGGGAAACGCCCGGACACATTCCGAACCCGGAAGCTAAGACTGACAGCGCCAATGGTACTGCGAGGGGGACCTCGTGGGAGAGTAGGACACCGCCGGACACCCTTTCAGAGGGCCGTACAGTGAACGCCAGAGCTGGCGCTCACCGTACGGCCCTCTTCTCGTTTGTAGACTCGAATAGCTCAATAGCGTACTCCGGGAGGACCCATGAACGATCGACCCCAGCGGGACGAATCCGCGGATCGCGGTCCTCGGAAGAAGCACGACGGTTCGCGTCGCTCCGGATCATCACGGCCGCAGGGCGACCGGGGGCGCGACGAGCGCCGGGACGGCGCAACGGGCCGGCCCCGCCAGCAGGGCGATCACAACCGGCGAGGAGCCGAGGGTGGCTACCGCGGCACGGGTGGGCGCGACGAGCGGAAGCCGCGCCGTGAGTACGGCGACCGCGACGAGCGGAAGCCGCGCCGTGAGTACGGCGACCGCGATGATCGCCGTCCGCGTCGCGAGGGCGATGATCGCCGTCCGCGTCGCGAGTACGGCGACCGCGACGAGCGAGGCCCGCGTCGTGAGTACGGGGACCGGGATAATAGTCGTCCCCGCCGCGCGGGCGATGACCGCGCCTCGCGTCGCGACTACGGGAGCCGGGACGATCGCCGCCCGCGCCGCGATGCCGGTGACCGCGATGACCGTCGCCCGCGCCGCGAAGGCGAGCGCCATGGGGGCGAGCGCGGGTTCGACCGCCCTCGCCGCGACGACCGGCAATCGTACGGTCGGGGCGGTACGCGCGGCGGAGGGCGCAGCGATCGCGGCGGACGCGAGCGTCAGTACACGGAGGCCGAGCGCCTGCAGCACGAGCTGCGTCCCGTTCGCGCGGATCATCAGGATCCGGTGATTCCCGACGACGTGCAGGCGAAGGACCTCCACCCCGCTGCGCGCAACGAGCTGAAAACGCTGCAGGCTGACATCCAGGATCGCGTAGCGCGGCACCTGGCGATGGTCGCGCTGCTGATCGACGACGACGTGAACCTCGCGCACCAGCACGCCCTCTCCGCCAGCCGGCGGGCCGGCCGCATTCCCGTGACGCGCGAGACCCTGGCGATCACGGCGTATCGTTCGGGCGACTTCGCACTCGCGCTGCGCGAACTGCGCACCTACCGCCGCTTGAGCGGACAGGACGGGCACGTCGCCCTCATGGTGGATTGCGAGCGCGGCCTCGGCCGCCCGGAGAAGGCGATCGAGACCGGTCTCGGCGTCGACACGAGCCGGCTGGATGCGGAGCAGCGGGTGCACCTCGCCATCGCGATGTCGGGCGCTCGTCTCGACCTCGGGCAGACGCAGCAGGCGCTCTACGAGCTCGAGATCCCGGAACTGAACCCTCGGAAGGCGTTCTCCTGGAGCCCGGATCTCTTCGCGGCGTACGCCACAGTGCTCGAGGATCTCGGCCGGGATGCCGAGGCTCGGACGTGGCTGCAGCACGCCGACCGCGCGGCGTCTGCGCTGCAGGCGCATCTCGGTGCGCTCGACGAGCTCGAGGTCTTCGAGATCCACGAATCGCACGAGGAGCCCGCCCACGAGGACCCGGCCGACGACGCGTCCTCTGGTGCGGAGCTCTCCGACGAGCAGGAGAGCGCAGAGCCGGAGCACTCCGAGCAGGATACCCTCGCAGGAGCAGGCGATCAGACGGCGTCAGCGGTCGGATCGGACCGGACGGTCGAGGCGCCCGGCATCGAGGACGAGATCGCGGCGGAGGTCGACGAGCTGCTGGCGGAAGCAGGTATCGTCGACGATCCCGAGAATCGCGGCACCGGAGCGGGCGCCTAATGGGCCTGTTCGGCAGGAGAGCCTCGGAACTCGGTCCCGCCCCCGTCTCAGGGCGCGAGCTGCTGCTCGCGGATCTCGACGGCGTCGTCTATCGCGGGCCGGGGGCGATCCCGGGCGCGATCGAGCAGCTGAACCGCGCGAGCGAGTCGGCGCAGCTCGCCTACGTCACCAACAACGCCTCGCGCACCGACACGGCCGTCGCGGAGCATCTGCGGGAGCTCGGTCTGCGGGCGCGCCCGAGCGACGTCGTGACCTCCCCGCAGGCGGCGGTCGCGCTGCTCGCGCGCACGGTACCGGCGGGATCCCGCGTGCTCGTGGTGGGCGGCGACGGGCTGGTCGACGAACTCGGCAAGGCAGGCTTCGCGGTGACGCGCAGCGCCTCCGACGATCCCGCCGCGGTGGTGCAGGGCTTCGCTCCGCACGTGGGCTGGGAGCACCTCGCCGAGGCGGCGTTCGCGCTCGCCGAGCAGCCGGGGCGCGATCCGCTGCCCTGGATCGCCACGAACACCGACTGGACGATTCCCGTCGAACGGGGGCTCGCCCCGGGCAACGGGACGCTCGTCTCCGCGGTCCACACCGCGGTGCAGCGACTGCCCGTCTTCGCCGGCAAACCGGAGACGCCCATCTTCGACGCCGCGTTCGAGCGCTTCGGCACGAGAAACGCGCTCATGATCGGCGATCGGCTCGACACCGACATCAAGGGCGCTCGGGCCGCGGCGATCCCGTCGCTGCACGTGCTCACGGGCGTCGATCGGCCCAAGCAGCTCGTCGCCGCGTCGCAGGACATGCGCCCGGACTACATCGTCGCGTCGCTCGCGGAACTGCACGAACCGTATCCCGTGACGGAGCAGCTGAAGGACGGGACGATGCGGGTCGGGACCGCACGGGTGCGCATGGACGGGCACATCGCCCGGGTGGTCGCGGAGGGGGACTCGCCGCTCGACCTGCTGCGCGCCGGGTGCGCGGCGATCTGGGCCTCGGGGCTGGCGATCTATGGGCTGCGGGTGCCCGAGATCCTGTACGAGGATCACTGGCGCTTCTGAGCCGCCCGGTGTCGGGGGCGCCGGATAGGCTGGTCCCATGAGCGGAATCGAGGATCGCGCGGCTGAGCCGGCTGCTCAGCCGGCTGCTGAGTTGGCGGCTGAGCCGGCTGTTGAGCCGGCTGCTGAGTCGGCTGCTCAGCCGGCTGCAGCACCGGCGGCGACCGCCCCGGAGGCGGTCGTGCCGGTTCCGAGCGGAGGGTCCGAGACCACCGCCACGTCTCACGCGCGCGGCGACGAGGACGGCCTGCTCGACCGGATCGGGCTCATCGAGGCGCAGCCCCTGCCGCAGCGCGCGGCCGGCTTCGAGCAGGTGCACGACGAGCTCTTGGCAGAGCTGCAGCGGAGCGACCACGGTGGCGTCTGACGCGCGCAGCGGCTCCGCGGAATCCGCGCAGGCGGACGGGCTCCGCGCATCCGTCTGGACGGGAGCGGCCGAACGCCTCGACCGCGTTCTCCCGCAGCTCGGCCTGGCCCGATCCCGCAGCCGCGCCGCCGAGCTCATCGCGAGCGGCGGGGTGCGGCTCGACGGCGCTCCCGCGGCGAAGGCCGGGATGCGCGTGGAGCCGGGATCCCGCATCGAGGTCACCGCGGCCGATCACTACGTCAGCCGCGCCGCCGCGAAGTTGCTCGAGGGTCTCGACCGCTTCGGGGTCGACCCGGCCGGCAGGATCGCCCTCGACGTCGGTGCGTCGACGGGCGGCTTCACCCAGGTGCTGCTCGAGCGCGGCGCGTCCGCCGTGCTGGCGATCGATGTGGGTCGCGACCAGTTCGCCGTCGAGCTGCGCGACGACCCGCGCGTGCGCCTCGTCGAGGGGTGCAATGCGCGGGATCTGACTCCCGAGGGCCTCGCATCCGAGACCGGAATCGTCGAGCGGCCCGACCTGGTCGTCGCGGATCTCTCGTTCATCTCGCTCTCGCTTGTGCTGCCGGCCATCGCGCGCACCGCGGCGCCCGACGCCGAGCTCGTGCTGCTCGTCAAACCGCAGTTCGAGGTGGGCCGTGTGCGCGACGGAGTGGTGACCGATCCCGCCCAGTGGGCCGAGGCGATCCGCATCGTGCTGCGCTCCGCGCGCGAGCACGGGTTCGCCGCGCACGGACTCGCCGCGTCGCCCATCACCGGAGGCAGCGGCAACCGGGAGTTTCTCGCCCACTTCGCGCGGGGAGAACGCGCGGGCGGGGCGGCGCCCGATCCGACAGAATGGGAGGATCGGATCGCGCGCCTCTGCGCGCCCCGCAAACTGCCCGCCCGGTCGGGTGCACGGACGGAGGGAGCAGCATGACCACCACGCAGGACGGCGCCGTGCGCCGCATCCTGATCGTCTCGCACACGCACCGCGACGAGGCGGTCTCGGCCACGGTCGAGGCGGTGTCGGCCCTGCATCGGGCCGGGGTGGTTCCGGTGCTCGACGCGCAGGATCGCGAGGAGTTCGCCCCGCACATCGAGATCGAGCAGATCGCGCAGCTCGGACGCGATGTGCGGGTCGATCAGCTCGAGGTCGCCATCGTGCTCGGCGGTGACGGGACGATCCTGCGCGCCGCGGAACTGCTGCGCGGTTCCGAGTGCCCCATCGTCGGAGTCAACCTGGGCCACGTCGGCTTCCTCGCCGAGATGGAGAGCTACGACCTCGCGTCCACGATCGATCGGGTGCTGCGGCGCGACTACACCGTCGAGGAGCGCCTGACGCTCGATGTGCGCGCCACCTGCGACGGAGAGGTGATCGCCGACACCTGGGCGCTCAACGAGGCGAGTGTCGAGAAGCGCCGGCGCATGCTCGAGGTCGAGATCGGCGTCGACGGCCTGCCGGTCTCGGCCTTCGCCTGCGACGGAGTGGTGCTCGCCACCCCCACGGGGTCGACGGCGTACGCCTTCTCCGCCGGCGGTCCCGTCGTGTGGCCGAGCGTGCAGGCGATGCTGGTGGTGCCGATCGCGGCGCACGCGCTGTTCGACCGTCCGCTGGTGACCGGGACCGACTCGGTGCTCAGCGTGCGCATCCTCCCCGAGAACATCGGTCCGGGTGTGATGTGGTGCGACGGGCGCCGCCGCACCGAGCTGCCGGCCGGTTCGGTCGTGGAGGTGTGCCGATCCGAGCACTCGGTGCGACTGGCGCGACTCAACGAGGGCGTCTTCTCCGACCGTCTCGTGCGCAAGTTCCATCTTCCCGTCTCCGGGTGGCGCGGTCCGCGGCGCGAGGGGGAGGAGCACGCGTGATCGAGGAGCTGCGGATCCGGGATCTCGGGGTCATCGCCGACGCGACGCTGCCGCTCGGCCCGGGGTTCACCGCGATCACCGGTGAGACCGGCGCGGGCAAGACCATGGTCGTGAGCGCGCTCGGCCTGCTCATGGGAGAGCGCAGCGACGCCGGGGCCGTGCGCGCAGGTGCCGGGCAGGCGCGCGTGGGCGGGGTGGTGCGGGTCGACGACCCGGCCGTTGCGGAGCTGGTCGACGATCTCGGCGGCGACGTCGAGGAGGGCGAGCTGGTGCTGAGCCGCACGGTCAGCGCCGAGGGGCGCAGCCGGGCGAGCGTGGGCGGCGCCGGTGCGCCCGTCGGATCGCTCGGGCGTCTCGCCGAGCGGCTGTTCGCGGTGCACGGGCAGTCGGAGCAGCTGCGGCTGAAGTCGCTCGCGGCGCAGCGCGACACGATCGATCGCTTCGGCGGGGAAGCGCTCGCGGAAGTGCTGCGCGAGTACCGCGCTGCGCATCGCGAGCGGCAGGAGCTGACCGAGCGGGTCTCGGAGCTGTCGGGCGCGCGCGACGAGCGGGCGGCGGAGGCCGCGCGACTGCGCGGGGAGCTGGAGGAGATCTCCGGGGTCGATCCGCAGCCGGGCGAGGAGGCGGATCTCGCCCAGCGCATCGAGCTGCTGAGCAACGTCGAGGCGCTGCGCTCGGCGACCCAGACCGCGCACGAGGCGCTCGCGAGCGACTCGGACGATCCGATGGCCCGAGACGCCGGCGGCCTCGTCGACGAGGCCGTGCGAGAGATCGAGCGGGTGGCCGATCACGACCGGCGCCTCGCCGCCGTGCTCGAGACACTGCGCGGTGTGAGCTTCCAGGTGGCCGACGCGGCGCGCGAACTCGCAGCCTATGCCTCCGACCTCGACCAGGAGGGGCCCGGCGAGCTCGTGAGCGCGAACGAGCGGCTCGCGGCGCTGAACGCGCTGTTCCGGGTGTACGGCGCCGATTCGGGCGAGGTGGTCGAGTACGCGGCCGGCGCCTCGCGGCGCCTCGCCGAGATCGACGGCGATGACGGCCGCATCGACGAGCTGACCGAGCGCCTGGAGTCGACCGGGGCGCGCGAGCGCGCGCTCGCGGACCGGCTCACGGAGCTGCGCGGCGAGGCGGCGACGAGGCTCTCCGAGCTCGTCACGGTCGAGCTGCGTCAGCTCGCCCTGCCGGATGCGGAGTTCGTCGCGCGCGTGGCGCCGCTCGAGACGCTCGGCGCGTCGGGCGGGGACGAGGTGCAGCTGCTGCTGAGCCCGCATCCCGGCGCGTCGCCGCGCCCCATCGCCAAGAGTGCCTCGGGCGGCGAGCTGTCCCGCGTCATGCTGGCGCTCGAGGTGGTGCTGGCCGGGGCGGACCCGGTGCCCACCTTCGTGTTCGACGAGGTCGACGCGGGCGTGGGCGGAGCCGCCGCGATCGAGATCGGCCGTCGGCTCGCGCGCCTCGCGCGCACCTCGCAGGTGATCGTGGTCACCCACCTCGCGCAGGTGGCGGCCTTCGCCAACAACCACCTGCAGGTGGTCAAGGACTCCTCGGGGGGGTTCACCGAGAGCAGCTGCCGCCGCCTCGACGGCGAAGAACGTCTGGCCGAGATGGCCCGGCTGCTCTCCGGCCTGAGCGACTCGGGGAGCGCGCTCGAACACGCCGCAGAGCTGCTGGCGCTGCGCGACGCGTGAATGTCTCCGGCGAGTGCTACGCTCGCCAGCATGGTCAAGTGGTTCGGGCGCAACAGGCGGCATGACGAGAAGCCTGGCATCGGCGACGATGCGGCGACGAAGGCGGCGTACATGGACAGCCACCCCGACGTGGTGCACGCCGACATCGAGCAGATGGATTCGGACACGCGCGAGATGTACCGCGACGCGCGCGAGGCGGCGGTCGACGCCCGTGAGGAGCGCGCGAGGACGACGGCGCGGGAGTACGTGGTGCGCGGCCCGTTCCAGCTGGGCTTCACGGTCACGCTCGGGGTGCTCGTCGCGCTGCTGTTCGGCGCCATGGTGGAGCAGCTCAGCACGATCATCATGTACGTGGCGGCGGCGCTCTTCGTGGCGCTGGGGCTCGACCCGGTCGTGCGGCGGCTCGAACGGAAGGGCCTCAACCGTCCGCTCGGCATCGCTGTGGTGTTCGGCGGCTTCGTGCTGGTGATCGCGGGCCTCTTGGCGATCATCATCCCGATGATCGCCAACCAGATCACGCTGCTCGTGCGCAGCGCCCCCACCCTCTTCCGCGACGTCACGCAGCAGCCCTGGTTCCTCGACCTGCAGGACCGGTTCGGGCGCTTCATCGACTTCGACGGCCTGCTGCAGATGGGGCAGGACCTCGTGAGCAAGCCGGAGAACTGGGCGCAGGTCGCCGGAGGGGTGTGGCAGGCCGGCATCGGCATCGCGAACGGCCTGACCGCCGCCCTCATCGTGCTGATCCTCACCCTCTACTTCCTGGCCTCGCTGCGCACCATCAAGCGGGCCTTCTACTCGCTCGTGCCCCGCTCGGGACGCGCGAAGGTGATGGACATCACCGAGCAGGTCACCAAGTCGGTCGGCGGCTACGTCAACGGCATGGTGGTGCTCGCCTTCATCAACTCGGTGCTCGGCTTCATCATGATGACGATCGTGGGCGTGCCCTTCGCCGGGCTGGTCGCGGTCGGCGTCTTCCTGCTGGCGCTGATCCCGCTCATCGGCTCGGTGGCGGCGACGGTGCTCGTCTCGATCGTGGCGCTCTTCAACTCGCCCACCACCGCGATCATCGCGGCCGCCTACTACCTCATCTACATGCAGATCGAGTCGTACCTGCTCACCCCGAGAGTGATGAACCGCGTCGTCTCGGTGCCCGGATCGCTCGTGGTGATCGGCGCGCTCGCCGGCGGCACGCTGCTCGGCCTGCTCGGCGCCCTCATCTCGATCCCGGTCACCGCGATGGTGCTGATGATCATCAAGCAGGTGTGGGTGCCCCGGCAGGAACTGCGCTAGAGCAATCGCCGGGACCCGGACAGGCGATCGACGCCCCGCAGCAGCGCGAGCCTGCTCTCGGCGCGGAAGAGGTCCGCCGGGGGATCCTCGATGTCGACGAGCCCGGCGCGGTCGGTGCGCGGTGGCCGTGGAGCACCGTCGTCCGCTCGTCCGCATCGGGGAGGACGAGGCCGGCGACGGCATCGACGTCGGAGGCAAGGATCCAGCGGCCCGAGCCGAACCCGGTTGTGCTGCGGGGGCCGCCCTCGCGCCGGTAGTCCGCGCCCCCGTCGAGCACGCGCACCGCGAAGCGCTGGCGGAGCACGCGGATGCCGGGAACGAAGACGTGGTGGGTGACGGGATCGGGCAGCAGCCCCTCGGGCTCGGAGTTCGAGGTGATCAGCGTCGCGATGCTCCTGCGGGCGAGCGCGTCGAGCAGCCGGTTCAGCAGGCTTGCGCCGCCGGGGTCGTGCACGTGCAGCTCGTCGAAGAAGAACAGCCGCACCCTGTCGAGCAGATCTTCCACGGTCGCCTCGATCGCCGCTCGCGCGCTGAGCTGCGCCCCGAAGCGGCTCTGCAGCTCCTGGAAGAACGTGTGGAAGTGCACGCGACGCTTCTGGGACTCGGGGATCGGGGCGGCCTGGAAGATCTCCTCCATCAGCCGCGTCTTGCCGCGCCCGGCCGGGCCGTGCACGTAGAACCCCGAGGGATTCGCGTCGGAATCGCGCTCCGGCACGGGATCGCGATCCGGGGCGGGATCCGGCTCTGTCTCGAGGGTGCGCTCCAGAACGGTGGCGATCTCTGCGAGCATCGCGCGCTGCGCCGGATCGAGCACGATGCCCTGTGCGGCGGCCGATCCCTCGACCGCTGCGGCGATCCCCGTCGGAGCTCCCTCAGAGGGAGTCGTCTACGCCTTTGCGCTCGTCCGCTGCATCCGTGCTTCCCGTCTCCCGTGCGTGTGGGCGCTCCGATCGCCCACCCCAGCCTAGGCGCCGCTGCTCTGTGAGTGCGCTCGCGCCGTCGTCCTGCGCGGAGTCGCGAAGCCTTCCCGCTCCGTCGTCCTGCGCGAACGGAGTGAGTCGCAGGATCCACGTCTGTGGATCCAGCGACTGCGGCTCGTTCCTCGCCTCCGCGCAGGATGACGGTGGGGGCGCTGTGCTCGCCTCCGCGCAGGATGACGGTGGGGGCGCTGTGCTCGCCTCCGCGCAGGATGACGGCGGTGCGGTGCGCTGCACCCGCGCCGACGCGTATTCTGGCAGGGGTGAGCGGATCCCGCGCGAGCGGGAGGGCGCGATCCGAACGGGCAGGTGACGACCGCTGCCCGGGAAGGCCCCTCAAGTGATAGGATCGAAGCCCGTGGGAATACAGCAGCGCGCGGACCAGACAGGCATCACCAAGCACATCTTCGTCACCGGGGGTGTCGTCTCCTCTCTCGGCAAGGGCCTCACCGCCGCGAGCCTCGGCAATCTCCTGACCGCTCGCGGTCTGCGCGTGGTCATGCAGAAGCTGGATCCCTACCTCAATGTCGATCCCGGCACGATGAACCCGTTCCAGCACGGCGAGGTCTTCGTGACCGATGACGGGGCCGAGACCGATCTCGACATCGGGCACTACGAGCGCTTCCTCGGCATCGACCTCTCGCAGGCCGCGAACGTCACGACCGGCCAGGTCTACTCGACGGTCATCGCGAAGGAGCGCCGCGGCGAGTACCTCGGCGACACCGTGCAGGTGATCCCGCACATCACCAACGAGATCAAGCGCCGAATGCGCCTGCAGGCCGAGGAGGATCCGCGCCCCGACGTCATCATCACCGAGGTGGGCGGCACGGTGGGCGATATCGAGTCGCAGCCGTTCCTCGAGTCGGCGCGCCAGGTGCGCCACGAGCTCGGACGCAACAACGTGTTCTTCGTGCACGTGTCGCTCGTGCCGTTCATGGGCGCCTCCGGCGAGCAGAAGACCAAGCCGACCCAGCACTCCGTCGCGGCGCTGCGCTCCATCGGCATTCAGCCCGACGCGCTCGTGCTGCGCAGCGATCGTCCCGTCACCGACGACAACCTGCGCAAGATCGCCCTCATGTGCGACGTCGACGAGAACGCGGTGGTCAACGCGGTCGACGTGCCGAGCATCTACGACCTGCCGCGCTTGCTCAACGACCAGGGCCTCGATCGGATCATTGTCGAGAACCTCGGGCTCGGCGAGCGGGCTCGAGACGTCGACTGGACCGGCTGGCAGCCCGTGCTCGACGCGGTGCACCACCCGAAGGGCGAGATCACCCTCGCGCTCGTCGGCAAGTACATCGACCTGCCCGACGCCTACCTCTCGGTCACCGAGGCCCTGCGGGCCGGCGGCTTCGCGCACTCCACCAAGGTCAACATCAAGTGGGTGCCGTCGGACGACTGCGAGACGCCCGAGGGGGCGCTCGAGGCGCTCGGCGATGTCCACGGCATCTGCGTGCCCGGCGGCTTCGGCATCCGCGGCATCGAGGGCAAGCTCGGAGCGCTGCGCTTCGCCCGCGAGAACGGCATCCCGACGCTGGGCCTCTGCCTGGGCCTGCAGTGCATGGTGATCGAGTACGCGCGCAACGTGGCCGGCCTCGAGGGCGCCTCGTCGACCGAGTTCGACCCCGAGACGCCCGTGCCGGTGATCGCCACGATGGCCGAGCAGGTCGACATCATCGACGGCGGTGATCTCGGCGGCACCATGCGACTGGGGCTGTACGAGGCGGCACTCGCCGAGGGCTCGCTCGCCGCAGAGCTCTACGGGGCGCCCGTGGCGAGCGAACGCCACCGTCACCGCTACGAGGTCAACAACCGCTACCGCGAGCAGATCGCTGCGGCGGGGCTGTCGTTCTCGGGCACGAGCCCCGACGGCCGGCTGGTCGAGTACGTGGAGCTGCCCGCCGCGCAGCACCCCTTCTACATCGCGACCCAGGCGCACCCCGAGCTGCGCTCGCGTCCCGGGATCCCGCACCCGCTCTTCGCGGGTCTCGCCGGCGCCGCGATCGACCGCCGCGAGGCGGCCCTGCTCTTCGAGGTCGACGGAGAGGCGGATGCCGAGGCCGGCTCCGGCGACGGCTCCGGGACCGGTGCCGAGGCCGGCTCCGTCACCGGCGCCGGCGAGTAGGCGGCGACCGTGGCGGATCAGCCCGACGGCCTCGCCGACGCGCGCGCCGAGGTGCGCGTGCTCGACAGCGAGCTGCTCGTGCGCGGTCGGGTCTGGGACGTGCGTCGGGACCGCTTCGAGTTCGGCGGCTCCGAGCTGGTGCGCGACTACCTGGACCACCCGGGGGCGGTCGCCGTGCTGGCGATCGACGCCGACGACCGGGTGCTGCTGATCCGCCAGTACCGCCACGCGATCGGGCACCGCGACTGGGAGATCCCGGCGGGGCTCATGGACGCGCCGGGGGAGCCCGGCCTGAGCGCGGCGCAGCGGGAGCTGGCCGAGGAGGCCGATCTGCGCGCCGAGCGCTGGGATCTGCTGCTGGATCTGTTCCTGTCGCCCGGGGGCACGAGCGAGGCCATGCGCATCTTTCTCGCGCGGGATCTGCACCGCGTCGACCACGACTACGTGCGCGCCGACGAGGAGGCCGAACTGGTGCCGCGCTGGGTGTCGCTCGACGAGGTGGTCGCTGCCGCGCTCGACGGGCGCGTGCAGAACGCCGTCACCGCGAGCGCGGTGCTGGCCGCCTGGGCCGCCCGCGCGCGCGGCTGGGAGACGCTGCGCGATCCCGAGCTGCCCTGGACCGCCCGCGAGGCGTCGCGGGGCGAGCGCTCGAGCTGAGTGCGGACGACGGTGGATGTGAGCGGCGGGACGCGGTCGTGCGAGGCGTGATCGAGCGACGGGTCGCGGCCGGATGAGTGAGCGGACCGCACCGCGTCGGGGTGCGCCGAGCGCGGCTCAGGGCATCGAGCGCTATCTGCGCCACGTCGCCCTGGAGCGGGGGCTCTCGGCCAACAGCCAGGCGGCCTATCGTCGCGATCTCGAGGCCTATGCGGCGTGGCTCGAGGCGCGGGGAGTCCGGGATCTCTCCGCCGTCACCCCCGAGACGCTCTCGGAGTACGTGGTGGATCTGGGGCGGCCCGCGGATCCCGCAGCCGAGGCCGCGCGGCCTCCGCTGGCCCCGGCCTCCATCACCCGGCGCCTCTCCACCGTGCGCGGCATGCACCGCTTCCTGTTCGAGGAGGGGCTGCTCGAGAGCCACGCAGGCAGCGGGGTGCGCACGCCGAAGCGCGCGCAACGGCTGCCGAAGGCGCTCGCCGTCGAGGACGTGGAGGCGCTGCTCGCCGCGGCAGGCGGAGCGCCGGAGGACGGCGCGCCCGGCGGCGACGATCCGGTCGGGCTGCGCGACCGGGCGCTGCTCGAACTGCTCTACGCGACCGGGGCCCGCGTCAGCGAGGTCACCGCGCTCGACGTCGACGACCTGCTCACGGGCGCGGGCCGGGGAGACGTGTGGGGCGATCCGCTGCGCGCGCTCGGCGAGGGCGGGCTGCTGCGGGTCACCGGCAAGGGGTCCAAGCAGCGGATCGTGCCCTACGGGAGCTACGCCGGGCGTGCGCTCGCCGCCTATCTCGTGCGCGCGCGGCCGCCGATGGCGGAGCGCGGGCGGGGCACTCCGGCGCTCTTCGTCGGCCCCCGCGGGGGCCGACTGTCGCGCCAGAGCGCCTGGCTGGTGATCCGCGCGGCCGCCGAGCGCGCCGGCATCACGAGCGAGGTGTCGCCCCATACGCTGCGCCACTCCTTCGCCACGCACCTGCTGGCGGGAGGCGCCGATGTGCGCACCGTGCAGGAGCTGCTGGGCCACGCCTCGGTGACGACGACGCAGATCTACACCCAGGTGACGGCCGACACGCTGCGCGAGCACTACCTGCTGGCGCACCCGCGCGCGCGATAACCGCGTGCGCCGGGCCGCGCCGGTTGAACGAGGAACGCAGTGACGAGTCGAAACCCGGGCGCCCCGGGAGTCGACTCGCTCCGCTCGCGCGACCGGCGCCTCGCCCGGGGCTGCGCCGCTCCAGTCCGCCGCGCGATAGGATGGAGCGTTAGCGAGCGAGAGGAGGACCGGGCATGGCGAAGCAGAAGGTCGAGCTGGGGCCCACCGGCCGTCCCGACCGCGTCATCCCTGCTCCCCGGAAGCTCGACCGGCACGGCCCCGCGCGCATCATCGCGATGTGCAACCAGAAGGGCGGCGTCGGCAAGACGACGAGCACCATCAACCTCGCGGCGGCGCTCGCGCGCTACGGCCGCAGGGTGCTCGCGGTCGACTTCGATCCGCAGGGCGCCCTCTCGGCCGGCCTCGGCGTGCCCGCGCACGATGTGCCCACGATCTACGACCTCATGCTGAGCAAGGTGAAGGATCCGCGCGACGCGATCCAGCGCACCGAGACCGCCGGGCTCGACGTGATCCCGGCCAACATCGATCTCTCGGCCGCCGAGGTGCACCTCGTCACCGAGGTGGCGCGCGAGCAGATCCTCGCCGGCGTGCTGCGCAAGGTCGCCGATGACTACGACGTGATCCTCATCGACTGCCAGCCCTCGCTCGGCCTGCTCACGGTGAACGCGCTCACGGCGAGCCACGGCGTGCTGATCCCGCTTGCCTGCGAGTACTTCGCGCTGCGCGGCGTGGCGCTGCTCGTCGAGACGATCGACAAGGTGCGGGATCGGCTCAACCCGGCCCTCGAGCTCGACGGCATCCTCGCCACCATGTACGACCCCCGCACGCTGCACGCGCGGGAGGTGCTCGAGCGCGTCGTCGACACCTTCGGCGACACGGTCTTCGACACCGTGATCGGCCGCACGGTGAAGCTGCCCGACGCGCAGATCGCGGCGAAGCCGATCCTCGACTACGCGCCCTCGAACGCGGCTTCCGAGGCGTATCTGAAGCTCGCGCGCGAGCTCGTGCAGCGCGGCGTGGTCGCCTAGGGATCGACACCGTCATGGTCGCGCTCGACACGCAGCACACGGAGCCGGGCGCTGCAGGCGCCTCCGGCGATTCCGGTGCGCCCGGCGCTGCGGGCGGGCCCGGCGCTGCGGGCACGTCCGGCAATGCGGGCACGTCCGGCGACACGGGCACGTCCGACTTCCGCGTGACGCTCGAGGTGTTCGACGGGCCCTTCGACCTGCTGCTGAGCCTCATCGGCAAGCACGAGCTCGATATCACCGAGGTCTCCCTCAGCCTGGTCACCGATGAGTTCATCGCCTACCTCGCCTCCCTCGAGGGGCAGGGTCTCGTCGAGCTCGACCGCGCCTCGGAGTTCCTGGTGGTGGCGGCGACGCTGCTCGACCTCAAGATCGCCAGTCTGCTGCCGCAGGGCGAAGCGGTCGACGCCGAGGACATCGCGCTGCTCGAGGCCCGCGACCTGCTCTTCGCCCGCCTGCTGCAGTACCGGGCGTTCAAGCAGGCGAGCGCCTGGTTCCAGGCGCGGCTCGCCGCGGAGGAGGCGCGGCACCCCCGCCTGGTGCCGCTCGACGCGAGGTACCGCGAGCGCACCCCCGAGCTCGTGTGGCAGCTGTCGGCCGAGGACTTCGCCGCCATCGCGATGCTCGCCTTCGCGCCCCGGGAGATCCCCACCGTGGGGCTCGATCATCTGCACGCCCCGCTCGTGTCGATCCGCGAGCAGGCGGCCGTGGTCGTGTCGCTGCTGCGCCCTGTTGACGGGCGCGGGGGCGCGCACAGCTTCCGCGAGCTGATCGCGGGTGTCGCGGAGCGCGGCGTGATCGTGGCCCGGTTCCTCGCGATCCTCGAGCTCTACCGGCGGGCCGCCGTGACGTTCGAGCAGGCGGAGCCCCTCGGCGAGCTGCACGTGCAGTGGACGGGCGAGAGCTGGTCGGACGAGGAGCTCTCGACGCTGGGCAATGACTATGACTGAATCGACGGAGTACATGACGCAGACGCCGGAAGCAGTGACGGCCGAGACCGGCGCGCCGGAGGCCGAGACCGAGAGTGAGCTGGCCCGCGCCCGCGCGGCGCACTCGCTCGCGCAGCAGCTCGAGGCGCTGCTGATCGTGGCCGACGAGCCGCTCAGCGCCATGGCGCTCGCCACCGCGACCGATCGGCCGGTGCGGGAGGTGCGCGCGGTGCTCGGCGATCTCGTCGCCGAGTTCGACGGCGAGGCGGCGGGCGGCGCGGAGGGGGCGGGATCGCCGCGCGGCTTCGAGCTGCGCGAGGTCGCGGGCGGATACCGCTTCTACGTGCGCGAGAGCCTCGACCCGGTGGTGGCCGACTTCGTGCAGCAGCAGACGCCGGCCAAGCTGTCGCAGGCGGCGCTCGAGACGCTCGCCGTGGTGGCCTACCGCCAGCCGATCTCGCGCGGAGCGATCGCGTCGATCCGCGCGGTCAACGTCGACTCCGTGGTGCGCACGCTGCTGGCCCGCGGCCTCATCACCGAGGTGGGGCAGGATCCCGAGACCACCGCCACCCTCTACGGCACGACGGAGGCGCTGCTCGGGCACCTCGGCATCGGCGACGTCTCGGAGCTGCCGCCGATCGCGCCGCTGCTCGACGAGCCGACGGAAGGATTCGACGAGTGATCCGCGGCGGTGTCGGACGTGTCGGCGGTGTCAGGGGTGCGGTGCATGCTGGGCGCAGGCGTATCCGCGCCGATGAGAGGAGCGTTTCGTGAGCGGCGGGAATGATCTCGGCGGGTCCTTCTCCGTCGACGGCGAGGACGTCGAGGTCGATCTCGCCGAGTTCGGGTGGCCCGCGGGGGGCGCCGCGGGGCGCGGGGAGCAGGATCCCGCGTCCGAGGACGACGGTCGCGTGCGCTTGCAGAAGGCGCTCGCGCACGCCGGTGTCGCGTCGCGCCGCGCATGCGAGGCGCTCATCGCGGGCGGCCGCGTCACCGTGAACGGCCGGGTGCAGCGCGAGCTCGGATCCCGCATCGATCCCGAGCGCGACGATGTGCGCGTCGACGGCGTCGTGGTGCAGCTGGACGTTTCGAAGCGCTACTTCGTGCTGAACAAGCCGCGCGGCGTCGTCTCCACGATGCGCGACGAGAACGGCCGCCCGGATCTGCGCGAGTTCACCGACCGGATCGACGACCGCCTCTACAACGTGGGCCGCCTCGACACCGACACGAGCGGGCTGCTCATCCTCACGAACGACGGCGAGCTCGCGCACAAGCTCGCGCACCCGAGCTTCGGCGTGAGCAAGACGTACATCGCGAAGGTGCGCGGCCGGGTGACGCCCGCCGTGATCCAGCGCCTCAGAGACGGCGTCGAACTGAGCGACGGGCCGATCCACGCCGATCGCGCAAAGCTGCTGCCGGGCGGGTCGGGCAGCTCGCACTCCCTCGTCGAGCTCACGCTGCACTCGGGCCGCAACCGCATCGTGCGGCGCATGCTCGCCGAGGTGGGGCACCCGGTCGAGGAGCTGGTGCGGCGCCAGTTCGGTCCGCTGCACCTCGGCACGCTGCGCAGCGGCGAGATGCGGGAGCTGTCGGCGCCCGAGCGCGGGGCGCTGCTGTCGGCGGCCGAGGACGGCGATGCCGGTCGCGGGTCCGGTCGGCGCGGCGGGGGCTCGCGCGGGGCTCGCGGATCGGGATCGGGATCCGGAGCTGGAGCGGGATCCGGGGCTGGAGCGGGATCCGGGTCGAGCCGCGCGGGAGGCGCCGCGAAGCGCACCGGCGCGGCGGGCCGCGGAGCGGTGACCGCCGGGCGCCCTGGCGACGGGACGGGCGCGCGCGGCATGCGCGGCGTGGCGGCCAAGGGCAATCCGCACGGTCGCGGCGGGCCCGGCGGGGCTGGCGGGGCTGGCGCGCCCGGCCGCGCGGATGCCGGCCGTGGATCGCAGGAGTCGAGGGGGTCGCAGCAACGGGGATCGCAGGAGTCGCGGGGGTCGCAGCAACGGCGATCGCAGGAATCGCGCGGGCCGCGCAAGCCCGGCGCCGACGGACGGAAACGGAACGGTAGATGAACGAGCAGAGGATCTCGACCCCGGGGATCGCCCGCAGGAACGAGGCCGGTCGCGGCGCGCTCGCCGCACGCACCCGAGGGGCCGTGCACGTCATCGGCGCCGGCCTGCTCGGGGCGAGCGTGGGGCTCGGCCTGCGGGGCCGGGGCGTCGAGGTGACGCTCGAGGATCTCTCGCCGACCACCGTCGCGCTCGCCGCCGACTACGGCGCGGGGCGGGTGCGTGCGGCCGACGACCCCGCACCCGCGCTCGTCGTCGTCGCCACCCCGCCCGATGTCGTCGCCGACGTGATCGAGCGCGCGCTCGCCACCTACCCCGACGCCGTGGTCACCGACGTCGCCAGTGTGAAGCTCGCGCCCTTCGCCGAGCTCACCCGGCGGGGCGTCGACCTCACCAACTACGTCGGCTCCCACCCCATGGCGGGTCGGGAGCGCGGCGGCGCCATCATGGCGCGGGCGGACCTCTTCAAGGCGCGCCCCTGGATCGTCTGCCGCGACGAGGAGACGCCCGCCGATGCGCTCTCGCTCGTCGAGGCCGTGGCGCTCGACCTCGGCGGCGTGCTCATGGAGATGACCCCCGAGGAGCACGATCGCTCGGTGGGGCTCGTCTCGCACCTGCCGCAGGTCGTCTCGTCCCTGCTCGCCGCCCGGCTGGTCCCGGCCGCGGAACAGGCGATCGGCCTGGCGGGCGCCGGACTGCGCGACACGACGCGCATCGCCGAGAGCGATCCCGAGCTGTGGGTGCAGATCCTCGGCGCCAACCGGGAGCCGGTGGTCGAGATGCTCGACGCCTTCGGAGCCGACCTCGCCGCGTTCGCCGACGCGCTCCGCGATCCCGAGCACGCGGGCGCCAAGCGGCGCATCGCCGACCTGCTCGCCGCGGGCAATCGAGGCGTCGCGCGCATCCCGGGAAAGCACGGCTCGTCCGAGCGCTTCGCGAAGATCAACGTGCTCGTCGACGACCGGCCGGGCGAGCTCGCGCGACTGCTCACCGAACTCGGAGAACTGGGCATTAATATGGAAGACTTGCGCCTCGAGCACTCGCCGGGCGCGCAGATCGGTTTCGCGGAGATCGCGGTGCTGCCGGAGGTGGCCGAGCGCGCGGTCTCCGATCTCGTCGAACGCGGATGGAGGACGCTGTGAACGAAGCTGCTCGGCAGAGCGATCCCACCCGTCTTCCTGCGCGGCAGGACGAATCCTCCCGTCATCCTGCGGGGCAGGACGAATCCTCCCGTCATCCTGCGCGGCAGGACAAATCCTCCCGTCATCCTGCGCGGCAGGACGAATCCTCCCGTCATCCTGCGCGAGCTCGCGAGTCGCAGGATCCAGACGTGCGCGTGATGGACGCGCCGACCGTCGCGGCCGCGCCGATCCTCGTGGCGATCGACGGCCCCGCGGGCAGCGGCAAGTCGAGTGTGTCGCGCGCGTCGGCCGCGCGGCTCGGCTTCGGGATCCTCGACACGGGAGCCGCCTACCGCGCGCTGGCCTGGGCCGCACGCGAGACGGGCAGCGATCTCGACGACGAGGCCGCGGTGCTCGCGCTGCTGGACTCCTGGCGGTACTCCTCGACGCTGATCGGGGATCAGCGGATCGGTGTGCTGCTGCACGACGGCCAGAGCTACCGGACGTACGACGTGACCGCCGCGATCCGCGACCACGCGGTGAGCGGGCAGGTGAGCCGTGTCTCGAAGCACCCCGGGGTGCGCGAGCGTCTCAACCGGATGTTCCGCGAGATCGTCGCCGACTCGGGGCTGCCCGGAGTGGTGATCGAGGGGCGCGACATCACCACCGTGGTCGCTCCCGACGCGCCGGTGCGCATCCTCATGACGGCCTCGCCCGAGGTGCGCGCGCAGCGCCGGGCCGGCGAGCTCGAGGGGCTCTCGCACGAGCAGGTGCTCGCCGACATCGCCGCGCGCGACGCGAAGGACGCGCTCGTGGTGGATTTCATGACCCCGGCCCCCGGGGTGACGCTCGTCGACACGAGCGAACTGGACTTCGAGCAGTCGGTGCAGGCTGTGGTCGACATCGTACGAGCGGTGCAGGGCGCCGCGGAAGAGGGCAAGTGATGAGCGAGCAGAATCCGGGCGCGGGCGCCGAACAGGACGGACCGGAGGTATTCGACGCGGGGGCGGTCCCCGAGGAGCAGATCATCGTCGGCGAGGGCTTCGGCGCGGGCCTCGACGCGGGGGCCGGCGAGGGCTTCGACGCGGCCTTCGACGCAGCGGGGGGCGACTTCGCCGCGGGCGACGAGGTCACCGACGAGGAGCGCCTGCGCGCCATGCGCTCGAACCTCGACGCCTTCGATCTGGAGGACGATGACCTCGCGATCATCGGCGAGGACGGGGAGTTCCTCGGCTTCCGGGAGCCCGTCGCCGAGACGCTGCCGGTAGTCGCGATCGTCGGCCGGCCCAACGTCGGCAAGTCGGCGCTCGTCAACCGCATCCTGGGCCGCCGCGAGGCCGTGGTGGAGGATGTGCCCGGCGTCACCCGCGACCGGGTGACCTACTCGGCCGAGTGGAACGGCACCCGGTTCAGCCTGGTCGACACCGGCGGCTGGGAGCCCGATGCCAAGGGCATCGACGCCTCGGTGGCCCTGCAGGCCGAGGTGGCGATCGAGCTGTGCGACGTCGTCATGTTCGTCGTCGACTCGCGCGTCGGGCCCACCGCGACCGACGAGCGGGTGGTGCAGTTGCTGCGGCGCACGAAGAAGCCGGTCTTCCTCGTCGCCAACAAGGTGGACGACGCGGTGCTCGAGGCCGAGGCCGCGCAGCTGTGGTCGCTCGGGCTCGGCGAGCCCCACACCGTCTCGGCGCTGCACGGCAGGGGTGTGGCCGACCTGCTCGACCAGGTGATCGAGGCGCTGCCCGAGGAGTCGGCGGTGGCGCAGCCCAAGCTGCTCGGCCCCCGCCGCGTTGCGCTGCTCGGGCGCCCCAACGTGGGCAAGTCGAGCCTGCTCAACAAGGCCGCGGGCGAGGAGCGCGTGGTGGTCAACGAGCTCTCGGGCACCACGCGCGACCCGGTGGACGAGCAGGTCGAGATCGCCGGCCGCGTGTGGACGTTCGTCGACACCGCCGGCATCCGCCGCCGCGTGCACCTGCAGAAGGGCGCCGACTTCTACGCGTCCCTGCGCACTGCTGCCGCGCTCGAGAAGGCCGAAGTAGCGGTCGTGCTCATCGACGTGACGCAGGAGATCAGCGATCAGGATCTGCGCATCATCGACCTGGTGCTCGAGTCGGGCCGGGCCCTCGTGCTCGCGTTCAACAAGTGGGATCTGCTCGACGACGACCGTCGCCGGTACCTGGAGCGGGAGATCGACCAGGATCTCGCGCATGTCGACTGGGCGCCGCGTGTCAACATCTCGGCGCGCACGGGCCGCCACCTCGAGAAGCTCGTCCCCGCCCTCGAGACGGCGCTCGAGTCGTGGGACACCCGCATTCCCACGGCGAAGTTCAACGCCTTCGTCGCCGAACTCGTGCAGGAGCACCCGCACCCGCTGCGCGGCGGCAAGCAGCCCCGCATCCTGTTCGGCACCCAGGTGCAGAACCGCCCGCCGACGTTCGTGCTCTTCACCTCGGGCTTCCTCGACCCGCAGTACCGCCGCTTCATCCAGCGCCGCCTGCGCGAGCGCTACGGCTTCGAGGGCAGCCCCATCGTGCTCAACATGCGCATCCGTGAGCGACGACAGCGACGTTAGGAGCTGGGGTCGTCGCTCCGAAACAGCCATTTCTGGCTGTTTCGCCGTGGTGCTGCCGTTCCGGGCGCTCGCGCAGGAGAAAACCACTCATGCAGGGCGGCTTCGCCGCTTCCCTCCTGCGTGAGTGGTTTTCTCCTGCACGGGTGGCGGTGAGCGTCGGGCTGGTGCCTGGTGCCTGGTGCCTGGTGCCTGGGGGCTGGTGCGGGCGCTCAACCGCGGCGCGCTAGCCTCGGTGTGTGGTGACTCCTGAGACCTCCGACCCCGGTCGCGACTTCACGCGGCTCGAGGCCGCGATCGACCGTGCGGCGAACCGGATCCTCGCCGACAAGCCGGCCAGGGGGCCGCGGCACATGCTCATCGAGTGCGTGGTCTTCGTGCTCAAGCAGGCGTGGGCGTGCGTGTTCGGCGCGCTGCTGCTCGCCGTGCTCGTGGCGGCGCGGCTCTGGTACCCCGACGACGCCCCGCTCGCCCGTAACGACGCGCTGACCATCGCGGCGATCCTGATCCAGGTCGGCATGCTCGCGTTTCGGCTGGAGAGCGGACGGGAGCTGTGGGTGATCGTGCTGTTCCACATCACGGGAACGGCGATGGAGCTCTTCAAGACCGACGTGGGATCCTGGGCCTACGAGGCCGAGGGGGTGCTGCGGATCGGCGCGGTGCCGCTCTTCAGCGGATTCATGTACGCGGCCGTGGGATCGTACATGGTGCGCGTCTACCGGCTGCACGGCCTGCGCTTCGACCGGTACCCGCGCGTTTGGGCCACGACCCTCGTGGCGGTGGGCATCTACGTGAACTTCTTCAGCCACCACTTCATCTGGGATCTGCGCTGGGTGCTGCTCGTGCTCGTCGTGCTGCTGTGGTGGCGCACCGTCATGCACTTCCGGGTGTGGCGGGTGACCCTGCGGGTGCCGCTGCTGCTGGTGTTCGTCGGGGTGGCGCTGTTCATCTGGCTCGCCGAGAATATCGGCACCTGGGCCGGAGCATGGCTCTACCCGCACCAGGAGGGCGGCTGGGAGCCGGTGTCGCCGCAGAAGATGATCGCCTGGTTCCTGCTGATGATCATCTCGGTGGTCATGGTGACCTGGGTCTACCCGCCGCGCCCGCCCGAGATCCGAGAGGGATCCGCGGAGCGGGCGGAGCGGGGCTAACGGGCGGAGCGGGGTCGGCCGCCGGGATCACCTGTGCGGGGGTGCCTGGTGCGGTTGCCGCGAGGATCGGTGCGGCCACGGCTGGCGCGGCGGGCGGGGCGGGATCGGCCGCCGGGATCGCCGGTGCGGCCGCGGTCGGCGCGGGAGCCAGGAGGACCGGTGCGGTGCGGCAGCCGGGATCAGGACCAGAACGGCACCGTGAAGAGGCCGAAGGCCACGAGAGCGAGCAGCACGAGTGCCGCGAGCACCGTGAAGGCCAGCATGACGCCGTTGAGCCAGACCCCCCAGAGTGCGAGGGTGCGCTCGGTGGTGTCGCGGCGCAGGGCGATGACGCCGAGGATCAGGCCGGTGATGGGTGCGACGAAGGTCCAGCCGCTCACCACCGACGCGATCCCGAGCACGAAGCTCGTGATGGCGAAGCCGCGGGCGTCCTCGGCGGCGGGCCGGGTCTCGGTGGTGGTGGTTGTTGTGGTCTCGGGGGTGAGGGCTGCGGCGGTCATGGGCGGTGTCCTTTCGGCTGGGGATCGCTGCGGATCGGAGTGGTGCTGCGTGATGCCTCCACGCTACGTGCGCCGCGGCATCGTGCGCGTCCTGCCCCGGTATCGCGATGCTCGTACCGGGGTACCACCCTTCGAGGCGCGCCGCGCCCGGCCGGCCCGCCTCCGGCCGCGGGCTCCTCGCACCGGACGGGGCCGCCGACGCCCGCGATGCCCGCGAGGGCTGCGAGGGCCGCGATGCCGGCGACGCCCGTGAGGGCTCGCGGACCCCGCACCTAGTGCGAGACGCCCGACACGTCGGTGCCGCGGGGCGTCATGACGAACACGAGCGCCGCGACCGCGAGCATGATGACGCCGCCCGCGATCCCCGTCGCCTGCAGCGAGTGCGTGAAGGCCACGCCGGCCTCGTGGGCGAGCGCGGGCGCCTGCGCCTCGGCCGAGATGGCGACGGCGGCGCCCAGCGACGCCTCCGCCTGCGCGGCGAGCGTGGCGTCGAGCCCGGTGAGCGCACCCGAGGCGATCAGCTCGGCGCGGTAGATGAGCGCCGAGATGCTGCCGAGGATCGCGACGCCGAGCACGGCTCCCAGTTCGTACGACGTCTCTTCGAGGGCGCCCGCGTTACCCGCCTTCTCCTCGGGGGAGCCGTGCATGATCATGGCCGAGCCGATGGCCAGCGATCCCGTTCCCGCGCCCACGAGCGTGAGCGCGATGAGCACGGTCAGCGTGCTCAGCGTGCCCGGCTGCAGCGCGATGATGAGCATGCCGACGCCGGCGAGACCCACACCGCCGGCCAGCACGGCGCGCGCGCCGATGAGTCGAGCGAGCGGGGGAGCCGAGAGCGACGCCACCGCGCCCGCGATGGCGATCGGGAAGAGGCGCACGCCGGCCTCGACGGGCGAGGCGCCGTCGACGAGCTGCATCCACTGGGCGATGAGCAGGAGGGCGGCGGCCATGGCGAACATCGACCCGAGCGCCGCGACGATCCCCGCCGAGAACTCGCGGTTGCGGAAGAGCCGCAGCTCGAGCAGGGGCGAGCTGCTGCGCATGCAGCGCACGATGAACCACGCGAGCAGCGCGGCTCCGGCGGCGAAGGCGGCGAGCGCCTCGGGCACGAGGAAGCTGGACTCCTTGCCGAACGTCTTGATCGCCCACACGAGCAGGGTCATGCCGACGAGCGAGAGCAGCGCGGCCAGCGCGTCCCAGCGGCCCGGCTTCGCCACCCGCGACTCGGGCAGGATGACGATCCCGGCGATCACTCCGGCCACCATCAGGGGCACGTTGATGAGGAACGCGGCGTGCCAGGAGAAGTGCTCGAGCAGCAGCCCGCCGATGAGCGGGCCCACGGCGGCGCCGAGACCCGACACCGCGGCCCAGATGCTGAGGGCGGTGGCGCGCTCCTTCGGGTCGGTGAAGATGACGCGGATCAGCGACAGCGTGATCGGCATGATCATGGCGCCGCCGACGCCCAGCAGGGCCCGGATGGCGATGACGCCCTCGGCGCTGTTCGCGAACAGCACGAGCAGCGACGCGGCGCCGAAGATCGAGTAGCCGAGCAGCAGCATGCGCTTGCGGCCCCAGCGGTCGGCGATCGCCGCGAAGGAGACGAGCAGGCCCGCGAGCACGAGCGAGTACACGTCGATGATCCACAGCTGCTGATCGGAGGTGGGGTGGAGTTCGGCGGCCATCTCGGGCAGCGCGATGTTGAGGATCGTCATGTCCATCGTGATGACGAGCAGGCTCGCGGTGAGCACTGCCACGGCGGCCCAGCGACGGGCGCGACTGAGCGTCGTGCCGGCCGGGGTGGCTGCGGTGTCGATGGGGGTGGTCATGATCGGTCCTGTGCGTGGTCGGTGGTGCGGGGTGGTTCGGGTCGGGGGGCGGGAGCCGGGTGGTCCGGGCCGGGGTCGGGATCCTGCGCGGCTGCGGGATCGGGATCCTGCGCGGCCGCGGGGTCGGGATCCTGCGCCGGATCCGCTCCCGGCCGCTGCCCGAGCGGCATCACGGCGAGGGCGCGCAGCACGCGCGTGATCTCGTGGTGCGCGAGCGGCTGCTCGTGCAGGCCCGCGTGCATCGTGACGCCGTCGAGGTAGACAGCGATCGCGGCGGCCCGCTCGTGGCCGATGTGCCGGGTGAGCATGTCGGTCAGGCGGTCGGTCCACCGCAGCGCCAGCGGGCGCAGCCGGGGATCGGTGACGCCTGTGGTCATGAGCGCGATGTCGGCGTGCAGCACGCGCGTGTCGCGCAGGTACTCGAGCAGCTGATCGACGGCGCGATCCGGGCTCGTGACGAACTCCGCGAGGTGCGGTTCCATGAGGGCCAGCTCGTCGTCGATCTCGTCGGAGAGCCGCTGCAGGGCCGTCTCGCGCAGCTCGTCGATCGACCCGAAGTACTGGGTGGTCGACCCCAGGGGCACGTTCGCCCGCGCGGCGACGGCGCGGTGGGTGAGCGCGGCCGCGCCGTGCTCGACGATCAGCTCGGCGGCGGCGGCGAGGATCGCGCGGCGCCGGCCCTCCGGGTCGCGGCGTCGGCGGGTGCCGCTCGACTCGGCGCCCTGCGACGCAGGCGTGCTCGAATCCGTCATGGCGCCCTCCCGTCTGCGGCTCGATCCCGAATGTACATCTGTACATGTACATTTGTACATTAACTGTGCGGCCGGCGCAAGTTTGCGTCCCGTGGCCCGCCTGCCCCGTTTGTCGGAGGATCCGGGTAGCGTTATCCCCACCAGGGCCCCAGTGCCCGGTTCGGAGGGAGAATCGACGATGTCGCAGATCAGTACTGCAGACCTGTACGACGAGCGGGGGGAGAGGCTGCGCTCGGTGTCGCTGCAGTTTCAGAACATCGGCGGTATGAGCGGCTTCAGCGGCCCCGTGCGCACGGTGCGCTGCTTTCAGGACAACGCGCTGCTCAAGGAGCTGCTCAGCGGCCCCGGCGACGGCGCCGTGCTGGTGATCGACGGCGGGGGATCGCTCGAGACGGCGCTGGTCGGCGACGTGATCGCGAGCCTCGCGGTCGACAACGGCTGGGCGGGGCTCATCGTCCACGGCGCGATCCGCGACCGCGTGGCCCTCGGCACCCTGCCCTTCGGCGTGAAGGCCCTGGGGTCGAACCCGGCCAAGTCGACCAAGACCGGCGCGGGCGAGGTCGACGTCGACGTCGAGATCGGCGGCGTGGTGTTCCGGCCCGGTGCCGCGGTGTGGTGCGACGACGACGGGATCCTCGTCGAACCCTGACGAGCTCCCCATGACGTCCCGAGCCCGTGCGCTGCTGCCGTTCGCGCCCTATGCGGCGGTGTCGGTCGTGCACGTGCTCGCGCTCTTCCTGGGGCTGCCGATCCACGCGCCCACCAAGCTGCTGCTGATGCCGGCGCTGGCGCTCGGCGTGATCTGGGCCGCGGCGACGCCGTCGCCCGGCCTGCTCGGAGCGGGCGGCGCGGGCGGCGCGGGCGGGGCGCGGGGCGCCATCGTGCTGCTCGTCATCGCGGTGGGATTCTCGTGGCTCGGCGACGGCGCCGCCACGTTCTTCCCCATGTTCGACGACGAGCTGCCCATGATGCTGCTCTGCTTCGGGCTGGCGCACGTGGGCTACGTGCTGCTGATGTGGCGGGCCCGCGGGGTGGCCGTGCGGCGCTTCCCCGTGTGGTCGCTCGTCTACATCGCGGCCTACGCGGCGCTGATGGCGCTGCTCGTGCCCCACACCGGAGCGCTCACGGTGCCCGTGATGATCTACGGCCTGCTGCTCGTGGCCACTGCGGCGATGGCGTCGCGCTGCGGCGCCGTGATCGCCTGGGGCGGGGCCTGGTTCCTGGTGTCGGACGCGATACTCGCCTTCCGCATCTTCGTGCCCGACGCGATGCCGGCGTGGACGGGCGGCGCGGTGATGCTCACGTACACGCTGGGCCAGGGGCTCATCGCGGCCGGCGTCGTCGCGGCCCTGCGGCGCCGGCGGTCGGTCGCGGCTACTCCGGCAGCAGCCGCAGCAGCTTCCTGACGCCGCGCGTCGTGGCCCCCGCCGCGCGGGCGCGCGTCTTGAGCTCGGCGTCGCTCGTCACCACGGCGACGGCTCGGCCGGCCGCGGCCGCGTTCGCGGTTTCGGAGACGATGGCGTCGTCGCCCAGTTCGGGCGCGTCGACCACGCGCACGTGCGGGCTGCTGCCGATCCCGCGCGCGACCCCCTCGGCCACCATCACCCACTCCGGGAATGCGCGGTCGAGGCCGGCGACGCGGGTCTCGGGCAGGTCGAGAAAGCCGGCGCGGATCCCGTGCTCCTGCACGGCCAGCCGCTCGAGCCGGTCGCGCAGGCGCTCGGCGGCGCCGCGGCGATCCTTCCACCAGCCGTCGGGCACGCTACCGATCACGTTGGCCGCGTCGACGACCACGACGGGCGACGCGTCGAGGAGCGGGCGCAGCAGGGTCCAGCTCGCCGCGAAGGCGGGGTGCAGCGGGCGGCCCTCGACCTCGTCGACGTGCACCCACTCGAGGGCGTGGCTCTCGGGGTCGGTGATCCTCGGCGTGAAGGGCGCGGCGACCTCGGCGATGAGCGTGGTGTAGCTCCAGCCGCCGCGATCGAGCACGTGGGTGTAGCGGGGCGTCACCGCGTGATCGGGAACGCCGGCCTCCTCCTGCGACTCGCGGATCGCGCCGTCGATCGCGGCCTCGCCCTCGTGGCGGGCTCCGCCGGGAATGCCCCAGGTGTCGCCGTGGTCGCTCCAGGTGACGCGGTGCTGCAGCAGGATCGCGTCGAGTGCGCGATCGTGCGCCAGCAGCCCGGCCGCGCCGAAGCGCCCCCAGTAGCGCCCGCCGTCGGCTGCGGTGACCCAGGCGTCGCCTGAGTTGCGGAGGTCGCTCATGGTTTCAGCGTAGCGGGACTCGCCGGGTGAGCGACGCAGGAGTCGAAACCCGCGGGACTCGCCGGGTGGGCGACGCAGGAGTCGAACCCCGCCGCTGCTCGGGATCCGCCCCCCGATCCCGCGCTCTTCCCTCAATCGCGCGATCGCGCAAGAATGAAGGCATGAGCGAGAACGAGAATTCGAGCGCCGTGCTGTCGGAGAGCGAGTGCCGGGCGCGTCTCGGCACCCAGAAGGTGGGGCGCCTCGTGACGAGCGTGGGCGAGGTGATCGACATCGTGCCGATCAACTTCGTGCTCGACGATCGCTCCATCGTGTTCCGCACGGCCGCCGGCAGCAAGCTGGTGGAGCTCACGATCAACAACGCGGTGCTCTTCGAGGTCGACGAGGTCGGCGAGACCGAGGGGTGGAGCGTGGTGGTGCGCGGCCGCGCCCGGGCGCTCGAGCAGGAGGACGAGATCCTCGCCGCCGAGCAGCTGCCGCTGCGTCCGTTCGTGCCCACGCTCAAGCCGACCTTCGTGCGCATCGACATCGACGAGCTGAAGGGCCGCGCCTACCGCTTCGGCCCCGAGCCGCGACGCGAGGACCAGCAGGAGGGGTAGCGGGTGCGCGGCGGCCACCGCCCGGCGGGCGGGTGCAGTCGATCCCACGCGCCCCGTGCGTCTCAGAGGTTTCGTCCCTCTCATGCGTCGTGCGCAACGCATGCATTCTCCTGCGTCGTGCGCAACGCATGCATCCCGCCCGAGAGATTTTTTCGGCGAGCTGTCGATCTCGGCCGATCCCGTTCGTCATTCTGGTGTCGGGCCGCTCGGCTCGGCGATCCGATCCCGCCGGATCTGCACCGCGCAGCCGGCGCAGCACCACCGAGGAGGCATCATGAAGTACGCACTTCTGCTCATGGGACACGTCGACGACCCGGCGTGCGGTGAAGACGGGGGCGCGAGCCCCGAGGAGTTCTTCGCCTTCGATCGCGAGATCACCGAGGCGGGGGTCGTGGTGACCTCGTTCGCGCTCGAGGATCCCGATCAGGGGGTGAGCGTCGGCAGCGACGCCCAGGGCGAGCGCGTCGTCTCCTCCGGTCCGTTCGCCGAGGTCCGGGAGTTCGTGGGCGGCGGCTACATCATCGAGGTGGCCGACATCGACGAGGCCGTCGCGTGGGCGCGCAAGAGCCCGGCCTCGGCGCCGGGCGGGCACGTGGAGATCCGCCCGCTCGCCCCGTATTGATCCGGGATGCTCGGCCGGTCGTCGATCTCGGCGGTGCGAGATGACGGGTGATGCGGTGCGCGAGGCGCTCGCGGCGATCGACCGCGACGCCCGCGCCCGCATTCTCGCCACCCTCGCCCGGCGCTTCGGCGACCTCGATCTCGCCGAGGACGCCACCCAGGAGGCGCTGACGCAGGCGCTGCAGACCTGGCCGCGCACCGGCGTGCCCGAGTCGCCCGAGGCGTGGCTGCAGACGACGGCCAGGCGCAAGGCGCTCGACCACGTGCGGCGCGAGAGCGTGCTGGCGCAGAAGCTGGCGCGGGTGCGCATCGAGGAGGAGCGGGGGCCGGTGCCCGCAGGGCTCGGGGATCCCGCGGTCGTCGCGGGTGCGCAGGTTCGCGATCCCGTGCCCGATGACCGCCTCGGGCTGTTCTTCGCGTGCTGCCACCCCGTGATGCGGCCCGAGGATCGCGTGGCGCTCACGCTGCGCTTCGTCGGCGGGCTCAGCACCGCCGAGGTGGCGCACGCGCTGCTCGTGCCCGTGGCCACGATGCAGCAGCGGATCGTGCGGGCGAAGCAGCGGATCCGCACGCTCGGGGTGCCGTTCGGCGAGCCGCCGCGCGCGGAACTCGCGGCGCGGATGGCGGGGGTGCAGAAGGTGATCTACCTGATGTACGCGGAGGGCTTCGCGCGGTCGCACGGACCCGGGCACGTGCGCGACGACCTGACCGCCGAGGCGATCCGGCTGGCGCGGGTGCTGCGGGGGCTCGCGGTCGACGGCGCGTCGGCCGAGACCACCGGGCTGCTGGCGCTGCTGCTGCTCACGGAGGCTCGGCGGCCCGCGCGGGTGGGAGCGGTGGACGGGCGGCCGGTGCCGCTCGCCGAGCAGGATCGCGGGCTCTGGGACCGGGAGCTGATCGGAGAGGGCCTCGCGCTGGCAGAGGCCGCCGCGGGTGCGCCGGGGGCGGGCGCGTATGCGATCCAGGCGGCGATCGCGGCCGTGCACGCGGAGGCGACGTCGTTCGCGCAGACCGACTGGGATCAAATCGCGGTGCTCTACGGGATGCTCGAGGCGTACGAGCCGGGGCCGGTGGTGCGGCTGGGGCGCGCGGTGGCGCTGGGCCGGGCGCGCGGGCCGGCCGTGGGAATGCGTCTGCTCGACGCGCTCGCCGCCGACGCCGCGCTGCAGCGGTTTCGTCCGTTCCACGTGGCGCGGGCCGTGACGTTCGAGGAGCTCGGGGAGTTCGCGGGGGCCGCCGCGGCGTACCGGCGCGCCCTGGAGCTGCCGGGCAACGAGGCGGAGGATGGGCTGCTCATGGCGTCGCTGGAGGGGATCGGCGGGGCCGGCGGGTGAGCCGGCGCCGGATCCGGCGGCGGATCCGGCGCGAGTTTCGCCGTTAGCTCCGTAGTGAGTTCCTCCGTGGTCATTCGCGTGCCCGGAGTATGGGTAAGATAGAGGGGTTGCTTCGCGAAGGCGTGGTGGCAACGGGCTGTGGCGCAGCTTGGTAGCGCACTTGACTGGGGGTTAAGGGGTTTACCCTTCCCGGACGGCCCGAAACAACTGAAAAATGATGCCACGGGCTGTGGCGCAGCTTGGTAGCGCACCTGACTGGGGGTCAGGGGGTCGCAGGTTCAAATCCTGTCAGCCCGACAGAAAAGTCCTGATGAGACGTAGTTTTCATCAGGGCTTTGTCATGTCTTGCGACAGGTTTTTGTTGGTCCCCTTCTGGTCCCCTCCGCTCTTCACGGCCTAGCTTCCGAGACGGGCCAGAGCCCTTCGAAGACGCTCGCCTGTGGATAAGGGGACCAAAAGGGGACCAGGAGCTCTTCGAGGCCGTCTTCGCGCTACGTCTGCGGTCATCAGAGCCCTCGCGTTGACGGGCTGGTGCGTGAGCTGTGACGCTTCTGCCCGGAGGGTGAGAGGAACGCGTTGGCCTGCTCGGCAGCCGAAGCGAGATGTCGGTCGTCGGGGTGCAAGTATCCTCTGGTGGTCTCCATCGAGGCGTGTCCGAGGATCTCTTGGAGCACATGCAGTGGCACGCCCGCGTCGGCCATCCACGTCGCTCCAGTGTGGCGGAGCCCATGACGAGTGAGGTTGGGCAGTCCGAGCTTCGCAACGATCGCGTCCCAGTCCGTGGCGTCGCGCACCGTCGCGGTCGTGAGATATCCACCCTTCGGGCCGACGAGGAGCGAGTCTTCGGGCTCCTTGCCCGCAGTGAGTCGTTCGAGCACTGGGCGGAGGGGTTCGAGGATCGGCACGCGCCGTTCTTTCCGGCTCTTGGTTGGTTTGGTGATGAGGCCGCCCTTGCCGGGGAATACCTGCCGGGAGATCACGACGAGGTTCTTGTCGAACCGGACATCCCCGACCTGCAGCCCCGACACTTCGGAGGAGCGCGCAGCGAGGAGTGCAGCGAGCATGACGAAGTCGCTGTAGGACTGGCCGACCTTCTCGCAGGCTTTCGCGAGCTTGTTGAGCGTCTTCATATCCGGGATCGCGTGCGCCCGCGGTGACGCTTGCTCGGCAGACTGGTTCCTGAACGCGTTCCGGTTGAGGCTGCGCTTGGCGCGATTCTTCGCGGGGTTGATCGTGATCAGCCCGTCACGCACTGCCTCGTCGAGCACCCGCACGAGTGGTGCGATGGAGTTCTTGATGGTGGAGGCGCCGTAGCGTTGCTCCCACCCGTCGATGGTGCGGTCGATAATGCCGGCGGTGATCTGTGTGACGGGCAGGTGCCCGAGCGCGGGCAGCACCCGTAGCTTCAACCCGAACCCGTAGGTTTCGCCCGTCGATGTCGGGTCGAGCCCGCGCGCCCACCGCTCCCCGATGGAGGTGACGAACTCCGTCAGCGTCATTGCCGTATCCATGCCTTTGACGGACGAGTTCCGCAGTTGGTCGAAGAAGCTGTGGGCTGCGGCTTCGTCGGGGACGATCTCGGTGCGAATGACTCGTCGTTTGGTGATCGGGTCGGTCCAGCGGGCTCGGGCGCGGATGCCGTAGGTACGGCGCTCCATGTCGGTAGAGATCTTCACCCCGACCGGTGGCACTGGCTTTGGCTCAGCCTTGGGGAACGGCTCACCCCCGCGTGGCATGGTCGTGTTCCAACTCTGCCAGCCAAGCATCGACAGCTTCGAGTCGGTACCTGGCGATGCCACTCATTCGGATGAACGGTGGCCCCGTTCCCGCCGACCGCCATCGGGACAGGGTGGACTCTGACACCTTCAGATAGGTCGCGACATCGCGGCTGTGGAGCAGCGGCGAGGTGATTCCTGCGACGGAGGTGTCGGTCATGAGACTTCCCCCGTTCGGGGATCGAGTGACTGGTAGAAGGCGTCTTCCTCTTCCCGTCGCTTTGCGACTTCGGCATAGACGAACTCGACGAATTCGGTCTCCCGGTCCTCGATCACGGTGTCATCGACGGGTGGAGCTGGCGGTTCGCCCGGCCAGGCGGTCTGCCTGGTGGGGCGGTCGCGGTCGAGGCGTGTGCCGATTCCTGTGACCCAGTCGCGAAGCCGTAGGCGTGCGTCGGCGAAGTCTCGATGCCATGCGAACGGTGCTGACCCGGTCTTTTCTGAGTCGTATGAGCAGAGCCAGTGCAGGTGGAGGGCGGAGAGCTCCCACAGCAGTTCGGGGTGGTGATGCCAGAACGGCGGAACGACGGAAGCTGGGAGTCCATAGGTTCGGCGCAGCCAGTGCACCCAGCGGTTGAGCTCTAGCCATTCCGCTTCAAGGTCTTCCGGGCCCAGCAGGTTCCAGTTGATGGGGTGCGGCGGCTCGACCAACAGCGGCCCCTCGAACTCTGTCTCGAAGTCGTCTTCGTTGAACTCTTCCGCCTCAACCGTGTTCTCATCCATCGCGCGCCCCGTCTCAGAGACTCGCACGCGATGCCACCTTGGGCTGCGGCGAGGTGGCAGACGCGACCGCGGAGTCACCGAGCGCGTCATGTTCGTGCGCGATGGCTTCACGACGGGGCGACCGATCGACCTCGTAACGAGTGCGGGCAAGGTCGTGGCCGATACGCGAGGCAATGAACTCCTCCGCGGCTACTGTCTCTCCGTCCTTGTCGTAGTTGTACTCATGAACGCGACCGGAAGCGACGAACCGGTCACCTTTCCTGAACCGCGCCGCTGCTTCCTCTGCCGTCTTGCGGAAGATCGCGAGGCCATGGAACGTCGGCTCGAGTTGCGTGAACGACCCATCCGGTTCCTGCCGAGAATGCTCAATCCCGATACGAGCGTGAAACCGTGAGATCCCGTGCTCGCTCACGGTCAGCTGCGGCTGCGTGGCGATGAACCCCGAGATGGACTGCTGCGTCTGAATGGCCATCCGAATACTCCTGTCAGATCGTGCAACGACCCCTCGTCGCCGCTCACCTGACAGGTGCACACCCAGCTCCCGCAGTTGACCGGGTCATGGGCGCTGTTGCAGCAACTGCTCAATCTCCGAACGATGCGACTGAAGATCGGCCGCGTCTCGTCGGGAAGTCCACTCACGTAGGCGCGCGATGATCGGTGGTGCGGCGCGGAGGAGGATGAGGCCGGTGCCGAATGGGAGGGTGCGGATCACGTCGGGTGGCATGATCGGCACGCGTCGGATGGAGCGTTGCGCGGTGCGGGACCCGTGGTCCCCCACCGTGGTGGAGTCGGTGATCTCGTCACGCTCCCCGACGAGCGTCGTCAGGTCTTGAAGGTCGCGGGAGTTGGAGGCTCCGCCGAGGATGATCTTCACAATGCTGGCGTCCCAGATCGCGCCGGCCGCGTTGTCCGACCACTTCTCCCGCGCCTGGGCGAGAGACTGCAACACCGGCATCGTCGTGATCCCCGTCCCGCCGCCTTCCGCCATCAACGTCGGCAAAGACGGGAGCGGGGCAAGGTTCCCGATCTCATCCAAAGCGAGCAAGAGGGGTGGGTCGAGGCGGGCGGCGGGTGATCGGGCGGCGAGGCGTCGGGCGGCTTCCACGAGGTCTTCCACGAACGCCGACACCAGCGCGGCACTGTTGTTCGCCCCCGTGCCCGTTGCGAGGAGGTAGACGGTGCCGCGCTTGCGGAGGAACTCTTCGGGATTGAACCGTTCATCCGGGCCGGGGCTGACCGCGTCGAGCACTCTCGGGTCAGCGAGTGCCGCCAAGGACAGCGAGACGCCTTGCCAGATGGAGTCGCGGGTTCTCGGGTCTGCGTCGATCATGGCTTGCAACGAGTCCGCCCACCCTGTTGCGGCGTTCGGGTTCGCGGTGAGGATCGCGACCGCATCCGACGCCGCAGCCGGGTCAAGTGTCCACCGGAACAACTCGGCAGGTGAACGGTGATCCAACGCGGCGGCATGGAGTAGGGCTTGGAGGGCGGTGCGGGTTTTCCCTTCCCAGAAGTCGCCGCCTTCGACGCCGCCGGCGGAGAGGCCGGTGCCGGCGGCAAGTCCGGTGGCGCGGATCATCGCGGTCAACGGGTCCTCGCACCCCCGGATCGGCGACCATCGGAGTCCTGCCGGGACGCCTTCTGCGAGGTGTTGCGGGTCGAACACCGCGACAGGGCGGTCGTCGGTGCTTCGGGCGTTGAGGGTGGCGGTGAGGTTGTCGGGGCGGGTGGAGGTGGTAACGACCGCGCCAGGTGCGTCGAGGATCGCGTTGATCACCACATGCAGGCCCTTCCCCGAGCGTGGTGGCCCGATCAGCAGGATCGAGTCCTCCACACTCGCCCACACGTTCACGCCCCGCGACGCACCCAGGAGATAGCCCACATCTCCGACCGCCGGGCTCTGGATCGACGGGCGGAGCTGCCCGGCGCGACGCAGCAGTGACTTCTCCGATGCAGCCGTGGCCACGTCAGTGCGAGTGGCGATCCCGGCGATCCGGTATGGGTCGACCTTCGTGCGCCGTGCCTGTTCCCGGAACGTCCGCCCCGCCCACCAACCCGCCGCCCCGACCGCGGTGATCAGGGCGCCGGCGACGACCCAGTAGACGACGGCGTTGAGACCGTCGGCGCCGAGCGCGGCACCCGGATCACCGGGGCGCAGGAGCACGCCGAGGCCGGCTTCGATCCCGCCCGACGGTTGGGTGACCCCGGTAGCCCAGGCGGTGATGCTGCCGGCGATACGGAGGATGACGGCGAGGCAGGCTCCGGCGATGAGGGCGATGATGCCGAGGTTCGCCAGCTCATCACCGAGCGCCCCGCTCTGTCTTGGGGTGCTCATTGGATTCTGCCGATGGTGAGGGTGCCGGAGACGCGACCGAGGAGGATCACTTCACCTGTCACCGCGGCTGCGGCCTGTTCGGTGGTGAGGACGGCGCGAGCAATACCGTCACCGCTGGCGTCGCTGTGGGCGTGGATGATCGCGACCGCGACATCCTCGCCCGGCACGAATCCCGAGCCCATGACCTGATGCAGCACCGGTGGCACCGACTTAATCGGCGGAGTCGGAGCTGACGGTGGTGTTTCCCAGGCCTTCGGGGCGGGGCGTTCGCGGGGTGGGGTGATGATGTCGGTGAACGTCGACCCGTCTGCTTCCCGCACCTGCACGCGCAGCGGCGTCCGGTAGCGGGCGGTGAGGGTGTCGAGGATCGTCGGGAACGACTCGCGCCGCCAGCCGGGCGCGAACGGCTCCGGCAGATACGGCACCCCATCCACCGTGACCGTCATCGACGCGTCGCCGTCGATGGTGAACTCCACGACCGGCACGACCACTGGCCCGCCCGATTCAGACTTCGGCGACTTTGCCATGCGTGGGGGCTGGTGGTCGGGGTGGGTGCGGCGGTCGCGCGGCTTCGGCGTCACAGAGGGTCCTTCCAAACGGGTGCAGGGGTGTCGCCATGCAGGTGCACCCGCACCGCCCCAAGCGCCGCGAGACGCTTTGGCGCGGAAAGGTGGGAGGGCACGAACCTGGGGGTGGTTCGTGCCCTCCCGTGCTGACCCGCAGTGTTGGGGGTGCCAGCGGATCAGCAGCTTCGTTAGTCCTCCTTTGCTCCCTCGAACTGGGCCTTGAACTCCTCGAACCCCATGTCCTCTTCACGGACATGGCCGTTGCGTTCGCGGGCGATCGCGAGGCGACGCCCGAACAGCAGCACCCCACCCGTCGCCGCTGCGATCAGGCCGCCTGCGAGGCCGAGCGGCCACCAGTCACCACCGCCGGTCTGTGCGAGCTCACCCGGTGTCCCGGGCTTGTCGGGCTCGTCTGGTGAGTCGGTGACGGTGGTGGTTTCGTCCGGTGCGCCGCAGACGCCGCGGTGCAGGCTCGTGCCCTCGGCGTCGGTGACGGTCTCCACCCAGTAGTAGACGCCAGTCCGGTCGAAGATCACCTCGTCGGAGCGATACTCGCCCGGTCCGTCCAACTCGATCACTGTCGAGGTGAACACCAGTTCCTCCGGGGTACAGGTGGCGGTTTCGCCATCCTGCCGGTACGCCTCGAACCAGAGTTGCGCGCCGTCGGGGACAGTGCCGGTGACGGTCGCGACATCATGCGCCGGATCACCCAGCGTGACGGTCGGCACCGCGTTCGTCTTCACGATCAGCTCTTCGGGCTGCTCTTTGACGACCGTCGTCTCACCCGGCGCCCCGCACTCACCCTCAGCGATGATCCCGCCATCGCTGTCGTAGAGCGTTTCGATCCAGTACACGTTCCCCGCCGCATCGACGCTGGTGGTGCCGGAACGATAGACACCTGCCTGGGCGACAGGGATCTCGTCGCTCTCGAAGAACGGCACCTCGCACACCGGGTCGGCGTCTGCCGGGTGCGGCCCGTACGCGCGGAACACCAGGTACGCGCCGTCGGGAATCTTCGTGCCCTGCACGAGTGCGGTATCCGAGAAGGGTTCACCGACGAGCGCTTCCGGGGTTGCCTGGGTGATCACCGACACGGGTACCTCGGTGCCGGTGGGTGGGACGTAGAAGCGTTCCAGGACATCCGCCGGGGACGACTGGTACGGCTGCACCCGATCATCACCAGTGAACGTCGTCACGAGGACGTAGAAGCCGGGCTCGGTCGGCACGATCTGGTCCTCATCCGTGTACCCGAGCTTGTAGACCCCATTCCGAGCCGGCGTCATCAGCTCCGCCAGCACGGGTGCGGTGGTGAGGTCGAGATCGTCAGTGAGTTCCGTGTCGGTGGTGAAGGGGCCGTAGACGGTGTGGCGGAGCTCATCGACATCCGCACCCCAGTACCCGTCACCGGTGAAGTCACCGTGGTTTGCGGGGAACCCGGACACGGTCACGACATCGAATGCGCGTCCGCCGGGGTGCACGTTGTACTCCCGCATCAGCGACGTCACCGTGATCGGCCACCGGACCGAGGTCGTCTCCACGTTGATGCCGTAGTCGTCCTGCCAATCGTTTGCGAGGTAGTCGCGCACCCATTCCGGCTGCGACGACTTCCGCACCTCCCACACCCAGGTCACGAACCCACCCGACGGCGCCACCACCGACGGCGACGTATACACGCCAGGCCCATCAGCTGTGACGGTGACCGTGCCGAGCGGCACCGCCGCCACATTAATCACCCGGTTCTGCGTGGGAGGGAGGGTGCCGGGGACTTGGTAGGCGGTGCCCTCGAAGACCACCGGAATCGGTGCGCCGTCCTTCTTCAGCCAGGCCCCGTTCGAGCTGGACACGGTGATGGTGTCCGTGAGGGCGTCGCCGGGGACGGCGAGGCGCTGATCCGCCTCCGACACCGCGACCGGCTGGAATGGCACCACCGACGTCTCCGTCACTTGCCCGTAGCGGTCGGTGAAGGAATCGGTGAGGTACTTCGCATGATCTCCGTGGGCGTCCTTATCGATCGCCCACACCCAGGTGTAGAACCCTGACTCCGGCGCGATGATCGTGCCGGGCGAGGTGTACGAGCCGGCACCGGTGAGCGTCACGGTCTCCGTGCCCGCGATAGGTGCGCCGGCGGGTGGGGTGTCGGCTTCTGTGGGCTGCTCATCGAACGGCCCGTACAGGGTGCCGGTCGCGGTCACCTCGACCGGGGCTCCGTCCAGGTGAATCCATGTGCCCTTCGACACCGACACCGTGAGCCCGTCAACGAACGCGTCACCCTCAGCGACGTAGCGGGAGGCGACCTGGGTGGTGATCTCCGGCTGGAAATCCAGCTCGATTACCGGCGACTCCGCCGACGCCGACAGCCCGGTGGAGGAACCTGCGACCGCGGCGATCAGACGCTGCGCGCCCGGTGTCACATACAGATCGAGTGCTGCCCCGTAACCGGCGGCAGCGATGCTCATCGACGCACCGATCCGGTACGACGGGACCCCGTCCGCGGGGGTGCCCATGATCGGATGCACACCCGCGCCAATCGTCCGAGACGACGACCCATCGGCAAACACCGCATCCGACAGCGTCGCGGTGCCTGTGAGGCCTGCGGGGTGGGTGGCGACGGTGAGCGTGCCGGCGTACTGGTCCGCCATGTCCAGGCTCAACGTCAACGACGGGTCGGTCACCGCGTAGCTCGCGGCTTCCTGCCGCATCGTGGCGAGGTTCGCGAGAATTGTCGCCCGTTCCGACGCAGGCGCCCGGGCGACGTAGTAGTCGTCACCGGACATGCCATGCGAGTTGTAGGTGCCAGCGCTCGTGACCGACCACACATGCAGGGCGACGGCCGCGGTGATGTTCGGATCACCCGACTGCCCCCACCTGTCCAGGACGTAGTTCAGTTCTGCGAGCTGCTGCCGCGACAGCGAATCCAACGACGTGACGGTTTCGGGGCCGTAGGTCTGTGAGAACGGAGAGTTGGCGTCGAGGTCCGCGCAATACGCTTGCCGGCCGTCCACATCCGTGTTGTACGCGCCGAGGAACCCCATCCCGATGTCGTAGCCGACACCGAGACTGCCCGCCTGAGCCGCCGGAGTGTTCAGCGCGAACGAACCAGCGAGAAGGAACAGCGCCAACAGGACGGACAACCATCGACGCACCCTCGTTCGCGGTTGAGCAGCAGGTGGCTGCGAGATATGGGCGAGTGATCCTGACACGAGAGGCCTCCTGACATTTGCGAACAGCGACCCGGGAATCCGGTCGCCTTCACACCAGGTGCACCACTGCCCTCACAACCCCATACCGCGCCCGTTCCGCCGGGCACCGGGCGGGTCGGTGTCGAGGGGATCGTTCTCGAGCCCCGCCCGCTCACGCACCCGACGATGCGCCCCGTCACGAACCGTGGACAGCAGTTCGCGAATGTCGTCGTAACCGGTAATCACCGTGGCGAGACCATCGCGCAGGAGCCGGTGACACCCCGCCGATGCCGCACTCGTCACCGGCCCCGGCACCGCACCCACCGGGCGGCCGATCTCGACCGCCCGGGCGGCGGTATGCAGAGTGCCCGAACGGTATCCCGCCTCCGCGACGATCACGGTGCCGGAAAGGGCGGCGAGGAGGCGGCCGCGTTGCAGAAACCGCCACTTCGTCGGCGCCGCCCCCGGCGGCAACTCCGACAACAACAGCCCCTGCTTGCTGACGCGAGTGAGCAGATCGGTGTGCCCGGCCGGGTAGAGCCGGTCGAGCCCGCCAGCCAGCACCGCGACCGTCGGGCCGCCGGACGCGAGTGCGGCACGGTGCGCGGCCCCGTCGATCCCGTACGCGCCACCGGAGAACACCCGATGGCCCTCGTCCACCGCGGACTGCACCAGCTCCGCCGTGACGTGCTCCCCGTACCCGGTCGAGGCTCGCGCCCCAGTGATCGTGAGCCGTTCCCAGACGGGTTCCGTCAGCAGTTCGGTGTCGCCTCTCGCCCACAGTGCGAACGGTGCACGATCTCCGAGCGCGTCGATCCCGGACGGCCAGTGCGCATCGCCAGGGATCAGCACCCGCATCCCGTGACGCTCAGCATCCGCGATCACCCGCTCAGTCTGTGCAGCGTCGATACGTGGTGCGAGACGCCGCTGCCAAGTATCACCATCCGGCCCCACCGGAACCTCCGCTCCGATGGCTCGCGCGACAGTTTCGGTGGCGCCGACGGTGCGGATCATCCGCCCCGTGACGGCGTCTCCTGGCTCGGAGGCAATGGCGAGGATGATCCTCGCCGTGCGCTCATCCGCAGCCAACTCGTTGATCGTGCCCATCGGTTCTGCTCCCTCGGTCGTGACGAATTAGTCGAGGAATAGGTGCGCGCCCGACATTGCATCCGGTCCGGTGCCTCGGGCGAGAAGTGTCGGATGCGTAGGCTGGTTGCTATGGCGCAAGGGTCGGAGTTCAGCAGCCAACAATGGCTGAACGGCCTCCTGCCTGAAATCACATCGGCGCGCAGAGTTCTTGCTTCTGCCGATCGCCTCCTCAGGCAGGATGGGACGCTGGAAAGAGACATCGACGCCGTACTCGCGACGTACTCGATCGGCGTCGAAAGGCTCATGAAGCTCGCACTCGGTACCGCCGCAGTCTCCCGCGGCGAAGGCTGGCCAAGGAACATGGGCTCCACTCGCCAGGGGTGGGGCCACGCCTTGGACGAAATGGACGAGCGCCTACGCAAGACGATAAGAGAAGCCGTGATGGTAGGAGGCTGGGACCACCAGAAGCTCCTGGACAGCTGGGTCTGCACGCTCGATAACGACCCGGTTTGGGCTGCAACGATCAAAGCTCTCCGAAACTATGCGGATGCGGGTCGTTACCACCACCTCGATCAGATCAGGGGCGGTGATGTTCATTCCCGTTCCTCTTGGGAGATGTGGGAGGAAGTCGAACGCGCCGCTATCGACGGCGACGCCGCGCTGACTGACCACTATCTACGAACACAGAATGGTGCAGAGTTCGCACCCTTCGAAAAGGCACTCCGTCACACCGTGGCCGATGCCATCAAACGATGGATCGCGATCGTCTGCCTCTTTGGCTTCCACGGTGTGCTCGGCGAGGATTGGAAGGTCATGGGCGCCGACGCACTGCCCGAGGACGCCATCCCTGTTCGCGCACTTCCTGGCTGCGACTCACGCTAACCGCACCTGACCTCAACTTTCTGTCTCTAGACCCGCATCTTCTTGACTGAGTTTCATGCCCGCCAGGTGCGTCTTCCCAGCCCCCAGGCTGGACTCCACAGCCGTCACGATTCTCGACAATCCATCACAAAATCCTGACGAATTCGCTGTATTCTTGATGCATGGTCACGATTCGTGAAGCTGCGGGGCGATGAAGCTCGCCGCGGTGCGGAGCATCGGAACTGCCAGGGGTTGGCGGTCCGAGGAAGATGCTGCGGACTTCGAGCAGGAGATCATCGATCAGCACGCTCTCGCGATGGCTGCCGCTGGACTCAGTGACGGGTACATCGCGCAGTCCAGGGCGGTCGTCTTTGAGTTCCGTCACCATCTCGACGCCCCGGTCTGGCAGGCCAAGCCTTCTGACGCGGACGCTTTCCTGGCCGGGCTACGTCGAGCAGGGCTGGCCGTCACGACCAGAGCCGGCAAGGCGGGCGCGATCGCGCAGTTCTACGACTTCGCTATCGCCCGCTATCAAGGCGACATCCATGCGCTCACCGAGTGGGTGATCGAGCAGCCCGTCGACGAGTACAACCGGCAGTCCGGGTCGTCGCTCGGCAAGGTCAGGGTGCCGCCCTCGGACGCGGAGATTGAGCGGCTGTTCGGCGGCTGGGCGGCCTCACTTCAAGACGAGCGACGCTACCTGCCCGCTGCCCGGAACTACTTCGCTGCGTCGCTCTGGCGCAGGGTCGGGGTGCGCATCACCGAGGGCACGAAGCTCGACCTCCGTGATTGGCGGCCCGATCTCGGGGCGCTGGGCAAGCTGCATGTCCGGTTCGGCAAAGGCTCGCGCGGACGCGGGTCGAAGCAGCGCCTGGTGCCCGCGATCAACGGGGCGGACAAGCTCATCGACTGGTGGCTCGGCGATGTGCGACACCGGTTCGGACCCGATTGGGACAACCCGGATGCCCCGATGATCCCGTCGGAACGGTTCGATCACGAACTCGGCCGTTCCTGGCGGGCCAGCGATGACGTGCTCCGACGAGGCCTGGCCCGAGCCACTGAGCGGTTCCTGCCTGCCTGGGCCGACGGGCGAATGACGCCGCATGTGCTCCGGCACTACTGCGCGTCTTCTCTGTATCTGGCGGGTATGGATCTGAAGGCGCTGCAAGAGCTGCTGGGCCATCAGTGGCTCTCGACCACGACGCAGTACATCCACGTCCCGGGCGAGCACGTAGAGAACTCGTGGATGCAAGCGAACCAACGGCTGGAAGACCGATTCGAAGGGATGACCGCGCGATGAAATGGAACTTGCGAGTCCAGGCCGCCGAGCGCGGCATCTGGAAGTCGACGGAGCTACGGCGGATGCTCGCCGACGCCGGGCTAGAGATCAGCCAGGGCAAGATGTCGGGGCTGTGGACGGGCACCCCAACCACGATCCGGCTGGACGACCTCGACGTCATCTGCCATGTCCTCGGCTGCGAGCCGACCGATCTCCTCGTACCCGAACCCGAGAAGGTCCGCGCCCGCAAGCCCGGCGCCCGCGAACGGGAAGAAGCTAACGGGAACACGAGCATCGTCACGCCCCGGTTCGGCCCGAAGAACGATCGGCCCGCCCCGCCGCTATGAGCCCGGCACGCGGCCCGAACGGACCCCTGAGTCCGCCGCTGCCCTGCACCGCGTGCGGGGTCAAGCCGGCCGCGTGGCTCACACCCCGAATCGACTTCTGCTACGACTGCATCCCCGGCGGCCCGTTCACACCGCCGGCCTGTAGCAAGTGCGGATCGGCCGAGTATTACAGCCAAGGCCTCTGCGCTCACTGCCACCCCGGCAGCCCCGGCTTCATCGGCTCCTGCCGCGACTGCCTCGCCTGGGGCGTCTACCGCAGGCACAACTGGCGGTGCTGGAAGTGCCGCTGGTGGTTCACCCACTACCCGCAAGGTGAGTGCATCTCCTGCCACCGCGAGGTCACTATCGGTGAACAGGGCTACTGCCGGCTCTGCCTGGAAACCGCCCGCTACCACCAGAGACTCGGCGAACCGCTCGACCTCGACACGGCACGCAAGTACGGCCAGCAGCTCTTCCTCGCCTCGGTGAACGACTCCCGTCAGCCCGCGGAACTCCACCTGCCGATGGCGATGAGCATCCGCGAAGCGCTCAAGGTCATCAGCACCCCGCCGCCGGAACCGGCCAGCCACCAACCGGTGCTGTTCCATATCGACCCCGACCCCGAACGTCTCCGGCAGCGCTCCAACGAGATCAGGCTGCGCGACATCACCAGCCGCACCGACCACTTCCTCTACCCCCGAGCCCGAGAGTACGCATGGAGCAAGCGCCAGACCAACCAGGTCAGGCGCACCCTGAAAGTCCTGCAACTCGTGTTCCCCGGCGCGAATCTGCGCTTCCGCGCCTCCGACATCCTCTCGATGCGCCGCTACGACGACGGCAGCAACATCCGCTCCACCATCGAAGTCCTCGAAGACGCCGGGCTCCTCACTGACGACCGGGTGCCCTCGTTCACCAAGCTCTTCGAACGCAAGACCCACGCACTGCCCGAGCCGATGCGATCCCAGCTCGAGCTCTGGCGAGACATCATGGTCGACGGTTCCAAGACTCCGCCGCGCCGTCAGCCCCGCGACACGATGACCGTCAAGGGCCAGATGTACGGCATCCTCCCCGCGATCACTCGCTGGGTCGAAGAAGGCCGCACCAGCCTCGCCGGGATCAGCACCGAAGACATCCTCGCCGCCCTTCCTGACGACCCCTCGCGCCGTCACGCCATGATGCTCGGCTTCCGCAGCCTGTTCACGATCCTGCACGGTCGCAAGCTGGTCTTCACCGTCCCGACGAAAGCGATTCCGCTGCGCGGCCCCAGACGCAACCTCCCGCTGCCGATGGAACCCACCGCGATCCGCGACGCGCTCACCAATCCCGACCCCGCGATCGCGCTGGCCGTCTCCCTCGTCGCCTTCCACGCTCTGATGACTTCGCAAGTGCAGCACATCAAGCTCACCGACATCATCGACGGACGTCTGCGGATGCCCGATGGCCGCTTCATCCCGCTCGCCAAGCCCGTTCTTGTCCGCCTGGCCGCCTGGCTCGATCACCGAGCCAAACGCTGGCCCGAGACGAAGAACCCCTACATGCTCGTCACCACCCAGACCGCACCCCGTCTCTCACCGCCCAGCCGGAACTTCCCCTGGAAGAAAGCCGGCGTGACCGCGCAAGCACTCCGCACCGACCGGATTCTCTACGAAGTCGAGCAGACCGGCGGCGACGTCAGGCGCATCTGTGACCTCTTCGGCATCAGCGTCGAGACCGCACTTGGCTACTCCCACACCAGCACGGGACCACAGAACATCATGGCCGACAGTGCGTAGGCGCCGCGGGAGATGAATCTTCGGCAAACACCCGCCCAGATGCGCTGCGCAGACTTGCCGCTTGCTTCGACATGCGTCAATATAGATGCATGTCTATTAAAGAGGTCGAACTACTCATCGTCGGGTCCGGTCCTGCGGGGTACACCGCGGCGGTCTACGCCGCCCGTGCGGGCCTCGCGCCGGTCGTGATCGCGGGCTCGGTGACCGCGGGCGGTGCGCTGATGACGACGACCGAGGTGGAGAACTTCCCGGGCTTCGTCGACGGCGTGCAGGGCCCGGAGCTGATGGAGTCGATGCGGGCACAGGCCGAGCGGTTCGGCGCCGAGATCGTCTACGACGACGCGGTCCGCCTCGAACTCGACGGCGACGTGAAGACCATCGAGACCGGTGCCGGGGCGACGTATCGGGCGCGGGCGGTGATCCTGACGATGGGTTCCGCGTACCGCAAGCTCGGCCTTCCCGAGGAGGAGCGCCTGTCCGGGCACGGTGTGTCGTGGTGCGCGACCTGCGACGGGTTCTTCTTCCGGGAGCAGGAGATCGTCGTGGTCGGCGGCGGGGACTCCGCGATGGAGGAGGCCCTGTTCCTCACCCGGTTCGCATCGAAGGTGACCGTGGTGCACCGCCGGGACGAGTTCCGCGCGTCGAGGATCATGGCGCAGCGCGTGCTCGACGACCCGAAGATCGAGGTCGCCTGGAACAGCGAGGTCGCCGCGATCCTCGGCGACGAGCAGGTCACCGGGCTCACGCTGCGCGACACCGTCACCGGGGCCGAGCGCACGCTCGACGCGACGGGGGTGTTCGTCGCGATCGGGCACGACCCGCGCTCCGAGCTCGTGACCGGGCAGGTCGACACCGACGCGGACGGGTACGTGCGGGTCGCGCACCCGTCGACGCGGACGAACCTGGCCGGGGTGTTCGCGGCCGGGGATCTCGTCGATCACACGTACCGGCAGGCGATCACCGCCGCGGGCACCGGCTGCGCGGCCGCGCAGGACGCCCAGCACTACCTGTCGAACCTCGCACCCGCCACCGTTTCCGAGCTTGCTTTGGAGGTCTCCGCATGAGCACCGTCATCCCTGTCACCGACGCTACTTTCCGGGCGGAGGTGCTCGAGTCCGAGCTGCCTGTCGTGGTCGACATTTGGGCGACCTGGTGCGGCCCGTGCAGGGCGATCGCCCCGATCCTGGACCAGCTCGCCGGCGAGTACGCGGGCCGGGTGAGGATCGTGAAGGTCGACGCCGACCAGAACCCCGAGACCGTGACCGCGGCCGGGGTGACCTCGATCCCGACCCTCGGCTTCTACCGGAACGGGGAGCGCGTGGACGTGCTGATCGGCGCGCACCCGAAGCCCGTCTACGCCGCGAAGATCGAGGAGCTGCTCGCATGACCGACACCCTGACCCGCACCGCCCCGAAGCGGCTCTCCACTCTCGACAAGTGGCTGCCGCTTTGGATCGGCCTCGCCATGGTCGCGGGCCTCCTGCTCGGACGCTTCGTGCCCGCGCTCTCGGACGCGCTCTCCGCGATGGAGGTCGGCGGAATCTCGATCCCCATCGGGCTGGGCCTGCTGGTGATGATGTACCCGGTGCTCGCGAAGGTCCGCTACGACAGGGTCGCCGCCGTCACCGGGGACAAGAAGCTGCTCCTCTCCTCGCTCGTGCTGAACTGGCTCGTGGGGCCCGCGGTGATGTTCGCGCTCGCCTGGATCTTCCTGCCGGACCTGCCGGAGTACCGGACCGGGCTGATCATCGTCGGACTCGCCCGCTGCATCGCGATGGTCGTGATCTGGAACGACCTCGCGTGCGGTGACCGGGAAGCGACCGCGGTGCTGGTCGCGATCAACTCCGTCTTCCAGGTCGTGATGTTCTCGGTGCTGGGCTGGTTCTACCTGACCGTGCTGCCGGGCTGGCTGGGACTGGACGCGCAGGGTCTGGATGTCTCGGTCTGGCAGATCGCGCTGAATGTGCTCGTGTTCCTCGGTATTCCGCTCGCCGCGGGCTTCGCGTCCCGTTTCGTCGGCGAGAAGCGCAAGGGGCGCGACTGGTACGAGGAGAAGTTCCTCCCCGTGATCGGGCCGTGGGCGTTGTACGGGCTGCTGTTCACGATCGTGCTGCTGTTCGCGCTGCAGGGCGAGCAGGTCACCTCGCGCCCGATGGACGTCGCCAGGATCGCGCTGCCGCTGCTGGTCTACTTCGCACTGATGTGGTTCGCCGGCATCCTGCTCGGCAAGGGGCTCGGCCTGGGGTATGCACGGTCGACGACGCTCGCGTTCACTGCGGCGGGCAACAACTTCGAGCTCGCGATCGCGGTCGCGATCGGCACCTTCGGCGCGGCATCCGGCCAGGCCTTGGCCGGGGTCGTCGGCCCGCTCATCGAGGTGCCGGTGCTCGTGGGCCTGGTCTACGTCTCGCTCTGGGCCGCGAGGGTCTGATGTCGGTTTGGTTGACTCTTGTCCGCCAGTTCTGAACGTGCTGGCTGGGAGGATAGAACCATGGCGAAATACTCGGAGGAGTTCAAAAAAGACGCGGTCGCGTTAGTGCGGCAGGGTGCGACACAACGAGAAGTCGGACGAGATCTTGGAGTCTCAAAGTCGGCGCTGTCGAAATGGGTGGCTGATGCTGAACGGCGTGATGCTGGCCTACCCGTGACGAAAGACGTGACCGCGGCGGAGGATGCGCAGATTCGTGAGTTGATACGCCGCAATAGGCTCCTCGAGCAGGAGAACGAAGTGCTTAGGCGGGCAGCAGCGTATTTGTCGCAGATTCATATCACGCCCCCAAAATAGTGTTCCCGCTCGTCCAAGAACTGGCCGCGAAGGACGCCCCGATCCGGGTGCCTGTCGTGGTGGCGTGTCGGGTACTCGGGTTTTCGAAACAGGCGTACTACCAGTGGGTAAAGCAGCCAGTTTCGAAACGCGAAGCTGATGATCGGCATCTCATCGGGGTGCTGCGTACGCTTCATGCTGAAGATCCCGAGTTTGGGTACCGGTTCCTCGCTGACGAGATGCAGGGCCTCGGCTATGCCGTCACTGAACGGCGTGTGTGGCGGCTGTGCAAACAGGCAGGCATTCGATCAGTGATCACGAAGCGGAAGGGCCGTGCCAGTCGTGCTGGTGCTCCGGTGGGTGACGATCTCGTCGAGCGCCAGTTCACCGCCCAGGGCCCGAACCGGTTGTGGTTGACCGACATTACAGAGCAATGGACGAACGAGGGTCGCCTGTACATGTGCGCGGTGAAAGACGTCTGGTCTAACAAAGTCGTCGGCTACTCAATCGGGCCACGCATGCAGGCATCGCTTGCGGTGGGGGCGCTTGAGAACGCGGTCATGCAGCGCGGTCGTCCGGTCGGGACGGTGGTGCACTCAGACAGAGGCGGTCAATTTCGTTCCCAGAGCTTCCAATCGGCGTTACGTCGGCACCAGTTGCAGGGCTCGATGGGGCGCGTGGGTGCTGCTGGGGATAACGCGGCGATGGAAAGTTTCTTCTCGCTTTTGCAGAAGAATGTTCTAGATCGGAAGGTGTGGGAGACCCGGGAAGAGCTTCGTTTGGCGATTGTTTCTTGGGTTGAGGGGAAGTATCACCGGAAGCGTCGCCAGCGCAGGCTAGGGAGACTTACCCCAGTGGAGTTTGAAGTTGTTAATGTAGGCAGCGTCGCACTCGCGGCGTGAAGAGAAACCCGAGTCAACATAACCGACATCAGACCCCGAAGGCCTGGTTCCACACCGACCCCTACGCCACCGAATCGAGGACGTCATGACCGACACGACCGTCATCTCTGACGCCGACGCGTGCGCGCCGTCCACGGCGCACGCCATCGGCACCGAGGCCGCCACGACCGTGGCCGGGGCGCTGAAGGCGCTCGCTGACCCGCTGCGGCTGCGGATGCTCTCCGCGATCGCGACCGACCCGCGCGGCGAGTCCTGCGTATGCGACCTCGCCGAGCTCGCCGACGTGTCCCAGCCGACCGTCTCCCACCACCTGAAGGTGCTGAAAGAGACCGGGATGCTGCTGTCCGAGCGGCGCGGCACCTGGGTGTACTACCGCATCGCGCCGGGCAAGCAGCGCGCCGTCGCGGCCCTCCTCGACGCGTTCGCCCCCGCCGCGGCCACAACGGACGAGCCCGAGGACACCGCAGCACGGGTCGCGGCCCTGCAGCAGATGGACGCCCGCGTGACGCGGCTCGCCGAAGAGCTCGCCGACGAGCTGACCGGGCTGAACCGAGAACTCGTGATCGCGATCGTCCGCGAGTCCTACGCCGGCCTGGTCCGTTCGGCCAAACTGACGGCGCACATGATCCCGCTGACCGAACGGTTCGCCCGGCAGCGCCTCACCGACCTGACGCGGGACCGCTCGGCCGGGGTGCCGCGGGTGTTGTTCGTGTGCGTGCAGAACGCGGGCCGCTCCCAACTCGCCGCCGCGATCGTCAACCAGCTCGCCGACGGCCGCGTGATCGCGCGCTCCGCGGGCTCCACCCCTGCCTCGGATGTGCACCCGCACGTGCGCTCCCTGCTCACCGAGATCGAAGGCGAGCAGGAGGCCGAGACGGCGTTCCCGAAGCCCCTCACCGACGACGCCGTACGCGCGGCCGACGTGGTGGTCACCATGGGCTGCGGCGACGTCTGCCCGATCATCCCCGGCGTCCGCTACGAGGACTGGGCCGTGGGCGACCCTGCGCTGGCCTCGCCCGAGGGGGTCGAAGCGATACGCCACGACATCGAGGGCCGCGTCCGCGGCCTCCTCGCCACCCTCACCGACTGAAAGATGCGAAAACCATGACCGACCAGAAGCCCTCCGTCCTCTTCGTCTGCGTCCACAACGCCGGCCGCTCCCAGATGGCCGCAGGCTGGCTCCGCGAGCTCGCGGGCGACCGCGTCGAGGTCCGCTCCGCCGGATCCATGCCCGCCGACCAGATCAACCCCGTCGCGGTCGAGGCGATGCGCGAAGAGGGCATCGACATCACCGCCGAACAGCCCAAGGTGCTCACCACCGAAGCGGTGCAGGACTCCGACGTGGTGATCACGATGGGCTGCGGCGATGCCTGCCCGTTCTTCCCGGGCAAGCGGTACGAAGACTGGAAGCTCGACGATCCCGCCGGTCAGGGCATCGAGTCGGTGCGGCCGATCCGCGACGACATCAAGGGCCGCGTCGAAACCCTCCTCGCCGAACTGCTCGTCTGAGGGACTGCGAGCAGCGGAGGGGGTAGAGGCCAGCGGCCCTACCCCCTCCGCTTTGTTTCCGGGTTCTCGATCCACGCGGCGAACACCGCTTTGCCGTGAGGTGTGACCCAGTGATCGCGTCACCGGTCGTTCTCGCTCTACCGGGATGCGCCTCGCAGCGCTGCTTCGATCTGCTCCTGCGTGGGCGCTCCGGCGTACCCGCTTCCTGTCGCGTAGACCCGGCACGCGAGCGAGCGAACCGGGGCCGTGGGGAACAGGTCGACGCCGTCGACGAGGATCGTGGGCGAGCCTCCGAACGGAGCATCCGCCGCCTCGGCCTCGGTTCGAATCGTCACCAGCTCGACGGGCACGTCCGCGAGCCCGAGAGCGTCCAGGGCGGCGCGCGCGTGCTCCTCAGCGACAGCTGTGTTCGGGCAGTCGACGATGTGCAGCAGTTCGACCTTCATGCGGTCGGCTCCTTCCGAGTCCGGGCGGCGCGCAGGCCGTTGAGGATGACGACGACCTCGGCGATCTCGTGCACCAGGACCACCGCTGCGAGCCCCAGGACGCCGAACAGGGCGAGCGGGAGCAGGGCGGTGATGATCAGCAGCGACAGGATGATGTTCTGGTTGATGATGTGCCGCCCCCGACGGGCGTGGTCGAACGCGCGCGGCAGCAGCCGCAGGTCATGGCCGGTGAACGCCACGTCGGCCGACTCGATCGCGGCATCGGAGCCGGTCGCGCCCATCGCGATGCCGATGTCTGCGGCGGCCAGGGCGGGTGCGTCGTTGATGCCGTCGCCGATCATCGCGACCGAGCCGTTCTTCTTACCGAGTTCGCTGATCGCGGTGGCCTTGTCCTCGGGGCGCAGCTCGGCGCGGACGTCCTCGATCCCGGCCTCCGCAGCGAGGGCACGTGCGGTGCGGGCGTTGTCGCCGGTGAGCATCGTCATCCCGATGCCCTGGGTCGCGAGGGTGCGCACGACCTCGGGGACCTCGGGGCGCAGCTCGTCGCGGACGCCGATCGCGGCAACCGGGACGTCGTCGCGGTGGACGATCACGACCGTCATGCCCTGCTCTTCCAGGCCTGCCACCTGGTCGCCGAGCGACCCGGCGTCCAGCCAGCGGGGGCTGCCGACCGTGATCCGCGCGCCGTCGAGCTTGCCCTCGATGCCGTGCCCGGCCTGCTCCGCCACGCCCTCGGCCGCAGGGGCATCTGGAGCGGCCGCGGTAATCGCGGCCGCGAGCGGGTGGGTGCTGTGCTGCTCCAGCGCGGCCGCCCAGGCAAGCGCCCGCGCATCGGTGATCCCGTCGGCGGTGAGGACGGCGGTGACGGCGGGCTCGTTGCGGGTCAGGGTGCCGGTCTTGTCGACGGCGACGTGGCGGATCACGCCGAATCGTTCGAACACGGCCCCGGACTTGATGATCACGCCGAACTTGCTCGCCGACCCGATCGCGGCGACCACTGTCAGTGGCACGGAGATCGCCAGCGCGCAGGGCGACGCCGCCACCAGCACCACGAGGGCGCGGGTGATCCACAGCTCCGGGTCGCCGAGCAGCGACCCGAGGGTTGCCACGAGCGCGGCGAGGATCAGCACGCCGGGCACCAATGGCCGGGCGATGCGGTCGGCGAGGCGGGCGCGGTCGCCCTTCTCGGCCTGCGCCTGCTCCACGAGCTCGACGATCGTGGTCAGCGAGTTGTCGGTGCCCGCCGCGGTCGTCTCGACCTCCAGCGCCCCGGCGGTGTTGATGGCACCCGCCGACACGGCGTCGCCGGGCTCGACCTCGACCGGGATCGACTCCCCGGTGATCGCGGAGGTGTCCAGGCTGGAGCGCCCCGTGCGGACGATCCCGTCGGTCGCGATCCGCTCGCCCGGCCGCACCAGCATCAGCTGACCTACATGGAGATCCTTCGCCGGGACTTCGACGGCTGTTCCGTCGTGGCGGATGGTCGCAGTCTCGGGGACGAGCTTGAGCAATGCCCGCAGCCCGCCGCGGGCGCGGTCCATCGCCTTGTCCTCCAGCGCCTCGGCGATCGAGTAGAGGAACGCCAAAGCTGCGGCTTCCTCGACATAGCCGAGGATCACCGCGCCGACCGCGCTGATCGTCATCAGCAGGCCGATGCCGAGCTTGCCCGTGAACAGCTTCCGGATCGCGCCCGGCGTGAACGTTGACGCCCCCAGCAGCAAACCGATCCAGAACGCCACCAGCGCCGGGATCTCGAGCCCGGATCACTCCAGGACCAGGCCGGTCAGGAAGGCGGTGCCGGAGAAGACTGGGACCATGATCCCGCGGTCCCGCCACCAAGGACGCTCCGCCTCCTCGGCTTCTTCGGCGTCCGCGGTCTCGGGCTCGTCGTGCTCGCAGCCGCACGCAGTGCTCATGCGCCTGCTCCCGTCCCGCAGCAGCCCGGCACGGTGCACTGGGCATCCATGCAAGGCGCGTGCTCGTCCACCGCGAGCGTCACGTCCACCAAAGCGGTCAGCGCCGCCGCCAGGTGCGGGTCCGCGATCTCGTAACGCGTCTGCCGCCCCTCTGGCTCCGCGACCACGATCCCGCAGTCGCGCAGGCATGTCAGGTGGTTCGACACGTTCGAGCGGGTCAGTTCCAGCTCGCGCGAGAGCACGGCCGGGTAGCTCGGCCCGTCGAGCAGGGTCATCAGAATCCGGGAGCGCGTCGGGTCCGCCATGGCCCGGCCGAGCCGGTTCATGACGTCGAGGCGTGAAGCAATGGTCAGCATTCACTGATCATACAGCGAATGCTGACTATTTGGGTATCAGCGGACCAGGGGTGGTGCCCCCAGCTGGATGAGCTGTGGCGCAGGCGCGCAGCAGGGCCCGGCCGCGGACTGCTCGTCGGGCGCGTCGAAGAGGCCGGAGCCTCCGCACACGCCCGTGTCGGGCAGGGCGAGCTCCACGCGCTCGGCGGCTTCGCGGTCTCCGGCGATCGCGGCGACGACGCTGCGTACCTGCTCGAAGCCGGTCAGGGCGAGGAAGGTCGGCGCGCGTCCGTAGGACTTCGCGCCCACGATGTAGAACCCCGGCTCGGGCTGCTCGAGGTCGGCCGCGCCGGTGGCCCGGACGGAGCCGCAGGAGTGCACGTTTGGGTCGACCTCCGCGGCGATGCGCGTCGGGGCCTGCAGGCGCATGTCGAGGTCGAGACGGATCTCGGAGAGGAAGGATAGGTCGGGGCGGAACCCTGTGGCGACGAACACCCGCGCCGCAGGCGCGAGCTGTCGGCCGTCCTCTGCAACCAGTACTGCCTGGCCGCCGTCGATGACGACCTGTTCAGTGCGGAACCCGGTGACGAGGTCCACGAGGCCGTCTTCGACGGCCTTCTTCGCGCGCTGGCCCAGCGCGCCGCGCTCGGGCAGTTCGTCGGCGCTGCCGCCGCCGAAGGTGTTGCCGACCGTGCCGCGGCGCAGCACCCAGCTGATCCGTGTTCCGGGTTCGCGCTTGGCCACCCTGGACAGGATCCCGATCGTGGTCGCCGCTGAGTGCCCGTTGCCGACCACCACGACATGCTGACCCGCCAGCGCACTGGCATCCTCGATCGCGGGCATGCGGTGCTCCATGAGGCCTGCCTCGATCGCTGCACGCTCGCCGAGGGCGGGAAGCCCGTCGGCGCCGGCGGGACTGGGCGTCCGCCAGGTGCCCGAGGCGTCGATCACGGCGCGTGCTTCGATCCGCTCCTCGCTGCTGTCCGCGGGCTCGACGTGCACGATGAAGGGCTGCTCAGCGCGTCCCGCATCAACCGAGAGATCGCGGCCCTTGCGCCCCACGCCGATCACCCGCGCCCCATACCGGATGCGATGACCGAGGGTCTCCGCGAGCGGCGCGAGGTACTGCTCGATCCACTGCGCGCCGGTCGGATACCCCTGAGTGGGCGCCATCCAGCCGGTGGGTTCCAGCAGGCGTCGCGACGCCGCATCGGTGAGCTCCGTCCACGGCGAGAACAGCCGCACGTGCCCCCATTCGGCCACCGCCGAGGCCGGCCCAGTGCCGGCTTCCAGGATGAGCGGGTTCAGGCCGCGCTCGAGCAGGTGCGCGGCCGCCGCGAGTCCCTGCGGGCCCGCGCCGATGACGACGACGGAATCCATATCAACCTCCATGCATTGATGTTCTTCGATGTGACAAGCCTGCCGAACGCATCGACATCTGTCAATACGTGAGGCAGAATGGAAGCATGGCTGCTCTCCGCTCGACGATTGACACGACACCCGCGCAGGGGCCGTGCTGCGCCCCTGCGGCATATCCGATGGTCGATGACGCGACCGCGCAGCAGCTCGCGAAGGTGTTCAAAGCGCTCGGCGACCCGAACCGGATCAAGCTGTTCTCGCTCATCACCGCGAGTGCGAGCGGGGAGATGTGCGTGTGTGATCTCACCGAACCCGTCGGGCTGTCGCAGCCGACCGTGTCGCACCACATGAAGCTCCTTGTCGAGGCCGGGCTCGTCACCCGTGAGCAGCGCGGCAAGTGGGCGTACTACCAGCCCACGACCGGCACCCTTGTCGACGCAGCCCGAGCATTCACGGCCTGATGGAGTCGCTCCAATTCAGGCCGATGGTCGAGGCTGACTGGCCCGAGGTCGAGAACATCTACCGGGCCGGGATCGCGACCGGGCACGCCACCTTCGAAACCGCTCCACCCAACACCTGGGCCGCCTTCGCCACCGGCAAACGCCCGGAACTCAGCCTCGTCGCCGTCGACTCCGAGGGGCAGGTTCTCGGGTGGGCCGCCGCCTCACCCGTCTCGGCGCGGGCCGTGTACGCGGGCGTCGTCGAGCACTCCATCTACATCCACCCGGATGCTGCAGGGCACGGAGTCGGCTCAGCTCTCCTGACCGCGTTCCTCGAACTCGCGGACCAGGTGGGGGTCTGGACGGTCCAATCGTCGATCTTCCCCGAGAACACCGCAAGCTTGCGCCTCCATGAGCGGGCCGGGTTCCGCGTCGTCGGACGGAGAGAACGCATCGCCCGCATGGAAGCAGGGCCATACGCCGGACGCTGGCGTGACACCCTCCTCGTTGAACGCCGCACCACAGCTGACCCTGCAGAAGCACGAGGTGAGGGTGCATCTTCCACGAACATGCACCCTCACGCGCACTCCAGCGGCCCGTCGACCCGCATCTTCACGCTGAATCGCCTTCAGAAATCCTGAACTTACGGGGAACGCCCTTCATCCGGGCGGTGGTGTCGAACGCAGCCAGCTCCGCCGGGTGGAGCTGATGCTGTACGACGAAACTGCGTTCCTTGATCCGCCACAGCCCCTGCCCGCTGCCGAGCCCTGGGAGGAGTTTCTGTTCGGTGCCGGTCAGCCCGAGAGCGGCAGCAGTAGCACCGAGTTGGTCGGGTTCTTGCCGGTAGATGATCCGCGTCTCCGCATTCGCCAGCAGCGAGTTCGCGAGGGCGCGCATCGCGGACCCTTGGTCGCCGACGTTGTCGAGGTCGGTGAGCTTATGGAAGATCAGCATGTTCGCGATCCCGTAATGCCGCGCGAGCCGCCATTGCGCATCCATCCTCCGCAGCAAGGCCGGGTAGGCCATGAGTCGCCACGCTTCGTCGTAGATCACCCACCGATGTCCACCGTTTGGGTCCATCAGCGCTGACTCCATCCACGCCGAAGAGCAAGTCATCAGCACCGAGATCAGTGTCGAGTTCTCCGCGACCCGTGACAGATCAAGGCTCACCATCGGGAGGGATGGGTCGAACCGCACCGTCGAAGGCCCATCGAACAATCCCGCGAGGTCGCCGGCGACGAGGCGTCGGAGTGCGTGGCCGACGAGCCTGCCGTCTTCGGCGAGCCGCCCATCGGTATCGGTTGCAGGTTCCGGTTTCAGGATGCGGTCGACGACCATCGGCAGGATCGGCACCTCCGACGAGCGAACGGTGTCTTGGAGGGCGAGGTCGATCGCGGTGTGCTCCAACGGTGACAGCACCCGATCCAACACCGTCTCCGCCAACGCACCGATGAGTTCACGACGACGTGAGGCAACTTGTGCCGCCCATTCCGCGTCGCTGGTCCCGGAGGTGCGGTGGCCTTCATCGAGCGGGTTGAGACGGTTCCGGAGCCCGTGACCGAGGACGATCGCTCTCCCGCCGACGGCTTCGGCGACGGCAGTGTGTTCGCCTTTCGGGTCGCCGGGGACGTAGACGCGGCGTCCGAACGGGATCGACCGCGTGTAGAGGGATTTGGCGAGGGAGGATTTGCCGGAGCCGACGATCCCTGCGAGAACGATGTTGGGTGCGGTGATGATGCCGCGGGCGTAGAGGGTCCAGGGGTCGTACACGAATGACCCGCCGGAGTAGAGGTCCTGCCCGATGAATACTCCGTCGGCGCCGAGGCCGCCTTCTGCGAGGAACGGGTACGCGCCCGCGAGCGTCGCGGACGTGTCCTGATGCCGCGGAAGACGAAACCTCCCCGGCGTCCTGAGCGCCGCAGGACCCGGCTCGCCCGCGGCGGGCAGGTAGGTGGTGTTGCGCCGCTCGGCACGCTCTGCCGCCAACCGTGCGCGTTCCTGGGCCTGATCCGCCTTGCGGGCGGCCGCTTCGATGTTCGCGGCGGCGTGCTTGCGCGCCTTCCGGTGTTTGCGGCGTTCCCCGGCGGGTTCGACCAGCGCCGCCGTATGGAGCTTCTGCCGGTCACTCACAGCGCTCGCCCCCGAGACGGCGACGACGCCTGCGAGGGAACGAACCAGTCCTCATCCTCTTCAACGGACGGCACGGTGCGACGAGCTCTCGGCGGGGCCGCCGTCTTTGCCTTCGCCGGCGGTGTGTCGAGTTCTCGCACTTCGGGGTGTGTGCGGTGCAGGGAGACGTGTCCGTGGTCGTGGTTGTAGGTCAGCACGTAGCCGCCCTGCTCGATCACTCGGTCGAGGGGTCCGGTTGGGGGTTCGTCGTAGATGTATCCGTTGACCAGCGCTGCTTGCGTGGTCTCGTCGCCTCTGTCGAACCCGGTCAGGTGCTCGATTGCCGCGTCCGTGCCGTCGCGGTCGATGATCGCCAGCACCTTATCGGCGTCCTGACCCTGTAGGAACACAATCCCGACCCACCGCGCAGGGGCTGGGGTTGAGGGTGCGGGCCGCCATGCGATGCGACCAGAGACGCCCATGGCCGCATCCACCTGGTCATGCACACCATCGAGCAGTGCCGCCGCCTGGCGCAGGTCGGCCGCGGCGGTGAGAGCGTGACTTGCGCCGGCACCCTGGTTTCCGGCGTCGTCGTAGGCACGCACCTGGTTCGAGACATGCACGGTGGCGAGTTGGTCGAGCACCTGCCGCAGAGACCTCACCCCGGAGAGGAGATCACCGAGCACCGCGTAGGTGTCGGCGGGGTCCTCGAACACGCGGGTTGCGTGCGCGAGCCCGCGGAGCGCTTCGGACGCTTCCGCAGCATCAGCGGTGGGGTTCTGGAAGGTCGGCATCACTCACTCCTGTCAGACGGTGCGGCACAGCGGCAGAGCTGCGACGGTGAAGGCTTGCGCTTGCTGTCCGACGAGGCGGCGGGTCTCGCAGGGTGCTTGGATGGCGGCTTGTTCGATCGCGGCGACGGCGGTGTCGAGTTCTTCCGGGGTGGGGGCGCTGACGCTGATGAGGCCGGTGTAGCGGAGGACGCCGTGACCGGCGGTGAGGTCGGCTTCTTGTTGCAGCACGTCACCGTATTCGGCGGTCTGGGAGGCGTCTTCGATCTGCCCCATCTTCTGCCGCTGCGCCGCGTCCGAGATCAGCTCGGTCTTCTTCCTCCTGATGTCCCGTGCCGCCTGATCCGACCGGATCGGCGTAAACACCAGCGAGAACGCCCGCTGAATCCCCGACGACAGCAGCACCGGCGCGAGGAACCCCGGATACACTTGCGACCTCGGCCACTCCGACACCCACAACACCGCGTGATGCGCGGAGTCCGAGCGCAGCCGACCCCACGACTCCGTGACCGCGACGGGGCCAGCGGTGGCGAGCGTTCGGCCGATGTCGGTGTGGCGTTCGAGGATCGCGGCGGTTGCGGGGTCGTAGGCGGAGCGGAGGATCACCGCGACCTGGGCGGGGGTGAGCCACCCAGTGACGGTGAGCTCTGCCGCCCGCAACGCGGTCACTAGGGTCGTCATTTCTTGGCGGAGGACGGCGGCTGCGCCTTTCATGCCGCCGCCATTTGTGCGGACCTGCCGTGCTGCGGCCTTGAGGTCGAGGGCGAGGCTGATGGTGGTGGCGTGGCGTTCCCCGGCGGGCCCGGCACGGTCGATGAGTTCCCGATACACGGTCGAGGTCCAGGAGCCGTCGTCGTGGCCGTGGCGCTGCCACCACTCCACGAGCCCGGAGCCGCCGTCGGGGAGGGTGCGTTCGCACACTTGGAGGCGCGCGATCCGTCCGGAGCGGCAGGTGGTGGCAAGCACCCGCCCCCAGGTGGCGACGCGGCGTTCCTGCTCGCCCGGGTCGAGGAGCACGAACGCGGGGTGTGAGACGCCGACGATCGCGGTGAGGGTCTGCTGGTGGGGGTCGTGGACCATCGCCGCGCCCGTCTCCGGGTCCTCCCACTCCCGCAAAGCCGCCGCATCACCCGGCAACGCCAGCGTCCCGGCGGGACGAGGCTTGACCACGCGTCGCCGGAACACGGTCTGCCGCTTCTGGGTGCGGGCGACCCAGCGGAAGGTGACGGGCACCCACTCGATCAGTTTCCGTCCGCCGACCGGGGTCCAGGCGAGCGCTGCGCACAGCAGCCAGATAGGTGCGGTCCAGGCTAGGAGGATGCCGCCGCCGGCGTAGAGGGCGCCGACGATGGAGAGGACACCGGTGGCGAGGACGATCAGTTGCGGGAGGGAGAGGCCCAGGAGGATGCCGCGGCGGGTGAGGCGGGAGAACTGCACCGCCCGCAACCCAAACTCCGCACCGCTCGTAGACTGTTGAGACGACATCGACTATCCCTTCCCGACGGACGGCTTCGGAGACGGTGCAGGCGGTGGCGATGACTTCGCCGGCGGCACCGAGGGCGCCGGCCTCGTAGGCGCGGTCGGTGCCGGGTTCGGTGCCGGTGCGGGTTGCACCGTCTCGCCCGCGCCCGCCGCGTGGCCTTCTGCTGCGCCACTGACGGCACCGCCGAGTTTCGGTCCCGCGGTCGCGGCAGCCTTCGCGACCTGCGCACCCACCACGACCGCAGCGGCAGGCCCCGCAGCCGCGGCCCCCGCGCCGGCCCCGCCACCCGCAGCGCCGGCTCCACCACTCGCGCCACCTGCAGCCGCACCGGCGCTTCCACCCGCAGTCGCGCCGCCGCTTCCTGCGGCAGGCGCAGCGGTTGAGGCTGGTACTGCGCCGCCTGCCGGTGCTGCGCCGCCGCCCTTGCCACCACCCGTGGGGGTGTCGCCGGCTCCGTCGAGCACCTTCTTCGCGCCGTCGCTCTTCGGTGCGGATGGGACGGGGACGGGGCGGTTGAGGGCGGATTTGGCTTCTTGTTCGGCGCTCATCGAGTGGTACATATCGAACCCGATGAACGTGACGAACTTATAGGTCATGTACGGGGCGAACGCAGCAATGAACATGAGCACGACTCCGGCGATGGGGTCGCTGATCGACGCAAGATCGAGTTCGATGGGCGCACTGACTTGGGTGATGGCGACGAGGAAGATCACCACGAGGACGAGTTTGGAGAGGATCAGGGCGATCACGAAGGTCGCCCACTTCCCGAACCATGCCTTGGTCGCATCCCACGAGAACCCGGCCAGGGCGATGGGGGCGAACACGATCGCGACCAGCAGGAGTGCTTTGCGGATCAGGAGCGAGAACCACACGATCGCCGCCGCCGATATGGCGAGCCCTGCGAGAAAGATCGTCACGATCGCCCCCACACCGGGGGCAGCGATGTTGATCCCCGCGAACCCCGCGGCAAGGAGCGTGATGCGGTCGCCGATGGATTCCATCGTGTTCCCGGTCGCCTGCACGATCCCGACCGCGAGCTGATCAGTGATCTCCAGGAGGAGGCCGGTGAGGCCGATCGCGACGAACGAGCCGAGGATGCTTTTCGCAGCCCCCAGGGCGGCGCGGGTGAGGGCGGTGGGGTCGCGGTGGATGAGGCCGGTGATCAGTTGCAGACAGAAGAAGATCAGCACCACGAACACCGCTACCCCGAACAAGATGTTGTAGACACCGATGTAGCCCTCGTCAGCGACGTCGACGAGGGTGGTGGTGTCGAACACCGCCCACACTGCCTCGAACAGCCATGCGGCAGCGCCGCCCATGGCTTGGGCGAGCCAGTCGAACGGGGCCGCGATCAACGTCGCCGCTCCTTGTCCGACGGTGTCGCACACGGCCGAGATCACCGGCACATCACACACACTCATCGCATCCTCCTTCCCGCGCGAACGATGGGGGCTAGACGGCTTGGCCGACGCCCCAGAAGAAGTTGATGAGCGTCACCGACGCCCCGCAAATGATCGCTGCCCCACAGGACACGAGCACCCCGACCTTCCCGCGCGACGCGAGGTGCGGGTTGCTGCTGTTCGCGCCAAAGCCCCACACGATCGCGGAGACGATCAAGGCGAGAACGGAGAGGATCAGACCGACGGTCATGACCGCGCCGACGATGATGCGCAACTGCTCGATACCGGGAAGCCCGGTACCGTTCGGATCAATATCAATCACAGGGGTGCTCCTTCAGCTCACACCGCCACCGAGGCGGACTTGCCAGCCAGGTGCACCACAGGCCCCTCGATACGCTGTGTTGGATGGAGAATCCCGACAGGACACCACTTACCGAGCGGAGCGACGGCTTCAACTACGGCTATGCGATGAACTGTGCCTGCGGAGAAGTCTCGGTTCTATCTGCGGAGGACTATTTCGCCGAAGCAGATGGCGCACACATGAAGTGCTCACACTGCGGAGCCAACATCCACTTTGGAATCGCTGTCGCCGCTCTCCGGGATCCGAACGATCCTGCGCTCGATGACGACGCTGTTGCCCGCTTCGCCTGGTACCACACCAGCACCGAGGCAGACTGGCCTTCGACGGACTATGCCCGCCGCTTCGTTGAAGACATGGAACAGGCAGACCATCACCCGATGAACCGGGATCACTATGTCTCGTTTCACACAACGAAGGCGCTACATCTTGGCACCTACGAGACAGCAATCGAAAACATGCTCCGGCGTATGCACGATGAGCACGATGGCGGGGAGCAGTTCTACCTCTACCGCGTCGCGATCCGAATCCTTCCCGGACGAATCAACTCGGGCTATCGAGACGAGAACCACGATGACGCAGCCCAGCTCACAACTGCTGAGCTCGACCGAGATGACCTCGATGCTGTCCGATACCTCAATGTCCACGAAGCAACAGGCGTCCTTTCGCTCGCCGTGCGACCAAACGTCATCGCTGCCGTTCAGCGCACTGCTCTTCCTCTTCACGAGATTGCACTGCCCCCAGTCCCTCAACTTCTCGACCGAGACATCGAGACTTTGGTGCAGGCGAAAGACGAGATGGAACAAGCGCAAGCCAAGATCGAGTCAATCCCTCACAGTCGCCGTCGGATGATGCACTTCGGGGTCTACGACGACCCGGACGGACTTGCGAAGAAAGCCGGCGACCTTGAACACCGATACTTCGAGTTGTGGAACCTGCTCGAAGACCGGTTGGCTGAGAGCTACCTGCCGGGAGTATCGAAGTCCATTCGGCGAGACTTCAACGAAGCGATGGCCAGCTGGAAGAGCGCGAACCCAACTGTTGATGCCGATGGATTCGTTGCGAGATATCGAACAATGGCCGCTCTGCTTGAAAAAAGTCCGGAAGTGATCAGCCACGTCGCTGCTCAGCCTTCACGATCCCTACTTTCTCCTTGATCGTGAACGTCGGAATCAGCCGACGAGCAAGAGCGGCACCTACAACCTTTCGCCGACGCCGAGGAGAAAGTTGACCCACGCAACCCCGGCCCCAGCGAGAGCGGCGGCCCCGAGAGCAACCCACGCTCCGAGGCGGGCTTTGGTCGCGGTGTGAGCGTTACCGGTCGATGAGGCGATGGCCCAGACGATCGCGGAGACGATCAGCATGAGCACCGCGATGATGAGCACGAACATCAACAGCGCGCCGATCACGGTGCGGAGGTCGTCGGCGGCTCCGACGCCGCCGAAGTCGGGGAACACGTCCATCAGCGTCCATCTCCGTTCAGGGTGCAGGTTGCGCGTGAGGTGTTGCTGCCGGTGATGCCTTCGGCTCCTTGGTCGGTGAGCCATTGGTCGGCGTCGATCGCGGGCTGACCGGTGCCGCCGGGCCGGATTTCGAGGTGGAGGTGGGGGCCGGTGGACTTCCCGGACGAGCCGACGTCGCCGATGTGTTGTCCTGCGGTGATGGTCATGCCTTCGGTGACGTGGATGCCGTGCTCCCACATATGCGCGTAGTAGGACGCGATGCGTTCTCCACCGACGGTGTGTTCGATGATGATCAGCCCGCCCCAGTTGCCGGTGTATTCGGCGTGGGTGACGATCCCGTCTGCGACGGCGAAGATCGGGGTGCCGTCTGCGGCGCCGTAGTCGCTGCCGGAGTGGAACGCGGTCTCGAAGGTGATCGGGTCGGTGCGCCACCCGAACGGGCTGGTGCGCACCCAGGTGCCCTCCGGCAACGGGAACACCACCCGCGTGGTCTCCGGCACCACCAACTCACCACCACCGCCCGACGAGGTCGGCTTTGTGAGGGCCGTGAGGATCGCTTCGGCGACCGGCTGATAGTTCTGATACCGGTCCGGGTACGCCGATACCTCCACCGCTTGCGCGGCTTCACCGGGGTCGAGTTGCTGCCATCCGGGGATGTCGAGCAGGCCGCGCGGTGAGGGGTAGTTGGGTCCGGTGGGTCCGCCGTAGAACGCGCGGGCCTGGTAGTTCGGGTCCATGAGCTCAGCGACCGTGCCCCACCCGGCCTGTGGGCGCATCTGGAACAGGCCGAGGGAGTCGTGATCGGAGGCATCCCCGTCGTTGGGGTAGTTCGCGGATTCGGGGTAGGTGCCGGTGTTGGCGAGCATCCGCAGATGCGACTCCGTGAGCGCCGCCATCAACGCGATCACCACGCCAGGTCGTCCGACACCATCGGTTTGCGAGCCTGTGGTGATGATCGTCGCCGCGTGGGTGAGTTGCTGACGGTTCAGCGTCACCGTCTCCCCGTTGCGAGCGGTCGCGGTCAACGAGTCCGGGATCGGCCCCACGATCAACGACCCCGGCGCGCACGCGGCAACAGCGGGGTTGGCGAGGACAGCGACGGACAGGAGCACGATCGCAGGGCCGAAGCAGACGACGGCTGCGGCGAGGGCGGTGAGGAGCTTCTTGAGCATGACCGGTCACCGCAGCGGGTTGTCGAGCTGCGACAGCCGCAACAGCGCACAGGTCTCGATGATCCGATCGGCGGGAGCCGGAGCCGGGTTTCGTTCGGGGGTGCAGGTGAGGAACACCGTGAACGCGACATCATGGGTCGTCGTGGCAGGGTCGGTGCCCCAGTAGCCGGTGCGGTGACGGGTGCCGGTGATCGTGTACGCGACCGCACCGTCGGGAATCTGCCCCGGAGCCGCCTGCGCCACGGCCGCCTCCCATGCGTCGGGGATCTCGATGGTGTCGATGGTGAGCCACTGCCGCGTTTGGTGGGTGCGGAGCTGCGCCCATGCCTCCGGGGTCGGCAGATACGCGCGAACATCGGAGGCTGCCGCGTCGGCTTCGGTGTCGGCGGTGACATCGGCGAGCATCTGCACATAGTCGGCCGGCCCGTACCCGCTGCTCGTGTCCCAGGTGAACAGAGCCTCCGCGACCGCCACCGCGAACTCTTCCGACCCGCCGAGCGCGGTCACCGGCTCCGGGGCGGCAGGCTCGGCGACGGGAGCTGTCACAGTCGGCTGATCCGAAGGTGTCATGTCGTCAGGCACGGTGGGCTGCGGTCCGCGGATGAGGCCGTACACGCCTACGCCAACGAGGAGGATAAGGATCAGACCGCCGGTGATGGCGGCGATGAGCATGGTGCGGCGGCGGCGAGTGGTGGGGTCCATCCTGGTGTCCTTCCGGGCGAATGCGGATCACCAGGCAGGTGCACCAAACCACTCAGCAACGCTGAGTACACCGGAGGGTTCAGGCGGTGTCGCGACTCGCGCTCCGCGCCACACGAGCGGCGTCAAGGAATGCGACTGTCGCGGCGACGGCGTTCTCGAACACTGACCACTGCTCACCTGAGAGCGCCGGGCCGATCGCATCTGGGTCGTAGCGTTCGGTCCAGGTGGCGAGCTCGTCCCAGAGGTAGGCGAATGACCTGACTGGCAGGAACTCACGCGCGGGTTCCTCGACGGCGTGGAGTCGCGCTTTCGCGAGCTGTGCGGGGCGTTTCTTGGTCGCGGTCTTCGCCCGCTCAACGGCGAGTTCGGCCAGCCGTTCCAGGTCCGCGGGTCTTGCGGTGGCTTCAAGTTCTCGCAGGCGGGCGGCGCCGGCTGCGGCGGTATCGCGGATGCCGGCGGGTTGTGTAGGGTCGCCCGCGAGGGTGTCGAGTTCGGCGAGTGCTTGCGCGGCGCGGATGCGATGCCCTGCCCCGGTGATCGATCCGCCCGCGTTAATCCGGTCGAGCTCTTCCTGTGCTCGCTGGCGCACATCCTCCGGCTCGGCGGGGTCAACTGCGAGGCGTTGCAGGTCGTTGATGCGTTCCAGCGAGGTATAGGCGTTTCGGCCAGTGACCATCAGCGCCGCCTGCTGCCGAGTGTCGCCATTCTGCGGTGCCGCCACCGTGGCGGCACCGTGTGACCTGGGATTTTCGTGTTTCGAGGTGAACCGTGACGCTTCCTGCCGACTCGCCGCATCCTCGACCATGAGTGCTTTCAGCTCGGCATAGAGGGTGGCTTCCTCGGTACGGGTGAGGGGCTTGTGGAGCAGGTTGTCGTCTTGCTCGGCGAGGAGCAGCCCCAGGGTGGTGGAGATGCCGGAGCGCACCCACACGTTCACGGTCTTCCACCCGAGCTGCCGGATCGCAGCCAAGCGGCGGGCGCCGCAGATCAGCATCCCGTCCGGGGTAATCGTGATCGGCTGCAACAACCCATCCCGCACGATCGACTCGATCAGGGCATCGAGATCGCCGTAGTCTTCCCGGTGCCGGCGGCCAGCCCAGATTGAGGAGACCGACCGTTCCAACTCGATGTGTCCTGGCTCGCTCATGGCCGGCCCCGCATGACACCAGGAGCGGCAATCTTGATCGCTGTGCCGAGTGCGGCATCGTCCATGAGATGCCGCAACGATTCACCGATCAGCAGCCGCAACAGCACGCCACGACCCGCACTGGTGCCGGTCAGGTGCGCGTCGGGTGCGCCGAGGATGATCCGCAGCAGCCGGTACCAGGACGGGGCGGGGATGTCGAGCAGTGCGCGGGCGTGACGATCCCGCCGCAGCGACTCATACGCGCCCGCCCGCGAGACGGACTCGGCGAGGCGCGCACAGACGCACTCGACCGCGGCCCGCGCGATCTCCGGCTCCCACGCGTGCCAGCACAGCAACGCGATCGTGTCTTCAACAGCGGACTCCACACCCGTGCACCCCGGCTCCTCAAACGCTTCGCCGTCGTCATCGTCGTCGGTGGCGAACGGGTCGGCGCGGAATGCGGGGTGGTAGTCGGTGAGGGGGTTCTCCCTGTCGGAGAACCGTTCGGCGTCATGGAAACTCGAGTACCGGGGCCGTCGCGCCTGGTGCACCGAGCAGAGCAGCCCGTTGGCGCGGTTCTCGGCGATGCAGGTGATCTGCACGGCCCGGGTGATCACCGCCCACGGGTCGTCCGCCCGCCGGACAGCGGCGGTGCGCATCGCCTCGAACGCCGCGCCTGCCGCCTCCCAGGGGTCGAGCCCGTGTTTGCGGGCGAGGGCGGCGTATTTCTGGGCGGCGTGCTGCATGAGTTCGGCGGCGACCAGGTCAGTCCGCCAGGCGTCAGGTCCCTCAGCATCGAGTCGGGTGAGGAGTTCGCGGAGTCGTTCTGAGTTTTCGAAGCCACGACGGTGATCGTTGCGGCGCGGGGTGTGGGGTTGTGGCATGGTGGCACCTCCTGACAGGAAGGTGCGCACCGGCTCCCCGCCAGCGCCGCCGCACCGTTCCCTGTCCACGGCGGCTCACCCCAGTCCGATCCCCGACGGCCGCACCCACGACGACGAGCGATACCGATCCTGCGGCTCGAACACGTCGAACGACTCGAACACCGACGGCTCCGGCACTACTCGGGCGGCACGTCGATCACGGAGGTCGCGTGCCCGGTTCCGGGTCGCACGGTACGTCTGGCCGGGTGCGCGGCGGACGCGATGCGCGAGCTCCGCCTGAAAGTCGATGCCACGGCCCGCGAGCCGGGCGCTGCTTGCTGCGATCAGATCGGATGGACGCACCCACGCGATCCCTCGCCCCACCCGCGAACCAGGACCGCTGGCCGTGGCGGTGAGGGACGGGTCGCGATGCACCGCGAACGCCGACCGCTCCACCTCTGAGCCCGCCGCTTCGTGTCGGGCTTCCGGCGCCTCGCTGCGCTCTGCCTCTGCATGCTCGTTCACGGTGCCTCCTTCTTCGACTCGCTACTGCGCGGGGTGAACCAGCGGCCCACGGTCGAGGGGTGCACGCCCAGGTGCCGGGCGATCTGCTTGTTCGACCAACCCGCCACCTCCCGCAACTCGGTGGCTTCTGCCCGCCGCTCACTCACCGGCACCGCCGGTATCCCCGCAGCGTGCACTGGTTCACGTTCTCGCAGGGCGACCGTCTGCGATGGAGCAGCGGTCTCGGCCGGAGCGTCCTCGATCATGTCTGCGTCCGGCGTGGTGGTGGGGCGGGTGAGGATGACCGTGAGGTGCGTGATCGACAACAGCACCAGGGGCGGGATCGCAGCGACCGACGCGGCGAGCACGCTAGGCACGTCAATGTCGGCGGCGATGATCGCGTGGATCGCGTTCGCTGTCACCGACACCACCGCGCCCGCCGCGAGCAGAGTCCACGGATACCAGGTCGGTCGACGCTGACTGGCAAGGGCGACGACGGCTACCGTCGCGACGACAATGATGCCGTCCACAATGAGCGGCCACGCCCACGCTTGCCCTGCATCAATCCCAGACCGCCGTGCGAGATCGGCAAGCGCGGTGAACGACAGCCAGAACGCACCGGCGGCGATGAACACCGTCCCCGCGATCGCCGTCACCACCGCCAGACGGCGACCCCGCGGAGAGACGACTTCGATGGCGCTCATGACAGCATCCGTCCCGGTGATCCGCGCACCAGACGACGCTCATCCAGCTCAGAATCCGTGGCAGTTCGCGGTATGGGACTCGTGGTGCGGTAGGCGGAGCGGATCGTCGCCATGATCTCCCGCGACCCGAGCCCCGCGTGCTCCGCGGCAGGCCCCAACGCTTCGAGCGTTGAGTCGGGCGAGGTGCCGGCTTCGGCGAGGCGGCACGCGGCCCAGAACAGGCCACGGTTCCGCTCGCCCTCACCACGACCCGCTACCCATCCGGCGAGCACATTCGCATCCGACCCCCGCCGGCCGACCCGTGCTGGACGAGCAGCGTCGATAGGGATCGGGGTGCGGGGGTCCAGGAACTCGCGCAGACGCACCGCATCCACCGGGGCCGGCGCATCGCCGGAGGTCACGATCAGCCGATACGGTGCCCGGACTCCGCTGGGGCGCAGCACTTGGGAGGGTGGGGCGATGATGTAGCCGCCGTCGCCACGGAAATCGACATGCGCCCGCGCCGCCTGCCACGACGACTGCACACGACCCGGGTCCGACGGATAGTAGGCGTGCAGCCCGCCGGAGGGGGTGCGCACGAGTGCCGCCCACCCTGTCGCATGCCCTTCACGGTGCGCAGCACGGAAGGCAGGGAACCCGGTGACGGCCTGGTGCACATCGACATCGACGACCTCCGCCCCGGACGCGGCACCCGTAGGGATACCGATATTCGCGGACGGCCACCTCGACCACCACATCCCCACTTGCTGAGGGTCAGCGCTTGCGTCATGGAACCCTCGGCGCACGAGCGGGCGCTTCTCACCTGGGACGCATGGGAACACCGGCACCCCGGCAGCCGCGAAGCGCGCGGCTGCATCAGCGAGTGGCATCCCGTTCACCTCAGCGAACACGTCGAGCGCGCCCATCACAGACTCCTTACCGACCCGGCCGTCACCCGGCGGGGTTCTTCAGCCAGCGGATCAGCGCCGGGTGCCCGTTCAGACGCAGCAGGCTTCTTGGACGGCGCATCACGGTTCAGACCGGGAGGGTCACCGTTGCTGACCTGCTCGGTCGGGAGTTGGTCAAGGATCGACGCCGCCGTCTTTCGGACGCGTTCGCCGGTGGCTTGGACGACCTCGGCCGGGGATTTCTCCGGCACCGTTGCCGCCCACCCCGACACATACGGCACCGTGTAATCACTCGTGTCCATGCCGTGAGCAGCAGCGACCATCAACGCGACAGAGTCCGCCTCCACCTCACCGATCCCACGATGCCCCGACGCATCCGGGTTCTCCGGGCCGTGCAGGAGGACGTGCGCGAGCTCGTGCACGAGGGTCTTCACCTGAGCTGCATCGGGCATGTTCTCCCGCACCGCCACCGTCTTCGCGCCAAAGTCGGTGAGGCCGTTGGCGCCGTGGATCATGCCCTCATGCGGCACCCGCAACACCGTGAACCCCTCCGCCTCCACCAGCCGCGCAATGCCCTCCCAGAGCCCGTACGGTGATTCGCCCTCCAGCAGCCGCGGCGACGGCGGTGCGGGGATCGGATCGCCCGCGGTTTGGGAGACATCCCAGACATAGGCAGGACGCACCCCGACCATGCGCGACCGCACCGCCTCACCCGGCTTCGGCTTCTCGAACCGTCCGAGCCGGCGCCACGATTCCGCGACCTTCGGGGTGAACGATGCGAACCGGCCGGTGACCGGGGCGAGGATCATGTACCCCGACTGGCCCTTCTCGACCTGGCGGCCAAGTGTCTGCCATTGCTTGAACCCCGCCACGTACGTCGGTACCGGCTCCGCAACCCTGCCCGCCTCGAATGCGCTCTGGTGCTGCGCGAAGATCAGCAGGGTGTTGTTGAACGAGCGGGCGCGGAACCTGGCCGCGAACTCCAACGCTCGTTTCCAGTCCTGCCCTGAGACGAGCTGATCGACCGCAGCCGTGAGTCGCTCATGGAGGTGGTCGAGCTTCGCATCCCGCGTAGCTCGTGCGTCCTCGTACATCGCCATTCTTGATCTCCTCCCGGCGGGGTCAACGGCAGGTAGCGGTGATCCCTGCGACCATGAGGTGCGCCGGGACATCAGGAGAACGAGACGGACAGCAGGCCGAAGCGGCGACCGCCAGGCTCCACTATGAACCCGACGTGTCTGCCCTTGCCTACCTCATGAGCAGCGTCTCGCGATAGCAGCGGGGGCATCGTCGAGCCGAAAACCGCGTCCCGCGAGACAAAGGCCGCGTCCGCCGCGTCCGCCGCGTCCGCCGCGGTGGTGCGGTGGATGAGCGGCTATGTCACGCGGCCGTGCCGCCTTCGACGTGCGGGTGAGGGCTTCGACGGAATTGGGACGGGGAGATCCCGAACCGCCGCCGGAACCAGGCCGCCGCGACCCTTGCGTCATTCCAGCCCACGCGCCGAGAGATCACACCGATCGGCAATTCCGTTTCTTCCAACAGCCGAGTGAACTCCGTCGTCCGGGTCTCGGTGAGGAATCGCATTGGGGTAGTGCCGAACTGGTCGGTGAATAGTCGCGTCAGATGTGGGCGGGACATCGCTACCGACTGTGACAAACGCCTCATGTCCCAATGCTCTGAGATCCCGGAAAGCAAAAGCTGCGCTGCCCGCGCAGCCGTCCCTACGGATGTCCTCACCGTCAACCTACCGCCGACGGGTGAGACGGGCGGGGTATCGTATGCGACCTCGCGTTGATCTGGGACGACGAGGGCTTGCACGGACTGTTCGACCGCATGGGAGAAGAGCGTGAGTGTTCGTGCGGCGACCAGTTCCGGAGGGTGGTTTGAGCTGGCGAGCACGCTCATCTGCCGCCAGAACCGTTCGGTTCGGCGGAGCACGTCTGCACCGGCGTCGACGACGATCGGTGCGCCCCGCCACTGGGCAGGATGTACCTGTGGAACTACGCGGCCCTGCACAGGTAGCACCCAGCGCATGTGTGAGCGGAACAGCGTCTCGTCAACATAGACCGTCCACAACCGGACGGGCCCGCGAGGCAGCACGGAACACCACACGCCTGCGCCGACGGCAAAGGAGTGTCCCTGTCTTACCGACACCGCACCCAAAGCTGTCTCGACCTCGGCCGCGCCATCCATGACAGACACCAGCTTCGCCCGGTCGAACACTGCACGGCGTGTCGGTCGGGTACGACGACTCTCCATCGCCACCACTGGCAGGACAAAACTGGCTCCCACCAGAGCAGCGGAACCATCGCTCGTGTTCAGCGCCGGCCGCACCGATTCGGGAGGGCTGTATCGTTCAGGGGAGAAGGGAGACTGTGGCTGTTTCCTCATTACGTTTCGCAATGCGGAGGACGCCAGTTCTGGTCAGAACAGACCTCCGTAACCGTCCCCATCACCCAAGCAACAAAGAGATCATGCAACTGCTCGTCCCCACCACGAACGCCGCAAACAAGAGCAGACCCACCCACGCTTCACGGGAGAGCCGATCCGGCGGCCTCGGGGTTTCGAGCGATTGGTCCTCGGATACGGGCACTGCCTTTTCTGCATCGTCGGGTACGGAACTCATACGGTAGCCGCCAGCTTCGCGATATCACCGGTCACGGCAACGGTGAGGACGACGAACACGATCCCGATGAACATCGTGTACATCCACTTCAGTCGATGGTCGGCGCGCCAGAACCGTCGGACGCTGGCTACACCGTTCACCGCAGCGAACACGCACAGCAGCAGGCTGATCGGGGTGGCGACAACTCCGAAGAAGCTGATCACGGGGACCAGCAACGGGATCAGCACGTAGCTCACCACACAACGCACTCCGGACAGCACCAATGAACGCCGGAACGACCGGTGGGCTGCCAGCTCGGTGCCGCGGTCGACGACAGACACGCGGAGTACCCGTCGCATGGCGACGTCCGCCCGGCCGCCCGCCACGTTCGCTGCATCGCTCGCGGGCTGACCGGCTAGCTGCCCTTGTTCACTGACGCTCGTCCCCACCGCTCTGCCTTCCACACGGTCACCCTTCTCCTCCTCGACGCCGGTACTCGTTGCCAGGTGAACAGACCGCGCCTTTTCTATACCATAACGTATAGTTTCTTTGGCGGGTCGCCGGAGCTGCCTGACGACGATAGCGTAACCGTACGAATGGTATAGTTATGGTATGAGTGTGTCTGCAGGGGTGAGACAGGTGTCCCGGGCCCAACGGTGGGGACTGTTGGCGACGGTGAGTGCCGGGTTGTTGCTGATCGTGTTGGATAACTCGATCCTCTATACGGCGTTGCCGACCTTGACGAAGGAGCTGGGAGCGACGGGGTCGCAGGCGTTGTGGATCATCAACGCCTACCCAGTGGTGATGGCCGGGCTGCTGCTGGGCTCCGGCACCTTGGGGGATCGCGTTGGACACCGTCGGATGTTCCTGATCGGCCTGGTGATCTTCGGGGCGGCGTCGCTGCTGGCGGCGTTCGCGCCGACGGCGTGGGTGCTGATCGCCGCCCGGGCGCTGCTGGCGGTGGGGGCGGCGACGATGATGCCTGCGACACTCGCGTTGATCGCGGTGACTTTCGACGATGAGCGGGAACGGAACATCGCTTTCGGGGTGTGGGGTTCCCTGTCCACTGTCGGGATGGCCCTCGGTCCGATCGTCGGCGGCGCACTGCTGCAGGTGTTCTGGTGGGGATCGGTGTTCCTGATCAACGTACCCGTCGCTGCGGCTGCATTCATCGCGACCATCATGCTGGCCCCTCCGAACGACCCGAACCCAGCGAAGAAGTGGGACCTGTTGTCCTCGATCTGGGCGTTGATGGGCCTGGTCGGTGCGGTGCTGACGATCAAGGAGTTCGCCCACACCCCGCAGAACTGGCTCCTCATCGTCGGCGCTGGCCTCATCTCCGCTGTCGGGTTCGTGCTGTTCACGCGCCGGCAGAAGCGGCTAAACGAGCCGCTGCTGGTGTTCTCCATCTTCCGCAACCGGGCCTTCACCTCCGGTGTGATCGCCGCATCGTTGGCGATGTTCGCCGTCGCCGGCATCGAGCTCATCACCACCCAGCGCTACCAACTCCTGGAAGGCTTCACCCCCCTGGGCGCCGGCCTGCTGGTCGCGGCGCTCGCGCTCGGCGCCCTCCCCGCCTCCCTCATCGGCGGCGCCATCCTGCACCGGACAGGTTTGCGGCCCATCATCACTGGGGGACTCACCACGGCACTGGTCGGGGCAGTACTCATTCTGATCGGGGTGCACATATCGTTCCCTGCGTTGATCGTGGGGCTCATCGTGGTCGGCGCCGGGACCGGGTTCGCGATGTCGGTCGCATCCATCGCGATCGTCGGCAACGCACCCCCCGGCCGGGAAGGCATGGCCTCCTCTGTCGAGGAAGTTTCCTACGAGTTCGGTTCACTCACCGCGGTCGCCATGCTCGGCAGCCTCATCACGTTTATCTACTCGACCGTCATTCGCCTCCCGGCCGGTGCACCCGATCAGGCACAGCAGAGCCTGCCCGACGCTCTGGCTGTCGTCGACGCGTACCCGGAAGTGTTCGCCGCAGCGCATGCCGCCTACAACACCGGGTACACCATCACGATGATCGTTATCAGCATCATCCTCGCGGCAGCCGTCGCCACCACCGCCGTGCTGCTTCGCGGCTCCGGAGCACGTAACATTGCCAGCGCCCCAGCACAGAAAAGATCCACTGATGCGTCCGAGTAAACGCGACCTAATCCTCGACGCCGCACTCCGGGTCGTCGCCCGCGACGGCGTCACCGCCGTCACTTACGAATCCGTTGCAGAGGAAGCAGGCCTCACCAAAGGCGGACTCGTCTACCACTTCCCATCCCGCGAAACCCTCCTGACCGCGTTGCAAGAGCACCTAGCCGACCAATGGGAGGCAAACCTCACAAACGCTGCGGGAAAGCCTGTCGACCAGCTCACTGACCGGGAACGGGACGTCGCCTACGCGCGGGTCGCCGCCACCAGCGCCGACCACGCCGAGCTCCTCCTCATCCTCGAAGCCTCCACCACTCCCGAACTCGCGGCCCCGTGGACACGACTGATGAACATCTGGACACCGCCCACACCAACCAAGGCACCCCTCACAGATGACGAAGCAACCAGGATCATCGCGCGTCTTGCCGCCGATGGCCTCTGGCTCTACGACACCATTACCGGCATCCCGATGTCCAGTGAGGTCCGCGCTGAACTCGGCGAACGCATCGCCAACCTCGTCAACCCGAACCATTCGGGCGCATGACCCTCACGGACAGGCTCGCCACCACCGCCACGAGGTCAGGCTCCTTCCGAGTCGCGCGGGTGCTGTTCCGCGCTACGGCGATTGCCGAAGCCATCAGCTGGGCGGGGATGCTCACGGCGTTGGCCATCAAGTACCCCCTCCATGGTAGCCCCCTCCCTGTCACGATCTGGGGCTGGGTGCACGGCATCGCCTGGCTCGCATTCGTGGCCGCCTGCATCGCCGCCACCATCCGATTCCGTTGGTCGTGGTGGGCGCTCCCGGCCGGCCTCATGCTCTCAGTGATTCCGTTTCTCACCCTGCCTTTCGAAATCTGGATGAACCGTACTGGAAGGCTCGACCCGCGGCATGCAAAGTGCTGATGACGAAGCGTCTACAGACAGTCGGAAGCGCGATTGCGTGAAAGCGTCGCAGCTTCCTTAGCCGGTGATGACGGTGCAGCCGTCGCGAAGCTTGTTCAGCGCGGCTACCGCTTGATGCGGAAGCACTCCGTTGCCAAGTGCGGTGAGCTGCTGTGCGTGGGATAGGCCGAGACTCCGGTCTGTAACCCATCCACCAGGTAGGCCCATGAGCCATTCCACGAATACCGGAGCAGGCCGCGGTCCTAGATTCTCGTTCAGGATGGCGGGAAATGGGGCGGGGCAACCGGTAATTCGTTCCCATTGGGCGATGGCGGGGGCGTATCGTCCCCATCGTCGAAAAGCTGCTCGATCAACGTCCACAGGTTCTCGGCTTCTTCGCTCGGGTGTCCGTTCGGGCCGTGGAGGGCGAGGTCGATGATCTGATGGCTGAGCGCGATCGTGCCACGGCGCGCCTTTACCTGTTGCAGAGTCTCCCGACCACGCGATGCGTCCGAGGCCAGTGGGGTTCGGAAGAGTGCGACGGGCGAGGATGAAGACGCGGTATCTGGGGTGGGGCGCACCGATTGCGGAAGCGGGTAGACCGATCCATTGCGCGTCATACCGGAGGTCGGCCAGGTCCCCGAGAACTGCTCCTGCTGCCCGAAGAGGTCGAGTTGCGGTTTCTCCCAGAAGCCACGAGTCGGGTTCCACACCGCGAGGGGTTGCGCCTTCGGGAGTTGCGTCTCGGGGGTTGCATTGCTCATCGTAGTCTCCTTCGAGATTTGCGCGGATTGCGGGTGCGGAGAGCAGCCCGCGGACGTTCTCGATCACTACCCACTCCGGTTGCAATGCGTCGATCGCGGCGGCCATGTGCGCCCAGAGACCGGATCGGGTGCCGGGTTTCAAGCCGGCCATCTTCCCGACCGTGGATACGTCTTGGCAGGGGAACCCGCCGCAGAGGATGTCCACCTGCGGGACGGTGTTCCATTCGATGGTGGTGATGTCCGCGAGATTCGGGGCGTCAGGCCAGTGGTAGGAGAAGACGCGGGCGATGGGTTCGTTGATCTCAGAGAACCAGATCGTCTTCGCTCCGAAGACTTCCTCCACTGCGAGGTCGAGCCCGCCATAGCCGGAGAACAACGACCCGACACGTAATGGTGCGGCCGAGCCGGTAAGGGGCTTGTCTGCCACAGGTAAACCTCCTGAAACGGTGATCTCTGGAGTCGTAATGCCACTCCGAGCTGTTCACCGACCAGGTGCACGAGCCACCCCACCCACCAAACTTCAGACGGCTTCTCCCGAGCCATGCCGGCCGCCGACAACTACGAGCGCCGCTCCTGTCTCGCGGTTCGCTCGAACGGGCTGTCACGCGTCTTGCAAGCGAGGCGCGCCACCGTCCGAACGTGACCTCAGAAGTCACAGCTCCGGTGGCCTGTCGAGCTCACCTTCGGGGTGAGGAGAGGCGGCGACAGGTGACGGTTTCGATGCGGGTGATGTCCGCCGGCGACGGCTACAAGTACCTCCTGCGCACCGTCGCCACCGGTGACGGCGACCGAGTGCTCTCCACACCGCTCACGAGGTACTACACCGAGGAAGGAACCCCGCCCGGGCGGTGGATTGGGTCAGCTGTCATCGCGCTCGGCGGCGGTTCGATCGCCGTTGGCGATGAGGTCTCCGAGCAGCAGCTTCAACGACTGATCGGGCAAGGCCGTGACCCCGCCACCGACCAGGCGCTCGGGCGCCCGTATCGGATGTACCCGACGGTGACTGAGCGGATCGAGCGTCGCACCGCACGGCTCGATGCCGACCTCCCGGTGACCGAGCGTGCGGAAGCGGTCGCCGCAATCGAGGCTGAGGAGAGCGGGCGTGGGGTGCGGAAGGCGGTTGCGGGGTTCGATTTCACGTTCTCGATTCCGAAGTCCGCGTCGGTGTTGTGGGCTGTGTCGGATGCGGGGACGCAATCGTTGATTGCGGAGGCGCATCATGCGGCGGTTGCGGAGATGGTTGCGTTCATCGAGCGAGAGGTTGCGGCAACCCGTGTCGGTGCAGCGGGACGCAATGGGGCGGTTGCGCAAGCGGATGTTTCGGGGGTGATCGCGACCGCGTTCGATCACTACGACTCGCGGGCGGGTGATCCGCATCTGCACACGCATGTGGTGATCTCGAACAAGGTGCAGACCGTCCACGACGGCAAGTGGCGCTCCCTCGACGGACGCCCGCTGCACGCCGCAACTGTTGCGCTCTCCGAACTGCATGAGGCAGTGTTCGCTGATCACCTCACCCGCGCCTTCGGGGTCGAGTGGGAAGCCCGAGACATGGGTCGCGACCGCAACCCCGCCTGGGCGATCACGACCGTGCCGGAGAAGCTGGTCGCGGAGTTCTCGTCCAGGTCTAGGCAGATCGATCAGGAGAAGAACCGGCTCATCGCCGAGTACGTCGCCCGCCACGGCAGACAACCATCACTCGCGACGATCATCAAGCTCCGCGCACAGGCAACACTGGCGACGCGGCCAGAGAAGCAGGTGCGGTCCCTCGCGAACCTCACGGGCGAATGGCGGGAACGGGCGTCGCACCTCCTCGGTGAAGACGCCATCCGCTGGGCCCGCACCGTGACCGCGAACGACGCCCCGCTGTTGCTTCGCGCGGATGACGTGCCGTTGGACGTGATCGACTCGCTCGGGCACAGTGTGATCGAGGCGGTCGGTGGGAAGCGTTCGACCTGGCGGAAGTGGAACCTTACAGCCGAGGCTGCACGCCAGACGATGCCATATCGGTTCGCTACTACGCTGGATCGTGAAGCGATCGTCGGGATGGTCGTCGATGCCGCGGAACGCGCGTCGATTCGGCTGACACCGCCGGAGCTGTCCTCGAGTCCTGCCGTGTTCCGTCGGCCTGATGACATCAGCAGGTTCCGTCCCGTGGGATCAACGGTCTACTCCTCGCCGGGCATCCTCGACGCCGAAGACCGCCTCCTTAGCCGCGCCCGCAGTATCACTGCTCCCATCGTGCCGGTCGAGACCATCGAGAAGGTCGCCCGGCGCCCGGATCGCGAGGGACGGTTCCTCAGCGACGAGCAGGCGGCAGCTCTTGCCGGTGTCGCGATCTCCGGTCGGGCGGTCGATGTGCTGGTCGGCCCTGCCGGTGCCGGGAAGACGACGGCGATGCGCGCGTTGCACACGGCGTGGGAGCACGGGCACGGGCGGGGCAGCGTCGTCGGGCTTGCGCCGTCCGCGGTCGCTGCGCAGGTCCTTGCCGATGATCTCGGTATTAGGACGGAGAACACCGCGAAGTGGTGGCAAGACCACCAAAACGTAGGCGCGTCGTTCCGCAAGGGTCAGCTGGTGATCGTGGACGAAGCCTCCCTGGCCGGCACCCTCTCCCTCGACCGGATCACCGAACATGCCGTGGATGTGGGCGCGAAGGTGCTGCTGGTGGGTGACTGGGCGCAACTGCAATCCGTCACCTCTGGTGGCGCGTTCTCCCTCCTCGTCCATGACCGCAGTGACGCCCCCGAGTTGGTCGACGTGCACCGCTTCGTCAATGACTGGGAGAAGACTGCCTCCCTCGACCTCCGTCACGGCCGCCCCGAAGCGATCGACACCTACGCCGAGCACGACCGCATCACCGGCGGCGACACCGAGAAGATGATCGACGCTGCCTACACTGCGTGGCGCACCGACATGCTCGCCGGGGTCTCGACAGTTTTGATCGCGGACTCCAACGACTCCGTCCTCGCCCTGAACCAGCGTGCCCGCGCCGACCTGATCCTCGACGGTGCCGTGGATGCTCGACGTGAAGTCGCCCTCCAAGGAGACGCCCGTGCAGCTGTTGGGGACACGATCATCACCAGGAAGAATGATCGCCGCCTCCACACCCCGCGCGGGTGGGTCCGAAACGGTGACCGCTGGATCGTCACCGACATTCGAGACGACGGCTCCCTCACCGCCCGCCGCGCCGACAGCCGCGGCACCATGACCCTCCCAGCTGACTACGTCTCGGATCATGTTGATCTGGGATACGCAGTGACGGCGCATAGGGCGCAGGGCATCACGACCGACACCTCCCATGTGCTTGTTGATCCGTCTACGACGAGGGAGAACCTGTATGTCGCGATGACCCGCGGCAGGCACGCGAACCTCGTCTACGTCGCCACTGACCGGCCCGACGACAACCACACCACCCCACACCCCGCCGACGACCCGGCAGCGACCGCGAGGAGTGTGCTCTACGGGGTGCTGCAGCATGTCGGCGCGGAGCTCTCTGCGCACGAGACGATCACCGCCGAACAAGAGGCGTGGGGGTCAGTGGCGCAGCTCGCGGCAGAGTACGAGACGATCGCGCAAGCCGCCCAACACGACCGCTTCGCCACCCTCATCCGCCAATCCGGCCTCACCGCGGACGAGGCAGAAGACGCGATCCACTCCGACACGTTCGGGGCACTGACTGCCGAGTTGCGACGGGCAGAGGCGAACCACCACAACATCGACGCACTCATGCCGCGCCTGGTCGCCGCCCGCGCCTTCGAGGACGCCGACGACATCGCCTCCGTCCTGCACCACCGCCTCGCCCGCGCGACCGCACGCCCAGCCGGTTCCGGCCGCACCCGCAAGGCGCCCCGCCTGATCGCCGGCCTCATCCCCGAAGCCACCGGCCCGATCAGCACCGAGATGAAGAAAGCGCTCACGGAACGTCGCGAGCTGATCCAGCAGCGAGCCGAAGCCGTCCTCGACCAAGCCCTCAGCGAACGGCAGGAATGGGCGCTCGCACTTGGAGCCGCACCCACCGAGGTCAAAGCCGCAACAGCGTGGCGACGACAAGCGCAGACCGTGGCCGCCTACCGCGACCGCTACGGCATCACCGCCCGGACACCGCTCGGCCCGGCACCCGACAGCGACGTGCAGAAGATCGACGCGGCAAGGGCAGCAGCATCTGTGGCAAGGCTTGGTGACCTCGGCACACGGACTCAGGAGTCAGACGCGCGCCAATCTCAGGGGCGCGACAGATCCGGCCTCGCCCGCTAAGCCGACACTGGAGGCCTCTTCCCGATGTCCGAGGTGCGACGTAAAGTGGAAGAACAAACAAGGCGACTTTCAAATATGTGTCGCCGTCACCCCGAGCGTGACGGCATGACGGCCTCCGGGCAGTCCTTCAAGGTTCTTTGTCGCCAGACACCCTTGGAAGAGGACTGCCGTCATGATCCGCCAGCTCTGGACCCTCAGCATCCGCGCTCGCACATTTCTGCGCCGTTATATGCCCACGAATGTCCTCCTCGACGCCATCCGAACGAGGAGAGGACTCAAATGGGGCATCCCCGCGATACTCCTCGCCGTGCCCTACCTCCTGGCAGCGAGTGCCTTCACGACCCTCATCGCAGACGGCGGCCCCGGATGGCTCAACCTCCTCGTCCTCCTCTGCCTCTGGAACGCACTGAAGTTCCTCGCGATGGGGCCTGTCAGCCTGGTACTTCTGACCCGAACCCGTATCCAGGAGCATCGCGTCCGGAGCATGGTCGTAGCGATCTGTGAGTATCACCGCAGTTGATCTACCCGTACAAGAACTCCCGCCAGCGGTCACGACATCGACTTTCTGGGAGCCTTCGGCGGCGTTCGCCAAGCTGAGCACTTCGAAACTGGAGGGATGAAAGAAGAACCACAGCCCAACCGGCAGGGCCTAGAACCGCTCCTGAACATCAACGAACTTGCCGACTACCTTGGCGTTCCCATCTCAACCATCTACGACTGGCGCACCAACGGCAAAGGTCCCCGCGCATATCGCTTCGGCAAGCGCATCATGTTCGGCGTCAACGACATCCGAACCTGGATGGGGGCCATGCGCGAGCCAGACTCCCAGGCTCCCGGCGCCGCCACCTTTCCCGGAGCGGAGGGCACGCGTGGGTAGGCCCCGCACCCCTATCGGCACTTTCGGAGTCATCGCGACCTCCCCTCAAGCAAGCGGCAACTACGTGGCACGAACCCGATATCGGGACTGGGACGGGAAGAATCGACTTGTTCAAGCCACCGCCTCCTCACGATCCACCGCCGAGCGGAAGCTGAAACAGAAGCTCGCCGAACGCTCCCTCTACCAACCGGGATTCAACGGAATGAGCGCCGACAGCCCCTTCCCGGAACTCGTCGCCTACTGGCTCGAAGACATGGAGATCGAAGACCGCCTCTCGCGAACCACGCGAAACCTTTACGAACGAGACATGCGCACCCTCGTGATGCCGACGTTCAAGGAACTCACTCTTAGAGAAGTCGGCGTCGCTCGCTGCGACTACTTCCTCAAACAACTCGCCAGACGCAGCTACAGCCGCGCCAAGCACGCCCGAGTTGTGCTCCGGCTCGCCCTCGCGCTCGCCGTCCGCCACGAAATCGTGCCCCGCAACCCGATGGATCACGTCTCCCGTTTGCACAGGAAGAAGACCATCCCGGACGCGTTCACCATCGATGAGGTGCAGGACATCCGGGCAGCGATCAAAGCGTGGGAGTCGCGCTGTATCTCTTCGGGACCGCGGCCTGATCGACAGCTCGGCCAGATCGTCGAGGTCATGCTCGGCACCTCGGCGCGCATCGGCGAGGTCCTCGCGATCCGAGTCCAGGATCTTCACCTAGATGGACCGATCCCGACCGCGCGGATCGCTGGAACGATCATCAGCCGCAAGGGCGAGCCCACCCACCGTCAGGCTCATCCGAAGACCGATCGTTCAGTTCGCCGCGTAGCGCTGCCTTCGTTTGCGTTGCACGCGATCCGCTCACGTCTTCTCCGAAGCGGAGAAACCGATCCAGATGCGCTCCTCTTCAGCACGCGAGCCCGGACGCCGCACACGACGAACAACGTCCGTCGACTCCTGCGCGACGTGATGGATGACGCTGGGATCGAGAACGTCACACCGCATCGATTCCGCCGAACTGTCGCGACCGTCGTCAACGATGCGCAAGGCGCGCTACTTGCCTCCGAGTTGCTCGGGCACACCGATCCGCGGATCACGATGCAGCACTACATTCAGCGCAGCGAGACTGTGAACCCCGTCACGGCGGAGCACCTTGAGCGAGCCTTCGGCAAGGCCGGGTGAGTGCCGATTAGAGCCCTTTCGACAACAGCTGGAACGAGTCGTGACCTTTTGCGCGATGTCAGAGGTCACCTAGACACTGGTTGCATGCTCCGAGGCGCTCCCGAGTTCTGTGGTGCTGACGCACTAGACTGAACGGGGAGGGCTATACCCGATGAAATGATGCTGCGAGGAGGCGTGATGGCTGGCTTGGGGGAACACATCACTGCTATGGTCCGCAGTCACGCCTCTGGTGACGATTCAGCGTTCTACTCGGTCGCTCTCCAAGTCGCCGCACGGGAAGCCCGTCAAGGTCATCACATACTCGCTGACGACATCAAGAAGGCAGTCGATGCCTCTCGGCAGACAACTCCTCGTAGCAACGTCACCAAGCTCGCCAAGCCACGCGGTGACCTGGCAGATCTGATCGAAGTCACACACCCGGAAGTGACTCTGAAGAACCTCGTGGGGCCAGGCGAACTCGTTGAGCGACTCAAACAGGTGATCGCGGAGCAGCGACAGCGAAAAGTACTCCTCGAACACGGCTTCGATCCCACGCATCGACTGCTCCTTGAAGGGCCGCCAGGCACCGGAAAGACGATGACCGCTGCGGTGCTCGCGCGCGAGTTATCGCTTCCTATGTTCACGATTCGGCTCGATAGCTTGCTCAGCAAATACATGGGTGAGACAGCAGGCAAGCTGCGACTCGTGTTTGACGCGGTCGCAGAACGCCGTGGCGTGTATCTCTTCGACGAATTTGATGCGCTTGGAGCTGACCGCTCTGGTAACGATGTTGGCGAGGCCCGGAGAATTCTGAATTCATTCCTGGTTTTCCTAGAGCAATCCAGCCCAGAGAGCATCGTGATCGCAGCAACCAATCACCGCTCGATCCTGGACAAGGCCCTCTTCAGACGATTCGACATGGTCCTCACTTATCAGCTCCCCGACAAGATCCAGGCCCGATCCGTCATCAAAGGCAGATTGGGTTCACTTATCAAGGGAATGCGCTGGGACAACGTCGACTCGCATACCGAGGGACTCAGTCACGCAGACCTCGTAAAGGCCGCCGAGGCCTCAGCAAAGTCCATCCTGATGCGGGGCGACACGCTTATCACCGCCAACGATCTCATCGCTGCGCTGGACACCCGGCGAACGGCGAGCCTTGGCTGACGAACTCCGACACCTCACCCACCTCTACGTTCTCGACCGAGCACGTAATGAGAACTTCTCCCGTGGCGGGCAGGGCAACCCCAAGATTCGCCCAGTCGAATACCGTGCCCACGGACTCGCCATCAAGGGACAGCTCCAGGACACCTTCTCTGACATCGATGACGAACGGCACAGTACAAGCCTCAGCGCCGACGAACTGAAGGCCCTCGGCAGCATCATCACTTTGGAAGGAGAAGACGCTGCCTACCCCTTGAAGATTGAATCTCTTCAGGCTTTCTCGCGACACCGCAAGACGCCGAAGGTGCCTCAATGGCTGCTCCTCTCTGTGCAACCAGCAACAGAAGACCTGCCAGAGCGCGCAATCGTCTGGGTGGCAGACACCTATCGTCCTCAGTTCCTGAAGCTTTTCGAGGACTATCTCGAAAAGAAGATCACGAAGGCATCAGAAGACAAGTGGGAGACTCCAGACGGCAACCCCGCAAACCGTGCCCTTGTCGCCAATATTTCCAGGATCCGCCAATCCATCCTCGATGATCTCTGGCAGTCCGACGGCGAACCGCCAAAGTCTGGACTCCGTTGGTGGGAGCTCTGGCTGGATCCATCAGAGCAGAGCATTGACTCTCTTCAGAAGTTTGCGTCCGCGTACGAACTGAAGCTTCTGGACCACTCACTTGCATTGAACGACAGAGTCGTTGTCTGGATCGAGGCAACATGGCGACAGCTCGAAATCCTGCCGTTCACAAACGTCCCGATTGCGGAGATTCGTCGCCCCGAGTTCATCGACACGATCGAAGACCTACTTCCGGGTGAACAGGATGAGTACGTCGACGACCTAGCGTCCCGCGTGCTCCCAGCATCGAAGGACTCACCTGCGGTCTGCCACCTCGATACAGGAGTAGCCCGGACACACCGACTTCTATCGAACTCCCTGGACCCCGGAGATCTCCACACGGTCATAGGAACTTCAGGAAACGACCGACAAGGCCACGGCACCTCCATGGCTGGCCTCGCGCTCTATGGCTCGCTCGATGATCTTCTTACTGGGACCGGAACGGTTCAGTTGCATCACCGACTTGAGTCAGTCCGAATCCTCCCGGAACCCGACGAGCCCGACACCGACCCCCTCGACTACGGAACAGTCACTATTGAGGCGGTCGCCGTGGCAGAGATCGCGGCGCGGCGCAAACGCGTGTTCTGTATGCCGGTATCCAGCGATCCAGACCGCCCAGGCGTGCCGACACTCTGGTCCTCGACAGTAGACGCGCTCGCGGTTGGCACAGACATCATTCGAGATGGAAACCAACTGCAGCTGTTGTCTCAACCCGACCGTGACGCTAGTCGACTACTTGTTATCGCTACAGGGAATGTCGACAGCTATCAGCCGGATCACCGCCTCGAATCTGACACATCTGGCATCGAAGACCCTGCACAATCCTGGAACGCTCTGACCGTTGGCGCCCACACGAATCTTGTGACCGTGCCGACCGATCCCGAGTATGCGGGATGGAAAGCGATGGCGGGCGAAGGCGAGCTTTCACCTCACAGTCGGACGTCGCTTCCGTTTGGTAAGAGCAGGTGGCCGATCAAACCGGATATCTGCTTCGAAGGCGGCAACGTCCTTACCGACGGTGGGTCCGGATACGAAGACCGACATCCGTTGCTCTCGTTGCGTTCGACAGGAATGCACAACGACCTAGCACTCACCTCCGCTAACGCAACGAGTGCTGCTACCGCACAGGCGTCCCGCTTAGCGGCACTGACGATGGCTCAATACCCAGATTACTGGCCGGAAACTGTGCGCGGTTTGCTTGTACATGCAGCCGAGTGGACACCCGCGATGCGTGCCGAATTCGATGCGACTGGCACGAAGAAAGAAACCAAGCTCGAACTACTGAGGCGATACGGGTGGGGAGTGCCGACAGAAGACGCGGTGCTTCGTTCTTCCAGACAGTCCGTCACCCTGGTCACACAGGACACGTTCGTCCCCTTTGAGGGGAACGAGTACAAGATGCGCAGATTCAGGCTCCACGCGATGCCGTGGCCAGTCGAGGTGCTCGAAAGCATCGGTGCCGGCGATGTCACACTCAAGGTCACGTTGTCCTACTTTGTTGAGCCGTCCGCATCCAGGCGCGGCTGGAGGCAACGCTATTCCTATGCGTCGCATCTTCTTCGCTTCGAGCTCAAATCGCCGACTGAGACTGAGACCGAGTTCATTTCCCGCATCAACCGCGACGCTGAAGATGACGAAGAATCGACTCGCACTACTCCGTCGTCGGGCTCTGATCGTTGGTTCATCGGACCGAATCAGCGCAACCTTGGCTCGCTTCACCAAGACATTTGGGAGGGATCTGGACAAGAGTTGGCTGCCAGCGGAGTTATCGGCGTGTACCCAGTTGGCGGCTGGTGGAAACGCAACCAGCGCAAAGACCGGCTCAACCTTCCTGTCCGCTACTCGCTGATCGTCTCGCTTAAGAGCCGTGAACAAGATGTCGATCTTTACACGCCGATTGCAACTGATCTTCAGCTTCCCATTGAGATCGATGGCGCATGACATGTTTGTGACTTTCGGAGGTACTGCACCGCTCTTAGTACCGGCATCCTCAACGAGCTACATTCGGCACATTTCGGTGCATCGCCATTCGTTGATAACTCCAACTCATGACTCGTCGAAGCCCTGAGCGCGCGAAGGCCGAAGCGCGCCGACGAGCTGCTGCCCAGGAGCGTCGCAGCCAGAAGCGGGAGGCCCCACCGTCTGTCAGCCCAGCGACGACTAGTGAGCCGACTGACTCGCAGGCTGCGTTGTGGTCCGCTTCACGTGCAGGTGCGCGCGCCGGGCGCGGCTTTCGTTTTCAGGATCTTGTTGCGACGCTCTTTGTATTGCGTCTGTGGAGCGAAGATGACGCGACAGCGATTGTGACGCCGGAAGGCTTTGACGACATTTCGGTGCAGTCGGCGAGCGGATCATGTTTCATTCAGGTCAAGTCGCGACGCGAGAGTGCGGGCGATTTCGAGCCGACGGAGTTGCGAAGAGACTTACGTTCTGTCGCGAAGGCTTGGGTTAAGCGTAAGGACGCCGAGCTTCCCGCCGCGACCATTCTCCTGCTCGAGCGCCCGGTCGCTCGAATCCCACTACCCGAGTGGGGGAGCGAGGCTGCACAACCTGGCTCTAGTGCCTCGAGTGAATTGGCCAAGGAACTGGATGCTCTCTCCTTCGACAATGATCAGGATTCGGCTTCCTTCGCGGCCTCAGCCTCGGTCGTAGTCTGTCCCGATCCGCACGCAGAGGCGATCCGCATCGTTGCCGAAGCTCGTGATTTTCCGTACGGGCTTGCGGAAATAATTGTGGCTGCCGTATGCACTCAGGTGGGACAGACTAGCGACGCCAATGCAGACCCGGATGTCGCGAGGCGTGCGGCCGTGGATATTGCGGGCATCGATGGTCTCATAGATCAGGTGCTCGCGACCGTTGACCTTAAGTTGCTCGATGAGGCGAGGTCGCTGGGAGTCTGCGAGGCAATCGACTGGCGATCTTCCGAAGGTGACTCGGACGTACGTCCGGGCATGCACGTCGGGGCACCTCATGTCGCTGCCGGATCGCTCGTGCCCCGTGTTGAACTAACCCAGCAGGTTATCGAAGTCGCAGTAGCCCGCCGGTTGGCGGTCATCGCAGGGCCGAGCGGCAGTGGCAAGAGCGCCCTCGCCTACGCCGCTGGGTACCAGACTCGGACTCTGTATCGCTGGCAGCATGTCCACTCGCTGACGCCAACTGGGCGCACTGGGCGCGATGCTGTCGCTCTTCTTTCCGCACGTATTGAGTCTTTGCGGCCGAGTGCGTATGCCCCTGTGGGGGTCATCATCGATGACGCTGGGCGCCACGACCCAGATCTCCTTGATCGATTACTGAGACGGCTTGCGGATCTGTCGAACGTGATCACCGTTGTTTCGATTCGGGAGGAAGACCGCTTCCCCGTCCCGCTGCTGTCGGCGATTGCCACGATAACGCCAGTTCTTGATGACACCTTTGCAGCGGAACTCTGGTGTGACTACCGGGCCGACAATCTCACTGAATGGGCCGGATGGCGGGAACCGGCTGAGCGAGCTGGCGGTCTCCTACTGGAGTACGTCACTCTGCTCACCGAAGGCGTGAATCTCGAAGCCGTCGTCAGCGCACAAGTTGCCGCACGCGAAGCAGACCCGGGTCGACATCTTGAGCTTGAGATCCTGCGGCTCGCATCGGGTGCCAACCAATATGGCGTCGCCGTGCCTGCACACGCGATCCAATCCGCTCTGAATGTCGATAGCAGCGCATTTATCGCCGCCAGCCGCCGCCTCATCGACGAGCATCTCATCGTTGAGGACTCGGGCAACCTCATACGGCCGCTGCACGAAATCCGTTCCGCAGCACTCGCCCGAGCAGCTCACCCCTTTGGGCAGCAGGAGACCCTCCAGCGCATTGTTCCTCTGGTGACCAGCGCCGAGCTCGCGCGATTTCTCCGACGAGCGCTCGAGTCCGGAGCCGACCAAGCCGCAATGGTCCAGGCCGCAAGCGAACGTATTGCACGCGATCGTACCCTCCAGACGCTCATCGCAGTCGCATCCGCATTCCGCGCCAATGGATTGCGACGGCGAGCTGACGAATGGAAGCGCATTCTCGATGAATGTGACGTTGATGCTGGCAACGCTGTGAATGCGTTCATGATGTCCCGCACTAAGCAACGCCCCGATACAGAACATCTCTTCAAACCCGAGATTGTGGCAGCCATCGAGCGGCTCCGCAGCGTCCCGACCGATCCGGATCTGCAACTTTTGTGGCGAAAGATTGACACGGCGCTGGTCGAAGAACTCACGACCGCTGCGGTCTCCGATGACGATTCAACCCAACTCCTTCTGCAGGCCATCACCGTACTTCGCGGTTTTGACGTCACGGCGTTGGAAGCCGCAGCGCGTGCAATCGGTGCGCGTCTGACGGTGTGGCCGTTGCGCGACGCAGCCGATATGACGGAGGCGTTGCGTCGCGTGGCACCTGAGCTTGCGGAACGCGCTGTCATCACAGCCGGCGGCGAGCAGCTCCTCCTGCGCCGGGTCGCGACAGAAACACCATGGCTAGCGTCGTTGGAGCGCGCAGCCGACGGGGTGGATGGCAAATGGATCTTCATCGATGAGGAGTTGCAACCGAACCAGAACGAGGCTGTCGTTGAGGTCTGCCGGCTGGCCCTCGCTCTTGCGCCGACAGCGATGATCGCGCGGGTAGGTGCGGTGGATGCCCTCGGGCGTTTGGTCAAGCTCGGCGACTACCCGCTCGTTGACAAAGCGATTCCCCGTGAGAATCTGCCTCATGCCCTCGAAGTGTCTGAAAACAGAGCCCAGGCTCGCGCCTTGTCGCGAAAGTACGGCGCGGGCACGTTGACGGCCAAGCTTGCGGCTGAGGCTAAAGCACTAGAAGCACTCCTCGATCTGCTCCCAGAGATCACGCTCGCGCACCTAGGGCGTGTCTCGTAAATTTTCTTGATAGAGCTGGGATCGTGGAGTCATGTCACGATTCCAGCTCCTTTCGGATGACCAATGGGAACTCATCGCGGATCTGATGCCCGGCCCGACCGGGAGAAAGGGCCGCCCGTTCGCCGATGCCCGCACGATGGTCGAGGGCATCATCTACCGGTATCGGTGCGGGATCGCGTGGCGCGACCTTCCCGAAGCGTTCGGGCCGTGGCAGACGGTATGGCGGTGGCACCGCCGCATGGCCGGTGATGGCGCCTGGGATCAGGTGCAGCAGCGGCTACACGCGCTCGCGGATCGCGAGGGACTCATCGACTGGTCGGTGTCGGTGGACTCCACGATCGCGCGTGCGCATCAGCACGCGACGAACGTGTCACGCCTAAAAAAGGGATTCGTCGAATTACAAGAATCTGCTGATCGAGCCGCTTGACCACGCGGTAGGCCGCTCCAGGGGTGGCCTGTCCACGAAAACGCATCAGCTGGTCGATGGGCAGGGTCTGCCGCTTGTGACGATCTGCACCGCAGGTCAAGACGGGGACTCGCCGATGTTCGTCCCGCTCATGGAGCACGTGCAGATCGGCCGCCGCACCAGACCCGATGCGGTCTTGGGTGACAAGGCGTACTCGTCACGCAAGAACCGCGAGTATCTTCGAGAACATCGCGTCGAGGCGGTCATTCCTGAGCCCCGCGACCAGCAAGCACACCGAAAGCGCCGCGGCCGTACCGGTGGCAGGCCACCGAAATTTGATGCCGAGAAATACCGGGGCAGGAACGTGATCGAGCGTGGCTATTGTCGGCTCAAGCAATGGCGCGGGCTCGCGACCCGTTACGACAAGCTCGCGATTGTGTACCGGGCCGCGGTCGTCCTCAATGGGGTCGTAGCCTGGCTCAACTATTTACGAGACATACCCTAGGCGATCGGGCTGTGCCTCAAACGATTGTCCGCCGGTTCGAATTAGTCACCGCACTGCTTTCCGAGATGGACTCTCCGGCAGACGAGGGCTACACGGACGAAGTGCCCGGCGCTCTCGGCGACTATCCAGTCGAGAGCGACGCCGTCACTGTCGTGCGGATGCTACTTCAGCAAGTCATTCCAAATCTTGCGCGGAAGGATGTCGCCGAGCGGCGCCCCATCCTGACTATCGGAACGCTCGACAGCCTCATCCCAAAGGTCGGCGCACTGATCGAACTTGACCGATACCGTTACCTCCCCACCCCACCCGATTGCGCTCAGCTATTCAACTGCCTCTGCCAATTGCGAATGGTCGCATCCGCCAGCGCTGGATCGGACTTGTCAATGCGTGTTTCCATGCGCGCCGCTGCTGGGCGGCACGGGGGAACCGCTCGGATCGCCGCAGCAGCAACCGTTGCGACCGAGCGCTCTCCCGCAGCCCTGCAGAAGGAGGCTGAACGAATGCGACTCGCGCTCACAAGGGCGGGGTACGCGGTCGCTGTAGTGCCCAGCTCCTCCGAACAATCGATAATGAGTTGGCCCCCCGGAGACCTAGCGATCATCGTGGACGGCGAGAGCCTCCTCGCCTACCTAAATGATCTCGCACCTCTCGCAGATGCTGTGAGAACTGCTGTCGAACATCCAGACCGGCGTGTGTGGATTGGTCTGCGCTCGGCCGATGGCTACTTGTCTGCCTCAATCTTCCAGGTTGCGCATCACGGGGTGATCCCGCTTGGCGATCGTGGAGACCCTTCCGCATTCGCAGGCTCGATCGCTCCAACACCAATTTCTGATCCCTATGCGGCTTACCTCAAACAAGCTCGTCGTCTATCTTCGATCGCCGCTGTCATTGCGATCCGCGGGAGTACTCTGATTCCCGACGAGGAAGGACGGGTGCTTGAAGAAGCTTGGGACCGTCTCGTCGGCCTCAAAGCGCAGATCGATGAACGCACCTCCGCTCACGCTGGGACCGAGTATGTGTCCGCGCTCAGCAGCATCTTGACGGTCATCGGCGCAGCGATTACTGATGACCTGTCCACTGCAAAGGACTCAGCAGAAGGAGATCAATCCGGATGGGATGAGATTGCTAGGCTGCAGAGCCCGCAGCTGCTCGACGCGGACCAGGCGTCAACGCCCGGAACCGATGCTGCGGTCGTCTATGGTACGGCCGTTGTCATCGCGGACATCGAGGATGATTTTTGGAATGCTGACGATCGCATTGCACATTTGCAAGGGCACGATGCTAGTTCCTGAACGGGGAGATCGTCCGAAATCGACTGACTGGAGACGCCCCGGAAGCTGTGTTCTTGGCGCGCCGCCGGAGGGGGACCAAAAGGGGACCAGAATCATGCAAACCCTGCATTTCGTGACGTACTCTGCATGATCTGATCCGCGGAAATACGCGGTTTTCGGTGAGTTTTGAACCGTCTGGACGCCTGGGGGTCAAGGGGTCGCAGGTTCAAATCCTGTCAGCCCGACCGATCGCCCCGGAACTCCCGCGAGATTTCGCGGAAGTTTCGGGGCTTTGGCGTTCGCTCGCCGCCGGTTGAGCGACGCCGCTGGTTGAGTGAGCGCAGCGAGTCGAAACCCAGCCCCGGTCATCCTGCGCGAGCGCAGCGAGTCGCAGGATCCACCTGGTACCTACTCGGAGCGAACACCGCACCCAGCCCGGCCGACACCCCCTGGGGCCTCGAACCCCTGCTCGATGTGAGAGAACTCGCCGACTACCTCGGCATCCCCATCTCCACGATCTACGACTGGCGCGCCCGCGGCCTCGGCCCTCGCGACTACCGCTTCGGCGAGCACCTGAAGTTCGCCGTCTCCGACGTGCGGATCTGGGTCGAACGGCAGCGCGACGCGTCACCGCCCGCCGCCTCGAACGGGAGGTGACATGATGAGCCGGCAGCGACTCACCATCGGAACCTTCGGCGAGATCGGATACCTCAAGAACCCGAACGTGCGAACCATCGCGCGTGCTCGTTATCGGGACTGGGACGGGAAGTCCCGACTCGTTCAGGCGACGGGCGACACACGAAATTCGGCCGAGCGAGCACTGAAGGCGAAGCTCGCGGAGCGCAGTCTGTTTCAACCCGGCGGCTCGGCGCTCACGCCCGACAGTCCGTTCCCCGACCTGGTCGCATACTGGCTGGAGGATCTCGAACTCGAGGATCGGCTTTCGAAGACGACGCTGCAACTCTGCGAACGGAACATGCGCACGCTGGTGCTGCCCGCGTTCGAGCACCTCACCCTGCGCGAGATCGGCGTCGCCCGCTGCGATCACTTCCTCAAGCAACTCGCGAAGCAGAGCTACAACCGCGCCAAGCAGGCCCGCGTAGTGCTGCGCCTCGCACTCGGTCTGGCGGCGCGGCACGAAGTGCTGCCGCGCAGCCCTATGGATCACGTCTCACGGCTCCGGAAACCCCAGACAACACCGAACGCGCTGACGCCCGCCGAGGTGAACGCCGTGCGTGCTGCGATCGCGTACTGGGAGGCCGGACGCTCGTACTCGGGGCCGCGACCGGACGGACAGCTCGGCGCGATCATCGAAGTCATGCTCGGTACGTCCGCCCGCATCGGCGAAGTGCTCGCCATCCGGCGCCGAGATATCGACATCACGAGTGCGACGCCATCGATTCGAATCAGTGGCACGATAGTCACTCATCGTGGTGAACCGACCATGCGGCAGGATCATCCGAAGACAGCGAAGTCACGACGCACGGTCGCGATCCCCTCGTTTACGGCAGAGGCAGTGCGGCGTCGTCTCACTCGACTGGATGATTCGTCACTCGATGCTCTGCTGTTCTGCAGCCGCGAGGGAACCCCGCTGACGACGAACAACGTGCGCCGGCAGCTGCGCCACGTGCTCGATCTCGCTGGGATCAGCGGTGTTACCCCGCACATGTTCCGCCGCACTGTCGCGACCGCGATCAATGAGCAGGCCGGCGTTGACCTCGCCGCTGAGCTGCTCGGGCATACTGACCCGAGGATCACGATCCAGCACTACATCCGCCGCAACGAGATGGTGAACCCGGTGACCGCCGAGATGCTCGACCGCGTGTTCAAGAAGGCGTCATGAGTGCTCTGGCTCTTGGCGCGCTTGCCTATCTGTGTCACAATACTTCCCAAGTAGGAAGTTTTCTGACAATGGTGGATCTGACCGCAACCCAGCTGGCCGAGCGCCTCGGCGTCACGACACGTCGAGCGCGCGATCTGCTGCGCTCGGAGGAGGTCACGGGGCGCCAGCTCGCAAATGGAACGTGGCTCGCGGATAGCGACGCCGTCGCTCGATACGAGGTGTCGACCAGCCGAGGCTCGGGGCGCACGCTCGACGCGGCGACTGCGTGGGGGGTGCTCTGGGAGCTCTCCGGCCTCGATGCGGAATGGTTGAGCGCCAGTACCCGGGCCCGTATGCGCCGCCGTATCCGCGACTCGGACGCCGCCGCGATCGCCGCTGTGGTGTCGAAGCGGACGCGTGCGCATCGCTTCACCGCGGCGAACGCGGAGCGCGCGTCAGCCGGGCTAATCCGCACCGGTCGCGCGGCGGTGAGCGTGCTCGATACCGACCTGATCCAGGACTCGCGCCAGGTTGCCGGCTATGTGCGGTCAGGCACGGTGGGCGACTATGCGAAGACCCACTTCATGATTCCCACCGCGACAGGGAACGACGTGATCTTCGAGAACACGCTGCCAATCGGCTACACGGCCGAGACCATGCCCGCAGCTGTCGTCGCAGCAGATCTCGCAGCAAGCATCGACACTCGCGAGCGAAGCGCGGGGCTCCAAGCGCTCGAAGAAATGAGGCAGCGATGGCTGGCCGCACGCTGACCGTTGACATGGAGGATGACGATCTCATCCCGGCCTGGCGCACCGTCATCGAGCTCGCCGAGAATGGCGTCTCCGAGGAATGGGCGCTCATCGGCGGCCTTATGGTTGCCGCGCACGCTCGACGTGCTGGTGTCGTCATGCGCCGCCCGACCGATGACGTGGATGTGCTCGTCGACTACATGGCCAACCGTTCGAGCCTGGCGCAGGCCCGCACGGCGCTCCTGCAGATCGGCTTCGAACTCGGCAATGACGAGAAACATGCTTACCGGTTTCGGCACGAGGACGGCCGCAAGCTCGATCTCATGGTTGCCGACCACCTGCCTTCGCGAATGGAACCGCGCATGAATCGCCGACCGGCGTTCGCCGCACCGTCGGGCGAGCAAGCGATCCGACGACGTGACTCCTACCTGCTGCAGTTCGCTTCTGGAGCGGATGCTCGCGTCGGGGTGCCGGATGAACTCGGTGCCCTCGTCGCGAAGGGCGCGGCCTGGCTGGTCGATCGACGCGACCGCAGGCGGCACCTCGACGACTCCGCTGTTCTGTTCGCGTGTGTGCTCGATGCCTCTGACCTGGACTACGAGTCAATGAGCAAGAACGATCGCAAACGCATTCGCGCGGTGACGGACGAGCTCCTGGACCCGGCGCACGTCTCTTGGGTTAACGTCGACCCCGCCGACAGGGAACGCGGAATGTTCAATCTTCGCCTGATTCGCCAGATTCTCGGATTCGCTGATTGACGTCGGCGCTGACCGCTCGATAAGCCCGCTCTACGGACTGAATAGCTTCATAGCGTTCTGGATGTTCCTGAGCAAGAAAGTCCAGGTACGCTTGCGCGTCTTAAAGCGTCGGGTTTCGCGGGATCGCGACGGTCGGAACGATGCCCCGGTCTTGGAAGATTTTCATAGCGGTGGATCCTTTCAAGTAGGGCATAAGCTTCGCCATACATGGCGCTTCGCTCCATTCGTCAACAAGGTGGGGAGGAAGCGCCAAAGGGTGGTCATACTGGCTTGAGCTAAGGCCGCTGCCTAATGCAGATGTCGGAGGTTCGATTCTCGTTAGGTGCTCCTTGGGACGGTATGCAAACCGTTCCGATCTCATGCAAGAGGTCAGGGGTTCGAGTCCCGTTAGGTCCCCCCAAAGTGTCTTACGGGAACACGCGACATCGGAAGATGTGGAGTGTTCCCGTTTGGCTTCCTTGCCTCCGGCTGCCTCGGCCACGATGGTTGCGAACGGTTCGGCGAGGCGCGGGCGTAGCTGCTCGTCCTCGGTGATCTCCAGGCGCGTGTAGAACGCCTGGTTCGCCAGCCTCCTACTCCCGTCGTCGGAGTGGGCATAGGCGTCGTGTGCGTCGGTGAGGAGTCGCAGGCTGTCGTGTAGGAACGCCCGCCCGCCGATGTGTTGCTCGTCGTGCGCTCGTAGGCGCTGCTCGATGTCTGCGAGCCCGGCTCGGATGCGGTCTTGATGACGTTTGAGCGTAGGGAGGTCGATCGCGTCGGCGAAGTGCGCGGCGAGCAGCTTGTCGGTCTCTGCTTCCAGTCGCGCCCGGTTTACGGTGAGGTCGGCGAACTCCTGATTGCGTCCCGCGCCACGCTCGTCAAACGCGGCGTCGACTTCGGCGGCGAGGTGCCGGTAGTCGTCTTCGCTGATAGCGATGTTGGCGTAGGAATCCTCGACCAGGCGCTCCGCGACCTGCACGGGCACCGCCCGTCGGGTGCAGGTTGTGCGCTTCGCTGCTCGGCCGGAGCAGACGAAGTAGGCGTAGGTCGTGCCGCGCGTGTTGGTCGCGAAGTCCAGCAGCATCCGCGACCCACAGGTACCGCAGTGCAGCAGCCCTTTCAGGTGGTGCGCGTGCTGTACGTGACGAGTTGCGTGCGCGTTGCGCGCCTTCAGCAGCGATTGCACCTGATCGAACAGAGCAGGCTCCACGATGGGCTCGTGCGCGCCAGGGTGAAGTGCTCCCTTGTAGCGGATCACCCCGGCGTAGTACGGGTTCGTCAGCATGCGGTAGAGGGCGTTCTTCCCCAGCGGCCTGGATGGCCGCTTCGGCGACGGCACCGACACCAATCCGCGTGCGGTGAGGTCGCATAGGAGACCGGTCACGGAGGTCTCACCGCCCGCGTACTGCTCGAACGCCCACGCGATCAGCGGGGCGCGCTCGGGATCGACGTCGACGGTGCGTATCTCGCGGCCCTGGTCGTCGGTGCGGCGCACGTTGAGGTAGCCGATGGGGGCGCGCCCTGGGGTACCGCCCTGCGCGACCTTCTGCGTCAGTCCCTTGCTGACTTCAGTGGCAAGGTTGCGGCTGTAGAACTCGGCAATGGACGACATGATGCCGTGGACGAGCATCCCCGAAGGCGTCTGGTCGATGCTCTCGGTAGCGGACACGAGCGTGACCCCGGCAGCGAGGAGTGCTTCGTGAATCTTCACGTCATCGGCGCGATTGCGCGCGAGCCGGTCGAGCTTATGCACGATGCAGAAGGTGACGCGGGTCGCAGCGATGAACGCCAGCATGTCCTGCAACCCATCGCGATCCGCCGAACGCGCCGACTCCCCGGCATCCACGAACTGGCGCACGATCCGCGCACCCAACTCGTCGGCCTTGCGCTGGTTAGCCTCGCGCTGGGCGGGGATCGAGAAGCCTTCCTCGGTGCCGCCACGCTCGGCCTGCTCGCGCGTGGACACGCGCAGGTAGGACACGGCGGTGAGTGCCGGAGCGCTCACCGTTGGCTCGACTGGTGCTGTCTCGTGTGTGGCGGTGCTCATGGCGTGCCTCCTTCCTGCGGTTCGCTTCGCACATCGGTGCTGTTTGACGGTCCCGCAAGATTTGCGGGACCGTGCTCAGGACCCGCGATCTGCTCGATGCTCTCGGGAACGGGGAGCCCGAACGGGTCCGGATCGCCGTGCATGTATGCCCGATATCGCGCCTCAGCGATGTTCAGCACCCACTCGACAAGCCTGCCCAGCTCTGGCGCATCCCGCTTGGTCGCCCGTAGGCGTAGCTGCCGATCGTCACTTCCCATGCAAGGTAGGTGCGCAGCACTTCCCAAACCACGACCCTCACGCCGGATTACTGCCCGCCCAGCAGACCCTCATTGAGCCGACACGCCTCTTGCAAGTCGAGGACCGTACTACTCCGTATGGAATTCTCTTGGAGTCAGGCTACGCCTCCTCGCGATCCGGGAACAGGTAGAACGCGATCTTCGGCAACCGGACCAGCCCGCGCCCGAGCGCTGCAGTGAGCAGCTCCTCAGCGAGGTGCTCGAACTCGGGAGCGAGGAAGCGGGCGGCCGCGTCAGCCACCTCGGGGTCTTCGACAGGGTCGTCGGCGCGGAGCATCACCACGACCGCACTACGGATGTCGTCACACCAGTCCTGGGTCGCCTGCGCGAGCGGCTTGATCGCCCCGGCCACCCCGTCAGCCATCAGCCGGATCAGCGCCTGACCTTCGCGACGGTCGAACAGGCGATCCAGCGCGACGACGATGTGCTCACGCACCGCCTCAACGTCAGCACCGCGAGGCGCGGGGGTGCCATCGAGGAACGCGAGCGTGCTTGCCCGCATGTGACTGATCGCATCCAGCGCGAGCCCTTCCTTCCCCTTGCCGGGGAAGTGGTGGTACATGCTGCCCTGCCCGATACCGGAGCGCTGCTGGATCATCACAGGGCTCGTTGCCTCGAACCCGCGCTCCGACAGCAGCGCGCATGTCGCCGCCACGAGCTTCTGCTTCGAGTCATACGCCGGACGCCCCGGACCACGCCGCTTCTCCACCATGCTCACGCTCCTCACGGCCAGACGACCCAGGCGGCCACACCGCCCAATTCCATACAGAGTAGTACGGACCTTGACCTGCAAGACGCGTACCGCATACGGCAATCCACAGAGAGCCACCGGGTGGCTCAAGTAACAAGGCCCGTCGGTTCACCTGTTCGTTGGGTGTCAGATTGGATGCGAGGAGCCATCGTGAGCTTGTCAGGCCGGGATCTGTGCGCGAACGCCGGTAGCATGAGAACGCGCGTAAGAGTAGACGGGGGCGTTGTGGGGCAAGCAGGCAATCATGCTGGTGGGAAGAACCGCCAACTTCTGGAAGTCGAACTAGAAGCTCCACAGATGCCACTTCATGCAGAGGCAGATCTCATCGGCAACGTCGTCGTCTCGGTGCTCCGTGATTTCGGTGTCGGTGGCCACTACGGGAAAGTGATGTTCGATGGCGGGGCCATCGTTGAGCCTGCGCTCTCGACTGTATACCAACCTGACTACGCCGAGGCCGTGGCCATCGAGCTTACGAGTATTGCGGTGGTCAAGAGCGCTGAACTGCTTCTCTACACCGGCTGGGGCGACATGATCGGCAACTTGAGTCGCCTGTTGGTGGTTGCACGAGAGACGGCGGCGTTGGAGCCGCTTCTCTCGGCGGCAAACTCGAAGATCGCGACGCTGGGCATGGACGTCAGTTGCATGAGCGATGGCAACTACATACGGCATATTCGGAATGCGGTGGTGCACGCTCGATTTGGGGTCCAAATCGACGAAAGTGACCCCTTCACCTCGAAAATTGTCTTCATCGACGTCGATCCGCGCGCGCAAGAGATCACGGCGAAGTTCAAACTCACAGCTGAGCAACTAGCACAACTGATGCGGATCATAATTCACGAGGTTTTTGAGAAGTACCTTCTGGCGGTTGGCTGGGAGTCGCAATCATCGAAGGAGTCAACGTGACACAGGAGTCGAAGCCCTGGTATCGCAGACCTTGGGTCTGGGTCGTCGCAGTGATCGGCGCCGTATTCCTCATATCAAACTTCAACGCCTTCCCTGCTGGACGGTACGACTGCCGCTGGCAGGGCTCCGTGCCGGACGGGATTCTTGGAGAGGGCGAGATCGTGGCAATGGTTGGCCAATGGCCCAACACATATCCGCTCGAGCTCCGGGTCTATCACCCATCGAGGGGAATGATCATTTACGACGGCAACTGGTCCCATGCTCACGGCACTTGGGAGCGGGACTTTTACGCGACGATTCCTTGGAAGGGAAGTAGCTACCAGGCATTCTGCGAACTCTGAATGCGCGGTGTGCAACACGGCACTATGAGTTTCTAACTCGTTCGCTTGACCAACGAGGCCGGTTCTCGAACCACTGGCGAGGCATCGAGCAGGCTGTCCGTAGTAGAGGCGTCGGCAACGCCCAAGTTTCAGCGGATTCGCCCCCGTGTCTTCTTCCACACCGTGCCCCGGTGAATCCCGAACCGGCGTGCCAGCGCGTTCACGCTCACGCCCTGCGCGCGGGCTGTTCGCATAGCGCCCACTTCCTCGTCGGTGAGCTGTGTTCGAGGTCGTTTCTTTGGTTCCGCCGACGAGCCGATCAGCGGGTCATCGGCCTCGCCTTCGGGCTCGGCATCCGCGCGAACGACTTGATTCCACGCGGAGACAAGCCGTTCAACCCGCTGTCGCCTGTTCCCGCAGCGCTCCGTTGCTTCCGCCGTGTTCGTCGGAGCCCGTGAGCCAACCACCCATGGTTGTTCCTCTCGTGCGGTCGGCGATGCGTTCGCCGGAACGAGAAATGACGGCTCGTCACTTCTGCGCGTATTTATGCGCTTCCGACACGAAATTTCAAGCATGAGCGCCACGCGTAGCCACGCTCAGCTCCAAAGAAGGGACTTTGCCAGGGTGTTACATCAGGGGTGAGCCGGGGGCGTACTTGCATTGGCGACCCCGTTGCGCTTTTTACAACGTGGGAGGAGTGGTGGTGGGTATGAGCTGGGCGGCGGATCGTCGATCGAGCCTCCGCATCTTGACTGAGAGAACGGGCGTATGGCGATTTTCGAACTCAGCGTGACAGCAGAGAATTCGTACTGCGGGTGAAGTCATCCCGGAGGAGCGAGAGCATTTGAATGTCATGGGTGTAAGCCAAGCTTGCACCCATATGGAAGTTCTTGCGATCCGTACCGTCCTGGGTTGTCCTTTTCTTCATTCTGCTCGCCTTGATGGGCATCGCGCTCATGTTCCCGGCGCTAATCCCCGCGCGGGGAGGCATGATCCAGGTGGTCATTGTTCTTGCTGCTGTTGTTTTGTTGCTTGCCACCGTTTTCGGCGTAATGATTGCGACGCAGATCTCTCCGCTGCGGCCTATCGCTGAGATCTCGATACTCGGCAAGCACTTCGTGGGTGTGAGCAGGTCTCTCGTCGGCTTAGCCGCGTTCTTTGGCGGAATGATCGTCACCTGGATCATCACGCTCGACGTTTCCCTCCAAGCGCAGAAACTCTCGTTAGACGTCAACCAGATCACAGGGCAACTCTGGCAACTGTTTCTCTCTCTGGCGCCGTTCATCGCCTACATTTACTGGCTGGGGATCGCTGTCGATCTGATGCGTGTTCGAAAGCATGGTCGGCTTCTCGCAGCGGAACGTTTCCTGGCGAGCGTGCGCGGGGTCCGATACTTGTCGGAGCTGAACCGTCCGTTGGTGCGGCGTCAGCTGCGTCGCCTCGCCCTTGCCCCGTGGTGGGCGGTCTTTGCCACGTATTACATTGCTCCGGTGCTGTTCTTTCTCGTTGGAAGTGCCCTCTGGCAGATCATCTCGTAGATGGTGCAGTAGCCGATGCAGGAGTACATCGGGAGCGGTGAGGATTCGATCTTTTGGGGCTGATTCCTTCCGCGATAGCCTGAGAGGCAGATTGCCGCTTCGTCACGCGGCGCGGAGAGTAGGAGCGCATGGCGAAGGCTGACTACAAAGTGAGCGACCTTGTTGGCAAGGTCGAACGCGGGGAGCTGCGGTTGCCAGAGATGCAGCGCGAATATGTGTGGCGGGCGACTCGGGTGCGTGACCTGCTCGATTCCCTCTATCGCGGATACCCGTCAGGGGTGATTCTGGCGTGGGAGTCTGACGAGCCGATCGCGACTCGGGACTTCGCCGTTGCTGCGTCGGAAGCTTCCCCGGTGCGACCGCTCTTGCTCCTCGACGGGCAGCAGCGCCTCACCTCCCTCTCGGCGGTACTGCGTGGGAAGCCGGTGTCGGTGCGGGGCCGGTCCAGGCCGGTTGAGATTCTCTTTAATCTCGATCATCCAGACGAGCTGTCGTTCATCACCGAAGTGCATGAAGCGAGCGATGACGACGCCCCGGAAGATGTTGCTGATCAAACCGAGCGCGATATTCAGGAGCGCTGGAATCGGTTGACGTTTGTGGTGTCGAGTCGGCAGCTCGAGGCCCGCTCGAACTGGGTGCGCGTCTCCGACGTGTTCAGCAAGAGCGACGCCGAGATCCTGCGCAGTGCGGGCGTGACCGGGTTTGATGATCCGAACTATGAGCGTTACACGAGCCGTCTCAAAGCGGTGCGCGCGATTGCGGACTACGAGTACCGCATGGACGTTCTCGAACGCACCAAGTCGTATGAAGAAGTCACCGAGATCTTCGTGCGCGTGAACTCGCTCGGTGCGAAACTCCGCAGCTCCGACCTCGCCCTGGCGCAGATCACCGCGAAATGGCGTGGCTCCCTCGAGCTATTCAGGAGCTACCAAGATGAGGTCGACCAACGCGGCTTCAACCTCGACCTGAGTATCTTCCTCCGCACGCTCGTCGCAATCGTGACCGGGCAGTCGAAGTTCCAGACCGTGAACTCGATCTCCCTGCCCCAGCTAGAAGTTGGGTGGAAGCGTGCACAGAAAGCGTTCGATTTCGCTCTCAACTTCTGCGCATCAAACCTCGGCATTGATAGCCCTACCCTGCTCTCTTCACCGTTCCTGCTGGTGACAACTGCGTACTGGGCTGACAAACGTGACTACCAGATCGGCGGGGTTGAGTCTGATGCGTTTAAGCGCTGGTTCCTGATCGCGAACGCGAAGGGTCGCTACTCGCGCGGTTCATCAGAGACGATTCTCGACCAGGACATTTCAGAGCTGCGGCGAGGCGGCAGCGTCAACGACCTTCTCCAGCGACTGGTCAATCAGGTCGGTCGTGTCGACTTCACGGTCGAGGAGCTGGTGGGCCGCAGTAGCCGCTCAGGCGCATTCAAAACACTGTTCCTCGCGTTCAAACAGGACGGCGCGAGAGACTGGGCAACACAGCTCGCGATCAGTGCGAAGCATCAGGGCAAGAGCGACCGGATCGAATACCACCACATCTTCCCGAAAGCGTTCATGAAGACCGCTCGCCCAGATCTCGGACGGAGCGAAATCGACGACTTCGCGAACCTTGCGTTTATCGGAGCGACCACGAATAAGAAGATCCGCGATCATGCGCCCTCTGTGTACAGGAGAGATTTCGCTGCGACCGATCTGGACGCGCAACTGATCGACTTCGACGAGGGCAAAGACGACGCAACGAACTTCGAGGCTTTCGTGAAGCAGCGGCGCGGCGCGATTGCCGAGCGCCTCAACAGATTCCTCGGAGTGTAGGCCAACAGCCAATAACTGCCCACGTAGCGTTTCGAACGGCTGCCTGTCTCTCCGGGGTGAGGGGCGTCTTATCTCGTGGTTGGGACGTGAATCGTGAAACTGATCCCTTTCTCCTCGAGAAGATCAAGAACCGGTTTGCTTGCACCCAATTGGCTGGTGTGCGCGCTGGGATAGAAGTGCCAGTGCGCACTATAGATCACTCCGGTCTCCACCAGGTACGCGTCGGAGTTGATCTGCGCGCGCACCGACGAAGTGAGCGAGTTGAAACCGACCTTCGACTCATGAGCGACATCATCAACAACCGCATCGAAAATACGGGCGTTCGCATTACACACCTCGACACAGTCAACGGTCGATGCGCGCACCTGGGTTTCAACGATCTCGCCGTGAGCGCTCAACATCCGTTCTAGACTCGCCTCGCCAGCAGGACCGTTCGCCATGAAACGAGAGGACGGCCCGACGCTATGCCCCTCCCGCTTCAGAGCAGCACCAATGCTGTCGAGATTGATCCGCCCGCTCTTCTGTAGTTGCAGGAGAGCCTTTTCGTTTGCGCCGGCGTCAAGCAGCGGATCCCATTCCTTCCATAGCTGTCGTGACGCATCGATTCTGATCGATTCAGGCACTTTGTTGAGCGCGACGATGAGCGCACCCACCGACTCCGCAAGCTCAGGATGCCGCGTGACGAAGGCCGCAGCCTTACGGGGAATCGCAGCCGCATCTCCCACAGTGGGGATCAGACCGACCGCGCTGAACCCTGCCCCGACCCAGTCAGACTGAATGGCTGAGGCAATCGTGTCTCGCGCGTCAGCAACTCCTCCGATGACCCAGCCAATTCCGGGGATGAAACTCGATCCGCTACTGACCAAGTTGCCTGCGAGCCAGGCGACTGAATCTGCCCGCCAGGCGTCACCGGCGAGTGCACCCTTGGCGAAGTCGCCCGCATAGTCCCAAGCGGAGATTTCGACATCTTCAAATAGCGGATCAAGGCCCTGAGCTTCCCTGTTCTCTTCCTCGTACCCGTCACTGTGGCCGTCGCCGTCAGTATCAGCAACGTTCGGATCGGAACCAACAAGCGTGACTTCCTGATAGTCGTCAAGCCCGTCGCCATCAGTATCAGCAGCATAAGGATCTGTACTGTTATCGGCTTCTGCAGCATCGGACAGGCCATCTTCATCGGTATCGATCAACTCCGGGTTTGAGAACCCGACGTAGAGATCCTCGGACCCTTCGACGAGACTTCCCGCCTCGTCACCGTCGAATAGTGCGTCCCCATCGCTGTCCGAGTTCATGGGATCGGTGAAAAACGTCTCTTCACGACTGGTCGACCACCCGCGTACCTCGACATAGTCACTGAGTCCGTCTTCGTCGGAATCAACTCTCGTCGGATCAGAAGCCCCTGCGTACACCGCTTTCTCCTGCTGCGAGGAAAGAAGCTCTCCGGCTTCTTCAGCGTCAGACAAACCGTCACCATCGGTATCCGCATTCTTCGGGTCGGTGACGTACAGGCTGCCGTCGCTTGTCGTCCAACCGTCGACCTCGAGCAAGTCGGGCAGGCCATCATTGTCTGAATCCAAGATCCGATCAAGAGCTTCGGACTCGGATCCCGATGGAAGGGGCCGTGGAACGACACCAATCCCGACAATCACCGCAACGACAAGGATCCCGACCAGGAGGAAGACACAGTGCGAGCGCTTCACGCGTCCGAGCCGCGCAAGAACTGTTGGCCGAAGCTGAGGTTCGAGATCTTTCTCGGGGTGCTCTTCGGACGTGCTTTGCTTCAAGGACGTGACTTTCTCGGGGCTGTCTTCTGAGCTCTCGGTGATGAGGAAGCTTATATTGAGGACAGCGAATCTTAAGGTGAGTCTGAATCTACCCTGTACCGCAACTGACCGTTCCCCGGATGGCGGCACGATCACGGCGATACAGCCAGAAAGCTAGTTCACGATCGACTGCAGCCGGTGAAATTGGTCGAAGTGCGTTCATTGTGAGCGCTGCAATCCCGGCTGCGATTCGGGCTTGTTCGGCACCGTCTTCGCTGATGACGATCGGGGCGCTCTCAAGTAGTGGTTCACCTTTAATGCAAACTAGCCTCAATCAGAGGTGGGTCTGGAATCACGCCAACGCTCACGAAACGTGTCGATGCGCGTCTACTCCGTACCCCTTTCAGTACGGTTTTGGCATGGCGCTTGGGTGCAAGATGGAAACCCGTGACTATCCCCGCAGGCGGCATCGGCCGCATCCAAATTCGACTCAATCCCGACGGTTCATACTCAGTAATGCCCCATAGAGTGGTGTAGCGCACGGTGGCCAGCACGTCGTGGAACATGGGCGCGGTCACCGTGTGGTCCTTCGAGGAATCTCCTACAACCCACTCGAAAGGCATCAACACGATGACCGCTCCTACTATTGTCGACCCTGCCGGCCTGTTCAGCGAAGCTCTCATCGACGCGTCCCCGGATCTGATGCGTAGTCTGTTGCAGACCATGATCAACGCGCTCTTGTCCGCGGACGCGGACGCGGTGGTCGGCGCTGAATGGGGCAAGCCCTCATCCGACCGGATCACGCAGCGCAACGGCTACCGACACCGCGACCTCGACACCCGGGTCGGCACGATCGATGTCGCGATCCCGAAGCTTCGTCAGGGAACCTACTTCTCCGAATGGCTGCTCGAGCGCCGCAAACGCGCCGAGACCGCGCTGATTACCGTCGTCGCGGACTGCTACCTCGCCGGCGTGTCCACACGCCGGATGGACAAGCTCGTCAAGACCCTCGGGATTCACTCGCTGTCGAAGTCGCAGGTGTCCCGGATGGTGGCGGAGCTCGATGAACACGTCGAGCAGTTTCGACACCGTCCGCTCGATGACGCCGGTCCGTTTACCTTCGTTGCCGCCGACGCGCTCACCATGAAAGTTCGCGAGGGCGGACGCGTCATAGGCGCAGTGGTGCTGGTCGCGACCGGCGTCAACGGCGACGGGCGCCGCGAGGTGCTCGGCCTGCGCGTGGCCACCAGCGAGACAGGGGCGGCCTGGAACTCGTTCTTCGCCGACTTCGTCGCCCGCGGTCTCGGAGGCGTCCGCCTCGTCACCAGCGACGCCCACTCAGGCCTCGTCGAAGCAATCGCAGCGAACCTGCCCGGTGCTGTTTGGCAGCGCTGTCGCACGCACTACGCGGCGAACCTGATGAGTGTGACACCGAAGGCCATGTGGTCGGCGGTGAAGGCGATGCTGCACTCCGTCTACGACCAGCCCGACGCCGCCGCGGTCCACGCTCAGTTCGACCGACTCCTGGACTACGTCGACGGGAAACTGCCCGACGCTCACGAGCACCTCGACGCGGCCCGCGCCGATATTCTCGCCTTCGCGCAGTTCCCGGAAGGTCTGTGGCAGCAGATCTGGTCCAACAACCCCAACGAGCGTCTCAATCGGGAAATCCGTCGCCGCACCGACTCCGTCGGCATCTTCCCGAACCGGGAAGCGATTATCCGCCTCGTCGGCGCGGTCCTGGCCGAGCAGACCGATGAATGGGCCGAAGGACGCCGCTACCTCGGCCTCGACGTTCTCGCGAAGAGCCGCCTCACCCTCGTCACTGACAACGACGTCGAGGAGGTGATCGACACCGTTCTCGAGCTCAGCGCCTGACTCCATCACCACGAAGGACCAACCGTTACACCACTACCCGGGACTTGACCATCATAGGTGATGCATTCTCATACACGGCACCTATGGTCACGTACATGTCACCTATGACAGGCGAGGCTTTGCGGCGGGCGCTGCGGGCTCGTCATCCTCAGACTCCCAACGGTTCCCTCTGACTCTCAGCGGTGTTATGCTGTTGGTGCAGCTCGGGTAGCCCGCCAGGCCGTAAGGCCCCGCCGGTGAGGAGCCATGACCCCCAGGAAATCGCCTAGAGCGTCCTGGGGGTCGCACTATGTTCAGGAGAAGAATGGGCCCGGAGCTACAGCGCCTCTACCGCGCCACCAGCGCCCCTGTGGCGTTCCTGGACGAGTCTTACGAGGTCGAGGGTGACCGGACGTTCTACGTGCTCGCTACCGCCGTTGTGTCGCGCGACAGGCTCGTGGAGACTCGTGAGGCTCTCACTGCGCACTACGACGGCGAGCCGATGCATGCTGCCCCGATGTTCCATAGTCGTGAGGTGGTGACGCTGCGAGGTGGGATCGCGCTCGCCGCAAGGGAGAACGACGGTCTGGATCTCGTGGTGTCCGCACCGATCGCGCCGGGTGATTCGCTTGGGCATGCTGCGCGGCGTCGCTGCATCGAGCACATAGCCCCGCTGCTGCATGCTGAGGATGGCGTGGGCTTGTTCGTGTTCGACCAGCACCGTGAGGCGGAGTACAACCGGCGTGACCGGTTCACGTTCGGCGATCTGCGGCGTGCGGGCCGGCTGCCTCGTGACGTAACGGAGCATCATGCTCGCCCGTCTGCGGAGCCTCTGCTGGGGCTGCCGGATTTGTTGGCGTGGGCGTACCGTCAGCGGCTTATGGGCCGGGACAGGTCGTGGTTCACACCGTTCGAGAACGCAGCGCGGGTGCACGAACTCGGGGCTATCGGCCAAAAAGAGTGGATGGTGTTGGGTGTGTCAGGCGTTGCCCGCGGTACCGGCGCGTAGCCAGAGTCCTTCCTCGGCGCTGAGCCCGGTGTCGTAGAGCGGGGGTCCCGGGTCTGGTTCACTGAGCGCTGGGCGTGCTGGCTTCGGAGGCTGGGCCACGTGCTCAGCGAGCACCTTGGCGGGGTCGGGGTGCTCGGTGTGCAGGTACAGCCACCACTCGATCAGGCGGCGCTGATGTTCCTCGGTCATGCCGCGGTGGTGGAGCAGCAGGAGCCGCATGGGCGAGTTCGTACCACCCTCGATCCCGTTCGTTGTCGACGGCACCTTCAAATGAGTGAGTTCCTTGTCGAGGAACGTGAACAGGTGCCCCCGATCGCTCACCCGGCGAATCGCTTGGTAGCCCGAACGGAGCCGCTGATGGGTGTACCACCACTGCTGCGTCGCCCGCACCCAGGAGGGCACCTCGGCTGCGGTCTTGCGGTAGCTGCGCTCTTTCGTGAGGTGCAGAAACGCGCCCTCCCACTCGATGAGCAGCTTCGACCAGGCTGCCGCGTCCGCATTCGTTTTCACCCGGGTGAGTTTCAAGGCGAGGCCCCATAACGCCTTCCCCGCAACCGTTTTTGATCGGGTAGTGACGTATTTTCGGACGTTGCGTTGGAGGTGCACAAGGCAGCGTTGCACCCGCGCGTTCGGCCAGTGCTCCTTGAGAGCGGCGTGCATGCCCGGGCCGCCGTCGCACACCACCACGATGGGTTCGGGGAGGCGTTTGAACAGTTCGCTCCACGCTGCTTGTGACTCTCGGGCGCACCACTGCGCGGCGACCACGTTCCCGGCTGATCTGGCGGTAAGGATGCACCAGCCAGTTCTGAGGTTGAACCCGTCGATCTCGACCACGTCATGCACGACCCCGGTGAATGGGATCTTGGGTCGTAGTTCCCAGCACCAAGCGATGCGACGCCGGAACGAGCGCCCCGACTGAGTACCGTCAGCGTCGGCTTGAGAGTTCTTGCCGAGCAGCCAGTCGATAAACCTGAGCAGTGTGAAGATCTTGGAGCGGTCGGCGCGTTTACGCACCGAGGAGGCTCCGCACGACGGGCACTTCCAGCGCTGATTCCCGGCCTTGTTGCGACCGTTCTTCACGAGCTTGGTCTCGCATACCACGCAAGCCGAGGGAGGGGTGCTGTGTGCCACAACTAATCGTTGCGGACATTAACGATCCCTGTTTTGCCGCGTGATCACGCGGTTAGATCGGGCTTCCATCCACTCTTTTTGGCCGATAGCCCCGAACTCGGCTGAACTGCGGCGAGCGCAAGGTGCCTCTAGCAATTCGCCAGCGACTAGATCAAAGGGATTCGCAGTTCCCGGGACTCGGTGGTGCCTACGTTACGCCACTGCACGGCGATTAGATCGGCCCCAGGTCCGTACGCTCGAATCTGGTAGTACCGTAGCGATCCACCTTCGGGCACTTCGTAGGGAGGGGCTTGTCCGTCCTGAACCTGCACGAATCCTCCCACTGTTTCAGGGACGACCTCGATGGAAATGACTTCGATGGACGCGCCGGAGGTATTGACCATCGCACGCACTTTCTCGCTCACGTATTCGGGGCCGCTCCACGCTGGAGGGGTGCGGGCTTCGATCTCGAGGCGGTTCGCTTCCTCTTGAGCTGCCGCCTGACGTTCGGCTGCTGCCGTGGCTTTCCGCGCAAGCTCGAGAGCTTCGTCGCGAGCCGCCTCTGCCCGTCGCTGTGCAAGCTCGGCATCTTCCTGCGCTGCCTTAGCGTCATCGCGACTACCGACTGCTGCCTTGGCTTGCACCCACGCGAAGACTGCTCCTCCGACGCCGCCTAGTGCACCGACAGCCGCGATCACGATTTCACCAGCGTTCATGAAACATGACGATATCTGGGAAGAGGCAACTTTGACTATCGCGAGGCTCGAGGGATTCCGCGCTAGGCGATTAACGATCGCGCAATGGCTGCACGAGCTCTATTCGCTGGCATTCTAACGATAGATGGCGAGGAACTTGAGAACTATTGCAGGGCCACTGATCCAGTTCTCTTCGTCGCCCTCTTTGGGAGCGTTCTGCATTTTTCGCCGCTGTTCACGGCTAAGAAGAGAGAGCCCTGGCAAGGCCATCAGCGACTTGTGGGCGCCTTCCGGGATTACTTCGACGATCTTCCCGACGAACTCGAGTGGGCCATCAACATCCTCGATATTTACGTCACTACTCAAAGTCCCAGCTACTGACCAATCACTGTCAGCGAAAAAACCAGTAACACTGATTTGATCGCCCATCGAATCAGCGAGTCTGCTGACGCCCTCCACCTGCACTGGGTCTATAGACGATGAGGTTAGTTCCTGGCCCATTAGTGGCCCGAAACTAGACATCAACGTCGACAGCTGAGCAAGCCCGCGCAACTGCTCCTTGCTACCTAGAACCCTACTGAAAGGGGTAACAGCAAAATCAGCCTCGCCAAGCACTGTGAATCCGCGGCCTACACCTTTGAGGTCAACTGCAGGGTCGTTCACTTCGACCCAAGAAAGTTCATCTGCACGATCTGAACCTGCTGCGACGAGACGGTCGAATGCCGCATAAGGATCGTCGGAAAACTCCACCTCAACGCCCTCGGAAGACTCTCTCGACCCCTCTACTCCCACACCCTTAAGCGAGGCCGAAAGCCTGCCTCGACGCCCTTTAGATTGCCGTTCAGTCGAGCGTGTGCGCTGCCCTCCATCAAGCTGAGAAGCAAACTTCAACACCATCTCTTCGTCGAAATAGACAAAATCTTTGAGCATGAGAACCTCTCTGACTGATCAATGCTCACAACCTACCGGGAAGTCATCAGAATGCCGATACCTACCGCAAATGCCTCATAGACGCCCTTGCGCAGGATACTGCTCCCCCACGGTGTGCCAAGAGCTAAGCGCAACTAGCGGGCGACCGAGGTATATCGAGAAGCAGGCCCCAAACCAAAGCGATGAATCTGAGGCGGCACCCTGTAGTCAGAAGCGGCTGGCGGTTCACTAGACGAAAGTCCGGGCAGCCCAGCCGCTTCTCTCGTTTGTTGGCAAGCACAGTGTACTCTGCACAAGTCAGGCCGGGTAGGCGCTATCATCCTGAGCCCAATCTGGCGGCAGGTCTAGCTCCAATTCGCTTATCCAGTCGTCCGCTCCGGGCCACGTGTTCGGAGAAGCTGATGCAGAGTAGTACTGGGTGTCAGTTCTGTGCTGACCGCCTATGCCAAGTATCCAGCCGCTTGGCAGCCTGCGCCAAGCGCGCCAGACCTTGCGGTCGTCCGTGACCTCCACATGAATTCCATGGTTTGGAGGAAGCTCAAAGCGCGCGGTGGGCTGGATAATTAGCTCTGCCTTCTCCGGACCCCAAAACTGATTCGCTTGCCGTTCAAACCACCCCATCTGGGAAGCCTGAACAAAGCGAAGTGCCCGTTTGGTGCCATCAAATTCTCTACGATCAAGTTGAGCACCCCACCTATCGGTACCGCCCTTGTTGGTCCAGACATCAAGAGTGTGCCGCTGTCTTTCGCGCAGGGTTTCACGCTCCTCGACATCCGACCGGAAGTATTTCATGTAGGCGCGGCCTTCTCGAAAAGTCTTGGCGTCACGAATTGCTCGATAGCGCCCGTTAAACGAGGCGGCCAGGTGAAGAGAACCCCTTAGCCCGAGAAAGAACGCCAGTCGGGAGCGCCTCGTCCAGGGTTTTCCACCGAAGCTTGTGCGTACCGCTGCGCTCTTCATCGCTGCGAAGAATGCGAATGGATACAGCAGCGGAAATAGTGCCAGAGGAAGCCAGATCGAGAGAGCAAATCTCATGAGCAGTTCGACGTGGTTCAGGGTTGCCCAGCTTTCAACGACTTGGAACGAGGTCCACGCCAGAAGCCCCAACCCTGCCAGCACCAACATACCCCGAGGCCACTTCCGTCCGTCATCCTGGGCATCTGCGAACACGAGCACGATTATCACAACCTGTAGAGGTAGCTCCGCTAGATAGGGAAGCGGTGCGAGGTTCAGGTAGAAGACGAGTAGCGCCGAAACTCCAATGGCTTCACGGTAAACACTCTTGAAGAGTTCGCGGCCGTTCTTTTGCTCTGTCGCTTTTGCAAACAGGACCAGACCTACACCAAAGACAATTAGGATCGTGTCCTTTGTGAGAGCCCATCCCCAGAGCCCAATTCGACTCGCAAAATAAATACATCCGAATACCCATAGAAAGTAGATCGCGAAAGGGATCCAGAACTTTGGGCTGGCAAGCTGAATTGCAAGATTCTTAAGTTGTCTCCTGAGCGTCCGCCTGGTTGCCGGTTTCCGCAAAGCGAGAAAAACTATCAAGCCAAGAATGGTCAGCGTCGCTAGCTCGCGGCTGTCCAATGCATTGGCCGCCAGCGCTTCGCCTACTGCAGTCATCTGCCTCAACGCTTCCCATCGCGGATTTGATAGACCCTCGACCGATGCAGGCCAGTGATCTCCGCGACCTCGGTAGCGCTGGCACCTGCGGTGAGCGCATCAAGGATCGCGACCTTGAGCGGTAGGGCGAGCGCATCGAGTGCCGCCTGATGTTCGCGACGCTGTTTACCGAGTTGCTCGAGTCGTTCTAGTGCTGTCTGTTTCGCCACTCGATCAGGCTACAAGACATACCATTATTATGCGAGCGCTCGACATCATGACTGATCTGTGGCATGCTCGAATCACGCCGAAGAAGGCGAGACCCCCGCGCCTGTTGGAGCAGGCCGGGGGCGTGGACACGATCACAGGAGGATCGCATCATGCACAACCCTACCCACCCGACCGCGGAGTTCGACACGTCGCACCAACTCGACACTGAGCAGGGAACCGTCTGTGTCGAGTCGAGCGCCACGTTCTGGGAAGGCGCCACCGTCGACGATCTGTTCGTGGACTGCGTCACGCTCGAGATGCCCGGCCTGAACCCCACGCCACTCTTCCTGAGAGAGGCGCGAGCGCTCGCCGCAGCCCCCACGGCGGCCGCAACCGCGGGAACGGCACTGCTCGACACCCACACCCGTGAAATGGCCGCAGAGCGCCGTTCAGCGCGCGAGGAGGTAGTAATGCCCCATAGAGTGGTGTAGCGCACGGTGGCCAGCACGTCGTGGAACATGGGCGCGGTCACCGTGTGGTCCTTCGAGGAATCTCCTACAACCCACTCGAAAGGCATCAACACGATGACCGCTCCTACTATTGTCGACCCTGCCGGCCTGTTCAGCGAAGCTCTCATCGACGCGTCCCCGGATCTGATGCGTAGTCTGTTGCAGACCATGATCAACGCGCTCTTGTCCGCGGACGCGGACGCGGTGGTCGGCGCTGAATGGGGCAAGCCCTCATCCGACCGGATCACGCAGCGCAACGGCTACCGACACCGCGACCTCGACACCCGGGTCGGCACGATCGATGTCGCGATCCCGAAGCTTCGTCAGGGAACCTACTTCTCCGAATGGCTGCTCGAGCGCCGCAAACGCGCCGAGACCGCGCTGATTACCGTCGTCGCGGACTGCTACCTCGCCGGCGTGTCCACACGCCGGATGGACAAGCTCGTCAAGACCCTCGGGATTCACTCGCTGTCGAAGTCGCAGGTGTCCCGGATGGTGGCGGAGCTCGATGAACACGTCGAGCAGTTTCGACACCGTCCGCTCGATGACGCCGGTCCGTTTACCTTCGTTGCCGCCGACGCGCTCACCATGAAAGTTCGCGAGGGCGGACGCGTCATAGGCGCAGTGGTGCTGGTCGCGACCGGCGTCAACGGCGACGGGCGCCGCGAGGTGCTCGGCCTGCGCGTGGCCACCAGCGAGACAGGGGCGGCCTGGAACTCGTTCTTCGCCGACTTCGTCGCCCGCGGTCTCGGAGGCGTCCGCCTCGTCACCAGCGACGCCCACTCAGGCCTCGTCGAAGCAATCGCAGCGAACCTGCCCGGTGCTGTTTGGCAGCGCTGTCGCACGCACTACGCGGCGAACCTGATGAGTGTGACACCGAAGGCCATGTGGTCGGCGGTGAAGGCGATGCTGCACTCCGTCTACGACCAGCCCGACGCCGCCGCGGTCCACGCTCAGTTCGACCGACTCCTGGACTACGTCGACGGGAAACTGCCCGACGCTCACGAGCACCTCGACGCGGCCCGCGCCGATATTCTCGCCTTCGCGCAGTTCCCGGAAGGTCTGTGGCAGCAGATCTGGTCCAACAACCCCAACGAGCGTCTCAATCGGGAAATCCGTCGCCGCACCGACTCCGTCGGCATCTTCCCGAACCGGGAAGCGATTATCCGCCTCGTCGGCGCGGTCCTGGCCGAGCAGACCGATGAATGGGCCGAAGGACGCCGCTACCTCGGCCTCGACGTTCTCGCGAAGAGCCGCCTCACCCTCGTCACTGACAACGACGTCGAGGAGGTGATCGACACCGTTCTCGAGCTCAGCGCCTGACTCCATCACCACGAAGGACCAACCGTTACACCACTACCCGGGACTTGACCTGGAATGGGGCCTTCTGAGGGGCAGAGACGCTCGGAGAATCAAGGAATCAAGCCTCCGGGGATAGCTGCGGGTCAAGGGGTCGCAGGCTCACATCTCGTCGTCCGCCGCGGCCGCCGCCGCAGCGTCGAGCGGCCCCAACGGCAGCACGTACGCGTGCAGATCGAGCACCTTCGTGTCGCCGAACCACAGGCCGTCGCGCTCCGGACGGCGCTCGAAACCCAGGCCCTCGTACAGCCGGTGCGCACCGACCATGAACGGCTGAGTCTTCAGCGAGACCGCCACGGCGCCGGCGTCGCGCGCATGCTCGATCACCCGACGCATCAGCAGCGCCCCGATCCCGCGCCTGCGTGCGCTGGGAGACACCCCGAGCAGACGCACATCGATGTCGTTCTCAGGCACCCCCTCGTGCAGGCTCGGGCCGTCGATGCGCCGCGACGTCACGCTGCCGAGCACCCGCGCTCCTTCTGCGGCGACCCACACGTCGTAGTGCTGAGCCCGCACCCGGGCCTCGCGGTTCGGGTCGGGGTGGTCGTTCGGGCCGTAGTCGTGGGCGTAGGCCTCCACGATCGCCTCGTCGATCCTCGCGTACTCGTCGGCGTGGGCGAGGCGCACCTCGATCTCGCTCACGCACCATCACCCCCGCGCTCGGTCGCCCGGCGCCAGCCCAGGGCGGGGCCGATCTCGGTGGCGAGCTGGTGCAGAATGTGCTTCCAGTCGGCCAGCTCGAACTCGAACGGCAGCTCGAACAGGTAGTCATCGGCGGCTCGGAACGCGACATCGGTCGTGATGTACTCGACGATCTCCTCGGTCGATCCCAGCACGTCGAGGGCGATGATGGTGTTCTTCCCGTGCACCTTCCGGGTGCGCGGGGCACGGGCTTCGGCATAGTCCCGGTACTTCGCGGCCTGGGCATCAGTCGCACCGTCCGTGGGTACGATCACGCGCGCCACCGAGACGCGCGCTGCGTCACCCGAGGGGTGCTGAGCGCGGAACGCATCGATCTGATTCCGCTGCGCCTCGGCGAAGTCGGTGATGCCGTTCTCGGCGGAGCTGATGTTGCTGACCAGCCAGTTGAACCCTGCGCGGCCGGCCCACTCGGCCGAACGCAACGATCCGCCGCCGTACCAGAGCCGTTCCGACAGCCCTGGGCTGTGCGGCTCCACCCGCGCAGAGTCGAAGTCGCCGCCGATGCCGCTGTACTCGGGAACCTCGCGCACCGCCTCGCCCGCGAGCAGACGGCGCAGCCGCTCGAGACGACCGTAGCCGTAGTCCTCCTCGCGCCACCCCGTGTCGTAGACGGCGTCGTTCACCGCGTCATCGCCGTACCCCGGAGGGTGCACGCTCAGCCCCGGAAGCACCCTGCCCCCGGAGAGCACGTCGGCTGTGCCGAGATCCTCGGCAAGGCGGAACGGGTTCTCGAAACCCGCCGGGATCACGGCAGTGCCGAGGCCGATGCGCTCGGTGCGCTGAGAGAGGGCGGAGAAGAAGGTGGACGGCGACGGCAACCCGTGCTGCAGATGCCGAGTGCGCACCCACCCGCTGTCGAGACCGAGCTCCTCGGCGTACTCGAACAGCTCGAGCCCCTCTTCGAGGCCGCGTCGGGGGTTCTCTCGGTCGAACGGCACCAGATGGATGAAGCCGAGATGCTGGATCGGGCGCTCGATGGTCATGGTTCTCCTCAATGGACGGATTCGGAATCAGATCTGGTACTCGGGGCCGCCGAACGCGAGCCGGTACTCGCGCAGGAATGCGAGCGCGCGTTCACTCGAGTCGGGGCCGAAGAACGTCTCGGGTGCCGAATCGTCGAGAACGCGACCGCCCTCGAGAAACACCACGCGGTCCGACACCTGCCTCACGAAGTTCATCTCGTGCGACACGAGCACCATGGCCTGCCCCTCAGCCGCGATGGAGCGAATCGTGGCGAGCACCTCTCCGACGAGCTCGGGATCGAGCGCGCTCGTCGGCTCGTCGAGCAACAGCACCTCGGGTTCCATGGCGAGCGCGCGGGCGATGCCGACGCGCTGCTGCTGCCCGCCGGAGAGCTGCGACGGGTACTGGTGCACATGGGCAGAGAGCCCGACACGGTCGAGGTACTGCCGCGACTCCCGTTCGGCTTCGCGGCGCGAGCGGCCGCGCACCACGGCAAGCCCTTCCGCGACGTTCTCGAGCGCGGTCTTGCGCGAGAAGAGGTGGAACTGCTGAAAGACCATCGCGGTGCGGCGGCGCAGTTCGAGAATCTCTCGCGTGCTCGCCCGTTCGGCGTCCACCGTCAGGTCGCCGATGATCACGCGCCCGCTGTCGGGTCGCTCCAAGAAGTCGAGGCAGCGCAGCAGGGTGGACTTGCCCGCCCCCGAGCTGCCGACGATCGCCGTCACCTCGTGGGGGCCGAACTCGATCGACAGGTCGTCGATGATGGTGCGATCCCCGAACGACTTGCGAATCTTCTCGATCCGGATCATGCCCTCGTCCCTTCCCATCCGCCGCCGGACACCGTCTCTGCGTCGCCCCGCCTCGGCGAGACCGCAGCACCCGGCGCGTCGGCGGCGACGGTCGTCACCGCCGACGCCGACGCCGACGCCGACGCCGACGCCGTCACCGTCACCGTCGCCGTCGCCGACGCCTCCGCCGACGCGGTCCGGGCCGCGGCCTGTTGCGCCGGCAGGCCCCGCCGCCGCTTCTCAGAGGATCCGGGCCGCTGCATGCGCCGCTCCACGCGGCGCGCCACCTGCTCGATCGCCACGGTCATCACCCAGTAGATGATCGCCGTCGCGAGATAGGCCTCGAAGAACCGGTAGTCGCGGCCCCCGAGAATCCTGGCGTACGCGGTGACCTCCACCATCGACACCAGGAACGCCAGCGACGACTGCTTGAGCATTCCGACGAAGTAGGTCACCAGCGTGGGGAACGCGATCACAGACGCGATCGGGATGGTGATCCGTCGCAGCGTCTGGCCCGATGTCATGCCGAGGGACTGGGCCGCCTCGATCTCTCGGCGATCCACCGCTCCGAGCGCCGCTCGAATGGTCTCCGAGCTGTAGGCCGCCTCGTGCAGCGCGAACGTCAGCCCGGCGACGAGAAACGGACTGATGGCGAGTGCGTCGAGCTCGGTGCCGAATGTCCGGTTGATGGAGAGGATCGCAATCGGCACGGCATTCACGTTGAGCAGCAGCTGGACCAGGATGGGCGTGCCGCGCAGGTACGAGACGAACAGCGCGTTGAGCTGCCGCACCACCGGAATGCGCGACATCTTGATGAGCGCCATCACCAGACCGATGAACGTGCCGAGCACGGTCGCGAACGCACTGATTCCCAGCGTGAGGGGAACGTAGGGCAACAGCGCGAGCGTGTATTCGGCGATGGTTCCGAAGTCGACGATGTCGTTCATGGCCTGTCTGCGTTCAGCGATCAGGGAGTCGGGGTGACATCGAGGCCGTTGAAGAACTCTTCACTCAGCGCCGACGCCGTTCCGTCGTCGAGCAGCTCCTGCAACGCCTCGTCGACCTGTGCGATGAGGTCGCTCTGGTCGGTCGCGCGCGAGAACGCATAGGCCGAGTAGAGGTTGGTTCCGTAGGTCTCGACGAGGGAGTCGCTGTCGAGCGCTTCGAAGGTGACGTCGAGCCCCCCATCGATTCCGTACCCCTGGTACACCACCTCTTCGGAGAAGATGAAGTCGACCGTGCCGGCCGCGAGCCCCTGGAACTGCTGCTGCAGCTCGAGATCGGTGTAGACGAGCTCGACCGCTTCCTCCGGGTTCGCTTCGTTGTACTCCTCGAGGATTCGCGTGTAGTTGAGGCCGGGCGTCGCATAGGTCGTGCGTCCTGCGAGGTCGCTGAGATCGGTGATGCGGTCCACCTGGTCGCCCTCCAGCTGCACGATCCCGAAGACGGCCTCGATGTACGGGACCGAGAAGTCGTACTTCTCCCGCCGCTCCTCGGTGGCGCTGAGGTTGTTCGCCACGACCTGGAATCGGCCCGAGTCGAGACCCGGGAACAGCGCCGGAAAGTCTGAGGTGCGGAAGTCGAACTCGTACTCGTCGAGGCGATCGTCGATCAGGCGCAGCAACTCGATGTCGTATCCGGTCAGCTCGTCGTCGTCGCCGATATAGGTGTAGGGACGCACCAGGGCCGACGTGCCCACCACGATCGTCTCGACGTCGTCTGTGCTCGCCTCACCGCCCTGCGGCGAGCACGCCACCATACCCATCGTCAGAGCCGTTGCCATGCCGAGCGCGACTGACGTACGAGCAATGCGTTTCATCTCGAGGTTCCTTTCGAATTGCGGCACCGGATCATTCGTGATCCGCCGCCTCAGACTAGGAACCGCGCAGACATCACTGCAAGTTATGTGACACATGATTACTTATTATGAGTATCGAGCGGTGACGCCTCCGTGGGCGCACGGCCGGCGCGACCACCACTGCGATACGCGCGCGATGAACTCCGGAACCGCACCCGTGAGCAGGTCAGAAGCCGGACCGCCTCCCGCCGGCATCTCGTCCGGTCGGGGAGTGGAGGCCCGGCTCCGCGCAGGCACCCCACTCCGGCCGGGCGACGATCCTCACAACGTTTCGCGCGCGGGCCGGCGCGGGTTCGCGCGGGTTCGCGCGCGACTACTCCGCGCGCGCTCGGTGCACGGCGAGCTCGAACTCGATGAACCCGGCGATCATCGCCCGGTACGCCCCCTCGACCACGTCGGGGGACGCGCCGGCTTCAGCGGCCAGCTCGCGAACCTTGCGGATCACCTGCTCCACCCGGTCGGGCGCGCGTACGCCCTGCTCGTCCTTCTTGAGCGCTCCTGCCGCGACCACCCATTTCTGGCGCTCGGCGATCAGCGCGATGATCTGTCGATCCAGGTCGTCGATCGCGGTGCGCACCTCTGCGAGCGAGGCAGCTGGTTCCGTCATGGCTCGAGCTTAGCGAGGGTCGTACGCCGACACGGTGATGGTGATCGTGGCGCCGGATTCGCGGGGGTCTCCGGGCGCGGGGAATGAGTGTCCGCACGGCCCCGAACCGCAGGATGCGCGCCACGCTGAGCGTCAGGGGCGGCTCGTTCCATCGACCGCATGCACATGCTCCTCGTGTCCGTCGGCGTCGGCGCTGTGCCCGACCTCATCGCCCAGCAGGTCGATCGTGCACGCCAAGACCCGGATCGGATGCCTCGATGGCGGCGCGGGCGCCGCTCCCTGACGTAGCTCGTCGAGGCGCCCGCCCGACGCGCCGCTCACGCCGACGCGCCGACGCGCCGACGCGCCGCTCACGCCGACGCGGCGCTCACGCCGAGGTAGGTCGCGACCGGGGATCCGGTGTGCTGCGACGGCTCGACGACCGCGGCGACCCCGTAGACGTCTCGGATCAGCGCGGAGGTGATGACGGCCTCCGGCAGTCCGGCGGCGCAGATCCGCCCGTGCTGCAGCACGATGATGCGGTCGCAGAAACGCGCGGCGAGATTGAGGTCGTGCATGGCGATGACGACCGTGAGCCGTTCCGCGGCGAGCAGCTCGAGCATGTCGAGCTGGTAGCGGATGTCGAGGTGGTTGGTGGGCTCGTCGAGCACGATCACGTCCGGCTGCTGGGCGAGCGCCCGGGCGAGCTGGGTGCGCTGCTGCTCGCCGCCGGAGAGGGAGCGCCAGCTGCGGGATCGGTGCGCCAGCATTCCCGTGACCTCGAGCGCGCGCTCGACGGCCTCGTGGTCGCGCGCGCTCAGGGCGTCGAACGTGCCGCGGTAGGGCGTGCGGCCCAGCGCCGCGGCGGCTTCGACGGTGACGTCTTCGTGCACCTCGAGCGCCTGCTCGACGATGGCCAGGCTGCGGGCGAGTTGCCGCCGGGGGATCTCGCCGACGGGGACGCCGTCGAGCCGCACGACTCCGTGATCGGGGCGTCGCAGACCCGCGAGGATGCGCAGCAGCGACGACTTGCCGGCTCCGTTGGGGCCGAGGATCCCGAGCACCTGCCCCGCCGGCGCTTCGAGGCTGACGTCGTCGAGAATGCGCCGAGACCCCTGGGTCCAGGTGATGCTCGAAGCGGCGAGGGTGCTCATCGTGCGGCGGCCTTCCTGAGGACGAGTGCGAACACGGGAGCCCCGAGGAGCGCGGTGACGACGCCCACCGGGATCTCGTGGGGCGAGAACGCGGATCGGGCGAAGGTGTCGACCCAGATGAGGAAGATCGCGCCGCTCAGGGCCGAGAGGGGCAGAAGGGTGCGGTGCCCGGGGCCCGTCAGCAGGCGCACGATGTGCGGCACGAGCAGGCCGATGAACCCGATCGCGCCCGAGGCGGCGACCGCTGCCGCGGTCATGAGCGCGGTGAGGATCATGAGCGACACGCGCGCCCGTGCGACACGGATGCCGAGCGACGCCGCGGTGTCCCAGCCGAAGGCGAAGGCGTCGAGCGCGGGCGCGAACATGAGGCACAGGAGGGTGCAGGTGAGGATCACCGCTCCGGCGATGAGCAGCGGCTCCCACCGGGCGCCGCCGAGCGAGCCGAGCAGCCAGTAGGTGAAGCCGCGGGTGGAGTCCGCGTCTCCATCGAGCATGAGCACGAGCGACGTGACCGCTGAGAAGAACTGCGACACGAGCACGCCGGTGAGCACGACGCGGGCCGGGTTGGAGATGCGCCCGCCGCCGATGAGGAGGAGGACGATGCCGAAGGCGACGAGCGCGCCCGCGAACGCTCCGGTGGAGAGGCCGATCGCGCCCGATCCGAGGCCCAGGATCATCACCGCGACCGCGCCGGTCGACGCTCCGGAGGAGACGCCGAGCAGGTAGGGCTCGGCGAGCGGGTTGCGCGTGACGGACTGCAGGACGGCGCCCGAGACGGCGAGTCCCATGCCGACGACGCCTGCGAGCAGCACGCGCGGCAGGCGCGATTCCCAGATGAGCGCGTCGATGAGGGGCGGCGCCGCGGGCCCCGGCGCGAGCACCCCGAGGCCGAGGTGGCGCACGAGGATCCCGTAGACGTCTATCGGCCCGATGTCGGCCGTGCCGATGAACCCGGCAGTGAGCACTGAGAGCACGAGCCCGACCGAGCAGACGACGGCGCCGAGCCCCGCGCTCAGGCGGCGCGCCCTGCTGGGACGCGGCGCGGCAGGCGCGGCCGACTCGCCGGGCGCGGCCGACGCGCCCGGCGCGGCCGACTCGCCCGGCGCGGCCGACTCGCCCGGCGACCCCGGCGCCGTCGAGGACAACTGTCCCGGGAGCGTGCGCGACCGCTCCGCCTGCTCGGCCTCGGCGGTCATCGTCTGGCGAGCACGACGACGTCGTCCCAGAACCGCCAGAGCACACCCGACTCGCGGAAGCCCGCTGCGCGCAGCGCGCTCACATGCAGCTCGAGGGGGGCGTCGGCGGTGGGCGGGCGGCTCGCGAATCGGCGCTCGCGCTCGGGGAGGAGCGCGGCGAGCCCGGGATCGGCGGACGCCTGCTCCCACCACTGGTCCCACGTGAGCGCTCCGTCGGCGTAGGCCTCCCTGCGGGTGCGCGCATCGTCGGCCGCGGCTCCGGCGGCGAGGAACGGCTGGGAGCGGGGCTCGTAGCGCAGGTGGTCGCCGTTGAGGAACAGGCCCGACTCGGGGAGCAGCCGGCCGAGCCGCTCGTACACGGCGACGAGCTGGTACGGGGCGAGCCAGTGGAGCGCCGTCGACGAGACCGCGGCGTGCACGGTGGCACCGCCGAGTGCCTCGGTCCAGTCGCCGGCCAGGTCTGCGTCCACCGCGGTGAAGCGTCCCGGATGCCGGTGGTCGAGCCAATCGCCGGCGATGCGCAGCAGGATCGGGTCGTAGTCGACGCCGATCACCCGGGCGCCCGGAAACCGGTCGAGCACGCGGTGCGACAGGCTTCCCGGGCCGCAGGCGAGATCGAGCACGGTGAGCCCGGATCCGTCGGCGCCGAATGCGTCGGATGCGTCGAGCAGGTGCGCGATCGCATCGAGCATGATGCCGAACCGCTGCTCGCGGTGCGTGATGTAGGCCGCCTGCTGATCGTCCCAGCGCTGCACGAGCGCGTCGAGCGCCGCGCGGTTCATCCCTCGCCGCCGAACTCGACCAGCCCGTCGGCGACCGCGGTGATCGCTTCCACGCTGTGCATGGACGGATCCATGTACTGGCCGGGAACGACGATGAATCGCTCATGGATCACGGCGTCCATGGTCTTCGTCAGCGGGTCGCTCTTCAGGAAATCGATCTTCTCCTGGGCCGTGTCGCCCGGGTAGCCGCGGGTGAGATCGCCGAGGATGATCGCATCGGGCTGCCGCTGCGCGATCTCGTCCCAGCTGACCTCCGGCCACTTCGTCTCGGCGTCGGCGAAGAGGTTCTCGGCGCCGAGCATCTCCGTCACCGTCTGCGGCAGGCCCCCGGGCCCCGCGACGGAGGGCGTGGCGGCCGAAGCCGCGGTGGAGTAGAACCAGACGAGCTTCGGGGTGCCCTCGATCCGTTCGGCCGTCTCGAGGCCCTCGGCGATGATGCGCTGCTGATCGGCCACGACCTGCGCGCCGGCTTCGGGAACGCCGAATATCCCCGCGACGGTCTCGATCTCCGCGAAGAGCATCTCGAAGGTCGCGCCGCCCTCGACGGCCGCGTGGTAGGTGCAGTCGAACTCTGTGAGGTACGTCGGCACGCCCAGATCGTGCAGTTCGGAGCGCTCTCCCGCGTTCTCGGCGGTGAGGAACGACGCGAAGGACGAGTAGACGAAGTCGGGCTGCGCCTCGAGCAGGGTCTCGTGCTTCAGGATGCCGTCGGAGAGGAGGGGGATGCTCTCGTAGGCTTCGGCGATGTCGTCGGCGACGTGCTGATTCTGGTAGGCGGTGCCCACGACGCGGTCTTCGACCCCGAGGGCGATCAGGATCTCGGTGGCCGATTGGTTCAGGGAGACCGCGCGCTGCGGCGGGCTCTCGATCTCGACCGTGGTTCCGCAGTTGTCGATCGTGGCGGGGAATGCGTCGCCCGCAACCTCGCGATCCCGGTCTCCTCCGTCGGCGACGGACGGAGCGCCGGCGCAGCCGGCGAGCAGGGCGGCTGCGCCCAGCGTAGCGATAATAGGAATCGTTCTCATCTTCATGGGGTCAACTCTAGTGCGTTCCGCGGGGCGGGACGAAATCGAGGAGCGGCCGGATCCGCCGCCGCGCGAGGGAACGGTGGAACCGAGCCGGGAGGGGGCTGAGATCCGCCTCGGCGGCTCAGTCGCGTGCGGTGAAGAGGTGCTCCTCGGCGCCGACCACGTGCGCGAAGAGCGCGGGATCGAGCGGTGCGCCCGCGCGGATCAGCGAGTAGTCGCCGTGGGGCTCGAGGATGATGCACTGCACCTCGGCCGGGGCGGCGACCCCGGCCCGGCGCATCGCCGTGTGCAGGTCGGCCTCGGAGGTGTGCGTGCGCCTGCAGGCCGTCTCGATGGCCCGGCCGTGGGCGAAGACGAGCACGGGCCGGGCGCTCACGAGCCGTCGCGTCGCCCAGGTGCGCTCCACGGCGCCGAAGATCGCCTCCATCACCATCAGGGTGACGAGGCCGATCACGCCGGCCGCCACCGTTGGCGGGTGGCCGAGGATCACGCGCCCCGCGACCGCTCCGAGCATGATGAAGACCAGGGCGTCGAAGCCGCTCGTGACGGTGAGGATGCGCGCACCGAAGATGCGCACGAGCAGCAGGAAGACGAGGTAGATGATGACCGCGGAGGCGATGACGACCGGGATGCGGTGCCACTCGATGCCGAGCGCCGCGATGAGGGTGTCGGTCCAGCCGCCCGGTGGTTGCATCCCTCCACACTACGCCGCTTCGCCCGCGGCCGGATCGCCGCCCCCTACTCGTCGATGCGGGTCCAGGTGCCCAGCCCGCGCGAGTCGAACGACTGCATGGTGATGCGGATCCCCGTGGCGTCGCGGGTGAGCGTGGCGCTCGAGAGCGATCCGAGGGGTGCGTTCTCATTGTTCGGCGCATAGGCGAGCCGGCTCTCGTCCCACGGCAGCAGCTCGAGCTCGGTGACCCCCTCCGGGCCGACGCGCGCCACGAGCGCGTCGCCGCGCCGCTCGATCAGCATGTCGCCGAAGTAGCCGTTGCGGTAGCGCCCCAGCAGCTGCTCGGCGTCTGCGGGATAGGAGGCCGCGGCGGGCGGATCCTCGCCGACCAGGTCGCCGACCGGGGCGAGCTGCGCCGCGAAGAACCCGCCGAAATCGGCGGTCCAGTCGCGAGTGACCGAGCCGAACTGCACGATGTCGGTGAACTGCGCGATGAGCGATTCCGGTGCGCCCACCGGGGCGCCGTTGGTGAGCGCCACGATCCCGAGATCCCAGTCGGGCACGACCTGGAAAGCGGTGCCGGCTCCCAGCACGAACGCTCCCGAGTGCGAGAACGACATGCGCCCCGACAGCAGGGGAGACGCGTTGAAGCCGTGCCCGTAGTGCGACGGGCGCACGGTGAGCTCGGTGCCGGTGCCCGAAACGATCTGGGGCGACATCGCGGCTCGGAGCGCGGCCGCGTCGGCGACGGTCGCGTCGTCGCCGACCGTGCGGCCGTCGTTCAACAGCACCTGCAGCCACTGCGCCAGATCGTTCGCGGTCGACGAGACTCCACCGGCGGGGGCCTGGGGATCGGGGTCGCGGTCGTAGAGCGGCAGGAACTCCCCGTCGACCTTGGCGTGCAGCAGCGCCCGGTCGTCGTGGGAGAGGAAGTCGGCGTGCCGCGCCGAGGTGGAGACCATGCCGATGGGGTCGAACACGAGCTCGTCCATCAGATCCTCCCAGCTCTGCTGCCGGGACTCGGCAACGGCCTCGGCGCCGACCGTGAGCCCGAAGTTGGAGTAGTGGTAGGTGCTGCGGAACGCGTCGAGCGGTTGCAGACGGAGGCGCTCGAGGATCGTCCGCCGATCGTAGCCGATGTCCTCCAGGTCGTCTCCCGCCCCGGTGAAGAGCCCCGTGCGGTGGCTGAATGCGTCGCCGACCGTGGCCGTCTCGGTGACGATCGGATCGGAGAACGCGAAGCCGGGGAGGAGTGTGCGGATCGGGGTGTCCCAGTCGAGCGCGCCGTCGGACTGTCCGATGGCCGCCGCGACGCCCGTGGCCGAAAGCGGCTTCGACAGCGACGCGATCTGGAACACGGTGTCGGGGGTGACGGGCAGCTCGGTCCCGGCCTCCCGCACGCCGAAGCCCTCGGCGTAGACGGTCTCGCCCCCGTGCACCACGGCGACCGCCATGCCCGGCACGCCCGTGTCGTCGAGCGTGCGCTCGACGAGCCCCGGCAGCTGCTCGAGCGCCGCCGCGACGGCCCGCTCATCGGAGACGTCGCCCGGCAGCGCGATCACGTCCTGGTTCGGCTGATCGCCGAGCAGCACGGCGGCTCCCTCGTGCGCGGTGTCGCCGGAGCACGCCGTCAGCAGCATCGAGGCGGCCAGCACCGCCGCGGCGCCGACCGACGCCGAGTTCTTCTTCCCCATGCCTCAGAGTCTGGCAGCTCGCGGGTGCGACGGCTAGCGACGTAGGTCCCCATCCCGCGCCGCAGCCCGGTGCGCGAGGCCGCGCGGCAGGCGGCTCACGACTCGGCGCCGCGGCTCACGACTCGGCGCCGCGGCTCAGGTAGCGCAGCACCGCCAGCACCCGTCGGTGCGCGTCCGAGGCGAGGGGCAGCCCGAGCGCATCGTAGATGCGCGAGATGTGCTGCACCACCGCCTTCTCGGTGATGAAGAGGCTGCTCGCGATGGCCGAGTTGCTGCGCCCCTGCGCCACGAGCGCCAGCACCTCGAGCTGCCGCTCGGTCAGCCGCGCGACCGCCGTGTCCGAGCGGGCGGCGCGGGCGACCATGATGTCGATCACCTCGGGATCGATGGCGGTACCGCCCGCGGCCACCTCCCGCAGGTCGCCGACGAACGCGTCGACGTCGGCGATGCGCTGCTTCAGCAGGTAGCCCACGCGCCCCGGCATGCGCGAGACCCCGCCGTCCGGCCCCGGATCCTCGACCCCGAGCAGTTCCATCGCGTACCGGCGCTGCACGTGCTGCGACAGCACCATCACCGCGGTCTGCGGCCGGGCCGCGCGGATCGCCGCCGCGGCGACCAGCCCCTCGTCGGCGAAGCGGGGCGGCATGCGGATATCGGTGATCACGAGGTCGGGTCGGGCCGCCTCGGCCGTAGCGAGCAGCGCGTCGAGATCGCCGACCGAGCCGACGATCTCCATCCCGGCCTCGAGCAGCATGAGCTCGAGCCCGCGCCGCAGGAGCACCTCGTCCTCCGCGATCAGCACGCGCAGTGCATCAGACACACGGCACCTCCGCTCGGATCCGCGTGCCGCCGCCCGCGGGGCTGCGCAGATCCCAGGCGCCCCCGAGCACGTCGATGCGCTCGGCGATGCCGGTCAGGCCGGATCCCGAGCCGGGCCGCGCCCCGCCGCGCCCGTCGTCGCCGACCTCGAGGTGCAGCGAGGATCCCGCGATCTCGATGCGCACGGAGCCGGAGCCCGCTTCGGCGTGCTTGACCACGTTGGCGAGCGCCTCGGCGATCACGAAGTAGACGGTGCTCTCGACCGCGGGCGGCAGGTCGCGACCGTCGAGTCGCAGGCTGAGCCGCACCGGGATGGGCATGCGATCCACCAGGTCCTCGGCTGCGGCGGAGAGCCCGCGCTGCACGAGCGAGGCGGGCATGACGTCGTGCACCAGCTCACGCAGCCCCGCGGCCGACCGGTCGATGCTGCGGCGCAGGCCGACGGCGCGCTCGGCGACCCGCCGATCTCCCGCGGCGGCGTGCGCCAGCTGCTGCGCCTCGATCCCCAGCAGCACGAGCTCGGCCTGCAGGCCGTCGTGCAGATCCTGCGCGATGCGCCGGCGCTCGGCGTCGGCGACCTCCACCAGCCGCTCCCGGGATCGCTGCAGATCGGCGCGGCTCGCCCGCAGCAGCGCCGTGAGGCGCTCGCGGTCGAGGGCGATCGCGACCGCGCGGCTCGCGGTGCGCACCGACTCGACGTCGGGCACGAGGGCGGGATCGTAGACCAGCGCGCCGATGCGGCGGCCATCGAGCCCCACCTCCTCGAGCGCGCGCCGCGGGTCGAAGCGGTCGGCGTCGATGGGCCGGCCCGCGGCGTCGAGGTAGCGGGCCGCGTGCGGATCCCAGAACCAGAGCTCGAGAGACGGATCGCCGAGCGCCCGGGTGAGCACCGCCGAGACGTCGGCCCGTTCGCCGGTGACGTGCGCGAGCCACACGCCGAGCTCCTCGAGCTCCGCGGCCCGCGCGATCCCGCCGCGGAGTGCGGCCGCGACGACCGCGATCGGCGCGATCGTGAGCACCGAGAGCTGCAGGTACCCCGCAGCTTCTGCGGACCACCCGAACACGGTCGGGAGCAGCTGCGAGGCGGTGAGCAGCAGCAGGATCGACACTACGCCGAAGGCGGAGAGGGGCGCCAGCACCCGCCGCTCCGCAGGGGTCGCCCGCCGGATGCGCACGGTCAGCACCGCGGCCGTCGCGGCGAAGGCCGCGGTGCCCACCGTCGACTGGGCGATGCCGCCCAGGGCGGCGAGTTCGGGGCGGGGCGCGGCGCCGAACAGCGGTTCCGGCCCCCACAGGGCGGCGGGCAGACCGAGCACCGTGGAGGCGAGGTAGCCCGCCGTCACGGCGGCCCGCGCCCATCCGCTCCGCAGCCGGCCGGTGGGGAAGGCCAGCAGCATGTGGATCAGCGTGGCCAGCGGCAGCGTGGCCGCGAGCGTGCCGACGGCCGCGAGCGGCGCGTTCATCGAGTTGCCGAGGCCCGCCAGCAGCATCGCGACCGCCGAGAGCAGCAGCAGCGGCCCCATGAGGCTCTCGGGCCGGCGGTCCCAGGCCAGCAGGCCGATGAGCACGTGCAGCAGGACCGAGACGGGGAAGATGAGCAGGCCCGGCCCGCCCGGCCCGCTCGGGGGGACCGCGACGAGCAGCAGGGCGATGCTGAGGAGCGCCGCGCAGAGCACCGCGAGCAGCGCTCGCCGCAGCGAGCGGCGCAGCGGTGCGCGGTCCTGCTCGCGGGCCGTGCCCGGTGATGCGCTCATGCCCCCAGCTAAGCACAGGCGGGGTCGTCCGCCGCACGGGAGCCCGCGCCCCGGCCGCAACTGGCGACCTGGGTCGCTAGCCCGCGGGCGGCGGCGCTGCGAGTCTGGAGCGCATGGCCCCATCACCGTCGACCACCTCCGACGCACCGACGACGACGCCCGCGGGCCGGGCGACCGTCGGGCTCTACCCGGTGCTCATGGGCGCGGTGATCCTGCTGAACGCCCTGCTCTTCGCCGCCGGCTGGATCGCGGGGTGGTGGCAGCCGCACGCGCACAGCCTGCAGGTGATCGCGGCGGTCTCGCAGGTGAACCTGCTCTTCGCCATCCTCCCGCGTCAGCACTGGATGGTGAATCTCGTCTCCGCGCTGGCCACCCGCGCCCCCGTGTCGTGGCCGCACGCGCTGCGCCGCAGGCTGGCCCAGTACTACCAGGTGGGCGGACTGCACATCGGGGGCGCCGTCTCGGGCACCCTCTGGTACCTGCTCTACGCGCTGCTGCTGGCGCCCGCCTGGACGGACGGGGAGTTCGGGTACGACGACGTGTCGATGGGCCTCGCCGTGCTCGTGCTCGCCGTGCTCGTGACGATCTGCGTGCTCGCCTCGCCCTCCTTCCGCACCGAGCACCACGACGTGTTCGAGGCGTCGCACCGCTTCGGCACCTGGGCGGTGCTGCTGCTCGCCTGGGCGAACGCGCTGGTGCTGGCGCACTCTCAGACCCCGGTGCGGGGCTTCGGCGCGGCGCTCGCGACCTCGCCCGTCGTCTGGATGCTCGCCGTCTCCACAGGCCTCGCGGTCTGGCCGTGGCTGCTGCTGCGCAGAGTGGCGATCTCCGTCGAGACGCCGTCGACGCACGCCGCGATCGTGCGCCTCGACGATCGGCGCGTGCCGCCGGTCGGCACCACGCGTCCGATCAGCCGCCATCCGCTGTTCGGGTGGCACCCGTTCGCCTGCGTGCCCGCCGCCGAGGGCGAGTCGGGCTACCGCATGGTGGTCTCGCGAGCCGGCGGCTGGACCTCGGACTTCATCGACGACCCGCCGAGTCATGTCTGGGTGCGCGGGGTGCCCACCGCCGGGGTCGCCAACGCCAAACGCCTCTTCCGGCGCGTGCTCTACGTTGCGACCGGCAGCGGCGTCGGCCCGATCCTCGGGCACCTGCTGACCGACACGCAGGGCGCCCGTCTCGTCTGGGTGACGAAGGCGCCCCGCGCCACCTACGGCGACGACCTGGTCGACGAGATCGAGCGCGCCCAGCCGGAGGCCGTCATCTGGAACACCACCGAGCGCGGCAAGCCCGACGTGCTCGAAGTGGCCGAGCGGGCCTATCTCGCGACCGGCGCGGACGCGGTGATCTGCGTCGCCAACAAGCCGGTCACCGATCGGGTGGTCGGCGGGTTCGAGCGGCGCGGGATCCCGGCCTTCGGCCCGATCTGGGATTCCTAGTCGAAGACGATGATGCTCCGGGCGACCTTGCCGCCCTCCAGCTCCTCGTAGGCCTCGTTGATCCCGTCGAGCGAGATGTGGTTGTGGATGAGATCGTCGAGGTTGAGCCGGCCCTGCAGGTAGAGATCGGCGTAGACGGGAATGTCGCGCTTCGGGTTGGTCGACCCCATGAAGACGCCCTTCAGGCTCTTCTGCAGGGGGAAGAGATCGGGTGCGCCGTCCAGAGCGAGCTGCGCGCCGGGCTTCTGCAGGCCGATCGCGTACGCCGTGCCGCCGGGGCGGAGCACGTCGAGTGCGAGGCGCACGGTGGGCACGAGGCCGATCACCTCGAAGGAGTGGTCGACGCCCGCGGTCCCCGCGATCTCGGCCACCGCGGCGACGACGTCGTCGACGCTGCCCGAGTTGATGGTGTGCGTGGCTCCGAAGCGCCGGGCCAGCTCCAGCTTCTCGTCCTGCAGATCGATCGCGATGATGCGGCTCGCGCCGGCGATCCGCGCGCCCTGCACCACGTTCAGCCCGACGCCGCCCGCGCCGATGACGGCGACGGTGTCGCCCACGCGCACCTGCGCCGTGTTGATCGCGGCGCCCGCCCCGGTGATCACCCCGCATCCGAGCAGGCAGGCGCGGTCGAACGGGATCTCGTCGTTCACCTTCACCAGGTTGTTCTCGTGCACCAGCACCTGCTCGGCGAAGCCGGAGATGTCGACCACCTGCGCCAGTTCCTCGCCGTTGCGGCGGGTGATGCGGGGGCCCTGCTCGGGGGAGCGACGCACGTAGTCGGTGTTGGCGCAGCGGAAGGGCTCGCCGGCGATGCAGTCGCGGCAGCGTCCGCAGTGGCTCACGAGATATGCGACCACGTGGTCGCCGGGGGCGAGCTCGGTGACGTCGGGCCCGATCTCGGCGACCACACCCGAGATCTCGTGGCCGAGCACCGAGGGGAAGGGCATGCCGAGCCCCTCCAGCTGCACGTGCCGGTCGCTGTGGCAGAGGCCGCTCGCCCGGACGTCGACGCGCACCTCCCGGCCGAGCGGCGCGGCGAGCACCACGTCCTCGACGGTGAACGGCGCCCCCACGGAGTGCAACACTGCAGCTTTCACAACGAGTCCTTTCGACGAGCGGTTCGGCCGACGGCTCTGCGGTCGGCGGTGACGGCGGGCCGCGCCGTCCGGGCCGCGAGCGGTCCCGGCGCAGCCGCGCGCCTCCCAAGCTACTGAGCCGCCGACGCAAAACCGGCGTTCGTGCGCATCGCGTCCGGAATCGTGCCGCACCCCGTCCGGAATCGTCGCGAACCGCCCCGCGGCCGCCCAGTAGCGTTCTTGTTCGTCCACCCGCGATCGGCAGTTCGTGCTGCCGCCGACTCGATGAGGAGCCTCATCCGCATGACCGCCACCGCCACGACGTCTGCGAGCCAGACCGGGACCGCGCGCCCGCCCCAGGGCAGCCCGTATCAGAACGTGCTCCTCGCGATCCTGTTCTCGACGTTCGGCTTCGTGTTCTTCGACCGCCTCGCGCTCAACTTCCTGGCCCCGTACTGGATGCCCGAGCTGGGGGTCGACAATTCGGTGCTGGGGCTGCTCGGCGGCATCCCGGCTCTCACCTGGGCGATCTCCGGGCTGCTGCTCGGCGCCCTGTCGGAGCGCGTCGACCGGCGGAAGTCGCTCATCGTGATCTCGGTGATCGGGTTCTCGGTGTGCTCGGCGTTCTCGGGCCTGGTCGGCGGGCTGGCCTCGCTGCTGCTGCTGCGCGCGATCATGGGCATGTTCGAGGGCGGGGTGCTGCCGCTCTCGCAGACCCTCATGATGTTCTCCTCGAGCGAGCGCCGCCGCGGCTTCAACATGGGGCTGCTCGAGGGGTCGTCGGCGGGCCTGCTCGGCGGGATCGTCGGGCCGCTGCTCACGGTCTGGATGGCCGAGATGTGGGGCTGGCGCACCGCGTTCCTCTTCACCATCATCCCCGGCGCGATCCTCACGATCCTCATCCTCGTCTTCGTGAAGGAGCTGCGGCTCGGACGCCGCGGCGATGCGGCGCAGACGGAGATCGCCCCGCCCACGAGCGCCATTCCGCTCGATCAGCGCCCGGCGACCTTCGCCGGCGCGATCCGCGATCGCAACATCGTGCTGAGCATGCTCATCGCCGTGTTCTTCATCACCTGGTTCATCACGACCCAGACGTTCACGCCGACGTACCTGGCGCAGGAGCACCCGGACTGGTCGACCGCGCAGACCGCGTTCGCGCTGACCGGTATCGGCGTCGGCTGGGTGGTCTGGGGCGTGGTGGTTCCCATGCTCTCCGACCGAATCGGGCGCAAGCCCACGATCATCGTCTTCGCGGTGATCGCCGCGGCCGCGCCCGTCATCATCATGAACGCGACGACGCCGTGGATGTTCTTCGCGGGTGTCGCCGTGACCTACACGGGCATGGGCTGCTTCACCCTCTACATGGCGACGATCCCGGCCGAGACGGTGTCGCCCCGGATCATGGCCTCCTGCCTGGGCCTCATCATGGGCGTCGGCGAGATCGGCGGCGGGTTCATCGCGCCCTGGGTCGGCGGCATCATCGCCGACGCGCACGGGCTCGACACGACATTCTGGATGTGCACGGCCGCTGCCCTGGTGGTCGCGGTGCTGGCGCTCGGGCTGCGCGAGACCTCGCCCGCCGTGGCCCGGCGCCGCGGGCTGCCGGTGTCGGGGGAGAGCGCGTAGGCGGCGCGTTTCGGCGGCGCGGCGACCGGCGGCGCGTGCCGGCTGCGCGTGCCGGCTGCGCGTGCCGGCTGCGCGTGCCGGCGGTCAGCCCCGGTTGCGGAACTCGCTCGGCGATGCGCCGAAGCGCGCGCGGAACGCGCGGGCGAAGGCAGAGGCCGATCCGAATCCGCAGGCCGCGGCGACGTCGCTCATCGTGAAGTCGGCGCGCTCCCGCAGCACGAGCCGGGCGCGCTGCAAGCGCTCCTCCAGGATCGCGGCTCCCGGGCCGCGATCCTGATCCGAGAACCAGCGCCGCAGCTGCCGCTCGGAGACGTGCATCGCGGAGGCGAGCGCGGCGACCGAGAACGCCGGGTCGCCGAGGCCCGCGCGGATCAGGCCCAGCGCGCGCTCCCGGGCCAACTCGGTCTCCGATCCGCCCGCCATCACGCCGAGGGCGTGCCGCGCGAGGCGCTCGTGGGCGTCGTCACCGCTGCGCGGGTCGTGGAGCACGCGCAGCCCGTCGCGCGCGAGGCGCCTGCTCGCCTCGCTCGTGGTGCGGATCTCGGGCGACGGCGCGGTGCGGCGGCTCCAGGCCTCGGGCGCGAGCTGCGCATCGATGTCGACGATCAGCAGATCCATGTCGTGCTCGAAGCCCAGCAGATACGGGGTCATCGTGGTGTGCACGAAGCTGTCGCCGGCGCGCAGGGTGCGCAGGCCGCCCGCGTGGTAGAGGAACGCGGTGCCGCCGAGGAGCACGTTCACGAACACCGAGTGCTTCGGCACCGCGGCGATGCGCTGCACGCTGCGGTCGACCACGTGCTGACTGCCCTGAATGCGGGTGAGCACCGAGCCGTCGAGGGCGCGCTGCGTGGATCTGGCGTGGAACCGGTCGGGCGCCGGGCTCGAGCAGCGCAGTCCCACGAGCGCCCGCTGGTTCCAGTACTCCCAGTACTCGAGGCGCTCGGCGAGCGCCACGTCGTCCGTCGTCGCGGTGGAGGGCGGCTGCATCTCGCTCACCTCCGTGCGCGTGTCGATCCCGGGTGGCTCCCACCATGATGATGCCCCGAGAGCGCTCAGAACGCAATCGCCGGCGCGTGACGGCGTGACGGCCTGACGGCGCGTGACGGCGCGTGACGACGCGTGACGGCGCGTGACGACGCGTGACGACGCGTGACGACGCGTGGCGGCGCGTGACGACGCGTGGCGACGCGTGGCGGCGACCGCGGCGATCGCGGCGATCGGGAGCGGTAAGCCCGACTTGACCTCAACCTTGCTTGAGGTTCTAGGGTGGCAACCGTGAGCTCGACCGCCCAGATCCTTCCCGCCCCGACCCTTCCCGCCCAGACCCTTCCCGCCCGGGCCCCCGCCGGGGGTGCCGCATGACCTACGTCATCGCCCTGCCGTGCGTCGACCTGAAGGATCGCGCCTGCATCGACGAGTGCCCGGTGGACTGCATCTACGAGGGCGAGCGCATGCTCTACATCCACCCCGACGAGTGCGTGGACTGCGGCGCCTGCGAGCCGGTGTGCCCGGTCGAGGCGATCTACTACGAAGACGATCTGCCGGCGGAGTGGCAGGACTACTACACGGCCAACGTGGAGTTCTTCGAGGAGATCGGCGCCCCGGGCAGCGGCACGGCGCTCGGAGTCATTGCTCACGACCACCCGATCATCGCGGCGCTGCCGCCCCAGGAGACCGTATGATCCCCGAGACCGAGACCGAGACCGAGACCGAGACCGAAACCGAAACCGAAACCGAAACCGAAACCGAAACCGAGACCGAGACCGAGGCGTCCGTGCGGCCGCCGCGCAGCGTCGCGATCGTGGGCGCGGGCCCGGCCGGCGTGTACGCCGCAGACCTGCTGCTGGGGCGCGATCCCGATGCCCGGATCGACCTCTTCGAGAAGCTGCCCGCGCCCTACGGGCTGGTGCGCTACGGAGTCTCTCCCGACCACCCGAGGATCAAGAAGATCCAGGACGCCCTGCACCGGGTGCTCGAGCACCCGCGGATCCGCCTGCAGTGCAACGTCGAGATCGGCTCCGATGTCACCGTCGAGGAGCTTCGCGAGGCCTACGACGCCGTGGTGATCGCGACGGGCGCCGACCGCGACGCCGACCTCGACATTCCGGGCATCGGCCTGCCCGGGTCGTTCGGGGGCGCCGACTTCGTGGCCTGGTACGACGGGCACCCCGATGCGCCCGGGGAGTGGCCCCTGGAGGCGGAGTCGGTCGCCGTGATCGGCGCGGGCAACGTCGCGCTCGATGTGACGCGCATGATCGTCAAGCACGTCGAGCACCTCGACCGCACCGACATCCCCGACGGCGTCGAGCGGGGTCTGCGCCGGAATCCGGTCAGGGACGTGCACGTGTTCGTGCGGCGCGGGCCCGCCGACGTGCGGTTCTCGCCCATGGAGCTGCGCGAGCTGGGTGCCCAGCACGACGTCGACGTGATCGTCGACCCCGCAGAGCTGGTGCTCGACGAGCACGCCGAGCGCATGACGGCCCAGTTCGCGCAGCGGCGGCTCGTGGTGCAGACGCTCCGCGAGTGGGCGGCCGTCGATCCCGCGTCGCAGACGGCGTCGCGCCGGGTGCACCTGCACTTCTACCGGCAGCCGGCCCGGCTGCTCGGAGAGGCGCGGGTGACCGGGATCGAGCTCGAGCGCACCGCGGCGGATCCTCTGGGCCGCGTCGCGGGCACGGGCGTGCACGAGCGCACCGCGGTCGGCGCCGTCTACCGCACCATCGGCTACCGGTCCTCCCCGGTGCCCGGCGTGCCGTTCGACGAGCGCACCGGAACGATCCCCGAGCGCGACGGGCGCGTGCTCGGCGCCGACGGGCGCCCCGTGCCCGGGCTCTACACGACCGGATGGATCCGGCGCGGCCCGATCGGTCTGATCGGCTCGACCAAGTCGGATGCGGCGCAGACGGTGGGCTCGCTCATCGATGACCTCGCGGTCGCGTGCACCGAGCCGCGGGGCGACGCGAGCGGGCTGCGCGCACGCCTCTCCGCCGCCGTCGACTGGCAGGGCTGGCTGCGCATCGACGCGGCCGAGCGCGCGCTCGGCGCCGAGCGCGGCCGCGAGCGCACCAAGATCGTCGATCGAGCCCGGCTCCTCGACCACGCGAGCACCCCCGAGTACGCCGACGCAGGAGGAGATACCCGATGAGCGCCACCGCAACCGATCTCGCAACGGAGTTCAAGACCGCGTTCCGGGAGCATCCCGCCGGCATCGCGCTCATCACGGCCGCCGGCGACGAGGGGCCCGTCGGGCTCACGGCCTCCAGCGTCGCATCGGTCTCCGTCGATCCACCGGCGCTCGTGTTCTCGGTGACCCGGGCCACCGGCAGCGCCGGGCTGCTGCTCGCGGCCGATTCGCTCCTGGTCCACCTGCTCGACGCCCGGCACGCGGCGATCGCGCAGGAGTTCGCGGTGACGGGCGGGGAGCGCTTCACCGCCGAGCAGGGCTGGGAGACGCTGCCGACGGGCGAGCCGCACCTGGTCGGCGTGCGCGCGGCGCTGCGCTGCCGCGGCATCGAGACGGTGCCGGTCGGATCGTCGATGCTGGTGGTCGCCGAGGTGCTCGACGTGCGCGTCGGCGACCGCGCCGAGCCCATGATCTACGTCGATCGCACCTTCCGCCGCACCGGCGGCCCGCTCTGAGCCGACCCGGCGCAGCACCCGCTGCGCCGTCCCGAGAAAGGAACATCATGTCCACTTACACCCTCCCGGATCTGCCCTACGACTACTCGGCGCTCGCGCCGCACATCTCGGGGCGCATCATGGAACTGCACCACTCCAAGCACCATCAGGCCTATGTGACGGGCGCCAACACCGCGCTCGAACAGCTGCAGGAGGCCCGCGACACAGGCAACCTCGCCAATGTGAACAAGCTCGAGAAGGATCTCGCCTTCAACCTCGGCGGGCACATCAACCACAGCGTGTTCTGGCAGAATCTCTCGCCCGAGGGCGGCGGGGAGCCGGCCGGCGAGCTCGCAGCCGCTCTCGACGAGCACTTCGGATCGTTCGAGAAGTTCCAGAGCCACTTCGCGGCCACCGCGCTCGGCGTGCAGGGCTCGGGCTGGTCGGTGCTCGCCTGGGACGCGCTCGGGAAGCGGCCCGTCATCTTCCAGCTCTTCGACCAGCAGGGCAACGCGCCCCTCGGCGTCACGCCGCTGCTGCAGCTCGATGTCTGGGAGCACGCCTACTACCTCGACTACCAGAACGTGCGCGCCGACTACGTCGCGGCCTTCTGGAACATCGTGAACTGGGCCGATGTGCAGGAGCGCTTCGCGGCGGCGCGACAGGGCTGAGCGGCGCCCGGCGCCCGGGGGCCGCATCCGGAGCCCGCGCGGGCGTTCCCGCGCCCGCGTTCCCGCGCCCGCGTTCCCGCGCCCGCGTTCCCGCGCTCGCGTTCCCGCGCCCGCGTTCCCGCGCGGGCTCAGGCGGGGACGCGGGCGCCGGGTGCCGGGTGCCGGGCGGATCCCCGTGCGCACTCACACCGGGATGCGCCGGGCACCGCTGCCGGTGTCGCCCAGCTGATCGTCCGGGTTGAGCAGGCCGCAGGCCTTCATCGAGAGGCAGCCGCAGCCGATGCAGCCCGTGAGCTCCTTCTCGAGACGTTCGATGCCGAGGCGCCGCTGCTCGAGCGTCCTCTTCCAGCGGCGTGACGCCCGCTGCCAGTCCTCGTGCGACGGGGTGTCCGTCAGCGGCACGTCGGCGAAGGCCTCCTTGACGTCATCGAGCGGGATGCCGAGCCGCTTGGCCACCGAGATCAGTGCGACGCGGCGCAGCATGTGCCTGGGGTACCGGCGCTGATTGCCGTCCGTGCGGTGGGAGGCGATCAGGCCGAGGCGCTCGTAGTAGTGCAGCGCCGACACGGCGACGCCGGTGCGGCGGCTCATCTCGCCGACGCCGAGCAGCTCGTCGGGGGTGTGCGCCTGCGTGCTCATCGGCCGCCTCCCCTCGCTGAACCTCAAGCGTGCTTCGGGTTTCAGTGTACCTCCGCCCCGCCCCGCCCCCGTCCGCCGCCCCGCCCGGTCCGCCGCCCCCGCCCCCTTCTTCGGGCGTCAGTAGTTGTTGCCAAATCGCCCGCGAGGTGACGAGTTGTGGCGCGCGTAGCGGCCGCCCCCGTACGCCGCCCCCGCCCCGTCCCCGTCCCGTCCCCGTCCGCCGCCCCGCCCCGTACGCCGCCCCCGCCCCCTTCTTCGGGCGTCAGTAGTTGTTGCCAAATCGCGCGTGAGGTGACGTGTTGTGGCGCGCGTAGCGGCCGCCGTCGTTGGGGCGTCAGTAGTTGTTGCCAAATCGCGTGCGAGGTGACGAGTTGTGGCGCCCGAAGCGGCCGCCGTCATTCGGGCGTCAGTAGTTGTTGCCAAATCGCGCGCGAGGTGACGAGTTGTGGCGCGCGAAGTGCGTGAGACGCCCGAGGCGGCGCGGAGACGGGTTCCGTGCGCCGAAACCGCAGAAGAACCGGTTCGCGCGCCCCTCTGGTCGAGACCCGCGACCGCGTGGTATACCTGCACCATACGGTGCGCTCCAGCGAGTTCCCGGCGCCGGCGCGCGACGTCAGCGGGCGATGATGCCCGGCAGCGGTCGTGAGAGTGGGCGGGCGATATGCACATCAGTGATCCTGCGGATCCGGTCGAGGCCTCGGGCGCCCCGAGCGGAGTACTCGAGGTGCGCGTGCACGGCGTCAACCGGCAGAACGACTACTCGTCGCTCGGCAGAGGCGAGCGGCTGGCCTCGCCGCTGTCCTCTCCGACCGACACCTTCGTGGTGCCGCGGATTCCGGCGAGCACGACACTGTGGTTGTTCAACTGGTCGCGGGCGAACCGGGGCCTCACCGGCCCGCTCTGGTATGCCGCACTGCCCTTCACCTTCTTGAATGTCGCCGCCGAGACCGGCTGGGGGAGACCCGCTCGGGGCGCGGCAGGCAGCGGATCGGATGAGGATCGCGCCCAGGATCGCGCCCAGGATCAGGCCCGGGATCGCGCCCAGGATCGCGCCCAGGATCAGGCCCGGGATCCCGCCCGGGATCCCGCCCAGGATCAAGCCCCGGCCCCCGCACAGCCTCAAGCACAGCCTCAAGCACAACCTCAAGCCCAGCCTCAAGCCCAGCCTCAAGCCCAGCCTCGCGCCCGGGACCGCACCGTCATCGCCGTCGTCGCCATCCAGGGCGTGCTTGTCACGTGCACCGCGCTGCTGTGGCTGGTCGCGATCTTCGAGACGATCGTCGGGCACATCGCGCTCGAGGGCGCGGATCCGGAACGCATGGCCGATCTCACCGTCGGCACGGCCGCGCTGATCCTCGCCGGCACGATCATCGTGCGGCGACTCGGGGTGAGAGGCGCCGGGGCGCACCGCGGCATCGGCACCTTCGCGCCGGTCTGGCTCAGCGCCCTCCACGTGGGCGCGATCCTCGGCCTGGCGGCGTGGCTGCGGTTCGCGCGGCCCGGTCAGGCGCTCGAGGGCGATTCGACTTGGGGTCGGTTTCTCGCCGGGCGCGGGCCCATCGCCTACTGGAGCGAGCACGGCCCCTGCGCAGGGCTGGAGCCCCGGGCGTGCGTATCGGGGGAGGCGTACTGGGCGACGCTGACCGAGCACCCCGATGTGCTGTCGACCGGGCTGGTGCTGGGGGTGATCGCGAGCGCAGTGCTGAGCGGGGTGCTGCTGATCCGCAGCGCGGTGCTCGCGCGCTCCCAAGCGGCGCGAGGTACCAGGGCGCCGGCGAGCGCGGCCGGGGCGAGCATCCTGGTCACGGGCAGCTGGCTCCTGCTCTCGGCGTACGGGGCCGCACTCCGCATGGGGATCGAGTGGATCTTCCTCGCGTTGGAGCCGTTCCTCGCGCGCATCCCCTGGTTCCACCCCCTCGCGCCGCAACCGCATCTCGTGGTGTCCTCCTACGACCTCAATCTGTGGTCGTTCTCGCTGGCCAATCTGATGCCGGCAGTCGCGGTGGGCGGGGTGCTGCTCTTCGCGCTGGTGCTCCTGGTGCTCGGCGCCGGGCGCGGCCCGGCCGGCGAGCTGAGCGCCGCGCGGCCGCAGGTGCGCACGGTCGCCTGGCGCGCATTCCGCTACCTGCACGTCGTGATCACTCGCCTGCCCGACCGGCTCGGGGTGATGGTCGTGGTCACCGCGGTGCTCTGGTTGGCCGCGATCGCGGGCTTGTGGATCGTGGACCGCACCCTCGACGACGTCGAGTTCGACTTGGGAGGCGACGTGCCCCGGGTCGTCGACGCATCGGCGTGGGACAACCGGGTGGCCACTTGGATGCTGGGCACTTCGTTGGTCCTCGGCATCTTCGCGATCGTCTTCGCGGTGTTCTTCGGGCGCATCCGCGTGGTGCGCGAGTTTCTCGACTCGGTCGCCGACGTGCTCGGGTTCTTCCCGATCCGATGGCATCCGCTCTCGGGACTGAGCTATCGGGACATCGTGCTTCCCGAGCTGGAGCGGACGCTCGGACGGTGGCACGGGCCGATCGTCTACTCGGGGCACTCGCAGGGTTCGGTGATCGGTTTCTGGCTGCTGCGGCACGTGAGCTCGTTCGGCGGTCGGGTGCGCTTCGTCACGAGCGGATCGCCGCTGCTGACGCTCTACTCGACCTTCTTCCCGCGCTGCTTCAGCGAGGGGGAGGGCCGAGCGGTGCTCGCGAGCGCGCACAGCTGGGTCAACGTCTGGCGACTGACCGACCCGATCGGCAGCCCGCTGTGGCCCGGCATCCGAGCGACCGGCGGTGGGGGCGCGATCCGGCGCATCGAGAACCTCGACGCGGTCGACCCGATCTCACCCGGTCGTCCGGTCAGGTGGCATCTCGACTACTGGACGGATCCCGTGCTCACCGCGAGAATTCGCGCGCTGTCAGACGCTGCTGGTGCTGCTGGTGCTGCCGACGCTGCTGGTGCTGCTGGTGCTGCTGGTGCTGCTGACGCTGCTGGTGCTGCCGGTGCTGCCGGTGCTGCCGATGCTGCCGGCGCGTGACGGCTCGGGTATCGGGATCCGCACCGGGATCAGCATCGGGATCCGCGCCGGGATCCGCGCCGCCGCACCGCCGCACCGCCGCGCCGCCGCTCAGGCGCCGGCGCCGCCGATGGCGATCCGCACGAGGTTCCCCCACGGATCCTCGACCGAGAGACCCGAGTCGGAGCGCTCGGAGTCGTGTCCGGCGGCGTCGAGCCGATCGGCGATCTCGTCGACGGTGCCGTCGTCGGGGATCGTGATGGTGAGCGAGCCGAGGCCCGTGGCGTTCGTGCGGGTGCCGGCGCCGGCGCTCTGCCACGTGTTCGTGGCGAGGTGGTGATGGTAGCCGCCCGCCGCGTAGAACAGGGCGCCGTCGGTCTGTGACGTGACCGCGAATCCCAGCGCATCGGCGTAGAAGGCCCGGGCCTCGTCGAGGTCGCCGACCTTCAGGTGCACGTGCCCCATGGTCGCGGCGTCGGGATCCACCGACTCGGCCCCGAGGTGCTCCTGGATGAAGGCGGCCGGATCGAGTTGCGCCGAGCCCATCTGCACCTCGCCGTCTGACCAGCGCCACTCGCTGCGGGGGCGGTCGATGTAGAGCTCGAGGCCGTTGCCCTCGGGGTCGAGGAAGTAGAAGGCCTGGCTCACCGCGTGGTCGGCGGAGCCCTGGAACGAGTCCGGTGCGACGGACGCGAGGGTGACGAGCGTGCTCGCGAGCGAGGCCGCGTCGGGGTAGAGGATCGCCGAGTGGTACAGGCCGGCCTCGGCCAGGGTCGATCCCGATTCGCCTCCCGCGCCCGAGGTCACCCGGAGGAGCGGCTCGTCGAGTCCGAGCACCACCTCGTTCTGCGTCTCGCTCAGCACGGTCAGGCCGACCGCGTCCTCGTAGTAGGCTCGCACCTTCGGCAGGTCGTGCGCGCTGAGCTCCACCACGCCCATGGCGGTGTCGTCGGGCAGGGCCGAAGAGGGCGCGACGTTCGTCGCGCTCGATCGCGAGGAGACGACGACTCCCCAGACGATGGCGCCGATGCCCGCGGCCACCACCGCCGCGACGGAGACGAGCACGAGGATCCGGGAACGGGGCGTCGATGAAGTTGCGGCCATATGATCACCGAACGCGGTGGCGAGCGGCGGCATTCCTGGGAGTTCCCGGGTTCCACATTGCGGGTTCCGCTTCGCGGATTCCTCTTCCCGGGATCTTCTTCGCGGCATCCTGACCCGCGGCATCCTGACCCGCGGCATCCTGAACCGCGGGATCTGCGAACCCCGGGATCTGCGAACCGCGGGATCCCGAACCGCGGATTCTGCGAACCGCGGATTCTGCGAACCCCGGGACCTGCGAACCGCGGGATCCCGGTGATGCGGGATCAGGCGACGACCAGCGGCAGCAGCGAGAGGAGCACGCTCGCCGCGCCCACGGCGGTGAGCGCGAGCCCGGCGACGTAGATCGCGTGCAGCAGCGGGCGTCGCGGCTCCGCACGCATCCGATGCGGATGGTGCTCGCTGATGAAGGCGTCGACGGTCTCGCGCCCGCGCCACCGCGCGGTCTCGTCGGCGGTCAGCAGCCGCTCGCGGAAGTCGTCGGCGGCGTACCAGCGCGCGCGGATCCGCGTCCCCTCCGGCACCAGCACGACCTCCACGGGAAGCCAGCGGCCATCGCCGGCGCGCACGAGCAGTGCGATCAGCAGCGCGGGGAGGCCGAGGCCCAGCCCGAACCACGAGAGCACCTCGCCGATGGTGCCGAGCGCGTCGATCGCATTCACCGGGGCTCCCGTCTCCTCCTGCGGCGCGCGGTCGGCTCGCCTGCGCACCACCTGCTCGCAGTGCTGCTCGCAGGACCACCCGGCTCGCCCGCCTGCTCGCACCGGCTGGGCGCAGGCCTCCCGGCTGGCGCAAGCGCGCACCGGCGGCGCTCCCTGTTTCGATCGTAGTGGGCGATCGCCGCTGTCTGAAAGGCCGCCGCAGATGCGCAAGACGGTCCCGCGCCGCCGCGCCGCAATATCCCGAGCGGATGCGGTTCGCGATGCGGGTGTTTCTCCACGGGTGGCCGCCGCCGCCCGCGCCCGAGCGCCGCCCGCGCCGCCCGCGCCGCCGCCCGCCCGCGCCCAAGCGCCGCGCCGCCTGCGCCCAAGCGCCGCCGCGCCGCCCAAGCACCTGCACCACGGATGTAAACCTTTTCTTTCAAGAATAACCCGGGGTTGACGGCCGAGAGCAGCCCAAGGTAGCCTATGTACACGTTTACATTCTCTTTCCGCATCACACAAAGGAGTACGACATGCAGGAACGGAAGATCACGAGAAGGGGTCGGCTCGCGGGCGCGGCATTGGCGGCGGCCTCGATGCTGCTCCTGTCCGCATGCGGCACGGGGTCGGGGCCCGACGCACCCGAGGCGGAGGGCGCCGACGAGCTCGCGCTGTCGCTCGACTGGAGCACCTACGTCGCGTATCACGCCCCGTTCGCCGTCGCTCAGGAGAACGGGATCTACGAGAAGTACGGGCTGAGTGTCACCGAGACCTTGCCCGGTGGGTCAGGGGACGCCGTGCTCGAGGTGGGCACCGGCCAGACCGACCTCGCCTGGGCAGACCTGTCCACGGCCGCAGCGTCGATGCTCCAGGATGTACCGGTGACTGCGGTGGCCAAGATCCAGCAGCGCAACGCGAGCGGCCTCACCGTGCTCGAGGGCACGAAGCTCGAGTCGGCGGAAGACGTCGTCGGCATGCGCATCGGATCGACCCCGGGGGGCTCCGATTCGACCCTCGTCGGTGCATTCCTGCAGGCGAACGGCATCGCTGAAGACGAGGTGCAGATCGTGAATCTGCCGGCCAATGGCAAGTTCGCGGCGCTGATGACGGGAGACGTCGATGCGATCAGCGGCCAGGTCTACTTCTACGTGAGCAGTGCTCGCGACGAGGGTGCTGAGGCGCACGGCCTGTCCTACAGCGACATGGGCCTGGACGTGCTCGATCACGGTTTCGTCGCGAGCGATGCGTTCATCGAGAGCAGCCCTCAGGCGATCGAGCGCTTTCTCCGCGCGTATCGTGAGGGGCTCGCCGAAACGATCGCAGATCCGGCCGCCGCCTGCGAAGTGCTCGCCGCGAAGTCCGACGGGGCGGTGCTGCAGGATTCCTGCGAAGCGCAGCTCGATCTCTGGTTGCCTCTGGTGACCCCGGTCGACGACGCCGAGTGGGGCCTCAACAGCGAAGACGATTGGCAGGCGACCGTGGGCGCGCTCGTCGAGTTCAGCGATGCCCGGGGAGACCGGGATCCGGCGTCCATGTTCACGAACGATTTCGTTCCGGCGGACTAGCCGTTGGCAGATTCAGGACGGAGTGCGGCAACCCTCATGCAACCGATCGAGATCACCTGCGAGAACGTCACGAAGCGGTACCCGGGCAGAAGGTCGAGCGTGACGGCGCTCGACGACGTATCCATGCGCGTGGCGCCCGGAGAGTTCGTCTCGCTGCTCGGGCCGAGCGGCTGCGGCAAGACGACACTGCTGCGCCTCATCGGAGGGCTGGAGGCGGCGACAGACGGAGAGCTCCGGATCGACGGCAGGCCCGTCGAGCAGCCTCACCCCGAGCTCGGCATCGTCTTCCAGGCCGACCTGCTCATGCCGTGGCGCACGGTGCTCGACAATGTGCTGCTCCAGGCCGACGTGCGCAGGCGGCGCAGCCCCGAGATGATCGAGCGGGCGAAGCAACTCCTGGCCCAAGTCGGTCTCGACGGGTTCTTGGACAGCTATCCGCACCAACTCTCCGGTGGAATGAAACAGCGTGTCGGGATCTGCCGCGGGTTGCTCCACCGTCCCCGGCTGCTGCTGATGGACGAACCGTTCGCCGCGCTCGATGCGATGACGAGGGATCAACTGTCGCTGGATCTCTCCCGGCTCGCCACCGAGAGCGGCACCACCATTCTCTTCGTCACGCACTCCATTCCCGAGGCGGTGTTCCTCTCGGACCGGATCTACGTGATGAGTGCGCGACCGGGAAGGATCGCTGCGGAGCTCTCCGTCGACCTGCCGAAGCCGAGGCGGCTCGCGCATCGGCAGGGGCAGGAGTTCACGCGACGGGTGGCGGAGGTTACCGGGATCTTCAAGGAGCTCGGGGTCTTCGCCGCAGACGACTACGACGAGGAAGGGGTGAGCGCATGAACGCCTCGCCTGAGCACACGGTGAGCATCTCCGTCCGCCGTTCGGGAGGCGGCGCGACGCGGAGTCTGCGCACGCTCGCGAAACGAGTGCCGTGGGTCGCTCCGCTCGTCACACTGCTCATCCTTGTGATCCTCTGGGAGATCTGGGTGAGGTTCTCCGACGTGCCGCAGTTTCTGCTGCCGGCCCCATCGGCGATCTGGGATGCGCTCGTCGACAACTTCGGGCTCCTCATGCGGCACGCCGGGGTCACCCTGCTCGAGACCTTGATCGGCTTCGCGCTGAGCGCCGTCTTCGGGGTGCTCTTCGCCGTGGTGATCGTGATGTGGCCGCTCCTCGGGGCGGCGATCTTCCCGCTCCTGGTGGCTTCGCAGGTCATTCCGAAGGTGGCGATCGCGCCCCTCATGGTGGTGTGGATCGGCACCGGAGTGACGACGGCCTCGCTGATCGCGTTCGTCATGGGCTTCTTCCCCGTAGTGGTGAATGCGACCCTCGGGATGACATCGGTGCAGCCGGCCTCGATCGATCTCATGCGTTCGATGGGGTCGAGCAGGTGGCAGCTCTTCCGCTATCTCCGGTTCCCCAATGCGCTGCCCCACATCATGAGCGGCCTGCAGCTCGCGGTCGCATTCGCGATCGTCGGCGCGATCGTCGGCGAGTTCGTCGGGAGCGACTCGGGGCTCGGGTACTTGCTGATCGTGACGCAGGGCAACCTGAGGACCGACCTCCTCTTCGCAGACCTCGTGGTCCTCACCGCGATCGGGCTGATCCTCTACTACGGAGTCGAGCTGGTCGGCAAGGTGCTGCTGCGCAACCGCAACTGAGGGCCCGCTGCCCTCGCACGATGAAGACGGAACAGTGGAGGTAATGGAAACGTGAATGGAATGAGTGCGACGGTCGCCGATTCGGCACTGTGCAGGAGCTTCGGGTCCGTGATCGACGGCGCAATCCGGAGTGGCTCAGAGTGCGCAGCACTCGTCGACCCGGCGACCGGTGCGGAGTGGGGGAGTGTCGACTGGGATGCGTCGTTCGTGGACGACGCGGTCGAGACGGCGGAGCGGGGCGCGGGCATCTGGGGCCGGAAGACGGCCCTGGAGCGGGCCGACGTGCTCGATCGGATCGGGCGCGCGATCGAAGCGCACGGTGACGAGCTCGCGATCTATGAGACGCTGGCGAACGGAAAACCGCTGCGATTCACCCGCGCAGAGGTCGCGGCGAGCGCGCGGTGGTGGCAGTACTACGCCGCCCTGCTGCGTACGCTGCGGGAGCACACGATCCCGCTGTCCTCCACGAAGGATGCCGATGTGAGGCACGAGCCCGTGGGCGTCGCGGTGCTGATCACGCCGTTCAACGGCGCCCTGTCCCTGGGGACATGGAAGCTCGCTCCCGCCCTCGCAGCGGGAAACTCCGTGATCATTAAGCCTCCGCTGAACTCCCCGGCTTCGAGCGTGGTGCTCCACCGCATCGCCGCAGAGGCGGGGGTCCCTCGAGAAGCGCTCCAGATCGTGCAGGGGCCTGCCGAGGTCGGTGCGCGACTGGTCGCGCACAGGGGCGTCGACATGGTGTCGTTCACGGGGAGTACCGAAGCTGCGAAGCAGGTGGGCGGAATCGTCTCAGGCCGTCTTGCGAGGTTCGTCGCAGAGGCCGGGGGCAAGTCGGCCCACATCGTCTTCGACGATGCCGACATCGATCAGGCGGTCACCGCCGTCGTGCAGGGCGTCTTCTCGGGCAGCGGGCAGACGTGCGTTGCGGGATCGCGAGTCCTCGTGCAGCGAGGCGTCGCCGACGCATTCATGAAGCGCCTGCGGGATCGCGTGTCGCGGCTGGTCGTCGGCGATCCGGCCTCAGACGCCACCCACCTCGGGCCGATCGCCAGTAGGGCGCAGTACGACAGGATCGTCGCGTTGATCGATCAGGCAGAGGCCGACGGCGCCGAACGGCTCATCGGCGGGTCTGCCCCGCCCGAGGTCGCCCCCGGATTCTCGGATGGGTTCTGGGTGGCGCCGACGGTGCTCCGGGTTGCGGATCGCCAGACGGCGATCTGTCGCACCGAGGTGTTCGGCCCGGTGATGGTGGTGCTCGAGTTCGAGACCGAAGAGGAAGCCGTCGAAGTGGCGAACGATTCCGATTTCGGTCTCGCGGCGGGGTTCTGGACCGGCTCGATCGGCCGGGTGCAGCGCGTCTCGCGGCAGCTCGAGGCCGGAACGGTCTGGGTCAACACCTATCGCGGCATGGACTGGCAGACCCCCTTCGGCGGGGTCAAGCAATCCGGCATCGGGAGCGAGAACGGCATCGAAGGGCTCAGAGAGTTTCAGCAGGTCAAAGCGGTCGTGCAGGAGTGCGGAATCACGCCGGACCCGTTCGGGCTCGTGTGAGCACCGGCCGCATCAGCAACGAGAAGGAAGTAGAAGGCGGAATGAACACTGTGGAACAGCAGGATGCGATCGTGGTGGATTGCCTCCAGTACAGCAAACCGACGCGCGAGCGATTCCTCGAATGGAAGAACGGAGACGTCGGATGCGTGCACGTCACCCTGTCCGTGTGGGAGACCGCGCGAGAGACGCTCTCGGTCATCGGCCGGTGGAACGACCTGTTCGCCGAGAACTCCGATCTCGTCGCGCTCGCCCGCACCACCGCGGACATCCATGAGATCGTGCGGTCCGGGAGGACCGCGGTGATCTTCGGGTTCCAGAACACGACGGCATTCGACGACGACATCCGTCTTGTCAAGGTGTTCTCCGACCTGGGGGTGCGCATCGCGCAGCTGACGTACAACACCCAGAACAGCATCGCGGCGGGGTGCTGGGAAGATGACGATTCGGGGCTGTCGACGCACGTCGGCCGCCAGTTCGTGCGCGAGTTCAACGAGGTCGGCATGCTCATCGACCTCTCTCACTGCTCCGAGAAGACCAGTCTGCAGACCATCGACTTCAGCAGCGATCCCGTGGCCGTCACTCATGCCAATCCCCTCGAGTTCGTCGGTCGCGACGTCGAGCTCAACCGGCGGCCGAAGTCGTCGGAGGTGCTGCGTGCGCTCGCCGCTCGCGGAGGGGTGGTCGGGCTGAGCCCGTATGTTCGCATGCTGAAGAACGGACTCAAGACCACCGAACGGGAGTTCGTGGAGATGATCAGTTGGACGGTTGACCTCGTGGGCGTCGACCACGTCGCGATCGGCACTGATTTCTATACGGGGTACGGCGTCGAAGCGGTGAAGTGGTGGCGCATGGGGCGCTGGGGGCGCGAGAGCCCCGTGCCGATCGACGAGCAGGCGCCCGTGGTCGAGTGGCCGGCGTGGTTCCAGTCTCCGACCGCCTTTCCGTCGCTGATCGTCGCGATGCAGCAGGCGGGATTCAGCCGTACCGAACTCGACAAGATCCTGGGCGGCAACTGGCTGCGCCTCTTCGCCGAGGTCTTCGACGGAGAATGAGCGTGGCGAAGCATGTCGTGGTCATCGGCGGAGGCCACAACGGCCTGATCGCGGCGAACTACGTGGCGAAGGCGGGGCATCGGGTCACTCTGTGCGAAGCGCGGGCGTCGCTCGGGGGGCCGGCCGGCCGCTTCGAGTTCATGCCCGGATACTCTTCGTCGATCACGAACTCGATCGGTTCGTTCGAGGGGCGGATCTTCGATGAGCTGCAGCTCGAGACGTTCGGGTTGCGCTTTCACAAGCCCGATGTCACGCTGCTGCACCCCATGGAAGACGATCTCTTCATCGGGTGGAGGGATCGACGACTCGTCGCCGAGCAGATGGAGAGCTATGCCGCGGGTGAGTCCGTGCGGCACCGGGAGCTCATCGCCCGACTGGATGCGCTCGGGGCGGCATCCGGCCTGTCGCTCTGGAGTCGACCCGAGCCCGGGCGGGGATTTCTCGACCGGATGGACGCGGACGACCGCAGTGCGTTCAGCGACGCGATGCTCGAGGGCAGCCTGATGGACCTGCTCGACGGGGCGCTCACCACGCCTCAGGTGAAGAGCATGATGATGATGCTCGCGCTGAACGGGCAGTTGCTCTCGCCGCGGGCGAGGGGATCGGCGTTCGGGCTGCTCCTGCGGCCGATCTCGCGAGCGGCAGGAGGCGATGGGGGGCTTCTGGGCAATCAGGATGCTCCGCTCCGGGGATCGGTCGGACTGCCGATCGGATCCATGGGTTCCATCATCGACGCGTTGACGCTCTCCGCGCACGCGCTCGGGGTGAGCATTCGCACGAACTGCCGAGTGGAAGAGCTGCTGTTCGACGACTCGGGACGGGTCGACGGCGTACGGCTCGAGTCGGGATCTCGGCTCTCGGGCATCGATGCGGCGATCATCACGGTGGAGCCGTCGCTGTTGCCGGGCATGATGCCCGACTACCCGGGAGATGCCCCTCGCTGGCCCGAGCAGCCGAAGGGCTCGGCCTTCAAAGTGGCGGTGGCGCTCGACGGTGTGCCGAGTGTGCGGCAGGCGGATCCCCGCATTCCGGTCGAGACGCTGCTCCAAGCGCAGTTCCGCATCGGCCCGAGCCCCGAGTACATCGAGGCCGCCGTCGACGACGGGCTCGCCGGTCGGGCGTCCGATTCGCCGATCATCTGGGGGTTGATCCCGACGATCGCGTCCCCCGGGCTCGCGCCGCCGGGCAAGCATCTGATGAGCCTGAACGTGTGGCACGCGCCCCACGACCTCGGGCGGGAGCACTGGGCGGAGCACGGCGACCGCTACGTCCAGTCGTGCCTGCGCCAACTGCGTCGCCTGCTGCCGAGCATCGACGAGCACATCGAGGACGTGAGGTGGTACTCGCCCCACGATCTCGAGGATGAGTTCGCGCTCACATCGAGCAACATCACGCACGGGGACATGACGCCGGACCTCATGCTCGACGGACGTCCGGGCCGCGGAGTGAACGAGTCGCTCGCGCAACGGGGTCTGTATCTCGGCGGGGCGGGAACGTGGCCCGGGGGCTATGTGACCGGAGCGCCGGGGCGCAATTCGGCGCGGACTGTAGTGAGAGAACTGGAGGAGATGGAAAGATGAGCGCACTGCATGAGTTCCTGGTGAACATCGAGATTCACTGGCCCCGAGATCTGGGCGACGAGACGATACGACGGCTGAGCGTCGACGAGCGGGCCATGGCCGCGGAGCTCGGGGCCGCGGGTCGGCTCGTGCGCATGTGGCGAGTTCCGGGGCGGCGCGAGAACTGGGGGCTGTGGCGGGCACGAGACGCCACAGAGCTGCACGAGACGCTCAGCACCCTCCCGGTCTGGCCCTACATGAGGGTGACGGTGCACCCGCTCGCCGAGCACCCGGTGGATCCCGAGCGGCAGAGCGAGCGAGCGGGGAATCGGGAATCCCGGGCCTGAAATCGTTTACAGTAGGGGGGTCGTCGCAGTTCCGCAACCGGATGGGGCAATGATGGTGAAGAAGACGGGCCTGGTGGATATCGCGCGCGAGGCCGGAGTGTCGACCGCAACGGTGTCGCGTGTGCTCAACGACTCCGAGAAGGTGACGGCGAAGACGCGAGAGCGGGTCCTCGCCGTCGTCGAGCGCCTGAACTTCCGGCCGGATCTCTCTGCCTCCACCCTGAGGCGCGGCCGCAGCAAGACGATCGGCATCGCGGTCGCGAGCATCTCGCAGCCCTGGTATGTGAAACTGATACGCGCACTCCGCGCAGAGATCACCAGTCGCGGGTACACGACCGTGGTGTACGACCTGGAGCACAGCGACGATGTGCTCATCGAGCACATGGAGAATGCGATTTCGCTCAGGCTTGCCGGAATGGTTCTGGCGACCGGCGACCGGCTCGATGCGGCAGGGGTCCATGGCGCGCTGGAGAACGTCGCCGCGTCGATCCCCCTCGTCGTGATCGGGCAGAGGACCGCGGGCGCGAACTGGCCGACGGTACGCTTCGACGACTTCGAAGCGTCGCGTCGAGCTGCCGCCGAACTGATCTCTCGGAGGGCCCGACCGCTCCTGGTCATCGCCCGCTCGACGACGTCGCATCTTGCGCAGCTTCGCGTGTCGGGTGCTCTCGCCGCCCTGCACGAGCATCCCGCGCTGCAGGGCGGCTCCCACGTCGTCGACCTCGAAGGGCCCATGAGCTTCGAGGTCGGCTACGCCATCGGTTCGGGGCTCGGCGAACGGTTGCGGCAGTTCGGGGCCGTGTTCTGCGTCAACGACGAACTGGCGCTCGGCCTCGCCCGCGCGGCGAGCGAGATCGATATCCGGATTCCGGGTGATCTGCTGGTGCTGGGCTACGGAGATATCGACGTCCTGCCGTTCTTGACTCCGTCGCTCTCGTCCGTGAGCGGAGATGCGCAGCACGTCGCGCGAGACGGACTCTCGGCCCTCTTCTCCATGATCCAGGATCAGCCGTATGCCGAGGACGTGATCGTGGAGCGATCGATCATTCACCGGGAGTCGACGAGCTGCTGAAACGGGACCGCTCGAGACCGGGCGCCCCTCCGATCCCGGTGCGCGACCACGGCGAGCGCGGTGAGAGACGCTCGTACTCTGGCTCGACGGCCGACTACTGATTCGACCGGCGTCGCACTACTGATTCGGGCCGTGCACGATACATAGTCGCGGGCGAACGCGATCATCGCACGCGCCACGGGGATACCTTCCTGTGAATATGAGGAAGAGTTCTGCGCCCGGCACGACGCGTGCCCGGCGTTCGGGGTGGGGGCGCGCCACGACCGTGCTGCTCAGCGCGGTTTCGGCCGGGGCGGCCGGGGCGCTTGTGATCGGCATGCTGCCGGTGCTCGCTACGTCGGTGTCGTCGCGAGCCGCCGATGGGGCGGCGCCGCCCGAGACGTGGGATCGCGCCGATATCGCGGTGACGGGGGCGCTGGCCTCCCAGGGCGGGCTGCCCGGCACCTCCGGGCCGGTGGAGTACGCGTGGGGCGTCGACTATGCGGGTGATGCGTCGCGGCCCGGCGCGGCGATCACCGGGCAGGAGCTTCCCGATGCCCGCATCAACGTGCTCGAGGGCGATGCGCTCACCGGGAGCGCCGCGGCGTGGCCCGGTGCCGATGGCGCGGATGCCGCCGCGGTAGGAGCAGAGGTCGCGGCGGGCGATGAGCAGAGCGCCCCCGACGTGGTGGGGTCGCCGGCTCCGAACCTCGAGGGCGCGCTGACCACGCTGTCGCAGCGGGTGACCGAGGCCGGAGTGGGCAACACGCGCTGGCGCATCCGCGAGGCGCGGGCGGCCGAGGTCAACACCGACGGCGGGCCGTCGCGCCTGCAGATCGACGGCGCCGACGGCGCGGTGCAGGTGTTCGTGACCGACCCGCGTCTCAGCCTCGCGCTGGAGGCCTGCGTCTCGGTGAGCGCATGCGACGTCGACGACGACGGCGACTGGCGGCCGGCCCTCGAGGTCGCGGCGCCGCATGACGGCGCGGCCGCAGAACGGATGACGTGGCGCGCGACCGCGGTCAACGCCGGCAATGTCGAGCTCGCCGACGTTCGACTGGTCACCGCCACCGCCGATGCGGCACCGCTCGAGGGCGTCGAGCTCCCGGCGTTCGGAACGATCGCGGTCGGGCAGTCGGCGGTCGCCACCTTCACCACGCCGGTCGCGTTCGACGGCGTGTCGCGCACGGTGGTCGCCACGGCATCAGCGATCTTCTCGGGCACCGGCCCCGACGGCGCAGACCTGGTGCAGCGCTTCACCGACGCGGCGGGATCTCCCGGCCGCGTGCCGTCGAACGAGGCCGCGGCCACGCTGGCCGCGGGCGCGGCGGAAACGCCCAGGGTCGACAGCCCCGATTCCGAGGAGCCCGCGCAGACGGCACCGCCCGAAGGCGAGGCATCGGGTCGAGACCTGGGTGCTCCGCGTGCCGCTGATCCGCCGCAGCTGGTCTTGGAGCACCGGCTCGTGACGCCGACCGATGCCGGGCCGCTGCCGAACGGCTCGCAGCTTCAGGGCGCGGTGTATCTGTCGGTGAACAGCCCGACCGGCGCCCACGGCGAGCACGAGAACCTGCAGCTGACGCTCGAGGCCGCGAACGGTGTGTTCAGGCACTTGCCGGGTGTATGCCTCACCGATGTCGAGCCGGCTTCCGAGATCGTCGATGGCGGCACGTCGGTCGTCTGCTCGCTCGGTCGGGTCGACTGGGGCGCGGCGCTGCGCGTCGACTACGCGGTCGAGGTCGCGCTGACCGCGACCAGCGGCACGGTCACGGTCGTCGCCGGCAGCGAGGGCGAGCAGGGCGCGGTCGAGGCGCAGGCCACGGCTCCGAGCACCACCTATGATCTGGTCTTCGACCCGTTCGTGCCGTCGACGGTGCTTCCGCAGACCAAGACCTTGCCCGAGCGGGCGGTGGGGTTTCCCTTCGGGCTGCGCGTCGGGGCGCACACGGTGCTGCCCGACGGGCCGATCACCTTCGATGTGCAGGTCGACAGCGACGACATCGACGACGCGGCAAGCCTGATCCAGCTGGGGTCCGACTGTCGAGCGGATGCTGCGTTTTCCGATCAGAGCGAGCTCAGTGCGCTACCGGCGTTCGACGCCCGTCTGGCTTCGCAAGCCTGCACGGTGGCGCCGCTCGGCTCGGGCGCATTCCGCGTGACGGTGTCCGAGTACCACATCCCGCCCCTCGTGCGGCCGACGAAGGCGGGCAACGGTGCGGCGCTGCCGAATGAGGCGTACACCCTGATCGCGCTGGGTTTTCTGACCGTGCACGCGCCAGAGCAGCTGAGCGGTGCGGGCGAGCTGCTGCTGACCGCCGGCAATCTCACCAGCGGGGGCGAGCCGGTCGACGATGCAGACCCGGCGAGCGATCAGCAGCGTATCCGCCTGGATCCTCTGGGCACGCACTACCAAGAGATCGACGGGTTGAACCTGGTCGACGGCAGCTGGATCGATATGGGTCTGCGCTGGTCGATCGACAAGAAGGCAACGGCGGGTCAGCACATTCGGCACCGAATGGTGTCGACATACTTCCAGAATCTCGCACCGGCCGAGATTCGCGACACCCCGTCGCAGGGCGTACAGCGCTTCCGCTCGGCGATCAGACTCTCTGTGAACTACGACGGCTATCTGCAGGTGCCGCCCGAGTACCTGGGGCAGGGGGTGGAGGTCGAGGTCTACACCTCTCCTCTGCCGTCTTATCCCAAGACTTCTTTTCCCGAGGTCACCCCGGGCCCCGGTACTTCGGCACCGCATAATCCGGCAACTCAGCCCTGCGCGCGGCCGACGACGGATGCGTCGGTCTGGACGCAGCAGACCCTCACCCCCAATGAGGTCGACCCCAGCGGCGGCACATTCCGCATCTCTGGCGACGCCGCGAGCTGGCAGTCGGTGGTCGTGTCGTACGACTTCTCGAACGCCACAATGCCCGTCATCCGATCGCAGGTCGAGGCGGGCCTCGGCCTGATGCCGGGCTTGAGTGGGCAAAGCCTGGCGTATGCCACGAGCAGCATTTCCAACGGAGTGGCGGGGGAGTGGGCCTACGGCGACTGGAGGGGGAAGGTGACCGATAATGGCACAGCCTATTCGGGCGTGTATCCCAAGGTCGTCGACTTCTTCCGGCAAAAGCCCTACATCGCAGAGGTCACGAAGGAGATCTCCCCGAGTGCCGCGGCGCCCGGCGACGTCGTCACGGTGATCACGCGGCCGTATGCGCGCAACTTCGCAGGAGGCACCGCGTACATCAACCCGATGAGCGTTGATGAGATCCTCCCGGAGGGGCTGTCCTGGGTGCCCGGTTCGTTCAGAGTCGCGGTCGAGGGAAAGCCGATCTCCACACCGCCTAACCCGTCGCACCCGTCCAGCTTCTGGTGGCAAGCGGGTATGTACCAGAACACCGAAACGGTGATGAGCTATCAGGCCGTCGTCACCGCGACTGAGGGTGTACTGACGACGAGTTCGAGCTTCAGGGAAAATTGGCTCGGCTCTCCGGTATTGGCCGAGTCGTCAGCGACCCTGCGGGTGAAGCAGAACACCAAGACGGTGCTCCTCAAGCAGGCCGGTGCCGCCGAGGTGCCGGCCGGCCTCGGCTCGAACACCTGGAAGATCACGCTCACCAACAACGACGTGCTGCCGCAGTCGAGCACCGACATCATCGACCTGCTGCCCTACAACGGCGACCCGCGCGGCAGCAGCTTCAGCGGCACCTTCGCGGTGCACAGTGTCACCTTGAACCCCGGCGAGACGCTGTACTGCTCCTCCGCAGCACCGCAGACGATCTCGGTCGACCCGCTCGACCCGGCCAACGCCGACCCCGGTGACGGGCTCTGGCAGTCGTGCTCGCCGACGCAGGTTCCGGAGGGCACGACCGCGCTCCGAATCGTCGGGGGCGCGCTCGCGGCGAAGAAGAGCAAGACGGTCACGCTGACCTGGTCGCTTCAGGGCGAGCAGGTGGGCGACACCTACTACAACTTCTCGGCGGCGCGAGCGAGCGGCACCGGATTGGCGATGCTGTCCGGCGACCTGGTCACCGTGGTCCGCGACGGCTCGGCGCTGCAGGTGCACGCCCAGTTCGTCTCGGCGACGGGCTGGCGCGCGGGCGACGAACTCACCTGGCAGATCCAGGTGAAGAACTCCTCTCCGAAGCCCGCCTACCAGGTCGTCGTGGGCGACGTGCCCGACGCCGGTCTCGTCGCCGGCGAGGTGACGTGGGGCGCGCCTCCTGCGGGTACCGCGGTCGTGGGCGGGGCGTGGGCACTCGGCACGGTGCCCGCGGGCCAGACCCGCAGTATCCAGGTGAAGACTCCGCTCGCCCGAGACGCCGAGCCCGATCTCGACTTCTTGAACGCGGTGACCGTGAGCAATCCGTCCTCGCCCTACGACTCGGCACGACCCGTTGCCGACATTCAGCGCAACGACACGGTCGACGCCGACACCGATCAATCCGATGTGGGCGTCGCACGGGCGCCGCTCGCCGCCTTCCAGATCGACAAGGTGGGCGAGTCCGGCAACTGCGTGCCGCCCGCGTCCAGCTGCTGGGTGGCCATGGCAGGCTCCGACTGGCGCGTGTACCCGGTTCGGGGTGGCGTGCTCGACGAGTCCCAGCCGATCTGGCTGAGCCTTGCGCCGGTCGACGGTGTCTCCCCCGGCGCAGGGGCTCCGGGCACCGCCACGCGGTTCATCGTCTCGCGCCTGGTGCCGGGCGACTACGCGCTCGTCGAGCACGTCGCCCCGGCCGGGTTCAGCTTGCTGGCGGCTCCGCTGCGGTTCTCGGTCTCTGTGACCGGCGTGCTCACGTTCGACGCCTCCGATATCGCCGCCGAAACGGTCGAGATCAGCGATGCATCGACGCAGGACTTCGGCACGATACCGAGGGCCACCGTGCGCGATGTGCCGAACATGGTCTTCCCCGTCGCGGGCGGTGCCGGTTCCGGCCTGGTCGGCTGGTCGGCCGCGCTGCTGCTCGCAGCTGGCGGAATGCTGCTCGTGCGCACGCTCGCGGCACGACGCAGGTCGCTGCGCGGCGGTATCTGATTCCTCTCGTACCACCCCCCCCTTGGATACCGCCCTGGTGTCCACCGAATGAAAAGGAGTACAAGTTGAGCAAGTTTCGGAGAAGAACTCTCGCGGCTGCGGTGGGGGTGATCGCCACGGCACTGGTTCTGACGGGTTCGCCAGCAGTATTCGCCGATGACCAGACGATCGACCCTCAGGCGGTCGGCTCATTGTCGATTCACAAGCACATCACCCCCGAGTCGGGTTCGGCGGTGGGCGACGGCACCGAGCTCACGCCCGGTCCCGACGCCGATCCGCTCGCCGGCGTCGAGTTCCGGGTGCGCCAGGTCGAGGGCATCGACCTGGCCACCAACGCCGGCCAGCGCAGCGCATCGCAGCTCGCGTCGACATTCGCGGGCAACCCCTCGGCGATCACCGCGGGCGGGTACACGCTCGGCGCCGATCGCACACCCGCGCAGCCGACCACCGACGCCGCCGGTCTGCAGTACTTCGGCGACCTGCCCGTCGGCGTCTACCTCGTCGAAGAGGTGGGCACCCCGTCTCAGGTGAACGGTGAGGACGTCGTCGTGACGCCCGCGGCTCCGTTCATCGTGACGGTGCCGATCACCGTCGACGACGGCGCCGGCGGCACGTCATGGCTGTACGACGTGCACGTCTACCCCAAGAACTCCATCACGTCGGCGTCGAAGACGGTCGTCGATGGCGATGTCGCGAAGATCGGCGACGTGCTGACGTGGGGCATCACCGGCACCATCGGCGGTTCTCCCGTCGATCTCGACGGCGACGGCTCGATCAGCGGCCCGTACGAGGAGTTCAACATCGCCCGCTACACGATCGTCGATCCGCTCGACTCGCGACTCGAGTACGTGACGACGCCCGCGTACTCGGTCCAGATCGTCGATCCCGCAGGGGTCGTCGCCGCCGAGACGCTGACCGAGGGCGACGATTTCACGTTCACCGCCCCGGCAGCAGGCAATGACAACACCCTGATGGTCGACTTCACCCCTGACGGTCTGCAGAAGATGATGGTTCGTCACGGGCACCATGTGGTGCTCACCTTCTCGACCCGCATTACCGGTCTGGGTTCGGTGGAGAACGTCGCACAGATCTGGCCCGACGGCTTCGATATCGATTGGCAGCCGGGCGAGCCCGGCGGCCCGGTCACCACGAATCCTTCCGAAACCAAGTTCGGCGGTGTGATGGTGCTCAAGACGAACGACGCGCAGCCCGCGGCCGCGCTTCCCGGCGCCAAGTTCGAGGTGTACACGGAGGTCGACGGAGACGGGCGACCGGTCGCGGCCAGCAAGGTGGTCATCGACGATGGTGCAGCCGGCGTGTCCCAGTGGGAGACCGCTGCCGACGGCACCCTGACCATCGACGGCCTGCGCCACAGCGATTGGGCCGGGAACGCGCAGGTCGTCGACACCGACGGCGATGACGAGATCAGCGACGAAGAGGGCTTCGTGCAGTACTACCTCGTCGAGGTCGTGGCACCCTCCGTCAACGGTGTGGATTACTCCCTGCTGCCGATGCCGGTGCCGTTCACCGTGACGGGCGAGGCGTCGACCGACCCCGCGCAGCCCGATCTCACGGTGGTGAACGTGCCCAAGAACGCCGGGTTCTCCCTGCCGCTCACCGGTGGCGCGGGCATGACGCTCATCATCGTCCTCGGTGCGCTGCTCGTCGCGGGAGGCGCTGCGTCGTTCCTGGTGACCCAGGCTCGTCGCCGCAGCAAGAACACCGAGCAGGTCGCCAGCGCCTTGCTGTGATCGATTCTGCCGATGAGTGAACAGCGTGGTCGGGCGGCGTTCGGCCGCCCGACCACGCTGTGAACGTCAAGTCGCCCACTCGACCAGGGAAGGAGGGAGCATGGCCGTGCGCACGATCGACGAGAGTCGGGTGCGGCTGCCCGGTGCACGCTCGACGTCGCGGCCGCGCCGCGGCTGGCGAGCTCGCTCGCGCGCGCTGCTGGGTCCCTGGCCCCTCTGGCGAATCGGGATCATCGGGGCCATCACCGCCGGAGTGGCCGTGATGTGCTACCCCGCTGCAGCCATCTGGTTCGACGATCGGGTGCAGGCAGGCCAAGCGTCGGGCTACGGAGAGAAGACCGGGAGCGCCGGAGCTGCCGACCTCGCGGCCGAGCTCGAGGCGGCCCGTGAGTACAACCGCAGCCTGCCCAACGGCCCCCTGAGAGACCCGTATGCCCTCGATGACTCGGGCAGACCGAGATCGGTCGGCAACGGTGAGCCCGCATACGAGGCGACGCTGAACAGCGACCCCAACGGCATCATGGCGCTGCTGCGCATTCCCAAGATTCGCGTCAATCTTCCGATCTTCCATCACACCGATCCCGAGGTGCTCGATATCGGGGTCGGTCACCTCTTCGGCTCCGGCCTGCCGGTGGGCGGCGAAGACACTCATTCCGTGTTGACGGCGCACTCGGGGATGGTGGGTGCGAGGCTGTTCAACGACCTCCATCACTTGCGCACCGGCGACCGATTCTACGTCTCGGTCGCGGGCGAGACCCTCGCCTACGAGGTCGATCAGCGGCTCACCGTGCTGCCCACGCAGCTCGATGCGCTCCGGCAGGTCCCCGGCGAGGACTACATCACTCTCGTCACGTGCACCCCGATCGGCGTGAACACCCACAGACTGCTCGTGCGCGGTACGCGGGTGCCCATGACCAAAGCCGACGAGGCGCGGCTCGAGGCAGTCACTGAAGAGGGGCCGGGCTTCCCCTGGTGGGTCCTCCCTGTTCCGGCAGCGGTGCTGCTGCTCGCGCTGGCCACCCGTCCCCTGGCACGCGCGCATTCCGCGCATCGCAGGCCCGACGTCGCACGCACGGGTGCCGACCGTCCGATGATCCGCATCGCGTATCGCGCGCCCCACTCGGCCGAGCTCGCGGCGTGGCGTGAACACCGCAGGCGGGCGTTGCCTCGGGCATCGCGCTGGCCGTCCTCGGTCGGCGCCTTCACCTGGACGCTGTTTCTGGGCGATCAGCGCCTGGGGGTGTCGGCCGAAGCTCGTTCCACGCCCGACGCGGTGTTCGCCGAGATCGCGAGGCTTCCGCAGCTGTCCCTGGTGCTCGGACTGCGCAGCAGTCGCAAGCGGGGCACCCTCTGGCTCATCGGTGCGCACGGCTCGGACGGTTCGGTGGCGCCGCTGCTCATGGGGTTGACCCCCGAGAGTTTCCCGGGTGTTGCCGATCTCCGCGGGCGCGAGGCGGTCGACCTGCTGCACCGCGCTGAGCTGCCGTTCGGGGCCTCCCCGGTCCCTCCGCCGGTGGCGCCGGCCGCTGCACCGGTGGCGCCGGTTGCTGCACCGCTCAGAGACCCGGGTTTCGAGGCGCCGGGGCTTGCACCTCGTGCAGAGGTACGTCGCGAGTCGGTGCCGGGAAGCGATGGGACGCGCATTCCCGGCGACGCGCTCGAGAACGGCGACGCGCTGGCGCACGGCGATGCCATGACGTTCTCGGAAGCGATGACGCTCTTCGACGAGACCTCGTACCGCGATGCGCGGCCACCCGTTGCGCGTGAGGCGGTGCTCCAGTGACTGACGCGGTGCAGCAGAATGTTCCGTCCATGGGGGCGACGATGCAACCGCGGGGGGCGCGGTTCTGGCAGTGGTCGCGGTGGAGGCGCCCCGCGGCCTGGCTGTGCTGGGTGGCTGCGGCTGCCGCTGCCACCCTGTTGATCTGCGCACTGCTGGTTCCCGCCATCGTCGGCGGTGGCGCGGCCACGATATCGAGCGGCTCGATGGCTCCGGCGATTCCGCAGGGCAGCCTCATCGTCTACCGGGGTGTCGCGGGCGTGCACGCGTGCGAGCTCAGCCCCGGAGACGTCGTCACCTATCAGCGCCCGGGCGCCGAACTGATCACCCACCGGGTGGTGGGGATCACCGATGGGGTCTACGGAGACGACACGTCGTGCCGCCTGACCACTCAGGGCGACGCGAACGCCGCAGCTGATTCGCCGGTCTCACCGGCGTGGATCCGAGGGGTGCAGATCCTTCACATTCCGCAGCTCGGATGGGCGTGGCAGGTGCTCACTCCGTTGGGGTTCGCCCTGACGGCACTCCTGCTGGCGGTCGGGTCGGTCATCGCGGGGATCTCGCTGTGGCGGGTGCGCGGCGAGATTCAGTGGCAGGGGGTGGTGGATGGGCTGCCGACTCCGCACGTGCTGCATCATCCGGCTCAGTGGCCCGCGGGGTCTCTGAGCGCTGCGGGTGCTGCTGGCGTGGTGGGCGCTGCGGGTGCTGCGAGTGCGGTGGGCGCTGCGAGTGCGGTGGGCGCTGCGAGTGCGTCAGCGCAGATTCTCGGTGCGCCGGATCCGTCCGGCTCGGCAGATGCGCAGGCGCACAACCGACGCGAGCCACGCCTTGCGCGACCCTGGCGCGCCACCCGCGCCTGGGTGCGACGCAAGCGCCGGGCCGGGATCCTGCGCGTCGCACTGGTGCGAGTCCGGCTTCACGCCGCCTGGGCGAAACTGCGCGACGCGCTGCGCAGGCCCGCTCACGAGACCGACGCCGCGGACGCGGCCCCCGCGCCTCCCGCCGCACTGCTCCCGACCGATCGCAGCGGCTCGGCGCCTCGCCCGGCTGCACCCCCGATTCCGACGGAGGCGCATCCGCTCGCTCCGGTGCCGGATCCCTCGTCTGCTCCGGTGCCGGATCCCTCGTCTGCTCCGGTGCCGGATCCCTCGTCTGCTCCGGTGCCGGATCCCTCGTCTGCTCCGGTGCCGGGCGACCCGTCGGGTTCCGAGTCGGGTCATTCGCACATCCCCGCCGTCCAAACGATCGAAATGGAGAACGCTATGCAAGACCAGGGCCCGCGAGAGAGCGACAGCTCTGCTCCGCAGCTCCACTCGTCCTCACTCGACCTCCCCGATTTCGACGCGCTGGGCGACTGGGCCACAGAGGGGCTGGCCGGTCTGGCGCGAGAGCATCCCGAATCTTCGGCCGCGTCCTCGGCAGCGACGCTTCCGACTGCGTCGCAGCGTCCCGCCGGAGGCGCGTCCGACTCGCCGCTGTCGGGTGCGTCCCCGGTCTCCGCGGCTTCGGCGCCGCAGCTGCCCGAAGCTCTGGTCGAGCGCCCCTCGGAGTCGCTGCCGACCGAAACGGACGGCACGGATACCGCGGAATCGAATGTCTCCCCGTACGGATTCATGTTCCAGGGCGAGAGCTCGTCGAGGGAGTTGCTGGCCAAGCGCGAATCCGTCATCGCAGAGCGGGAGCGGCTGCTCGAAGAGCGCGAGGAAGCGCTTGCGGCGCATGCAGACGAGATCGTGCAGCGCGCTGAGCAGGCGAGCAGTCGGCTTCGCGCCGCGGTCGATTGGGAGACGAGGGTCAAGGCCCAGGAGGCCGATGTGCAATCGAGGCAGCAGCAGCTCGCACGTGATCGCGACATCCTGTCTTCCGCGTACGCCGCATTCGAAGATCAGAAGTCGCGCACCGTCGAAGATCTGCAGACCCGCTCCATGCGCATCGTCGAAGTCGAGAACGACCTGAACGGCCGAGTCGAAGACGTCGAGCGCCGCGACCGACAGCTCCGCTCCGAGCGCGAGGCGCTCAATGCGCTGCGCGCCGAACTCACCGAGCGTTCGGAACGCCTCGATGCGTTGACGGGCGACTACGCGGCGCACGACGACTATCTGCGCAATCGTGCCGCCGAACTCGAGAAGATGCGGCGTGAGGTGGCGGCCGAGCAGGAGCGCTCGCGGCGCAATGCCGAGCGGCTCGCCTCGGAGTGGGCGGCGCTCGAGCGTCAGCGCGACGATCTCGTCGCTCGGGAAGAGCGGGTCAGCGAGGCGAAGTCTCAGGTGCAGGCGACGGCCGATCGACTCGCGGCGAGCGCGGCCCGACTGCAGGAGCAGAAGACCGAGTTGCAACTGCAGACCGACTATGTCAAGACGTACGCGCAGCAGATCTCCCAGCGCGAGGAGAAGCGCGAGACGATCTCGCCGCCCGTTATCGGGGCGACGCACGACGAGCCGATGCCCGAGTGGATGCCCGTGGCCGCCAGCGGGCATGTGAGCGCGCGCAGGCCGTGAGCGGCCGCCGCTGCTCGTGGGCGGGCGTCCGCTGTGGGCCTCGCTGCTCGTGGGCGAGCGTGGCTGCTCGTGAATCAGCGTGGCTGCTCGTGAATCAGCGTGGCTGCTCGTGAGCGAGCGTCGCTGGGCCACGCGGCAGGCGCTCGCGTCGCCACGCACAGACGCGCGGAGCCCCGGAGAGAGGGATCCCTCGCCGGGGCTTCGCGCGTGGCGGCGGTGCTACGCCTGCGCGTTCTCGAGTCGGCGACCGTCGAGTCCCGCCGCGGTCGTGTCGCCCTGGGCGGTCTCTGCCTCGATCACCGGTCCGCTCGACACCTGCACCTTGCGCGGCTTCGCCCGCTCGCTCACCGGAATCGTGACGCTCAGCACGCCATTGTCGTAGCCGGCGGAGATGTGCTCGGTGTCGATGCCCTGGCCGAGACTGAGCTGGCGCAGGAAGCTGCCGGGCGTGCGCTCGCGCGTGATCCACTTCACGTGATCGTGGTCGGGCAGCGTGCGTTCGGCGCGGATGGTCAGCAGCTGGCCGTCGACGTCGATATCGACCGATCCGGGATCCATGCCGGGCAGATCGGCCGTGAGCACGTAGCGGTCGCCGTCGCGGTACAGATCCATCGGCATCTGACGGGGCCCCCGTGCGGGGCCGTCGAGCAGAGCGCCGGCGAGGCGTTCCATCTCTCGAATCGGGCTGTAGTTCGCCATCATGTCACCTTTCGTCTGGTCTCGTCGGAGCGCAATTGAAGTTGAGTGAAGTCGACTCAACGTGAAATCAGATTAGCACTCTCGGGTGGGGAGTGCTAAGGGGCGTTCGCTGAGGGCGAGCGCATCCGGGTGGCGTGGGCGAACTCCGCTCTCCGTGTGTTGCCGCCACCGCCCCACCGCCCCACCGCCCCGCCGCCCCGCCCCACCGCCCCACCGCCCCACCGCCCCGCCGCCCCACCGCCCGCGGCCCCAGGCCCGGAGCTGGTCCACGGATAGGATCTTCCTATAATGAGATGCATTATCGATACTTGGAGAGTGTGGTCGGCTCGGCTCTTTGGCTCGCGCGACCAGCCGGATCCCAGTCAAGGCGCCGATACGGCCTCGGCCGCCGAACCCCGGCTCGCCCCCGAACCCCGGCTCGACCCCGAACCAGGGGTCGACCCCGAACCCCGGCTCGCCCCCGAACCAGGGGTCGACCCCCTGGGCCACACCCGCACCCATCCCCCCAACCGCACCCAGCCCTACCCGCACGCCCAGCCCTACCCGCACACCCGGCCCGACGCTCACACCCACACCCGCCCGCGCGTGCCGAGCGGTGCGGTTGCGGCATCGCCGTCGGCGCGCGTCGCGACGCTCGGCCTGCTGCTCCTGGTGGCAGCGGCGACCGCTGGGGGACTCGTGGCGCTCTGGCCGAACGATTCCGACGTGGCGAGGGTGGCCGATCGCGCGATGTATGTGGCAGAGGGGGCGACCTTCGAGCGCGGCGAGGTGCTGCGCATCGAGGAGGGATGCGAGAGCGCCGCTTCCGGATTTCAGGCCTCCGAGGCCACCTGCTTGCGCGCCGGCGTCGGTCTGCGCTCGGGGCCGGACGCGGGCCGGTTCATCGACGTGCAGCTGCGCGGTGCGCTCGCCACAGCCGGCATTCGGCCCGGTGATCATCTCGAGTTGCTCGCCTACCCGCTCGACTCTGCCCCGGATCCGACTGCCCCGGATCCGACTGCCCCGGATCCGACTGCCCCGGATCCGACTGCCCCGGATCCGACTGCCCCGGATCCGACTGCCCCGGATCCGACCGGCGCAGACCCGACCGGCGCAGACCCGACCGGCGCTGATCCGACCGCCGCAGACCCGTCCGGCGCCGATCCCGCCCTCTCTGCGACATACGGGATCGCGCGGGGCTACGACGCCATGGGGGTGTTCCGGGGCTGGCAGCTCCTCGTGCTCGTGCTCGTGTTCGCCGCGGTGGTCGTGGCGGTGGGGCGCTGGCGCGGGCTGCTCGCCCTCGCGGCGCTCGGGGTGGCGGCGTGGGTGCTGCTCGCGTTCGTGCTGCCCGCGCTCGTGGCGGGCGGCCCGGGCCTGCTCGTCGGCGTCGTCGGATCGAGCGCGATCATGTTCGCCACCCTCTACTTCGTGCACGGCCCGAATCTGCGCACGACCGCTGCGCTCGTCGGAACCCTGTGCGGGATCCTCATCATGGCGGGCATCTCGCTGATCGCCGTGCAGGCCACCCGCCTGAGCGGGGTGGGCGACGAGGCCTCGGGTCAGTTGGCGGGGCTCGCGTCGCAGATCGACTTTCGCGGGCTGCTCAGCTGCGCGATCATCATCGCGGGCCTGGGCGTGCTGAACGACGTCACCATCACGCAGGCATCCGCGGTGTGGGAACTGCGCGCCGCGGCGCCGGCGATGTCGCGCCGCGAGGTGTACGCGCGCGCCATGCGCATCGGCCGCGACCACATCGCCTCGACCGTCTATACGGTCTTCTTCGCCTATGTGGGGGCGGCGATGAGCGTGCTCATCCTGCTGTACCTCTACGACCGTCCCATGCTCTCCCTGCTCACCCACGAGGACATCGTCACCGAGATCGTGCGCACCCTCTGCGGCAGTGTGGGGCTGGTGCTCGCCGTGCCGATCACCACCTGGGTGGCGGCGCTGCTGCTGCCCCCGGCCGACCATCGCTCCGCGCTGCCGGATCATCGCTCCGCGCTGCCGGATCATCGCTCAGCGCTGCCGGATCATCGCTCCGCGCTGCCGGATCATCGCTCAGCGCTGCCGGATCACCGCTCCGCGCTGCCGGAGTAAGCTGAGCGCGTGATCGACCTGAGCCACCCCATCGTCAGCGGCATGACGGTCTACCCGGGAGATCCCGGCGTGCGCGTCGACCCGGCGCTCACCGTCAGCGCCGACGGCGTCGCGGTGGCGCGCCTCGCTCTCGGATCCCACACCGGCACGCACGTGGACGCGCCCGCCCACACGATTCCCGGCGGGCGCACCGTCGACGCGTTCGACCTCGACGAGCTGTGCGGCGAGGCGCTGATCCTCGACGTCTCCGATCGCGCGGTCGACGGCACGCGCATCGACGCGACGGCGCTCGAGCTCGACGGCCTCGCCGAGGCACCGCCCATCGTGGTGATCCGAACGGGGTGGGATCGGCACTTCGACGCCCCTCGCTATCTGCGGCACCCCTACCTCGACGTGGCCGCTGCGGACCGTCTGCAGCGGCTCGGCATGCGCGTGCTCGCGATCGACACCCTCAGCCCCGACCGCACCCCGGCCGCCCACGAGACCGCCGACTTCGCCGTGCACGCCGTCGTGCTCGGCGCCGGCGGAGCGATCGTCGAGAACCTCCGCGGCGTGGAACAGCTCGAACCGCTCGGGAGCCGTGTGTGGCTCGGCATCTTTCCGCTGCCGCTCGCGGGCGCGGACGGGGCGCCCGCGCGCGTGGTCGCGGGGCCGCTCGGGGCGGGCGGGGCGTCCTCCGAGCATGCGGTCTGATCGGGGGAGCAGCCTGATCCCGGGGGCCCGGCCCGGCCCGGCCCGGACCGGACCGGCCCAGCCCCGGCCCGGCCTGATCCGCGGGCGGCCCTGCCCGATCCCGAGCGGCATATCCGGCTCGGCGCAGCGTACCCGCGTACGCTGAGGGAATGACTTCGCACTCCGCGCGCGCCGCCATCGCCCGCGTCTTCTGGCGCCTGTCGCCGTGGCGCCTCGCGCGCGAGACCGAACCGGTCGCCGGCCCGCGCATCCTCGTCGGCGCACCGCACACCTCCAATTTCGACTTCCTGCTGATGCTCGCCATCGCCTGGGACGCGGGCATGCGGATCCACTGGCTCGGCAAGCGCGAGCTGTTCCGCGGAATGGCGGGCCCCGTGATGCGTGCGCTCGGCGGCATCCCGGTGGACCGCGCGAACGCGAGCGGGGTGGTCGACGAGGTCGTCGCGCGAGCGCGTCGCACCGAGGGCTTCCTGCTTGTGGTCACCCCTGAGGGCACCAGGCGGGGAGCGGGGTGGCGCAGCGGTTTCTACCGGATCGCGTGGTCGGCCGGGCTGCCCGTCACCCTCGGGTTCGCCGATGGGTCCACGAGGACGGCGGGCCTGGGCCCGACCCTTGCGCTCACCGGCGATGTGGGGGCCGACATGGACCGGATCCGCGCGTTCTACCGTGACAAGTCCGGGGTGCGTCCGCAGTACCGCACGGAGCCCCGGCTGCACGACGAGGCCGGGCTCACCCGGCAGCTCGCGGAGGGCCGGGAGGGCCGGAAGCGCGACTGAGGGGTCGCACCCCCGGCGGCGCGAGGCTGCTGCTGCGTGATGCAGTGGGTGCCGCGGCCCAGCGCGCGTGCCCTCGTACCCGTCGAGATCCCGAATCCTGCCGCCCAGCGCGGTGTCGCGCGACGGAAATCGGGATCTCGACGGGGTGCCGGGGAGAGAGAGGAGCAGATCAGGGGGAGTGCAGGAGAAAGGAGGAAGGCGCACCCCCGGGATCAACCCGGCAACGAGGGATGCCGCTCGCCCGTCGGCTGCTTCGGGATGAGCAGCGAGAGCACGAGCGCGATCACCCCGGCCGCGATCGCCAGCCAGAAGCAGACCTCGAAGGCCTCCCGGCTCGGCACCGCGCGCCCCTCGAAGTCCGTGCTCATCGCAGCGAGCACCCCGCCCATCACGGCGGAGGCGCTCGACGTGCCCACCGAGCGGAAGAGCGCGTTGAGGCCGTTCGACGCACCCGTCTCGTGCGCGGGCACGGAGCGCATGATGATCATCGGCATCGCTGCGAAGGTGAAGCCGATCCCGATCCCGATGAAGATGTTCGCGGCGAGGATGTGCCACACCTCGCTCGACCACAGCAGCACGAAGACGTAGGCGAGCACGATCGCCGCCGTGCCGCCGGTGAACAGCGGGCGGGGTCCGATCGTGCGCTCCAGCCAACCCGACAGCGGTGAGATCACCATCATCACGAGGCCGGCGGGCATCACGATGAGGGCCGCCTGCATCATGTCGAGGCCGAATCCGGATCCCGAGGCCACGGGCAGTTCGAGCATCTGCGGGAATGTGACGTTCGACGAGAACAGCGCGAAACCCATGCCGATCGCGGCGATGTTCGTGAACAGCACCGCGGGGCGCGCGGCCACGCGCAGATCGAGCAGCGGATCCGTCGCCCGTAACTGATACCAGCCCCACAGCAGCAGCACGATCACGCCGCCGATGCCGCAGCTCAGCGTGAGCGGAGCGCCCCAGCCCCACTCCGCTCCGCGCGAGACGAAGAGCAGGATCCCGGTGAGTCCGAGCGCGAGCCCCGCCGCGCCCAGCAGGTCGAGGCGGCCCGCGGTGCGCAGCACATCGCCCGGCACGAAGAGCGCGACGAGCGGCAGGCCGACCGCGCCGAGCGCCGCCGCCAGCCAGAACAGCGCGTGCCAGTCGGTGTGCAGCGCGAGATACGCGGCGATGGGCATGCCGAGGGCGCCGCCCACGCCCATCGTGGCGCTCATGAGCGCCACGGCGGTGCCCAGCCGCTCGGGCGGCAGCACGTCGCGCATGATGGCGATCCCGAGCGGAATCACTCCGGTCACGGCGCCCTGCAGCGCGCGGCCGATGATCACGCCGACGATCGACCCGGCGACCGCGGCGATGAGCGAACCCGCGACGAGCAGAGCGAGCAGCACCAGCACCACGCGCCGCTTGCCGTACATGTCGCCGAGACGACCCGAGATGGGCGTGGCGACGGCGGCGACGAGCAGGGTGATCGTCACCACCCAGGTAGTGTCCTCGCGCGAGGCGTGCAGCAGTTCGGGCAGCTCGGCCTGCAGCGGCACGACGAGGGTGAACATGAACGACGAGCAGAGCCCCGCGAAGGCGAGCACCGCGACGGTCGCCCAGCGCGGCGGGGTGCGGGAGAGGCGCCGTCTGGCCTCCTCGTCTCCGCTCTCCACCCGACCAGGCTATCGTGCTGCGGCGCGGGGCGACGGGTTACGACAGGCGCGAGGGCGCGAGCTCCGCGAGCACGCCGAGCAGCGAGTCGGGCACGAGCCCGGCGTCGGTGCGCCCGTCGCGCACGAGCTCGGCGACTCTGGCGCCGATCTCGGAGGTGGTGGCACCCATGCCTGCCCCGGCGAGCGCGGGCAGCGCGCCGAGCACCTCGACCGTGGCGGCCTCGACCGCCCGGGCCGCCTCGCCCTCGCCGAGGTGGCCGAGCATGAGGGCGAGCGAGAGGATCGCCCCCGCCGGGTTGGCGAGGCCGGTGCCTGCGATGTCGGGGGCGGAGCCGTGGATCGCCTCGAACATGCTCGGAGCGCTGCCGTCGAGGTTGAGGTTGGCGCTCGTGGCGACGCCGAGGCCGCCCTGGATGACGGCGCCGAGGTCGGTGATGATGTCGCCGAAGAGGTTGTCGGTGACCACGACGTCGAAGCGCTCGGGGGTGAGCGGCAGGTGGAAGCACATGGCGTCGACGTGCACGTAGTCGACCTCGACCTCGGGGTAGCGCTCGCCGACCTCGGCGACGACCTGCTGCCACAGCTGACCGGCGGCGACGAGGATGTTGGTCTTGTGGCACAGGGTGAGCCGCTTGCGGCGGCCGAGCGCGAGGCGGAACGAGAAGTCGACGACGCGTTCGATGCCCGCGCGTGTGTTGAGCGACTCCTGCATGGCGACCGCGTGCGGCGTGCCGGCGTGCACCGTCGAGCCGCGGCCGACGTAGGCGCCCTCGGTGTTCTCGCGAACGATCACCATCTCGCAGCGCTCGGGGGAGAGGTCGGCGATGGGCGTGGGCACGCCGGGGTAGAGGCGCACCGGGCGCACGTTCGCGGCCTGCTGGAAGCGCTGGCGCATCTCGAGGATGAAGCCTCGCTCGAGGATGCCGGGGGTGACCCGGGGGTCGCCCATGGAGCCGAAGAGGATCGCATCGTTGCCGCGCAGCTGCGCCTCGACCGCGTCGAACAGCTCGCCGGTCTCGAGGTAGTGATTGGCGCCGGCGGCGAGCGTGCTGCGTTCGGTGGTGAACCCGTAGCGCTGCTCTGCGGCGTCGAGCACCTCGAGTGCGCACGCGACCACCTCCGGGCCGATGCCGTCTCCCGGCAGTACCGCGATCGCGTAGCTCGTCGTCATGTTCGATCCTTTCGGGGCGTTCGGCCGCTCGCGCCTTGGAGATGGGCCTGTGGTGAACTATATTAAATGGTAAGACCACTCGGCGCGAGGGGAATGAGCCGCATCGTCGCGTTCGCCGCCCGACCGTCGTTCAACCGTCGCTCATCGAGCCCGACCGACGTTCATCCATCAGGGGAGCCGCCATGACAGACGCACTCGACCTCATCGCACCCGCCGGGGCCCTGCCGATCGGCACCGGGTGGCGCGAGACCGGCGCGTTCTCCGAGATCGTCTTCCCCTTCGACGGCAGCGTCATCGGCCGCGCGCCCGTGAGCGGCGCGGTCGACTCCCGCGACGCGCTCGACGCGGCCGAAGCGGCCCGGCCCGAGGTGGCGGCGCTCACCACGGCGCAGCGGCGGGCGATCCTGGTCGACCTCGCGGCGCGGATGCGCGAGGAGGCGCAGCGCCTCGAAGACCTGCTCGTGCTCGAGACCGGCAAGCCCCGCGTCGACTGCCGCACCGAGGTGAATCGCACCGTGGTGACGCTCGAGGCGACCGCGGAGGAGGTCTCGCACATCCACGGCGAGACGGTGCCGCTCGACCTCCAGGAGCTCGGCCGCGGCATGATCGGGTACTACACGCGCAAGCCGGCGGGCATCGTCATCGGCATCGCCGGCTTCAACTACCCGCTGCTGCTCGCCACCCACAAGCTCGCGCCCGCCATCGCGGCGGGCTGCCCGGTGATCATCAAGCCCGCGCCCAACACGCCGCTCGCCACGATCGAGCTGCTCGCGATCACCCGCGAGATCCTCGCCGCCCACGGCGTCACGGCGGCCGCGGCGCAGCTCGTCAACGGCGACCCCGTCGTCGGCGAGACGCTCGTGCGCGATCCGCGCGCCCAGGTCGTGTCGTTCACCGGATCCGCGAAGATCGGGCACCTCATCGCCCAGCAGGCGGCTCCGCGCAAGGCGGTGCTCGAGCTCGGCTCGAACACCGGCTTCATCGTCGCCGCCGACGCCGACCTCGAGGCGGCCGTCGACGCCGTGCTGCGCGGTGGCTTCTACGCCAACGGGCAGGCCTGCATCTCGGTGCAGCGGGTGGTACTCGAGCGCGGGATCGCGCAGCGCTTCACCGAGCGCCTCGTCGAGCGCATGGGCGAGCTGGTCTTCGGCGACCCCCGTGACCTCGAGACCAACGTGGCGCCCGTCATCAACGCCGCGTCGGGCGAGCGCATCCGCGCCATGATCGAGCGGGCGGTCGCCGCAGGGGCGATCCTGCTCACCGAGGGGCCGAGCGCGGGCGACGCGGCCGGTGCGGCCGGTGCGGCCCACCTCGCGCCGATCGTGCTCGGCGACGTGCCCGCCGACGTCGACGTCTGGTGCGAGGAGATCTTCGGGCCCGTCGTCTGCCTCACCACGGTCGACTCCGTCGACGCGGCGATCGACCTGGTCAACGACTCGCGCTACGGGCTGCAGGCCGCGATCTACACGGCGTCGCTCGAGAGCGCGTTCGCGGCGATCGATCGCCTCGAGGTCGGCGGGGTCGTGGTCAACGAGATCCCCGGTTTCCGCTCCGACATCATGCCCTACGGGGGTGTGAAGGACTCGGGGATCGGCCGCGAGGGCCCGCGCTTCGCCATCGAGGAGTTCACCGTCACCCGCATGGCCATGATTCGCCCGAGGGCTCGAGGCTGAGCCCCCGCCCGTCCCCACCCGTCATCCTGCGTGCGTGGAATGCTGAGGCGGAACGCGTCAGCGTTCCGCGCATTCCACGGTGGCGCTATTGCGCCAAGCGAGTCGCAGGATCCACCCCCACCCCACCCCCACCCGTCATCCTGCGCGAGCGAAGCGAGTCGCAGGATCCACCCCACCCGTCCCCGTCATCCTGCGCGAGCGAAGCGAGTCGCAGGATCCACCCCCGCTCACCCCAGGAGACCCGCATGAACGCCCCAGCCCCGATCGACTACTCCCGCCTCTTCCGGCTCGACGGCCGCACCGCGGTCGTGATCGGCGCAGGCAGCGGCATCGGCCGCGAGGCGGCGCACGCGCTCGCGGCGCAGGGCGCGCACGTGGTGGTCGCCGACTACTCGCGCGAGAGCGCCGAGGCGACTGCCGCGCAGATCTCGGAGCTGGGGGGCGTCGCCGAGGCCTACGAGCTGAACGTGCTCGACGACGACGCGGTCGAGGCCGCGGCCGAGCGCTTCGGCACCGCCGCTGCGCTGGTCTTCACCGCGGCGACGAACGTGCGCAAGCGCATGGACGACTACACGCTCGACGAGTTCGACCGCGTCGTCAATCTGAACCTGCGCGCCTCGTTCCAGCTGATCCGACGCTTCGGCGCGCGATTCGCGGCGAACGGCGGCGGCTCGATCATCGGCTTCGCGTCGATCCGCGCTCAGGTGGTCGAGCCCGGCCAGGGCGTCTACGCCGCGACGAAGGCGGGCCTCGTGCAGCTCGCCAAGACGGCCGCCGCCGAGTACGGCCCGCAGGGCGTGCGCGTCAACGTCGTCGCCCCGGGCGTCGTCGAGACGCCGCTCACGGCGCAGATCAAGGCGAACGACGAGTGGTACGGCGCCTACGCGCAGAAGGCCGCGCTCGGCCGCTGGGCGCGCCCCGACGAGCTTGCCGGCGCGGTCGTCTACCTCGCCTCGGATGCGTCGTCGTTCGTGACGGGATCCACGCTCACCGTCGACGGCGGCTGGACCGCGATCGACGGCCGCTTCACGCCGCCCGCCTGCTGAGCGAGCGCCCGTCGGTTGAGCGAGCGCGCTATTCGCGTCCGGGCATGCACGCCTCAATGAGAAGCAGCGGGTGTCAAACGAGTTGCGATGTCATGGGTGCTTTCGCCAAGCGCCATCCGCTCTACATGCTGTTGAACGCATGTCGCGAACGTCGAGCATCCCGCGGCTGTCAGCCCTTCGACGAGCGTTAGGCGGCTGCCTCGTTCTGTAAAGTACTTCACCTGCCTGACGATTACGGCATCGATCAAGGAAGGTGCGTTTTCGGCAATCAGCGAGAAGAAGGAATCTGCAGTGTGGACTTCATAGGGCAACTCGTCCGGCTCGATGTCTCCGAAACCATTGTCATCTGTAAGCAGGTACTTCGCCTGGCAACCAACTGCTGCCGCGTGAACATGACGATCATGCTCGTCCGTACCAGGGAAGTCCACGTCTCCTTTGAAAGAGTCGATGATGTCGTTCAGGGACTCCTCGATAAGTAGCCGCTTGCGGGAGACCACATCCCCATCCACCAGGGGCTTCCGTTTTCGGAAGTGGTACATCGCCTCCGTCAGGCTGTCCTGAGAACTCACTAGTGTGAACATGCCGCCCCGCGACTCCAACTTCATAAGAAAGAGCCAGTCGCACAGGGTTTTTGAGAACAAGATATTCGCGTCAACGAAAACTATGGGAGGACGCACAGGATCCAGGATACCCGCCTAGCAGAGTTAGCTGTCGTCATCCATGGATAGGAGTTCTTCGATAGCGGCATTCTGAGCAGCTTCTCGCTTCTCTCTCAATGCAACAACCTCGCTGTGGCGGAGCCGGTGGTGTGATCCCACCATGGTGGATCGAAGCTCACCTTTGGCAATAAGTTTCATCAAGGTGGTTCTGCTCACCCCAAGGGTGTCAGCCGCCGTGGAGGTTGTCAGTGTTTCAGGGAGGGTTTGGACCGCCAGCTCACCCCCTTGAGCGACGCGAGAGAGTACGTGTGCCATGAGTCCCGCGATGTCGCCGGAGATTTCGATGGAGCGACCAGTGGAAGTCCTGAGGGTGAATGCTTCAATTTCTTCGTCGCCGACGGTGCTCAGGGCTTCGGACGCGTGTGTGCGAAGCTCGTCATCAACAAGGAGCGATCCGCGGGTCGCTAGGACGGCCGACATGAGATGCCTCTTTCACGGAGTTGTAAGATCTTTTCTTTCAGCAAGGGTGTTACTTATATCTGAACCCTAGCTGTTGGGTGGGGAAATGTCCACTTGTGGGAAACGCTGGGGAGCTTCGAGAACCGTCCTGTCGCTCATCTCATCCAGTCCCTATGCTTGGCCTTGGGTGTGGGGCTTGAAGGCTGGTCCGTGTCGGGGCGAACGCTTGACGAGTCGTTCTTCAGTTGCTTCGTTCGCTCAACCGGTAGGCCGGCCAAACCCAGGTCCCGGGATTTCGACTCCTCGCAGGCTCGCCGCTCAACCGGCGGGGCGGTTCGAACCCGGGCCAGGGAGCCCCTCAGGCCACGCGGGTCCAGTCGACCGCGGCGGCTGCGCCGCGCACCGACTCGAACCACAGCGCCACGCGCATGAGGCGGTCGTCGGTGCCGATCCCCGAGGCGATCTGCAGCCCGATCGTGCGCCCGTCGGGCTGCACTCCCGCGTTGATCGACACCGCGGGCTGGCCCGACATGTTGTAGGGCACGGTGAACGAGATGTGCCCCATGGTCTGCAGAGGGTCGGTGATGGGCATCGGATCCTCCGCCGCGAACGCCGCGACGGGCGTCACCGGAGACAGCACCAGGTCGAACGGCTGCGTCGCGGCACGCGTGAGGCGCGCCATCTCGTCGGCCATGCCCCGATTGCGCACGGTCTGCGCGGCCGAGACGTCGGCGCCGGCGGCGCACCACTCCACGATGAAGGGCAGCACGGCCGCGCGCCCGGCGTCGTCGAGCAGCTCGAGGTCGGCGTACGAGCGGCTGCGCCAGAAGTCGACGAGCCCGTCGAGCACGGCCGCCGGCACGAAGGGATCGAGCGGCTCGACCGCGGCACCGGCCGCCTCGAACAGCGACGCGGCGCGCTCGATGGCCGCGCGGGTCTCTGGCTCGACGGGCAGGCCCGATCCCGCGTCGAGCTGCAGAGCGACGCGCATCCCGGCGGGGGAGAGCGGCTCGGTCGACCAGTCCATCTCGCGATACGGGCGCGTGAGATAGTCCCGGGGGTCGGGCCGGGCGATGAGCGACATGAGGCGGATCGCGTCGGCGGCGGTGCGCGTCAGCGGGCCCGCGGCGCGGCCGGTGTACGGCACGTCGAGCGGGATCAGTCCCTCGCTCGGCTTGAGCGCGGTGAGACCCTGCCACGATCCGGGCAGGCGGATCGATCCGCCGATGTCGGTGCCGACGTGGAAGGGCCCGTAGCCCGCGGCTGCGGCGGTGCCGGCGCCGGCACTCGATCCGCCCGCGGTGTGCGCCGGGTTCAGCGCGCCGCGGGTGATGCCGTGGAGGCTCGAGACGCCCGACGAGAGCATGCCCCAGTCGGGCATCGTGGTCGATCCCACGATGACGGCGCCGGCCTCGAGCAGGCGGTCGGTGGTGGGCGCGTTGCGCGCGGCGATCGGCGGGTTCGGGATCGCGGTGCCCGAGGGCTTCGGCAGGCCCGTGCGCGCGATGTTCTCCTTGACCGTCGCGGGCACGCCGTCGAAGGGGCCGAGCGGCGCGCCCGCGCGCCAGCGCTCGGTCGACGCGGCGGCGTCGGCGCGCACCTGCGCGGGGTCGAAGAGGTAAAGCGCGTGCAGCTCCGCCTCGCGCGCCTCGACGCGGGCGATGACGTCCTCGGCCGCCTCGGTCGGGCTGAGCGACCCGTCGGCGTAGCCCGCCGCGAGCGCGGCGGCGTCGAGGGAGGCGGGGCGGCTGCTGGTGGTCATCCTGGGGCCTTTCGTCGAGGTGGGAGGGGCGGGGTGCGGCTCGGCCGGGTGCCGCAGGCCGGCGTGGCGGCGCCGGCCTGCGTGGCGGCGCCGGCCTGCGGCGGGCGGGTCAGGCGCTCTGGGCGAGCTCCTGCCGCAGTGTCAGCGACGACTCGATGAGCCGCTTCGTGTACGGGTGCTGCGGGTCGCGGTACACCGTCTCGGTGTCGCCGGCCTCCACGATCTCGCCCGACTGCATCACGATCACCGAGTCGCACAGGTGCCGCACCACGTTGAGGTCGTGCGAGACGAACACGAGGGTGAGCCCATATTCGTCGACGAGATCGGCGAGCAGGTTGAGCACCTGGGCGCGCACCGACACGTCGAGCGCGCTCACGGGCTCGTCGGCGACGACCACCTGCGGTCGGCAGATGAGCGCACGGGCGATCGAGATGCGCTGGCGCTGGCCGCCCGAGAACTGGTGCGGAAAGCGCGCGGCCGACGACGCGGGCAGGCCCACGGCCTCGAGCATCTTGGCGACCATGCGCGTGCGGTCGGCTGCGCTCTCGCCGCGGCCCGGCACGAGCAGCGGCTCGGAGATGATCTGCTCGACGGTCATGCGCGGATCGAGCGAGCCCATCGGATCCTGGAACACGATCTGCAGGTTCTGGCGCAGTGCGCGCAGCTGCGCCTCCTTCGCGCCCCGCACCTCGTTGCCGGCGACGACCGCGCTGCCCGAGGTGGGCTGGTCGAGGCCGGCGAGGATGCGCAGCAGGGTCGACTTGCCGGATCCCGACTCGCCGACCACCCCGAGACGCCCGCCCGCGGGCACCTCGAACGAGATGCCCTTCAGCGCGTGCACCTGCGGGGCGGGTGCGAAGAGGCTGGTGCGCCCGCGGGTGTAGGTGCGCACGAGGTCGGTGACCCGCATCACGGGCTCGGGATCCTCGGTGTCGACACTCGGCTGCGCCTCGCTCAGTGCGGCGCTCGCGTGCGCTTGCTCGACCGGGGGAGTCGCTCGCTCGACCGGCGGCTCCGGCGCGGATCCTCCGCTCGGCGGCACGTACGCCTGCGCCGTCGCGACCGTGAAGAGGCGTCCGTGCTCGTCGACCGCGTCGAGATCGGAGGCGGCGAGCAGCCCCCGGGTGTAGGGGTGCTGGGGGCGGGTGAACACGTCCTCGGTCGTGCCCTCCTCGACGACCACGCCCTGGTTCATCACGAGCACGCGGGTGCACATGTTCGCCACGACGGCGAGGTCGTGGGTGATGAAGAGCAGCCCGGTGCCGCGCTCGCGCACGAGCTCGAGGATCAGATCGAGCACCTGTCGCTGCACGGTGACGTCGAGCGCCGTGGTCGGCTCGTCGCAGAGCAGCAGCGCGGGATCGTTGGCGAGCGCCATGGCCAGCATCACCCGCTGACGCTGCCCGCCCGAGAGCTGGTGCGGGTATGCGCGCGCCGCCTGCGCGGGGTCGGGCAGGTGCACGGCGTCGAGCATCTCGACGGCGCGGCGGTTCGCCTCGGCCTTGTTGGGCGCGAGCCTGTGCTGCAGGATGATCTCGGCGACCTGCGCGCCGGCGCGCATCAGGGGGTTCAGCGCGGTCAGCGGCTCCTGGAACACCATCGCCACGTCGTTGCCGCGCAGCTTCATGAGGTCGCTCTCGGGCGCCTCGAGCAGATTGCCGGCGTATCCGTCGATCTCGACCGAGCCGTCGGCGGTCACCCCGTTCGGTAGCAGGCCGAGCAGGGCGGTCGTGGTCATCGACTTGCCCGATCCGGATTCGCCGATGAGGCCGATGCGTTCGCCGTGCGCCATGTGCAGCGTGAAGTCGTGCACGAGCGTGCGGTGCGCGGTGCGCACGTTGAGGTCGTCGACGCGCAGCAGCAGCTCGCCGCGCTCGGTCTGCGCCGGAGCGCTCTTCGGTTCGGTGCGCATCAGTCGCGGCTCCCGTTCAGTTTCGGATCGAAGCGGTCTCGCAGCCCGTCGCCCAGCAGGTTGAAGCCCATCACGGCGATCGCGATGGCGACGCCGGGCCACACCGCCAGCATGGGCTCGGTGCCCAGGAACTGCTGCGACTCCTGCAGCATGCGGCCCCAGGAGGGCGTGGGCGGCGGAGTGCCGAGCCCGAGGAAGCTGAGCCCCGCCTCGGCGAGCACCGCGAGCGCGAAGGATACCGAGGACTGCACGACGACCATGCCCACGATGTTGGGGAGCACGTGGCGCACCGCGATCCGGAATCGTGACTGGCTCGCCGCGCGCGCCGCCAGCACGTACTCCGTGGTCATCACCTGCAGAGTGCCCGAGCGGGCGACGCGCGCGAAGCCCGGCACGGTGGCGATGCCGATGGCCACCATCGCGGTGAGGGTCGACGCGCCGAACACCGCGCTGAACATGATCGCGAGCAGCAGCGCGGGGAACGCGAGCGCGATGTCGGAGGCGCGCATGATGACCTCCTCGATCCAGCCGCCGCGGATGCCCGCGAGGATGCCGAGCGGCGTGCCGATCACGATGGCGATGCCTACCGAGATGACGCCGACGAAGAGGGTGATGCGCGCACCGTAGAGCATGGCCGAGAAGACGTCGCGGCCGTACTTGTCGGTGCCCATGAGGTGCGCGAGGCTCGATCCCTGGAGGCGTGCGGCCGGGTCCGCCTGCACCGGGTCGTAGGGCGTCCAGACGAACGAGACGAGTGCGGCGACCGCCACGAGGCCGATGAGGACCAGGCCGATGATGAGCGTGGGGGAGAGGCGTCGGCGACTCGCGCGAGCGGCGGTGCCGCCGGGGGCGAGGATCGCGCTGGTGCGCGGCGCCTGCACGGGCGGGGTGGGGACCTGTTGCGTGCTCATGGCTAGGCGCTCCTTCGCAGGCGGGGGTCGATGATCGTGTACAGGATGTCGACGACGAGGTTGAGGATCAGCGTGATCGCGACGAGCACCATCACGACCGACTGCACGGTGAGCAGGTCGCGGTTGCCGACGGCGTCGAGCAGCATCGAGCCGAGGCCCGGGATGACGAACACCCGCTCGATCACCACGGCGCCGATGATCAGGGCCGCGATCTGCACCCCGGTCACGGTGATGACCGGGATGGCGGCGTTGCGCAGGCCGTGCTTCAGCAGCGCCCCGTTCTTGCTCAGGCCCTTGGCCCGCGCGGTGCGCAGGTAGTCCTCGCTCATCACCTCGAGCACGGCGGAGCGCACGTATCGGGTGAGGATCGCCCCCTGCACCGAGGCGAGGGCCACGACGGGCAGGATCAGGCGCCTGATGAAGTCGCCGAAGTCGACGGACGGGGCGGTCCAGCCGTTGGCGGGCAGCCAGCCGAGGCCGACCGCGAAGATCATGACGAGCAGGATGCCGGCGAGGAAGCCCGGGATCGCGACGCCGATCTGCGAGCCGAGGCCGATGGCGACGCCGGAGAAGCTGCGGTGCTTCACGGCCGCCCAGGTGCCGAGGGGGATCGCGACGAGAAGCGCGACCGCCATCGCGGTGAGCACGAGGATGAGGCTCACCTGCACGCGGTCGAGCACCATCGGGCTGATGTCGGTGCGGGTGAGGTAGGAGGTGCCGAAGTCTCCGCGGAGCAGGCCGCCGAACCACTCGAGGTACTGCACGATGAGGGGTCGATCGGTGCCGAACTGCTCGCGCGTCTGCTCGAGCAGCTCCGGCGTGGCGTTCACGCCGAGTGCGATCTGGGCGGGATCGCCCGGGATCAGGCGCATGAAGAGGAACACGACGACCGTGGCGACGACGTAGGTCACCGCGAATCGTGCGAGATTGATCAGGATCCGTATGGCCATGCGGCTTCCTCGGGGTCAGATGGTGGTGTGAGACGCGTTCGCCGGGTGGTCGAGCCCGCCGGGAACTGGAGAAGCGGCCAGCCGCCCCTCGTCATCCTGCGCGCAGGGAATCCTTCAGCGAAACGCGTCAGCGTTCCGCGTATTCCATGGTGGTGCTACCGCGCCAGGTGAGTCGCAGGATCTCACGGACTGCGAGATCCTGCGACTCCTTCGTCGCGCAGGATGACGGGGAGGGCTGCGCCGGCTACTGCCAGCTCAGGTTGGTGAGGTCGAGCGCTTCGATGATCGCGTTCTCGGGCATGCCCTGGAGGGCGGCCTTGGAGACGGTGATGTTCGGGAAGAGGAACAGCACGCCGGAAGCGGCGTCGTCGACGATCTGCCGCGCGACCTCCTGCATGCCCGCGACGTAGCCGGCCTCGTCGGCTGCGTCGGCCTCTGCGGCGATCGGAGCGATCGTCGAGTTGTCGTACCCGATGTAGTAGTCGGGGTCGTTGAACGCGGTGAGGATATCGCGGGCCTCGACGGCGAGCACGGTGGTCATCTGGTAGTCGTGCTGCGTGAAGACCTCGTCGAGCCAGACGGCCGGGAACTCGGCCGACTTGATGCTCGCGTTGATCCCCACGTCTTTCAGCTGCGAGACGACGATCTCGGACACGGCCTGCGCGTAGGGGCGCGTCGGCACGGTGAAGGTGATGTCCAGGTTCTCCTGACCGGCCTCGGCGAGCAGCTCCTTCGCCTTCTCGGGATCGTAGGGGTAGACGTCGTTCAGATCCTCGTAGTAGGGGTCGGTCGGCGTCGCGTAGGTGGCGACGAGCGAGCCGTAGCCGTTCCACGCGGTGTCGAGGATCGCCTGCTCGTCGAGCGCGTAGAGCACGGCCTGGCGCACGCGTACGTCGTCGAAGGGCGCGGCGCGGTTGTTGAGCGACAGCGAGACCTCGCCGCTCGAGGTGCCCGTGGTCACGACGAATGCGTCGTCGGCCTCGAAGCTCGAGAGCAGCTCGGGGGCCTGCAGGTTGGCGATCGCGTCGACGTCGCCCGTCTGCAGCGCGTTCGTGGTGGCCGTCGCGTCGGCGAAGTACTTCAGCGTCACCTGCTCGACGCCCGGGGCCTCGCCCCAGTAGTCGTCGCGGGTGTCGAGCACGAGGCTCTCGTTGGGGGTCCAGGAGCCGACGGCGTAGGGGCCGGTGCCGACCGGAGCGTTCGCGAGGTCGTCGACGGCGTCTTCCGAGAAGATCGCGCCGACCGGGGTGGCGAGGCTGAAGAGCCACGCGTTCGACGGCGCGCTCAGGTGCACGGCGACCTCGGTGGGCGACACGACCTCGACCGTGTCGACGACGTCCATCTTGGCCTTCAGGCTCGACACCCAGTCGGTCTTCACACGGTCGAAGCTGAACTTCACGTCGTCGGCGGTGAACTCGTCGCCGTTCGAGAAGGTGACGCCCTCCTGCAGGGTGAACGTGTAGGTCGTGCGATCATCGCTGACGGTCCACTCCTCGGCCAGCAGCGGCACGATCTCGCCCGACTGGTCGAGCTCGACGAGCCCCTCGTACACGTTCGACATGAGCGCCTGCGGGATCGCGGAGCCGGCCGTGGTGGTGAAGTCGAGGTTGGTCGGCGGGCCGGTGAGCGCGATGGTGGCGGTCGTCGGGGTCTCCCCGTCGCTTCCCGCGCTGTTGCCGGCACCGGCGGAGCAGGCGGCGAGGCCGAGGGTGGCCGCGGTCGCGAGTGCTGCCGCGGTGAGAATCGCATTCTTACGTCGCATCATTGCTTTCCTGTGGCTGTGGCCCCGCGGGGCGGGGCCGTTGGTGGGGGTCGTGTCGGGCGACGATGCCCGGTCGCCGTTCTGCACTGCACAGCGTATCTGCGGAACGGTTCGAGGTTTTCCTTCCAAGATCTCGAGAGATTTCGAACCAGGATACATGGTAAGGCCACTTAAGTGGGCGCTAGTATCGGATCACGCGTCCGGCGGCATCGACGTCCCGGCGCATCGACCAGGGAGAGACTCAGGTGTCAGCGACCCACAGCTTCGAGCCGGCCGTGCCCGTGCACACCTACCAGCGCATCGTCGACCAGATCGAGCAGGCCATCGTCTCGGGGGAGATCCCGGTCGGATCGCAGCTCGCCAGCGAGCGCGACCTCATGGTGCAGTTCGGGGTGAGCCGCCCGACCGTGCGAGAGGCGCTGCGGATCCTGCAGAGCATGGGGCTGCTCGAATCGCGGCCCGGCACGCGCGGCGGGCCGGTGGTGCTCGCACCGTCCTCGAAGACGCTGTCCCGCTCCCTGCGAGCGATGGTCGGCACCGACGCGCTCGACGTCGCGGCACTGATCGAGTACCGCGTGGTGCTCGAGGGGACCACGAGCCGCCTGGCGGCCGTGCGCCGGGATGCGGCGCAGTTGGAGCGCATGCGCGCGGCGATCGAGCAGATGGAGCGCGACGCCGAGGCCAACGCCGAGACCTTCGCCGACGCCGACCTCGAGTTCCACGAGGCGATCTGGGAGGCGAGCGGCAACGAGGTGCTGCGGCTCAGCGGTCAGGCCGTCTCCGGGGTGCTGCGGGTGATCATGCAGCGCGACGCGGAGGGCGAGCACCACGACAACCGGGTGAAGCTCGAATCCGCCGCCATCGACCGCCGGCTCTTCGCCGCGATCGAGCGTCACGACGCCGAGGAGGCGGGCCGCATCGCCCGGCACGCGGTGGCCGACCGCTTCGCCCCGCTCATCGACGACGAGCGCGACCGCCGGGTGCTCTCCGTGCTCGCGGAGTAGCGGACCCGCCGGCGAGGCGCGCGAGCAGCAGACTCGCGGCGGCCGCGACCAGCGCGAAGACCGTCACCGCGTCGGAGAGGCCGAGCCGCTCGGCCAGCGCGCCGAGCGCGATGATCGGCACGGCGCTGCCGAGATACGTGACGGTGTAGATGGCGCTCACCGTCGAGGCGTGCCGCGCGGGGTGCACACTCGCCGTCGCGCCGGTGAACGCCGCCTGGAACGCGACCCCCTGCCCGAGGCCGGCGAGCGCGCTCGCCGCGATGAGGAACCAGATCGCGCCGATCCCGCCGGCCGCGCCGATCCCGCCGGCCGCGGCGATCCCGCCGGCCGCGGCGATCCCCGCGAGCCCGATGGCGAGCGCGGTCAGGCCGACGGGCAGCCGCCAGGATCCCGAGAACGGCAGCAGCTGCACGAGCGCCGAGGCGGCGAGCGTGACCGCGGCGAGCAGTCCGATCACCGGGCGCGAGTCGGTGCCGGCGATCGCCGCGAAGTGGGACGGGGCGAGCGACAGGCAGAAGCCGAAGACCGTGAAGCTGAGGAAGCCGGTCGCCGCTGCGACGCGGAATCGGCGCGCGGCGACCGGGTCGTTGCGGCCGCCGGATCCGGGCCCGTCCGGGCGCGGATCCGGTGCGTCGGGCAGAGCGATCCCCGCGAGCCGCGGTGCGCACTCGCCGTGCGGCGCCACGAGGAGCACCACCGGTACGAGCGCCGCGAGCACCATGGCGACCACGACGTAGGGGGTCTGCAGCGGGGCCCCGGCGAGGGAGAGGACTCCTCCCGCGACGGGGCCCGCGGCGACCCCGCCCGAGGTGGCCAGCAGCGTGAGACGGCCGACCAGGGCGGGGCGGCCGGGCAGCAGCGCGCGCAGGGCGCCCGATCCCGTGCCCGTCGCGCAGGCCACGGCGACGCCCTGCGCGGCGCGGGCCACGCAGAACCAGCCGAGCGTCGGCGCGAACGCCAGGCCCGCGGTGGCCAGCGCGGCGACCGCGAGCGCCGCGACGAGCACCGTGCGCCGGTTCACCCGGTCGGCGACTCCGCGGAAGAGGAGCAGGCCGACGATGAGCGAGAGCACGTAGCTCGAGAACGCGAGCGCGATCCCGAGCGAGCCGGTCTGCAGGCGGGTCTCGAGCAGCGGGAACAGCGGGGTGCTGAGGTTCGCGCTGACCAGCAGCGCGAAGAGCGCGAGCGAGGCGATTGCGACGCGGGTGCGCGGGCGGTGCAGGGTCGGGGGAGCCCACGGGCTCGGGGTGCTGAGCGATGCGGTGGCGGTCGCGCGCATGACGGGCTCCTTCGGTCGGACGCGGGGGTGGAGCGTCCGGGTGCTGCTCGCGGGGTGCTGCGAGCGATGATCCGTGTGCCGGCGGGGGTGTCCGCGAGCACAGTGAGTAGTTCAGCGGATATGTATCGATCTGCGCAAGTCGCATCGTTCAGATTGAGCGATATGATCAGTATTGACACGCAGAATCAATCAGAAAGTGAGCATAATGAGTGAGATCGATGCGACGGATCGCCGGGTCCTCCTGCTGCTCGACGAAGACGGCCGCATGCCCACCGCCATGATCGCGTCGCGACTCGGCCTCGCCCGCGGCACCGTGCAGGCCCGTCTCGAGAAGCTGCGGGAGTCGGGGGCGCTCCGGCTCCACAGCGCGCGGATCACCCCCGCCGCGCTGGGACGCCCGGTGGGGGCGAGCGTGCAGGTCGAACTCGATCAGCATCAGATCGGCGAGGCGATCGCGGCCCTCGCCGACCTGCCCGAGGTGCTCGAGTGCTTCGCGCCGGCGGGCAGCACCGATCTGCTGCTGCGCGTGGTCGCGAAGAGTCCCGAGGATCTCTACCGCGTGAGCGAGGAGATCCGGCTCTGCCCGGGGATCACCCGCACCTCCACCAGCCTCTTCCTGCGCGAGGTGATCCCGTACCGCGTGACCGGCCTGCTCGCCGAGGGGTCGGCACAGCGTCGCCGAACCGGCGAACCGCAGCAGCGGCGCGCCCGGTAGGGTGGCAGACGAGGCCCGCCGGGGCTGCGGAGAGGGGCCGATGACGGATCGAGAGGCGCGGCACGCGGAGCTGGCCGAGCGGTACCTGCCCGACGCGCTCGTCGAGCGATTCCGCGAACGGGCGGCGGTGTACGACCGCGAGAACCGGTTCTGCGACGAGGATCTCGCCGAGCTGCGCGAGCGCGGGTATCTGGAGCTGTTCGTCCCGCGGGAGTACGGCGGTCCCGGGCTGGGGCTGCACGAGGTCTCTCGGCTGCAGCAGCGCTTGGCGGGCGCCGCACCGGCGACGGCGCTCGCCGTCAACATGCACCTCATGTGCACCGGCGTGGTGCAGGCCATGTTCGCGCGAGGCGACCGATCGCTCGGGTACGTCTTCGAGGAGGCGAGGGCCGGGGAGATCTTCGCGTTCGGCATCAGCGAGCCGGCGAACGACTGGGTGCTGCAGGGATCGCGCACCGTCGCCGAGCCGCAGGACGGTGGCGCATACCGCGTCTCCGGCGTCAAGATCTTCACCTCGCTCTCCCCGGCCTGGACGCGATTGATCGTGCACGGCGTCGACGCCTCCGATCCCGAGCGGCCAGAGCTGATCTACGGCTTCCTCGAGCGATCTGCGCCCGGTGTCGCGGTATCCGACCACTGGGATGTGCTCGGCATGCGGGCCTCGCAGAGCCGCACCACGACGCTCGACCGGGTGCCGATGCGCGCCGACCGGGTGGCGCGCCGTCTGCCTCCGGGGCCGCACCCCGACCTGCTGACGTTCGCGATCGCCGCGAACTTCCAGCTGCTCGTCGGCTCCGTGTACGCGGGGGTGGCCAGGCGGGGGCTCGAGGTCGCGGCGGAGGCCCTGCGCAGGCGCGGATCGGCGAGACTCGGCGCGCCCCTGGCCGAGGTGCCCGAGATGCGCGCGCGGATCGCCGATGCGCACATGGCCTTCCTCGCCGTGCCGGCGCAGCTCGACGCCTACACACGCGATCTCGACGATCTCGTGGATCACGGCGCCGGCTGGCCGTTGCGGCTCGTGAGTGCGCGCCTGAACGCAGCCGATGCCGCGCGGCGCACTGCCGAGACCGCGCTGCAGTGCGCGGGCGGCGGGGGCTTCGAGAGCGGTAGCGAGGCGTCGCGGCTGCTGCGCGACGCGACGGCGGGATTGTTCCACCCGCCGAGCGCCGACGCGGCGCGACCCATGTACGCCGCCGCCCTGCTCGACGAGCCCTGAGCGCGAGCGGTCGGTGCCGCGTCGAGGCCCCGTCATCCGCCGAACGCACTGAGTCCCCGGAACCGATCGGCTCCGGGGACTCAGCGCGTTCGCGTCAGCGTCGGCTGTCGAAGCTCGGCAGGATGCCGAACGCGAACCAGAATGCGAACGCATCGACGAGCAGGCCGCCCGCGAACCAGGCGAGGCCGAGGTCCGGGCTGCTGAACGCGTGCGCCATCATGTAGAACCCGGCCAGCATCAGTACGACCACGACGACGAAGGCCAGCACGGTGCCCGCCGACGCGCGGGGCGTGGGAGTCGGCGCGAACAGCGGACGGGGCCGGGACTCCCCGTCGTTCTGGCCGTGGCGGGCGTCACTGGAGAGGTGCGTCTCGGGCATATCGATCCTTCGCTGGCTGTTCGACTCACGTGCATGGCGTGCTGCCTCCCATGATAGGCGAAGCGGCGATTGGCTGGAAAACCGGAGCAGCGCGCCGGATCCGTCGCCTGCGGCGGTGCGGATCCGTCGCGTGCGGCGGTGCGGATCCGGGCCCACACGGCCCGACCGCAGCGAGTGCGACCCCGGCAGTGCTAACGTAAGCGTGGATCATACTGGCTCGAGGGGAGTCCGAAGTTATGCGCAAGCGGCATACGGCGATGGCGACACGTGCGATCGGGCTGCTCGGAGCGGCGGTGTTCGCCGCTGGGTTGCTCGTCGCCGCGCCCATCTCGGCAGCGCCCGCGCAGGCCCTCGAGCTCCCGACGTGGGACGACGTGCAGGAGGCGAAGCAGAACGAGGCCGCCGCCGCAGAGAAGGTGTCGGAGATCGAAGGTCTCATCACCGAGGGCGAGCAGGAACTCGACCGCCTCCGCAACCTCCACAACACGACGATCGAGGAGTGGCGGCAGGCCGAGGCCGAATTCGCCGCGGCGGCAGAAAAGGCGGAGAAGCTCTCCGAGCAGGCGGAGGCGAGCCGGCAAGAGGCCGAGGAAGCCGCCGAACGCGCCGGTGTGCTGGTAGCCCAGATGTATCGATCCGGCGGGGTCGACCGGAGCGTCGAACTCTTCCTCGATGCCGACGGGAGCACTGCTGACGCGCTGCTCGACCGGATGGCCTCGCTCTCGAAGGCGACCGAGCGCAACACGCAGGTCTCCGAGGAGGCCGAGCAGGCCGCGAACACGGCGGATACGCTCACTCAGCAGGCCGAAGCGGCAGCGGAGGAGCGCGAAGTGCTCCGGCAGGAGGCCAAGCGCAAAGAGGAGGCCGCCGCGCAGGCAGTCACCGACCAGGGCGAACTGGTGCGACAGCAGGAGGAGCAGCAGGAGGTGCTCAAGGCGCAGCTCGCTGCACTGAAGGACACGACCACGGAGACCGTGGAGGGGTACCAGGAGCGTCTGCGCATCGAGGAGGAGCAGCGCCGAGCCGAGCAGGAGCGGCTGCGGAGGGAGGCCGAGGAGGCCGCTCGGATCGCACGCGAGAACGCGAACAACGCGGGCGGCGGCGGTGGCGGCGGCGGTGGCGGTGGTGGAACCGGCGGCGGCGGTGGCGGCGGCACGAGCCCCGGCAACGGCGGTGGCGGCTGGACGCTGCCGACCTCGGGATACTGGGTCTCGGAGGGTTTCCGCCCGCCCGGGCGCCCCAACCACACCGGTATCGACCTCGCCGCGGGATGCGGCACCCCGATCGTGGCCGCTGCGTCCGGCACCGTGCGCATGACCTACTGGGACAACGGCGGCGGCGGCAACATGGTGACCGTCAACCACGCGAGCGGCTGGCAGACGCGCTATGCGCACATGTCGGGCTGGGCTGTCGTGATCCCCGGGCAGTACGTCAATGCCGGACAGGTGCTCGGCTATGTCGGGAACACCGGCATGAGCACCGGATGCCATCTGCACTTCGAGATGCGTCCGAATCAGGACGACGGATGGTACGGCTTCGTGAATCCGGCCGCCTACATCAGGTTCTGATCGGCGGCCGGCCGCGGCCCGCGGCTGCCGAGGGCTGAGCCGCGGGCGCCTGCGCTCCGCTCAGTGCTGTTCGGCGAGGCGCTGCTGGGCTTCGACGATGAGCCGCTCTGCATCGGCGGCCGAGCCCCACGCATCGACCTTGACCCACTTGCCGGGCTCGAGGTCCTTGTAGCGCTCGAAGAAGTGCTCGATCTCCTTGCGGGTGTACTCGGGGATGTCGGCCACGTCCTGGATGTGCTGCCAGCGCGGATCCTTGTACTGCACCGCGATGACCTTGTCGTCGCCGCCCGCCTCATCGCTCATCTTGAGCACGCCGACGGGGCGCACCTTGACGCCCACCCCCGGAAACACCGGGTAGTCGAGCAGCACGAGCACGTCGAGCGGATCGCCGTCCTCACCGAGCGTCTCCTCGAAGAAGCCGTAGTCGGTGGGGTAGACGAAGCCGGTGTAGAGCACTCGGTCGAGATACACGCGACCGGTCTCGTGATCCACCTCGTACTTGTTGCGGCTCCCCTTGGGGATCTCGATGACGGCGTCGAATGCAGCGGCCATGCGCGCTCCTCTTTCTGTAGATCGAGGCGGCGCTCGATGCGCCTGCCCCGGTGTGCGTTGCCGGTCTAAGGCTACCCGACCCCTCCGACACGTCGGCCGTCGCCGCGGTCGATCTCGGCGCATCACATCGAACTCGCTCGAGCTGGTCGCGCCGGTCGCGCTGGTCGCTCTGGTCGCGCCGGTCGCGCCGGTCGCGCCGGTCGCGCCGGTCGTGCCGGGCTCCCGGTGCTGCCCCGGGCACCCGCGCCGGTCAGGCCGTCTTCGGCATCTCGGCCGGCGCGGTACCGTTGGGGCATGGTGCAGCGCGCGGTGCTCGAGACCCGGTTGGCGGTGCGGCGATCGCTCGCGGGGTGGATCCGGAGCCGCGGGGTGCGGGGCGCAGCACCGATGCCGGGAGCCGCCCAGGCGAGCGCACGGGGCGAGGCGCACCAGCGGCCGCTCGTGCTCGTCGCGCTGTCGGGGGGCGCCGATTCCCTGGCGCTCGCGGCCGCCGCGGCGTATGCGGCGCCCGAGGTGGGCGCGCGCGCCGGAGCGGTGATCGTCGATCACGGGCTCCAAGCCGGGTCGAGCGAGGTGGCGGCGGGCGCCGCAGCCCAGGCCGAGCGGCTCGGCTTGAGCCCGGTGCAGGTGCGTCGCGTCGAGGTTCCGGGGGATCGCGGCGACGGCCCCGAGGCGGCCGCCCGCGACGCGCGGTACGCGGCGCTCGTCCACTCCGCGGTCGAACTGGGTGCCTCTGCGATCCTCACCGCCCACACGCGCGACGACCAGGCGGAGCAGGTGCTCCTCGGGATCGCACGGGGATCCGGAACGCGCAGCCTCGCCGGCATCCCGCCCCTGCGCACGTTCGGCGGTGGCGCGACCGGGGGCGGCGCCGGATCCGGCGCAGGAGCCGGGTCGGGATCCGGCGCGGGATCCGGCGCAGGAGCCGGCGCAGGAGCCGGGTCGGGATCCGGCGCAGGATCCGGGTCGGGATCCGGCGCAGGATCCGGCGCGGGAGCCGGCGCAGGAGCCGGGTCGGGATCCGGCGCGGGATCCGCGACAGACCTGGAGCTCCTGCGTCCGTTCCTCATCGAGCGGCCGGCGGTGACCCGCGCCGTCACCGAAGCGGCATGCGCCGAGCAGGATCTGCGTCCCTGGTTCGATCCGCACAACGACGACCCCGCGTATGCGCGGGTGCGCGTGCGACGGGTCGTGCTGCCGGTGCTCGAGCGCGAGCTGGGCCCGGGGATCTCGGAGTCCCTCGCACGCACCGCAGATGTGGCGCGCGAAGACGCGGACGCGCTCGACGGTCTCGCAGACGAGATGGCCGCGGAGGTCGTCGAGCATCTCGAGTGCGGGATCGCGGTCTCGACTGCAGCGCTCGCTGCGAGCCCGCCTGCACTGCGCCACCGGATCATCCGTGTGGTCGCTCGTACGGGCTTCGGCGCACAGCTCAGTCGCGAGCGCACCCTCGCCGTGGCCGAACTCGTGACCTCTTGGCGCGGACAGGGCCCGGTCGAGGTTCCGGGCGCCTCGGTGCGCCGCGAGGACGGCCGACTGGTGTTCGAGCCTGCTGCGCCGCGTCGCGCCGCGTCGGGCTGAGCCGCGCTGCGCTCCGCCCTACCCGACCCCGCCCCGCCCGCGACCGCCCCGCCCGCGACCGGCCGCGACCGCCCGCGACCGCGACCGCGACCACCCCGACCACCCCGCCCGCGATCGCCCCGACCACCCCCGGCCCAAAGTGGGAGTCGCCTTCTGCCGCATCCGCGAGACGTATGCGGCAGAACGCGACTCCCACTTGGGCATTCGGCGCGGGCTCGGCGTGGGCTCGCCGCGGTCTCTCCCTCCGGAACCGTGCGGAGGCCGTCGTTCGCCGCAGCACCTCGAGCAGTGGAAGAATGGTGTGCATGGACGCGAAACACCTGGGGGACGACCTCTCCGCGATACTGCACACCGAATCCGAGTTGCATGCTCGGCTCGCCGAGATGGCCCGCGAGATCGAGGCTGACTACGCCGACGAGCCCCCGCTGCTCGTCGGCGTGCTCAAGGGCGCGGTCATGGTGATGGCCGACTTGGCTCGGGAGCTGCGATTCCACGCGCAGATGGACTGGATGGCGGTGTCGTCCTACGGTGCGGGCACGAAGTCGAGCGGCGTGGTCAAGATCCTCAAGGATCTCGATGCCGACATCACTGGCCGCGACGTGCTGATCGTCGAGGACATCATCGACTCCGGGCTGACGCTGCACTGGCTCAAGGAGAATCTCGAGAGCCGAGGCGCCAGGTCGGTGCGCATCTGCACCATGCTGCGCAAGCCGGAGGCGCTCAAGGTGCAGGTCGACGTCGCATATGTCGGCTTCGACATCCCCGTCGAGTTCGTCGTGGGCTACGGGCTCGACTATGCGGAGAACTACCGCAATCTGCGAGACGTCGCCGTACTCGCACCGCACGTGTACTCGGACGACGGGTAGTCGGCGCGCTGCACCTCTGCTGCGCCCGGCAGGATCTCGCGATCCCGAGGCGCGCACCGGTGACGCGCAGGATCCGCAGCACCGTCGGCACCGCAGCACCGTCTGCACCGCAGCACCGACGGCGCCGCAGCACCGCAGTACAACGCGTCGGCACCGTCGGCACCGCAGCACCCCAGCGTCGCGGCGCACCCTCCGCCTCGCCGCGCGCTCGCGGCGGAGGTTTCGCCCTCGGCGCACACGCAGCTGCTTTGTCGGTGGCATTGGCTACGCTTGCTGCAGATGCCGAAACGCCCAGGCACGCCCGTCTCGAAAGGCCCCGACTTGGCAGAGAATTCAACGAAGAGCACGTCGAAGAGCAGAAAGCTGTTCCGCGGTCCGATGCTCTATCTGATCCTCGCACCGCTGATCGTGCTGCTGGGATGGTCGTTGCTCTCGGGCGGCAACACCCGCGAGGTGCCGACCGAGCAGGGCATGGAGCTGATCACCTCGGGCAAGGCCCAGGCCGTCGAGATCATCGACGGCGATCAGCGCGTCAACCTGACGCTGACCGAGGCCGATAAGGAGACCGGCACCGACCAGGTGTTCTTCTACTACGTCTCGCAGCGCGGCGAGGACGTGGTGCACGCGGTCAACGAGGCCGAGCTCGAGGACGGGTTCACGGACAAGGTGCCGCAGCCCAACCCGCTGTGGTCGCTGCTCGGGTTCCTGCTGCCGCTGCTGCTCATCGGCCTGCTGCTGTGGTGGATGCTCTCCTCGATGCAGGGCGGCGGCCGCGGCGTCATGCAGTTCGGCAAGAACAAGGCCAAGCTCGTGTCGAAGGACATGCCGCAGGTCACCTTCGCCGACGTCGCCGGCGCCGACGAGGCGGTGGAAGAGCTGCACGAGATCAAGGACTTCCTGCAAGACGCCTCTCGGTTCCAGGCCGTGGGAGCGCGGATCCCGAAGGGCGTGCTGCTCTACGGCCCTCCCGGAACGGGCAAGACGCTGCTCGCCCGTGCCGTCGCGGGTGAGGCCGGCGTGCCGTTCTACTCGATCTCGGGATCCGACTTCGTCGAGATGTTCGTCGGCGTCGGTGCCAGCCGCGTGCGCGACCTCTTCAAGGAGGCGAAGGCCAACGCGCCCGCCATCATCTTCGTCGATGAGATCGACGCCGTCGGTCAGCGTCGCGGGCAGGGAATGGGCGGCGGCCACGACGAGCGGGAGCAGACGCTCAACCAGCTGCTCGTCGAGATGGACGGCTTCGATCCCAAGACCAACGTGATCATGATCGCGGCCACGAACCGGCCGGACATGCTCGACCCGGCACTGCTGCGCCCCGGGCGCTTCGACCGGCAGATCGGGGTCGACGCCCCCGACATGCCGGGGCGTCTCAAGATCCTGCAGGTGCACGCCAAGGGCAAGCCGCTCTCCAAGAACGTGGATCTCGACGTCGTCGCCCGGAAGACCCCCGGGTTCTCGGGCGCCGACTTGGCCAACGTGCTCAACGAGGCGGCGCTGCTCACGGCCCGCTCGAACGCGCAGCTCATCGACAATCGAGCGCTCGACGAGGCCATCGACCGCGTGATCGCCGGCCCGCAGCGCCGCACCCGCGTGATGAAAGACCAGGAGAAGCTCATCACGGCCTATCACGAGGGCGGCCACGCGCTCGTGGCGGCCGGGCTGAACCACACTGACCCCGTGACCAAGATCACGATCCTGCCGCGGGGCCGCGCGCTCGGGTACACGATGGTCATTCCGTTGGAGGACAAGTACTCGGTGACGCGCAACGAGCTGCAGGATCAGCTCGCCTACGCGCTCGGCGGGCGTGTGGCCGAGGAGCTCGTGTTCCACGACCCCACCACCGGCGCGGGCAACGACATCGAGAAGGCCACCGGCACCGCGCGCAAGATGGTCACCGAGTACGGCATGTCGGCCACGGTCGGCCCGGTCAAGCTCGGGCAGGCGCAGCCCGGCGCGTTCCTCGGCGAGTTCGGCCAGAGCCGCGACTACTCCGAGGGCATCGCCGAGACGATCGACGTCGAGGTGCGCGCCCTGCTCGAGCAGGCCCACAACGAGGCCTACGAGGTGCTCGTCAAGAACCGAGACATCCTCGACGCGCTCGCGCGCGAGCTCCTCGAGAAGGAGACGCTGGATCACATCCAGATCGCCGAGATCTTCCGCGACGTGCAGAAGCTCCCCAGGCGGTCCACGTGGCTGTCGCACGATGATCGTCCGGTGTCGGATCGACCGCCCATCGAGGTGCCCGCCGATGTGCGCACCGACAACGTCTCGGTCGCAGACGGAGACCCGCAGACCGCGAGCGCCGGGAACGTCTCGGACGTCTCGTCCGACTCTGCCGCCGCGGACCCCGCAGGGGTGCCCGGATCCCGAGGTGCGGATGCCGCGGACGGTCCCGCCGCGACCGAGCCGACCCCCGAGCAGCACGGCGCCCCGGCCGAGCCGTCGGCGCAGGTCCCGCCGGAGACGCCGCCGCTCGCCCCGGGCGAGACGAGCCGGCCCCCACGCAACCTGGGTGTGCGCGACGCCGACGACCGCGACGACAGCCGGTAACCGCATGGGAGACACCGTTGATCGCGAGCGGATCGCAGCGGCGGTGCGCGAGCTGCTGAGCGCGATCGGTTCGGATCCCGACAGCCCCGAGCTCGGCAGCACCCCGTTCCGGGTCGCCGAGGCGTACGCGGAGTTCTTCTCGGGCGTGGGCCAGGATGCCGGGCGCCTCCTCTCGGACGCCGTGCCCGTGGGATCCGACACGGGTGAACTCGTACTGGTGCGCGATATCGCGTTGCGCTCGATGTGCGAGCACCACCTCCTGCCGTTCCGCGGTCGCGCGCACGTGGCGTATCTGCCCGACGCCCGCGTGGTAGGGCTCAGCGCGATCCCGCGTGTCGTCGAGGCCCTCGCCGCGCGGCCGCAGGTGCAGGAGCGCCTCGGCGAGCAGATCGCGCAGACGATCGACGACGGGCTCGCGCCCCGCGGGGTGCTCGTGGTGCTGGAAGCGAGCCACGGATGCGTTGCCGATCGCGGCGTGCGCCAGACCGAGGCGCTCGCGGTGACCGTGGCGTCGCGGGGCGCTCTCAGCGAGCCGACCCAGCAGGCGGGAGTGTTCGCGCTGCTCGGCGGCGAGATCGAGCGGACAACCGATCGTGCGTGACGCCCGGGCCACCGCAGCTACCCCGGCCCTGCACCGGCGAGGAGACTGCACGGTGATGGGTGTGCTCAACGTGACGCCCGACTCCTTCAGCGACGGCGGCCGATTCGACACCGCGGAGCGCGCGATCGCGCGCGGTATCGAGCTCGTCGCGCAGGGCGCCGACGTCGTGGACGTCGGAGGCGAGTCGACACGTCCCGGCGCGCAACCGGTCTCCGAGCGCGAGGAACAGCGACGGGTGATCTGCGTCGTCGAGGAGTTGGCCGGTCGCGGCATCGCCGTATCGATCGATACGATCCACGCAGGCACCGCCGCCGCCGCAGTCGCGGCCGGGGCCCGGTACATCAACGACGTCTCGGGCGGCGCGCACGACCCAGAAATGCTGCGGGTGGCGGCCGACGCGAGCCGAGCGCGTGGCGTCCGCTTCATCGCGGGGCACTGGCGGGGCGTACCCGACCCGGCGCAGCGGCGCTCCGACTACGACGACGTCGTCGTCGAGGTGCGCGACGCGCTCGAGACGCGAGCGGCCGCGGCGCGCGCCGCGGGGGTCGACCTCGCACATATCCTGCTCGACCCCGGCCTCGGATTCGACAAGACGGGCGACCAGAGCTGGTCGCTGCTCGCGCGGCTCGACGAACTGCTCGCGCTCGGGTATCCCGTGCTCATCGGCGCCTCCCGCAAACGCATGATCGCAGACGCGCTCGTGGATCTCCCGGTGCCCGCACGGGCTGTCGGCTCAACTGCCGGGGGCCACGAGCGCGACCTCGCAACGTCGGTGACGAGCGCACTCGCGGCGCGCGCCGGTGCGTGGGGGGTGCGCGTGCACGACGTCCCGGGCACGGTGCAGGCGCTCGCCGTGGCGCGCAGATTCCAGAGGGGGACGCATCGGCTCTCTGCGACCCCCGCTCCGTCGTCCAGCGCGATGCCCGCTCCGTCATCCTGCGCGATGCCCGCTCCGTCGTCCAGCGCGATGCCCGCTCCGTCATCCTGCGCGATGCCCGCTCCGTCATCCTGCGCGATGCCCGCTCCGTCATCCTGCGCGACGAAGGAGTCGCAGGATCCATGCCCCGCAGACGCTGCGACCCCCACCGCGCACGGCGGGCTGCCGTGCGACCGCATCACGCTCACGGGCGTCGAGATCTTCGCGCACCACGGCGTATTCGACTTCGAGCGCGAGCGCGGCCAGCGCTTCGTCATCGACGTCGCGGTCGAGGTCGACCTCCGCGGCGCCGCGGCGGGCGACGAGCTCGCGCGCACCGTGCACTACGGAGAACTCGCCGCGGCCGTCGTCGCCGCTGTGGAGCGGGATCCCGTCGACCTCATCGAGACCGTGGCCGAGCGCGTGGCCGCGGTGGCGCTCGAATTCGATGGTGTGCGCAGTGCGGAGGTTACGGTGCACAAGCCGGACGCACCGATCGAGGCGGCTTTCTCGGACGTCTCGGTGACCGTCGTGCGGCACGCGCGGACAGCCGGGTCGTGCGCTGTCGGCGACCCGCCATCCGCGTCCGCGTCGCGCCCTTCCTCGTCATCCTGCGCGGAGGGCGGAGCGTCGCCCCCTTCCTCGTCATCCTGCGCGGAGGGCGGAGCGTCGCCCCCTTCCTTGTCATCCTGCGCGGAGGGCGGAGCGTCGCCCCCTTCCTTGTCATCCTGCGCGGAGGGCGGAGCGTCGCCCCCTTCCTTGTCATCCTGCGCGGAGGGCGGAGCGTCGCTTCCTTCCTTGTCATCCTGCGCGGAGGGCGGAGCCCGCAGTCGCAGGATCCACCCCGACGAAACACCGAGCCCTGGAGACATCGACGACACCGAGGAGGCCCGATGACCGCCCAGATCGTCCCCGTGCTCTTCGCCTTCGGCGCCAACCTGGGCGACCGCGGCGAGACGATCCGCTCGGCCCAGCGCGAACTCGCCGAGGCTCCGGGGATCCGGGGCTTCGCCGCGTCGTCGCTGCGGGAGACGATCGCGCTCACCGAGTCCGGCCCCGATCCCGACGCCCCGCGCTACCTCAACGGCGTCGCTGCGGCGCAGACCTCGCTGTCGCCCCACGAACTGCTCGACCTGATGCAGCGCATCGAGGGCGAGCACGGCCGGGTGCGCGACGCGCGCTGGGGCGACCGCACCCTCGACATCGATCTGATCCTCTACGGCGGCCGGGCGATCCACGACGAGCGCCTCGTTGTGCCGCATCCGCGCGCCCACGAGCGCGACTTCGTGCTGTCCCCGTGGCTCGACCTCGATCCCGATGCCGTGCTCATGGGACACGGGCGGGTGGCCGTGCTGCTGAGCCGTCTGGGGGATACGACCCGGCCGTTCGAGGAGCACGCAGATGCGCAGGATTGAGCGCAGCAGTCCGCTGCTCACGCTGGTCGTCGGGATCGGTGGCGCGGTGCTGGGCGTGCTGGTGCAGATCGCGCTCTCGAACCGCGGCTCGCCGCCCCTGGTGCCGCCGTTCTCGCTGCCGGCGTCACTGGCGCTGATCGCGGTGGTGCTGCTGGTGTTCGGGATCCGCCTGCGTCGGGCACTGCGGCGCGGCCCGGGCGCGGTCAACCCGTTTCAAGCGGTGCGGCTGCTCGCCGCCGCGCGAGCGGGACAGCTCGTGGGGGCGGCGCTCGGCGGATTCGGCGGCGGACTCGCGATCGCGGTACTCGGGCGCTCGGTGCCGGCCCCGCCGCAGACCTGGCTCCCCATGCTGCTCGTGCTGCTCGCCGGCGCGGTGCTCATCGGCTGTGCGGTGTACGCCGAGCGCTGCTGCCGGGTGCCACCGGGCGACGATGCCGAGGACACCGGGACGGATCCCGAGCCCGGCCCTGCGGATCAAGCCGCATTCCGCAGGCCTTGAAGCCGTGCAGGGCGGCCGGCCCGCACGGGACGCGACCGGGAAACGCGTCTCGACCGGTCCGGATCGGGCGCTTCGTCGGAGGGTGGGCCTAGGCTGGGAGACGTGAACGAGGAAGCGACCGAGCATCAGGATGCACCGCCCGCCGACACGAACGGCGCGGCGGCTGCCGCGTGGCCGACGAACGGCGCGGAGTGGCAGCGCGTGTCCCCGTCGTACGCGTGGGCGGATCTGGGCCTCAACATGCTGCTGGTGCTCGCTGTCGCGGCGGCCCTCGTGATCGTGGCCGTGGTCGGGGGCTCGGATGTGCCGCCGATTCCCTACATCGTGCTGCCCACCGTGATCGCGCTGCTCCTCGTGAATGCGCTTCTCGCCTTCCGCCGCGTGCGCGCCATCGGCTACATCCTGCGCGAGGACGATCTGCTGTTCCGGCGCGGGATCCTGTTCGAGCGGGTCATCGCGGTGCCCTACGGGCGTCTGCAGCTCGTCGACGTGACCCGGGGGCCGCTGCTGCGCGCCCTCGGCCTCGCCACCCTGAAGTTCGTGACCGCCTCGGCGGCCACCGGAGTGCATCTGCCGGGACTGCGCTTCGACGAGGCCGAGCAGCTGCGGGATCGCCTGGTCGAACTCGCGGAGACCCGGAGGTCGGGTCTGTGACCGACCGCAACGGCGTAGAGCACCCGGGGGCGTCTGACGCGCCGCATCCCGAGGCGAGCGACGCGGCGCTGCCGGGGACGAGCGATGCGGCGCTGCCGGGGACGAGCGACGCGGCGCTGCCGGGGACGAGCGATGCGGCGCTGCCGGGGACGGCCGACGCCGAGGGGTGGCGGCGGCTGCACCCGCTCTCGCCGCTGCTGCGCGGCGGACTCGTGCTGCTGGTGATCGCCGGCATCATCGTCGCGAACTTCCGCGATCGTTTCGTCGAGGTGCTCTTCATCAGCGGCCTCCTGCGCGATGACGATCGCGTCGACATCGACGTATCCGGCGAAGGCGACTTCATCGACCTCGTCGACTACCTGGTCGAGGAGGGGCTCGCGCTCCTGGCGCTCGGTATCGCCGCAGCCGCGATCCTGCTGATCGTCTTCTTCTCGTGGATCGCGTGGCGATTCTCGACCTACCGCATCACCTCGGATGCGGTCGAGGCGCGGCGGGGAGTGCTCTTCCGCTCACACCGGCGCGCGCCCCTGGAACGCATCCAGGGCGTCAATCTGCAGCGCTCGCTGCTGGCGCGGGCGCTGGGCCTCACGAAGATCGACGTGCTCACCGCCGGGCAGGGCGGCAAAGTCGAACTCTCCTTCCTCGGCCACCGCGACGCCAAGCTGGTGCGGGAGCAGATCATCCGCCGCGCCGCGGCGAAGCGCGGTGAACCTCCCATCGCGGCGCCGGCCGCGGTCGACTTCGCGGGTCGGGCCTACGGCGAGGCGAGCGGTCGGCTGGCGCAGCGGGCGCAGGACTTCGCCGATGCCGATATCGCGCCGGAGGCCGCCGAGACCCACGCGCTCGTGCGCGTACCCGTGGGGCGACTGACGGGCAGTATCGCGCTCAGCTGGGAATCGGTGGTCACCGTCCTGATCCTGGTCGGCATCATCGTGGGCGGCGCCGTGCTCGAGCCGGCGCTGATCCTCGGCGTGATCCCGATGCTGATCGTGATGGTCGGCATCACCTTCAGCCAGTTCAACAAGGGCTTCAACTTCGTCCTCTCCCGAGGGCGCGACTCGGTGCGCACGGGATCGGGCCTCACCGCGACCGCGACCGAGTCCGTCCCCTTCGGGCGCATCCACGCCGTGGAGGCGCGGCAGCCGCTGCTGTGGCGCCCGCTCGGCTGGTGGAAGATGCGGATCACGACGGCCGGGCACTCGGTGGCGCAGGGCGGGCAGAACAGCACGCAGAACGTGGTGCTGCCGGTGGGCGTCGAAGCCGATGTGCTGCGCGTGTTCGAGACCCTGCTCCCCGGGCTCGGCGACGACGAGCGGGACCTCGCCGAGCTGCGCGATGGTCTCTCTGGCCGGGCCCACGCGTACCTCGGGGCGGGACCGCGCGCCGGCTGGGTGCTCTGGTGGGGCCGGCGTCGCGCCGGCGCGACGATCGCCGACGCCGAGACGCAGAACGCCACGATGCGCGTGCGTCGCGGCGCCCTGACCCGGTCGCTCACGATCATGCCGATCGTGCGCGCGCAGTCGGTGCAGCTGCGACGGCCCCTGGTGCATCGCATGCTCGGTCTCGCCTCGGTGCAGGCGCACACGGTGCTCGGGCCCGTGCGCATCGAGATGCGCGGCATCGAACTGGGCGCTGCGCAGGGACTGTTCGATCGGCTCGCGGCGGTCGTGCTGCGCGTGCAGATGGCCGACGCGCCGGGTGCGGGAGAGCCGGGTGCGGGCGCAGGCGGGCCGGATGCCGGGGCGGGCGCGGGCGCGGGCGCGCCGGATGCCGCGGCGCCGGGTGAGGGATCGCGCGATGCCGGCGCAGCCGTTCCCGATGCGTTCCGAGCAGAGCCGTCGCGTGCAGAGCCGTCGCGTGCAGAGCCGACGAGTGCGCCGCGTCTGGATCGCGGGGAGGCGGCACCGTGAGCGTCGCCGATTCCCGCCTCGGCGTCGGCGTGATCGGCGCCGGGCGTGTGGGGCCGGTCCTGGCCCGTGCGCTCGCGGGTGCCGGGCACGCCATCACGGGCATCTCGGCGATCAGCACGGAGAGCCGCGATCGTGCCGAGAGCATGCTTCCCGGCGTGCCGGTGCTCGAACCCGCGGAGGTGGTGCGCCGCTCGGAGCTCGTGCTCTTCGCGATCCCGGGCGCCGAACTGCCCGGGCTCGTCAGCGGGCTCGCGGCGACGGGCGCCTGGCAGCCGGGACAGCTCGCGGTGCACACCGCGCCCGAGCACGGCACCGCCGTCTTCGCGCCCGCGCTTGCCGTGGGCGTGATCCCGCTCGCCCTCCACCCGGCCATCGTGTTCACCGGCACGAGCCTCGACCTGAACCGACTCGCCGGAGCGACGGTCGCGGTCACGGCGCCCGCGCCGGTGCTGCCGATCGGCCAGGCGCTCGCCGTCGAGATGGGCGCCGAGCCGGTGATCGTGGGCGAGGCCGACCGTCCCGCCTACGCGGAGGCGATCGCCGCCGCCTCTGAGTTCTCGCGCGCGGTCGTGCGGCAGGCCGCTGAGGCGTTGCGCGCCATCGGCGTCGAGCGACCCGACCGGGCCGTGGGCGGCGTGGTGCGCGCAGCGGTCGAGGAGGAGCTGATGGCCGCCGCGGGCGCCGATCCCGCCCCGGATCCGGACTCCGGTCACGGAGCGTAGTCCCGCCGCTCGCGCGGAGCCCGCCGCTCGCGCGGAGCCCGCCGCTCGCGCGGAGCCCGCCGCTCGCGCGGAACCCGCCGCCGCGCGGAACCCGCCGCCGCGCGCCACTCCGCGGGGCCCGTCCCCGCGCAGGAGTTCACCAGTGGCGCAGGAGATCACCGGTGGTGCAGGACGGTTGCAGGGAATTGCTCCTGCACGACGGGGATTCTCCTGCACGAACGGACGATCCCACCCCTCGGGTCTCCCGGCCCCCCGAACGGCGGAACCATCTAGGATGGATCGGTACGCCCGAATCGTCGGATCGCCCGCGCATCCCGCCCGAGCGGCCCGAGCGGGCGCAGAGATCCGAACCACCGAGTCCGACATCACCGGAGGAACCCGCGCAGATGAGCGAGCAGACCGCACCCGCAGAGAGCGTCGACAACGCCGAGGAGATCTTCGAGCAGATGCGCGTGCGCCTGGAGAAGCGCGACAAGTTGAACGCTCAGGCGGATCTCGCCGGCGGCGCCTACCCGGTGGCCGTGCCCGTCACCGCCACCATCCCCGAGGTGCGGGCCCGGTGGGGGCACCTCGAGGAGATCCCCGACAGTCCGTCGGGTGAGGTCGTCGGCGTCGCGGGCCGAGTCGTCTTCCAGCGCAACACCGGCAAGCTCTGCTTCGCTTCGCTGCAGGCCGGCGACGGCACGCGCATCCAAGCCATGGTGAGCCTCGCCGAGGTGGGCGAGGAGTCGCTGGCCGAGTACAAGGAGCTCGTCGACCTGGGCGACCACCTCTTCGTGCGCGGCGAGGTCGTGTCGAGCCGTCGCGGCGAGCTGTCCGTGATGGTGCGGGAGTGGCGCATCGCGGCGAAGGCGCTCGCACCGCTGCCCAACATGTACGCCGAGCTGAACGAGGAGACGCGCGTGCGCCAGCGCTACCTCGATCTGATCCAGCGCGAGCAGGCCCGCACCAACGTCGTCACCCGTGCCCGCACCATGGCCAGCCTGCGCCGCACCTTCGCCGAGCAGCACTTCATCGAGGTCGAGACTCCGATGCTGCAGACGATGCATGGCGGTGCGTCGGCTCGTCCGTTCGTGACGCACTCGAACGCCTTCGACACCGAGCTCTACTTGCGCATCGCCCCCGAGCTCTACCTCAAGCGCGCCGCGGTCGGCGGGCTCGAGCGCGTGTTCGAGATCAACCGCAACTTCCGCAACGAGGGCGCCGACTCGACGCACAGCCCCGAGTTCGCCATGCTCGAGGCCTACCAGGCGTACACCGACTACCACGGCATCGCCGATCTGACGCAGCAGCTCGTGCAGAACGCCGCGCTCGCCGCGAACGAGGGCACCGATCGCGCGGGCACCCACGTGGTCGAGTGGGCCGACGGCACGCTCTTCGATCTCGGCGGCGACTGGGACCGCATCTCGATGTACGGCACGCTGTCCGAAGCCGCGGGCCGCGAGATCACGCCCGAGACCTCCGTCGAGGAGCTGCAGGCCATCGCCGACGCCGAGGGCGTCGAGGTGCACCTGCCGAACCACGGCAAGCTGGTCGAAGAGCTCTGGGAGCACTTCGTCAAGGACGGCCTCACCGCGCCGACCTTCGTCATGGACTTCCCGGTCGAGACGAGCCCGCTGACCCGGCACCACCGCTCCATCCCGGGCGTGGTGGAGAAGTGGGATCTGTACGTGCGGGGCTTCGAACTGGCGACCGGTTATTCCGAGCTCGTGGATCCGGTCGTGCAGCGCGAGCGCTTCGTGCAGCAGGCGGCCGAGGCTGCCCGCGGGGACGTGGAGGCCATGCGCGTCGACGAGGAGTTCCTCCGTGCACTCGAGCACGGCATGCCGCCGTCGGGGGGCATGGGCATGGGGATGGATCGCCTGCTCATGGCGCTGACGGGTCTCGGCATCCGTGAGACGATCCTCTTCCCGCTGGTCAAGTGACCGACCGGGCGCGCAGCGCCCACTCCGTCATCCTGCGGCCGCGCAGCGGATCGCAGGATCCATACCGCGCGCCGGTGGATCCTGCGACTCCGGCTCGTTCCTCGCCTGCGCGCAGGATGACGGGTGTACTCCGGCTCGTTCCTCGCCTGCGCGCAGGATGACGGGTGTACTCCGGCTCGCGAGGGCGCGTGGCCGGTCCCAGGTTCCCCTGGGTGGAGGCGGGTAAGCTTGAAGCACTATGGACAACTGGTGGCTGAACGCGGTGTGGTCGCTGACCCCGACGGTGCTGATCGGGCTCTTCTTCTGGCTCGTACTGCGATTGATCCTCCGTGCAGACCGCACCGAGCGGCGCATCTACCAGCAGATCGAGAACGAGGAGCGGGCGAAGGCCGGTCTCCCGGCGCGCGACGACGTCTGACCGCCCGCCTCTGCCGATAGAGTGAGTGCAGCCGAGCGGCTGCACCGCTCGATTGTGACGCGCAGAGGGGGAGATCGTGGATCTCAGCTGGCTCCAGGTCAACTGGCCCTATGTGTGGACCCTGTCGTTCCTCATCATCGACAACGTCATCCGCATCGTCGCCCTCTTCGTGGTGCCTCGCAACCGTCGCCCCACTGCGGGCATGGCGTGGCTCATGGCCATCTTCCTGCTGCCGGTGCCCGGCCTGCTGCTGTTCCTCATCATCGGGAGCAAGCGCTTGCCGCGCAAGCGCGAGCAGAAGCAGGAGGCGATCAACCACTTCGTCGCCCAGGTCGCCGAGCGCGAGCGGAGCACGCTCGTCACCCCCGTGGAGCGGCTCAGCACAGGCCTCGACAACGCGGTGAAGCTCGGGCGGTCCCTCGGTGCTCAGCCGATGCTGCGCGGCAACTCGGCGTCTATCTCCATCGACTACGCCGGCTCGTTCGCGCAGATGGCCGACGCGATCCGCGCGGCGCGCGAGTACGTGCACATCGAGTTCTACATCCTCGTGCACGACGACTCGACCGACGACGTGTTCGCGGCGATGCGCGAGGCGGCGGCCCGCGGGGTGCAGGTGCGCGTGCTGCTCGACCACGTGTCGGCGGTGCGCAATCCGGGAGCGAAGCGCACCGCCCGCAGCCTCACCGAGATGGGCGCCGACTGGGCGTACATGCTTCCGGTGCGGCCCTGGCGCGGGGAGTATCAGCGACCGGATCTGCGCAATCATCGCAAGCTCATCGTGGTGGACGGACTCGTGGGTTTCATGGGGTCGCAGAACCTCGTCGATTCGAGCTACAACAAGCCCTCGAATCGCCGTCGCGGTCTGCACTGGAAGGACCTCATGGTGCGGGTCGAGGGCCCGATCGTGCTGGGGCTCGAAGCGGTGTTCCAGGGGGACTGGTATCTCGAGACCGGAGAGTACCTGTCGCATCTCTCGGAGGCGGAGGCGGAGGTCGAGGCCGAGCGGCCGGGGGAGCTCGACTGCCAGATCGTGCCCAGCGGGCCGGGATACGCGGGCGAGAACAACCTTCAGGTATTCGTCGCGCTGCTCTACACCGCGCAGCGCCGGATCAGCATCACGAGTCCGTACTTCGTGCCCGACGGATCGATCATGAACGCTCTGCGCGCGGCCACGGCGCGGGGCGTGGAGGTCGAGCTCTTCGTGTCGGAGACCGGCGATCAGGCCGTGGTCTACCACGCGCAGCGCTCGTACTACGAAGAGCTGCTGCGCGCCGGCGTGCGGATCTGGATGTTCCGTCCACCCTACATCCTGCACTCGAAGCACTTCACCGTCGACGACGAGGTGGCCGTCGTCGGGTCGTCGAACATGGATCAGCGGTCGTTCGGGCTCAACATGGAGATTTCGATGGTCGTGCACGGGCGCGAGTTCATCGAGGATCTCGACGAGGTGAGCGACTACTACCGCGAGAACTCGCGCGAGCTGACGCTGGAGGAGTGGCTGAAGCAGCCCCTCAGGTCGCAGCTGCTCGACGGTCTCGCGCGTCTCACCTCGGCGCTGCAGTAGCGCAGCGAGGTTCGATCCGGCGCTCTCGCGAGGTCGCGCCGGATGCGGGCCCGCTCGCGCGATCCCGCGTCGGCGCCGGGCCGACGAGCCTGATCGGCCACCGAGCGACGGCGCTCGGACGCGGATTTTGGTTTCCTTCACGAGTGTGCAACCATGCCACTACCGTATTCGACGGAAGGAAACGCAATGGCGCGTCAGACTGCTTCCCATGCCCACGAAGAGGGTGCCGCGGCGACCGCGGGCACGCAGACCGAGACGGGTACGGCCGCCGCCGGTGCAGCGGCCGATGCGACGTCGAAGCCCTCGACGGCCCGTTCGAAATCCGTGCCGGCCCGGTCGAGATCGGCGGTGAAGTCGGCAGTCAAGTCGGCGTCGAAGTCGGCGGCGGCCAAGTCCGGCTCGGCGAAGTCGGCGGCGGCCAAGTCCGGTTCCGCCAGAGCGGCGAAGGCGAAGCCCGCGTCCGCGAAGCCCGCGTCCGCGAAGCCCGCGTCCGCGAAGCCCGCGTCCGCGGATCCCGCACCCGCCGTCTCGAACGCCGCACCCGCCGCCTCGGCGCAGAAGAAGCCGCCGGCGCGGAGCAAGCGTCCCCGCAAGGCTCCGGTGACGGGCCCCGTCACGATCGGCCGCAGCGGCTTCACCAAGCTCAAGAACATCTCCGAGATCCGGCACTATCTGCGCACGAGCGACACCCCGGTGTTCTTCGTCGGCGCGACCGCGTTCAACCTGCTCGGCCTTGACCGGTGGGTGCGCGGGTTCTCCTACATCTCGTACTACGACAGCTGGGACGGCATGCATCCGCGGGTGTTCACGCCCGCCGAGCGGCCCTACGTCGAGTTCGACAGCGGCGAGGAGATCAACAACTGGCTGCTGCGCAATCACGAGGTGCGGGCTCACATCGAGCGCCGCACGCCTCCGGGCGTGCGGCCGCAGGTCGTGATGGTCTTCTTCGACGAGGAGACGGAGCGCATCTGCGAGGAGCTCGACTACGAGTTGATCCTGCCGAGCCACGAGCTGCGCGAGCGGCTGGACTCGAAGATCGTGACGACGCAGATCGCCGACTCGGTGGGCGTGCCGAGCGTGCCGAACGCGCTCACCACCGTCGCCGATTGGGATGAGCTGGTGCGGGTCGCCGACGCGGCCGGGTTGGGGCAGGACCTGGTGATCCAGACCGCCTACGGCGACTCGGGGAAGACCACCTACTTCGTGACCAGCGAGGCGGAGTTCGCCGCGGTGGCCGACGAGGTGACGGGCGTCGAGATCAAGGTGATGAAGCGGATCAACAATCGCCCGATCGCCATCGAGGCGGTGCAGACCCGCCACGGCACCGTGGTGGGACCCTGCATGACGGAGATCACGGGACACGCCGACCTCACGCCCTACCGCGGCGGGTGGGCCGGCAACGAGATGTTCCCCACGGTGCTCGACGACGAGAGCCGCCATGCCGCCGTGCAGCTCGTGCGCAAGCTCGGCGACCGTCTGGGCAAGGAGGGCTACCGGGGGTTCTTCGAGGTCGATGTGCTGCTCGACACCGACACGGGAGACGTCTACCTGGGCGAGCTCAACCCGCGGGTCAGCGGGGCGTCCGCGATCACCAACGTCACGGCCGGGGCCTACGCCGATGTGCCGCTCTTCGCGTTTCACCTACTCGAGTACTCGGGGATCGACTTCGAGATCGACGTCGACGAGATCAACCGCCGCTGGGAGGAGCTCGCCTCGGAGGACGAGTGGAGCCACATGGTGATCAAGCACACGACCGACTCGGTGGAGCGCATCGATTCGGCGCCGCGCACGGGGCGCTACGTGCTCGACCACTACGGCAATCTCGTGTACAGCCACGGCGACCTCGACTGGCACCTGCTGACCTCGGAGTCGGAGGCCTTCTACCTGCGCATCTACAAGGAGGGCGACTACCGCTGGAAGGGCGCCGATCTGGGCATCCTCGTCACGAAGGCGCATCTCGAGGCGAGCCACGGCGGCCTGACGCTGCACGCCAAGTACCTCATCGACGCGATTCGCGGCATGTACGAGGTGACCACCCTCGAGGGGGACGAGCCGGCGCCGAAGCCCGCCCCCGCGAAGGGGAAGTAGCGGTGCGTGGGATACTGGACGGATGAGCGCTGAGACCGGATATGGGCTGAACGGCTCGACGGCGGGATCCATCGACGTCGTGCCGCCGCTCGACCAGTGGCAGTTCGCGCCGTACCTGCAATGGTCGATGCAGAACATCGAGTCGTTCCTCCCGGTGCATCAGATCTGCCGGGGGGAGCGCACCACCGAGTTCGCGCAGCGCCCGTCGGATCTCGGCGTGCTCGACGTGCCGCACCCGTGGGAGGATCGCTCGGCGTCGTTCACCGAGGTGATGCAGGCGACGTTCACCGACGGCTGGATGGTGTCGCACCGCGGCGCCGTCGTCGGCGAGCAGTACCCGGGGACGCTGCTCCCCGGGGGCATGCACCTGCTCATGTCGGTGTCGAAGTCGCTCACCGCCACGACGGCCGGTCTGCTCGCCGCGAGCGGAGAACTGGATCTCGACGCCCCGGTGACCGCGTACGTGCCCGAGCTGATCGGTTCGGGGTACGATGACGCGCTGGTGCGTCACTTGGTCGACATGCGCACCGGGGTGCGGTTCTCGGAGGAGTACCTCAATGAGGATGCGGAGGTGCGGCTGCTCGAGGAGGCGATCGGCTGGGCCCCCAAGAAGCACCCCGAGGTGCCCGACTCTCTGCTCGGCTTCCTCGCCACGCTCGGCCGCAAGGGCGCTCACGGCGGCCCCTTCGAGTACAAGTCGTGCGAGACGGATGCGCTCGGCTTCGTGATCCAGGGCGCTGCCGGGCGTCACGCCGCCGACGTGATGTCCGAGCGGCTCTGGCAACCGATGGGGGCGGAGTTCGACGCGCACGTGGGAGTCGACAGCGTCGGTGCAGGCATGTTCGACGGCGGGGTGTCGGCCGCGATGCGGGATCTCGCCCGCTTCGGGCACCTGTTCACCGACGGCGGGCGAGCGCTCGACGGGGCCCAGGTGCTGCCGGAGTGGTGGGTCGCCGACACCTTCGCCGGTGGTCCGGATTCGCGCGACGCCTTCGCGAACGCGCTCGAGCCGACGCTCATGCCGGGCGGCATGTACCGCAACGGCTTCTGGTTCCCGGGCGAGAGCGGCGACGTGATGCTCGCACTCGGGATCCACGGCCAGATGATCTACGTGAACCGTGTCACGGGGGTCGTCGGGGTCAAGGTGTCGAGCTGGCCCACGCCGCAGGACGCCGAGAAGCTCTTCTGGACCGTTCGGGCGTTCGAGGTCGCCTCGTGGGCATTGAACCGCGGGGAGATCTGAGCGCTACCCGACGTCATCCTGCGCGCAGCGAGCGGAGTAGGGTCGGTTGTTCCCGTCATCCTGCGCGCAGCGAGCGGAGCGAGCGCAGTCGCAGGATCCACGACCGCATGGATCCTGCGACTGCGCGCAGAGCGAGGAACATCTCCTGGCGCGATGTCGGGATGCCGACCGCGGTTCAGATCGCGTGCTGCATCTCGGGGGCGCCGAGCCGCCGTACGAGTGCGCGGGTGAGCGGCGCGGCGGTGTCGCCCGGAAGGCGAGCCGCCGAGGTGGGCGGCCCGTCGGGATGCGGTGACAGCACCCAGGCCTCCCCGTTCAGGATCCGCGGCGCCGCCTGGCCGCTGAGCCTCGACAGCGTCGCCCGGATGAGCGCGCCGTGGGCGACGACCACGGCCCCGGGGGCCTCCTGCAGGTGGCGAGAGACGGCATGAGCGCCGCGCTCGGCGAGTTCGACGAGGGTTTCGGCGCCGGGGACGTCGAGTCCGGGCCAGCGCGCCGCGGCATCCGCGACGAGCAGACCCTCCGCCGGGCCGAAATCTCGCTCGAGCACCCCGTCGTCGAGGCTCGGCGCGGGCAGGCCGAGGCCCTCCGCGATGATGCGCGCCGTCTCGGCGGCACGACCGAGCGGCGAGGCGATCACGCGCGTCCAGCTTCCGGACTCGCGGAGGATGCCCGCGGCGGCGCGCGCCTGAGCACGGCCCGTATCGTTCAGCGGGATCTCGGTGCGGCCCTGGATCCGGCGCCCGATGTTCCAGTCGGTCTCGCCGTGCCGCACGACGACGATCGACCCGTGCGGAATCGGGGAATCGCTCATGATCCCACCGTAGCCGCTGCGGCCTCGGAGCCGGCAGGGAGGTCCTCGGGAGCCCCGGCCTGAGCCCCGCCGGACTGCGCGTCGCGCGGCGGTGCAAGACGCCCGGATCCCGTACTCCCGCTCTGCAGCGCTCCGGACGGGAACGCGTCCGCGCGCTCGACGACCACGCGCACCCGCGTGCCCTCCCCGCAGCGCACCCCGCTCGCGCGGCTGCGGATCGTCACGCCCGCCCAGTCGACGACGAGTTCATCGCCGCTCCGCCCGAAGAGGGAGGAAGAGACGACGGCGTCGCCCTCGGGATCGGGGACCACTGAGACGTGCTCGGGCTGGATCGAGAGCTCCGCGGCACCCATGTCATCCGTGTCCCGCGCGTGCCCGGGGGCGCTCGCCGGATCCGCTGCGCTCCCCGGATCCGCTGCGCTCGCCGGATCCGCTGCGCTCGCCGGATCCGCTGCGCCGCCCCGCACGCGGAGCCGCGCCGCGGGCACCTCGAGCGGATGTCCATCCGCGCGAAAGGCCCCGTGCAGACGGCCCGGAACGATGGTCGCGTCGGACACGAACGCGGCCACGAACGGCGACGCGGGGCGTTCGATCAGCTCCGTCGGGGTGCCGACCTGCTGCACGCGGCCGCCGTCGAGCACGACGACGCGGTCGGCGAGGGCGAGCGCCTCGCCGCGGTCGTGGGTGACGTGGATCACGGTGAGCCCGAGGCTCCGGGTGAGCGCGCGCAGCTCCAGGCGCAGGCGATCCCTGAGGGGTTCGTCCAGCGCCGAGAGCGCCTCGTCGAGCAGCAGCACGCGCGGCCGCCCGACGATGGCCCGCGCGATCGCGACGCGCTGGCGCTGCCCGCCCGAGAGCGTGGCGGGATCGCGGCGCTCGGCGCCGGAGAGTCCCACGAGCTCGAGCACCTCGGCGACCCGGCGACGGCGCTCGGCGCGGGCGACGCCGGCTCGCCTGAGGGGGTACTCGATGTTGCGCCCCACGTTCCAGTGCGGCCACACCGCGTGCTGCTGAAACACCATTCCCAGCCCGCGCCGCTCCGGCTCCACGCTGCGCGCGGCGGTGGCGACGACCGCCTCACCGATGCGCACGCTCCCCGCCGTGGGCGTGAGGAACCCCGCGACGGTGCGCAGCAGGGTGGTCTTGCCCGACCCGGAGGGGCCGACGAGCGCGACGAATTCGCCGTCGCCGACGCGCAGGTCGACGTCGGCGAGGCCGAGGCGGCCGCCCGGGTAGGCGAGGCTGACGGATTCGAGAGAGACGGATGACACGGGAGACTCCTAGCGGTGGGAACGCGCGGTGAGGCCGAGCCCGGCCAGGCCGACGATCGCGACGATGAGGGAGAGCGCGGAGGACGCGTTGTAGGCGCCCGCCTGCTGGAGATTGAAGATGACGACGCCGAGGGTCTGCGAGCCGGGGGAGAGCAGCAGCACCGAGAGGGTCAGCTCTCGCATGGCGGTCAGCGCGACGAGGAACGCCCCCGAGATCGCCGCGGGGACCGCCATGCGGCACGAGATGTCCCACAGCGCGCGCAGCCGGGAGGCGCCTGAGACCCTGGCCGCCTCCTCGGCGGTGGTCGGCGTCGCTGAGAGCGGAGCGTGCACGGCCTGCACGACCAGCGCGAGGAACGAGGTGAGGTAGGCGCAGAGGATCAGCCACGGGGTGTTGTAGAGTCCGATCCGCGGTGCGAGCACGAGCCACGCGACCGCGATCACGAGGCCTGGAATCGCCTGCGGCAGCACCGAGATCCCAAGCAGCGCCCGATTGCTGCGCGCGCGGGTGCGCGTGACGAGCGTGCCGATCCCGAGCCCCAGCGCCCCGCAGATCAGGGCCGCGAGGGTCGCCAGCATCACGGAGTTGCCGATGCCGGTGAGCGTGCCCGGCGCGGTGAGCGCCCGTTCGAAGCTCTCGAGGGTCACGGTCTCCGCCGAGAACGGCACGCCGGGCGCGGGGAGGAGCGCCTGGGTCGTGAGGGTGACGAGGGGCAGGATCGTGATGGCGAACACGATGCACCCCGTGATCGCGCCCACGGGGATCCTGGCGCGTCCGAGCGGCAGCCGCGCGGGCGCCCCGGCCTGCGCGTCGAGCTCGACCCGGTTGCGCGCGCGCAGCAGATCGGTCGCGGTGCCGAGGAGCGCGATCATGAGGAGCACGAAGCCGATCGCCGAGACAACGGCGATCGGGTCGTCGACGGTGCCCGATTGGAGCGTGCGGTAGACGAGGGTGGAGAGCGTCGCGTAGCGCTCGGGCAGTCCGATGATGGAGGGGATCCCGAAATCCGCGAGGTTCGACACCGCGATGAGGGTGAACGACGACAGCATCGCGGGTCGCAGCAGCGGTGCCGTGATCTCCCGCATGGCGCGCGACGCCGAGGATCCCGCGATGCGGGCGGCCTGTTCCAGGTCGGCCGGCACCCGGCGCAGCGCGGCGGTGACGATGATCATGGCGATCGGGGTGCTGTGGACGGTGAGCAGGAAGATGACGCCGTCGCCCCCGTAGAGGTTCCAGAGCGGTGCGCCGAACCGCGACGTCCAGAAGGTGTTGACCGCGGAGGAGGGGCCGAGCAGGCTGAGCCAGGCGATGGCGCCGACGAACGGGGGCATGAGCATCGGACTCAGCGCGAGCAGACGCAGCGCGCGCCGGCCGGGCAGATCGGTGCGCTCCAGCAGCAGGGCGAGAGCGGTGCCGGCGAGCACCGCCAGCGCGCCCGACACGGTGGCGGACACGATCGAGTTGCCCGCCGCGGTGAGCACATCGGAGTCGCGGAGCGCGGCCCAGCCGTCTCCGGTCGCCGCCAGCCAGACGATGGCGCCGATCGGCACCAGCACCAGGGCGGCGACCGCGCACCAGACCGCGACGCGCAGGGCGCCGAGGCCGTCGGGCCGTGCGGCGGGGCTCGCGGCGCGGGAGCCGCGGATCCCGGACTCGCCGGTCCGGAACCCGCGGATCCCGGACTCGCCGGCCCCGGACTCGCCGGCCCGGTCGGAGCCGACCGGACCGGCGAGGGGCTGCCGCAGCGTGCTACTGGAAGAGGCCATTGAAGGTCTCGACCGCGTCGGCCTGCGAGGACCGGATGGTCTCGAGATCGGGCGTCAGCAGCTGGATCTCGGAGAGGGCCGGTGCGCCCTCGGGGCTCTCGACGTCATCCCGGATGGGCAGGTACGACTGCGCAGCCGCGATCTCCTGGCCCTCCTGGCCGATGAGGAAGTCGACGAACAGCTGGGCCGCCTCGGCCTCGTCGGTGCCGGCGAAGATGCCGACCGGCTGCGAGACGAAGGGCACGCCCTCCTCGGGGTACACCGCCGCGATCGGGGAGCCCGCGGCCGCCAGGTCGCGCACGAGCGAGTCGACCACGATCCCGACCGGGCTGCTGCCCTCGGCGACCGCCTGCGAGACGGGGCCGTTGCTCTCCGCGATGAGCGGCTGATTCGCCGCCAGAGCCTCGAGCCAGTCGAGTCCGAGCGACGGTTCGTTCAGCCATACGGCCGCGTTGTAGGCGGCGGCCCCCGAGACGTCGGGGTTGGGCATCGCGATCTTCCCGGCGTAGGCGGGGTCGGCGAGATCCTGCCACGAGTCCGGCGCATCGGTGATCGCGGTGGTGTTGATCGCGATCACGGTCGGGATGATGCGCGTGCCCACGTAGAGGTGCTCGGGATCGATGAGGCTCTGGTCGATCGCGGAGGCCTCCGGGGACTCGTACTCGAGCAGCAGATCGCGCTCGGCGTAGTCCTCGAACGTGGCCGCGTCGGCGGCGAGCAGCAGATCGGCGCCGATGTCCCCGGCCTTCTCCTCGGCCGCGATACGCGCGGTGAGATCGCCCGTGCCCGCGCGGAAGACCTCGACGGAGATCTCGGGGTGCTGCGCGGTGAAGGCGGCGACGATCTCGTCGATCTTCTCCTGCGGTTCGGAGGTGTAGAGCGTGATCGTCGAGGCGTCGGCGCCCGCCGCCTCGGATGAGTTGCCGGACGCGGTCGCGTCGGCGCTGGAGGAGCAGCCCGCGAGTGCGAGGGCGGAGAGGGAGAGCAGGGCGAGGGCGCCGAGGGTGCGGTTACGAGACATGGTTCGCTTTCTCTGGAATCGGGGAGATGGGTCGGGTGAAGAGAGGTTCGGGGGTCTGCAGCGCGATCGCCGACGAGCTGACGCCGGTCTCGGTGAACTGCACGAGCGAGAACATGGGGGAGTCGTGCCCGGCCACGGCGTGCGGTCCGGCGTCCATCACCTGGTGATAGGCGAGGGAGGGGGCGACGAACACCGGAATGCCCTGCACCGATGCGGTCAGCGCGTGGTGGAAGTGACCGGCGAGGATCGCGCACGTGTCGGATCCGGCGAGCACGGCGAGCAGCGCCTCGGGGTTCGCGAGACCCTGTCGGCTGAGCGCCGGCATCGGGGAGCCGATCGGTGCGTGATGGAGCGCGAGGATCGTGCCGCGCTCGGAAGGGTCGGCGAGGACCGCGGCGAGCCAGTCGAGCTGCTGCGCATCGAGGGCGCCGGTGCTGGTGTCCAGGCGCACGATCCGGAACCCGTCGACGGTGCGCTCGCCGGAGTGCCCGTCGGCGTGACCCGGCAGGACTCGGGCAGCGGCCGGATCGTCGTGGTTGCCGAGGACCGTGAGCACGGGGGCGCCGACCGCCTCCCCGAGTCGGCGGCAGGCCTCGGCGACCGCGGGGTAGGCGCCGGGCTCGCCCCGCTGAGCGAGATCCCCCGTCACCACGACGACCTCCGGGGTGATGCCCGCGGCGCGCGCGTAATCCCCGACGCGCGCCATGCGGCCGAGGCCGTCGACGGCGCCGTAGAGCAGACCGCTCTCGGTCGCGTGCACGTCGCTGAGGTGCAGCACGGTGAAGCGCCCCGTGTCGCGGCTCATGCGGCGGCCCCCGCCCCTGATCCCGCTCGTGATCCTGATCCTGATCCTGATCCTGATCCTGCCGCGGCTCCTGCTGCAGTGGTGTCCCGGGCCGCTGTGGTGTCCCGGGCTGCAGTGGTGTCCCGGGCCGCTGTCGCGGAGTCCCACGCGGTCGCATCCCCTGCCGCCCCGGCGCACGAGGGCGAGCGCCACGAGAACCGGCGCGCGAGTGCCGCGAGGTGCTCAGGGGTCGCGCCGTGCGCCAGCAGATAGCGGTCGATGCCGCCACCGAGCTCGATGCGCTGCAGCGCGGTCGTGAGCGCGTCGGCCGGGCTGTCGAGGTGCAGGCGCTCCGCGTCGCGGCGCTCGGCTCCCGCGAGACCGAGGGCGTCGAGGCGGGCCGCGACGAGGCCCGACCGAGCGGTGCGGACCGCCGCGCCCGAGAGCGCGTAGTCGGCGAAGATCTCGTGCGGGTCGTGGCGTGCGGCGAGCCGGGCCAGCGCCACGACGAGGCCGGTGCGATCCTTCCCCGCCGTGCAGTGGACCACGACCGTCCCGGGGTGCTCGGCGATCGCGACCACGGCTGCGGCGAGCCGATCTCCGCGGTCGGCGATGAGCCGAGCGTAGACGTCCTCGAGCGTGCCCGACGCGGGTGGAGCCGAGCCGTAGAGCGGGATCGAGCGCACCGGGAGCCCGTGGTCGTGCGCGCCGCGCTCCGAGGGCTCGCGGAGGTCGAGCACCAGGTCTGCGCCGTGCGCGCGCAGCACGCGCTCGCCCTCCGCGGTGAGCGTATCGAGCGCGGCGGTGCGCACGAGCCGCGGTGCGCCGCGCGGGCCGATGCCGCGGGTGTTGTAGCTGCCTTCGAGCGATATCGCCTGCACTGCTCGGATGCTCCTGATTCTTCGGGTGGATCGCTACGTCGCCCGTTACATCGGGCGCGAAACGCGGTTACAGCAGAAGCCTGTCGGCGCCGGATGACGCGCCGGTGAACGCGGCGGGAACCCGGCGTGACAGACCGGGGAAGGGTGTGCGATCCCTGGTTCTGTGCGCACCCGGATCCTCTGCGCGCCCGGGATCCTCTTTCGCGTGCCTGGGTCCTATTTCGCGCGTCAGGAGTTGTCGCCTCGCCGCAGTTTTGGCGACACCTACTGACGCGCGTTTGGAAGACGGGGAGCGTGGATCGGGCAGGGTGCTCGGTTGCTCAGTCGTCGGCGTCGGCCAGCGCCTCGGCGACCACCTGGCGCATCTCGAGCGGTTCTGCGGATCCGAGGCGCGGCGACAGCTCCGCGATGAGCGCCTGCAGGAGCACCGAGTGCCCGAGCCTGCTGAAGAATGGGTCGATCGTATGCTGCGGCCCGGCCGCGCCCGAGGACAGCGCGACGTCCGCCAGATCGGGCAGCGGGGCGCGCGCATAGCTGCACACTGCGACGATGCTCGCACCGCGCTTGCGGGCCGCGCGCACCGCGGCGAGCGTGTGAGCGTTGGCCCCCGAGTGGCTCAGCGCGAGGCATACGTCCCCGGGAGAGAGGCTGTGCGCGGCGAACTGCTGAGCCAGAATGTCCATCGGGGCCTCGACGGGACGGCCGATCGTGGTGAGCCGCATGGCGGCGTCCTGCAACGGCGGCGCCGAGAACCCGTTCGCGGTGCAGACGACTCGGCCCGCTGCGGCGAGCAGCTGCGCCGCGTCGGCCAGCGCGTTCCGGTCGATGCCGTCTCCTGCGACCAGGAGCGCGGCCCGCGCGCTCTCGAAGACCTGGTCGACGCTGTCAGCGGGGGTCTGCGGGGCGGTCGGAGCCTCCCGGGCGAGTTCGAGGCGCAGATGCTGGAATCCGCGGAAGCCGAGGCGCTGGCAGGCTCGGATCACGGTGGCGGTCGAGGTGCCTGCGGCCGCCGCGAGCTCCAGTGTCGACCACTGCGGAACGTCGGCGGGCCGCCCGAGGATCGCCTGGGCGACTGCGCCCTCGCTCGCCCCCAGCGTCGACAGGCTCGCGCGGATCAGCGCGAGCGCGGATCCCGACCGGTGCGTCGGGCCGTGCGCGACCTCGGGCGACGCGGCGACTGCCGGGGGAGCGGGCATGCGTTCACACTAGGCGGCCTGTGTGAATCCGAGGTGTCCGTGCGGTGGCGCGCAGTTGTCGGCCCGCAGCAAGGGATCGGTGCGCCGGTGCCTGCAGCAAAGGAACGGTGCGCCGGTGCCCGCAGCAAGGGAACGGTGCGCCGGTGCCCGTCGCGACGGCGTCCGGTGCGCTCGTATCAGGGGTGCTCGGCGACGAGCAGTTCGCCCACCTCGCAGCCGAGCGCGCGGCAGATCGCGGTGAGCGTGGAGAACCGGATCGCGCGGGCGCGGTTGTTCTTCAGTACCGAGAGGTTGACGAGGCTGACGCCCACGCGTTCGCTCAGCTCGGTGAGCGTCATGCCGCGTTCGGCGAGCAGCTCGTCGAGCCGGCAGCGGATCGCGTGCCCTTCATCGGGCTCGGCCGGGCTCACACGAGCCCCTCGGTGTCGCGCTGCAGGCGCGCGGCACGATTCCACAGCATCGCGATGAGCAGCAGGATCGCGCCCAGCGCGAACAGCGGCCAGTGCAGGTCCTGCAGAGGATCGAAGTGGGGTGGGCTGACCCAGGCACCCGTGGTCGAATCGGTCACCAGGGTGCCGTCCGTCGGCATTCCGAGCTCGGCGACTGCGATCTCCACGAGCCGCGCCTCGAGCCAGGGCACGAGGACGGCGCTCGCCGCGGCCATCGCTCCGAGCACGGCGAGGATCGCCTGCGCGGCACGGCTGAACGGCTTGCCGCCGAGCATGCGCACCGCGAGGGTGATGAGGCCGATGCAGCCCACGATCACGATGAGGAAGGGCAGCGCCGTCGCGATGCCCGCCAGTGCCCGGGGGAGCACCAGCGGTTCGTGCGAGGAGACGGCGATGGTGTCGTAGTGCTGCGAAGTCTCCGCGGTCGATGCGACAGCGGGCCATCCCGGGCTCGCGTACGGGACGGCGAACTGGAACTCCCCGGCTTTTCCCTGCTGGGCGCTGCTCGCGAACCAGAGCCCGAAGAATGCGGCGCCGAGCAGCACGACGCCGGCTGCCGCGATGAGCGCCACGAGCAGACTGCGAGGAGGGCGGGCGAGGCGGAGCGTGCCGGCGCCGCCGGATCGGGCGCCCATCACACGAGCCCCTCGGTCTCGCGCTGAATGCGGGCGCCGACGGTGTAGGCGGTCGAGACGACGGCGATCACGAATGCGAGGATCACGAGCGAGAACGGTTCGACCGTGGCGATGATGAAACCCTCGAGTTCGTCGCCCGCGACGCTCAGCAGCGCTTCGGCGCCCATCAAGCCGTGGAAGAACGGGACGAAGGCGGCCCCCGCCAGACCGACGAGGCCCGCGGTCGCGACGAGGGCGGTGCTGCCGCGGCTGAACACCCGGCCCCGCAGGATGTTGCGCGACAGCAGCATCAGGCAGACGACGACGGTCGCCAGCGATCCGAAGTACAGCACCTGCTCCAGGAGGCCCGACCAGAAGCCCAGCGGAGACATCTGCCGGAGCGTGATGACGGCGGAGTCGAGCTGCAGGTGGACGGCGCTCCCGTCCGGACCGATCTGCGCCTCGACGGGAGTGCCGGGGAACGAGGCCGTGACGGGCACATCCTCGCCGAGGAGCAGCTGCATGATGCGGCCGCCCGACCGGATCCCCGCGACGAGGATGATCGCCACGCCCGCGACCATGAACAGGACGATTCCGACCCGGTCGAACGCCGAGGGGCGGCGGGGATCGGAGGGTGCGGTGCGCATGACATCTCCTTATCGATCATCGATATTATCGCTTATCGATAAGCCTGCTCCTGTGCGGCGGTCGTGTCAAGAGGCGGGTGCGCGCGGCCCCGCGATCCGCCTCCATTACGCCCAGCACGAACAGGCCCCCGCGATCCCGCATCACGCCGTAGCCTGGATGCATCAGCGGTGTCCCACCGTTCACGGAGGCCGCAAGGAGGGTATTGATGTTCGAGAGATTCACCGACCGCGCTCGCCGGGTGGTTGTGCTCGCCCAGGAAGAGGCGAAGATGCTCAACCACAACTACATCGGTACCGAGCACATCCTGCTCGGCCTGATCCACGAGGGCGAGGGCGTCGCCGCGAAGGCGCTCGAGCAGCTCGAGATCTCGCTCGACGCGGTGCGCGCCCAGGTGACCGACATCATCGGCACCGGGCAGCAGCCGCCGTCCGGGCACATCCCGTTCACGCCGCGCGCCAAGAAGGTGCTCGAGCTGAGCCTGCGCGAGGCGCTGCAGCTGGGCCACAACTACATCGGCACCGAGCACATCCTGCTCGGCCTCATCCGCGAGGGCGAGGGCGTGGCGGCGCAGGTGCTCGTGAAGCTCGGCGCAGACCTCAACCGCGTGCGGCAGACGGTGATCCAGCTGCTCTCCGGCTACCAGGCCGGCAAGGAGAACGCCACGGTCGGTGCGTCGGAGCCCCAGGGTGAGACCAAGGGCTCGCAGGTGCTCGACAACTTCGGCCGCAATCTCACGCAGGCCGCCCGCGAGGGCAAGCTCGATCCGGTGATCGGCCGTGAGAAGGAGGTCGAGCGGGTCATGCAGATCCTCTCGCGCCGCTCGAAGAACAATCCCGTGCTGATCGGCGAGCCCGGCGTCGGCAAGACCGCCGTCGTCGAGGGTCTCGCGCAGGCCATCGTCAAGGGCGAGGTGCCCGAGACGCTGAAGGACAAGCAGGTCTACGTGCTCGACCTCGGCTCCATGATCGCGGGCAGCCGCTACCGCGGCGACTTCGAGGAGCGCCTGAAGAAGGTGACCAAGGAGATCCGCAACCGCGGCGACATCATCATCTTCATCGACGAGATCCACACGCTCGTCGGTGCCGGCGCCGCCGAGGGCGCGATCGACGCCGCGAACATCCTGAAGCCGATGCTGGCGCGCGGCGAGCTGCAGACGATCGGCGCCACCACGCTCGACGAGTACCGCAAGCACTTCGAGAAGGACGCCGCGCTCGAGCGCCGCTTCCAGTCGATCCAGGTCGCGGAGCCGAGCCTGCCGCACTCGATCAACATTCTCAAGGGTCTGCGCGACCGCTACGAAGCGCACCACAAGGTGTCCATCACCGACGGTGCGATCGTCGCCGCGGTGAACCTCGCAGACCGCTACGTGCAGGACCGCTTCCTGCCCGACAAGGCGATCGACCTGATCGACGAGGCGGGGGCGCGCCTGCGCCTCTCGATCCTGTCGAGCCCGCCCGAGCTGCGCGAGTTCGACGAGAAGATCGCGGTCGTGCGCGCCGACAAGGAGCAGGCGATCGAGGCGCAGGACTTCGAGGCCGCCGCCAACAAGCGCGACGAGGAGAAGAAGCTCATCGCGGAGCGGCTGCGGCTCGAGAAGCAGTGGCGCTCGGGCGACGTGGCCACGAAGGCCGAGGTCGACGAGGGGCTGATCGCTGAGGTGCTCGCCCAGGCGACCGGCATCCCGGTGTTCAAGCTCACCGAGGAGGAGACGTCGCGCCTGCGGTTCATGGAGGAGGCGCTGCACCAGCGCGTCATCGGGCAGAACGAGGCGATCTCCGCCCTCGCGAAGACGATCCGCCGCCAGCGCGCCGGCCTCAAGGACCCGAAGCGCCCCTCCGGCTCGTTCATCTTCGCCGGCCCCACGGGCGTCGGCAAGACCGAGCTCGCCAAGGCGCTCGCCGAGTTCCTGTTCGACGACGAGGACGCGCTGATCTCGCTCGACATGTCGGAGTACGGTGAGAAGCACACCGTGTCGCGCCTCTTCGGCGCGCCCCCCGGGTTCGTCGGATTCGAGGAGGGCGGGCAGCTCACCGAGAAGGTGCGCCGCAAGCCGTTCTCGGTGGTGCTCTTCGACGAGATCGAGAAGGCTCACCCCGACATCTTCAACTCGCTGCTGCAGATCCTCGAGGAGGGGCGTCTCACCGACGGCCAGGGTCGCGTCATCGACTTCAAGAACACGGTGATCATCATGACGACCAACCTCGGCTCGTCGGCGATTGCCGGCGGCCCGGTGGGCTTCCAGATCGAGGGCGACACCTCGGTCGGGTACGACATGATGAAGGGCAAGGTCAACGAGGAGCTGAAGAAGCACTTCAAGCCCGAGTTCCTCAACCGTGTCGACGACACGATCGTGTTCCCGCAGCTCACCAAGGAGGAGCTGCTGCAGATCGTGGATCTCTTCGTGAAGCAGCTCAAGGATCGCCTGCTCGACCGCGACATGCACATCGAGATCTCCCGTGCCGCGCGAGAGCGCCTCGCCGAGCTCGGCTACGATCCCACGCTGGGAGCCCGTCCGCTGCGCCGCGCGATGCAGCGGGAGATCGAGGATCGCCTCTCGGAGCGCATCCTCGGCGCGGATCTGCTCGCGGGCGACCTGGTGAAGGTCGACTTCGTCGACGGCGAGTTCACGTTCGCCACCGACCGTCAGTCGCAGAAGGCGCACGGCGAGACCTCGGCCTCGTCGGCGGCCGCGGTGGCGTCGACCGCGGCGACGCCCGGCGCCTCAGAGTAGCTCGAACCGCCGTCGACGCCGAGGGGCCCGCTGTTTCGGCAGCGGGCCCCTCGGCGTTCCCGCCCCTGCGTTCAGCAGGTGATCGCGCGGGGTGCCGGACGGGGCCCGCCCACCAGTAGGCTGGTGGGATGAGCGAGACTTCCGCGATCCGCGTCCGCAGCGCGCGCACGGCCGATGTGCCGCGCATGGTCGAGCTGATGGAGCCGCTGGTCGCCCGACGGATCCTGCTCGGCAAGGATCTCGTCGACCTCTACGCGGCTGTTCCCGAGTTCCTGGTGGCGACCGATGCGGGCGACGCCGTCATCGGCTACGGCGCCGTGCACGTCATGTGGGAGCAGCTCGGAGAGGTGCGCACCCTCGGCGTCTCGGAGGGGTGGCTCGGGCGGGGCGTCGGCCACCTGCTGCTCGAGTCGCTCGAGCTGCGCGCCCGCGATCTCGGGCTGACGCAGCTGTTCTGCCTCACCTTCGAGACCGACTTCTTCGGACGGCACGGGTTCGAGGAGCTGAGCGAGGACACGAGGCTCGTCGCCGCAGACGTCTACACCGAGCTGCTGCGCTCCAA